>NZ_CBDQZH010000031.1:0-79113 GCF_965341775.1 Streptomyces sp. bgisy159 | reverse complement strand
GGTGACTCGCTCGGCAAGCCAGAACAGGGCCTCCACTCCTCCTGGCCAACTCTCGAAAGCATGCGCCGCCAGTGGCCCGAAGCGGTTGGAGAGCAGTCCGATCGTTTGAATCAACGGGATGTCATCGACTGTTCCCACGGCAGCGAGCAGGGCCCCCAGTCCCACGGTGACCGAGCATCGGTCGGTGCCATGTCGCACCAGCCAGCGGCCCGTTTGGCGAACGCGCTCTCTGTCCGCCTGCTCGGCTGCAGCGGCGATGTGCTCGTTGGGGTGGATTGGGATGTAGACGTCGTGGAAGGCATCGGCCAATTCACCCGGAAATGCAGAGGCCCACGCGAAATGTGCATCGAGGATGAACGCCGCATCCTTGCCGACCGAGTTCCGGTCCTCAGGTGTTCGCGGGCTATTCCGGTGACGGTGCGACCTGTCGTCGGGGTACGGCTCCCCGTCGCGATGAAGCGGCTCCCCCGGAGCCAACTGATGCAGCCGGAGGGCATGGTCGAACAGTGTTGTCGGTGATCCGGGCAGTCATATCCCGGTCGTCTCGCTCATCGGCGGACGGGGGACTCGATTCTCTTGATCATGTCCCGGAGGATGCCACGACAGCGACCGCAGCGACAAGCCCTCGACGCGGCGACGCGTTGCATCAAACACAACAGCCAGGCGTCACATGCGCCGAAGGCGGTGGAGCCGCAAGACCGACT
Organism: Streptomyces sp. bgisy159; assembly: GCF_965341775.1. Lineage (GTDB taxonomy): Bacteria > Actinomycetota > Actinomycetes > Streptomycetales > Streptomycetaceae > Streptomyces. Next base: position 78,409 of record NZ_CBDQZH010000031.1, on the reverse strand, counting down.
CCACCGCCCTGACCAGGCAATCTATTCCTCAGCGGCGCCCGGAATACTGGCGGCCGGGAACCTACTCTCGACGTGCACTATTCCCCTGGCTGAAAATGTCGAGGTCCTCATTCCCCTCCCCGCGCAGCCAGGTAGGCGGCCCAGTCCCGTTTCACATGACCAACCCACTCGACGGCTGTGTTGATGTGGATGCCTAACATCTCGCTCAGGATCGGTGCGGGAAGGTCTGAGGCCAATGCCATCAGCGCAGTGTTGCGAGAAGCGCGAACGTCGATCCCGTGCCGCAGCAGTCGCCCCGAGAGCTTGGGGCCGTCAATGGGACGGCCAGCGAGAGCTCCTGGGAAGATCCAGCTAGCGGCTCTAGGAGTTAGGCGCCCCACGAGGGACCGCGATGTCGCCTTTTCCATCTGCTCGTTGAGCAGTCTGGCTAGTGCGGGCGGCAGCAGCAGCGGGTGCCTGCCCACCTGAATATAGGCGTTGCCCTCGCGGACCTGGATGTCCTGATGCACCAGTTGAACGATGCGAGTTACGGGCATGCCGTAGAGCAGCGTCAGGGCCCCCGCTGACCGAACGTCCAGCGGCAGGCCAGAGTCATGAACGCATCGGTGGAGCAAGGCCAGATGCTCGTCCTCGTCCAGGAAGTTGGAGGGCTCCCCGTCGGGCCGCCAGGGGACGTGGAGGTCGGAGATGAGACGGCATCGCCGAGCCCATCGCAGGAAGTCACGCAGGTTGCACCGTGTGCTCGCGCCAGCAGCAAGCCACTGGTCCAAGTGTGGCTGCCGAACATCCGCCAAGGAGAGCCCCTGCCCTTCGATCCACTCCAGAAATGCGTGAGCCACGGAGACTTGCGTGCGGGCGTACTTGATGGTGGAAGTCGTGTTACCTCTGGCGCTCGCCTGGTGTCGAACTCGCCGTAGTACAACCCATTGCGCGTAGGGCTGAAGGATACTCCGGCGCTGGGCTGCGACGGTGGCCAAGTAGTTCTGTAGCCAGCGTTCCATTCCTGCCACGTGTTCGTCCCGCTCCGGGAGAACAGCGACATGGACTAGCAACTGCCTTAAGTGAACTGCCGCCTGACGGCCCGGGAACGTGTCGAGCAGTTCGTGTGTTACCGAGTATCCCGAGATGAGAAGGTCCCGTAGCATGGCTGCTCCGCTATTCCTCCTCCGCATCCAGAGCAAGACCGAGCGCGGTTTTTCTACTGCGGCGAGAGCACTGATGAGAGGTTGGAGCGGCGTACCTTCAGTGGGGCCAAATTGCTCATTCAGCTGATCCCGGAGAACGCATCGCGCACACTCTCCATTCCTGTAAATATCGCCTGCGTTGCCGCATGTGGAACAGGGATAGGTCAGATCAACGTCTACACAGGGGCCACAGACTTGGCGGTGCTGTTCGTCGATGCCGATCAGCGGACGTTGTTCGCCGCACATGACACACTCAGCTGGGTTCACGCAGATGTGGCGGTAGCAGCCGTCACAGACAGGTCCCATGGGCCACCATGCTGTTGTCGGCCTCTGGCGAGCGCACCGAGCGCACGTCCGCTGCGGCCGGTCCCGACAGCTCCGACAGACCGGGGTATCAGTCGTGACACGGAGGCAAGGACGTTCGCGCCCGCAGGAAGAGCACGTCATAGTCGGGCCTGGATCGCAGTTGCCACAAAGGTCCGGATGTCCATCTCGCGCACGGGTCTTGATGCGACGTATACGGCCGCAGGAACCACACAAGCGCTGAGGATGAACGTAGCAACTGGAGCACACAGGGCCAGCCGTAGTGTTTGCTTTAACAGGCCGTATGTCACCACACCAGACGCATTTCCGTTTAGGCCGGGAATAGCAGCTCTCGCAAAAGGGCTTCCCATCCGGGCCGCGGTTCGCCACTCGGCGCGCGCGTCCACAGACCGTGCACGCCTCGTGCCGTGCGGGGTCTCTGCCGTAGCAGTTCCGGCAGATGGCGCCGCCGGCGTCTCGGGCGTTGACGGGTGCGGTCTTCCCGCAGCGACTGCACGGAAGTGCGGTCGCGCGGGCTTTGCACATCTGACAGATGCGTGCTCCTTCGCCGTTGGTGAAGCGAAGCACGCGGCGCTTTTCGCAGCTGACGCATGGCGGGACGACCACTTCTCTGCACCCTGCGGACTCCAGTTCCGTTAGCAGCCGGAACATGGCCATAGGTAGCTTCACGCTGCCACTGGTCAAGGCGTCAGAGTGCTCGATAACGTGTTCCTGTAGCCAGTACAGAGCCTTTTCTGGCGCGACTCGGTCTACGACTGCACGAAGCTCAGACAATGACAGTGAAGGTAGTTGCGGGGCGAGGAGGGCAACAACCTCGTCCAGGCGCTCATGACGTTTCACGAGAAGTCCGGGCGCCGAATCGAGGCCCGTCGTGGTTGAGGAGGTGCGCTGGTACCGCTCGACGGCCCGGTGCCGGTCTTGCGTACCGATTGCTCAACGGTGGTCACCTCGATCAACTCCTGAACACCGCAGCCAAGAATGTCGCACAAGGCTGCGAGCGTATCCATGGACAAGCGTTGCGGCGGCTGAGTGACCAGGCGGTACACCTGCTCGCGGGACAGATGCACACCGCGCTCCGCGAGCAACGGCACCAGGTCGCTGGTCTGGAACATGCCTTGCTTTGCCATGATCTGACGTAGGTGCCAGCGATAACCCATCTTCTTGATCATTTCTGCGACTCCCAGAGTGATGCGTGCCGCCGTTGCAACGATTGCTGCACTAGGCGATTCCGGAACTCGTCGGAGACCCCTGTGTAAATCGCGGTGGTGGAAGCATAGGAATGCCCAACCTGATCTTGCACAAATTTCTCGGGGTAGCCGAATTCGACCAAGTGCGTTACATACGAGTGTCGGAGGGAGTGCAGGTCGAGCACTTCGGGAAGTCCAGCATCATTCCGAGCATGTTCGAAGGCTTCGTTGATACCTCGCCAGGAAAGTCGGCCCCGGCGTTCAGTCACCCAAAGTGCAGGGTGACTTTCTGGCGAAAAGAGTGGACGCGCCTCGGATACCCACTGCTGAAGCACGGGGACAATCCAGTCCATTTCGGGGACGGTGAGTACAGTCCGGCGCTTGGGCTGTCCGCCGCGTGATGACTTGCCGAAGCGGACGAACAACGCCCCGCAGGCGCCGTAGTCAGCGGCTCTCGGATTTCTCCGCAGGTCAACAACATCCAGCCCCCAGGCTTCCCTTCGGCGGAGGCCGAAGGCGTATACGGTCTTGAGCAGAGTGGCGTCCCGCATGGCCGCTGCCGCCCCCTTCCGGCGGCGAGCTCGGATCTCCTCGACTCTTGCGTCCGCAGCGTCCAGCAGCGATTGCACCTCGTCGTACGTCAACGGCCGCCGGCCTGGGTTCCCCTCGTACTCCGAAGCGTGCGCCACCGTGTTCCATTCGTGCAGGATTTGGGTGGGCACTGCGTCGAACTGCTCTTGGCACACCGCTGGCCAGGAGTACCGCGCATCCGTGACGTACTCCATGAACAGTCGGAGTCCGTTCTGGTACCCCCGGGCCGTCGACACCATCACCGGCCGCGGACCAGACCGGAGGTGGCTGATGAACTCCTCTGCCTCCTGGGCCTGCCACTGCCAGGGGTACTGCCCGGTGAAATGGGCGAATCGTCGTACGAGATCAATCCTCGCCTTGATCGTGTCCGCCTTAAGGAAGCGGGCCCTCTGCTGCGTCGCCCACCCATCCAGCATCGCCGCGAACATCGCCGGGGCGGGGTCAAGGTGCACCACGCCGTCGACGAGTAGCAGACGTGCCGATCCAGCCAATTCAGCCGCTTTAGTCACGTTGCATTCAACGCAACATCGTTGAATCGGTTACGGCGACACGCCTGGCCAGCAGAAACAGGGCTGGCCGCCCCGGGTGTAGGCCCGGGGCGGCCAGGTATCACTTCTTCTTGGTCTTGCCGGTCTTCGTCTGCGACAGCGCGCTGGCCGCCACGGACTTCTGCGCCGGGGTCGCCTTCGGGCTGCTCAGCTGCTTGCTGGCCTTCGAGGCGACCTTCTTGCTGGTCTGACGCTTGTTCGCCATGTTCATCACTCCCTTCCTGGTTGCTTTTGCATCGCAGACCAGGACGTGATGTCATGCAGGTTCCTACACCGCGCAGGACACAACGTTCCTGACTGCAACGATCGCCCGGCCTCCTACAAGGCTGGGCGTTCGTCATTCCAGGGGGCTTGCACCCCCGGAACGATCTCTTCTCGCGCCTTCGGCGCGACGCGCGCTCTCCGAACGCAGTCGTGGTGTACCGACCGCAAAAGGGAGGGGCGCCAGCCCAGGGCCGACGCCCCTCCCTCACAGAGATCACGCTTCGGGTTCAGCTACGTCGTATGTTGCATCCGACGCAATTCCGCCCAGTTTCAGCTGCAGCCGCTGGTCGAGCCGCAGCCCTCGCAGATGTAGCAGGAACCGGCCCGCTGCATCTTCGTACCGCAGGAGAAGCACAGCGGGGCGTCGGCCTGGATGCCGAGTTGCATCTCCACCAGTTCGGCGCTGGTGTGCGCCTGCTGCGGGGCGGGCGCGGCGGCCTCGGACTCGGCCTTCGGGGTGGCGACGGCCTTCAGTTCCTGGGCACGCGGCGCGGACTGTGCCAGGCCCTCGACGTCGACCTCGTCGTCCTCGACGGACTGCTCGTAGGAGCCGGTCTCCAGGTGGCGCTGACGCTCCTCGGCGGAGTGGATGCCGAGCGCGGAGCGGGTCTCGAAGGGCAGGAAGTCCAGCGCCAGGCGGCGGAAGATGTAGTCGACGATCGACTGCGCCATCCGCACGTCCGGGTCGTCCGTCATACCGGCCGGCTCGAAGCGCATGTTGGTGAACTTCGAGACGTACGTCTCCAGCGGCACGCCGTACTGCAGACCGACCGAGACCGCGATGGAGAAGGCGTCCATCATGCCCGCGAGGGTCGAGCCCTGCTTGGACATCTTCAGGAAGACCTCGCCGAGGCCGTCGTCCGGGTAGGAGTTGGCGGTCATGTAGCCTTCGGCGCCGCCGACCGTGAAGGACGTGGTGATGCCGGGACGTCCCTTCGGGAGGCGCTTGCGGACCGGGCGGTACTCGACGACCTTCTCGACCTTGGGCTCGACGGCGGACGCGGGCTCCTCGGCCGTCTCCTCCTTGGCGTCCTTGGTCTTGGCGGACAGCGGCTGGCCGACCTTGCAGTTGTCGCGGTAGATCGCGAGCGCCTTGACGCCGAGCTTCCAGGCCTCGAAGTAGATCTCCTCGACCTCCTCGACGGTCGCCGTCTCCGGCATGTTCACCGTCTTGGAGATGGCGCCGGAGATCCACGGCTGGATAGCGGCCATCATGCGGACGTGCCCCATCGGGGAGATGGCGCGCTCGCCCATGGCGCAGTCGAACACCTCGTAGTGCTCGGGCTTGAGACCGGGGGCGTCGATCACATTGCCGTGCTCGGCGATGTGGGCGACGATCGCCTCGATCTGCTCCTCCTGGTAGCCCAGGCGGCGCAGGGCCTGCGGGACGGTGCCGTTGACGATCTGCATCGAGCCGCCGCCGACGAGCTTCTTGAACTTGACCAGGGCGAGGTCGGGCTCGACACCGGTGGTGTCACAGGACATCGCGAGACCGATGGTGCCGGTGGGGGCGAGCACCGAGGCCTGGGAGTTACGGAAACCGTTCTTCTCGCCCAGGCGCAGCACGTCCTGCCAGGCCTCGGTGGCGGCGGCCCAGACCGGGGTGTCCAGGTCGTCCATGCGCACGGCCGTGCCGTTGGCGTCGGAGTGCTGCTTCATGACGCGCTTGTGCGCGTCGGCGTTGCGGGCGTAGCCGTCGTACGGGCCGACGACCGAGGCGAGCTCGGCGGAGCGGCGGTAGGCCGTACCGGTCATCAGGGAGGTGATGGCACCGGCGAGGGCGCGCCCGCCGTCGGAGTCGTAGGCGTGGCCGGTGGCCATGAGCAGGGCGCCGAGGTTGGCGTAGCCGATGCCGAGCTGGCGGAAGGCGCGGGTGTTCTCGCCGATCTTCTGGGTCGGGAAGTCGGCGAAGCAGATCGAGATGTCCATCGCGGTGATGACCAGCTCGACGACCTTCTGGAAGCGCTCGGTCTCGAAGGACTGGTTGCCCTGACCGTCGTCCTTGAGGAACTTCATCAGGTTCAGCGAGGCCAGGTTGCAGGACGTGTTGTCCAGGTGCATGTACTCGCTGCACGGGTTCGACGCGGTGATCCGGCCGGACTCGGGGCAGGTGTGCCAGTTGTTGATGGTGCCGTCGTACTGGATGCCGGGGTCGGCGCAGGCCCAGGCGGCCTCGGCGATCTTGCGGAAGAGCGCCTTGGCGTCGACCTCCTCGATCACGTCGCCGGTCATCCGCGCACGCAGGCCGAACTGGCCGCCCTGTTCGACGGCGGTCATGAACTCGTCGTTGACGCGGACCGAGTTGTTGGCGTTCTGGTACTGGACGGAGGCGATGTCGTCGCCGCCCAGGTCCATGTCGAAGCCCGCGTCGCGCAGGACGCGGATCTTCTCCTCTTCCTTGACCTTGGTCTCGATGAAGTCCTCGATGTCCGGGTGGTCCACGTCGAGGACGACCATCTTGGCGGCACGGCGGGTGGCGCCACCGGACTTGATGGTGCCGGCGGAGGCATCGGCGCCGCGCATGAAGGAGACCGGGCCGGAGGCGTTGCCGCCGGAGGACAGCAGTTCCTTGGAGGAACGGATGCGGGAGAGGTTCAGGCCGGCGCCGGAGCCGCCCTTGAAGATCATGCCCTCTTCCTTGTACCAGTCGAGGATCGACTCCATGGAGTCGTCGACGGACAGGATGAAGCAGGCGGAGACCTGCTGGGGCTGCGGCGTGCCCACGTTGAACCACACGGGGCTGTTGAAGCTGAAGATCTGGTGCAGCAGGGCGTAGGCCAGCTCGTGCTCGAAGATCTCGGCGTCGGCGGGCGAGGCGAAGTACTTGTGGTCCTCGCCGGCCTTCCGGTACGTCTTCACGATGCGGTCGATCAGCTGCTTGAGGCTGGTCTCGCGCTGGGCGGTGCCGACGGCACCGCGGAAGTACTTGCTGGTGACGATGTTGACCGCGTTCACCGACCAGAAGCCGGGGAACTCGACGCCACGCTGCTCGAAGTTGACCGAGCCGTCGCGCCAGTTGGTCATGACGACGTCACGGCGCTCCCACTCCACCTCGTCGTACGGGTGCACGCCGGGGGTGGTGTGGACGCGCTCGATGCGCAGCCCCTTGGTGGCCTTGGTGCCCTTGGCTCGGGAACCTCGTGCCGGGCCGCTCGCCGTCTCTGTCATGCCGCCTCCCTGTACGGGCGAAAACGCCCTGAAATGCCACAATGTTCCGTGGCATGGTGTTCTGTCATGTGTCACGGGTGCCCACTCGCTACCGCCCGTGACAGGTCCTGTTCTCGCCGCCGCCCGGCCGGCCCCGGTTGCTCGGTCCCGGTTCCGGCCCGTCGGTCAGTCGGCGGCGTGCGCGGGCTCGGGGACCTCGACGGTCCCTCCCGGCCCGCGTGCGTCTTCCCGGCCCCCCGAAGGGGCGTCCGCGCCGTCCGCGTGGTCGCCGTCCGCCGCGCGGCGTGCCGTCTCTTCCCTGAGTTCCGCGATGGCCGCCTCGAAGTCGTCGAGCGAGTCGAACGCCCGGTACACGGAGGCGAACCGCAGGTAGGCGACGAGGTCGAGTTCCTGCAGCGGGCCGAGTATGGCCAGCCCCACGTCGTGCGTGGTCAGCTCGGCGCTCCCGGTGGCCCGCAGGGCCTCCTCGACGCGCTGGCCGAGCTGGGCGAGCGCGTCCTCGGTGACCGGCCGCCCCTGGCACGCCTTGCGCACCCCGTTGATGACCTTGGTGCGGCTGAACGGCTCGGTGACCCCGGACCGCTTGATCACCATCAGTGAGCACGTCTCCACCGTCGTGAAACGACGGGAGCAGTCAGGACACTGACGGCGCCTGCGGATCGACGTGCCGTCGTCCGTCGTACGGCTGTCGACGACACGGCTGTCGGGGTGCCTGCAGAAGGGGCAGTGCATGAACTCCAACCCTCCTCACAGCAGACTCAATAGCCTCACGAGGCCTCACGGGCCCCTCGAAGCAGCCCCAAGCATAGGCGATCCCGGAAGGTCCGAAGTCACGGGGGACCACAACTTCTGGGCTGCTGCCGCCATCCAACCACTACATCTAGGGCTTGGCCCATACACCCAGGCCAAAGCGCGTGTCGCACCGCACACTCTCACAGCACGCATCCCCACGGTCACAGGGAGCACCGCGAGAACTCCGGCCACGCGCACGGAGAGCACCGCGAGAACGACCCGACCACGCACACGGAGAGCACCGCGAGAACGCCCCGGCCACGCACACGGAGAGCCCGGGTGCGGCACGGTGTGCGAGCCCTGCCCGGCGCGTCACGGAGATGCGGTGAGCACCGCACGGAGGAGACGTGGGGCTCCCGCCGGGAGGTGGAGTCGATGCCCTGCGTGCGGTCCGGCGGATGGCAGACTGGGGCGACAAACTCGGCGGGGCGGCGATCTCGGCGGTGAAGAGTATGACAACGGCCCCTTCCGGCCGCCGAGCGCGAGGTCGGCTATACACCCCAAGACATGATCGAGTCAGGCCATCCAGGCTTTTTCACTCGAACGTGTGTTTGGCGCAACCTTTCGAAAGCAACTACCGTTGTCCAGCAGGGAGACCATCGAGAGGGGCCGACGTGACCACCACCGCAGACAGTGCCACCATCACTGCCCAGGACCGCTCCCAGGGCCGAATCGAGCCGGTGCACGCGATGAACGAAGCCACGAGTCCGGAGGGACACAAGCGCTCCCTGCCGGGCCGACCTCCAGGCATCCGGGCGGACAGCTCGGGACTCACCGACCGTCAGCGCCGCGTGATCGAGGTCATCCGCGACTCCGTCCAGCGGCGCGGCTACCCGCCGTCGATGCGGGAGATCGGCCAGGCGGTCGGCCTGTCCAGCACCTCCTCCGTCGCGCACCAGCTCATGGCACTGGAGCGCAAGGGATTCCTGCGCCGCGACCCGCACCGCCCGCGGGCCTACGAGGTGCGCGGCTCCGACCAGGCCGCCCCGGTGCAGCCCACGGACACCACCGGCAAGCCCGCCGCGTCCTACGTGCCGCTCGTCGGCCGGATCGCCGCCGGCGGCCCGATCCTGGCGGAGGAGTCCGTCGAGGACGTCTTCCCGCTCCCCCGCCAGCTCGTCGGCGACGGTGAGCTCTTCGTGCTCAAGGTCGTCGGCGACTCCATGATCGAGGCCGCGATCTGCGACGGCGACTGGGTGACGGTCCGCCGCCAGCCGGTCGCGGAGAACGGCGACATCGTGGCCGCCATGCTCGACGGCGAGGCCACCGTCAAGCGGTTCAAGCGCGAGGACGGCCACGTCTGGCTCCTCCCGCACAACGCGGCCTACGAGCCGATCCCGGGCGACGACGCGACCATCCTTGGCAAGGTGGTGGCCGTACTGCGCCGCGTCTGAGCACGGTGACGGGCGGGTTCACCTCCTCCGCCCTCCCTGACTGGGCCCCGGGATCCCTGCGCCGGTTCCGGGGCCCTGTGCTGCGCGGACACGTGCCGGTGAGCTGCCGGGACGGATATGCGGTTCACGCCCGGAGTGGAGTGGACCGCAGGTGTGCGGACGGTGGGTCGCCCTCCCGGCGTCGGAGCAGCCCGGCCCACCGCCCGTCGGGGCAACCCTGGCCCGCTGTCCAGCGTGCTCCCGCGCGTCCCTACTCTTCCTTCAGCTTCGCCGCCGCGTCGATCGCCGCGAGGGACTTGCGGACCTGGTCGGGGTTCGTGGTGTACCAGAAGTCGGGCATGGACGCCTTGAGATAGCTGCCGTAGCGAGCCGTGGCCAGCCGCTGGTCCAGGACCGCGACGACTCCCCGGTCCCCCGACGCCCGTACGAGACGCCCGGCTCCCTGGGCCATGAGCAGCGCGGCATGCGTGGCGGCCACCGCCATGAAGCCGTTGCCCCCGGCGTCCTCGACCGCCTTCTGGCGAGCGCTCATCAGAGGATCGTCGGGGCGCGGGAACGGGATCTTGTCCATGACGACGAGCTGGCAGCTACTGCCCGGGACGTCGACGCCCTGCCACAGCGACAGCGTGCCGAAGAGGCAGGTCGCCGGGTCAGCCGCGAAGTTCTTGATCAGTTCGCCGAGAGTCTCCTCGCCCTGCAGGAGGATGGGGAACTCGGGGATACGGACACGCAGCTCCTCGGCGGCGAGCTGGGCCGCCCGCATGGAGGAGAACAGGCCAAGCGTGCGACCGCCGGCGGCCTGGATCAGCTCGGACAGCTCGTCCAGCATGTCGGCGCGGTCGCCGTCGCGCGCGGGACGCGCCAGATGCCTGGCGACGTACAGGATGCCCTGCCGGGGGTAGTCGAACGGTGAGCCGACGTCGATGCCCTTCCACTGGGGCACGTCCTCGCCCTCGGTGCCTTCGGGGGCGAGCCCGAGGGACGCCCCCACGCCGTTGAAGTCGCCGCCCAGCTTCAGGGTCGCCGAGGCGAGGACCACGGAGCGGTCCGCGAAGAGCTTCTCCCGCAGCAGGCCCGACACGGACATCGGCGCCACCCTCAGCGAGGCGCCGAAGCGGTCGTGCCGCTCGTACCAGACGACGTCCCACTCGGAGCCGTTGACGATCCGCTCCGCCACGTCGTGCACGGATTCCACGGAGGCCAGGGCCTGCTTGCGCACGGCGTCCTCGTCCTGCACCGACTTGTCCCGAGTGCCGCCGATCGCGGAGATGACCGTACGGGCGGCGTCGCGCAGCGCCATGAGGGCGTACGCGAGGTCCTCCGGGATCTCTTCCAGACGGCCGGGCAGTGCCAGTTCCATCAGCCGTTCGAAGCCCTCGGCGGCGGTCTGGAGCTGGTCGGCGGCCTTCTCGTTGACGAGTTTCGCGGCGCGCCGCACCGCACGGTTGACCTGGCCCGGCGTGAGTTCACCGGTGGCGACCCCCGTGACCCGGGAGACCAGTTCGTGCGCCTCGTCGACGATGAGCACCTCGTGCTGCGGGAGTACGGGAGCGCCTTCGATGGCGTCGATCGCGAGCAGGGCGTGGTTGGTGACGACGACCTCGGACAGTTTGGCGCGCTCGCGGGCCATCTCCGCGAAGCACTCGGCTCCGTAGGCGCATTTCGAGGCGCCGAGGCACTCCCGGGACGACACCGACACCTGGGACCAGGCCCGGTCGGAGACGCCGGGGGTCAGGTCGTCCCGGTCGCCGGACTCCGTCTCGTCGGCCCAGTCGCGCAGCCGCAGCAGGTCCTGCCCCAGCTTGCTGGTGGGGGCCGCCGCCTCGAACTGGTCGAAGAGGCCTTCCTCCTCGTCCTGCGGCATGCCTTCATGCAGGCGGTGCAGGCACAGGTAGTTCGACCGGCCCTTGAGCATCGCGAACTCCGGGCGACGGCGCAGCAGCGGGTGCAGTGCCTCCACCGTGCGCGGCAGGTCTCGCTCCACCAGCTGCCGCTGGAGCGCGAGGGTCGCGGTGGCCACGACCACCCGCTCTCCCTGCGCGAGCGCGGGCACGAGGTAGCCCAGCGACTTACCGGTGCCGGTGCCGGCCTGGACGAGCAGATGGGAGCCGTCGTCGATCGCTTCGGCGACGGCTTCGGCCATGGCCACCTGGCCGGGGCGCTCCGTGCCGCCGACGGCGGTGACGGCAGCGTGCAGGAGTTCGGGGAGGGAGGGCTTCGTCATAGCGCGACCACCCTACGGCGAGGGACTGACAAACGACGGGTCGATGAGGTGCGGAGGGTACGGATCAAGACCTTGGGCCTCTGGGCGGGAGGAAGTGACGGGCGGGGAATCAACGGCGGACGGGCGGCCGCCGGAGGACGGGCCGCAGCCCAGCACGGGTCGCCTCCGGAGGAGGTGGCGCATTCGACGCGGGCGGGAACTCGACCGGGAGTCGCAGCGTTACGCCTGGTGAGACTTCCAGTGCGCACTGTCACAGCAGATGGCGCAGGGTCCGGTCACGGACCATGAGTGCGGCCCGCTTCGTGGGCAGGTCGACCTCCGCGCAGAAGACGAAGCCGGCATTCAGGAAGGCGGCGATGGACGAGGTGTTGCGAAGGTCGGGTTCGGCGAGGACGCGGGCACAGGCCGGTCTGTGGTCGAGGACGAGATCGGCGACTGCTCTGAGCAGGACGCTGCCGAGGCCCCGCCCACGGTCGGAGGCGTCTCCGACGAGGAGGTGGAGACCGGTGTCGTGCGGCCGAGCGGGGGCGTGCCGGGCGAGTTCGTCGAGATCGGCCCGGTAGATCTCCCAGTAACTCATCGGTGTTCCCTCCATCAGTCCCAGGCAAGGGACGCTGCGGCCGTCGCCGTGGAGCTGGTGGCGCAGATGCTCCTCGACGACCGCCTCGGGGCCCGCCAGTTCCCAGAAGGCCTCGACGGCCGGGTCGTTCATCCAGCGGGCCACCAGGGTCAGGTCCCGTTCGACGCTGACGGGGGCGAGCTGGAAGACGCCCGCCGGTGTGACGACGGGCCCCCACTCGCCGACGTGGTCGAGCAGGTCCTCGCCTCCCGTCGCGGGCCCCTCGTCCGCGAGAGCGTCGAGGTACTCGAAGGGCAGGCGCAGCTCCAGCGTCTCCTCGACATCCGCGGCATGGGTGGCATGGGTGGTCTCGGAAGCGGCGGGAGTAGCGGCGCGGATGTCGGCGGCGGGCACAGGAGGCTCCTTCCAAGGGGGCGGGTTCCTCGGCGACGAAGGGCGGGGGGAGAGCCCGTGACGGACACGGGCGGGGACCGGCGCCCAAGCGGATGATCAGAGGTGGAGGGGGTTGGTGATGGTGACGTAGACGGACTGGGTGTCCACCGGCCCGGCGAGTTCGTCCAGGCCGTGCAGGCGGGTCAGCAGATTGGCCTTGCAGCGCAGCCGGGGTGAGTCGAGCAGGAGGTCGGGAAGCGTGCTGCGCAGCCGGTGCGGTCCCCGGGCGGCGTCCTGGAGGAAGCGGCGGAAGGCGGCGAGCAACAGCTCCTCGTCGGCGAGGCGTTGGGAGCCGAAGGCTCCGATCAGGCCCAGCACGTTGTTGATGCCGAGGTAGTAGGCAAAGCGTTCGTCGGCGACCTCGTCGGGTACGAAGGTGTCGCTGTCGGAGCCGATGCCGGGCAGCAGGGCGTCGAGGTCGCCGTGACGGGACTGTCGGAAGTAGTAGCCCTGGTTGTCGCGGTAGCGGCCGCCGACGGGCCAGCCGTCCGGGTCGAGCAGGACGAGGGTGTTCTGCTGGTGGGCCTCCAGCGCGACGCCCGCCTCGCCGTCCAGCCACAGCACAGGACGGACCACCTCCCGCAGGTAGCGCAGGAACCACTCGGCGGCGACGGCTCCGAGGGGGCGTCCGGTGCGCCCGGCGAGGGCCGCGACGACGATGGCCAGCCGGGAGCGGGTGGCGGCGGTGGCCCGTGCCGATCCGACACGGCCAGGTCCGGGGCGGTTCGGCCCGTGAAGGCCTGGTGCCGGACGGTCCGATCCGGCACGGTCCGGCCCGGGATGCCCGGTGTCGCATCCGGCGGAGCTGACCGTGCGCAGACCGTTGGGCAGACCGGTGGACAGGTCGTTGGTCGCCGGGGGCTGGGGCCGGGGGGAGCAGAGACCTGCGACGCACATGGGGGCGTCGGACGGGGCGAAGGGGTTGTGCCGGAGCACCACGTCCAGCCCGGCGACCGGGGTCCCGTCCGGCGCGTCGACGGCGAGCCAGGCCGGGTCGCGCACGATGTCGAAGCCGGGGTGGGCGGCCTGCCACCGCCGGAACAGGCCGGCCCGCAGCAGTCGGTGCACCTCGACGCCCCGGTGGAGTTCCTTGCGGAGGTTCTCGCGGCGGGAGTTGGTGATGCTCAGGCCCAGGGACAGCTTGAGCATGGCGGGAGCGCCGGACCGGTAGACGGTACGGACGGAGGAGGTGGGATGCCACGGGGAACCGTGGGGCCCGAGGTCACGCAGCAGTCCGGCGTCGAACAGGGCGGCGACTTCCGGCCGGTGGCCGACTGTGCGGGCCTGCCAGGGGTGCAGTGGCAGGGCGGCCCAGCCGTCCGGCAGCGGCAGTCCGGCGCCGGCCAGCCGGGAGGTCAGTTGGTCGGCCGGGACGGCTCGTCCGCGTTGCGTCCAGGCCGAGTCGGTGGCGAGCACGGAGGGAGAGACGGCCAGCCAGTGCACCGGGAAGGAACCCCGCGACTCCGGTGAGTAGCGTGCCGCTTCGGCTTCGCTCAGCCCCTCACGGCTCTTGGGGGTCGGGTGGAGCGGGTGGCCGAGGACCAGGGCCTGCTCGGCGGAGAGGAACTGATCGTTTCCGTCGGCCGGTCGGGCGCGGCGCTCGGCGATGAAGGTCGCCGTGCGGCGCACGGAGTCGGCGACCCGTGCCACCAGCTCGACGGTGTCAGCGGGCGTCGGCGTGCGAGGGTGCCGCGCGCCGTCGTGTCCCGCCTCGCGGGCCAGGAGGGCCGCAACCGTGACCGCGTCCAGGGGCGGACACGGTGCGGGGGCGTCGGCCAGCCGCGGTGGGCCGAAGCGGTGCCAACCGGTCGGGGACCAGTGGTGGAGGGGGACGAACAGGGTCGTGGCGGAGGCCGGGAGGGGAATGTGCAGGACGCCGTCGGCGGGGGTGGGCACACCTGTCTCGCGTACCCAGCAGCGCAGGAGGTTCTCGACGGCGGCGGACTGGGCGGCGCTGTGCGGATCGGCCTGGTCCAGGGGGTCGGCCCCGGCGTTTCCGGGGCGCCTCGAGAGGGCTCCTGGCTGTGGCTGGCGGGGGACGGAACCCCCGTTCGCCGAGAAGGGCGAGGGGGCGGTGGGCGGAGTGGGCGTGTGCGGTCGCGAGTTGGCGGACGGGGAGGGGGTCACGACGGTTCCTCGGAGGTGGGCGCGATGGGGCTGACTGAGAGAACGAGGGTGTGCGCGAGGGTGCGGATGGCGTGGGAGTCGCTGCGGAACGTGGAGCGAGTGGCGAGGGGGCTGGTGCGGAACGTGGAACGGACGGCGAGGGAGCTGGTGCGGAACATGAAGCGGGTGACTTGTGAGAGGCCGGGCGGCCGGATGCCGTCCACCGCCGACGGAGGTTCGGCGGGCGCGTCACCGGCGCACGGGCGGGTGTACCGGCCAAGGTGGCTAGGGCGAGGACTCACTGCTCTCGGGCAGTACGCCGCCCGGATCCGGCTGGAGTCCGGTACATGGCCGGTCGTCGCCGGCCGGGGGCGACGGGCGACGGCCCGTCCGTTCCCGGCCCGCCGCGGCCACCGCGTCGGCGAGCCGGTCGACCACCGCGGTCGCCTGTTCGTCGGTGATGGTCAGGGGTGGCAGCAGCCGGACGACGCTCGCGTGGCGCCCGCCGAGTTCGACGATGAGGCCCCGGCGCAGGCACTCCCGCTGGACGGCGGCCGCCAGGTGCGGTGCGGCGGGCGCGGGACGGCGACGGGGCTCCGGGGCGCCCGGCAGGGCCACCGCCCCGGCGTCCGGACCGTCAGCCGAGGCGCACCCCCTTGCATCCGGGCCGGGCGGGCCGCTTCCGTCGCGCTCCTCGCCGGACCGGCCGGTACGGAAGCCGCCGGGTCCGCACTCGGCCGAGCCCTCCCCCTCCGGGTCCACGATCTCCAGCCCGATCATCAGCCCTCTTCCGCGCACCTCACCCACGTGCGGGAAGTCCTCGGCCAGCGGACCGAGTTGTCGCAGCATGCGGTCGCCGAGCGCGGCGGCGTGGTCGGCGAGGCGATGTTCGCGCACGTACGCGAGGGTGGCGGTTCCCGCGGCCATGGCGAGCTGGTTGCCACGGAAGGTACCCGCGTGAGCACCGGGTTCCCAGACGTCGAGGTCCTCGCGGTACACGACGACGGCCAGCGGCAGGCTGCCGCCGATGGCTTTGGACAGCACCATCACGTCGGGGGTGATCCCGCTGTGCTCGACCGCCCAGAAGGCTCCGGTGCGGCCGACCCCGGTCTGGATCTCGTCGGCGATCAGCGGGACGGACCGGTCCACCGTGATCTCCCGCATACGGCGCATCCAGGCGTCGGGCGCGGGGATCACCCCGCCTTCGCCCTGGACCGGTTCGAGAATCATCCCGGAGGGTGGGCGCACTCCCGCCTTGGGGTCGTCGAGGACGGACTCCGTCCAGCGGGCGGCGAGGTCGGCGCCGCGCTCACCGCCGACGCCGAACGGGCAGCGGTAGTCGTACGGGTAGGGCAGGCGGGTGACCCGGACGTCGGCAGCGTGACCGGAGGCGTCCAGGGCGGCGGCGGTCATGCCGTGGTAGGCGCCGGTGAAGGCCAGGACCCCGGTGCGGCCGGTCGCGGCCCGTACCAGTTTCAGGGCTGCCTCCACAGCGTCCGTACCGGCGGGGCCGCAGAACTGCACGCGCGCGCGGTCGGCGAGTCCGGGAGGCAGGGTCCGGAAGAGTTCGGTGATGAAGGCGTCCTTGACGGGGGTGGCGAGGTCCAGGACGTTCAAGGGCGCACCCGAGTCGAGGACCCCGCGGATCGCCTCCAGGACGACCGGGTGGTTGTGGCCGAGCGCGAGGGTGCCGGCACCGGAGAGGCAGTCGAGGTAACGACGTCCGTCCGCGCCCTCGATGGTCAGACCGCGGGCCCGTACCGGGACGATGGGCAGGGCCCGCGCGTAGGTGCGTGCCGCGGACTCGCGGGCGGACTGACGGCGCAGGATCCCTTCGTGCGCGTGGCGTGCCCCCACGCGCCCCCCGACGGCTCCCTTCCGCTCCCCGGCGGCCTCTTCGGACGCAGACTCGGTGACGGTCACGGCTCCCTGTCCTCCCGCTGTACAGGGGCGAGTTCATCGGTCGCGGACCGCGCGCACCGGCATGCGCGCACCCGCTCTTGGTGTCCGGCGCCCTGATCCGAACGGTTCCGGCCCGATCCATGGCCGGCGCCACCCCGCCCCTTGGGTGATCCTCCGCACGGAGCCCGCCCGCAGGCATCCGACTCCTCATCGCTACCAACCGCGAACGGGCCGATGGGTTACGGGTGGACGCGAGATCCGTGACCGGCCGGGGGGCGGGTCCTCGCACCGTGCCGCTCCCGTACTCCTCGTGACGCTCAAGCCCCGTCAGCGACCTGGCAGGTCAGGCGCCTTGTAGCCGAACCGTTGCCGTTCCATCGGAAGTCCCCGACGGCGACGGCATATCGTGTGATGCCGTTGCCCGGGCCACGGGGCCGTCGCGCATCCGCCGTGAGATCATCACCGGTCGCGGCGGTAGGCCCCGCCTCGGCTCCGAGTTCGTCCATACCAGGGGGAGTCAGACCATGCGATCGATACGTCCGCCGTTCACCGCTCGTCGGGGAAGGAACGCGGGCCGCGGAACGTCCCCCGTTCTCACCGCCGTCGCCCTCGCCTCCGTGCTCGCGCTCACCACCACGGCCTGTGCGTCGGGGGACTCCGACGCCGGTGGAGCGGCCGGCGCTTCGGCGTCCGCCGTCGGCGACGGGAAGATCCAGATCCCGCAGGACATCAAGGACAAGCTCAAGGAGCACGGGATCGACCTCGACAAGTGGCGGAACGGCGCCTGGAAGAACTGGGACAAGGACGACTGGCTGCGTGAGGCGCAGGACTTCGTCAACCCGATCATCGAGGGCCTGTGGGACCCGGACCGGATGCGGGACGCCGAGGACCCGGACCGCGGTGTCGAGGACAACGACCTCTCCGGCGACCAAGGAGTGACCGATCCGGAGCCGGACCCGGTCGACGCGCGGGCCGTGCCGGCCACGTACCACGCCAACGCGCCGGAGGCCGGCAAGGTCTTCTTCGACTCCCCCGAGGGCACGATGGTCTGCTCGGCGACCGTCGTCCAGGACCCGGCGCACCCCGGCAAGTCCAACCTGGTGTGGACCGCGGGCCACTGTGTGCACGCCGGCAAGAAGGGCGGCTGGTACCGCAACATCGCGTTCGTGCCCTCGTACAACGACCCGGCCATGCCGGCCGACAGGCTGGAGAGCGCCACGCGCGAGCAGGTCGCTCCGTACGGCGTGTGGTGGGGCGACTGGGCGCAGACCTCGGACCAGTGGATCGAGCAGGGCGGTCAGACCGGTGGGGACGGGGCGCCGTACGACTTCGCGGTGATCCATGTGACGCCGGAGAAGGGCTCGTCGGGCAAGTCGCTGGAGGAGACGGTCGGTTCGGCTCTGCCGGTCGACTTCGACGCGCCGGCGGTAACCGAGGTGGCGAGCCTCACCGCGACCGGCTACCCGGCGGGTCCCCCCTATGACGGCCAGAAGCTGTTCCAGTGTCAGGACCGGCCGGGCCGACTGTCGTTGACCGCGTCGGACCCGACGATGTACCGCATCGGCTGCACGATGACGGGTGGTTCGTCCGGTGGCGGCTGGGTCGCGACCGGTTCGGACGGCAAGCCGGCGCTGGTGTCCAACACGTCGATCGGCCCGGTCACCTCAGGCTGGCTGGCGGGCCCGCGGCTGGGCAAGGAGGCCAAGGGCGTGTACGACGCGGTGAGCGGGAAGTTCGCCGGACGCTGACCTGTGGCCGGGCACGGGCGGCTGGCGGGCGTCGTGACGGAAACCTTCACGGGCCCGCCGCCGTTCGTCCCGGATCCCACGGGCGGAGTGGGGTGTCACCGTGGCGTGCGGTACGCGAGGCCCAGGCCCTCTCGCGACAGCACCTCGGCCGGCCGGCACGCAACTGGGCCGGCCGGCCGAGGTGTTCTACCGGGACATGAGCGCGACGTAAGGCGGTCGACGACCCCCGTACGGTGACCCCGTACGGCGGGAGGCCCGCCCCTGTGCGAGGGGCGGGCCTCCTGTTCCTGTTCGGTGCGGTCAGAGCGCCGCTGCCGGCACGTACGGCGCGAGGTCCGCCGCCAGTTCCTCGTGCACCCGGGCCTTGAGCAGGGTTCCCTCCGCGGTGTGCTCCGTGGAGATCACCTCGCCCTCGGTGTGGGCGCGGGCGACCAGCTTGCCGTGCGTGTACGGCACCAGAGCCTCGACCTCGACGGACGGCCGGGGCAGCTCGTTGTCGATCAGGGCGAGCAGTTCGGCGATGCCCTGGCCGGTGCGGGCCGAGACCGCGATGGCGCGCTTCTCGATCCGCAGCAGGCGCTGGAGTTCCAGCGGGTCCGCCGCGTCCGCCTTGTTGATCACGACGATCTCGGGGACGTCGGTGGCTCCGACGTCCCTGATCACCTCGCGCACGGCGAGCAGCTGCTCCTCCGGGTCGGGGTGCGAGCCGTCCACCACGTGCAGGATCAGGTCGGACTCGCCGACCTCCTCCATGGTGGAGCGGAACGCCTCGACCAGGTGGTGCGGCAGATGCCGGACGAAGCCGACGGTGTCCGCCAGCGTGTACAGCCGGCCGCTCGGGGTCTCCGCACGCCGGACGGTCGGGTCCAGGGTCGCGAACAGGGCGTTCTCGACCAGCACGCCCGCGCCGGTCAGGCGGTTGAGCAGGGACGACTTGCCGGCGTTGGTGTAGCCCGCGATGGCTACCGACGGCACCTTGTGGCGCTTGCGCTCCTGGCGCTTGATCTCCCGGCCGGTCTTCATCTCCGCGATCTCCCGGCGCATCTTCGCCATCTTCTCGCGGATCCGGCGCCGGTCCGTCTCGATCTTGGTCTCACCGGGGCCACGGGTGGCGAGGCCGCCGCCCTTGCCGCCGCCCATCTGCCGGGACAGCGACTGACCCCAGCCGCGCAGCCTCGGCAGCATGTACTGCATCTGGGCGAGCGCGACCTGCGCCTTGCCCTCACGGGACTTGGCGTGCTGGGCGAAGATGTCGAGGATCAGGGCCGTACGGTCGATGACCTTGACCTTGACGACGTCTTCCAGGTGGATCAGCTGGCCGGGGCTCAGCTCACCGTCGCAGATGACGGTGTCCGCGCCCGTCTCGATGACGATGTCGCGCAGCTCCTCGGCCTTGCCGGAGCCGATGTAGGTGGCGGCGTCGGGCTTGTCGCGGCGCTGGATCACGCCGTCGAGCACGAGAGCGCCCGCGGTCTCGGCGAGGGCGGCGAGCTCGCTGAGCGAGTTCTCCGCGTCCCGCACGGTTCCCGTGGTCCAGACGCCGACCAGGACGACCCGCTCCAGGCGGAGCTGACGGTACTCGACCTCGGTGACGTCCTCGAGCTCGGTGGAGAGGCCCGCCACGCGGCGCAGAGCCGCGCGCTCGGAGCGGTCGAACTGGTCGCCGTCCCGCTCTCCGTCGATCTCGTGGCTCCAGGCGACGTCCTCTTCCATCAGGGCATCGGCCCGAAGACCTTCGGGATAGGTGTGCGCGAAGCGCTTGGTGTCCTGGGAAGGGGAAGAAGAGGAGGTCATTGGGTCCTTACGTCGTTGGGTATGCCGATGCGGCGGTCACACTGCACAACGCACGAGCACCCCGGGAGATTCCCGTGCCCCGTGCCGCGCCGACCTCACGATGGTCGCACGGCACGGCCCGTCTCGTCACCGCCTTATCGGCGGGGCCCGCCCGGTGTCAGCGCGCGGGCCGGACGGTCGGTGCGACCGTGGTCCAGTCGGGGTGGCCGGGCATCGGTGGGGTCTTCTCGCCGTACAGCCAGGCTCGGAAGAAGCCGTCGAGGTCGCGGCCGGAGATCCGGCCCGCCAGCTCGACGAAGTCGGCCGTGCTCGCCGTACCGTCCTGGTGCTCCCGCACCCAGGCCCGCTCCAGTTGGTCGAAGGACCGCTGCCCGATCGTCTCGCGCAGCGCGTACAGGACGAGCGCGGCGCCGTCGTAGACGTTGGCGCGGAAGATGCCGATCTTCCGGCCCCGCTCGGGCGGCTTGGGCGCGGCCGGGGGGCCGCCCGCGGCGCGCCAGCGGTCGGAGGCACCGTACGCGGCCTTCATGCGCGCCTCCATCGACCGCTTGCCCTTCTCCTGCGCGTACAGGGCTTCGTACCAGGTGGCGTGCCCCTCGTTGAGCCACAGGTCGGACCACGCGCGCGGGGCGACGCTGTCGCCGAACCACTGGTGGGACAGCTCGTGCACCATGATCGACTCGATGTACCAGGAGGGGTAGCCGGGGTCGGTGAACAGCCCTTTCTCGAAGAGGGACAGGGTCTGCGTCTCCAGCTCGAAACCGGTGGAGGCGTCGGCCACGAGCAGACCGTAGGTCTCGAAGGGGTACGGACCGACCCGCTCCTCCATCCAGGAGATCTGCTCGGGTGTCTTCTTCAGCCACGGCTCCAGGGCGTCGCGGTGCCGGGCGGGCACGACGTCGCGCAGGGGCAGCCCGTGCGGACCCTCGCGGTGCAGGACGGTGGAACGCCCGATCGAGACCTGGGTGAGTTCGGTGGCCATGGGGTGCCGTGTGCGGTACGTCCAGGTGGTCCGCCGACCTGCCCGGTCGACGTCGGCGGGCACGCCGTTGGCGACGGCCGTGTAGCCGTTCGGGGCGGTGATCCGCACGGTGAACATGGCCTTGTCGGACGGGTGGTCGTTGCACGGGAAGACCAGGTGGGCCGCGTCGGCCTGGTTGGCCATGGCGAGCCCGTCCGCGGTGCGGACCCATCCGCCGTCCCGGTCCGGGGCCGGGACGGGGTCGCTGGTGTGGCGGACCGTGATCCGCATCCAGCTGCCCTCGGGCAGCGGGTCCTCGGGTGTGACGACCAGGTCGTCACCGGCGGTGGCGAAGGACGCGGACTCGCCGTCGACCTCGACCGAGTCGACCGTGCCGTGGGCGAAGTCGAGGTTGACGCGGTCGAGCGGGGTGGTGGTCCAGGCGTCGATGGTCGTGACCGCCCGGAGCGGCTCGCTGTTGCTGCCGGAGTACGTGAAGGACAGGTCGTACGCGGCCACGTCGTACCCCGGGTTGCCGAGGTACGGGAAGAGACGGTCACCGACCCCCAGCGGCTCCGCGGGGGCGCTCGCGGCGACCAGGGCGAGGGAAGCGGCGGACGCGAGGAGAGCGCCGGCGCGCAGTCGGCGGCTCTTCCTCGGACGGGGGCGAGGAGCGGCGGGCCGTGGTGCGGCGGCGCTGCCGGCGGCTGGGACGGGGCAGGTGCGATCGCGGGGGGTCAGCGGCATGGACCACCGCTACCAGGGGGGACGGGCACCACGGCGACGGCGCGCGCCCGGCCCACCCGAACGGGGTGCTCTCCCGCGCGTGACGCTGACGGGCGGGCCGGGTCCCGCTCAGGAGGGCACGCGCGCGTGCCGCGCGTCCACTCGCCGGCGGAACCGGCCGTCGGGGCGCACGCGGTGCTCGACGGTCACGCGCGCGTGCGGGCGCGGCCGGTAGACCTGCGCGATGGTGCTGAGCGTCAGCGACGGTCACGCGTGCGGGCGCGCCCCGGGTCAGCCGGTCGGTGCCTGGTTCCGGGCTCGGCTGACGTCGTAGACGCCGGGCACGTCGCGCATGGCTCGCATCAGCGCCGGCAGTCCGGCCGCGTCGGGCAGGCTCAGCGTGTAGGTGTGGTGGACGCGCTGCTGCGTCGGCGGTGCCACCGTGGCCGAGACGATCTCGGCGCCTTCGAGGGCGATGGCCTCGGTGAGATCCGCCAGCAGATGCGGGCGGCCGAACGATTCGGCGACCAGGGTGACACGGCAGGCCGTGGTGTCACCCCAGCGCACGTCGACCTCCGCGCGCCCCGCGTCCTTCATGCGCGCCACGACGGCGCATTCCACGCGGTGCACGGTCACCACTCCCCCGCGTACGTCGAATCCGGTGACCTCGTCGGACGGTACGGGCGTGCAACAGCCGGCGAGCCGGACGCCGGCGTCGGGCCGCCCGCTGACGGCGATCGCGGCCGCGGGTCGCGCTGTGGAGGCCGGTCCGGTGCCGGTGCCCGCCGCGTCTTCGGCCGTCCCCGCCGCGCGCGTTCCGCGTCGTCCCCCGGCGCGCCGTCCCGCCCCGGCGCTCTGTGTCGCATCGGCCCGGTCGTTCGTCGCGGCCCGGCCGTTGGCCCTGTCGTTCGTCTCGGACCCGTCGTTCGTCGCGGCCCTGTCGTTCGTCGCGGCCGGGTCGGTGGTTCCGGGGCTGTCGGGCCCTTCGCCGCCGTCCGCCCCCGGGGCTCCCCCGTGCGTCGCCAGCCAGCGCTGGATGGCGATCCGGGCGGCGGGCGTGTGCGCGTGCTCCAGCCACTTGCGGGAGGGCTCCGACGCGGGGTCCTGTCCCATGAGGAGCTGGACGGTGTCGCCGTCCCGCAGCACGGTGCTCAGGGTCGCCAGCCGCCCGTTGACGCGCGCGCCGAGGCACGCGTGCGCGTCCTCGCCGTACTGGGCGTAGGCGGCGTCGACGCAGGTGGCGCCCTCGGGGAGACCGAGGGTGCCGCCGTCGGGGCGGAACACGGTGATCTCACGGTCCTGGGCGAGGTCCTCGCGCAGGGTGGACCAGAAGGTGTCGGTATCGGGTGCCGCCCGCTGCCAGTCGAGGAGCCGGGAGAGCCAGCCGGGCCGGGTCGGGTCGATGCGTTCGCCGTCCCCCGTGTCGCCCGGGGCCTGCTCCTCCGCGGGCGCGGAGTAGGGGTTGCCGAGGGCGACGACGCCGGCCTCGGCGACCTTGTGCATCAGGTGGGTGCGGATGAGGACCTCGGCGACCTGACCGTCCTCACGGGCGAGGGCGGTGTGCAGCGACTGGTACAGGTTGAACTTGGGTACGGCGATGAAGTCCTTGAACTCCGAGACGACCGGCGTCATGCAGGTGTGCAGTTCGCCGAGGACGGCATAGCAGTCGGCGTCCTCGGTGACGAGGACCAGCAGCCGCCCGAAGTCGGCGCCGCGCAGCTGTCCCCGCTTGCGGGACACGCGGTGCAGGGAGACGAGGTGCCGGGGCCGGATCAGGACTTCGGCCTGGATGTCGGCCTCGCGCAGCACCGCGCGCATCGCGTCGGCGAACTCGGCGAGCGGGTCGTCGGCGCGGGCGGCGTTCTCGGCGATCAGCTCGCGCGTGTGCTGGTACTCCTCGGGGTGGAGGATCGCGAAGACCAGGTCCTCCAGTTCCGTCTTGATCGCCTGGACGCCCAGCCGCTCGGCGAGCGGGATCAGCACGTCGCGGGTCACCTTGGCGATGCGGGCCTGTTTCTCGGGGCGCATCACGCCCAGGGTGCGCATGTTGTGCAGCCGGTCGGCGAGTTTGATCGACATCACACGGACGTCGTTGCCGGTGGCGACGAGCATCTTGCGGAAGGTCTCGGGTTCGGCGGCGGCGCCGTAGTCGACCTTCTCCAACTTGGTGACGCCGTCCACGAGATAGCGCACCTCCTCGCCGAACTCCGCGCCGACCTGATCCAGCGTCACCTCGGTGTCCTCCACGGTGTCGTGGAGCAGGGACGCCGTCAACGTCGTGGTCTCGGCGCCGAGTTCGGCCAGGATGAGCGTCACGGCGAGTGGATGGGTGATGTACGGCTCGCCGCTCTTGCGCATCTGTCCGCGGTGCGAGGACTCGGCAAGGACATAGGCGCGGCGCAACGGCTCCAGGCCGGCGTCCGGATGGTGGGCGCGGTGGGCGTCCACGACGTGGCTGATGGCGTCGGGCAGGCGGTCCCGTGCGGTGGGGCCGAGCAGGGCGGCCCGGCCCAGTCGGCGCAGGTCGATGCGGGGGCGGCTGCGCCTGCGGGCGGCCGCAGGCACCACCGGGCCTGGGGTCGCGGGATTCGTGGCCTCCGCACTCATGGGCACCTCCGGCTGCGTGGACCGGCGGACGGGTGCCCCAGGGCGGGCACGGCTCAGGGGACTGGCGACGGTCCCCCGCCCGGGCCGGTGCTTGATGCTACCGAGCCCACCACGTGCGACCGACCGCCTCTCGCCGAGCGTGAAACGGATCACCCATTCGAGCGATGGTTGGCAGGTTTACGTTTTCGCGCCATCAGAAGGCGGCCGGTTCGCGATGTCGAACCCGTGCCCGCCTCCCGGGGGCTCACTCGTACGCCGTGCGCGCCCCCGGACCTGCGATACGAAGCCCGCACCCCTCAGCGAACGGCGGTTTCCAGCCACTCGGGATCGATCTCGCCCTCGGCGACGATCACGGCGGGGCCGGTCATCTCGATCTCCCCGTCGGGCCGCTCGGTGATGGTCAGGCGGCCGCCGGGGACGTCGACGGTGTAGGTGACCGGCGTGCCGGTCGCGGCCGGGTCGGCGCCGTCGCGGCGGGCGGTGGCGACGGCGACGGCGCACGCACCGGTGCCGCAGGAGCGGGTCTCGCCGACGCCGCGCTCGTGCACCCGCAGCGCGACGTGCCGGGGACCGCGGTCGACGACGAACTCGACGTTGACCCCGTCCGGATAGGCGGCGGCCGGGCTGACGGGCGGCGGGGAGTGCAGGTCGCCGGCGTGCGCCAGGTCATCGACGAAGGCCACCGCGTGCGGGTTGCCCATGTTCACGTTCCGCGCGGGCCAGCTGAGCTCGCCGACGCTCACCGTGACCTCTCCCTCGGGGAGCGCCGCGCGGCCCATGCCGACCGTGATGTCGCCCTCCTTGGCGATGTGCGTGGCCTTCACGCCGCCCCGCGTCGCGATGCGCAGGTCGCCGACGGGGGCGAGACCGGCATGCTGGAGATAGCGCGCGAACACCCGGACGCCGTTGCCGCACATCTCGGCGACCGACCCGTCGCCGTTGCGGTAGTCCATGAACCACTCGGCCTCGGCGGCCAGGTGCGCCGCCTCCGGGTGCGCGGCGGACCGCACGACGTGCAGCAGCCCGTCGCCGCCGATGCCCGCTCGGCGGTCGCACAGTGCGGCCACGGCGGCGGGGGACAGGTCGACGGTGTTCTCGGGGTCCGGGACGATCACGAAGTCGTTCTCGGTGCCGTGCCCCTTGAGGAAGGCGATCCGCGTGCTCATTCCTCGATCGTACGGGGTGGTCAGGACACCCGGTCGGTCAAGGCGGCGGGCGGCGGGCCCATGGCCGTGCACGCGCGCGTGGGCGGGACCTCCGCGCCACCGTCGCGCGGGCAGCCCCCGCAAGGCGCCGGTCGGGGCGGTGCCGAGCAGGTCAGCGCAGTCGGGCGACCCGCCACACGGCCAGCACCACCACCGCGGCCACCACCACCGCGTAGGTGAGGATCACGCGCCAGTCGGGGCGGCGGCCGGATCCGCGCTGGGGCAGGCCGGGCCAGGTGGAGCCCACGCGGCGGGCGGCCATCATGCCCCAGCCGGCCGCGCAGGAGCAGATCAGCAGACCGAGCATGGCGGTCATCGCCCCGCTGTCACCGAAGTCGAAGGCGAGCGGGAAGGCGAACATCAGGGAGCCGGCGGCGGCGAGCGCGACGATGGGCGCCAGCTGCCAGATCCGCATCCGGCGTTGCGGGCGCAGCTCGACCTCGACCTCCGGGCCGCTTTCGAAGATCTCCTCGGGGTCCGGGCCGTCCTCGGTCACGCCGTCGGGCGTGTCGTCGTCCGGCCCGTCCGGGCTGAGGTGCTCGTCGGCAAGGTCCGCACGCAGGTCCGCCGACTCCGCTTCCTCCCGCTCGGGGGTGACGGATTCGGTGCTTCGTGCGGTGTCGCGAGGGCCGGCCTCCATCGCCACGCGCCCTCCCAACTCGGACTCCACTTGGTCGATCGAAGTTTGATGATGGCACGGCGCCGGAGGCCCGGATGACGGCCTGGGCGTCCCGATGCCATGACGTGATCAGGCTGTAACCGGTCGTTCGACCAATGCCAGGGCGCGCCGCGGAAGTTCCCGGAGGTCCGTGGCGGCCCCACTCAACCAGTTCACCCGGGGATCGCGCCTGAACCATGAATCCTGGCGGCGCGCGAAGCGCTTGGTGGCACGTACGGTCTCCGCCCGTGCCTCGTCCTCGGTGCACTCGCCGGCCAGCGCCGCGAGCACCTGCTGGTAGCCGAGCGCTCGCGACGCCGTACGCCCCCCGCGCAGGCCGTGCGCCTCCAGTGCGCGCACCTCGTCCACGAGGCCGGCCGCCCACATCCGGTCGACGCGGCGCGCGATGCGCTCGTCGAGCTCGGGCCGTGCCACGTCCACGCCGATCTGGATGGTGTCGTAGACGGAGTCGTGGCCGGGCAGGTTGGCCGTGAACGGCTTGCCGGTGATCTCGATCACTTCGAGCGCCCGGACGATCCGGCGGCCGTTGCCGGGCAGGATGGCGCGCGCGGCCTCGGGGTCGACGGCGGCCAGCCGCGCGTGCAGGGCGCCGGAGCCGCGCAGCGCGAGTTCCTCCTCCAGCCGGGCCCGCACCTCGGGGTCGGTGCCGGGGAACTCCAGGTTGTCGACCGCACCGCGCACGTACAGTCCGGAGCCGCCGACGAGGATGGGCCAGCGGCCCTCGGCGAGCAGGGCGTCGATCCGGGACCGGGCCAGCCGCTGGTACTCGGCGACGGAGGCCGTCACGGTCACGTCCCAGATGTCCAGGAGGTGGTGCGGCACACCGCCGCGTTCCTCGGGCGTCAGCTTGGCGGTGCCGATGTCCATCCCTCGGTAGAGCTGCATGGAGTCGGCGTTGACGATCTCGCCGTCGAGTCGCTGGGCCAGGAAGACGCCGAGATCGGACTTTCCGGCCGCGGTCGGTCCGACGACGGCGATGACGCGGGGGGCGGGGGGTGCACTGCTCACCGGAACAGTCTCCCAAACCTCCGGCCCTGCCCTCGAACGAGCTACGTGACGGTGCGGGCCCGGCGTCGTTGCCCGTTGCGAGGTTTTCCG
This sequence comes from Streptomyces sp. bgisy159, assembly GCF_965341775.1. GTDB lineage: Bacteria > Actinomycetota > Actinomycetes > Streptomycetales > Streptomycetaceae > Streptomyces. The sequence goes on along the minus strand of NZ_CBDQZH010000031.1, from coordinate 50,895 downwards.
GCGCGACGCGGGATGCCGCCCGCACGAGTAACGTATGGAGTTGATATGGGCGTTTTTGCGCGACTTCTTCGGAGGTCGAAGACCACTGAGGAGGCGGTCTCGGAGCAGGTGGCCACGGCGGCCACGACCACCGCCGAGGGGCCGGCCGACCCGGCCGGGCCGGGCACGGCCGAGGTGACCGGGGACACTGCCGCCCCCACCGAAGAGCCGTCGGCACGGCCGGAGGCGGCCGCCGACACGGCGGAAGCGGCACCGGAGACCGACGCGGACGTCGGTGTGGGAATCCCCCGTCAGCAGTCCGCCGAGGCGGGCGCCGACAGCGAGGCCGGCGAGGGCGCCCGCACGTGACCCGCCCCCCGAGGGAAGGTGACCCATGGGTCTGCTGAACGAAATGAAGGCCAAGCTCGCCCCCGCGAAGGACAAGGTGTCCAGCCTCGCTCACCAGCACGGGGGCAAGGTGCAGCACGGTCTCCACAAGGCGGCGAAGGCCGTCGACGAGAAGACCAAGGGCAAGTACAGCGACCGGATCCACGCGGGCACCGACCGGGCGAAGGACGCCGTGGACCGGCTGGCGCACAAGGACCGCGGCGGCCGGGCGGCTCCGCCGCAGGACTCACCACCGCCGGCCTCCTGAGCGGCACCGATCCCGCCCGCCGGATCACCGGACGGCCGCGAAAGCCCCTGCTTCGCGGCCGTCCGGTATCTCCGGGGCGGGTCCGGCGGCTACGACCAGGCCGCCACCAGGTAGCCGACGCCGTACGGTGCGGCCTCGTACAGCAGGGCGCCGGTCAGGTCGGCCCCCTCGGCGGCACCGGCGAGGATCTGCCAGGGCACGCGGCCGGATGCCATGAGCTGCCGGGCCAGTTCGACGTCCAGCGCCTTGAGGGCGTCGATGTCCGCCTCCGCGAGGGCGCGGGCGACGGACGCGTCGAAGGGCGCCGCCCGTTCGTCCAGGTAGCCGGGGGCCTTGAGGGTGCGGCAGGCGCTGGCGTCGCCCATCACCAGCAGCGCCACCCGCTCGGCCCGGGCGGCGATGTCCCGCCCGGCCTCGGCGCACCGCTCGGCGGGCAGCGACTCCCCCACCCCGAGCGCGTCGATCGGTGCGTCCGCCCAGCCCGTGCGCCGCAGCAGCCACGCGGCCACGGCCAGCGACGGCGGCAGCCGGTCCTCGGACGGCGCAGGGGACTCGGTGTCCGGTCCGGGGCGGCCCAGCCGTACGTCGAGGGCCACGCCGAAGCCGCGGAACGATCCCCAGGTGCCCTCGGGATGCGCGCCGCGTCGGTCCGGCCCGGCCGGTCCGACGACCACGAGCCGGTCCGGGCGGGCGGCGGCGAGCACCCCGAGCGCGTCCGTGCAGGCGGCGCGGGCCGCGTCCATTTCGGGCGCGGCGCCCGCGGCGACCTCGGGGACTAGCAGCGGAGGGCAGGGGCAGACTGCGGCGGCGACAAGCATGATCGGCAGGGTAGCCGCCGGGCCGCCCGCCGCGCGTTCGTCAGAGCCCCCAGCGGGAGCGGCGCCCGGCGCGCCTGGCCGCCTTCTCGGCGGCCTTGCGCTCGGCCTCGGCCTGTCGCTCGGCCTCGCGGGCGGCCGCGATCCGCCGTGCCTCCTCCACGCTGTCGTACAGCACCTCGGCGACCGCGAAGCGGCAGCCGTAGCTCCGCATGGAGCCCTCCTTGACCAGCAGGAAACCCTCGCCCGTCCGATACAGGCGGGTGCTGACCGCGTTCATCGGGTGCTCTGGCGAGTACGAGCGGGCGTGCTCCTCCAGCCGTGCCATGGCCTGCTCGTGGGTGCCGGTGACGTGTTCCAGGACCTTGGCCGCGTAGGCCTTGCGGTCCCCCATCCCCGTGGTCTCCTCGACGATCAGCCCCCAGTGCCGTTGCACCGTGCCCTCCCCCGTAGCCGTGCTTCCTGGTGAACCGGGCGTGTCTCAGTCGCGGCCGCAGCCGGGCGCCGCCGCGACCGGCAGCGGCTCGGGCACGCCGACCTTCGGCAGGCCCAGCATGACGCCGGCGGCCCGGGCGGCCTTCTCCGCGGTGCGCTTCTCCCAGGCGTCACCGGCACGCGTGCGGCGCACGTCGAGAACGGCTCCCTCGGCCAGGAGGTGGTGCGGGGCGGCGTAGGTGATCTCGACCGTGACCACGTCGCCGGGGCGCACCTCCTGGTCGGGCTTGGTGAAGTGGACCAGGCGGTTGTCGGGGGCGCGACCGGACAGGCGCTGGGTGGCGCCGTCCTTGCGGCCCTCGCCCTCGGCGACCATCAGCTCCAGGGTGCGGCCGACCTGCTTCTTGTTCTCCGCCCAGGAGATCTCCTCCTGGAGGGCGACGAGACGCTCGTAGCGCGCCTGGACGACCTCCTTGGGGATCTGGTCCTCCATGGTCGCGGCGGGCGTGCCGGGCCGCTTGGAGTACTGGAAGGTGAACGCCTGCGCGAACCGGGCCTCGCGGACGACGTGCAGGGTCTGCTCGAAGTCCGCCTCGGTCTCGCCGGGGAAGCCCACGATGATGTCGGTGGTGATGGCGGCGTGCGGGATGGCGGCGCGGACCTTCTCGATGATCCCCAGGTAGCGGTCCTGGCGGTAGGAGCGGCGCATCGCCTTCAGGACGGTGTCCGAGCCGGACTGCAGGGGCATGTGCAGCTGCGGCATCACGTTCGGCGTCTCGGCCATGGCGGCGATCACGTCGTCGGTGAAGTCCCGCGGGTGCGGGGAGGTGAAGCGGACCCGCTCCAGGCCCTCGACGGTCCCGCAGGCGCGCAGCAGCTTGCTGAAGGCCTCCCGGTCGCCGATGTCGGAGCCGTAGGCGTTGACGTTCTGTCCGAGCAGGGTGATCTCGGAGACCCCTTCGCCGACCAGGGCCTCGACCTCGGCGAGGATGTCGCCGGGGCGGCGGTCCTTCTCCTTGCCGCGCAGGGCCGGGACGATGCAGAAGGTGCAGGTGTTGTTGCAGCCGACGGAGATCGACACCCAGGCCGCGTAGGCGCTCTCGCGCCGCGTCGGCAGCGTCGACGGGAACGCCTCCAGCGACTCGGCGATCTCGACCTGGGCCTCCTCCTGCACGCGCGCGCGTTCCAGCAGGACCGGCAGCTTGCCGATGTTGTGGGTGCCGAAGACGACGTCCACCCAGGGCGCCTTCCGCACGATGGTGTCGCGGTCCTTCTGCGCGAGGCAGCCGCCGACCGCGATCTGCATGCCGGGGCGCGACGCCTTCCTGGGGGCCAGGCGGCCCAGGTTGCCGTACAGCCGGTTGTCGGCGTTCTCCCGCACCGCGCAGGTGTTGAAGACCACGACGTCCGCATCGCCGTCCGAGCCCTCGGGCGCGCGCACGTATCCGGCGTCCTCGAGGAGACCGGCCAGTCGCTCGGAGTCGTGGACGTTCATCTGACACCCGTAGGTGCGGATCTCATAGCTCTTGGGTGCGGGAACGTCCACTGCCGGGCTCCGGTCGCTGCTGCTGGTCATGGCACAAGGGTAGGCGGTCCCGGAGGACGTCCGTCTATGCGGCCCGTCCGGCTCTGGGCGGCCTGTTCGGCGAAGCGGTCGGGTAGGTCCCGGACAGGACGCCGGGCTCCTTCGCGTGGCGGTGTGCGGCGGGGTGCGGCGGGGGCCGACGGTACGGCGCGGCCGGTGTTGCTCCGACCGGGGCCGCCCGGGCGACCGTCGTGCGGGCGGTGGCCGCCCCGGCGGTCGCGGGCAGTGGCCGTCCGAGCGGCCCGTGTGCGCCGGTGTCTCAGCCGTCGGACCCGGCCGGGGTCGTCGTGGTGGTGAAGCCCAGCTTCTTGTTGGCGGCGAGGGCGAACTCGTTGGTGAACGTCTTGCCGAGGTCCAGCGACTCCTCCGCCTTGCCGACCATCACCTCGGTCGCCAGCACGGTCTTCGGCCCACCGGCCGGCATGATCCCGTCCGGCAGGAACTGGCCCTTGTCCTCGTTCAGCGCCTTGATGTAGTCCTCCTTGGTCACCAGTTCGTTCTCCACGAACGACTTCGGCAGCTTGTTCGCTATGTCGGCGGCGCTGTGCGTGTTGATCCACTGCATGGTGGCCACGAGGGCGTTGACGACCTTCTGCACCGTGTCCTTGTGCGAGTTCACCCAGTCGGTGCGGGCGAGTACGGCGGCGGCCGGCCACGCACCGCCGAGCGCCTCCTTGGCGCCGTCGACGGTGGCCAGGTTGATGGCGGAGGCGCCGACCCCCTTCTTCTCGATCGCGGTGACCGTCGGCTGCGTGGTGATGACGCAGTCCGCCTTGCCGTTCTGCAGTGCGGCGATGGCGGTGGAGCCCGCGCCGACGGCGATCCGGTGGAAGTCGTCCTCCTTGACGCCGTTCTGCGCCGCCATGAACTTGGTGAGGGTGTCGGTGCCCGAGCCGATGTCGGTGACGCCGAGCGTCTTGCCCTGGAAGTCGGCGGCCGACTTCACCCCGCTCTTCGTCGTGCACATCTCGCGCTCGCCCGGCGCACCGGACAGTTGGACGACCGACTCGATCCCCTTGCCCTTGGCCACGAAGTCGATCGCGTGCACGTACCAGGCGCCCGCCATGTCGACCTGGCCCGACGCCATGGCGATGTCGGCACCGACGCCGCCGTTCGCCTCGTTGCTCAGCTCGACCTTGACGCCGTACTTCTCGTAGAAGCCGAGGCTCTCTGCGAGCTGGTAGGGCAGGTAGATCTGCTTGTCGATGCCGCCGACCATGAGTCTGACGGTCGGGGTCCCGCCGGAGCCGCCGGAACCGGAGTCGGCGGCGCTGCTGGAGCAGGCGGTGGCGGCGGCGAGGCTGAGAACGGTGACGAGCGACGCGGTGAGGGTCCTCTTGGACATGGCGGCTCATTCCTTTCGGGTCCGCCGGGGACGCGGACCGCTGGAAGGGGTGGGGGAGGGGGGAGGGACGGGAAGGTGGGTCTCAGAGGCCTGCGGCCTCGGAGGGCGACGGCGGGCGCCAGGACAGCAGCCGGCGTTCGAGCTTGCCGATCAGCCACTCGGCGCCGAGGACGATCACCGAGATCACGAGCATGGTGGCGAACACGCCGTTGGGGTCGAAGTTGTTCTGGGCGGTCTTGATGACCAGGCCCAGTCCGCTCTGCGCGCCGAGCACCTCGCCGACCAGCGCACCCACGATGGCGAAGCCGAAGGCGCTGTGCAGGCTGGCGATGATCCAGGTCAGTGCGGAGGGCACGACGACGTGCCGGATGATCTGCAACTGGGAGGCGCCGAGCACCCTGGCGTTGGCGAGGATGTTGCGGTCGACCTCGCGCACGCCCTGGAAGGCGTTGAAGAAGACGATGAAGAACACCAGCACCGCGGCGAGCAGGATCTTCGGGGTCACGCCGATGCCGAAGGCCACGATGAAGATGGAGCCGAGGACGATGCGCGGGATCGCGTTGACCATCTTGATGTAGGGGCCCAGCACATCGGAGAGGTAGCGGCTCTGCCCGAGCGCGACGCCGAAGACGACACCGGTCAGCGAGCCCAGGACGAAGCCGAGGAGCGCCTCCTGGATGGTGGTCCAGATGTTGGAGTAGAAGGAGCCGAACCCGGTCCCGTTCTGGAAGAGGTCGATCAGCCGCTCCCAGATGCCGGAAGGCTGGCCGAAGAAGAACGGGTCGACGATGCCCCAGGTGGTGAACGCCTGCCAGCCCCCGATGATGAACACCGCGAGGCCGATGCGGCCGGCCCACACCAGGGCGGTGCGCCGCCGGAGGGCGCTGCGGGCGGCGGCCGCGGCCGAGTTCTTCGCAGCCGGGGCGACGGCGGGGGCGGACGGGGTGGTCGTCGTGCTCATGCCTGGCCTCCGGCGGTGCTCGCGTAGGCGCGCTCGACCTCTTCGCGCAGCGTGTCCCAGATCTGGTGCTGGAGTTCGATGAAGCGGGGCTGGAAGCGGATCTCCTGGACCGAGCCGCGGGGGCGGGGCAGGTCGATGTCGAAGACCTCCTTGACCGACCCGGGGCTGGACGTCATCACCACCACCCGGTCGGCCAGCGCCACGGCCTCGTCGAGGTCGTGGGTGATGAAGATGACGGACGGGCGGATCTGCTCCCACAGGGTCAGCAGCTCGGTCGACATGATCGCCTTGGTCTGCACGTCCAGGGCGCCGAACGGCTCGTCCATGATCAGGATCTTGGGTTCGTTGATCAGCGCGGCGGCCATCGCCACGCGCTTGCGCATACCGCCGGACAGCTGGTGCGGGTAGCGGTCCTCGAAGCCGGCGAGGCCCACCCGGCGCAGCCAGTCACGGGCCTGGGCGTGCGCCCGCTGCTTGGGCACACCACGGAAGACGGGGCCCATGAGTACGTTGCCGAGGACCGTCTTCCACGGCAGCAGCGCGTCGGCCTGGAACATGAAGCTGACGCCGTCGGTGACGCCGTCGACCTCACGGCCGCCGACCCGGACCGATCCCTCGCTGGGCCGGTCGAGGCCGGACACCATGCTCAGCGTCGTGGACTTGCCGCAGCCGGTGGGACCCACCACGGCGCAGAACTGACCGGGTTCCACGGTGAACGACACGTCGTGCAGAGCCGTGAACACCTCACCGGCAGGGGTCAGGAACCGCTTGGTGAGCCCGGAGATCTCGACACGCGCGTCGGCACGCTCTGTCACACCGGAGACCGGGCTGGTCGCGACATCGTTTCGCGAAACCATGGGGCCGTCTCCTTCCTTCTCGACGGTGCCTCGGACGTTCCTTGGACGTTCCTCGGAGGCTTCTCCGAGGCCGAGGCCAGGCAGACGCTAGAGGCGGCCGCCCGTTGCGTCGCTGTTTCCGAGGTATCTCGCGAAAGTTGCGTAAACCCGGGTTCTGCTCGTTCTGCGCGGTGGACGAGGGGTAGGCAGCCCCCCGCCCGTCAGACACAATCGCGCCACCACGGGTCCGGCACAGGGCCGGCCCGGCACGACGCACGCCGGAGCGAAGAGGCACCTGTGACCCCGACCGACGCCCTGCGGGCCCAGCAGCACGAGTGCGCCGACCGGATGCGCACACCGGCCGTGCTGCTGGACGTCGGCGAGCCCGACTCCGCATACGAGTACGCGTACGCGTACGACTCCGCGTACGAGTACGCCATCGACACGGCCCGTTCCGGGCCGGCCCTGACGGATGAGGTCCGCCGGCGTACCGGCCATCGGCCGATGGCCGGACTCATCGCGGCGAAGAGCACGGTCGCCGCCGAGCGCGGGGTGCGGATCGACCTCACCGGCGGTCCCTCGCTCGGTGACGACCCGCCCCACCGGCTCCGGCTGCTGACCGTCGTCGGCCACCTGCTCGACAACGGCATCGGCACGAGGGCCGAGGCCCCGTCCCCCCGCGGCGGGCGCCGGGTGCGGCTGACGGTGGCCGAGAACGACCGGCGGATCACCGTGCGCGCGGCGGACAACGGTCCGGGCGTGCCGCCCGGCACCGCCGGGTCGATCTTCGAGGACGGCTGGTCGCCCCGCCCCGGCCGGGGCGCCGCCCGCCGCGGGCCGGCCTGGCCCGGGTGCACCGGCTGGTGCGGCGGCACGGCGGCACCATCACCGTCGCGGAGGGGCCGGGCGCGGTCCTCACGGCCGTACGGCCGCTGCCGGACGCCACGTCCGCCCCGCGGAGCGCACTGTTCACGACGGCATTGTCCTGGGAGGTGAGGGCCGATGATCCGGACCCTGGTGGTGGACGACGACTTCCGGGTCGGGCAGATCCACGCCAACTACGTGCGTCGGGTCGAGGGCTTCGAGGTGGTGGGCAGGGCGGCCACCGTGGCCGAGGCGCTGGCGACGGTCCGTGCGCTGCGGCCCGACCTTCTGCTGCTGGACGTCTTCCTGCCCGACGGCAGCGGGCTGGACGTGCTGCGGCAGCTCAGCCAGGACCAGGGCGAAGCCCGCCCCGACGCCCTGATGATCACCGCCGACCACGACATGTCCTCCGTCCGTGCCGCGATGAAGCTCGGCGCCGTCGGCTACCTGGTGAAGCCCTTCGGCTCCGCGGACCTCACCGAACGGCTCACCGGCTACCGCCGGCTCCACGACCGCGTGGACGCGCTCAGCCGGACGACCGCCGCCGACCAGTCCGACGTGGACGCCCTGTTCAGCGCCGCCCGCCCGCCCGCCATGCCCCGGTCCCCGGCCAAGGGCCACTCCGCGCACACCCTCACCGCGATACAGCGGGCCGTGCACACGGCAGGCACCGCTCTGTCGGCCGCCGAGACGGCCGAGAGGACCGGCGTCTCCCGCGCCACGGCCCAGCGGTACCTGTCCTACCTGGTCAAGGAGGGATCGGTCCGGCTGGAACTGCGCTACGGCACGACCGGCCGTCCCGAGCACCGCTACCGCATCGCCCGCTGACGTCGGGCCACGGCACCCCCGGACAACAGGTCACGCTCGCCGCGCTGCGGTGTCCGGCCCGGCCCTCGGACCTCGGCCCGCTCAGGTCCCCGCCCCGTGCCGCGGTCTCCAGCCCTGACGCCGCAGCACCTCCGCCACGTCCGGTGCCTCGTAGTGCTCCCCCTTGAGGACCTTGCCGTCGGCCCGGCGCGCGACCTGGCCGTCGGGGCCCAGCTTGGTCATGTTGGAGCGGTGGATCTCGGCGATCACCTGGTCGAGGTCGATGCCGTGCACCAGGGCCGTGCCGTACGCGACGTAGACCACGTCCGCGAGCTCGTGCGCCAGCCGGTCCAGCGGGCCGCTCACCGAGACCTCGGCGACCTCCGCGGCCTCCTCCGCGAGCAGTTCCCCGCGGTGCGCGGCCAGCTCCGAGGGCACCTCCGTCGGGGTGTCACGGGCGTCGAGACCGAAGGCGTGATGGAACTCACGGACCAGGCGGGCGGGCGAGGAACTCATGCGCCCGACTGTATCGGTGGCCACCGACGCCCCGGCCGCTGTGGTCCCCGCCCTGTTCAGCGGCCCGTTCGGCCTGGCAGGATCGCCGCCATGTCCAGGCTCTCCTTCCACCTCGACCGGCGGCGCGCGCTGTGGTCCGCGGCCGCCGGCACGGTCGTGCTCGGGCTGCTGCTGTGGTGGCTGCTGCCGCTGGGCGAGGAACCGCCGAGCGGGACGATCACCTTCAGCACCGGAACGACGGCCGGTGTCTACCAGGAGTACGGCAGCAGGCTGCGCACCGAGCTGGCCAAGGACATGCCCGGGCTCAAGGTGAACCTGCTGGACAGCAACGGCTCGGGGGAGAACGTCCAGCGGCTGGTCAGCGGCCGGGCCGACGTCACCATCGCCGCGGCCGACGCGGTGGCGACGTACGAGTCCGACCATCCGGGCTCGGTGTCCCGGCTGCGCGGGGTCGCCCGGCTGTACGACGACTACGTGCAGCTGGTCGTGGCGCGCGACTCGGACATCCGGACGGTCGCCGACCTGCGCGGCAAGCGGGTGGCGACGGGGCTGCCCCGCTCGGGTGTGCGGCTGATCGCCAACCGGGTGCTGGAGGCGGCCGGCCTGGACCCCGACCGGGACGTCACGGCGGTGTCCGAGGGCATCGACACCGGGCCGCGGCGGCTGCGGGACGGGAAGATCGACGCCTTCTTCTGGTCCGGCGGAGTGCCCACCAGCGGCCTGCGGGAACTGGCCGACACCTTCACGTTCCGGTTCGTGCCGATCGACGCGGACCTGGTGGCCCGGATGCACCACAAGGACGAGGCGACCAGCTACTACCGCGCGACGAACATGCCCGAGTCGGCCTACCCCACGATCCAGAACGGTGCCGCCGTGCCGACCATCGCGGTGTCCAACCTGCTGGTCACCCGGACCGACATGGATCCCCGGCTGGCCGAGTGGCTGACCCGGACGGTACTCAAGAGCCGTGACGAGATCGGCGCCCACGTCCACTCCGCGCAGCTGGTCGACCTGCGCACGGCGATCTACACCGACCCGCTGCCGCTGCACGAGGGGGCCCGCCGCTACTACCGGTCGGTCAAGCCGTGAGCCGCGTCCGCTTGCCCGGCCCCGGCCCCGGCGGCCGTGGCCGGGCCCGTCCGGGCTCCACCGTCCCGCGGCGGTCCGGCGGCGCCGCGGTCCGCCCGCGGCCGCTCTCCATGCTGCCGCCGCTCTACGTCCCCGCCGACCGCGGCACCCGTACGGTGGCCGTCAGCCCACGCGGCTCGTGGTGGCCGTAAGTCAGCGTGCCGCCGCCGGCCGCGAGCAGCGCGCGGGAGATGGACAGACCGAGGCCGGAGCCCTTGACGTTCTGATGGCGGCTGCTGCGCCAGAAGCGGTCGCCGATGCGGGAGAGTTCCTCGTCGGTCAGCCCGGGTCCGCGGTCGCTGACGACGACGGTCGCGGTGTCGCCGTCGGCGGCGACCTCCACCTCGACGGTCTCCCCCGACGGCGTGAACTTGACCGCGTTGTCGATGACGGCGTCCAGCGCGCTGGACAGGGTGACCGGGTCGGCCCAGGCGGTGACGGGCGGGCAGGTGCCGGCCAGCCGCACTCCCTTGGCCTCGGCGGTCGGCGCCCAGGCTGCCACGCGCTCGGCGGTCAGCGCACCGATGTCGGTGATGCCGAGGTCGGCCTCGGTGTGCTCGGCCAGCGCCAGGTCCAGCAGGTCGTCCAGGACCTCGGCCAGGCGCTTGCCCTCGGCCTGGACCGAGGCGATCTCCTCGTTGCCCTCGGGTAGTTCGTAGGCCAGCAGTTCGATCCGCAGCAGCAGCGCAGCGAGCGGGTTGCGCAACTGGTGCGAGGCGTCGGCGACGAAGGCGCGCTGCTGCTCCAGCACATCCTCGACGTGGTCCGCCATCTCGTTGAACGACCGGGCCAGCCGCTGGAGTTCCGGGGGACCGCCGGCCGCCGCGACCCGCGACTTCAGCCGCCCGGTGGCGATGTCGTGGGTGGTGGCGTCCAGGATGCGCACCGGGCGCAGCACCCAGCCGGTCAGCCGCAGCGCGGCCCCGATGGCGAGCAGCATCGCGGCGATCTCGCCGGCGCCGATGATCAGCCAGCCGTGCAGGATGCGCGAGCGCATCGGCCCGGTGGGCGAGTCGGTGACCACGACCGCGATGACGTCGCCGTCCCGGATGACGGGCGAGGCGACGACCAGGTGGCGGCGCTCCCAGGGCCACACCTGTTGGGGGTCGTGGCTGCGCCGGCTGAGCAACGCCTCCTTGAAGGCGTCCCGCACCTCGCCCGTTTCGGGGAGGAACCAGTCCTTCGGCGCCTGAGCCATGGGGGTATCCGTGCGGTAGAAGACACCGGCACGAATGCCGTAGACATCGTGGTAACTGTCGAGTTCGCGGCTGAGCATCTCGCGCCGCTCGTTCATGGTCGTCGAAGTGGTGCCGTTGGCGTCGGTGGCGGCCGTGACGAACTGGGCGAGGGCCGCGAACCGCGCGGTGTCGTCGATCCGGTCCACGACCACCCGCTGCTGCTCGGCGCCGGCCACGCTGACGGCGAGCGGGACGCCGAGGGCCAGCAGCACGGCCGCCATCAGCACGATCAGCAGCGGCAGGAGTCGGGTGCGCACCCGTCCCCGCTAGCCGGCCGGGGCGACGAGGCGGTAGCCGACGCCGCGCACGGTCTCGATCAGTGCGGGCATGCGCAGCTTGGCCCGCAGGGAGGCGACGTGCACCTCCAGAGTGCGTCCGGTCCCCTCCCAGCTGGTGCGCCATACCTCGCTGATGATCTGCTCCCGGCGGAACACCACCCCGGGGCGCTGGGCGAGCAGGGCGAGCAGATCGAACTCCTTGCGGGTGAGCTGCACGACCGTGCCGTCCACCGTGACCTTCCGGGTGGGCAGGTCGATCTCCATCGGGCCGAGCCGCAGCATGCTGTCGGTACCGGTGACGGCCTCCTCCTGGACGGTGCGCCGGCTGACGGCGTGGATCCGGGCCAGCAGCTCTCCGGTGTCGTACGGCTTCACCACGTAGTCGTCGGCGCCCAGGTTGAGGCCGTGGATGCGGGAGCGCACGTCGGAGCGGGCGGTCACCATGATCACCGGGGTGCCGGTGCGCTTGCGGATCTTGCCGCACACCTCGTAGCCGTCCTGGTCGGGCAGCCCCAGGTCGAGCAGGACGACACCGAACCCGGCGCCCTCGGGCACCAGCGCCTGGAGGGCCTCCTCACCGCTGCGCGCGTGGGTGACGTCGAACCCGTGCCGCTTGAGCACCGCGGACAGTGCGGCGGCGACGTGGTTGTCGTCCTCGACGAGCAGCAGTCTCATCCGGTCCTCCTCCTGTTCGTCGTGGGTACGGCTGGACTCGGCCAGAAAGGCGTACGATTCGGGCATGCCCTGCGGGGCATTCCCACGCGCGGGTGCACGATGGCAGTCACGCTGATGGACGAGGACGCCGTCAAGAGGGTTCCGGTTGCGCACCGCTTCCGTTATCCGCCCGATACGCGCGCAGGTCACAAGTGCTACGACACGTGTCCGATCGCTATCGGATCGTGACCCTCAGATTCCCCTCAGATGTAATGACGCTGGTCGGGGGTGGTTACTACTGTCCTCCGAAACCCGAGGAGGACGGAGCCCGAGAGCGATGAAAGAAGTATCGGTGGCCAAGGAAGACATGGCCGCGTCCGACGATCTCGTCGCCCTGAAGAGCGTCAACAAGCACTTCGGCGCGTTGCACGTTCTCCAGGACATCGACCTCACGATCGCACGTGGTGAAGTCGTCGTCGTCATCGGGCCGTCCGGGTCCGGCAAGTCGACCCTGTGCCGCACCATCAACCGCCTGGAGACGATCGACTCGGGCACGATCACCATCGACGGCCGGCCGCTGCCCCAGGAGGGCAGGGAGCTGGCCCGGCTGCGCGCCGACGTCGGCATGGTGTTCCAGTCGTTCAACCTGTTCGCGCACAAGACGGTGCTCGAGAACGTGATGCTGGGCCAGATCAAGGTCCGCAAGAGCGACAAGAAGAAAGCCGAGGAGAAGGCGCGTGCGCTCCTCGACCGGGTCGGCGTGGGTACCCAGGCCGACAAGTACCCGGCGCAGCTCTCGGGCGGCCAGCAGCAGCGTGTGGCGATCGCGCGGGCGCTGGCCATGGACCCGAAGGTCATGCTCTTCGACGAGCCGACCTCGGCCCTCGACCCCGAGATGATCAACGAGGTGCTGGAGGTCATGCAGCAGCTGGCCCGGGACGGCATGACCATGATCGTGGTCACCCATGAGATGGGGTTCGCGCGATCGGCCGCCAACCGCGTGGTGTTCATGGCGGACGGCCGCATCGTCGAAGAGGCTACGCCGGACCAGTTCTTCAGCAACCCGCGCAGCGACCGTGCGAAGGACTTCCTCTCGAAGATCCTCCACCACTGACGGAGCGCCATGACGCCTCGCGTCATCCGCACCGACGGCCCGCATCAGACACCACCCGAAGGATGTTCACCATGAAGCTCCGCAAGGTCACCGCCGCTTCGGCTGCCGTGCTCGTTCTCTCCCTCGCCGCCACCGCCTGCGGCTCCGACGACAAGGACGACTCGGGCAGCGGGTCGTCCGGCGGCAACGGCACGATCAAGGTCGGCATCAAGTTCGACCAGCCCGGCCTGGGTCTGAAGACGCCGAGCGGCTACTCGGGCTTCGACGTCGATGTCGCGACCTACGTCGCCAAGGAGCTGGGCTACAAGCCGGACCAGATCGAATGGGTCGAGACCAAGAGCGCCGACCGTGAGAACGCCCTCAAGCGCGGGGACGTGAAGTTCATCGCGGCCACCTACTCGATCACCGAGAAGCGCCAGAAGGAGGTGGACTTCGCCGGTCCCTACCTGCTGGCCCACCAGGACCTGCTGGTCAAGCAGGACGCGAACATCTCGCAGGGCACCGACCTCAACGGCAAGAACCTGTGCTCGGTGACCGGCTCGACCTCGGCGCAGAACGTCAAGGACAAGATCGCCCCGAAGGCCAACCTGAAGAACTACAGCTCCTACTCGGAGTGCATCGCGGGTCTGCAGCGGGGTTCCGTGGACGCGGTCACCACGGACGACTCGATCCTCGCCGGCTACGCCGCCCAGGACCAGTACAAGGGCCAGTTCAAGCTGGCCGGTCTGAAGCTCAGCAACGAGAACTACGGCATCGGCGTCAAGAAGGGCGACACCGAGCTGGTCAACAAGATCAACGCCGCGCTGGAGAAGATGGTCAGCGACGGCACCTGGCAGAAGGCGGTCGACGACAACTTCGGCCCGGCGAACTACACGCCCGAGAAGGCGCCGCAGATCGGCCAGATCGTCAAGTAACCCGGACCCGCGGCCCAGTCAGCGGCCCAGTCATACGGGGCACCACCGGCACGCCGCCGTCCGTCGCGATCAGGGCGGCGGCGCGCCTTTCCCTCCCCATACGCCACACACCCGGAAGCGCGGGAGATCGTGTTCGACTTTCTTGAAGGTTACGACGTCCTAGGGGCGTTCTGGACAACGGTGCAGCTGACCGTGCTGTCCGCCGTGGGCTCCCTGGTGTGGGGCACCCTGCTGGCCGCGATGCGGGTCAGTCCGGTCCCGCTGATGCGCGGGTTCGGCACCGCCTACGTCAACTTCGTCCGGAACATCCCGCTGACGGTCATCATCCTGTTCACCTCGCTCGGCCTCGCCGACATCTTCGGTGTCACCATGGGCACCTCGAACTTCGAGGACCAGGGCTTCCGGCTCGCGGTGCTCGGCCTGGTCGCCTACACGTCGGCCTTCGTGTGCGAGGCGATCCGGTCCGGCATCAACACGGTGCCGCTCGGTCAGGCGGAAGCGGCTCGCGCCATCGGACTGACCTTCACCCAGACCCTGACGCTGATCATCCTGCCGCAGGCGTTCCGCTCGGTGATCGGCCCGCTGGCCAACGTGCTGATCGCGCTCACCAAGAACACCACGGTGGCGGCCGCCATCAGCGTCGCGGAGGCCGCCGCGCTGATGAAGACCATGATCGAGAACGAGGCCCAGACCGTGCCCATCGGCCTGGTGTTCGCCTTCGGTTTCGTGGTTCTGACCCTCCCCACGGGCCTCTTCTTCGGCTGGCTCAGCAAGCGACTGGCGGTGAAGCGATGAGTTCGGTCCTCTACGACACGCCGGGGCCCCGCGCCAAGCGGCGCAACCTGGTCCTCTCGGTCGTCTTCTTCGCCCTGCTGGCCGCGCTGGCCTGGTGGATCTACAAGACGATGGACGACGAGGACCAGTTCGCCTCCGCCCTCTGGGAGCCGTTCATCAAGGCCGAGGCGTGGGACACCTACCTGCTGCCCGGTCTCGCCAACACGCTGAAGGCGGCGGCGCTGGCCATGGTGATCGCCCTGCCGCTGGGCGCGGTCTTCGGCATCGCACGGCTGTCCGACCATCGCTGGGTGCGGACCGTGTCCGGTGCGGTGGTGGAGTTCTTCCGGGCCATCCCGGTGCTGCTGCTGATGCTGTTCGCCAACGAGTTCTTCGCCCGTTCCACCAACGTCAGCAGCGAGGACCGGCCGCTCTACGCGGTCGTCACCGGCCTGGTCCTCTACAACGCCTCGGTGCTCGCCGAGGTCGTCCGCGCCGGCATCCTGTCCCTGCCCAAGGGGCAGACGGAGGCCGCGTACGCCATCGGTCTGCGCAAGGGCCAGACGATGAAGAACATCCTGCTGCCGCAGGCCGTGACCGCGATGCTGCCGGCCATCGTCAGCCAGCTCGTCGTCATCGTGAAGGACACCGCACTGGGCGGTGTGATGATCGGTTTCGACGAGCTGCTCAACTCGCGCGGCACCCTCGCGGCGTTCTACGCCAACGTGATCCCCAGCTTCATCGTGGTCGCGGCCCTCTTCATCGTGCTGAACTTCGCCCTCACCAGCTTCGCCGGCTGGCTGGAGGCCCGGCTGCGGCGCAGCAAGCGCGGCACCGGCGCGGTACTCGGCGCCGAGGACGTGGAGGAGATGAACGCCGCCGAGGTCGGCGCTCCGCACGGAAAGGGTACTTCCGCCTGACGTCCGGTCACACGGCATGAGCTGTACGGGGGCAGTGGCACGCGCGCCACTGCCCCCGTCGCTTGACGCAAACAGCGCCAATGGGTTGCATACGTTGTGTGATCGTGCACCCTGCTCCTGCCTGTAGTTCACCTACGTCCCTGAGGGCATCGTCACGGGCAGGGGGCGCGGCGCCGTGGACCCGGTGATCATCGTCGGAGCGGGGCCCGTGGGGCTGACGCTCGCTCTGGCGCTGGCGCGTCAGGAGGTGCCCTCGGTCGTCCTGGACGAGGGGCCGGGCAAGGACGAACCACGCCTCGCCCGCACCGTCGTGCTGCGCGAGGACACCACCGCTCTCCTGGAGCGGCTCACCGGGGCCTCGCTCGGCGCGGCGGGCACCCACTGGGCCGGCTGGCGGTCCGTGCGGCGGCGCCAGGTGACGCGCGAGGTCGCCTTCGGCGACGACGACGGCGGGCCCGCGCCGCTGCACATCGCCCAGCACGTGCTCACCGACGCCCTGCGCGCCGCGGTCGCCCGCGAGCGGCTCGTCAAGGTCGCCGTGGACAGCCGGCTGGACGACATCGAGCAGGAACCGTCCGGTGTCACCGCCCACACCCGCGACCCCGGGGGCACCTGGTGGCGCGGCGGCTACCTGGTCGGCTGCGACGGCCCCCGCTCCACGGTCCGCAAGCTGCAGGACATCCGCTTCCCCGGCCGCACGGCGGTGGAGCGACACGCCGTGGCCGCCCTGCAGGTGGAACTCCCTTGGGAGGGGCGGGCGTTGCTCCATCGGACGCCGCCGTGGCGGGCGTCCGGACCGTCGGCCGGAGAGGTGACCGCCCGCCCGCTGCCGGACGGCGTCTGGCGCCTGGACTGGCTGCTCCCGCCCGGCAAGGACCTGGTCACGCCCGAGCTGCTGCTGGCCCGGATCCGCGAGACGCTGGACGGCTGGAGCGACGGCCCGGCACCGGCGTACGAGCTGCTGGACACCGGCGTCCACATCGTGCACCACCGGCTGGCCCGCCGCTGGCGCGCCGGGCGGGTGTTCCTGGCCGGGGACGCCGCCCATCTGATGGGCGCGTTCGGCACCCAGGGGCTGGAGGAGGGCCTGCGGGACGCCGACAACCTCGCCTGGAAACTGGCGGCGGCCTGGCACCACGGGCCGCACGAGTCTTTGCTGGACAGCTATCAGACGGAGCGGCGGGCATCCGTCGCCGCCCGGCTGCGCGCCGCCGACCAGGTGCTGCCGCTACTGCGCGGCACCAGCGGCATAAGGTCGTACGTCCCCGGAGCCGGCCGGGGGCACGACGCGCTGCTGGCCGACGGTCATCTCGGCCGGGGCCCGCTGGGCGCGCCCGGCACCTATGCGGGCTCCCCGCTGGCGCCCGGGGTCCTGGAGGGCGAGGTACCGGTCGGCACGGCACCCGGCGCTCCGGTGACGGACGTGCGGGTGACCGCGGAGGACGGCACGTTCGTCCGGCTGCGGGAACGGCTGGGCCGGGGCGCCCTGCTCGTCGTACTCGTCGCCCCCGGCACGGGCGTGTGGGAGCGCAGGCACTGGATGGGGGCCGGGCTCATGCCCCGGCTCGCCGCCGCGGTGGCCGCACTGCCCCATCCGGCCGAGCTGCTGGTCACCGAGAGCTACCCGGGGGCCGCCGCCCACACCGTCCTGCTGGTCCGCCCCGACGGGCATCTGGTCACCGCGCTGAACGGCGTCCGCCCGACCGACCTGTACGCGGCGGCCGAGGCGGTGCTGGGCGGACCGGCGAGCACCGAGGCGGAGGCCGGCGCCGGGGCGAGGGCGGGTTCGGCGGCGCCTTAGCCGGGAGGCCGGGGATCTCGACGGCACCGGGCGGGGGCCGGCCGGTGGTGTTCCGAACCGACGGGCCGCGACGGTGTCTCGTGCGGGCGTGGAACGCGCCCTGTGGCGGAGGTGGCTCCGCCGGGGCCGGGCCGGCTTCTCGGGCGCGGTCGGCACACCCGCGCTTCCGCCTGCCCTGAGCCGGTCACATCGTGGGCCGGGCCGGGGGGCCGCTCTCAGAACTCCTCGCCGTCGAGGAACTCGGTGTCCTCGCCCTCCTCCTCCAGCGCCTGGCGGACCACCCGCAGGGCCATGCCCTCGGGATAGCCCTTGCGGGCGAGCATGCCGGCGAGGCGGCGGATCCGTCTGTCGCGGTCGAGACCGCGGGTGGCGCGCAGCTTCCGGCCGACGAGCTCACGCGCGGTCGCTTCCTCCTGCTCGGAGTCCAGCTGGGAGACGGCCTCGTCGATCAGCGTCGAGTCGACGCCCTTGGTCCGCAGCTCCCGCGCGAGCGCGCGGCGCGCCAAGCCCCGACCGTGGTGCCGGGACTCCACCCACGCGTCGGCGAAAGCACTGTCGTCGATCAGGCCGACCTCCTCGAACCGCGCGAGCACCTCCTCCGCCACCTCGTCCGGGATCTCCCGCTTGCGCAGGGCGTCGGCGAGCTGCTTGCGCGTGCGCGGGGTCCCGGTGAGCAGACGCAGACAGATCGCCCGTGCCCGCTCAGCCGGGTCCCCTGAAGACTCCCCCTGCTCGGCCCTCGACGAGGAGGAGGTGCCTTCGCCTTCAGCGGGTGGCCGCGCGGAGCGACGTCCGCGACGGCCCGCCCGCCCACGCGGCACGCCGTCACGCGTGCCCGCGTGAGCGTCGTCGCCCGTCCACGCCGGGCCCGTCTCGCTGCCCGCCCACCTCTGCGGACCGTCGCGGACAGTGCGCTCGGACAAGTCGGTTCGCCACGCTTTCGCATCGGACACGGTACGGATCAGCCCTTGGCGGCCGCGGCCTTGGTCTTGGTGGCCTTGGCGGCGGGGGTGGGCACCGCCTTGGCGGCCTCGTCCGCGGAGGCGCCCGTGGACGAGGCGGCATCCGCGCCGGGCTCCGTGGTGGGCTCCTGCGGACGCACGCCGACGCCCAGCTTCTCCTTGATCTTCTTCTCGATCTCGTTGGCGAGATCGGGGTTGTCCTTCAGGAAGTTGCGGGCGTTCTCCTTGCCCTGGCCGAGCTGGTCGCCCTCGTACGTGTACCAGGCACCGGCCTTGCGGACGAAGCCGTGCTCCACGCCCATGTCGATCAGGCCGCCCTCGCGGCTGATGCCCTGGCCGTAGAGGATGTCGAACTCGGCCTGCTTGAAGGGCGGCGCGACCTTGTTCTTGACGACCTTGCAGCGGGTGCGGTTGCCGACCGCCTCCGTGCCGTCCTTCAGCGTCTCGATGCGGCGGATGTCGATGCGCACCGAGGCGTAGAACTTCAGCGCCCGGCCACCGGTCGTGGTCTCCGGGGAGCCGAACATCACGCCGATCTTCTCGCGCAGCTGGTTGATGAAGATCGCCGTGGTCTTGGACTGGTTGAGCGCGCTGGTGATCTTCCGCAGGGCCTGGCTCATCAGACGGGCCTGCAGACCCACGTGGCTGTCGCCCATCTCGCCCTCGATCTCCGCGCGCGGCACGAGCGCGGCGACGGAGTCGATGACGATGAGGTCGAGGGCGCCGGAGCGGACCAGCATGTCCACGATCTCCAGGGCCTGCTCGCCGTTGTCGGGCTGGGAGAGGATCAGGTTGTCGATGTCGACGCCGAGCTTCTTCGCGTACTCGGGGTCGAGGGCGTGCTCCGCGTCCACGAAGGCCACCTGGCCGCCGGCCTTCTGGGCGTTGGCCACGGCGTGCAGGGTCAGTGTGGTCTTACCGGAAGACTCTGGTCCGTAGATCTCCACGACACGGCCGCGCGGCAGGCCGCCGACGCCGAGCGCCACGTCGAGCGCGGTCGACCCGGTCGGGATGACCTCGATGGGCTCCTTCGACCGCTCGCCCATGCGCATGACCGCGCCCTTGCCGAATTGCCGTTCAATCTGTGCGAGAGCGGCATCCAGGGCCTTCTCGCGGTCGGTTCCTGCCATGGGTTCCACCCGGTTTGCTGTAGTCGATCGCTTCACGTCAATGACGCTAACGCCTGCCACTGACAATGCGCCCTGACGCTGGTCCGGCCTGTGGATAACTCAGTGGCATCTCCGCCCGAAACGGGATGAAAAGACCACCGAGGATCTCGCCGGCACCTCCCATGAGAATGGATGTTCGATTTTCGTGTCAAGCGCACCACGCGGCACTCCGAGCGTACGACCGCGTCCGCCCCGAGCCGGGAAATCCCCGGAAACCACGCCGGTCGATCCCCACGCGGCTAGAGTCCGGAGTCGAAGCGACGCACAGGGGGCACCGTGGCCAAGGTCAGCATCAGTCTCGACGCCGAGCTGGTGGTGGAGGTGATGGTCCTCGCCGGGGTGGGGTCACCCCAGGACGCCATCGAGCTGGTGGTCCGGGACTACATCGCCCGAGGCCATCGCACGGAGGCCCGCACCGAGCTTCGGGACCAGGCCCTGCGTCAGGCCGACGTCAAGCCCCAGGACACGCAGGGCTGAGCCGGCCGCGCACCCGGGGTCGACGGGGTCGAGGGCCTGCCGCCGACGACCGCGGACCCGGCGGGCACACGCTCACGACTCGGGCTCGGTCGCCCGAGCCCCGGCTCTCGCACCCGCCCACAGACGCCGTGCGCGCTGCAGGGAGTTCGCCCGGCCGACCCGTCGGCCACGGTCCCGGTGGCCGTGGACACGAGGGTCGTCGGTGACGTCGTACCGCTTGACGTAGGCGCCGAGGAACGCCTGGAGCGTGGCGACCGCCGGGATGGCGATCAGCGCACCCACCGCACCGAGCAGGGCGGTGCCGGCGACCACCGAACCGAAGGCGACGGCCGGGTGGATGTCGACGGTCTTCGAGGTCAGCTTGGGCTGCAGCATGTAGTTCTCGAACTGCTGGTAGACCACGACGAAGACCAGCACCCACAGGGCGTACCACGGGTCGACGGTGAAGGCGATCAGCATCGGCAGGGCGCCCGCCAGATAGGTCCCGATGGTGGGGATGAACTGCGACACCACCCCGACCCACACACCGAGCACCGGCGCGTACGGGATCTCCAGGGCCTGCAGCAGTATGTAGTGCGCGATGCCCGAGATCAGCGCCATCAGTCCGCGCGAGTACAGGTAGCCGCCGGTCTTGTCGACGGCGATCTCCCAGGCGCGCAGCACCTCTGCCTGACGCGCGGGCGGCAGCACCGAGCACAGCGCGCGCCGCAGCCGCGGCCCGTCGGCGGCGAAGTAGAACGAGAACAGCGTGACCGTCAGCAGTTGGAAGAGCCCGCCGAGGACCTGCGCGGAGACGTCCAGGACACCGGCGGCGCTGTTCCGCGCATAGCGTTTCAGCCAGTCCGAGCGGAGCAGGCCCTCCTGGATGTCGACGCGTCTGAGTTCGGTGTGGAAGGTGGTGTTGATCCAGTTGATGACGGAGTCCAGATACGCCGGGAACCCCTCGATCATCTTGATGATCTGCCCCGCCAGCATCGAGCCGAGCAGCGTGAAGAACCCGGCCACCACGACCAGCAGGGCGAAGAAGACCAGGAACGTGGCGAGCCCTCTGCGCATACCGCGCGCGGCCATCCGGCTCACCGCGGGCTCGATGGCGAGAGCCAGGAAGAACGCGATGAGGACGTTGATCAGCAGACCCGTCAGCCGGTGGAAAGCCCAGGTCCCGAGCTGGAACGCGCCGATGAACGCGAGCCCCAGTGCCATGGCCCGCGGCAGCCAGCGCGGCATGCGCCGACTCGGCGGGGTGCCGCCGTCGGCCGCGGGCCGGGCGGACGGCTGCGCGCCGGGAGAGGGGGCGGGCCGGTCGATCCGACCGATGTCGTCAGTGGGTGCCACGGACCAAGTCTCGCCCACGCCACCGACTACCGGACGCATACGTACGATCTTCGTTACGGATCAACGCTTCTCCTGCGGAACGTTCATCACCGTGCAGACCACGCGCCACACGTCCTTCGCGTCCCAGCCGGCCGCCAGCGCCTCGTGCACCGTCCGTTCACCGAGCTGCGACATCACGTGATCGCGCGCGAAGGTGTCGGCGTATCCCGCACCGAAGTGCTCCGCCATCCGTTGCCAGAAGACCGTCAACCGCATGACATCAGTATCCCGCGCCCGGGGGTGGCCCCGCCCCAGGCCGCCTGCCGGGGCCGCCCCGCACCCTACGGTCTGACCCATGGCCGAAAACGGAGCATCCCCACTCCCCCCGACGCCCCCGGCGCACTCCCCGCTCTTCCGCGCCGAGCATTTCGTGTGGCTCACCGCGCGCGTACTGGAGCAACGCCTCTTCGCCCATCTCTTCCTCAACGGCGGTGCCGATCCCGTCGACACCGCCCTCGACGCCTACCGCAACGAGGACGGCGGGTACGGTCACGCGCTCGAACCCGATCTGCGCGGCCCCGTCAGTCAGCCCCTCCACACCGCGCACGCGCTGCAGGTCCTGGACTCCATCGGGCGGTGCGGCGGACAGCGCGTGGAGCGGGTGTGCCGCTATCTGACGTCCGTGTCCACTCCGGAGGGCGCCCTGCCGGCGATCCACCCCGGCCAGCGCGGCTATCCCGCCGCGCCCTTCCTCCCGATCGTGGACGATCCGCCCGGCGACCTGCTGGCCACCGGTCCGGTGGTGGGCACGCTGCACCGCAACGAGGTGTGGCACGCCTGGCTGTTCCGGGCGACCGAGTTCTGCTGGCGGGCGGTGGAGGCCCTGGAGAAGTCCCACCCGTACGAGGTGGAGGCGGCCGTGGCCTTCCTGGACTCCGTGCCCGACCGGGCCCGCGCGGAGGTCGCCGCCGACCGCCTGGGCCGTCTGGTGCGCGAGCAACGGCTCGCCGTGCTCGACCCGGACCGCCTGGCGGACCACCCGGTCGCGCCCGGCTACGCCCCCGAGGAGCACCACTTCCCGCACGACTTCGCGCGCTCCCCGCGGTCCCTCGCGCGCGCGTGGTTCACCGACGACGAGATGGCCCGCTCGCTGGACTTCCTGGCGGCCGAGCAGCAGGAGGACGGCGGCTGGCCGGTCCGCTGGCGTCGCTGGGCGCCCGGCACGGTCCTGGAGGCACGCCCCATCGTGACCATCAGGGCCCTGCGCACCCTCCGGGCCCACGGGCGGGTCATCGGCTGACCGACCTGCCCGACCCGCCGCCGAACGGCCTCACGGGGCCGTTCGGCTGGCGAAGGGCTCGCCCTGGTGGCTGCCGAGCAGGCACACGCGCGTGCGCCGGAGCACGAGCGGTGCGCAGTCAGCCGTCAGGGGCCGACGGACGGGTGACGGACGGGTGACGGACGCGTACGGGCGGCCGGGGCCGGGGCTGCGGTCGCGCGGGCCGCAGGCCGCAGGCCGCAGGCCGCAGGCCATGCTCGACCGACAGCGCCGTTCCAGGTCCAGGTCCAGGTCCAGGCACCCGCATACGCCGAAGGGGGCCGCGCCGCAGCCGACTGGGCCCCCGTCGGCTGCGGACACGCGCGCCGGGTTCGGCGCCGTCAGCCGCCGCCCAGGGCACGCACCCCCGCCGTCACCACCACGGCCGCGGCGACGATCAGCAGGAACGGCGCCCGCAGCAGAAGTGCCACGGCCGCCGCCACGAGCCCGGCCGACCGCGCGTCCACCACGAGCGCGTGCCCGTCGGTGAACGTCTGCTGCGCGGTGAGCGCGGCCAGAAGGGCGACGGGCAACAGGGCCGAGAGCCTCCTCACCCCGGGTCGTTCGAGCACCCCCGCCGGAACGAGCAGTCCGGCGAGCTTGACGGCGTAGCAACCGAGGGCGGTCACGCCGATCGCTGTCCAGACGTTCACGGCCGACCTCCCCGCGCACCGTCGCGGGTGGCCCGGCGCCGCCCCTGCGCCCACAGCACGACCGGTGCCGCCAGCGCGGCGACCAGCACGGGTACCCCGGCCGGCAGTACCGGCAGCAGCCCCAGCCCGAGCAGCACCGCGAGGGCCGCGACGGCCCGCTCGGTGGTGGTCGTCAGCATGGGTGCCAGCAACGCCAGGAAGACGGCGGGTCCGGCCGCGTCCAGCCCCCAGGCGGCGGTGTCCCCGATGGCCTCGGCGCCCAGAGCGCCCAGCAGCGTGGTGAGGTTCCACAAGGCGTACAGGCTGAGCCCGGTCACGGCGAAGCCGATCCGGGCGCCACGCCGGTCACGCTGCGCCAGGGAGACGGCCGTCGTCTCGTCGATGACCCACTGGGCGGCGAACGGGCGTACCGCGCGCGGGAGTGCGAGCAACTGGGACAGGCGCAGTCCGTAGAAGGCGTTGCGCACCCCGAGGAAGAAGGCGCCCGCTGCCGCGGTGAACGGATTGCCGCCCGCCGCCAGCGCTCCCACGAGCGCGAACTGGGAGGCACCGGTGAACACCAGGAGGCTGAGCGCACAGGTCTGCCACACGGACAGTCCGCTGCCGGCCGAGGTCACGCCGAAGGCGAACCCGGACAGCCCCACGGCGATACCGACTCCCAGTGCGTCCCGGACGACGGCGCCGTCCGGCCTCGCGGCGCCGTCGGCGCCTATGTCTGCTCGTAGTGTCTGTTCTGCCACCCGTCGGACGATAGGCGCGGCCGGGACGGAGCGTCTTGTACGTTCTTGCGCTCCCGCTGGTAGGCGCCCGGCGGGACGCCCACGATCCGGGCGAAGTGGCGGTTGAGGTGCGGCTGGTCGGTGAAGCCGACGGTGACGGCGGCCTCGGCGGGCGTTGTCCCGGTGTCCAGCAGCAGGCGCGCACGGCGCACCCGGGCGTCGGTGAGCCAGGTGTGGGGTGGCATGCCGTAGGCGTCCCGGAAGGCGCGCAGGAGCGCGAACGGGCTGGTGCCGAGGTCGGCGGCGAGTCGTTCCAGGGTGGGTGGGTCGGCCATCCGGTCCTCCAGTTCCGCACGCGCGCGTGCGGCGATCCGCGCTCCCGCGGTTCGTACCGTCCGGGAGGGCAGCGGACCTCCGTTCAGCCGCAGCAGCCGGGTCACGGCGACCCGCAGCAGCGTGTCGGCGGCCAGGGCGTTGCCTTCGTCGGCGGCCCGCAGTACGCGGTGCACCAGTGTCGCGGCGTACGGGTCGTCGAGGACCGGGCTGATGAATCCGGGGGTGCCGCGCAGTGTCGTCGTCTCGGCCGCGATGGCGGTCACGACCTCCGGCGAGGGGTAGACCGCGCCGTACCGCCAGCCCTCGGGCACGCCGGCCCGTCCGGTGTGGGGGGTGTCCGGATTGACGAGGGCGAGGGCGCCGGCCGGGACGTACTGGTCCGCGCCGCGATGACGGAAGACCTCCACGCCCTCGGCGATGGCGGCGATCACGAACTGCTCGTGGGTGTGGCGCACGAACGTCTTGTGGACGTAGCGGGCACGCAGCAGGTCGACGCCCGGCAGCTCCGCGTACCGCCAGTGCCGTGCCCTCTCCCCCGTACCTGCCATGCCCCCATTCTCCGCCACTCCTCCCTGCCGACCCGGACCGCACATCCCTACCGACCGGACCGCACGCCCCCGCCGACGGGCCGGCACATCACCACCGAGAGGCCGGCACGTCCCCCACCGACCGGCGCACGCGACCCGCCGCCGAGGGCCCGGCCCCGGGCTCCGCAGCCCGCCCGACAACCCGGAATCGCAGTCCCCCGCCCGACCCGACGCCCCGTCCGGGGCACGGCTCCCACGCCCCTCACACCCCCCGCGTCCCCGCAGGCCCGGGCCGTTGTCAGTGGCCGGGTGCAGGATGGACGCATGGTCAGCTCCGCACACCGAGCCCTGGACGGCTTCTCCCCCGCGACCCGCGGCTGGTTCACGGGGGCGTTCTCCGCGCCCACGGCGGCCCAGGCCGGCGCGTGGCAGGCCATCCGGGAAGGCTCGGACGTGCTCGTGGTGGCCCCGACCGGCTCCGGAAAGACCCTGGCCGCCTTCCTCGCCGCGCTCGACCAGCTGGCGTCGGCGCCCCCGCCGGCCGACCCGAGGAAACGCTGCAGAGTGCTCTACGTGTCCCCGCTCAAGGCCCTCGCGGTGGACGTGGAGCGCAATCTGCGCAGTCCGCTGACCGGCATCCGCCAGGAGTCGGTCCGCCTGGGCCTGCCCGAGCCCGAGGTGAAGGTGGGCATCCGCTCCGGCGACACCCCGGCCGCCGAGCGCCGAGCACTGTCGACACGCCCGCCGGACATCCTGATCACCACGCCGGAGTCCCTGTTCCTGATGCTCACGTCGGCCACGCGGGACGCGCTGACCGGCGTGGAGACGGTGATCCTGGACGAGGTGCACGCGGTCGCTGGCACCAAGCGCGGCGCGCACCTCGCACTGTCCCTGGAGCGGCTGGACGAGCTGCTCCCGAAACCGGCCCGCCGTGTCGGGCTGTCGGCGACCGTCCGCCCGGTCGACGAGGTCGCCCGCTATCTGTCCCCCCGCCGCAAGGTGGAGATCGTCCAGCCGGTGTCGGGCAAGGAGTTCGACCTCTCGGTCGTCGTGCCGGTCGAGGACCTGGGCGAACTGGGCGGCTCACCGGTCGCCGACGGCTCACAGGGCGCCGAGCGCCCGTCGATCTGGCCGCACGTGGAGGAGCGGATCACCGATCTGGTCCAGGCGCACCGCTCCACGATCGTCTTCGCCAACTCGCGCCGCCTGGCCGAGCGCCTGTGCAACCGGCTCAACGAGATCGCCTACGAGCGGGCGACCGGCGAGACGCTGGAGGAACATCACACACCCGCCCAGCTGATGGGCGGCTCGGGCGCCGCCCAGGGCGCTCCGCCGGTCATCGCGCGCGCCCACCACGGCTCGGTCTCCAAGGAGCAGCGGGCCCTGGTGGAGGAGGACCTGAAGGCGGGCCGCCTGCCCGCCGTGGTCGCCACCTCCAGTCTGGAGCTGGGCATCGACATGGGCGCCGT
Source organism: Streptomyces sp. bgisy159 (assembly GCF_965341775.1). Lineage (GTDB taxonomy): Bacteria > Actinomycetota > Actinomycetes > Streptomycetales > Streptomycetaceae > Streptomyces. The sequence goes on along the minus strand of NZ_CBDQZH010000031.1, from coordinate 24,332 downwards.
GGACCTCGTCGTCCAGGTGGAGTCCCCGCCCTCGGTCGCCTCCGGTCTGCAGCGCGTCGGCCGCGCGGGCCACCAGGTGGGCGCGGTGTCCACCGGTGTGGTGTTCCCCAAGTACCGGGGTGACCTGGTGCAGGCCGCCGTGGTCACCGAGCGGATGCGGCAGGGGGCCATCGAGTCCCTCCGGGTTCCCGCCAACCCGTTGGACGTCCTGGCCCAGCAGCTGGTGGCGATGACGGCGATGGACGCCTGGCAGTTCGACGACCTGCTGGCCACGGTCCGCCGCGCCGCCCCCTTCGCCTCACTGCCGGAGTCCGCGTTCACGGCGACCCTGGACATGCTGGCCGGCCGTTACCCCTCGGACGCCTTCGCCGAACTGCGCCCGCGCGTGGTGTGGGACCGCGTCACCGGCACGGTCACCGGACGCCCCGGCGCCCAGCGCCTGGCCGTCACCTCCGGCGGCACCATCCCCGACCGCGGGCTGTTCGGCGTGTTCCTGGCCGGGGCGGACCCGAAGAAGGGCGGCGGCCGGGTCGGTGAGCTGGACGAGGAGATGGTCTACGAGTCCCGCGTGGGCGACGTCTTCACCCTCGGCACCAGTTCCTGGCGCATCGAGGACATCACTCGCGACCGCGTCCTGGTGTCCCCGGCGCCCGGGGTTCCGGGACGGCTGCCCTTCTGGAAAGGCGACCAGCTGGGCCGCCCGCTGGAGCTGGGCCGGGCGGTGGGGGCGTTCCTGCGCGAGGTCGGCTCCCTGTCCGAGGAAGACGCCCGGCTGCGCCTGCTCACCGCGGGACTGGACGCGTGGGCCGCCGACAACGTGCTCTCCTACCTCCGTGAACAGCGCGAGGCGTGCGGCCACGTCCCGGACGACCGCACGATCGTCGTGGAGCGCTTCCGCGACGAGCTGGGCGACTGGCGGGTCGTCGTCCACTCCCCGTTCGGCGCCCAGGTGCACGCTCCCTGGGCGCTCGCCCTCGGTGCCCGCCTCAGCGAGCGGTACGGCATGGACGCCCAGGTCATGCACGCCGACGACGGCATCGTGCTGCGCCTGCCCGATGCCGATCTCATGGGTCTGGACTTCCTCGACCAGGATCCGGCGAAGGCCGGCTCGCCGGTCCACGCGGCGGCCGACGCCGACGGGGCCCCGGTCGGTGCGGCGGATGTCGTCTTCGACAAGGGTGAGGTCGACCAGGTCGTCACCGACCAGGTCGGCGGCTCGGCCCTGTTCGCCTCCCGCTTCCGGGAGTGCGCGGCCCGCGCGCTGCTGCTGCCGCGCCGCAACCCCGGAAAGCGCACCCCGTTGTGGCAGCAGCGCCAGCGCGCCGCCCAGCTGCTCCAGGTGGCGAGCGAGTTCGGCTCGTTCCCGATCGTCCTGGAGGCGGTCCGCGAGTGTCTCCAGGACGTCTTCGACGTTCCCGGCCTGGTCGAGCTGATGGGCGACGTGGAGTCCCGCAAGGTGCGCCTGGTCGAGGTCACCACCCCCGAGCCGTCACCCTTCGCGCGCTCCCTGCTGTTCGGCTACGTCGCCCAGTTCCTGTACGAGGGCGACTCGCCGCTGGCCGAGCGCCGTGCCGCCGCGCTCTCTCTGGACTCCCGGCTGCTGGCCGAACTGCTGGGCCAGGCCGAGCTGCGCGAGCTGCTCGACGCGGAGGAGCTGGCGGAGCTGGAGCGCGAGCTGCAGTGGCACACCGAGGACCGCCGTGCCAAGGACGCCGAGAGCGTCGCCGACCTGCTGCGTCTCCTCGGTCCGCTCACCGACGCCGAACTGGCCGAGCGGGGCGCCGAGGCCCCGTGGGCGCAGGAGCTGGCGGCCGCACGTCGCGTCATCCGGGTGCGCGTCGCGGGGGCCGACCACTGGGCGGCGATCGAGGACGCGGGCCGGCTGCGCGACGCTCTGGGCACCGCCCTGCCGGTGGGTGTCCCCGAGGCCTTCACCGAGCCGGTGAAGGACCCCCTCGGTGACCTCCTCGCGCGCTATGCCCGCACCCACGGCCCGTTCACCTCGGCCACCGCCGCCGCCCGCTTCGGTCTGGGCGTCGCGGTCACCGAGGGGGCGCTGCAGCGACTCGCGGCGAGCGGCCGGATCGTCCAGGGCGAGTTCCATCCGGCCGGCATCGGCCAGGAGTGGTGCGACGCGGCCGTGCTGCGCCGTCTGCGCCGCCGCTCCCTGGCCGCGCTCCGCCATGAGCTGGAGCCGGTACCACCGGCCGCCCTCGCCCAGTTCCTGCCGCAGTGGCAGCACATCGGCAAGGGCCACGCCCTGCGCGGCGCCGACGGGCTGGTGCGGGCCGTCGAGCAGCTCCAGGGCGCCTCGGTGCCCGCCTCGGCCCTGGAGAAGCTGGTCCTCCCCTCCCGGGTCACCGGCTACACCCCGGCGCTGCTCGACGAGCTCACCGCCGCCGGGGAGGTCGTCTGGGCCGGAGCGGGTGCCCTGCCCGGCAAGGACGGCTGGGTCTCGCTCTACCTGGCGGACGCGGCGCCGCTCCTGCTGCCGCCACCGCACCCTCTGGAACCGACCGCGCTGCACCAGTCCGTCCTGGACGCCCTCTCCGGCGGCTACGGCCTGTTCTTCCGCCAGATCGCCGACCAGGTCCGGGCCACCGGGCACCCCGACGTCACCGACCCCCAACTGGCCGACGCCGTCTGGGACCTCGCCTGGTCGGGCCGGCTCACCAACGACACGCTCGCCCCCATGCGCTCCCTGCTCGGCTCCGGCCGGACAGCGGGCGCGACGGCCCACCGGGCCAAGCGGGCGGCCCCGCGCGGCCGCTACGGCTCGCTGACGGCCGCCGCCCGCCCGGTCTCCCGCAGCGGCCCGCCGACCGTCGCCGGCCGCTGGTCGCTCCTTCCGGCCCAGGAGCCGGACCCCACCGTCCGCGCCCACGCCCTGGCACGCGCCCTCCTCGACCGGCACGGCGTGGTGACCCGGGGCGCGGTCGCCGCCGAAGGCGTCGAGGGCGGCTTCTCGGCGACGTACCGCGTGCTGTCCGCCTTCGAGGAGACCGGCCAGGCCCGACGCGGCTACGTGGTGGAGGGCCTCGGCGCCGCCCAGTTCGCCATGGACGGTGCCGTCGACCGCCTGCGCGCGGTGGCCAACGCCCGCGAGCGAGGCGACGGCCGTCCAGTCCCGGGCTCGTCCGGCACCGGCACCGGTGGCACGGAACCGTACGCGCCCACGGTCACCGGGTCGCCGGGCACGCTCCCCTTCCACGACACCCCCGGCTTCGGCTCGCCGGCGCCGTACGAGACACTCGACGGCTTCCACGATCTCGACGCCTCCCACCCCTCCGGCCGCCGACCGGGCTTCGCCGATCTCCCGGCCGCACCGGGTGACCACGTCTCCCCGCGCGACCTGGCGGCCCCCGGCGCCGGCGGTCCGCGCGGCGGCGCCTCGTCCCCGTATGCCTCGGCGTATCCACACCGGGGCCGTCAGGACTCCCCCGCTCCCTCCGGAGCCGTCGTCCTGGCGGCGGCCGACCCAGCGAACGCGTACGGCTCCGCGCTGCCCTGGCCCGAACCCCCGACGGGTGCCGGCCACAAGCCGGGGCGCAAGGCGGGTTCCCTGGTGGTCCTCGTCGACGGCGAGCTGACGCTGTACATGGAGCGCGGCGGCAAGACCCTGCTCGCCTGGCCCGCCCACCCCGGGGACGCGACCGCGCCCGCCGACGACCCGCGGCTGCGCGCAGCCGCCGAGGCCCTCGCCGCTGCGGCCCGCGCCGGCTCCCTCGGCACGGTCACGGTGGAGCGGGTCAACGGCGCCTCGGCCCTGACCTCCCCGGTCGGCGCCCTCCTCGAAGGATCGGGGTTCATCGCCACCCCGCGCGGCCTGAGACTGCGCGCATGAGCGCCCTCCCCGCGCGCGTGCCCGGCCGCTCCCCCACGGTCCCCGTGCCACCCTTGACCCATGCCCGAAGGTGACACGGTCTGGCAGGCCGCGCGGCGGCTGGACACCGCGCTCGGCGGCAAGGTGCTGACGCGCACCGACCTGCGGGTCCCCCGGTACGCCACCGTGGACCTCACCGGCCGTACCGTCCTGGAGGTCGCCGCGCGCGGCAAGCACCTGCTGACCCGCGTCGAAGGCGGCCTCACCCTGCACTCGCACCTGAAGATGGACGGCGCGTGGAAGGTGTTCGCACACGGCCAGCGCTGGAGCGGCGGCCCCGGCCACCAGATCCGCGCGATCCTCGGCACGGCCGACCGCACGGCGGTCGGCTACCGCCTCCCCGTCCTCGACCTCCTGCGCACCGCTGACGAGAGCCGGACCGTCGGCCACCTCGGGCCCGACCTGCTGGGCCCGGACTGGGACCCGGAGCGCGCCCTGACCAATCTGCTCAGCGATCCCGGCCGCCCCCTCGGTGAGGCCCTTCTCGACCAGCGCAATCTCGCCGGCATCGGCAACGTCTACAAGAGCGAACTCTGCTTCCTGCTGGGCGTCACTCCCTGGCTGCCCGTCGGGGCCCTGCCCGCCGACCGTGCCGGGAAGCTGCCCGCGCTCGCCCAGCGCCTCCTGGAGGTCAACCGCGACCGCCCGGTCCGTAACACCACCGGCCGCCGCGGTCAGGACCTCTTCGTCTACGGCCGGGCACCGCGCCCCTGCCTGCGCTGCGGCACCCCCGTCCGTGTGGCCGAGCAGGGCGACGGCTCCCGGGAACGTCCGACGTACTGGTGCCCGTCCTGCCAGCCGGGCCCGGCCCCCGACCGGAGCGCCCCGCGCCCGCGCCGCCGCACATCTGATTGACGGACCGTCAGATCTGCTCGTACGGTCGCCTCATGGCCGTGAAGGCGTACGACCTCACCGGACGCGCCGCGTTCGTCACCGGCGCCGCGAGCGGCATCGGCCGCGCCTGCGCCGTACTGCTCGCCGAGGCGGGCGCCACCGTGCACGGCGCGGACCGTGACACCCGGGGCCTGCACGAGACGGCCGCCCTGATCGAGACGCACGGCGGCGTCGCCCACAGCCACCGGGTCGACGTCACCGACCGGCCCGCTCTGCGCCGGGCCGTCGAGGCCTGCGGTGAACTGCACATCCTGGCGGCGGTGGCCGGGATCATGCACAGCGGCACGGTTCTGGAGACCACGGACGAGGACCTCGACCGTGTCCTGGGCGTCAACTTCAAGGGGGTGCTGTACGCCTGCCAGGAGGCGGCGCGGCTGATGATCGCGTGCGGCACGCGCGGCAGCATCGTCACGATGGCCTCCGGCGCCGTCGACACCGGCGGCCCGGGCCTCCTGTGCTACTCGGCGGCCAAGGCGGCCGTCGTGCAGCTGACGAAGACCCTGGCGGCCGAGACCGGCCGACACGGCATCCGGGTCAACGCGGTGGCCCCGGGCTGGATCCGCACCCCGATGACCGACCGCCACGACCCGGAAGCCCGGTCCCGTACCGAGACGGCCATGGCCCGCCTGTCCCCGCTGGGCCGCGTCGGCACCCCTGAGGACGTCGCCCATGCCGTGCTGTACCTGGCCTCGGACGCCTCGGCGTTCACGACGGGGCAGATCCTCCGCCCGAACGGCGGCGTCGCGATGCCCTGGTGACCGGTGGGCCGGCGGCCCACGCCGCCCGGCTCCGCCCTGGCGAGCGCGCGCCCGCGGCCCGCGCCTTCGGCACACAGTGCACCGGCAGCAGGCTCAGCCCCCAGCCGCCGGCCACGACCGCGCCTTCCAGAACGCCGGAGCCGGGTGCCACCGCGAGCCGGGCCACGGCCCACCACCACAGCGCGCCGAGCCCCACGGCACCCGCCCGCCGCCCTATTCGCCCCGCCACGCGGCCGCCCTCAGTCCTCCCCCGGGACGTGGTCCCACCGGTTCCCCGTCACGCGCTCTCGGCCTGGAACATCCAGTGGTGCTTCTCCAGGTCCGCGGTGATCCCGATCAGAAGGTCCTGGCTCACGGGATCGGCGTCCGCCGTCGCCGACACGCGTTCCCTCATACGAGTGATCACCGCACCCAGCGCCGCGACCAGCACGGCCACCGCGTCCGAGTCCTTGACCCAGCCCTGGGGCGCCGTGCCGATCCCGCTCCCGGCCGCCACCGTCGTCGCCCGTCCGTCCGGAGACACGCCCAGCGCGGACGCCCGCTCCGCCACCGTGTCGGAGTGCGTGCGCGCGCTGGCAACGACCTCGTCGAGCTGAAGGTGGACGGACCGGAACCGCGGCCCGACGACGTTCCAGTGCACCTGCTTCGCCACGAGCGAGAGGTCCACCAGATCGACCAGCGCTCCTTGCAGGGCCTCCCCCACGGTCTTCAGGTCGGCTTCGGCCAGCGGGCTCTTCACGACGTTCATGCAGTACCTCCGGGTCATGGCCCCTCGCTGTGCCCCTCCACGATGGCCTGCCCGACACAGCCCGGCAAACGCACACCGACCGCACGCCTCCCCCAGGCACGAGAAAACCCCGGCCACACCGCTCCGGATGGTCCCGGAGCGGCCCCGGCCGGGGCCTGACGCCTGTCCGCGTCGGTTCAGACGCTCACGCGGCGACCACGTCCACCGCTTCGCTGGGCGCCTTGATGGTCACCCGTTCCGGCGGCACGCCGGTCACCGACACGGAACCCAGCATCGGACGGACCGATGTGGGCACAGGCTCGCTGGGGGTGGCCGCAGCAGACTGGGCCAGCTCGGCGAGGGCGAGTTCGTCGCTCACTTCCCGCATGAGCTCGGACATCCGTACGTCCAGCGCGTCGCAGATGGCGGAGAGCAGTTCGGAGGAAGCCTCCTTCTGCCCCCGCTCCACCTCGGAGAGATAGCCGAGCGAGACTCGGGCGGACGAGGAGACTTCGCGCAGAGTACGGCCCTGGCGCTGGCGCTGCCGACGCAGCACGTCACCAAGCAGGCGACGGAGCAGAATCATCGGTGGCTCCCTCCTCGGACCGCGTAACCGCATCCTTCACGCCCCACCGTACCGCCTCGCGCTGCGGCCGTGCGGGGAGCGATGTCGTGTTCACTCAGGGCTGCAAACATCAAAACCCCCCGTTCTGTTCCGTATCCTGTGCCCGCTCATTCCCGGTAAGTTCGCCCGCAAGCTCCCTCAGAAGCAGTGCGAGTACGCTCCGTACACTCTCTCTACGGATTTCCGCGCGGTCGCCGTTCAACCGCAGGGCCTCCACTTTTCCGCCAGGGGCGGAACCCGAACCAGGGCCGAACGGCCCGTCCACCGCGACGAAAACGGTGCCCACGGGCTGCCCGTCCTGTGGGTCGGGGCCTGCCACACCGGTGGTAGCGATCCCCCAGTCGGCGCCGAGCGCCTTGCGTACTCCGGCCGCCATCTGGGCCGCGACCTGCGGATCCACCGCCCCGCGCCCGGCCAGCAATGCGGCGTCGACGCCGAGCACCGCCTGCTTCAACTCGGTCGCGTACGCGGTCACCGACCCCCGGAAGGCCCGGGACGCCCCTGGAACCGCGGTGATCTCCGCCGCCACCAGGCCACCGGTCAGGGACTCGGCCACAGCGAGGTTCTCACCCCTCACTGTGAGTAGTCGCACCACGTCGGCGGCCATGGAACTCACTCTTCCGACTCCTCCACCACTGCTTCGCGCCCCTTGATCCCCCGTCGACGCAGCACAATGGCTTGTCTCACATAGTCGAGCCCGCTCACCACGGTCAGGACGACCGCCACACCCATCACCCAGAACCTCAGCGTCGCCAGCCATCCCGTCAGCGCCAGGATGTACATCCCCACCGCCACGCCCTGGGTGAGCGTCTTGAGCTTGCCGCCCCGGCTCGCCGGGATCACCCCGTACCGAATGACCCAGAAACGCAGCAGCGTCACCCCGAGTTCCCGGCCGAGGATCACGACCGTCACCCACCAGGGCAGATCACCCAGCGCGGACAGACAGATCAGAGCCGCTCCCATGATCGCCTTGTCGGCGATGGGGTCGGCGATCTTCCCGAAGTCGGTGACGAGGTTGTACGTCCGCGCCAGATGCCCGTCGAACAGATCGGTGATCATGGCGATGGCGAAGGCCGCCCAGGCGAACGAGCGCCACGCCGGGTCGTAGCCGCCGTCGGCCAGCATCAACGCGACGAAGCCGGGCACCAGGACCAGCCGCAGCATCGTCAGCAGGTTGGCGACGTTCCAGACGCTCGCCTGGTTCACGGCGGCGGCCGCCAGCTTCCCGCCCCGGGCCGTCCGGGCGCCGTCCTGGCCCTCGTCGTCGGCGGCGGGCGCCTGACGGGCCGGCGAGGACCCGCCCGCGGCCGATGCCGGCGCACCCGTCATCTGCCCGCCTCCTGAACCGGCCCGGACGAGCCCGGCAGGGGCTCGGCCACCAGGTCGACACCCTCCGTGCCGACCACCTTCGCCTCGACCATACGACCGGCGGCCAGCCCCTCGCCGCTCGTGAGGAGCACTTGGCCGTCCGTCTCCGGCGCCTGGTGCGCGGCTCGGCCGTACACGCCGTCCTCGGCGCGGTCGTCGCCGGGGACCGACTCGACCAGCACCCGCACGGTCTCCCCGACCCGGTCCTCCGCGCGCTGGGAGACCAGTTCCTCGGCGAGCCGGGAGATGTGGGCCAGCCGCTCGTCGACGACGTCCTGGTCCAGCTTGCCGTCGTACGTCGCCGCCTCGGTGCCCTCCTCGTCGGAGTAGCCGAAGACACCGATCGCGTCCAGGCGCGCGTGGGTGAGGAAACGCTCCAGCTCGGCCAGGTCGCCCTCGGACTCACCGGGGAAGCCGACGATGAAGTTGGAGCGCACACCCGCCTCGGGCGCCTTGCTCCGGATGGTGTCCAGCAGCTCCAGGAAGCGGTCGGTGTCGCCGAAGCGGCGCATCGAGCGCAGCACGTCGGGTGCGGAGTGCTGGAAGGAGAGATCGAAGTAGGGCGCGACCTTGGGGGTCGAGGTCAGGACGTCGATCAGCCCCGGCCGCATCTCGGCCGGCTGCAGATAGCTGACCCGCACCCGCTCGATGCCGTCGACCTCGGCCAGCTCGGGCAGCAGGGACTCCAGCAGGCGGATGTCCCCCAGGTCCTTGCCGTAGGAGGTGTTGTTCTCGGAGACCAGCATGATCTCCTTGACGCCCTGCTCGGCCAGCCACCGCGTCTCGTTCAGCACGTCGCTCGGACGGCGCGAGATGAAGGAGCCCCGGAAGGAGGGGATGGCGCAGAAGGAGCAGCGGCGGTCGCAGCCGGATGCCAGCTTGACCGAGGCGACCGGGGCGCCGTCCAGGCGGCGGCGCAGGGGCGCGCGGGGGCCCGAGGCCGGCGCGAGGCCCTCCGGCAGATCGGCCGGGGCGTGCCCGGGCAGTGCGACCTCGGCTGCCGACTCCTGCCGCTCGGCCGGGCTGATCGGCAGCAGCTTGCGCCGGTCGCGCGGGGTGTGCGAGGCGTGGATGCCACCGCTCAGGATGGTCTGGAGTCGGCCGGAGATGTCGGCGTAGTCGTCGAACCCGAGCACGCCGTCGGCTTCCGGCAGTGCATCCGCCAGCTCCTTGCCGTACCGCTCGGCCATGCAGCCGACTGCCACGACGGCCTGGGTTCTGCCGTGGTCCTTGAGGTCGTTGGCCTCCAGGAGGGCGTCGACGGAGTCCTTCTTGGCGGCCTCGACGAAACCGCAGGTGTTGACGACGGCGACGTCGGCGTCCTCGGCGTTCTCCACGAGCTGCCAGCCGTCCGCCTCCAAACGGCCTGCGAGCTCCTCCGAGTCCACCTCGTTACGGGCGCAGCCAAGAGTGACGAGTGCGACGGTACGGCGTTCAGGCATGGGCTCAAGAGTACTTTGTCCCACCGACAGCGAACGTCGACGGGGTTGGCGATCACCGCCAACCCCGCACGCACGTACGTATCGCTCACCCGACCTGAGGGTCGCCCTTGGTGTACGTCAGGCGCTCCACCGCACCGGGCTGCCAGTCGTCCTCGATCTTCTTGCCGTTGACAAACAGGTCGATCGCGCCGGCGTCGCCGAGCACCAGGTTGATCTTCTGGCCGTCCTGGAAGGTCTTGGTCTGGCCCTTCTTGAGCAGTCCGTCGAACAGCAGTCGGCCGTTGTGGTCCTTGGCCGAGATCCAGCTGCGCCCGTCGGTCGCGCTGACCTGGACCGTCACCTTGTCCTGCGGCGCGGCGGCGATGGCGCTGTCCGAGGGCTCCGGCTTCTGGTCGCCGGGCTTGTCGGGCTTCGGCGTGGCCGAGGTGGAGGTGCTCGCCGACGGGCTGGTGCCCTCGGCGACCGGATCCTTCGTACCGTCGTCGCCGCCCTTGAAGGCGGTGAACGCCACGAAGCCGATGACGGCGACGATCGCGGCGACCATGGCCGCCGTCCAGTTCGGTCCCCGCCGCTCGGGCCGGATCCGCTCCGCCTCGAACAGCGGTGCGGCCGGGGTGGGGGCGGGACGGCCGCCGTGGGTGGCGTCGTACTGCTCGATCAGTGGTTCGGGGTCGAGGTGGACGGCCCTGGCGAGGGTGCGGATGTGGCCGCGCGCGTAGACGTCGCCCCCGCAGGGCGCGAAGTCGTCCGCCTCGATGGCGTGGATGATGGCGATGCGGACCCGGGTGGCGGTACTGACGTCGTCGACGGTCAGCCCGGCCTCGATCCGTGCCTGGCGCAGCGCACGGCCGATGGAGGGGCGGGTTTCGTCGGACGCGTCATCAAACGGACGCTCGTCTTCAGGGGAGTTGCCGATGGACACGGGGGCGCCTTTCGAGCGTGTAGCCACCTGTGCTGGAGGTTCAGTGTAGGGGGGGTACGAAAGGGTGGGGCAACCGGGCGGTAGGACTTTGTACGCCATCGGAATGGCCGGACACGCCGACGGCCTGGCCAGGTCCGGACCCCAGGATGAGATCCGAATCTGTCCTCTCGCTCAACTTGACGTGCGCCGAGGGGAAACGGTTGCCCTGGGTTCCCTAACGGGTGAGTCACGAAGGGCCGTCTGCCCCACAGGCACCTGTCTACCCTTCGGACTCCCCACGGATCAGTGCGAGTACACCGTCCAACTCGTCCGGTTTCACGAGCACATCACGTGCCTTGGAACCCTCGCTGGGCCCCACGATGTTCCGGGACTCCATGAGGTCCATCAGACGCCCCGCCTTGGCGAAGCCCACCCGCAGCTTGCGCTGGAGCATGGACGTCGAGCCGAACTGCGTGGAGACGACCAGTTCGGCCGCCTGGCAGAGCAGGTCGAGGTCGTCGCCGATGTCCTCGTCGATCTCCTTCTTCTGCTTCGTCCCCACGGTGACGTCGTCCCGGAAGACCGGCGTCATCTGCTCCTTGCAGTGCCGCACGACGGCCGCGACCTCGGCCTCGGTGACGAACGCGCCCTGCATTCGGGTCGGCTTGTTCGCGCCCATCGGCAGGAACAGCCCGTCGCCCTTGCCGATCAGCTTCTCCGCGCCGGGCTGGTCGAGGATGACCCGGGAGTCCGCCAGCGACGACGTGGCGAAGGCGAGCCGCGACGGCACGTTCGCCTTGATCAGACCGGTGACGACGTCGACCGACGGCCGCTGGGTGGCGAGCACGAGATGGATGCCCGCCGCGCGCGCGAGCTGCGTGATGCGCACGATGGCGTCCTCGACGTCCCGGGGCGCGACCATCATCAGGTCGGCCAGCTCGTCGACGATCACCAGCAGGTAGGGGTACGGCTGCAGCTCCCGCTCGCTGCCCTCGGGCGGCTTCACGGTCCCCTCGCGCACCGCGCGGTTGAAGTCGTCGATGTGCCGGTACCCGTAGGCGGCCAGGTCGTCGTACCTGAGATCCATCTCGCGCACCACCCACTGCAGCGCCTCGGCGGCCCGCTTGGGGTTGGTGATGATCGGCGTGATCAGGTGCGGGATGCCCTCGTAGGCGGTCAGCTCGACCCGCTTGGGGTCGACCAGGATCATCCGGACGTCCTCGGGGGTCGCCCGCATCATGACCGAGGTGATCAGGCAGTTGATGCACGACGACTTGCCGGAGCCGGTGGCGCCGGCGACCAGGATGTGCGGCATCTTCGCCAGCGAGTGCATGACGTATCCGCCCTCGACGTCCTTGCCGAAGGCGACCAGCATCGGGTCGTCGTCCTCGGCGGACTCCGCGAGACGCAGGACGTCGCCGAGGTTGACCATTTCCCGGTCGGTGTTGGGGATCTCGATGCCGACCGCCGACTTGCCGGGGATCGGGCTGATGATCCGCACGTCGGGGCTGGCGACGGCGTAGGCGATGTTCTTCGTCAGTGCGGTGATCCGCTCCACCTTCACCGCGGGGCCGAGCTCGACCTCGTAGCGGGTGACCGTCGGCCCGCGGGTGAAGCCGGTGACGGCGGCGTCGACCTTGAACTCGGTGAAGACGTTCGTCAGCGAGGCGACTATGGCGTCGTTGGCCGCGCTGCGCGCCTTGCCGGGTCCCCCGCGCGTGAGCAGGTCCAGCGAGGGCAGCGCGTAGGTGATGTCACCGGACAGCTGCAGCTGCTCGGCCCGCGGCGGCAGCTCCCGGGGGGCCTCCGGCGGGGCCTTGGTGAGGTCGGGGACGGCATCCGTGCCGGTCTTCTGCCGCCGGTCACGCGCGGCCGGGCCCGGCACGGGCGTCGGTGTGGTCGGTTCTCGGTCGCCGACGCTCACACCGTGGGTGAGGTCGGCGACTACGGGCGAGGGCGGCATGCCGTGCAGGACGGCCCCGTCGAGGTCCGCGGCGGCGGCCGCCGCGATGTCCACGGCGTCCCTGCGGCGGTCCATCGCCGGCTGCGGCACGGCCGAGCGGCGCGGACGGCCGCGGCGCCGGGTGAGGGCCTCCTCCTCGGCGCCGTCGGGGTCGTACCCGGCCGGGGCGCCCGAGCGGCGTCGGGGGCGCGTGGGCAGCGCCTCACGCCACTGCTCGTCGTAGCGCGCGTCGTCGTCGGTGTACTCGTCGTACGCCCCGTCCTCGGGGTCGGGCAGGACACCCAGCCGTACGCCGAGCTGCCGCAGCCGCTGCGGGATCGCGTTGACCGGCGTGGCGGTGACGACGAGCAGGCCGAAGACGGTCAGCAGCACCAGCAGCGGTACGGCGAGCACCTCGGTCATGGCGAACGTCAACGGGGTCGCGGCGGCCCAGCCGATGAGGCCGCCTGCGTCCCTTATGGCCTGCATTCCGGCGCTGCGGGCGGGCGAGCCGCAGGCGATGTGGATCTGGCCGAGGACACCGACGAGCAGCGCCGACAGGCCGATGACGATCCGGCCGTTGGCCTCGGGCTGCTCCGGGTGGCGGACGAGCCGGACGGCGATCGCCGCGAACACGACCGGCACCAGCAGGTCGAGCCGGCCGAAGGAACCGGTCACCAGGATCTCGACGAGATCGCCGACCGGGCCGCGCAGATCGGCCCAGGTACCGGCGGCGACGATCAGCGCGACGGCGAACAGCAGCAGGGCACTGCCGTCCTTGCGGTGCGCCGGGTCGAGGTTGCGGGCACCGTTCCCTATGCCGCGCAGTACCGCGCCCACGGCGTGCGCCAAGCCCAGCCAGAGGGCGCGCACCAGCCGGTAGACGCCCCCCGTGGGACTGGGCGCCGGTTTCGGCGGTGTCTTCTTGGCGGCGGCCTTCCGGGGCGCGGCCTTCTTGGCGGGCGCCTTCTTGGCCGGGGCCTTTTTGGCGGCGGCCTTCTTCGCCGGAGTCCTCGCGGGAGCGGCCGGCTTCTTCGCGGGCTGCTTCTTGGCTGCGGAGGAACGTGAGGCCATGGGTGTGAGGTTACCGGGGGAGACGACAGCGGACACGTGTGCCCACTGCTTCACCCGTTCGTGTCGTCCTTGCGCGGGCGCCGGACTGACGGGCGCTCATGCGCCGGGACGGACCACGGCCCGCCCCAACGCGTGCGCCCGGCACGTCAGTTCTGTGACGGAACCGAGGTGGCGCCGCTGCCCGTGCCCGGTTCCAGGGCGTCCAGCGCCCGGCGCAGACCGGTGAGTTTGCGCTCCAGATGAGCCGCCGTCGCCACCGCTGCCGCGTCCGCGGAGTCGTCGTCCAACTGCTTGGACAGGGCCTCGGCCTGCTCCTCGACGGCGGCGAGCCGCGCGGACAGCTCGGCCAGCAGTCCGGCCGCCTCCTTGCCGTCGCCGGCCACCGACTTGCCGCCGCCGCCCTCCAACTGCAGCCGCAGCAGGGCCGCCTGCTCACGCAGCTGGCAGTTCTTCATGTAGAGCTCGACGAAAACCGACACCTTGGCGCGCAGCACCCACGGGTCGAACGGCTTGGAGATGTAGTCGACCGCTCCCGCCGCGTAACCCCGGAACGTGTGGTGCGGTCCGTGGTTGATCGCGGTGAGGAAGATGATCGGGATGTCCCGGGTGCGTTCCCGCCGCTTGATGTGCGCAGCTGTTTCGAAACCGTCCATTCCCGGCATCTGGACGTCCAGCAGAATGACCGCGAAATCGTCCGTCAGCAGTGCTTTGAGCGCCTCTTCCCCGGACGATGCCCGCACCAGCGTCTGATCGAGCGCCGAGAGGATCGCCTCCAGCGCCAGCAGATTCTCCGGCCGGTCATCGACCAGGAGGATCTTGGCCTTCTGCACCATGGCCCGCCCTCCTCGCCCCGGCAGTGCACCGGGCGCCGCCCCTGGGGACGACTCCTTTGCGCCGCCCTTCCTTGTGCCGGTCATGGTAGCCGCACCCCGACCGTCGCCACACCCTGTCACCGCGATGTCACTGTGCACGTAGCAGGAACGCGGCGCGGGACCAGAAGGTTCCCCGGATCCCACGTCTTCACACGAACTCCGCCACCGTCAGTCAGCAACGCACGACGACGGCCGGAGGTTCCCGGCCGCCGGCCGCCTCGCCGCCCTCCGGTCACTCGCCGCGCATCCACTGCCGCATCACCGACAGCAGGTGATCGGGATCGACCGGCTTCGTCACATAGTCGGACGCGCCCGACTCGATCGCCTTCTCCCGGTCGCCCTTCATCGCCTTGGCCGTCAGGGCGACGATCGGCAGCCCGGAGAACTGCGGCATCCGGCGGATCGCCGTGGTCGTCGCGTACCCGTCCATCTCGGGCATCATGATGTCCATCAGGACGACGGCCACATCGTCGTGCTGCTCCAGGACCTCGATGCCCTCACGGCCGTTCTCCGCGTACAGCACGGACAGCCCGTGCTGCTCCAGGACGCTCGTCAGCGCGAACACGTTGCGGATGTCGTCGTCGACGATGAGGACCTTCTCACCGCCGAACCGGATGCCCACCCGCGCGCGCGACGCGTCGTCCTGCTCGGCACTCACCCACTGGTCACGCTGCCCGAGTCCGACCCCGGAGCGGCGGCGGCGCCGGAACAGGGCGGCCGCACCGTTCTGCGTCTCCTGGTACGACTTCACCTCGGCCGGCGTCTCGATCTGCACGCCGGACAGCTCCACCGCACCGCTGAGGCCGCTCTCCGACGCCAGCAGGTCGCCGGCCTCCAGCGCGGGCAGATTCTGCTGGTATCCCTGCGGCGGCAGCTCGCTCGGGTGCAACGGCAGGTACAGCGTGAACGTGGAGCCGCGGCCGGGCTCGCTCTGCGCGTGGATCTCCCCGCCGAGCAGCTGCGCGATCTCCCGCGAGATCGACAGCCCGAGGCCCGTGCCGCCGTACTTGCGGCTGGTCGTGCCGTCCGCCTGCTTGAACGCCTCGAAGATCACCCGCATCTTGCTCGCCGCGATCCCGATGCCGGTGTCGGTCACCGAGAAAGCGATCATCTTGGCGTCCGGATCGGTCAGCGAACCGGCCTCCAGCAGTTGCTCGCGGATCGACTGCGGCACATCGACTCCGGCCGGCCGGATGACCAGCTCCACCGACCCCGAGTCGGTGAACTTCACCGCGTTGGACAGCAGGTTCCGCAACACCTGCAGCAACCGCTGCTCGTCGGTGTGCAGCGTGGCGGGCAGCTCCGGCGAGACCCGTACGGACAGGTCCAGGCCCTTCTCCGCCGTCAGCGGGCGGAAGGTGGCCTCGACGTAGTCGACCAGCTGGACCAGGGCGATCCGCGTCGGCGAGACGTCCATCTTGCCCGCCTCGACCTTGGACAGGTCCAGGATGTCGTTGATCAGCTGCAGCAGGTCGGAGCCGGCCCCGTGGATGGTCTCGGCGAACTCCACCTGCTTCGGCGAGAGGTTGCCCTCCGCGTTGTCGGCGAGCAGCTTGGCCAGGATCAGCAGCGAGTTCAGCGGCGTACGCAGCTCGTGCGACATGTTGGCCAGGAACTCGCTCTTGTAGCGCATCGACACCGCGAGCTGCTCGGCGCGCTCCTCCAGGACCTGCCGGGCCTCCTCGATCTCGGTGTTCTTCACCTCGATGTCCCGGTTCTGACGGGCCAGCAGCTCCGCCTTCTCCTCCAGCTCGGCGTTGGACGCCTGCAGCGCCTTCTGCCGCTGCTCCAACTCCGCCGACCGCTCCCGCAATTGCTCGGTCAGTTCCTGCGACTGCTTCAGCAACTGCTCCGTCTTGGTGTTGACGGAGATCGTGTTGACGCTGGTCGCGATCATCTCGGCGAGCTGGTTGAGGAAGTCCTTCTGGATCTGCGTGAACGGCGTGAAGGACGCCAGCTCGATCACGCCGAGCACCTTGCCCTCGAACAGCACCGGAAGGACGATCACCTGCGCGGGCGGGGCCTCCCCCAGCCCCGAGGAGATCTTCAGGTAGCCGCTCGGCGCGTTCTCGACGATGATCGTGCGCTTCTCCTGGGCGGCCGTCCCGACCAGCGCCTC
This sequence comes from Streptomyces sp. bgisy159, assembly GCF_965341775.1. Lineage (GTDB taxonomy): Bacteria > Actinomycetota > Actinomycetes > Streptomycetales > Streptomycetaceae > Streptomyces. The sequence goes on along the minus strand of NZ_CBDQZH010000031.1, from coordinate 7,727 downwards.
ACCCGGCCGGAACGACGACGGCATGGAGCCCATCGAATAGCCGTACGAACCCAGCATCCGCAGCTCGTACGCCTCGCCCTCCTCCTCGGCGGGCGGCATGGCGAGGAAGAACGCGCCGTGCTGCGCGGCCACCAGGGGCGGCAGCTCGCTCATGATCAGCGAGGCGACGTCCTCCAGGTCGCGCCGGCCCTGCATCAGCGCCGACACGCGCGCGAGGTTGCCCTTCAGCCAGTCCTGCTCCTTGTTGGCGATCGTGGTGTCGCGCAGGTTGGCGATCATCTTGTTGATGTAGTCCTGCAGCTCCTGGATCTCGCCGGAGGCATCGACGTCGATCTTCAGGTTGAGATCACCGCGGGTCACCGCGGTCGCGACGCGCGCGATGGCGCGCACCTGGCGGGTGAGGTTCCCCGCCATCTCGTTGACGGACTCGGTGAGGTCGCGCCAGGTGCCGTCGACGTCCCGCACCCGGGCCTGACCGCCGAGCTGCCCCTCGGTGCCCACCTCGCGGGCCACCCGGGTGACCTCCTCGGCGAACGACGACAGCTGGTCCACCATGGTGTTGATCGTCGTCTTGAGTTCGAGGATCTCACCGCGGGCGTCGATGTCGATCTTCTTCGTCAGATCGCCCTTGGCGATGGCGGTGGTCACCATGGCGATGTTGCGTACCTGGCCGGTCAGGTTGGACGCCATCTGGTTCACCGACTCGGTGAGGTCCTTCCATGTGCCGGCCACGCCCGGCACATGCGCCTGGCCGCCCAGGATGCCGTCCGTGCCCACCTCACGGGCCACCTTGGTGACCTGCTCGGCGAACGAACTCAGAGTCTTCACCATGGTGTTGAAGGTGTCCGCGAGCTGGGCGACCTCACCGCGCGCCTCGATGGTGACCTGCCGCGTCAGATCGCCGTTCGCGACGGCCGCGGCCACCTGGGAGATGTTGCGCACCTGCATGGTCAGGTTCTTGGCCATCAGGTTGACGTTGTCGCTGAGGTCCTTCCAGATGCCGACCACGCCGGGCACATGCGCCTGGCCGCCCAGGATGCCCTCGGTGCCCACCTCGCGCGCGACCCGCGTCACCTGCTCCGCGAACGACGACAACTGGTCCACCATCGTGTTGACGGTGGTGACGAGTTCCAGGATCTCGCCCTTGGCGTCGACGGTGATCTTCTTCGACAGGTCGCCCTTGGCGACCGCGGTGGTGACCTCCGCGATGTTGCGGACCTGCATGGTCAGGTTGTTCGCCATGAAGTTCACGGACTGCGTGAGGTCCTTCCAGGTGCCCGAGACCCCCTGCACCTCGGCCTGGCCGCCCAGGATGCCCTCCGTGCCCACCTCACGGGCCACCCGGGTCACCTGCTCCGCGAACGACGACAGCTGGTCCACCATCGTGTTCAGGGTGTTCTTCAGCTCCAGGATCTCCCCGCGCGCGTCCACGGTGATCTTCTGGGAGAGATCACCCCGGGCCACCGCGGTGGCGACCTGCGCGATGTTGCGCACCTGAGCCGTGAGGTTGCCCGCCATCCCGTTCACGGAGTCGGTCAGGTCCCGCCACACGCCGGCGACACCGGGCACCTGCGCCTGACCGCCGAGCCGCCCGTCGGTGCCCACCTCACGCGCGACCCGTGTGACCTGGTCGGCGAAGGCGGAGAGCTGGTCGACCATCGTGTTGATGGTGTTCTTCAGCTCCAGGATCTCCCCGCGCGCGTCGACGTCGATCTTCTGCGACAGGTCGCCGCGCGCCACGGCCGTCGTCACCTGGGCGATCTGGCGCACCTGGGAGGTGAGGTTGCCGGCCATGAAGTTGACGGAGTCCGTGAGCTCCTTCCAGGTACCGGAGACGCCGTCCACGCGCGCCTGACCGCCCAGACGGCCCTCGGTGCCCACGTCCCGGGCCATCCGGGTCACTTGGTCGGCGAAACTCGACAGCTGGTCCACCATCGTGTTCACGGTGTTCTTCAGCTGGAGCATCTCGCCGGAGACGTCCACGGTGACCTTCTGCGACAGGTCACCGTTGGCGACCGCCGTGGTCACCTGCGCGATGTTCCTCACCTGTCCGGTGAGATTACGGAACGCCGTGTTGACGGAGTCCGTCAGGTCCTTCCACGTCCCCGCCGCGCCCGGCACCTGGGCCTGACCGCCCAGCTCTCCCTCGACACCGACCTCCCGCGCCACCCGGGTGACCTCGGCGCCGAAGGCGGACAGCTGGTCCACCATCCCGTTGACGGTGTTCTTCAGCTCAAGCATCTCGCCGGCCACGTCGACCGTGACCTTCTGGGACAGGTCACCGTTGGCGACCGCCGTCGTCACGGCGGCGATGTCACGCACCTGAGTGGTGAGGTTGCGGAACACGGTGTTGACGGAGTCCGTGAGGTCCTTCCACGTCCCGGCCGCTCCCGGCACGTTCGCCTGGCCGCCGAGCCGCCCCTCCGCGCCGACCTCGTTGGCCACCCGCGTGACCTCGTCGGCGAAGATCCGCAGCGTCTCGGTCATCTGGTTGATCGTCTCGGCCAGCCGCGCGACCTCGCCCCGCGCCTGCACCGTCACCTTCCGCGACAGATCACCGCTGGCCACCGCGGTGGTCACCTCGGCGATGCCGCGCACCTGGGCCGTCAGATTGCCGGCCATGGTGTTCACCGAATCGGTGAGTTCCTTCCACACGCCGTCGACGCCGGGCACCTGCGCCTGACCGCCCAGGATGCCCTCGGTGCCCACCTCACGCGCGACCCGCGTCACCTCGGACGAGAAGGCCGAGAGCTGGTCGACCATCGTGTTGACGGTGTTCTTGAGCTCCAGCATCTCGCCGGCGACGTGCACCGTCACCTTCCGCGAGAGATCACCCTTGGCGACCGCCGTCGTCACCAGCGCGATGTCCCGCACCTGCGCGGTCAGCCGGTACGCCATGGTGTTGACGGACTCCGTCAGGTCCTTCCACGACCCCGACATGCCGCGCACCTGCGCCTGACCGCCCAGCTTGCCCTCGGTGCCGACCTCGCTGGCCACCCGGGTGACCTCGTCGGTGAACGTGGACAGCTGATCGACAAGGTTGTTGACCGTCCGCCCGACCTTCAGGAACTCCCCGCGCAGCGCATGTCCCGGCCCCTCCGGGGTGTGCGCCCGCAGCTCCATGCGCGGCGACAGATCACCCTCGGCGACCGCCGACAGCACCCGGCTGACCTCGGAAACCGGCCGTACGAGATCGTCGACCAGCGCGTTGGAGTGGTCGATGGCGGCCGCCCAGGAGCCCTCACAGGCCCCCGTCTCCAGCCTCTCGGTGAGTTTTCCCTCACGTCCCACGACCCGCCGGACCCGCGACAGCTCGCCCGTCAGATGCAGATTGCGGTCGGCGACCTCGTTGAAGACCGCCGCGATCTCGGACATCACGCCGTCCCCGGACACCGTGAGCCGCTTGCGGAAGTTCCCGTCCCGCATCGCCAGCAAAGCCGCCAGCAGACGGTTCAGGGCGGCTGTGTCCACCGCCGTGGTCCCGCCTCGTGGAGCTCGCTGCTCGCCCAGGGACTGTCCGCCTTTCGCGCGCGCCTTAGTGCTTCGCGCCGCTGCGCCAGACTCCACTGTGTCCCTCCCGCAGGGGTCGACCGTTGCTGCTGTGCCCGGTGCTCTTCGCCGTACTGATGCTGCTGCGTGTTTCCTGCCCGATGTGATCAGCTCCGCACGCGTGCCGCCACCCCCCGTACCCGGGTGGCAGTCGGCCCACCCGGACTCACACAGGGAGCCTGCCCAGTGTTTCACCCTCACCGAACCAGGCCATAACAGTTCGGCAGCTTCGCACACCGTCCGCACACCGACGGGCGGAAACACTGCTGACCGGCATCCGCTCGGACGGGGAAGGTAAGTAACCTTGCATGCGGCTGTCCAGCCGCGCCGGTCCGACCGGCCTGGGCGGTGGCACGAGTACGAGCGGGCATCGGAGGGGCGGCCGCAGACATGACCACCGGACTGATCCCGGGGGGACAGCCCCCGGACCCCCGTCCGACCGGAGCACGACCGCCCCACCAGCGGCGCGCCCCGGACGACCCGGGAGTCCAGCACGTCGACGACCGGCCGAGGAGTTCTGTGATCACCGCGCGCGCGGCTGCCAGTTTCGAGCCCGTAGGGCGTTCGGTCGCGACCGCCCGCTCCTTCGTCCGCGACACCCTCCAGGGCTGGGGTTTCGCCGACATCGTCGATGACGCCGTCGTCCTCACGAGCGAACTGGTCACCAACGCCGTCGTCCACGCGGGTACCCACGCCGACGTCCTCTGTCTGCGGGGTGACGACGGCGTACGCATCGAGGTCTCCGACCGCTACCCCGAGCGCGAGATCCCCCTGCAGGCCTCGCACGCCGACATGGGCAGCCCCGACCGCGAGGGTGGCCGCGGACTCCAGCTGTGCGCGGCCATCGCCGGCCGCTGGGGTGTCGAGTACACGCCCACCCACAAGAACGTGTGGTTCCAGATCGCCCTCCCCGACCGCCCGGTCGGCACCCGCACTGCCGGCCCGTCTCTCCCCTCCCACCTCCTCCCGCTCGCCGACGCCCGTGTCCGCGTCGCAGTCGTCCAGATCGACCGTGCGGGCACCATCTCGGCCTGGAACGAGGACGCCGAGGAACTCTTCGGCTACCCGGCCGACCAGGTCACCGGCAAGCCCCTGACCGATCTCGCGGCCTGGCCGCACACGCCGGGCACCAGTACCGGCATCGCCGAGGCGCTCCACCTCTCCCGCTGGGAGGGCAGCTACGGCATCAGAGGCGCCAACGGCCGCGTCACCCCGGTGTACGCCTCCCACCTGCGTGTTCGTGACACCGGCGGCGAGCCCTCCACGGTCTGCCTCCTGGTCCGTGACCACGAGCGCGCCGTCCTGCAGACACCGGCGCGGCTGCCGTCCTCCGACCCGGCGCCCACGAGCGACGGGCAGAGCACCGACCCCTTCGAGGTCTTCATCGGCTCCCCGGCCCCGGACGACCTCGACGGCCTCCTGCAGCGCACGGTCGAACGCGCCCGCGACATGCTCGACGCCGACTCGGCCTTCCTGCTCCTCGCCACCGACGACGAGACCGAGCTGGAGGTCCGCGCGTCCACCGGACTGCCCTCCGCCCGGCAGCGCTTCGCGCGCGTGCCCGTCGAAGCGGGTCCCGGCCGCTACGGCTCGGCCCGCATGCCGGCCGTCCACGAGGACCTGCTGGCCGTCCCCGGCGCCGTACCGCTCCTCAACGGGACGGGCATGCGCTCGGTCGTCACCGTCCCCCTCAAGGTGGAGGGCCGCCTCACCGGCTCCCTGGGCGTCGCGGCCGAGGCACCCGGCCGCTATTCCAACGAGGAGGCGCTGCGCCTGCAGTTCGCGGCCGACCGCATCGCCCTCGCAGTGGAGTCGGCCCGCCTCGGCGAGCTGGAGCGCCTGCGCCGCGGCTCGCTCAGCTTCCTGGTGGAGGCGTCCGACCTGCTGGCCGGCACCCTGGACCGCGACCAGACGCTGGCACTGATGGCCCAGATGACGGTCCCGACGCTCGCCACCTGGTGCGCCGTCTACACGATCGCCGACCAGGCCTCCGAGCCGTATCTGTCGTACGTCCTGCACGAGGACGAGGAGCTCATCGACGGCATCAAGTCGCTGCTCTCGAAGATCTCACCGCCGGACCCGGTCCCCACGCCCGGCGCCCGTGTCTGGCCCGCCCCGGGCCAGGCCGCGCACGACGCTGCCCTGCGCAGCTCGATGCGCAGCCTCGGCCTGACCGGCGGTCCCACCCACCAGGTCGCCTCCGGCATCGGCCCGACCCTCGCCACGGCCTCCGCGGTCGGCGGCGAGACCGTGGTGCTTCCCTTGGTCGCCCGCAACCGCGTCATCGGCATGCTGACCCTGGGCAAGCCCACCGACGAGCACTTCCGCCAGGAGATCCTGGAACTCGCCGAGGACCTGTCCCGCCGGGCGGCTCTCGCCCTCGACAACGCCCGCCTCTACTCGGAGCGCACCGCGATCAGCCAGTCCCTCCAGCGCAGCCTGCTCCCACCGGAGCTGCCGCAGATCGACGGCGTGGAGGCCGAGGTCATCTACCGTGCGGCCGGCGAGGGCAACGAGGTCGGCGGCGACTTCTACGATCTCTTCCCGATCAGCGACGGCGCCTACGGCTTCGCCATCGGTGACGTCTGCGGCACCGGCCCGAACGCCGCCGCGGTGACCGGCCTGGCCCGGCATGCCCTGCGCCTGCTGGCGCGGGAGGGCCTCAGCGGTCCCGCTGTCCTGGAGCGCCTGAATTCCGCCATCCTCGACGAGGGCGCCCGCAGCCGCTTCCTGACGCTCCTGTACGGGGAGCTGCGCCCACAGGAGGACGGCAGCGCCGAGCTGAAGGTGGTCTGCGCCGGCCATCCGCTGCCGCTGCGCCTGCGCCAGGACGGCACGGTGGAACCGGCCGCCGAACCGCAGCCCCTGCTGGGCGTGATGGAGGACCTGGAGCTGTACGAGCAGACCGTCACGCTCGCCCCGGGCGATGTCCTGCTGTGTGTCACGGACGGCGTCACGGAACGCCGCGAGGGCACCCGCATGCTCGGCGACGACGGCCTGGCCGACGTTCTGACGACCTGTACGGGCCTGACCGCGGGCGCGGTGGCGGCCCGCATCATGCGCGCCGTGGAACGCTTCGCCTCGGACGCTCCGTCCGACGACATGGCGATCCTCGCCATGCGAGTGGCGTGACGGGAAGCATGAGAAAACCCCCGCCCGGAAGGGCGGGGGTTTTCTCATGGACTACTTGGCTGAGCCCCCAAACGGAATCGAACCGTTGACCTTCTCCTTACCATGGAGACGCTCTGCCGACTGAGCTATAGGGGCTTGTCGCTTCGTGGGTTTCCCCCCGCGGCAACGGAATAGATCATACCCCGAACAAGTCGCTGTTCCCAAACTCGTTCAGGCGGCCGGCTGCAGCAGTCCACCGAGGGCGTTGCAGGCACCGGCTGTCCGCCGCATCTCACGTTTCGTCAGCGATCCGTCGACGGGCAGCGCCAGCGTCTCGTCGGCGGCCCGTTCGGTCTCGGGCAACGACACCCACCGCCGGAACTCGGGCAGCCTGTGTACCGGTGTCTTCACCGGTACCCGGCATTCAACGCCCTTTGCCCGCAGGGCCCTTGCGAAGGCGTCCCGGTCCGGCCGGCCGTTCCCGGGCACCCGCACCACGTACTGCTGATACGTGTGCCCGTCACCGCCCTCAGGTGGCCGCACCCCACGCAGCCGCGCGTCGAGGTACTCCGCCCGCTCCCGCCGCCGCGCGACCTCGTCGTACGACGCCTCGCACTCGGAGTGCTCCAGTACCAGCAGCCCGTGCCGTCGCCCGACCTCGTGCATCCCGGCCGACTCCGCCGTCCGCCCGAAGCGGTGTACGGCGACCACGCCCGCCGTGCGCGCTGTTACGGCGGCTTCGACAGCAGCGGGATCGAGACAGTAGGTCAGCGGATCTATGTCCGCGAACACCGGCAGCGCGCCCACGTGCGTCACCGCTGCGGCGACCTCGACGTTCCCGAAGGCCGGCACGATGACCTCGTCTCCGAGTCCGATCCCAGCGGCCCTGAGCAGTGCGGCAGTTCCCATGCCGCGATGCTGGCCGCCCAACGTGAACCGGTGATTACGGGAAATGAAAAAGGGTGGGTCCCCGAACCGAAGTTCGGGGACCCACCCTTATCAATAATAGTTCGGCGGCGTCCTACTCTCCCACAGGGTCCCCCCTGCAGTACCATCGGCGCTGTGAG
>NZ_CBDQZH010000030.1:0-86623 GCF_965341775.1 Streptomyces sp. bgisy159 | reverse complement strand
CCCCCCCCCCCCCCCCCCCCCCCCCCCCCCCCCCCCCCCCCCCCCCCCCCCCCCCCCCCCCCCCCCCCCCCTACGTCGTGGTGGAGCACCGAACTTGAGGACCGAGCGGGTGACGCGGAAGGCGCACCGCCAGGGGTGCCGACGTCTCCGCCCATCAGATGGGCCCGGTCGTCGTCGGCCAGGGCGTCGCGCAGGGCCCGGCTGAGCGCCCGCGACATGGTCATCCGCTGGGCGGCCGACCCGGCGTCGGCAGACGCGCCGGTGACGTCGTCCAGGCCGGCGGTCATTGTCCTGCCTCCTGCGCGCCCCCGTCGCCCGCGGCAGCGGGCCGTCACGTCGTCCTCGGCGACCACCGGCGGATCACCGAACCGACATGTGGATGAAGCTTCTTCGGCCGGCCGCGGGGACAGGGGCCGCGACTTCCTTGCGCCCACCCGCGGCCGGGAGCCGGCGACCCCCCACCAGCATGCGCGCCGCGCCGTGGCGACGGCAGTCGGCCGATACGGCTAGTACCTCGTACCTACTCCCAACAGGCGACTGGCGAGCCCATTTCGGGGACTTCACGCTGAATGCACACCGCGGCTCCGCATGACCGCGGCCTTCCCCCGCCAGGAGGCATGTTCATGAGCAGCTCAGCCACCTCCCGACTCGTCGTCGGCGACCGGTTCCGCGACTTCGCCGAGGCCGTCGGCGCCGAGACGTTCTCCCGCCTGGCCCGTTCCCTCGACGCGGGCGACCTGGACACCGTCGAGGGGCCGATGCACGTGGTCGCCGGCCAGGGGATCGGGGAGTTCGAGATCTCCTACCTCCAGGACGCCGTCACCCGGCGGCAGCTGGACGACCGGATCACGCTGGTGCACTCCACCGGACAGCCCGCCCGCCGCCAGGACCTGCACAAGGCGCGCGAGGACAACGTGCTGGTCGCCGGACTCACCCAGGCCGACGACACCACGTACGAGGCCGCTCTGCGCCTGCACGACCACAACGAACTGCTCGTGGACGTCCAGGACCGCGTGCACGTACAGGGCATGGTGGCCGTGGAGGCGGCCCGCCAGATGCTCGTCGCGGTGGTGGAGCGCTACTACACGGCCCGCTGGCCGCAGCAGCGCTACTACATCGTCCTCAACTCGATGAACACCTCCTTCTCCAACTTCCTCTTCCCCGTCGGTGCCACCCTGCGGCTGACGGTGGACGAGTCCGACGTGTCGGAACCCAGCCGGCTCACCTTCCGCACGACGGTGGAGGTGGAGCAGGCCGGACGGGCCGCGGCCACCGTCACCATCGACGCGGCCGCGTTCGCCCCCGGGCTGCTGGAGGACAGGGAACTGCGGCGGGCCAAGAGCGCGGTGGCGAGCACCATGGACGCCGCTCTGGCCAGCGCATGACATGAGGACGCCGGTACCGGACACCCTGGCGCAGCCCGCGCCGGGCCGACTCCCCCACCCGCGGCGGCGGTTCGCCTACCTGGGCCCGGAGGGCACCTTCACCGAGCTGGCCCTGCGCTCGCTCCCGGAGGCCGCGGGCTCCCCGCTGGCACCGGCCGCCGACGCCGCTGACGCCCTGGCCCTGGTGTGCCGGGGCGCCGTGGACGCGGCGATGCTGCCCGTGCACAACACGGTGGCCGGCGTCGTCGCGGACACGGTGCGCGCGCTCGCCGAGTCACCCGCGCTGACCGTGCTCAGGGAGGTCGTGCTCCCCGTCGAGTTCGCCCTGCTGGTCCGGCCCGGCACGTCCCTGGCGCGGGTGGGCACGGTGAGCGGCCACCCGCACGCCGGGACGCAGGTCGCGCAATGGCTCGACCGGCGCGTGCCGCGGGCGCGGTGGATCCCGGCGCCGTCCAACGCCGAGGCCGCGCGCCGGGTCAGGGACGGGGAGTGCGACGCCGCCGTGGCCGGTGACTTCACCGCCGCCCACTACGGTCTCCAGGTCCTGGTCACCGGGATACAGGACACCGCCGGCGCGGCCACCCGGTTCCTGCTGTGCGCGCGCCACGGCGGGCCGGGCTTCCCGCAGCCGGCCCGTGCCGACCGCACGTCGCTGGTCGGGCGTCTCCCCGGCCGGCCGGAGGACGTCGACGGGCTGGTGGCCGGCCTGCGGCGCCACCCCTTCCTGCGGGCCGCGTCCCTGCGGGCCGTGTCCGACGGGCGCGGCGGAGCGGTCCTGTTCGCCGACTGCCCGGGCGGCACCGACCGGCCCGCGACCGCCCGCGCCGTCGGCCTGCTGCGGCGGCGCGTGCCCGGGCTGAGGTTCCTCGGGTCGTACCCCTCGGCGGCCCATGTCCCGTCGTACGAACGGAGCAAGACGATGCAGACCGAGACCACCTCCGCAGCAGGCGGTTCGACGGAGCCCGCGTCCGGGGACATCGCCCGGCTGCGCGAGCGGATCGACGCCTTGGACCACTTCCTCATCGGCTCGCTCAAGCAGCGGCTGGAGACCTCGCGGGAGATCCAGCGGATCCGTACCGGAAGCGGCGGCTCCCCCGTCGACTCCGGGCGCGAGGCCGCCATCCGGGGCCGGTACGCCGAGGAGCTGGGGGAGGGCGGCGCGGGCGTCGCCGAGGCGCTGCTGGAGATGTGCCGGGGGCGGTCACCGCGGTGAACCCGCCACCGGCCACGACGGCCACACCGTCGCCCCGCCTCCGTCGCGGCCGCGAGGACGTCCTCACGGCCGCGACGGCCTTGTTCCACGAGCGGGGCTACGACGCGACGAGCATGAGCGACATCGCCGCCCGCCTCGGCTTCACCAAGGCGGCGCTGTACCGCCACGTGACGGGCAAGGCCGAGCTGCTGCGCGCGATCACCGGGCCGGTCCGCGCGGACGTGCGGGCGCTGCTGGCCGCGAGCGCGGCCGGGACGGGCCGGCCCCTCGACGAACTCACCGCGCTGCTGCGCGGGCTGGCCGGCGCGGCGGCGGCCGGCCCGGCCCGGTACGCCCTGTTCTGGGGTCCGGACGGCGAGCCCGGCCCGTCGGCCCCCGACGCCGTGTGCCGTGCCGAGGTGGTCCGGCGGATCGCCGCGCTGCTGGAGCGGGCCGTGGCGCAGGGCGACGTGCGCGGCGACATCGCTCCCCGGCTCGCCGCCCGGCTCCTGGTCGGCGCGGTCGTCGGCGCGGCCGTGGAACGGGGCGGCTTTGGCGACGGGGCGGCGTCGCCGCCGTCACCGTCGGCCGTCGACGTCCTGCTCGACGGCCCGGTCCGCTTCCTGACCGGCGGACGGGCCTGAGCACCGTTCACCGGTCGGGGCCGGGGGCCCCGACCGGGTGAGGGCGGCGCGGACGGCGTGCCGCAGCCACACGTGCACGGGCTCGGTCTCGTGGCGGGGGTGCCAGGCCTGGCAGATGCTGATGGGCTCGGTCTCCACCGGAAGTTCGAACAGCTCGATGCCGACGGACTGCCGGGCGCTGGCGGCCAGCGAGTGGGGCATCGCGGTCACCAGGTCGCTCGCCGCGATCATCAGCAACGCCTCACCGTAGTTCGGCACGGAGGCGATGACGTCCCGTCGCAGACCGCGCGCGTGCAGCGCACCGTCGATCGGGCCCGTCATACGGCCCTTGCGGGAGACGCTGACGTGCCGGACCGAGGTGAACGCCTGCGCGCTCACCGCAGCGGCCAGCAGAGGATGTCCGGATCGCGCCACTCCGACGAACCGGTCCTCGAAGAGCGGTTCGATCCGCAGTTCCGGGCTGCACTCGTCGATGATCCCCACCTCGATGTCCACGGCACCCTCCCGCAGCGGCGCGCTGCCGTGGGTGCTCTCCACCGTGAACGTGAACCGGGCGAGCGGCACCTCCGCGCTCGCCCGGTTCAGCAGGGCCGGAGCCAGCACCGCGGCGTAGGCCTCGTCCGCGACGATGGTCAGGGTCCTGCTGACCTGTGCGAGGTCCTCCTGCCGGCTCGGGGCGAGGAGGGCTTCGGCCTCCCGCATCAGGGCCCGCACCTTGGGCTGGAGCTCCAGTGCCCTCGGCGTGGGGACCAGACCGCGCCCGGCCCGCACCAGCACGGGGTCGCCGAGCGCGCGCCGGATCTTGGACAGCGCACGGCTCATGGCGGGCGGGGACAGAGCCAGCCGCTCGGCCGCCCCGGTGACGCTCCCCTCCTGCAACAGGGCGTCCAGGGCGGGCAACAGCCGCATGTCCACCTGGGAGGCCGGGGCGCCGGGCATCTCGCCCGCCCAGTCGCCGTCCTGGCCGGGGTCGTCGACAGCGGTGGGGCTCAATGCTTCTCCTGGGACGTGGTCGGCTCCCCGGCACGGGGACGCAACCACGCTATGACCAGGAGCGCCGCCACCAGCAACAGGAGGCCGATCAACCGCAACGACTCGGCCATTCCCGTGGTGAACGCCTGCCGTACCTGCGCCGAGAGGCGGGCCGCGTCCGTCCCGGAGTGCTCCGCCCCGCGCAGGGCCGTGCCCAGCGCCTGCCCTCCGGACGCCCCCTCCAGGTGCCGCAGCCCGGCCGGGAGGGCATGGGTGAACCGCGCGTTGAGCAGCGTGCCGAACACGGCGAACCCGAGCGCTCCGCCGATCTCCCGGCCGAAGCTGTTCACGCCCGAGCCGACGCCCGCCTGACGCACGGGCACCGAGCTGACGATGGCCTGGGACAGCGGCGGGTTGGACAGCCCCGACCCGACGCCGACCACGACGATGCACCCGGCGTACAGCACGTAGGCGGTGCCGGGGCCGCACAGCGAGAAGAGTCCCAGCCCCACGACGACCACGAGCAGGCCGCAGCCGATGACCGGCCGCGCGCCGTACCGGTCGGCCAGCCGGGCGGCTCGCGGCGAGACGAGGAAGATGACGACGGCCAGGGGGGCCGTGCCCAGACCCGCCAGGACGGCCGGATAGTCCTTGACGTTCATCAGGTACTGGCCGTTGAGAAAGAAGACGGAGTACATCGCGACGAAGGACACGATGACGCCGAGCGTCCCGGCGCGCATTCCGGAATGGCGGAATACCCGGGGATCCAGCAACGGCTGCTCCCGGCGCAGTTCGTACCGGCGGAAAAGCGCGAGAAACAGGGCGCTCGCGGCAAAGCTCAGCAGCACGGCGGGGGAGGCCCAGCCGAGTTCGGGCCCCTCGATGATGCCGAACAGCACGCCGAACACGGCGACGACGAGGAGAAGAACCCCGCCCGCGTCCATGGAGTGCTGATGGCGTTCGGCTCGTGGCAGCGACTTCGCCGCCACGACGATTCCGAATGCGGCGAGAGGAGCGGCGACCGCGAACAGGGCCTGCCAGTCGAAGAACTGGAGAACGGCGCCGCCCACGATGTTGCCCGTCACACCGCCGCCCCCGCCCAATGCGGTCCACAGCGCGACGGCGTGACCGCGTTTCTCCGGCGGATAGCAGCCGGTCAGAAGCGGAAGGCTGTTGGGCAGAACGAGGGCGGCCCCGGCCCCGGTCACCGCGCGGGCGACGAGCAGCAGGGGGACCGTCGGGGAAACGGCCGACCCGAGGGACCCCACGACCATCAGGGCCAGGCCGGTGAGCAGGGCGCCCTTTCGCCCGAAGTGGTCTCCGACGGCTCCGCTCGGAATCAGCAGGCACCCGAAGACGATCAGATAGCTGTCGACGATCCACAGCATCTCGGTCGGCGTCGGGTGCAGCGTGCTGGTGGCCAGCCGGCCGACCGCCAGGTTCACACCGGCCCCGAGCCCGAACACCAGCATGACGCACAGGCCGAGCGCGGCGACGGCCGCCCGCGAGCCGGGGCGGCCGTCGCCCGGCTCGACGGCGGACCGCCGAGCCGGTCCGGCGGACGGGGAGACGCTCATGAGCCGGTCCGTCCGGACGCGCCGGTGAACGTGGACAGTTCCAGCCCCTGCCCGTCGGCGACGGCGACGGAGACGTAGCCGCCCGCGGGGTCGCGGACGTGGTCGAGATAGGGCTGGGCGGCGGCCGCGAACTTCACGGTGTCGTCGGCGTGAACCAGCGCGCCGGGACGCAACCGGGGCTCGGCGGCGCGGACGACGTCGAGATAGAAGTCCGCCCAGCCGTCCAGGTAGAGGAGGTCGATCCGCTCGGGGAACGACGACATCACCTCCACCGCCTCACCCACGATCACCTCGGCGTACTCGGCCACGCCCGCGGATGTCAGATGGTCCCGGGCCGCCGCGCACTTTCCTTCGTGTAGATCCACGGTGCACAGCTTTCCCGAACCGTTGTCCCGGAGCGCCGCCGCTATATGGATGGCGGTGAAACCGTAGGAGGTGCCGAACTCGAAGACGGTCTGCGGGCGCATGGCACGCACCCATGCGTAAAGCATTCGGCCGACGTCCGCGGGAGCCGCGTAGTAACCGTCGGCACATGCGTCCACCAATTCTCCCGGAGTCCATGGAGCGGTGCGGTTCCTGATGATGTCGAGAAGCTTCGGCTGTTCGACGGCGTCCACTCGCTGCTGTTCGGCTGCGATCGTTTCGAGTACTGCTCGAACCTGGGGGGAATGCAGAGATGAAGGCATTGTTCCGCGTCCTTTTCGTGGTGTCACCGGGTGATCCGGGCCGACCGTTCCGGGATTACTGAACGGGGAATTCGGGAGGCTTTGGAATGTGCCCTGATGAGTGGCTGGATGAGCAGGTCGACGCCCACCAGGAAACACACCGTACCGATCCCGAGGGGCCCGCCCATAAGGAATCCGGAGACCATCAAAGAGGCCTCGACGAGTCCTTTCGCCGTCCAGAAGGGCCAGTTCCACCGGCTGGTCATGGTGAGGGCGAGCGCGTCGACGGCGCGGATGCCGAAACCGCTCATGATGATGAGCGCGGACCCGTACGCGCACAGCAGCACCGCGCACGCGAGCAGTCCCGCAGAGGGAACCGGCAGGGCGCGCGCGGGGTCCGACCAGCGGAGCAGGTCGATCACGCCGCCGCAGAAGAAGAAGGTGAACAGGGGTGCCACCAGCGGCTTCTCCCGCGTCCAGGCCGCCACGACGACCAGGCAGACCACCGCCACCAGGGTCTGCGAGACGCCCACCGTGACGGGCAGGTGCCGCATCAGGCCGAGGGAGAACACGTCGAGCGGATCGGTGCCCAGGTCGGAGTGGATGAAGAGGTAGGCGCCGCCGGAGAAGACCAGGCAGCCGGCCGGATGGAGTAAGTGGTTGTTTCGCCGTACTCGCTCGACGAGCATCGGCTCACCTCCCCGCAGGGAAAACGAATGATGAGGTGCGAGGCGGTATTCCGCCTTCGAGTCCCACGTTATTGACCGTTCGACACTTTATCCAGTGCAATGTGTGCACCATGCATTTTCTTTGAATGGAACCGCCGCTTCCGGCCGTGCGGGCGGGCTGGGTGGCAGGTGGTTTAGGGTGCAACCTTCACATGTGAAGTAACCCACGTTTAATCCACGGCTTTCGGTGGCGCCCATATACTGTTTTCACGACGAGGAATCGTTGAAGATGCGGCTGCGTGGGCAATGGCGCTCGCGTGCACGTCTTGATGAGTGATGACCATGCATGGCAGGGGGAAGTAGATGTCTCGCGCATCCCGTCCGACATCCGAAGGATTAGTGGCCACTCTGGATCCCGAGCAGGTGGTGTCGGATCGCGTGGCGGGCAGAACGGTATCGACACTCACACCGCGGGAGCGTCAGGTCCTGAACGGGATCAAGGAGGGGAACTCAAACAGGATGGTCGCCCGACTGCTGGGGATTTCCGAGCGTACCGTCAAGGTTCATCTGCACTCGATTTTCATCAAGCTGGGCGCGGCGTCACGTACCGAAGCGGTTATCGAGGGGATCAGGAGCGGCTGCATCAGCCTGCACTGATCGTCGCGTGCGAGTGGCCCCCGACGACACAGGTCGGGGGCCACTCGCACAGGTCGGTCCGAGGTCAGGGCCTGCGGGCCGACGGCTCGCGGGCGAGGGCGAGGACGAGACGGGACGTCCTCTCGACCAGGTCCCTGTCGACGGGGGAGCCGGAGACCAGGACGCGGTAGTACAGCGGACCGAGCAGCAGATCCACGAGGTGGTCGAGGGTGCGATCGTCGACGGCCGGCTCCTGGTCGCGGGCGAGGAGATCTCGCAGGCCGGCCACGTCGCGCTCCCGCTGCTCCTTCAGGAATCCGGCCCGCAGCGACGCCGCCGTCTCGCTGTCCAGCTGGGCGTGGCCCAGGAGGGCCAGCAGCACCTGGCCGGCGGGCTCCTCGAAGAAGTCGGCCACCCGCTGCAGATGGGAGGTGAGGGTCTCCTCGACGCCACGACCTTCGTCCACGCGCCACTCCAGGGCCTCGCGGGCGTCGTCGGTGAGGGTGTCGAGGAGGATGTCGACCTTCGACTTCCACCAGCGGTAGATCGTCTGCTTGGCCACCCCCGCGCGCTGGGCGATGCCCTCGATGGTCAGGGCGGCGAAGCCCCGCTCGACCAGGAGGTCGTCCGCGGCGTGCAGGACCGCGAGCCGGACGCTCTCGCTGCGGCGTGGGCCGGTCCGGCTGACGACCGTGGTCTTCTCGCAGGCCGGTGGTGGTTTCCGCGTGGCGCTGATGGTTCCGTCAACCCTTCGCATCGTGTCCGTCGCTGTGATTCTGGCACACCGGGTCCGCCGTGAACCGGTGCAACGGCAGGCCGGCTCAGGCGGCCCGGCGGCCGGTCCGCGCCAGGCTGAGCAGCACGCCGAGAGAGAGCGCGGCGACCACCGCGCTGAACGTCTCGCCGGCCGGGCGCAGGCTGGTCTCGCGGATCAGGACTCCCACACCGATCGCGGGCACCGCCAGCATCGAGTACAGGATGGCGAAGAAGGTGGAGACCGACGCGCCACGGTGCTGGGGGGCGCTGCGCGTGGTGATGCCGCCGATGCCGTGACCGACGGCGATGCCCGTCGCCAGTCCGTTGGCCGCGGCGCCGACGAGCAGGGGAGCCAGGGTGCTGGTGGCCATCGCGGCGGCGATCAGACCGGCCGCGGCGATCAGGCCCAGGCACGAGGCGGGCAGGGCGGTGGCGGGCTTGAGGGTGCGGACGAGGAGCTGGCCGAGGGCGGTGCAGGCGAAGGCGATGAAGACCACGAGTCCGGTGAGGGCGTGGCTGGACTCGTGCAGCACCGTCCCCAGGAAGAGGCCCGTCACGGCGGTCAGGACGCCGAGCACGGCGAAGCCCGCACCCGCGGCCATCGCGGAGCGCAGGAAGTCCGAGCGGATCTCGGCGGGGACGTGCAGCGGCTGGACCTGCAGCGAGAAACCGGAACGGTGGGCGGAGCTCTCCCCGCTCACGAGGACACCGAGCATGCCGACGGCGGCGAGGGCGAGCATGACGACCCAGGGGGTGCGCAGCGGGGAGGGCGCGAGGTCGGCGAGGATCCCCGCGATCAGCGTGCCGCAGGCGAGACCGCCCATGTTCGCGAACAACGCGAGGGTGGCGGGCTTGACGCGACTGTGCTGTCCGAGCCGCTCGGCGAGGGAGGCGGTGGCGGCACCGGTCACCAGAGCCGCGGAGAAGCCGGACACGACCCGGGCGACGAGCATCGCGGCGACGCTCTGGGCCAGGAGGAAGACCACCGCGGCGACCACGGACAGCAGGGTGGCCGCGACCAGGACGGGACGCCGGCCCACCTGGTCGGAGAGGCGGCCGAAGACCAGCAGCCCGAGGACGACGCCGAGCGCGTAGACGGCGAAGACGACGGTCACGGTGAACGGCGTGAAGCCGAACTCCTCGCCGTACAAGGGGTAGAGCGGGGTGGGCGCGGTGGTGCCCGCCATGGTGATCCAGAAGGCGAAGGCCACGCTGAGGACGGCGAGGCCGCCGCCGCGCGCCCTCTCTGGAGCGCCGGTCCGGTCGACGGCGCGGACGGTCGAGTTCCCCACGGAAGTGGCCTCTCATGAGCGGTTGGGTGCGGAAAGGCGCGGCACATGCCGAGACTTACCGTTGCGTCTTATCAAGAGACTAGACGAGTCGTCGCGTCTATTCAATGTCGTTCGGAAGGGTGGAGTCGTGGCCAGAGTCGACACGGTGAGTGATGTTCGAGGGCGGTGAGTGCGTTCCCGCCCGGAGATCGCGGGAGTCTCCGGCAGGTTGACCACGATCGGGCGAACGGCGTCACATGCTTGACGGTGAGGATCGGGGAGTGTGGCATCCCCGGCCCTCGTCGTTTCTTCATGACCACCCCTGACCAGGTGTGATCGATTTCCTTCGGGTCGCCACCCCTCGGGCCGCCGTCTTATCGGTCTGTCGTACGAAGGCTCATACCAGAGGGGGACGCTCCCCGGGGGAGTTTGTCAACTGCCCACCGCACCTGACGCGTTGGCGACTACTGTGAGTGTCCGTCGGGCGACGAAAGGCCGAGACCCCGGTCCCCGCCGACCGACTTCGCGATGCCGCATGCCCGGCTCGCGCCCCACGCGCGAGCAACCAGGCCCGACGGACCAGTACGAGGACACCGATGTCTCACCTCCGCGCACCGGCCGCACGCGCAGACCGCCGTGAGGGCGGGCGGCACGGGCGACCGGTCGCCCGCACCGCCCCCGCGACGGCCGAGACACACATACGGCCCCAACTGCTGCGGCTCGCCGTGCTGCCCCCCACCGCCGTCGCCCTCAGCGCCTGCGCCGCCGTCCTGTTCACCGTCCGCTCCACCGGCGCCCGGCCCAGCGTCACCCTGTGGGCCGTGCTGACCGGCGCGGTCACCGTCACCGGCGTCGGCATCCTGATCGCCGCCGTGGCCGCGGACCGCGCCGCCCGCTCGGTGACCGACCGGATCGACGCCCTGCGCGGGAGCAGCGCGCGCGGCGAGGCCGAACTGCGGGGCCTGGTCGAGGCGCTGCGGCGCGGTGAGGTACCGCCCCAGCGCAGGACCCGCAGCGGCCCGCCCGCCGACGCCGACGAGTTCGAACTGCTCGCCGCGGACCTCGCCCGCGCCCACGAGGGAGCCGTCGGCGCCGTCGTCCGGGCCGCACAGCTGTCCAGCCAGGCGGGCAGCGAACAGAAACTGGAGGTGTTCGTCAACCTCGCGCGCCGCCTGCAGTCGCTGGTGCACCGCGAGATCTCCATCCTCGACGAGCTGGAGAACGAGATCGAGGACCCCGACCTGCTCAAGGGGCTCTTCCACGTCGATCACCTCGCCACCCGGATCCGCCGCCACGCCGAGAACCTCGCGGTGCTCGGCGGGGCCGTCTCCCGCCGGCAGTGGAGCAACCCGGTCTCCATGACCGAGGTGCTGCGCTCCGCCATCGCCGAGGTCGAGCAGTACTCACGGGTGAAGCTGGTCCCGCCGATCGACGGCGAGCTGCGCGGCCACGCCGTCGCCGACGTCATCCACCTCCTCGCCGAACTCGTCGAGAATGCCACCGTGTTCTCCGCGCCGCACACCCAGGTGCTGCTGCGCGCCAACCTCGTCACCTCCGGACTCGCCGTCGAGGTCGAGGACCGCGGGCTCGGCCTCCCGGCCGACGAGCAGAAGCGGATGAACGCCCTGCTCGCCGACCCCGACCAGGTCAACGTGGGCCGCCTGCTCGCCGACGGGCGCATCGGCCTGTTCGTCGTCTCCCAGCTGGCCCGGCGGCACGGCATCCGGGTCCGGCTGCAGAGCAACATCTACGGCGGCGTCCAGGCCGTACTCGTCGTGCCGCAGGCCCTGCTGGGCTCGGGGCCCGACCTGCCCGACGGCGCCCCGTCGGCCGTCAGCGCCCCATCGGCAGTCACCGCCCCATCGGCAGTCACCGCCCCGTCGGCCGTCACCGGCCAGGTGAGCACCCGGCCGTACCCCGACGCGCGGCCCGCCGGGGGACCGGCCCGCGCACCGGCGGACCCGGACGGCCGGCCTGCCCAGAGCGGGCGCGTGCCGGGGCCCGACCCCGCCGGGCCGCCCGCGCCGGCCGGGCCCACCCGCCACGAGGGCGCCGGGGCGGGCCTGCTGCCCGTACCGGCGCAGGGTCAGGACGCCCGCCCCGGGGCCGGGGCCACGCCCACCCGGCAGCGGCCCGGAACCGCCCGCCCGCAGGACCGGGCCACGACCGGCCGCCACCGGGACGCGACCGCGGCCGGGCACCCGCCCGCCACCCGCCGCCCCTCCACCGCCCCCGGCCCGGCCCGTCCGCCGTCCGCCGCCGAGTCCCGCACCGCCGGGCCCACCCCGCCCCGCCCCCACGCGGCCCCCGCGCGGCCCCTCGGCACCGCCGCGGGCGCCCAGGACGGAATCGGCGCACACCGGACCGCCGACCGGAGTCAGAACGGTCCCGGTCAGAACGGCCCCGGTCAGGAACCGAGCGGAGCCGACCGCGACGCCGGTGCCCTTCCCGCCGCGACCGAGGCACCCCCGGACCTCGGGGTGGCGGCGCGGGGCCACGACACGGCAGCGGACCCGGACCCGGCAGCGGGCCGGGACACGGCCGGGACGGCGGGCCGCGAGTCCGGCGACGGGCGGCCCGCGCCGCTCCCCGTACGCGGAGCCCACCGCGCACGGCCCAACCCCGCCGAGGCCGTGCCCGGCGTCCGGCCGGGGGACCGGTGGATCGTGGAGGAACACTCCGGGCAGGCGCCCGTGCCGCGGGCCGGAGCCGTACGCGGCACCATGGGCAAGCCGACGCTGCCCAAGCGCCGCGCCCAGGAGCACATCGTGCCCCAGCTGCGCGGCGGCCCCGTGCCCCGGCAGGAGTCCGACCAGCCCGTCGGCCACGACCCCGGCCTCATGGCGGCGTTCCAGCGCGGCGTCGGGCTCGCCGAGGCCCAGCAGAGCCTGGAGTCCGACCCCCCGGCACCCTTCACCGGGTCCGGCACCGCCGCACTCGGCGCGTCCCCGCGGACCTACGGCACCCCGGACTCGCCCGACGCCCCCGCCCCCGACCAGACCCCCTTCCGGCATGACGGGAGCGCGCCCGCCGGATGACCACCCCACCCCCCAGCGCTCCCGCAGACCTTCGTACCCCAAGGAGTCGATCCACCATGGCGAGCGATGCGCCGACCGGCCATGTATCCGATCTCGACTGGCTGATGAGCGGCCTCGTCCAGCGCGTGCCCCACACCACCAGCGCGGTGCTGCTGTCCTGCGACGGACTGGTGAAGTCCGTCCACGGCCTCGACCCCGACAGCGCCGACCACATGGCCGCCCTGGCCTCCGGGCTGTACTCCCTCGGCCGCAGCGCCGGAGTCCGCTTCGGGGACGGCGGCGACGTACGCCAGGTCGTCGTCGAACTCGACTCGACGCTGCTCTTCGTCACCACGGCCGGCTCCGGCACCTGCCTCGCCGTGCTCGCGGGCCGCGAGGCCGACGCGGCGGTGCTCGGCTACGAGATGGCGATGCTGGTCAAGAGCGTCCGTCCCTACCTGGTGACGGCGCCTCGGCAGCACGCCGTCGAACCCCCGGTGATGAGGCCTTGAGCGTGGCGGCGGCCGGCGACGGGCCCTGGCTGGACGACGCGGCCGGACGGCTGGTGCGCCCTTTCACCGTCAGCAACGGCCGCACCAGGCCCAGCGTCGCCCTCGACCTGATGTCGCAGGTGATGGCCACCGGGGCGACCCCCCTCGGCTACCTCGGCCCGGAACACGCGCAGGCGCTCGACCTGTGCCGCGCGCCCGTCCCGGTCGCCGAGGTGGCCGCCCACCTGAAGCTGCCGGCGGCGGTCACCAAGGTGCTGCTGTCGGACCTCGTCGACTGCGGGGCGCTGACCACGAAGCCCCCCGCGTTCCACCACAACCCCACCGACCGGGCGCTACTGGAGGCAGTACTCGATGGACTACGACGACAGCTCTGACTACGGCGCGTGCGGTCCGAGCGGCGAGTACGGCCCGTACGACGGCGGCCCGGACCCCTTTCCCACCGCGCTGAAGATCCTCGTGGCGGGCGGGTTCGGCGTGGGCAAGACCACGTTCGTCGGTGCCGTCAGCGAGATCGAGCCGCTCTCCACGGAGGAACTGCTCACCACCGTCAGCGCCGCCACCGACAGCCTGGAGGGCGTCGAGAACAAGGTGGAGACGACCGTGGCCATGGACTTCGGACGGATCACCCTCGACCCGCAGCACGTGCTGTACCTGTTCGGCACCCCGGGACAGGAACGGTTCTGGTTCATGTGGGACGAGTTGTGCGAGGGCGCGCTCGGCGCGGTCATCCTCGCCGACACCCGACGGCTCCAGGACTGCTTCGCGGCCGTCGACTTCTTCGAGGAGCGTGGCCTCGGCTTCATCGTCGCGCTCAACGAGTTCGACGGCTCCCACCGCTACGACCCCGAGGAGGTGCGCGCCGCCATCGACCTCGACCCGGCGATCCCGGTGGTGCGCTGCGACGCCCGTATCTCCGCCTCCGGTGTGCAGACCCTGCTCACCCTCGTCAGGCACCTCATCGCGCACGCGCCGGCCGCACCCCAGCCGAGCCGCGGCGCCCACAGGTGACACCCGAACCACCGTCCACGGAGCCGCAGATGACGCACGACCAGACGGCAGGAGCCCGGCGATGAACCCGGCCATGAGCTACGACCCGTCCCGCCCGGCCGGTCGGCTGCTGCTCACGCCGGAGGACCGCGAAGCCCCCGACCGGGCCCTGAGGCTGCGCCGGCTCGGTCTCGGGGAACGGCCCGAGCCCGTCCTCGACGGATTCGCCGGCCGGCTCGCCGAAGTCACCGGCGCGCCCTACGCCATGGTCAACTTCATCGGCGAGAGCGAGCAGTTCTTCGCCGGGCTGCGCGTCCCGGAGCCCGCCGCCCGTCGCGGCAAACCGGAGGTCGGCCGGTCGCTGCCCCGCGACCACGGCTACTGCCCGCACGTCGTCGCCCGGCGACGGGCCCTGGCGCTGGAGGACGTGGGCGACTACCCCCGGTTCGCCGGCAACCCGATCGTCGACGCGTACGGCGTGCACTCCTATCTGGGCGCCCCGCTCCTGGACAGCGCGGGCCGCGTGCTCGGTACGGTCTGCGCCGCCGATCTCACGCCCCGCGCCTGGGGGAGGGCCGGGCTGGAAACCGTGAAGGCGGCCGCGGCGCGGCTCGCCGCCGAGGTGGAACGCAGCGAGCGCGACGGTCTGCCGCTGCAGGTGACCTGGGCCTGAAGCAGAGCTGCGGCTCCGCTTAAGAAATCCTCGATGGACCGGGGCGGTTCCGGTACGGCAGATTGCTCTCCGATTCCACCCCTCTTCCCGGTCGCGGGCGCCGTCGGCGTGCCCGGGCCCGGGACCTCACCACGGGAGCCGTAGCGTGAAGGCGCTGGTCAAGGAGAAGGCGGAGCCGGGGCTCTGGCTCACGGACGTCCCGGAGCCGCGGATCGGCGCCGGCGACGTGCTGATCAAGGTGCAGCGCACCGGCATCTGCGGCACCGACCTGCACATCCGGTCCTGGGACGGGTGGGCGCAGCAGACGATCCGCACCCCCCTGGTGATCGGGCACGAGTTCGTCGGCGAGGTCGTCGAGACCGGCCGCGACGTCACCGACATCGCCGTCGGGGACCGGGTGAGCGGCGAGGGCCACCTGGTGTGCGGCAAGTGCCGCAACTGCCTGGCGGGCCGGCGCCACCTGTGCCGAGCGACGGTCGGGCTGGGCGTGGGCCGCGACGGCGCCTTCGCCGAGTACGTGGCCCTGCCCGCGTCGAACGTCTGGGTGCACCGCGTCCCCGTCGACCTCGATGTCGCCGCGATCTTCGACCCGTTCGGCAACGCCGTGCACACCGCCCTGTCCTTCCCGCTGGTCGGCGAGGACGTGCTGATCACCGGGGCGGGGCCGATCGGCCTGATGGCGGCGGCGGTGGCCCGGCACGCGGGCGCCCGCAACGTCGTCATCACCGACGTCAGCGAGGAGCGGCTGGAACTGGCCCGCAAGATCGGGGTGAGCCTGGCGCTGAACGTCTCCGGCGCGTCGATCGCCGACGGGCAGCGGGAGCTGGGCCTGCGCGAGGGCTTCGACATCGGCCTGGAGATGTCCGGCCGCCCCGAGGCGATGCGCGACATGATCGCCAACATGACGCACGGCGGCCGGATCGCGATGCTCGGCCTGCCGGCGCAGGAGTTCCCCGTCGACTGGGCCCGCGTCGTCACCTCGATGATCACCCTCAAGGGCATCTACGGCCGCGAGATGTTCGAGACCTGGTACGCGATGTCGGTGCTGCTGGAGGGCGGCCTGGACCTCGCCCCCGTGATCACCGGCCGGTACGGCTACCGCGACTTCGAGGCGGCCTTCACCGACGCCGCCGCCGGCAAGGGCGGCAAGGTCATCCTCGACTGGACCGCATAACCCTTAGGAGCCCCCGTCATGTTCGACTCCGTGCGCGACGACCTGCGCGCCACCCTCGACGAGATCCGCGCCGCCGGTCTGCACAAGCCCGAGCGGGTCATCGGCACCCCGCAGTCCGCGACCGTGAACGTCACGGCGGGCGGCCGGCCCGGCGAGGTCCTCAACTTCTGCGCCAACAACTACCTGGGCCTCGCCGACCACCCCGAGGTGGTCGCCGCCGCCCACCAGGCCCTGGACCGCTGGGGCTACGGCATGGCGTCCGTGCGCTTCATCTGCGGCACCCAGGAGGTGCACAAGGAGCTGGAGGCGCGGCTGTCCGCCTTCCTCGGCCAGGAGGACACGATCCTGTACTCCTCCTGCTTCGACGCCAACGGCGGTGTCTTCGAGACGCTGCTCGGCCCCGAGGACGCGGTGATCTCCGACGCTCTCAACCACGCCTCCATCATCGACGGCATCCGGCTGTCCAAGGCCCGCCGCTTCCGCTACGCCAACCGTGACATGGCCGATCTGGAGCGGCAGCTGAAGGAAGCCGCGGACGGCGGCGCCGGGCGCCGGCTGATCGTCACCGACGGCGTGTTCTCCATGGACGGGTACGTGGCGCCGCTGGCCGAGATCTGCGACCTCGCCGACCGCTACGACGCGATGGTCATGGTCGACGACTCGCACGCCGTCGGATTCGTCGGCCCCGGCGGCCGCGGCACCCCCGAGCTGCACGGCGTCATGGACCGCGTCGACATCATCACCGGCACCCTCGGCAAGGCGCTCGGCGGTGCCTCCGGCGGCTATGTCGCCGCCCGCGCGGAGATCGTGGCCCTGCTGCGGCAGCGCTCGCGCCCCTACCTGTTCTCCAACACCCTCGCCCCGGTGATCGCGGCGGCCTCGCTGAAGGTCCTCGACCTGCTGGAGTCGGCGGACGACCTGCGGGTCCGCCTCAACGAGAACACCGCCCTGTTCCGCCGGCGGATGACCGAGGAGGGCTTCGACGTCCTCCCCGGCGAGCACGCCATCGCGCCCGTCATGATCGGCGACGCGGCGAAGGCGGGCCGGATGGCCGAGCTGCTGCTGGAGCGCGGTGTCTACGTGATCGGCTTCTCCTACCCGGTGGTCCCGCAGGGCCAGGCCCGCATCCGCGTCCAGCTCTCCGCGGCGCACTCCACCGCGGACGTGCACCGTGCGGTGGACGCCTTCGTGGCGGCACGGGCCGAGCTGGAGAGCTGACCGGCGAACACCCGGCTTACCGGCGACAACGGCGTATTTGAGACAATCGATCCATGATCGAGGCGCGGCGGCTCCACATCCTCCGTGCGGTGGCGGACCACCGTACGGTGACGGCGGCTGCCGCCGCGCTCTACCTCACGCCCTCCGCGGTCTCGCAGCAGCTGACCGCACTGGAACAGGAGACCGGCCACCGCCTGGTCGAGCGCGGCGCCAAGGGGGTCCGGCTCACCCCGGCCGGGGAGATCCTGCTGGGCCACACCAACGCCGTCCTGGCCCAGTTGGAGCGGGCCGAGGCGGAACTGGCCGCCTACGGCTCCGGTCAGGCCGGCACGGTCACCGTCGCGGCCTTCGCGACCGGGATCGCGCTGGTCGTCGCGCCGGCCGTGGCACGCCTGGCCGGCACCGCGCCGGGGATCCGCATCCGAGTGCGGGACGCCGAGGGCGACGCCAGCCTGCCGATGGTCCTGGACCGGCAGGTCGACGTCGCCGTGGCCGTCGAGTACCGGGGGGCGCCGCCCGCCGACGACCCCCGCCTGACCCACGTGCCCCTCTACGCCGAGCCCTTCGACGCCGTGGTCCCGGTCGGTCACCGGCTGGCCGACGCGGTGGAGGTGCCGCTCGCCGAGCTGGCCAAGGACGCCTGGATCGGCCCCTACCCCGGCAACCCCTGCCATGACGTGGTGGTCCTGGCCTGCGAGAACGCCGGCTTCCAACCCCGGATGGAGCACTCTTCCGACGACTTCCGCGCGGTCGTCGCACTGGCCTCGTCCGATGTCGGCGTGGCCCTCGTCCCGCGCTCCGCGCTGCGCGGCATGGCCCTCACCGGGGTGGTGGTCCGCCCGGTGGACGGGGTGGCGCCGACCCGCCGCGTCTTCGCGGCCATACGGCGGGGCGCGGAGGGGCACCCGCTGATCCGCCCCGTCCTGGACGCGCTGCGGGAGGCGGCGGCCGGCCTCTGACCCGGACACCCCGGGCCGCCCCGGGAACCCCCTGGGCGTCGTTTCATATCTGGGATATCCTCCCGGATGTGAAACGAGAGATCGAGGGTGCCGCCGTCGACCCCGTGGACGCCCGGCTGGGTGCCCGTCTGGCCGGCCTGCGGGCCGAACAGGGCTGGTCCCTGGGGGAGTTGGCGGAGCGCAGCGGAATCAGCCGGTCCACCCTGTCCCGTGCCGAGCGGGCCGAGACCAGCCCCACCGCCTCCCTGCTGAACCGCCTGTGCCATGTCTACGGCCGGACCATGTCCCAGCTGCTCAGCGAGGTCGAGGAGCAGCCCGCGCCGGTCGTGCGCGCCGCCGACCAGCGGGTCTGGCAGGACCGCGCCTCCGGATTCGTCCGGCGGTCGGTGTCGCCGCCGCACCCCGGCCTGCGCGGCGAACTCGTCGAGGGCCGGCTCGCCCCCGGCGCCGACATCGCCTACGACCGGCCGCCCGTCGCCGGACTCGAACAGCATGTCTGGCTGCTGGCCGGCGCCCTGGAGATGACCGCCGACGGCACCGCGCACCAGCTGTCCGCCGGTGACTGCCTGCGGCTGCGGGTGTGGGGGCCCACCCGGTTCCGGTGCGCCGGCGACGACGAGGCGCGGTACCTGGTGGCGGTGGTGCTGCCGTGACCGTGCTCCGGCTCGACGGCCGACGGCTCCTCGCCGACCTCGACGGCTACGCCGACCTGCTGCTCGACACGGTCGCGGGCGGCGCCTCGATCGGGTTCCTCCACCCGGTGGAGCGCGCCGAGGCCGCCGACTGGTGGCGGGAGCGCGCCGCCGGACTCGCCGCGGGACGAAGCGCCGTCTGGGGCGCCTACGACGCCGGCCGCGTCGTGGGTACGGTCGGTCTGGCCCTCCCCGACCGGCCCAACAGCCGCCACCGAGCCGAACTCGTGAAGCTGATGGTGCACCGGGACGCCCGCGGCCGCGGTCTGGGCCGCACCCTGCTCACCACCGCAGAGCGGGCGGCGGCCGCCGCCGGGATCACCCTGCTGCACCTGGACACCGAGACCGACAGCCCGGCCGAGCGGCTCTACGCCGGCGCCGGATGGACACGGGCCGGGGTCATCCCCGACTACGCGGCCGCCCCCGACGGCGATCTGCGCCCGACGACCCTGTACTACAAGCGGCTCGCCCCGGCCGGCCGGTGAGTGTCGGCATCGATGTCAGTGGCGGGGGTTACGGTGCGAGGCATGCAGGACGCAGAAGACGTACGCCGCATCGCCCTGTCCCTTCCGGACACCACGGAGAAGATCGCCTGGAGCATGCCAACGTTCCGGGTCGCGGGCAAGATGTTCGCCACGCTGCCCGAGGACGAGACCTCCATCGCCGTGCGCTGTCCCAAGGAGGAGCGCGACGAACTGGTCCTCGCCGAACCGGAGAAGTTCTGGATCGCCGACCACGAGGCGTCCTTCGCCTGGGTCCGGGCCCGGCTCGCGGCCCTGGAGGACGAGCGGGAACTGCGGGACATACTCGCCGACTCCTGGCGCCAGGCCGCACCGCCCGGACTTCTGGAGGCGTACCCGGACCTGGGGCTGCCGGCCGGTGCGTGAGCCGGACCGCGGGCCGGCGCGGTGCCGGCATCAGACCAGGGCACCGGCCAGGAAGCGGCCGATCCGCGCCCGCAGCGACCCCGCGTCCAGACCGTGCGCCCGCACGTGCTCCTCGACCGTGCCGTAACGCCGCAGCTCCCGACGGCCCACGCCCAGCCCCAGCACCCGGTGCGGCAGGTCGGTGAGGGCGTCGTTCGCCGCGGCGGTCGAGGTGCCCGCGAGGTACGGCTCCACGAGGACGACGTCCGTGCCCGCCGCCTCGGTGGCGCGGCGCAGCGCCACCCCGTCGAAGGGGCGCACCGTCGTCGCGTACAGCACGGTGGCATCGAGGCCCTCGGTGGCCGCCAGTACCGCGTCCAGCACGGGGCCGACCGCCACCACCACGCCCGAGCGGCCCTCGCGGACCGTCAGAAACCGCTGCCCGTCCACCGTGCGGGCCGCCTCGTTCGTCTGCGCGGACAGCCGGACGTACACCTTGTCGTCGCCCGCCGCCACCGCGTGCCGCAGCAGGACCTCGGCCTCGTCCGGGTGGCCCGGCACATGGACCGTCCACCCGTCCAGCGTGTCCAGCAGCGCCACGTCCCCGGGCGCCATGTGGGTGTAGCCGCCCGCCGGCCAGTCGAAGGACGCGGCGGCGCTGACCAGCACCGCGCCCACGCCCTGGTGGCCCAGATCCAGTTTGACCTGCTCGAAGGGCCGCTCCACCAGGAAACTGGCGAAGGTGTGCAGCACGGGCCGCATCCCGGTCAGCGCCAGTCCCGCGCCCGCGCCGACCAGCAGCTGTTCGCGGATGCCCACGTTGATCACACGGTCCGGGTGGCGGCGCAGCGCCTCGGCGAAGCCGTCCTTGCCGATCTCGGCGAGGACCACCGCGACCCGCGGATCCTCGTCCAGCAGCCGGCTGACGACGGGCGCGAGACGGTCACGCATGGTTTCCATGGCAAAGGCCTTTCGGAGAGACGGAGGGAGACGGAGGGAGACGGGAGAGGTGCAAAGGAGGGACAGGGCAGCGGGGCTCAGGCGTACTTCGGCTCGACACGAGCGACCACCGCGTGCGGTCTGCCGGGGTGCGGCGCGGTGAACGCCGCGTACAGCGCCTCGTGGTCGCGCCCGTCGACCGTCGCCGTGGACCAGCCGGCCGCCTCGAAGCGGGCGGCGATCCCACCGGGCCGGGCGTGGCTGGCGGAGGAGTTGTCGACGACGATCGTGTGCAGTCGCTCCAGGCCGGCGGGCCCGGCGAAGGCGATCGCCTCGTGATTGCTGCCTTCGTCCAGCTCGGCGTCCCCGACGAGCACCCAGACCCCCGGCTCGTCCAGCCGCTGCGCGCGCAGCCCCAGCGCCGTACCGACGGCGATCGGCAGCCCGTGCCCCAGGGATCCGCTGCCGATCTCCACCCCGGGTACCAGGGTGCGGTCGGGGTGGTGGCCGAGCGGGGAGTCGTAGGAGCCGAAGCCCGGCAGCCAGTCCCGCGGCAGGAAGCCCTTGGCGGCGAGCACCGCGTAGTAGGCCATCGGGCCGTGCCCCTTGGACAGCAGGAACCGGTCCCGCGCCGGGTCCTGCGGCCGGCCGGGGTTCACCCGCAGGACCCGGTCGTAGAGCACCCACAGCACGTCCAGCGTGGAGGTCGCGGCGGGCCCGTGCTTCTCGTCGCCCGTCATCAGGCTCATCAGCCGGGACAGTTCGGTGAACGGGTACGTCCGTGTCTCTTGCTCGGTGATCGTCATGCCGACGATCGTGCAACCTCGACCGGACTTGAGGTCAACCGTCGGCTGGTTCCGGCCCGCGGTAAACGGGTGCGCGATCACCGACCCGAGTGCGGTATTGTTTTCCTGCGCGTTCGGCCCGGGGAAACCCCAGGTCAGACGGCATCGGGACGTGGCGCAGCTTGGTAGCGCACTTGACTGGGGGTCAAGGGGTCGCAGGTTCAAATCCTGTCGTCCCGACGTGGGAAGCGACGGTCGAGGGGCCGCTCCGGAGAGATCCGGGGCGGCCCCTCGACCGTTCCCGGAACGTCTTCCCGACGTTCCCGCGTCACGAGAGGACAGGCAGGATGACGGTCCGCGACACGGTAGTCCTCGACGACCCGGTGGGTGCGTCGCTCGGCGGGCGCCATGCGCCGCTCGCCCGCCGCCACGGCCGGGTCGCCGTCTACCCATCGGACGTCGCGACCTTCGCGGCCCTTCCGCCCGACCCGGGTGCGGCGGAGTGGGCCGATCTCGCCCGGCTGCTCGGGCCGGGCGCGCTCGCCGACCTGTTCAGCAGTCCGGCGTCCCCGCCGCCGGACTGGGAGCCGGTGTTCGCCCTCGACGGCCGCCAGATGATCTGGCGGGGCGACGGCCGGACCGGTCACCCGCCCGCCGGACCGCGCGCCGAGGTGGCGGAACTGGGCGCGGCGGACGTCGCCGAGATGCTGGGCCTCGTCGAGAGGGCCCGCCCCGGGCCCTTCCGGCCGCGCACCCGTGAACTCGGCGCCTATCTCGGGATCCGCGCCGACGGCAGGCTGGTGGCGATGGCCGGCGAGCGGCTCCGGCCGCCCGGCTGGACCGAGATCAGCGCCGTCTGCACCAGCCCGGAGGCGCGCGGGCGGGGCTACGCCGCCCGCCTGGTCCGGGCGCTCGTGGCACGGGTCGTGGCCCGGGGCGAGCGCCCCTTCCTGCACGTGGCCGAGGCCAACACCGGTGCGATCGCGCTCTACGAACGGCTCGGCTTCGAGACCCGCGCACCGGTGACCTTCCGGGGCTTCCGCACGCCCCTCGCGGCATCCGCTCCCTGACTCCCGCGGCTGTCCGGCCGGGACGGTGACGCTGCGGCCGCCCGGCACACCGCCCCGCACACCGCCCCGCACACCGCCCGGCACACCGCCCGGCACACGGTCGGCGGCGGGCCGGACCGGGGACCAGCCGGGACCGCACTGCCTGCCGCGTGCCGCGCGGGCCGGCCGGATCAGCGGGTTGCCGACGATGTCACCCGGCGCCGCGTCGTCCGGCCCGGGCAGGCCGGAACGACGGCGGGGCCCGACGACACGGGGCGCGGGCGGGGCCGGTTTTGTCCTGGAGCCTGCTCGGGCGCGGGAATGCCGCCGGGATCCGGGGTATGCGTTGAGGGTCGGCGGACGCGGAGGCCGCGACCGGAACCGCGGTCCGGGTTCCGGCGCCCGGCCGACGACCGCGGCATCCGGTCTCGTGGAAGGGGTTCCCGGTCATGCGCGCACTCGCGGAGACGGTCCGACACCGGTCGGCCGAGGAGCGCCCGGCGGTGCTGGCCCGCCCGGTCGCCGAGCAGGGTTTCGGGCCGAAGCGGCCCGCCGACGCCCTGATCGTCGACGCGGACGGCTCCTGTCACGGCACCCTCTACCGGGGCGCGTTCGACGCGGAGCTGGCCGCCGAGGCGGCCGCCCTCACGGCGTCCGGACGCACCGCACGGGTCCACGCGGTCGCCGTCCACGACGAGGAGGTGCGCCGCGCCCGCCTGACCTGCGGCGGGCAGGCCGAGGTCCTGCTCCAGGCGCTGCACACGGTGCCCGCCCGCTGGTGGGAGCTGCTCGCCGAGGGCGTCGACGCGGCGCTGGTCACCCGGCTCGACCCCGAGCGCGGCGAGGCCGTGAGCACCGTGGTGGTGCCCGGCCGCGCGGACGCCGGCCCGCGAATCCCGGCCGCCGCCGCCGAGCAGGCCCGCCGGCTGCTCGACCGCCACCGCGCCGGGCGCGAGACGCTGGTCACCGAGGACGGGCTGCTGCTGGTCGAGGCGTGCCCCGCCGTCCCCTACCTGATCGTCGTCGGCGACGGTGAGCTGGCCGAACTGCTGCGCGCACAGGCGGCGTTGCTTGACTGGCGGGTCACCGTCACCGCCGACACGGACCGCGTCCGCAGCCTGGTCGCCGAGCTGCCCGCCGCCGCCTGCCTGGTGGTGCTCAGCCACGAGCCCGACACCGACGTCCCCTGCCTGGAGGCCGCGCTCACGGCCGGTGCGCCCTACGTAGGCGCGCTCGGCTCCCGCCACACCCAGGACCGCCGCGCCGCGGCCCTGCGCGCCCGGGGGGTCACCGACGCCGTCCTGAGCCGTGTCCACGGGCCCATCGGGCTCGACATCGGCGCCCGCACACCGGCCGAGACCGCGCTGGCGATCTGCGCGGAGGTACTCGCGGAGCTCCGATAAGGCAGCCCGTGCCCCTTCGAACGCGGTCGAGGCTCACCGGACACCGGCGCTGACAGGCGGGGACGGGCGGCACCGGCGTCCGCCGGGCGGCTGCCGCCGTCACGACGGCCAGACGACCTCGCCGCCCCGGACCAGCAGCGGTTCAGGGTCGTACCGCTCGTAGTGCCGGATCCAGCCCAGGAAGACGGTGTCGTGGTCGTGACGGTGAGAGTCGGCGGCCTTCCCCGCGAGCCGGACCAGCACCTCGCCGAGGTCGTCGAAGTCGTCGGGATGAACCTCCTGGCGGCTGCTCAGGGCCCAGCCGCCGCGCCGGGGGACGAGCGCCGACAGGAGTGCGCCGCTCACCTTGTGCGCCGCGCCCCTGCGGCCGAGCACGGGCTCGGGCCCGTGCTGGGCGGCGGCTGTGCTGTCGGGCCCGGTGGCGGGCCCGGACACCAGGCCGAGATGGCGGCACAGTTCGGTGAGCTCCGCCTCCGACAGGTCGTCCCGCAGGTCCAGTGTGAGCATCAGTTCGAAGAGATCGGCCATGGCGGACACGCTAGTCCCCGCTGCCGACGCCAGACCCGGGGCGGCGGGGACACCCCCGTGTCCGTGCGTCCCTCAGCGGCGCGAGCGCCTCCGCGCGTCACGCGGGGGCCGGATGAACTGCAGCTCCAGTGTCGGCGGGGGCTCGGCCAGGCCCGGGCCGCCGGCGGCCGCCCACCGCACGATGTCCTCCGTGCCGTCGCCGTCGGTCGCGAAGCCGACCCAGGTGGCCCGGCCACCGGCCCGGCGGCCCTCGGAGGACGGCTGGACGACGATGACGTTGGCCTGGTCGCAGGGGCCGAGGCAGTCCGTCGTACGGACCCGGAAACCGTGCTCGGCCGCCCCGGCGCGCAGCCGCTCCAACTGCCAGGCGTGGTCGAAGCCGGGGTGCTTGCGGGCCACCCCGCAGCAGCAGCCCCGGCACACGACCACCGTGCAGGGCCGCCGGGCGGCCGCCCCGAGCGCCACCCCGCCACCGGCCGTACGCTGCCCCGGCAGCCCGCGCGGCGCCGGCACGCCGGTCAGGAGGCCGAGAGGCCGACGTGGGCCAGGGCCTGCCGCAGCAGGAACCCGTGCCCGCCCGGCATCTCGCTCTGCACCGCCGGCGACGCCGCCTCCTGCGGGTCGAACCAGACGAGGTCCAGCGCGTCCTGCCGGGGCTGGCAGTCGCCGGTCACCGGCACGATGTACGCCAGCGACACCGCGTGCTGCCGGGAGTCGTGGTACGGCGTGATGCCCTGCGTCGGGAAGTACTCCGCGACGGTGAACGGCTGCAGGGAAGCCGGGAGACGGGGGAGGGCCACCGGGCCGAGATCCTTCTCCAGGTGGCGCAGCAGGGCGTCGCGGACCCGCTCGTGGTGCAGGACCCGGCCGGAGACCAGCGTGCGGTTGACCGTCCCGTCCGGGCCGATCCGCAGCAGCAGTCCGATGCTGGTGACTTCGCCGCTGTCGTCGACGCGCACGGGCACCGCCTCGACGTACAGGATCGGCATGCGGGCACGGGCCAGTTCCAGCTCGTCCTGGCTCAGCCAACCGGGCGTGGTCTCAGTCATGTCAGACATTGCTTGATCATACTTTCCGTACCGGCGGGCGGCCGGTGGATCCGGCACTCCTCACCGTCTTCACACGAGCACACCCCCGCGGCCCGGCCGACCACGGGCGCGCAGTGGCGGCCACGTTCAGCAGGACCGCTCACCGTGGTCACGCCGACGCGGCGGGCCCCGGCCGCTACGGCTTCACGGCGACCGCGCCGTACTGCGGCACCGGATCGTCGCCGGGTCCGGCGTGCCACTGGGAGCACGCCACCAGGCCGGGTTCCAGCAGCTGGAGCCCCTCGAAGAACCCCGAGATCTCCGCGCCGCTGCGAGCGGTGATCGGCGGCTTGGCGTTCGCGTTCCAGAACTCCATCGCCGGGATCTGGCCCGCGCCGCCCAGCTCGTCGTCATAGGTCGGATGGGTGAGCACCAGGAAGCTGCCGGACGGCACCGCGGCCATGATGCGGCGCACGATCTCCCGCGCCTCCCGCGTGTCCAGGACGAAATTGAGGATGCCGAGCATCATGACGGCCACCGGGCGGCTCAGGTCCAGGATCCGCCCGGCGCGCTCCAGGATCGCCCCGGGGTCGTGCACGTCGGCGTCGATGTAGTCGGTGACCCCCTCGGGGGCCCCGGTCAGCAGGGTCCGGGCGTGCACCAGCACGATCGGGTCGTTGTCCACGTACACGATGCGCGACTCGGGGGCGATGCGCTGCGCGATCTCATGGGTGTTGTCCACGGTGGGCAGACCGGTCCCGATGTCCAGGAACTGCCGCACCCCGCGTTCGGCCGTCAGGTACGTCACCGCCCGCCCCAGGAAGTCACGGTCCGCGCGGGCCACCGCGCGGATCACCGGGAACATGCCGGCGACCTGCTCACCGACCTGCTGGTCGACCTCGTAGTTGTCCTTGCCGCCGATCCAGTAGTTCCACACCCGCGCGTTGTGCGCCACGGCGGTGTTCAGCCGCCCCGTGCCCTGCGCCGGGGTGCCCTCGTCGCTCACGTCTCGGTCCCCTCCACGGTCCTGCCGGTCACGCGGCCATTGTGCCTCCCGAAGATCGGCGTGTCCCGCGATCCGGGCCGACCGCCGTCCGGGGCGGGCCCGCGGGGCACCCCCGGTAGGGTGACGACCGGCCCACATCCGCACAGAAGGCAGGACATGCCCTACTCCTCCTCGCCCCTGACCCGTCCCGCGCAGACCCCGGCCCCGGCCGGCGGCGCCGACATCCGGCTGATCGTCACCGACATGGACGGCACGCTCCTGGACGACGACAAGCGGCCCCCGGCTGGCCTGTGGGAGGCGCTGGGGCGGCTGCGCGAGCGCGGCGTGCTGTTCAGCCCGGCCAGCGGACGCCAGTACGCCACCCTGGAGCGGGAGTTCGCCCAGGTAGCCGACGGGATGGTGTTCATCGCCGAGAACGGCACCTACGTGGTGCGCGACGGCGTCGAGCTGAGCTCCGATCCGATGGACCCGGCGGTCGCGGCCGGTGTCGTGCGGGCCGCCCGGCGGCTCACGGCCGGCGGCGCCGACGTCGGGGTGGTGGTCTGCGGCAAGCGCGCCGCGTACGTCGAGCGCGCCGACGAGCCCTTCCTCGCCGAGGTGCGCCGGTACTACCTCAGCCACCGGATCGTGGACGACGTCACCGCCGTCGGCGACGACATCATCAAGGTGGCCCTCTACGACTTCGGCTCGGCCGAACGGACCGTCGCCCCCGCGCTGGCCCCCTTCACCGGCACCCACCAGGTCGTCGTCTCCGGCGCGCACTGGGTCGACGTCATGAACCGCACCGCGAACAAGGGCGCCGCCCTGCGCCGCCTCCAGCGGGAGCTGGGCATCACCCCCGCGCAGACCATGGTCTTCGGCGACTACCTGAACGACCTGGAGATGCTCGACGCGGCCGAGTGGTCCTTCGCCATGGCCAACGCCCACCCCGAGGTGGTGCGGCGGGCCCGCCACCTCGCCCCGTCGAACAACGACAACGGCGTGCTGCGCACCATCGCCCGGATACTGGAGCTGCCGCTGGGCGGGTGAGCGCGGTTCCCCGGGCCGGTGCCGCGTCGGCGGCCCCGCGGGCGCGTCTCTGTGCCATCGTGAGGCGGGACGTCGTCCGCCCGGCCGCCGACGAGAGGGAACCCCGATGACCGAGCCGTCCGCCGTCGCCCGTCTCAGCCGGGACCTGACCTCCGCGCTGAAGGCCGACGACCTGGAGGACTTCTACCGGGACCTGCACCGCCACCCGGAGACGGCCTTCCGCGAGCACCGCACCGCCGGGAAGCTCGCCGGTCGGCTGCGGTCCGCCGGGTACCGGGTGGCCGAGGGCGTCGGCGGCACCGGCGTGGTCGGCGTGCTGGAGAACGGGGACGGTCCGGTGGTCTGGCTGCGCGGCGACCTGGACGCGCTGCCGGTCACGGAGGCCACCGGCCTGGAGTACGCGTCCACGACCGCCGGGGTGATGCACGCCTGCGGACACGATCTGCACCTCACCTGGCTGGCGGGTGCCGCCGAGGCGCTCGCCGCCGGCCGCGCCACCTGGTCGGGCACCCTGGTCGTGGTGGGCCAGCCCGCCGAGGAGGTCGGCGGCGGCGCGGCGGCGATGGTACGGGACGGGCTCCACGAACGCTTCCCGCGCCCGGACGCCCTGTTCGGGCAGCACGTCACGCCGGGACCGGCCGGGCTCTGCTCGCACACCCCGGGGCTGATCATGTCCGCCTCCGACGACCTCGACGTCGTGGTGCACGGCGTCGGCGGGCACGGCTCGCGTCCCGAGTCGACCGTCGACCCCGTCGTCACCGCCGCGTACATCGTGACCCGGCTGCAGGCCGTGCTCGCCCGTGAGGTCGCGGCGCGTGACGCCGTCGTCCTGACGGTGGGGCAGTTCCACGCCGGCACCCAGCACAACATCATCCCGGCAGAGGCGCGGCTCGCCCTGAACCTGCGCACCCAGGACCCCCGGGTACGCGAGCGGGTCCTGGCGGCGGTGCGGCGGACCGTGGAGGGCGAGTGCCGGGCCGCCGGCTGCCCGGTGGATCCGGAGATCTCGGTGCGGTCCGGCTTCCCGAACACCGTCAACGACGCGGAACTCGACGCCTCGGTCGCCGCCGTGCACCGCCAAGTCCTGGGCGAAGGCGCGGTGTTCGACTTCGGTCCGGCGATGGGCAGTGAGGACTTCGCCCTGCTCGCGCCCGACGGCGTGCCCTACGCGTACTGGTTCCTCACGTCGACCCCGCCGGACGTGTGGCGGGCGGCGCCCGGCGACGACCTCCAGCAGAAGCTGGACCGGGTGCCCGGCAACCACAGTCCGCTGTTCGCGCCGGACCCGTCGGTGCTGATGCCCGGTGTACTGACCC
Source organism: Streptomyces sp. bgisy159 (assembly GCF_965341775.1). Lineage (GTDB taxonomy): Bacteria > Actinomycetota > Actinomycetes > Streptomycetales > Streptomycetaceae > Streptomyces. The sequence goes on along the minus strand of NZ_CBDQZH010000030.1, from coordinate 57,676 downwards.
TGGTGTCGGCCGCGCTGACGCGACTGGCCTCCTGACAGCGCGCCGCCCTCTCACCCCCACCTTTTCGCAACCCGCTGCCCGCCCCCGACCGAGGAGGTCCTCCGATGCGCCGCGTCACCTATTCGATGGGTGTCTCCCTCGACGGCTACATCGTCGGACCGGACGGCGACTTCGACTGGTCCGAGCCCGACGACGAGCTGTTCCGCTTCTTCATCGACGAACTGCGCGGCGTCGGCGTCCACCTCATGGGGCGACGGCTGTACGAGACGATGCTGTACTGGGAGACCGCCGACCAGGACCCGTCCCTCGACGCCTCGATGCGCGAGTGGGCAGCACTGTGGAAGCCGCTCCCGAAGGTGGTCTTCTCCACCACGCTGTCGGCGGTGCGGGGCAACGCCCGTCTGCTCTCCGGCGGCTTGGCGCAGGAGATCGAACGGCTGCGGGCCGAGCCGGGGGAGGGCGACATCGCCATCGGCGGCGCCACCCTCGCCGCCGAGGCGGCCGCGCTGGACCTCATCGACGAATACCGGCCCCGGATCCACCCGGTGCTCGTCGGCGGCGGTATCCCGTACTTTCCCCGGCGCGGGCGCCGCGTGAACCTCGACCTGCTCGAGAACCGCACCTTCCGCGACTCGCGGGTGGTCTGTCTCCGTCACCGCGTGGTCCGGGACGGCGGAGGCGCGGGGCCGGCCTAGCTGTTCTGTAGGCCATGTGGGGCCTGGCGGGGGGAAGTTCTAGGCCGCCTGCCGGGCGACTTCCTCGGCCAGTTCCTTGTCCAGCGCCGCGCGGACCAGCGCGGCGGCGAGGACCGCCGGTTCGGCGCGGTCGGCGAGGTCGAGGAGCCGGTCCGGGTCCGCGGGCAGGTCCAGCCGCCTCGCCCCCGCGAGGGCCTTGTCGTCCAGCAGCGGACCCACGTCCGGCCACACCCGCTGCGCCTCGCGCAGGAAGATGTCGGCGCCCGCCGGTCCCAGGCCCGGCACCTCGGTCAGCAGCCGCCGCAGCTCGCCGGGATCGTCACCCGCCTCGGCGTGAAGCCGCCGCAGGTCGCCGCCGCAGCGGTCGGTCAGCAGCGCGGCGCCGTCGCCGAGCTGGGTCGCGGTGCGCTCGTCGTAGCGCCGGTAGCCGCCCCGGCCCAGGGCGTCGACCCGCTGCTGCCAGTCCGCCTCCGCCATCCGGCGCGGGGACCGCAGCCCCGCCGCGGACAGCTCGCGCGCGGCGGCGACCGCGACCGAGGCGCGGATGCGGGCGCTCAGCAGCACCGCCAGCACCAGCAGCTGGTACAGCGGCTGCGGGGTGTCCTTGAGCCGGATGCCGGCCTCCTCGGCGTACGTCCGGCCGTGCGCGTCGAGGAGTTCCCGCAGCACCCGCCGCTCGTCACCGGTCACGGCTTGAGCGGATCGTGCCCGACGGTCATCAGGCGGTGGCGGAGGCGGGTGTCCTCGGCGGCCGGCTCGTCGGCGACGTCCGTCTGCTCCTCCACCGTCTCCACGACCTTCCGCATCACCCGAAGGTCGTCGTCGGTGAGGTCGGTGCGCCGCTTCTGCAGGATGGCCAAGACGTGCCGGCCGGTCGCGGAGCCCGCCTCCTCGGGGAGGGGTTCCACCTCCTCCTGGGCGTCCCGCACCCGCAACCAGGCGGCGAGTTCCGGCGAGGTCATGTTCACCACGCGGTGGAAGTCCTCCCACAGCGTCTCGGCTTCGAGGGCGTCAACCATGGCGTGCCCCTTTCAGGTGTCGGCCGGCCGTACCGTCGGCCCAGCGTCGGCTCTGCATCGACTCCGCGTCAGCTCCGCGTGCGTCAGCTCTCGTGCGGCAGGTTCGCCGCCTCGAACATCCACCGCTGCTTCTCCAGCTCCGCGGCGATGCCGATCAGCAGGTCCTGGGTGACCGGGTCGGCCTCGGCGGTGTCGTCGATCCGCTCGCGCAGGCCCTCGATGGCCCGTCCGAGCGCGTCGGCCATCAGCTGGACGACATCGCTGTCCCGCAGCCAGCCGTCCTTGGGGCCGGGCAGCGCGTAGGCGGTGGCGATCGTCTCGGGCCGGCCGTCCGGCGGCAGGCCCAGCGCCGCGCCGCGCTCGGCGACGGAGTCGGCGTAGGTGCGGGCCGCGTCGACGACCTCGTCCAGCTGGAGGTGGATCGAGCGGAACCGGGGCCCGACGATGTTCCAGTGCGCCTGCTTCCCGACCAGCGACAGTCCGATCAGGTCCACCAGCGTGCTCTGCAGGGCGTCGAAGGTGACCTGGCGGGCCGACTCGGGCAGCGGACTCTTCACGACAGTCATACGGTGCCTTTCCTTCTCACACGGTCCCGGGGGGTGCGGAGCAGACGCGCGCGCTCCTCCTCGCAGGTCCCGCCCCACACCCCCGAGCGCTGACCGCTGGTGAGGGCGTAGGCGAGGCACTCCGCGGTGACCGGGCAGCGGGCGCAGACCTGTTTGGCGGCCGCGATGTCCCGCAGGGCCGGTCCGGTCGTGCCCACGGGGAAGAACAGTTCGGGATCCTCGTCCAGGCAGGCGGCACGGCGCATCCACTCCATGAGCGCGCGGGTGCCCATGGCCGACCGGGGCAAACACGGCGCCCGGCGGCGGGATCAGCAGCCCGACACCCGGTCCAGAAAGCGCGTGAGCTCCGCGAACACCTCCGCTCTGACCGTCTCGTGGAACAGCTCGTGCCGGGCCCCGGGCCAGACCCGCTCGGTCAGGTCCACCCCGCTCAGCCGCTCCACGCCGACCCGGCTGCCCGGCAGCGGGACCAGCCGGTCGTCGTCGCCGTGCAGCCACAGCACCGGCAGCCGGCCGACGTCGCCGCCCTCGTCGACCGCCGCCAGCGCGCGGACGAACGCCTCCAGCGTCGGCCGCTTCATCGGCCCGTGCCACACCAGCGGATCGGCCGCGTACGCCGCGCCGACGGCGGGGTCGCGGGAGAGTGCCGCGGGGCTGATCGGGATGTCCGGGATCTCCTCGTGGGAGAGGAGCCGGGCCGGTGTCTCCCAGGCGCCGATCACCGGTCCGGACAGCACCAGGGCGGCGAGTCCGTCGCCGTACCGCTGGGCGTAGCGCGCGGCGATCAGCCCGCCCATCGAGTGGCCGACGAGCACCAGCGGCAGCCCGGGATGTCCGGCCCGCGCGCGGTCCGCGACGGTGTGCAGGTCCGTGACGACGTCCTCGAAGTCCTCGATCACCACCCGTTCACCGCCGGACCGGCCGTGCCCGATGTGGTCGGGGCCGAGGACGGCCGCGCCGTGCGCTGCGAGGACGGCGGCGAGTTCCTCGTAGCGGCCGGTGTGCTCGCCGTAGCCGTGCACGAGGAGGACGATGGAGCGGGCGCGGTCGCCGGGCCACTCGCGGACGAAGACCCGGCCCCGGGTGCCGGTGAAGACGTACTCACGCTGCTCACGGTGTGCGTAGGCGTCGGCCATCGGTTACCTCCGGCTGCGTCGGCTGCGGCTCGCGCCGATCTTCCCAGGGGCGCGGGGAACTTCCCAGCGGGCCGGGCAGGGGCTATAGTCCGAGGACCAAAACTAGCAGTGGTAATTAACGCGTCGGTCAGGAGTTCTGTCGTGCGTCCCGTCCACTTCGCGGCCGCTCGCCGCACCCCCATCGGCAGACTGCGCGGAGCACTGTCCTCCGTACGGCCCGACGACCTCGCCGCCACCGTGATCCGCGGCCTGGTCGCCGATGTGCCCGCGCTCGACCCGGCCCGCGTGGACGACGTCTACTGGGGGGCAGCCAACCAGGCCGGCGAGGACAACCGCAACGTCGCCCGGATGGCCGCCCTCCTCGCCGGCCTGCCCGAGTCGGTTCCCGGCGCCACGGTCAACCGCCTGTGCGCCTCCGGCCTGGAGGCCGTCACCACCGCGGCCCGCGCCATCGCGGCCGGCGAGGCGGACATCGTGGTGGCCGGCGGCAGCGAGTCGATGAGCCGCGCGCCCTTCGTCCTGCCCCGGCCCGACGACGCCCTGCCGCACCGCATGGAGACCTTCGACACCCGGCTCGGCTGGCGCCTGGTGAATCCGGCGATGAAGGAGCTGCACGGTCTGCTCTCGATGGGGGAGACGGCCGAGGAGGTCGCCGAGCGGTACGGCATCGAGCGGGAGCGGCAGGACCACTTCGCGCTGCGCAGCCACCGACGCGCCGCCCTCGCCCGCAAGAACGGTCACTTCGACGACGAGATCCTGCCCGTCGAGCGCCCCGACGGCGTGGTCGTCGACAGCGACGAGTCCATCCGCGAGGACACCTCCTACGACAGACTCGCCGCCCTCAAGCCGGTCTTCCGCCAGGGTGGCACCGTCACCGCGGGGAACGCCTCGCCGATGAACGACGGTGCCGCCGGGCTCCTTCTCGTCAGCGAGGAGGCCCTCAACGAGCTGGGGCTGGAGTCCCTGGGCCGCTACGTCGCCGGCGCCTCCGCCGGAGTCCATCCCGACGTCATGGGCATCGGACCGGTCCCCGCCACCCGCAAGGCGCTCGCCCGCGCCGAGTGGACGATCGGCGACCTCCAGGAGGCCGAGTTCAACGAGGCGTTCGCCGCGCAGGCCCTGGCGTGCGTGGACCAGCTGGGCATCGACCCCGAGCTGGTCAACCCCAGCGGCGGCGCCATCGCCCTCGGCCACCCCCTCGGCAGCTCCGGCGCCCGCATCCTCACCACCCTCCTGCACCGCATGCGCCGCACCGGCGCGGAACGCGGCCTCGCGACGATGTGCGTCGGGGTGGGGCAGGGGAGCGCGGTGCTGGTGGAGCGGCACTGAGCGGCAGGCCGGCCGGGCGGCGCCGCGCCCGAACCCGCCCGACGGACCCGCACGGCGTGGCGGGCTCACAAGGCGTGACGTCCCCAGGGCGTGGCGGGCCCACGAGGTGGGACGCCGCGTGACGTCCCAAGAGCACGGCGGGCACGCAGGCTATGACGGGCCCAGCAGGCGAGACGGTGCTGACCGGGGCGGGCGCGGGCGCATAGCATCGGCGTCCGCATGAACACCACGACCCTCTGGCACATCACCGGCTGGGAGTTCGCCGCCCTCGCCTTCGCGGCCCTGCTCGTCGGTTTCTCGAAAACGGCCGTGAGCGGGGCCAACACCGTCAGCCTCGCCGTCTTCGCAGCCGTCCTGCCCGCCCGCGCCTCCACCGGAGTGCTGCTGCCGATCCTGATCGCCGGAGACGTCCTCGCCGTCCTCACCTACCGCCGCCACGCCCACTGGCCCACGCTGTGGCGGCTGTTCCCGGCGGTCGCGGCCGGCGTCGTCGCCGGGACCCTGTTCCTGATGTGGGCCGACGACACGACCGTCCGGACCTCGATCGGCGCCATCCTGCTGCTGATGGCGGGCGTCACCCTGTGGCGGCGGCGCGCGGCCGACCGGACCGACGAGCCCGACGCCGTCGTCACCCACGCCGGCCGGATCAAGGCGCGCTCCTACGGTGTGCTCGGCGGCTTCACCACGATGGTCGCCAACGCGGGCGGCCCCGTGATGTCGCTGTACCTGCTCTCCGCCGGCTTCCGCAAACTCGGCTTCCTCGGGACCTCGGCGTTCTTCTTCCTCATCGTCAACGTCTCGAAGGTGCCGTTCAGCGCGGGCCTCGGCCTGATCGACGGCCGCTCGCTCCTCCTGGACGCCGCCCTGGTCGTGTTCGTCGTCCCCGGCGCACTGCTCGGCGCCTGGGCCGTCCACCGCATCAACCAGCGCCTGTTCGAGCAACTCGTCATCGCGGCGACGGTGCTCGGCGCACTCCAACTGCTCCTGCGTTGAGGCGTTGCGCACGGCGATCCGTCAGCAGGGCCGCAGCCCCGGCAAGCCCGGGACGTCCGCGAACGAGTCGACCACGTGGTCGGGCGTGCCGCTCGCCGACTCCAGCGTCTCCGGCAGGAACTTCCCGGTCCGCACCAGCACCCCGGTCAGCCCCGCCCGCTGCGCCGCCAGGACGTCCGACTCGACGTCGTCGCCCACCATCAGCGCCTGTCCCGCCTCCACCGCGAGGTGCCGCAGGGCCGCCGCGAAGAACGCCGGTGACGGCTTGCCCGTCACCTCCGCCGTCACCCCCGCCGCCGCCTCCAGACCGGCCACGAACGCGCCCGCGTCCAGCCGCAGTCCGTCCTCGGTACGCCAGTACAGGTTGCGGTGCATCGCCACCAGCCGCGCCCCCCGCCGCAGCCGGCCGAAGGCCCGGTCCAGCGCCGCGTAGCCGAACTCCGGCCCGGCCCCGCCGAGCAGGACCACGTCGACGTCACCGTCCTCCACCACCGTCACACCGGTGAGGTCCTCGCGTACGTCACCGCTGTTCAGCAGCGCGCACCGCGCACCTGGGTAGCGCGCGGCCAGGTGCGCCGCGGTGGCGGCGGGCGCGGTGAGGATGTCGTCGGCCGTCACCGGAAACCCCGACCCGGCCAGCGTCCGCGCGATCGAAGCGCGGGTGCGGGACGTCGTGTTGGTCACCAGGACCACCCCGAGTCCGGCCTCCCGCACCGCACGCAGCGCCTCCACCGCGCCCGGCAGCGGCCGCCAGGAGACGGTCAGCACTCCGTCGATGTCGATCAGCACGCCACGCACCGCGCCCATACCGCCGACTGTAACGACCCTGTCCGGGCGCCGCCGCCTGACCGCCGGCCGTCAGCCGCCGGCCGTCAGCTGTCAGCCACCTGGCCGTCGGCCGCCTGGCCGTCGGCAGTCCGCCGTCAGTCAGTCGTCAGCCGGCCGTTCCGACCGGAAGGCGGTGGCCCAGTCCGACGCGGCACGCAGGCCGCCGAAGGTGTACAGGTGCAGGCCCAGATCGCCGTGGCGCGTCACGTCGTGGCGCTCGGCCAGGGCGCGCACGAACCGGTCGGGGCCCGCCGTCCCCATCAGGTTGGTGAGCGAGAAGCCGTACTTCCTCGCGATGCCCGCGCTGGTGCCGACGCCGAAGCGGCGCGCGTAGCCGAGCAGCCGCCGGACCCCCGCCGGGCCCGGCACCCCGACCCGCACCGGCAGGTCCACCCCCCGCTCGCGCGCGGACTCGACCCACCTCAGCACCGCGTCGACGTCGAAGCCGAACTGGGTGATGACACTGCCCCGCAGGCCCTCCGCGCGCAGCACGGCGGCCTTCTCCTCCAGCGCCGACCACAGCACCGGCTCGCCGATCGCCGGATGGCCCTCCGGGTAGCCGCCGACCCCGACGTGCCGTACGCCGTACTCGTGCAGCAGCCCGGAGCGCAGCACGGCGAGCGAGTCCTCGTACGGGCCGAGCGGCGCCGCCGGATCGCCGGCGACGACGAACACCTCGCGCACCGCGTCCGCCTCCCGCAGGGCGGCCAGGAACTCCGCCAGCTCCCCCCGGGAACGCAGCCGCCGCGCGGAGAGGTGCGGCACCGGCACGAAGCCGAGCCGCCGCACGGCACGGGCCGCCGCCACCCGCGTCTCCAGGTCCTCGTTGCCGAGGAAGGTGACGTTGACCCGGGTGCCGGCGGGGATCGCACCGTGCGCCTCTTCGAGGCCGGCGACATCCTTGCCGGTCATCTCCAGCGAGAAGCCGTCGAGCAGTCCGGGCCGGTCCTCCGGGGGTGTGACGGGCAGGGCGGGGACGAGATCCATGGGGTGCGGTGCCTGCCTCTCGTATGCCTGTGTTCCCTGCGAGCCTTGGAAATGAAGGCGTGAGCCGGATGGCCGGCGACAAGCCATGGTAGACGGGGCTCGGGGCCGGTCGGGAGCGGGGGCTCTCGTACCCTCGACGCATGTCCCGCCACGTCCTCGTCCTCGGCGGCACCGCCGAGGCCCGCGAGCTGGCCGCCGCCCTGGCGGCCCGGCCGGGCGTCCACGTCACCAGCTCGCTCGCCGGCCGGGTCTCCCGCCCCGGGGCGCTCGCCGGGGACGTACGGGTCGGCGGCTTCGGCGGGGCCGACGGGCTGGCGGGGTGGCTGCGGGAGCACGACGTGGCCGCGACGGTGGACGCCACCCACCCCTTCGCCGCCGGCATCACCGCCAACGCGGCGCGGGCGGCGGACGCCACCGGGGTTCCGCTGGTGGTGCTGCGCCGGCCCGGCTGGAGCGCCGGTCCCGGCGACCGGTGGCACGAGGTGCCCTCGCTGGACGCGGCGGCCCGGCTGCTGCCGTCCGTCGGCAGCCGTGTCTTCCTCACCACCGGCCGTCTGGGTCTGGCCGCCTTCGCCGGGCTGACGGACCTGCACTTCGTCGTGCGGTCGGTCGAACCGCCGGAGCCGCCGATGCCGCCGGACGCGGAACTCCTCCTCGCCCGCGGCCCCTTCACCGTCGCCGACGAGATCGCGCTGCTGCGCGAACACCGGCTCGACGTCCTGGTCACCAAGGACAGCGGGGGAGCGGCGACGGAGGCGAAGCTCACCGCCGCCCGCCGCCTCGGCCTGCCGGTGCTGCTGGTACGACGCCCCCCGCTGCCCCCGGGCGTCACCCCGGTCCCCGACGTGGCGAGCGCGCTGGCCCGGCTGGGGCTCGCCTAGCGTCCGCCGCGCCCGCGCCCGCGTCCACGCCCTGTCCGGCGGGTGTCCCCCGGCCTCTCAGGCGTTCTTCGGGTGGCGTCGCAGCAAGTACGTGTCCATGATCCAGCCCTTGCGCTCCCGGGCCTCGGCGCGCAGCCGCTCGATGCGGGGGCCGGCCTCGGCGATCGGGCCGGAGACGAGGATCTCGTCCGGGGTGCCGAGGTAGGCGCCCCAGTAGATGTCCACGTCCTGGTCGGCGTAGCGCCGGAAGGCCTGGTGGGCGTCCAGCATCACCACCACGTCGTCCACGTCGTCCGGGAAACCCTCCGCCAGCCGCCGGCCGGTGGTGATCTGGACCGGCCGGGCCACCCGGTTCAGCCCGGTGCGGTGCCGGGCGGCGAGCGCGGAGACGCTGCTGATGCCGGGCACCACCTCGTACTCGAACGCCACGGTGCCCCGCGCCAGCACCTCCCGCAGGATGCCGAGCGTGCTGTCGTACAACGCCGGGTCCCCCCACACGAGGAACGCACCGGTGCCGTCCTCGCCCAACTCCTCGCCGATCAGCCGCTCGTAGATGTCGGCGCGGGCGCTGCGCCAGTCGTCCACGGCGGGCGAGTACGCCGCGCCCGCCGCCCGGCGGTCCCGCTCCGGGTCGCCGGCCTCGACCACGCGGTAGCCGCCCTCCGGTATGTGGGTGCGGAGCATGTCGTGGCGCAGCCGCGTCAGGTCGCTCTTCACCTCGCCCTTGTCGAGGACGAAGAACACGTCCGTGCTCCGCAGCGCCCTGACCGCCTGCAGGGTCAGCTGGTCCGGGTCGCCCGCGCCGATGCCGATGACATGAATCTTTCGCACCCCACGAGTCTGCCGCACCCCACCGGCAGCGACGGCACCGGCACCGGGAGCACGCTCAGAGTCGGGGCGCGCGGGCGCCCGGATCAACGGGGGAGGTGTCCCGTTCGACCTCGTCCGCCAGATCCCGCGCCCACGCGGCCAGAGCGGCGACGTCCATGCCGTAGGGCCGCCACCGGCCGGTCACGGCCGCCCACTCCTCGGTGGCCCCGGCACCCCGGCGCAGCAGCCGGGGGCCGCCCGTGGTGTTGCCGCGCGCCGCGTGGGTGAGGCCGACGGCGAGCTGGGCCAGCCCGCGCCACAGCGGGCGCTCCTCCCGTGGGCCCGACTTCCAGGCGTCCTCGAACACCTCGTGCGCGTGGAACGGCTTGCCCGCCGCGAGCAGCGCCCGCGCCTCGGCGACGGTGTCCTGCGGCGAGCGCACCACACCCTCCGGCTGCCGCGCCACGCCCGGCGTGCCGTGGGGCAGCGGCCGCCCCAGCCCGTCCCGGGGCCGCGCGTTGCGCGCCCGCCCCTCGTCGTCCCGGTCCCGTCCGGCCGCCGCACGGTCGCTCTCCCGCCCACTGCTGCCCATACGGCGATTGTCCCGCGGGGGTGCCCTTTCGGCGCACCGCCCGGTGTGCGGTAGAGTTCTGCACGCACGATCACGCGGGGCACCGCACGGTCGGGCACCGGGACGTGGCGCAGCTTGGTAGCGCACTTGACTGGGGGTCAAGGGGTCGCAGGTTCAAATCCTGTCGTCCCGACTGGAGACAGTCGCAGGTCAGGGCCGGTTTCGGAGGCATCCGAAACCGGCCCTTGATCATTTTTGGGGACCAGCGGGGGACCGGCGCCCGTGACCGGGGTCACCGCGCTGGACGACGAAGTCGCTGCGCGGGACGGCGGTGGAGACGCGTCCACCGCGCGGGCCGGTGAACAGGCGGGCACCGGGATTCGGGCCGGCGGACAGGGCACACGGAGCGACTGGGGGACGGATCTCCTCGACGATGGGAGCCCTGCGAGCCCGCTCGCCCTTGGAGCCCTTGTCGGTCGGCCCGCCGGGCGCCGGTGCGGTCCGGCCCCGTACCGTCCGGATCCACTGGTCGGCGTCGATGTCCCCTACGCGGCAGCCTGAGACCTCGCCGATCCACGCGGCAGTGCACGCGGCGAGTACGACCACGTCTCCCCAGCCGCGGGACCGGTGGTGGGAGGCGGCGACGAGCGCGTCGGCCACCTGCAACGCAGACGGATGCACCGGTGGGGAGCTGTCGGGATCTGTGGCCTTGCTCGGCGCCGGAGCCGGTGAGGCGCGACGAGCGGGGCCGGCGGGGAGCGCGGAGCGTGCGGCACGCTCAGGCGCGCCGAGAGCGCCGCGCCGGCGGGCCGGTGATCGTGTGCACCGGGGCGGCCGGTGGAGGCGGTGCACCGCTGGCTGGATGCGGTGGCGAGCGAAGTGCCCGTGGCGGACGTCCGGGCTGGACGAGGCGCCGACGCCAGTATGTGCGCCGCCGTTCGAGACGACCGCCGGCCGACCCCGTCGCCCCCCTCCCGCACCGCCGTACCGGCGATTTCGGCCGTGCCGCCACCCGCGTGTTCCAGCCACGCGACCGCTACCGAGTGTTTCGGCCACCCGCGTGCTCGACGACCGCCGCGCAGCCGGACCCTGGCTGAATGTCAGCCGTCGGAATGTCCCGCTTGTCCGCGTATCGATCCCCGCATTGTCTGCACTGCGTTGATACGAGCTATCGGGCATGTGGCGGCGCGAGGGAGCGGACGGGCACATTCGAACGGTGAACAGGCGGGGAGGGACAGCCATGGGGGACAGGCCGACGACCGGCGTCACCATCGAGGACCTTCGAGCGGAACTCGACGCGATCGACGAAAGACTGCTGGAACAACTGCGCGCCCGCATCGAGAAGTGCGTGGAGATCGGGCACTTCAAACGGGAGCACGACGTGCCGATGATGCAGCCGCACCGCATCGGCGTCGTGCACGAACGTGCCGCCCGGTACGGCGAGCGGCACGGCATCGACCAGACGTTCCTGCGCAGGCTCTACGACCTCGTCATCGAGGAGACGTGCCGGGTAGAGGACCAGGTGATCGGGAGGTCCTCGTGAGGACCTTGCTCATCGACAACTACGACTCGTTCACCTTCAACCTCTACCAGTTGCTCGGCGAGGTGAACGGACAGCCACCGGTCGTCGTCAGAAACGCCGCCGACTGGTCGTCGCTGCGGCTCGACGAGTTCGACGCCATCGTCATCTCGCCCGGTCCCGGCCGCCCCGACCGCGAGCGGGACTTCGGCATCAGCGCCCGGGCCATCCTGGACAGCGGACTGCCCGTCCTCGGCGTGTGCCTCGGCCACCAGGGCATCACCCATCTGTTCGGCGGTACCGTCGGGCTGGCCGCCGAACCCATGCACGGGCGGATCTCCGCCGTGCACCACAACGGCGCCGACCTGTTCGCCGGGCTGCCGAGCCCGTTCGACGTGGTGCGCTACCACTCCCTCGCCGCCGTCAGCCTCCCCGAAGAACTGGAGGCCGTCGCCTGGACCGAGGACGGCGTCATCATGGGCGTTCAGCACGTGTCCCGGCCGATCTGGGGGGTCCAGTTCCACCCCGAGTCGATCAGCAGCGAGTACGGGCGCGAACTGCTGGAGAACTTCCGCCGCTTGGCCCTCGCTCACGGCGCCGCCGACCGCTCGCGCTACACCGTGCACGTGCGCCGGGTGGACGTCGAGCCCGACACCGAGACCGCCTACCGCACCCTCTTCGACGGGGGCACCCACGGCTTCTGGCTGGACAGTGGCGCGGTCATCGAGGGCCTGTCCCGCTTCTCCTTCCTCGGCGACGGCAGGGGCCCCCTGGCCGAGTACGTCAGCTACCGGGTGTCGGACGGCGGCGTCACCGTGCGCAGCCCCGGCCGCGACGGCGACGAGGGCGAGATCGTCGAGCAGGGCTTCTTCGAGTACCTCGACCGGCAGATCCGCTCGCGTGCCGTGCCGGTGCCGCACGGCCTGCCGTTCGAGTTCAACCTCGGCTACGTCGGCTACCTCGGCTACGAACTCAAGGCCGAGACGGGCGGGCAGGCGGTGCACAAGTCGGCCACCCCGGACGCGGCGGTGCTCTTCGCCGACCGCATGCTCGCCGTCGACCACGCCGAGGGCGTCAGCTATCTGCTGGCCCTGTCCGCCGACGGCGACGACCACGACGCCCTGCGCTGGCTGACGGAGACCGAGAACCGGCTGCGCGCCCTGCCCGTCCCGGACGCCGGGCGGCCGGAGACGGCCCCCTTCCGCGGCGTCGGCATGATCGACCCGGTCGCCGCCGGTGTCGTCCGCCTCCGCCACGACAAGGACGCCTACCTCGACCGGATCCGGCAGTGCCTGGAGGAGATACGCCAGGGCGAGACCTACGAGGTCTGCCTGACCAACTCCGTCGTCATGGACGTCCGCATCGACCCGCTGACCACCTATGCCCAACTGCGCCGGCTGAGCCCCGTGCCTTACGGCGCGCTGCTCGACTTCCCGGGCGTCGCCGTGCTCAGCGCCTCCCCGGAGCGGTTCGTCACGGTCGGCACCGACCGGGTCACCGAGTCCAAGCCGATCAAGGGCACCCGGCCGCGCGGGGCGACTCCCGAGGAGGACGAGGCGCTGCGCCAGGACCTCCTCAGCCAGGAGAAGGACCGGTCCGAGAACCTGATGATCGTCGACCTGATCCGCAACGACCTCAATGTCGTCTCCGAGGTCGGGTCCGTGCACGTGCCGAGCCTGTTCCAGGTGGAGACCTACGCGCCCGTCCATCAGCTGGTGTCCACCATCCGCGGCACGCTGCGACCCCAGGAGACTGCCGTCTCCTGCGTCCGGGCAGCCTTCCCCGGCGGCTCGATGACCGGGGCGCCCAAGCTGCGCACCATGGAGATCATCGACCGGCTCGAGGAGGGACCGCGAGGCGTCTACTCCGGGTCCCTGGGCTGGTTCGCGCTCAGCGGGGCCGCCGACCTCAACATCGTCATCCGTACCCTGGTCGCCACCCCCGACCGCGTCGCCTTCGGCGTCGGCGGGGCCATCGTGGCACTGTCCGACGCCGAGGAGGAGTTCGAGGAGACCGTCGTCAAGTCCCGCGCGATGGTCACCGCGGTCCTCGCCACCGCGCTCGAACCCGACCTGACGCCACCGACGGGTTACCCGGCCCCGACGGGCGGCGCGACCGCCCCGGCCTCGTCGGCTTCCCCGGGTTCGTTCGCCGCACCGGTCGGGGGCCTGCCGTGATCGGGCGCGCCGTCGTCGTCGGCGGTGCCGGAGCCGTGGGCCGGTTGTTCACCGAGCGGCTGATCGGCGCGGACGTCGAGGTGACCGTCGTGGACCCCGCCCTCGGTCCCGGCGCCGAGCCGGAAGCGGCCCGCCGGGTGCAGGGCGACATCACCGCCGTGGACCCGGCGCTCGCCGCCGAACTCGGCCGGGCCGACCTGGTCGTCCTCGCGGTCCCCGAACCGGTGGCGCTCGCCGCGCTGCCCGGCCTGGCCGTGGCACTGCGGCCCGGCGCGGTGCTCGCCGACACGCTGTCCGTGAAACAGGCCGTGGCCCGGGCCGTACGCGAACACGCCCCCGGCGTGCAGGCGGTCGGCCTCAACCCGATGTTCGCCCCCGCGCTCGGCTTCACCGGCCGGCCCGTGGCCGCCGTCGTCGTCCACGACGGACCCGGCGTCACCGAACTGCTCGGGCTGGTCGAGGACTGGGGCGCCACCGTGGAGCGCGTCGACGCGGCCCAGCACGACCGGCTGGCCGCCGCTTCCCAGGCGCTGACCCACGCCGCCGTGCTCGGCTTCGGGCTCGCCCTGGCCGGGACGGGCGTACCGGCCGCGGAGCTTCGCCCCATCGCACCGCCGCCCGCGACCACCCTGCTGGCGCTGCTCGCCCGCGTCGTCGGCGGGACCCCGGAGGTGTACTGGGACGTCCAGTACGCCAACGCCGAGGCGCCCGCGGCCCGCAAGGCACTGGCCGCCGCCATCCACCGGCTCGCCGAGACAGTGGAGCACGGCACCGAGGCCGGCTTCGCCGCCCTCCTCGGCGAACTGCGGGACTACCTGGGCGACGACCTCGCTCACCACCAGGACGCCTGCGCCCGGCTCTTCGCACGGGACTGACGCGTCATACGCGATCGGCCGGCCGCGGCCGGGAGACACCGACGGCGGCGATCCCACCGCACACTGCCCGACCCCTGTCCGAGAGGCTGCCCATGACCACCTTCGCCCCCACCGTCCTCACCCCCGAGCAGCGCTCCGCGCTCGCCGCCGATCCCACCGTGGGCGGGGGGAACCTGCTGCGTTCGGCGCTCGCCGCCAACCCGCACCCCGACCTGCCGTTCCTGCGCTCCAGCCGTCCGATAGCCACGCCGGACGGCGAGTTGCGGGAGGAGTTCAGCCTTGCCGAGTTCGACGCGCTGGCGCAGAGCTGGTCGGCCTGGTACCTGGCGCAGGGCGTGCAGACCCGGGACCGTGTCGCCGTCTGGTTCGAGGACTCCCTCGGCTACTCCCTGCACTTCTACGCGCTCGCCCAGATCGGCGCGGTGGCCCTGCTGATCAACTCCAACGCCTCGCAGGCCATCGCGACGTCGCTGATCCAGCAGACCACGCCGGTCGGCCTGTACGCCGACCAGGCCCGCCTCGACCGTCTCGGCTCCACCGCCGACCTCGGCCTGAGCTGGACCGTCAGCGTCGAGGAGCTGCCCGCCCCGCCCGCGGCGACCCTGCCGTCCGACGCCTACTGGCACCACCACGACGACGACCCGGTCACCATCCTGCACTCGTCCGGGACCACCGGCCGTCCCAAGCCCACCATCCACACCCACAAGTCGATCGTCTCCGGGCCCAAGTTCCGCCTGGTCGACCACACCGAGCACCCCGGCGCGCTGATGATGACGGCGCTGCCCCAGTCGCACCTCGGCTGCATCGCGTACACCGTCTACGCGGTGCTCGGCGGCACTCCGATCGTCGCGCTCAGCGACCGCAGCGGACCCGGTCTCGCCGGTGCGGTGGCGAAGTACCGGCCGACCTCCGTGATGTCCTTCGCCCACGCCTATGCCGAACTCGCCAACATCGAACCGGAGCCCGGCACGCTGGACTCCGTCCAGGCCTGGGTGTCCATCGGCGACGCCGTGCACCAGGCGCACATCACCAAGGTGCTGTCCATGCGCAGCCCGGGCCTGGCACCCGCCGCCTTCCTGGACCGCCTCGGCACCACCGAACTCGGCTGGGGCGTCCTGCTGAAGGCCCGCACCCTGGACAGCAAGCGCAACGACCGCTGTGCCGGCAAGCCGGTCGGCGTCGCCGAGGTCACCATCCTCCGCAAGGACGGCAGCCACGCGGACGACGGCGAGGTCGGCTACCTGGCCGCCAAGGGACCCGCGATCACGCCCGGTTACTGGGGTGACTCCGAGACCACCTACCGCTTCCGGCTGTCCGGCTACTGGATGCCCGGCGACATGGCCTACCGCGACGCCGAAGGCGACTTCTTCCTGGTCGACCGCGCCGCCGACGCGATCGAGACGGAGCAGGGCACCGGCTACTCCGTCTTCATGGAGGAGGTCATCCTCAACGAGGTGCCGGACACCGGGGACGTCGCCGTGGTGGCGGGCCGCCGCGACGGCAAGGCGGTGCCCGTGGCCGTCGTCACCGTCGCACAGTCCGTCGCCGACCCCGACCCGGAGAAGCTGCTCCGCCAGGCCAACGACGCCCTCCGGGCCGCAGGCCACCCGCTGCTCGGACTGCTGGAGATCGTTCCGGAGGAGCCCGGTCTGCCCGTGGGAGTCACCGGTAAGGTCCTCAAGCGGCAACTGCGCGAGCAGTACGCCGACTTGACCGCCTACGTCCGGGACGGCGACGGCGCGTCCGTCGCGGTCCACGAGGAGCCCACCGCATGACCGCACAGACGCCCGCCACCGCGAGCACCCCCACCGTGCCGGCCTCCGGCGCAGGTACGGACACCGCCAAGGTCGACTTCTACTTCGATCCGGCCTGTCCCTTCGCCTGGATCACCTCGCGCTGGATCCTGGAGGTGCAGCAGCACCGCCCGCTCGACCTGCGGTTCCGGCTGATGAGCCTGTTCGTCCTCAACGAGGGACGGGAACTGCCCGACTGGTACCGCACCATGGTGGACAACTCGCTCGCCCTCAACCGGATCTGCGCCGCGTCGGCGCACCACCACGGCGAAGAGGTCTACCCCGCCCTGTACCAGGAGATGGGCACGAGGATCCACAACGGCGGCAACAAGGACTACCTCGCCGTCGCCGCGGAGGCGCTCGCCGCCTGCGGCCTGCCCGACACGCTGCTGGCCGCCGCCGACACCGACATCTACGACGAGGAACTGCGCAAGAGCCATCACGAGGGCATGGACCCGGTCGGGGAGGACGTCGGCACGCCCACCATCCACATCGACGGCGTCGCCTTCTTCGGCCCGGTGCTCAACTCCATCCCGCGCGGCGAGGAGGCCGCTCGGATCTTCGACGGAGCCCGCGCACTCGCCAACTACCCGGACTTCTTCGAGCTGAAGAGGACCCGGACGGGCAGTCTCCGCTTCGACTGAGACGCCCCGCGCGGCCTTGGGCCGCTCCCGTCGGTGCGGGAGCGGCCCGGCCGCCGCCGGACGCGTGCCGCCCAGGCACCCACATCGTGAACAACACTCGGGGGAGACGGAGATGGACGACCCGCAGCACGGAAGACAGAGACCGGCCGCCTTTGTACTGGCGGGATCATTCCTGGTCGTGTGCCGGTCACCCGCCTATCTGGACGAGCTGGTCCGTCGAGGCCTGAAGATCCTTCTCATCACGCCCGCGGCCGGACGGGAAGAGGCCCTGGCGAAGGCCGCCGAGGCCGGCCATCCCGCCACCGCCATCGACGACTTCGCGTTCGTCGACGGCGACCCCGCCGTCGACAACTCCTTCCTGCCGGGCGCCGTGGCCGCCGCCCGCCGCTGGCGCGAGGAGTACGACATCGTCGGCGCCTGCGCCGTCGGCGAGACCCAGGTCGAGCCGATCGGGCTGCTCGCGGACGCCCTCGGCGTGCCCAGCCCCGGACTGCGCGCCACCCGTGCCTGCCGCAGCAAGTACCTCCAGCGCTGGTACCTGCCCGAGTGCAGCCCGGCGGCCGTCATCGTGCCGCCCGGCGAACGGGACCGCGTCGACGCGACGGCCCTGCGCTATCCGGTCGTGTTCAAGCCGGCCGGACGGCACTCCAGCTCCGGGGTGGAGAGCGTCGCCGGCCCCGGCCGGCTCCGCGACCTGCTGGCCGGACATCCCCCGCACGAGACCGTACTGATCGAGGAGCAGGCCACCGGGCAGGAGTATTCGGTGGAGTCCCTGGTCCAGGACGGCGGGATCGTCTTCGCCTCCGTCACCCGCAAGGACACCACGGACACACACGCCGCCACCTTCGTCGAGCTGTCCCACACCGTGCCAGCTGACCGCCCGGCCGACGAGGCGGCGCTGCTGGCCGCCAACGCGAGGATGCTGCGGACGCTGGGCTTCCGAGACGGCGTCGCGCACGCCGAGTGGCGGGTCGGCGAGGACCACCGGCCCGTGCTGATGGAGGTCGCCGCACGGCCCCCGGGCGACGGCCTGTGCGTGCTGTACGAGCTGGCCAGCGGGGCCTCGCTGGAGCGGCAGATCATCCGGATCGCGCTCGGCGAGCCCGCCGCCTATCCCGCTCCGGTGCGCGTCGCCCGGCAGGTGTACCTGGAGCACACACCCGGCGTCCTGCGCGACGTCACCGTGACGGGCTTCGACGTCGCGCCCGCCTGGGTCGGCGAACGCGGCCTGTGGCCGCGCACCGAGCCCGGCGCCGCCGACGACCCGCCCACCCTGCGCGCGATCCTGGTCCACCAGGACCGGGGCGCCCGCCTGGGCGCACTGCGCAGCTCCGAGGACCGGGCCGTGTCCTTCCTCGTCGACGCGCCGACCGTGGCGGAACTGGACGTTCTGGAGGCCGAGGTGCGCGCCGCCGTCAGCATCGACACCGTTCCCGACGAGTCCCCGGTGCCCGGCTCCGTCACCCATGTCCTCGTGGGCCACAGCCCCGTCATGCTCGGCAAGCTGGACGGCCTGCTGCCGGCCGACTCCGTGCTGGTCCTGGAGGAGCCCGAGGTCATCGCGGCCCGGGAACTCGCCGGGCTCGCCGAGCGGCACGCCTGCGTGGCCGCCCTGCTGCCCGCCGCCACCCAGGACGAGACGCACCCCGAGCGCGTCGTGGCGGCCGTCCCGCGCCCGCCACAGGTCCGCGCGGTCGTCCCGGTCGTCGAGTACGCGGTGGTCACCGCCGCGGCGCTCGCCGAGGAGTGGGGACTGCCCGGCGCGGGCACCAAGGCGGCCGTCGTCCTGCGCGACAAAGCCCTGCTGCGGGCCACTGTGGCCGGCGCCGACATCGCCCAGCCGGCCTGGGCGAGCGCCGACGGCCCCGACGACGTGACCGCCTTCCGCGCCGCGCACGGCGGCGAGGTCGTCCTCAAACCCGCGAACCGGCAGGCCAGTCTGGGCGTGCAGCTCCTCGGCCCGGACGACGACGTGACCGCGGCGTGGGCGCACACCACGGCGGCCGACGAGCCGACCTTGCGCGCCCACCACGGTGAGCCCGCCCGCCACCTCGTCGAACAGCGGCTGCGCGGGCCCGAGGTGAGCGTCGAGGCCGTCGTCCACGAAGGGATCGTCGGCTTCGTCAACGTCACCGCCAAGTACTCCCAGGAAACCCGCCATCCGGTCGAGACCGGCCACACCGTGCCCGCCCCGCTGCCCGAGACCACCACGTCCGCGCTGCGCGACGTGCTCGTCCGGCTCGCCGAGACCGTTGGCTTCCGCTCCGGGATCCTGCACTCGGAATGGATCCTCGCGGAGCCCGACGGCCGCCCGCACCTGATCGAGTGCGCGGGCCGGATGCCCGGCGGCGGCATCACCGTACTGATCGACGAGGCGTACGGCATCGACATCCTCGGCTGCCTGCTGCACGTACTGGAGGGCCGTGGCCCGGTCGAGCCGCGGCAGGCCCGCCGTGGTGCCGCCGTAAGGTTCCTGACCCCGCCGCCCGGAAGGGTCACGGCGGTGCCGGGCATCGACAGGGCGCGCACCGCCCACGGCGTGCTCCAGGTGCACCTCGCCGTAGCGCCGGGCGCCACCGTCCGCCCCGTCACCAGTTCCTGGGAACGGGCCGGCTTCGTCATCGCCACCGCCGAGGACGCGCCGACCGCCGCACGACAGGCGAAGGACGCGGCCGGCCTGATCGACGTCATCACCGTGGCCGAACCGCCGACGGGGGCGGAGCGATGACCCGCTCCGTGTGGCGCGCCTACATACCGGCCACCGCCAACGGCCGTGCCTTCGCGGTGATCTCACTGGTCAACGCCATCGGCACCGGCCTGTATCTGGCAGCGTCCGCGGTGTTCTTCGTGCGCTCCGTGGGGCTGACGGCTGCCGAGGTCGGCACCGGGCTCGCCATCTCCGGTGTGGTCGGGTTCCTGACCACCGTGCCGATCGGCGCGGCCGGGGACCGCTTCGGCGCCCGGCGCACGCTCATCGCCCTCCAGGCGTGGCGGGCCGGCGGCTTCGCCGTACTCTGTCTCGTCCACGGCCTGGTGGGGTTCACCCTCGTCTCCTGCGCACTGGCCGCCGCGGAGGCGGCGACCCAGCCGATGACCCAGGCGGTGGCGTCCGCAACGGTCGCGGGCACCGACCGCACCCGCACCATGGCCATCATCCGCACCGTGCGCAACGCCGGTTTCTCCGTGGGGGCGTTGCTGGCCGCGCCGCTGTTGACCGCCGACAGCGTGTGGCCGTACCGCGTCATCGTCCTCGGCACGGCGGCCGCCTTCCTCGTCTCGGCCCTCATGCTGACCCGGCTGCGACTGGACGGCGCCGACACCGTCCAGCGCAAGGTCGGTCCGCTCAGCGCGGTACGCCGGTTCCGGGACTGGCGCTACGGACTGCTGACCGTCCTCAACGGCGTCCTCAACCTGCATGTGACGATCCTGTCGGTGGGACTCCCGCTGTGGGCTCTCGAAGCCACCGAGATGCCCGCCGGGGCGCTGCCCTTCCTGGTGCTGGTCAACACCCTGATGTCGATCGCACTGCAGGTCCCGATCGCCCGGATCGCCGAGCGGGAGGACGGCGCCGCCCGCTCCTTGCGCCTCGGCGGCATCGCGCTCGCCCTGTGCTGTCTCGCCCTGGCGGCGGCCGGCGGCCCCGGCTCACCCTGGGCCGCCGCGGCCGTCCTCGCCGTGGGCTGCGTCCTGCTGACGCTCGGGGAGATGTGGCAGGCCACCGGCGGCTGGGAGTTGAGCTACGCCTGGGCCCCCGAGGACCGGAAGGGCGTCTACCTCTCGGTGTTCAGCCTCGGCGGCACCGGTCAGCGCATAGTCGGCCCGGCGCTGATCGCCTCCGTGGTGATCGCCGCGGGACCGGCCGGCTGGGTCGGTCTCGCTGCGGCGTTCTGCCTGGCCGCCCTGCTCGTCACACCCGTCACCCGCCTGCTGCGCACAGCCCCGCCCGCCGCCGAACCGGCGGCACCCGCCGAGAGGATCCGCCCGTGAGCGCCGAGCCCGCCGTCCCGGCCTCCGCCGCCGCACCGCAGCCCGCGGAACTGCTGTTGGCCGGCGTCGGCACGATGGGCCGCCCCTACCTGGAGGCCGCCGCCCGGCTGGGCCTGCGGGCCCGCGCCGTGGAGTCCGGGGCCACCTGGGACAACCGGCCGACGGACCTCGCCGAGCGCTTCCACCGAGTGGCCGGTGACCGCGAGGAGTCCTGGGCCGGCTCGGTCGCGGCCGCCGTCGCCGAGCGGGTGCCCGACGGCCTGATCGGCTTCGCCGAACCGCAGGTCGTCGCGGCGGCTTTGGCCCAGGAGCGGTACGGCCTGCGCGGGCCGTCCCTGCACGCGGCCGTCGTCTCCCGCAACAAGGCACTGCAACGCTCCCTGTTCGGCGCGCACGGTGTGCCTCAGCCCGCCCATCGGCACGTGGCCCGGATCGGCGACGCGCGCGCGTGGATGCTCGAACGGCTGCCGGTGGTGGTCAAACCGCTGAACCTGTCGGGCAGTGAAGGCGTGGAACTGGTCCGCACCCCCGAGGCCGTCGAGGAGGTCGTCGCCCGCCGCGCCGGTGAGGGCCAGCTCCTGGTCGAGGAGGCGGTGGACGGCCCCGAGTACAGTTGGGAGGCGCTGGTCCGCGAGGGCGAGGTGCTCTTCGAGAACCTCACCGCCAAGGAGACAACACCGCCCCCGTACTTCGTCGAGCTCGTCCACCGTTGCGGCCACGACCCGGACCCCGCGGCGGCGGCCCGGATCCGCGAGCTGACGTCGGGGGTCCTGCGCGCCATCGGTATGCGCACCGGCCTGGTGCACCTGGAGTTCCGGATGAGCACGACGGGCCCGGTGCTCATGGAGGTCGCGGTGCGCACCCCGGGCGACTACCTGCCCGACGCGATCGGGCTGACCTACGGCTTCGACCTGTACGAGGCCGTGGTGCGGCTGTCGCTCGGGCTGCCGCTGCCGGACCTGCCGCGACGGCCCGTGTCCTACGCGGCCACGGTCTTTCCCACCGCCCCGCCCGGCACCATCACCGGCATCACCGGCACGGAACGGGTCACCGCCCATCCGGCGGTGGTCCGGGTCCGGCTGCGCAGGCGGCCGGGCGACACGGTGCGCCCGCTCACCTCGTCCGGACAGCGCATGGGCCATGTCCTGATCGCCGCGGGCTCCCCGGTCGAACGGGACGACGCGGTGCGCTTCGTCCGCGAGACCTTGCGCGTCGAGGTCATACCCGCCGGGCCCGTCCCTTCGGGCCGGCCGGAACTGTTCGACGGAAAGGGCGCCTGAGCCGTTCGCCGGCCGGTTCCGGCCGAGTGCCTCGCCGTGCGCGGTCTGCTTCCCGGCCGTTCGGGCGCGGACCGCGGCAGCCGCTTCGTCAACTTCCGGCGTCTTTGCCTCCTTATGTGATCCTTCCCAAGTCGGCAGCTCCCAGACACGAACCCTCGTCGGGGTGGTGCGGCACCCGCGAGCCGGAAAGACTTCGGTGAGTACGCCATCGGGGTGCCTGTGCCGGACACGGGCCGCGCGGAAGGAAGCGAATGGGCCTCGGCAGGATCATCCCCCCTCAAGGGCCCCCACGGACCCTGGCTCTGGCACAGCTGACCAACTCGGTGGGGGACGGCGCCTACTACGTCTGTTCCGTGCTGTACTTCAGCCGCGTCATCGGGCTGTCGCCGACGCAGATCGGCGCGGCGCTCACCGTCGGCTGGGCGCTCGGCGCGGTCGCCGGCGTCCCGGTCGGCCATCTCGCCGACCGGCGCGGACCGCGCGGCATCGCCATCATCATGTCGCTGGCGACGGGAGCCGCCATCGCCTCCCTCCTCTTCGTCCGCGGCTACCCCGCGTTCCTGGCCGCGGTGTGCCTGTACACGTGCTGCCAGTGCGGTCTCGCGGCGGCCCGGCAGGCCCTGCTGGCAGCGCTGGTGGAGCCCGCCCGGCGCACCGAGACGCGGGCGTACCTGCAGTCGACGGTCAACGCGGGCCTGGCGCTCGGAGCGGCGCTCGGCGGCATCGCGCTGGAGCTCGACAGCGAGGCCGCGTATCTGACCGCGCTGGCGGTGGACGCGCTGTCCTTCGTCCTGGCGGCCGGTGTGCTGTTGCGGCTGCCGGTGCCGACCGGGCGGACCGGGACCGACGACCGCCCGGCGGGTTCCGGTCTGACCGTGCTGCGGGACCGCCCCTACGCTCTGGTCTCGCTGCTCAACATGGTCATGCTGCTGTACATGCCGCTGCTGAGCGTCGTACTGCCGTTGTGGATCGTGGAGCGCACCGCGGCACCGGGCTGGACCGTGTCCGCCCTGCTCGTGCTCAACACGCTCGCCGTGGTCCTCTTCCAGGTGCGTATGGCGTCCCGTGTCTCCGGCCTCCGGTCGGCGTCACGCGCGGTGCGGCACGCGGGCGTCGTGATGCTGCTTGCCTGCCTGTGCTTCGCGCTGTCCGCGGCCGGCGGATCGGCCTGGCTGCCGCTGCTGGTGCTGCTGGTCGCGGCGTGCGCGCAGGTCTTCGGCGAGATGCTGCTGGGCTCGGGTTCCTGGGAAATCGGCTTCGCGCTCGCCCCGGCCGACCAACAGGGGCAGTACCAGGGCTTCTACGGCGCCGGAACGGCTGTGGCGCGGCTCATCGGACCGCTGCTGCTGACCGCCCTCGTCCTGTCCTGGGGCACCGGCGGCTGGCTGGTTCTCGGTGCGCTGTTCCTCGCCGCGGGAGTCGCGATGGAACCGGCCGTCCGATGGGCGGCGGCCGGCCGCGTGGACGGGTCCGGGAAGCTCACGGGCACCGAGCCGTGGCCGGCGCGAGGGAAGAGCCGGATCGGCGACTGAGCCGCGACGGCACCGTGCGCACCTGTTGCACTCGCCTTGCGGATGCCGGTGCGGGCCGGCTGTCGGTGCCGGTGCCGCCCGGGTCCACCGAGTGCCGCCCGGGCCCACCCGGGCGCAGGACGGTTTCGCTGTCCGGCACCCCGGTGCCGGACAGCGCGGGCGCCCGGTCGGACGGGTCCGCCAGGCCCGTACCCTGGCGCCCGGCGGCCGAGCCGACCCGTCAGCGCGCCTTGGGCACGAACCGTGCCGCGATCCGCAGGACGGCGTCGTTCGCCTCCGGCTCGCCCACCGTGATCCGCGTTCCCTCGCCGGGAAAGGCGCGCACGGCCGCCCCCGCCGCGGCACATGCCTCGGCGAACGCCGTCGTGCGCTCGCCCAGCCGCAGCCAGACGAAGTTGGCCTCCGACGTCGCCACGGGCACGTCAGGTCCCAGGGCGCGCAGCGCGCCGGTCAGCCGGTCGCGTTCCTTGACGACGGCCTCCACCCGCTCCAGCAGCTCGTCCTCGGCGGCCAGCGACGCGAGCGCGGCCGACTGGGCGAGCCCGTTCACCCCGAACGGCACCGCGGCGTGCCGGATCCGGGCTGCCTGCTCCTCCTGCGCCACGGCGTAGCCGACCCGCAGACCGGCCAGGCCGTACGCCTTGGAGAAGGTCCGCAGCACGATCAGCCCCGGCCGGTTCCGGTACAGCTCGATGCCGTCCGGGACCTCGGGATCGCGTACGAACTCCCGGTATGCCTCGTCCAGCAGCACCGGGACGCCGTCCGGCACCCGGTCCAGGAAGGACTCCAACTCCGCGGCGGTCACGGCGGTGCCGGTGGGGTTGTTGGGATTGCAGACGATCACCAGCGCGGTGCGCGGGGTGATCGCGTCGGCCATCGCCGCCAGGTCGTGCCGCTCCGCCCGCAGCGGCACCCGCACGGACGTGCCCCGGCACAACTCGGTGAGATGCGGATACGCCTCGAACGACGGCCACGCGTAGACCACTTCGTCGCCCTCGCGCAGCGCGGAGTGCAACAGGTGCTGGGTCACCCCGACCGACCCGGCACCCGTCGCGATGTGCTCGGACGGTACGCCGTGCCGGGCGGCGATCGCCGCGGTCAGCGCGGCGACCGAACGGTCCGGATAACGGTTGACCGTGCCGCTCGCCGCCGCGAGTGCCGCGCGTACCGACGGCAGGGGCGGGAAGGGGTTCTCGTTCGCGGCGAGCGCGTAGCGTGACATGGGCGTGCTTCTCCTGGGAATTCGGTGCCGCGCGGCGAAGGGGCGGCCAAAGTGAAACGGTGAGCAGCTGCTCGGTGACGGTTCCGCCCACGGTGCGCGCCGCCTCCAGCCCCGCGGCACATTCCGGTTTCCAGGCGCTAGGAATCACCGGAACCCGGCTCGCCCGGCATTTGGTCGCTCAGCGCCATGAGATACCCGAGCTGGAGCCGGTGCTGCGCCCCGTAATCGTCCTTAAAACGCGCCACATGCGTCTGGAGCGAACGCAGGCTCAATCCGAGCCGACGGGCGATCTCCTTGTCCGAGCGCCCTTCGATGAGCAGTTTCCGGATCGTTTCGCGCATGTCCGGCATGACGTCCCCGGCTGCTTCCGCGGCCCGCACCGGAACGAACGGAAAAGGCTCGGCCCGGTCCCACTGCCGTGTGAAGACGTCGGTGAGGAAGCCGACCAGTGCCGGTTCCCGGACCAGCACGGCGGTCCTGCGGTCCCGGCTGCCCGGAATGAACGCGACCGTCCGGTCGATGATGATGAGCCGCTCGAAGAACTCGGGCAGCGTGCGCACCTGGACACCGAACTCCGTCACCGCCTTGACGTATTGCTTGGTCGGTTCGTCGAACCGCGTGCTGTGCTGGTAGAGCGTCCGCATGGCCACGCCGGCGGCCAGCTGCCGGCGCACCGCGGCGAGTGCGTCCCGCAGCACGGCGTGCGGGCGCGATCCGTCCGGCTGGGCGGTGAGGATCTCGCTGCGGGCCCCGTCCAGCTCATTCTGTATCGCGCTATTGATGTCCGGAAGGCCGTACAGATAGCGAAAAGCGGAATGTGCGGTGCCGCTTCCCGTGGGGAGGGGGCGGACGCCGGGTTCCGGTCGCGGGGCCGTCGGTGCCCAGTCCGCCTGCTCCGCGACCGCGCGCGACAGGCCGCTGAGCGCCTCGGCGACATTCCGCATGGTGGTGCGGTAGTCCGCGCCTTTATGTGTGAGCCTGTCCGAACAGGCGGCTATTGCCTCCTCGATCGCGTTGACCCCCTTCGGCCGCGAGGTCATCCCTGCGATTCCCGTGCCCGTTTTACGCTGAGCTGTTTCCATTTCAATCCTTCGCTTCACGGCAGTGCGCCGACCCGAAGCATGTTAGGTCTTCTTTGTTCCCTTCCGGGCCGCGACGGTTGTTCTGTCGGGGGACCGGCGGGGCATGCGCTTGCTCGCCCAGTTCCGTAATCCGTGTTGTCCGATGTCTTTAGGTAGTGGAGGCGAGTCATGTACGGCGGCATTACCGGTTGCCACACCCTGACGGAGGCCCGGCCCGGCTCTTCGCGGCCGGCCGCCACCGAACCGCTGCGGGACGACGACGTCGGCTGGAACCGGTTCGGCACGGCCCCCACGGCCGGGCCCGGCCGGCCCGGCTCCGGTCCGCGAGTGCTCGCTCTGGCCTGACGGGAGGCCATGCGAGTCCGCTCCTCCTGGCCGGCGCGGACCGTCGGGCCCGCTCCTGCCAGGAGTACCCGGGGGCTGCCGACGGCCGTACCCGGCCGACCGCGGCGGGACTGACCCCGTGGGCCGAGGTCCGGCACTCCGGACCGCACGATCTCGGCCGCGCCCCGCCCCTCGTCGACCTCCCCCGCTCGACTGCCGCCCGGAGCCGATGTTGCCCGCGCTCGCCGTCCTGGAACGGCGGATGCGGCCCGGCGTGATCGTCCTCGCCCTGGGCTCCACGGGCCCCTGCCCCGACCGGGTTTCCGACGGCGAGGACCACTACTCGGTGCCCCTGCCGGTCGGCTCGGGGCGGGAAGTCTCCATCCGCCTCACCCCGGCCCCCGGCAGTTCCCGGCCCGGCACGCCTCCCGCCGCCGGCCCCGCCACGCCCACGCCACAGTCCAGCGGAGAGTGACCCTTGAACAGCACACACTCGGAGATCTGCGTCGTCGGGGCGGGACCCCGCAGCGTGTCCGTCCTGGAACGGCTGCTCGCCCAGGAACGCAAGTCGCCCTCACGGGAGCGCATCACCGTGCACGTCGTCGACCCCTCGCCGCCCGGACCGGGACGGGTCTGGCGCACCACGCAGTCCGAGCACCTGCTCATGAACACGGTGGCATCCCAGGTCACCGTGTTCACCGACAGCAGCGTCAGCATCTCCGGCCCGGTCGAGGACGGCCCCAGCCTGTACGAGTGGGCGCGCCGCCTCGCGGACGCCACCCTCACCCCGCCCGTTCCCGACGGCCCGGACGAGCGGATCCTCGCCGAGGCACGCGCGCTGGGACCGGACTCCTACCCCACCCGCGCCTTCTACGGCCACTACCTGCGCTGGGTTTTCCGGCTGCTGGTCGCCACCGCCCCGGACCACATCACCGTCCGCGTGCACATCGCGCTGGCCGTCGCCCTCGACGACGCCGGTCCCGGCCCGGACGCACCGCAGACCGTGCTGCTCGACGACGGCACCCGGCTGACCGGACTGGACGCCGTGGTGCTGGCCCAGGGGCACCTGCCCGAGCTGCCCACCGCCGAGACACGGCGGTTCGCCGACTTCGCCGCCACGCACGGGCTGACGTATCTCGGACCCGCCAACCCCGCCGACCACGACCTGTCCGGCATCGCCCCCGGCCGGCCCGTGCTGCTGCGCGGCCTCGGCCTCAACTTCTTCGACCACCTGGCCCTGTTCACGCTCGGCCGCGGCGGTTCCTTCACCCGGGTCGACGGCCGGCTCGTCTACACCGCGTCCGGCGAGGAGCCCCGGCTCTTCGCCGGCTCCCGGCGCGGCGTGCCCTACCACGCCCGCGGCGAGAACGAGAAGGGGCCCCACGGCCGCCACGAGCCCCGGCTTCTCGACCCGTTGCGGGTCGCGGCGCTGCGCGAACGCGCACGGCGCGGCGACCGGGTCTCCTTCCGAACCGACTTGTGGCCCCTCGTCGCCAGGGAGGTGCAGGGCGTCTACTACGCGGCCCTGCTGGCCGCCCGCGGAGAGGACCCGACGGCGTTCGCCGACGCCTACGCGCGCCTCGCCGACGACCAGGAGGAGGAGTTCCTGAGCGCCGCGGGCATCGGGCAGGGGGACCGCTGGGACTGGGAGCGCATCTCCCGGCCCTACGGCGACCGCGAGTTCACCTCCGTGGCCGACTACCGCGCCTGGCTGCTCGGGCATCTGCGCCGGGACGTGGCCGAGGCCAGGGCGGGCAACGTCAGCGGGCCGCTGAAGGCCGCCCTCGACGTGCTGCGCGACCTGCGCAACGAGATCCGGCTCGTGGTGGACCACGCCGGCATCGAGGGCAACTCCTACCGGGACGACCTGCAGGGCTGGTACACCCCGCTCAACGCCTTCCTGTCCATCGGGCCGCCCGTCTCCCGCATCGAGGAGCTGATCGCCCTCGTCGAGGCCGGCGTCGTCGAGATCCTGCCGCCGGGGCTGCGGGTGGACGCCGTGGCCGACGGGCCGGCCGGTCCCGCCTTCGTGGTGGGCGCCGGGCCGGCGGCGGGCGGGACTCCGCCGTTCACCGCGCTCGTCGAGGCCCGGCTGCCCGAGCCCGACCTGCGCCGCACCGGCGACCCCCTGCTGCGCCACCTGCTGCGCACCGGCCAGTGCCGCCCGCACCGGATACCCGGCGCCGGGGGAACCGGCTACGAGACCGGCGGACTCGACGTCACGGAGCGCCCGTACCGTCTCGTGGACGCCGCCGGCCGGGCCCACCCGCGGCGCTTCGCCTACGGCGTGCCCACCGAGGCCGTGCACTGGGTGACGGCGGCCGGTATCCGTCCGGGCGTGGGCTCGGTGACCCTGGAGGACGCCGACGCCATCGCCCACGCCGTACTGTCGCTGCCGGCCCGGACCGCGGACGCGACGCCGCGAGTGGCCGACGGGGGACCGGTGGAGGTGGCGCCGCAAGTGACCGGCGCGGGACCGGCGGACGCGACCGCGCGGGTAGCCGGCGCGGGACCGGCGGAGGTGACCGCATGACGCGCGGCGCCCTCGGCCTCGACTGCGGCCTGCTGTCCCCGGTGCGGGCCGGCACCCCGGTGGAGGAGGCGACCGGGGACCGGGCCTGGCTGCAGGCCATGCTGGACGCGGAGGCCGCGCTGGCGCGGGCCCAGGCCGGGCTTGGGGCCCTGCCCGCCGCGGCCGCCGCCGCCATCACCGAGGCAGCCGACGCCGACCTGCTCGATGCCCGCGCGCTCGCTCTGGCGGCCCGCGAGACGGCCAACCCGGTGGTCGGACTGGTACGCGCGTTCACCGCCGTGGTGGCCGAGGCGGACCCGGCCGCCGCCGAGTACGTGCACCGCGGATCCACCAGCCAGGACATCCTGGACACCGGGACCATGCTGGTCGCGGCCCGCGCGCTGGGCCTCGTCGTCGCCGATCTGCGCACCACCGCCGAGGAGTTGGGCCGCCTCGCCGGGGCGCACCGGAACACCGTCATGGCCGGCCGCACCCTGGCCCTGCACGCGGTGCCCACCACGTTCGGGCTCAAGGCGGCGGGCTGGCGGTCCCTGGTCCTGGACGCCGCCGAACGGCTTGAGCGGATCCTGGACCACGGGCTCCCGGTGGCGCTGGGCGGCGCCGCAGGCACCCTCGCCGGATACTTGGAGTACGCCCACCTGGACGGTGCGCCGGGGGCCGCCGACCCGGGCGGCTACGCCGACGCGCTGGCCGCCGCCTTCGCGGAGGAGACCGGTCTGGCCCGGCCGGTGCTGCCCTGGCACGCGCTGCGCACCCCGGTCGCCGACCTCGGTAACGCGCTCGCGCACACCGCGGCCGGCCTCGGCAAGATGGCGGCGGACGTGCAGGTGCTGACTCGTACCGAGATCGGCGAGGTGGCCGAGCCCGCCCCGGCCGGCCGGGGCGCCTCCTCCGCGATGCCGCACAAGCGCAACCCGGTGCTCGCCACCCTGATCCGTTCGGCCGCCCTCCAGGTCCCGGTGCTGGCCGCCGGGCTGACCCAGTGCCTGACCACCGAGGACGAGCGGTCCGCCGGTGCCTGGCACGCCGAGTGGACTCTGCTGCGGGAGGCCCTGCGCCTGGCGGGTGGCGCCGCGCACACGGCGGTGGATCTCGCCCGCCGCCTGACCGTGCACGCCGACCGGATGCGGGCCAATCTCGACCTGACGGGCGGCCAGATCGTCTCCGAGCGGCTCGCCGCGGTCCTCGCGCCCCGGCTAGGCAAGGCACCGGCCCGGCAACTGCTGACCGACGCCTCCGCGCGGGCCGCGGCCGACGGAACACCACTCGCCGACGTCCTGGCGACCCTGCCGGAGCTGGCCGGGGTCCTCGGCCCGGACGAACTGACCGCGCTCCTCGACCCGGCCCACTACACCGGTGCCGCGGCCGACTTGGTGAGCCGTGCTCTGAAACGCTAGAACACCCACGGACCGGCCCCGGCCGGTCCGGGCCGCCCGCGCGGCCACCGTACCCACCCCGCCGACCGCCGGGTGGACGCGTCTTTCCCGTCGCCCCGGGCCGGACAGCCCGGCGCGGCGGCCTTCACCCAGCCCCAGGAGACAGCCCATGACCACCCCCACCACCCGTACCGACCTCTTCCGCGACCTGCACGAGCGGACCGACCCGGCCGATCCCTTGGTGATCCCCAACGTCTGGGACGCGGTGAGCGCCCGCGTGTTCGCGGAGGCCGGGTACGCGGCGCTGGCCAGCTCCAGCGCCGCGGTCGCCGCCGTGCTCGGGTACCGCGACGGCGGCGAGACCCCGGCCGGCGAGATGTTCGACGCGCTCGCCCGGGTCGTGCGTGCCGTCGACGTCCCGGTCACCGTGGACGTCGAGGACGGGTACGGGCTGCCGCCCGCGGAACTGGTGGAGCGGCTGCTCGCCGTCGGAGCCGTCGGCTGCAACCTGGAGGACACCGACCACCGCACGGGCACGCTCAAGGACGCCCGCGCGCACGCCGACTGGCTGGCGGAGGTCACGGCCGTGGCCGGCGGCCGGCTCGTGGTCAACGCCCGGGTGGACAGCTACCTGCACGGCGACCAGGGCACCGAGCAGGCGATCGGCCGCGCCCTGCTGTACACGGAGGCCGGCGCGGACGTGGTGTACCCGATCCTGGCCCCGGTGCCGCTGCTGCCCGAACTCGCCGGCGCCGTCGCCGTCCCGCTCAACGCCCTGCACCGGCCCGGCGGTCCGGACCCCGCCGAACTGGGCCGGCTCGGCGTCACGCGCGTCACCTTCGGAGAGGGACTGCACCGGCGCGCCACCGCCGCCCTGCACGACATCGCCCGGTCCCTGACCGGTAACGGCTGAGCGGCCGTCCCGGGCACGCACCGCGTGCCCGGGACGGCCGCTCAGGCCGTGTCACAGTCCGACGAGGGCCCGCAGGTCGGCGGCGCGGTCGGTGCGTTCCCAGGTGAACTCGGGCAGTTCCCGGCCGAAGTGGCCGTACGCGGCGGTCCGGGCGTAGATCGGGCGGAGCAGGTCGAGGTCGCGGATGATCGCGGCCGGGCGCAGGTCGAAGACCTCGTCGATCGCCTTCCCGATCACCTCGGGGCCGACCGTGTGGGTGCCGAAGGTCTCGATGAACAGGCCGACGGGCTCGGCCTTGCCGATCGCGTACGCGACCTGGACCTCGCAGCGCGTGGCCAGCCCCGCCGCCACGACGTTCTTCGCGACCCAGCGCATCGCGTACGCGGCCGAGCGGTCCACCTTGGAGGGGTCCTTGCCGGAGAACGCGCCGCCGCCGTGCCGGGCCATGCCCCCGTACGTATCGATGATGATCTTCCGGCCGGTCAGCCCCGCGTCGCCCATCGGACCTCCGATGTGGAACCGGCCGGTGGGGTTGACCAGCAACCGGCACCCGTCCGTGTCGATGCCGATGCCGTCCTCGGCCAGCCGCGCCAGCTCCACGTCGACGACGTTCCGGCGAATCTCGGGCACCAGCAGGTCCATGGCGACGTCCGACGCGTGCTGCGCGGAGACCACGACCGTGTCGAGGCGGACCGCGCGGTCGCCGTCGTACTCGACGGTGACCTGCGTCTTGCCGTCCGGCCGCAGGTAGGGCATGTTCCCGTCGCGGCGGACCCCGGCCAGGCGCTGGGCCAGCCGGTGGGCGAGCCGGATCGGCAGCGGCATCAGTTCCGGTGTCTCGTCCGTCGCGTATCCGAACATCAGGCCCTGGTCGCCGGCGCCCTGTGCGGCCAGCGGATCGGCGTCCGCGTCCTCGGTGTCGACACCGCGCGCGATGTCGGGGGACTGGGCGCCGATGGAGACCGAGATACCGCAGGAGGCACCGTCGAAGCCCTTCGCCGACGCGTCGTAGCCGATGTCGAGCACGGCGTCGCGGACGAGGCCGGGCACGTCCGCGTAGGCGCTGCTGGTCACTTCACCGGCCACGTGCACCTGGCCGGTGGTGAGAAGCGTCTCCACGGCCACGCGCGAGCGCGGGTCCCGCGCCAGGAGCGCGTCGAGGACCGCGTCGCTGATCCGGTCGGCCATCTTGTCGGGATGGCCCTCGGTGACGGACTCCGAAGTGAACAGGCGGCGGGGCATGGGACTCCCTCGGGTTCGCAGCGGCTGCTGACGGTCTGTACGAAGCGGAGCGGGACGGGACGCCGGAGCACTACGGAGCGGGGCGGCCCGAAGCAGATCGGACCGAACCGGGCGGTGCGGGGCCGTCCTGTACGGCGGAGACCGGTGCGGGACCGGCCGGTCACCAGGCGTACGCCTCGGGGGCGGGCCGGTGGCCGGGGAAGATCTCGTCGAGCCGGGCCAGGGCCTTCGGTTCCAGCACCACGTCCAGCGCTCCCAGCGCGCCGTGCAGCTGGTCGAGCGTGCGGGGGCCTACGACGGGCGCGGTGACGGCCGGGCAGGCGAGCAGCCAGGCCAGCGCGACGTGGCCCGGCTCCTCGCCCAGTTCGGCGGCGAAGTCCTCGTACTCCTGGATCTGCGGGCGCCGCGTCGCGAGCGCGGCGGCGGCGCGGGCGGCTGTGCGCCTGACCCCGCGCCGCTCGTCCCGCAGCACCCCGGCGAGCAGGCCGCTGTGCAGCGGTGACCAGGGCAGCAGGCCGATCCCGTAGCGCTGCGCGGCCGGTACGACCTCCAGTTCGACGGTGCGTTCGAGGAGGTTGTAGTGCGACTGCTCGCTGACCAGTCCGGGCAGGTGCCTCGCGCGGGCCGACTCCTGCGCCTCGGCCAGGTGCCAGCCGGCGAAGTTGCTGGATCCGACATAGACGATCTTGCCCTGGGCCACCAGGACCTCCATCGCCTGCCAGATCTCCTCCCAGGGCGTGGACCGGTCGACGTGGTGCATCTGGTAGAGGTCGATGTGGTCGGTGCGCAGCCGGCGCAGGCTGGCCTCGACGGCACGGCGGATGTGCAGGGCGGAGAGCCCGCCCTCGTTGGGCCAGGAGCCCATGTCCGAGTACACCTTGGTGGCGAGCACGGTCCGTTCGCGGCGGCCGCCGCCCCGCGCGAGCCAGTTGCCGATGACCGTCTCCGTCAGGCCGGGGTGCTCCGGCCAGCCGTAGAGGTCGGCGGTGTCCACGAAGTTGACGCCCGCGTCGAGCGCGGCGTCCAGGATGCGGTGCGCCTCGGACTCCTCGGTGTGCACACCGAAGTTCATCGTGCCCAGGCAGAGCCGGGAGACACGCAGTCCGCTGCGGCCGAGGTGGGTGTACTCCATGACCGTCCTTTCGGGCCGGGGTCGCAGGCCGGGGATGGCGATCCGGCGGCTGCATGGCGAAGGCGGGGGAGCGGGCCGGTCTCAGCCGAAGGCGCGGGCGTGATCGGCGGCCCACTGGGTGAAGGTACGGGCTGGCCGGCCCGTCAGGTCCGGCACGGCCGAGGTGACCGGCAGGGCGGTGGCCGGGTCGCGCTCCGTCTCGGACCACTCGCCGAGCAGGTCGCCGACGATGCCCGGCCGCAGGAACCGTTCGGCCTCGGACCGCCAGGTCGCCGGCTCGATGCGCGCCACGCGCAGCGGGCGACCCGTCGCCTGCCCGATGGCCGCCACCTGCTCGGCCTGCGAGACGAGCGCGGGTCCGGTGACGGTGTAGTGCCTGCCGTGGTGCCCGTCCGTGAGGAGGGCGCGGACGGCCGCCGCGGCGAGGTCGGCCTCATGGATCACTGGGCAGACGGCGTCCGGGTGCGGTAGCCGCACCACGCCGTCTGCCCGTGCGCCAGGGGCCCACCACAGCGCGTTGGTGGCGAACGGAGCCGGTCGCAGTACCGTCCACTCTTCGGGACCGTTCTCGGCGAGTGCCGCCTCGGCGGCCCGGTATCGCGGGTAGACCCAGGAGCCGCGGTCCCGGGCGGTGAGCCCCGCCGCCCAGGCCCCGGTGAACAGCACCACCCGGCGTACCCCGGCACGCTTCGCCGTCTCGGCGAATGCCGGGATGGCGTCGAGAACGGGGAAAAGAAAAGCGGAAGTCACTCCGTCGAGCGCTGCGTGCAGACTTTCCGGCGCGGTCAGATCACCACGCACGACCGTCACCCCGGACGGCACGTCGGCCTCTTCCGGATGACGGGTCAGAATGCGTACTTCGGCTCCCGCGGAAATGAGTTCCCGCACCACATGACGGCCTGTCTTGCCGGTGGCCCCGGTCACCAGAATTGTCATGTGCAGAGCATAGGCACTTCTTCTCGATTCCACGAGGGCCGCTGAATTCGACGGCCGCGGCGAGGGATTCCGCAGGCCGTGGAATCAGGCGACCGTGTTCGTCGGTCCCCGGCCGTCGACCGCGCGGGCCCGCTCCTCCAGTTGCTGCGCCGCATCCCCCCACGACGCCGCGCACTCGCGCGCCGCGGCAGCCACCTTGGCGGCGCAGTGGGCGGGTATTCGGTTCACGAGTTCCTCCCACCGTCGGTTGGCCAGGGCGTGGGTGTCCAGGAGCCGCAGCAGGAACCGCCCATGCTCGGTCAGCCGGATCGAGGGGTCCCGCTTCAGCATCATCAGGGTCTCCGCCAGGGCGAAGTCGGGGACCGCGGACCCGGAGTCCCGCGCGGGGGCCACCGGGGGCGCCGCCGGTGTGCCCCCGGTCTTTCTGGGAAGAGTGGGACTCACGCCGTCCTGCACGCGCTGGCGCACGTCGCGCGCGGTGGCCAGGGACAGGCCGCTCTCCCGGGCGATCTCGCGCAGGCTGGCCTGCGGATGAGCGCGGGCGTACTCGCCGGCCAGCCGACGCTGCTCGGAATTGTCGACCAGCCGGGACCGGCCGTCGCGCCCGATGCGGGCGTTCAACTGAGGAATCGCGTCACTTGAACGCCGGCGGATGGCGCCCACGGTCTTCGGCGACAGCCCGGTGGCGACGGCGATCATGCGGTCCGACCAGTCGGGGTGCGAGCGGATGATGCGCAGCGCTGCGGCGTTGCGGTCGGCGCGGGTGAGCGGCAGGCCGTGGCGGGCGTTGCGCTCCACCGCGAGCAGGAAGGCCTCCTTGGCGTCTCCGTCGAAGAACTGGACGTCGATGTGGGTCCGGCCGTTGAGGCGTGCGGCGCGCAGCCGGTGCACGCCGTCTATGACGCGGCGGGTCGCGCGGTGGACGATGATCGGCGGCAGCGGCGCTTCACACTGGGCGAGATGGCGGATGTGCTCCTCGTTCTCACCGGAAACGCGCGGGGAGTCATCGGTGGACAACGAGTCGATGGGTGCCCGCTCGACCGGCAGACTGTCCGCCAAAGCGTTCCAGAGTTCCGCCGTTTCGCAGATTGCGGGGTCTGCGGGGCGGGCCGCTCGGAAATCAGTCACAGTCATTCTCAATCTCCTATTCCGATGTGCCTGCGAAATAAACAAAGATGAGAGATTGACGCGCGTGTCAGGGTCGGGTCAGCGGCGGATGCCGCCCCGGAGGTGAGATCTCCGCCGGAGACGGTGGTCGCGAGCGGTCGTCTCCCGCGGCCGGAACGCCGGTGGCGGGAACGGGGCGGTGACACGCGAAAGCCCGGCCGCCGATGCGGCGCCGCGGCGAAAGCCATCGCGGGCCGAGCGGGCCGGGTTGAGGAAGGCGGATCGCGACAACGGTCCGCCGGGCGACAATAACAGGCCGCTGGATGGCGGAAATGGGTCGTCGGGCCGGAAAATGGAGCCATGCAGAACTGACCACTGCGTAGAGCCTCCCCCGTGTGGCCCCAAACCTGCCGCCGTGCACCTTAAATCCGGTGAATGTGTGACGTCAACGCGTGACGAGCACGTCACGCAGACGAATGTCGTGTCCCGGTCGGGACAACATGCTTTTCGGCCGGAGACGAGATCCTTCCGGACGCTGGGCGCCTGCCGCTACGGCCGGTGGCGCCCAGGCGCGGATGGCCGGAACCGTTGGGCCGTCAGCTCGTCGGCGGACGGAACTCCGGCTGGTCGATGACGCGCTGCCAACTGCCGTCGGCCTGCCGCCTGACCACCTGAGCGCGGGCGCCTGCGCCGTCCTTCGGCGGCGTGGAGGTCAGTGCGATGTCACCGCAGACCAGGGTCGGGAGGGGCTCCTCCGGCTCGAAGCGCGGAGCGTTGGCCAGCACCTTCTCCCACAGTTGGCGGATGGCTTCCCGGCCAACCGTGACGCTGCCCGGCGGGTAGGCCATCACCGCCTCCTCCTCGTACAGCGCGGCGAGGCCGGCGGCGTCGCCCGCGTTGGCGCGCTCCACGAAGAGGCGGGTGATGTCCTCCGGCTTCATGGCCTTCTCGTTCTCGGACACAGTCATCCTTTCCTGCTGGTCAGGTACCAACGTGGCAATTTTCCATCGTTGGCCGAGAACAAGTCCAATTGCTTGTGGCGATCGGTGTTATAACTTGGGGTTATGGAGATCAGGCAGCTGAGGTACTTCATCGCCGTGGCGCAGGAAGCCAATTTCACGAGGGCCGCGGAGCTGGTCCATATCAGCCAACCAGGGATCAGTGCGCAGATCCGCCAGCTCGAAAACGATCTCGGGGCCACGCTGATCGACCGCTCCGGCCGCAATGTCGCCTTGACCGCCGTCGGCGAGGTGGTGCTGGCCCACGCGAAGGCCGTGTTGTCCTCGATGGAGTCGCTGCGGCACGCGGTGGACGAGATGAACGGCCTCGTGCGCGGCAGGCTCGTGGTCGGAATGGTCACGGCCTGCACGGTCCAGCCGTTGTTCGATGCTCTGTCGAGCTTCCACCTCGCCCACCCGGGTGTCGAGATCAGCCTGCTCGAGGAGGACTCCGGCAAGCTGGTCGACTACGTCCGTGAGGGCAGCGTCGACCTGGCCCTGATCGGGGCGGCCCACCGGGCGCCGGAGGATCTGGACGGCTGGCAGGTGATCAGCGAGCCGATCGTCGCCGCCGTGCCGGTGAGTCATCCACTGGCCGGAAAGAGCGGTATCACGCTCGCCGAACTCAGCACCTACCCGATCATCTGCCTGCCCGAGGGGACCGGCATCCGGGCGACGCTCGACCAGGTGTCCGCCTCGCTCGGTCTGACCCCGACCATCGCCCTTCAGGCCAGCGCCCCCGGGGCGGTGATGAACCTCGCCGAGCGCGGCCTCGGTGTGGCGGTGCTCTCCGAGTCCATGACCGCCGGGCAGCCGGGGCTGCAGACCGTGGCCATCACCGACGCCGACGTGCCCGCGGTGCTCGCCCTGGTCTCCGCGCCGAACAAGAGCCCGGCCCTGCGCGAACTGCTCCTGCACTGCCGCCAGTCCTTCGGCGACACCACCGTGGCCCAGCCCGTCGCCTCGATGAGCGGGGCCCAGTAGGACTCCGTCAGGTTGCGTCCCTCGAAGTGGTCCAGGCCGAGGCCGTGCTCGAGTTCGCGGCAGTCGTGCTCGATGCGCCGGTGGGTCTTGGCGAGGAGGACCGGTTCGGCGAACGGGGTGTTGTCGGCGGGCAGGTCGGAGAGCCAGTAGTCGGTGGGCTCTTCGGCGCCTTGGGGCCATTCGAGCAGCGGCGTGACCTCGGACGGGACACCGTCCCAGAAGCCCTCCCGTGCGGTGGCGGCGGCCTCGGCCGGACGGCGGGCCCGGACGCCGGCCGTCCGCACCCGCAGTGCCACACAGTGTGAGCGCATCGGCCCGCGGAAGCCTTCGCGCCGGCTTACGACGGTGAACGCCTGCCGTTCGCGGCCGGCGCAGTCCTACCAGAGGGTCTGCCGTCACATTTCCGTCGTCGCCCGAAGGGGGCACCGCGCCGTCCGGTGCGGGCCAGGCGTCGGGGGCGGAGGGGAATGTGAGGGCGGACCCTGGCGGACCCTTGGACATGACGTCGGGGCCCGTCGCCGCCACGGCGTCGGGCCCCGACATCATGTGGTCGGCCCGCGTCAGCTCTCCGCGGCCACCGGGGACTGGCCGGGCGCGTCCGTCGCGGCGGGCTGGGGCTGCTGAGCCGCCTGGAAGTCGGCGGGCCGGATCAACACCAGCGACAGCACACCGCCCAGCAGGGCCAGCCCGGCGGAGATCCCGAGCAGGGTGTTGAGTCCGTCCACGAACCCGGTCGTGGCGATGTCCTGCACCTTCTCCGCGTACTGCCCGGGCACCGCGCGCACCGCCTGCGCGGTCTCGCCACCACGGGTCAGGGTGGCCAGCTGGTCACTGCGGCCCGCCAGCTCCGGCACTTCGCGCAACCCGTCGTGGAAGCGGTTGCTGATGATGCTCGCGAAGGTGGAGCCGAGCACCGCGACGCCGGCGCTCACCCCGAGCTGACGGAACGTGCCGTTGACACCCGAGGCCATGCCGGAGCGGGAGAAGTCCACCACGCCCACGGCGGTGGAGGCGAGCGGCGGGTTGACCAGTCCGGCGCCGAGGCCGCCCAGCACCAGACCGGGAATGAAGTGCTCCCAGCCGGTCGACTCGTTGATCCCGCCCATCAGCAGCAGCGCTGCACCCACCAGCACCAGGCCGCCGCCGATCATGTAGCGGGGCTGGATCTTCGCGCTGAGCCGGCCGGCGATCAGGGAGGCGACCAGCATCGAGAGCGAGGCCGTGAGCAGCCGCAGACCGGTCTCCAGGGAGGAGTAGTCCAGGGCCTCCTGGAAGTAGATGGCCAGGAACAGGAACATCGCGAACAGCGAGCCGTTCATCGCGAACGCGGCGATGGAGCCGCCGACGAAGGTGGGGATGCGGAACAGCCGCAGGTCGAACATGGGCTCCGCGGAGCGTCCCTCGACGACCAGGAAGGCGATCAGCAGCACACCGCCGAGGGTCAGTCCGGTCACCGCACGGGAGTCGCTCCACGCGGTCTCGCCGGCGCGGATGAGGCCGTAGATGAGGGTGGCGAGGCCGCCGGTGAGCAGGACGAAGCCGGGCCAGTCCAGCCGTCGGGCGAAGGGCGACTTCGACTCGTCGACGCGCAGGGCGATGATCAGGGAGACCACCACGCCGATCGGCACGTTGATCAGGAAGATGCCGCGCCAGCTGATGCCGCTGGAGATCAGACCGCCGGCCACCGGGCCGATGGCGGAGGCCAGACCGGTGATCATGCCCCACACGCCGAACGCCATGCCGCGTTCCTTGCCCTGGAAGCTGCCCGCGAGCAGGGCGAGTCCGGTGGCGAACATGATCGATCCGCCGATGCCCTGCAGCACCCGGGACAGGATCAGCATCAGGGGGGACTGCGCCACACCGCAGAGCAGGGAGGCGAGGGTGAACACACCCACGCCGAGGGCGTAGAGACGTTTGCGGCCGAACCGGTCGGCCAGTGTGCCGCTGGTCAGCAGGAAGGCGGCGAGGGCCAGCGCGTACCCGTCGATCACCCACTGGAGATCGGCGAAGCTCGCTTCCAGGTCCTGCTGCACGTCGGGCATGACGACGTAGACGATGGTGGTGTCCAGCAGGAGCATGAACGTCCCGCCGCACACCCCCAACAGGGTCCACCATTTCTTTTCCATCATCGTTCCTTCTGCTGTCCGAGCGGTCGGGGCGGTCTGCTACCGCGGGGCGGGAGCGGGGGGGATGTTGTGGTTCAACCGGAAGAGGTTTCCGGGGTCGTATGCGGCCTTGATCCGGCGGAGCCGCAGGTAGTCGTCGGGTGTGTAGGCGAGCCTGACCTCGTCGGCGGTGGCGTTGGCGCCGTAGAGGAAGTTCAGGCAGCGCCCGGTGGTGAGCGAGGACAGGGCGTCCATGAGCCCGCTGTGCGCCGCCCGCACGGCGTCGGCGTCGTCCTCGGTGACCCGGTCGAGCACCGCGAGCAGATAGCCGGCCTCGCGGTTGCCGACGCAGTTCGCCTCCCGCGGCACCCGCGCGAGCGCGCCGCCGAGGTGACGCACCTCCACCACGCTGGTGATCGGCGCGTCCGGCCCGGCGAGTGCGAGAACGGTGCCGACCGTCTCCTCGTCGAGGTCCCTGAGCATGGCGTTGGTGCCGACGTAGGCCGCGGGAGGGACGGGGTCGTTGTGGATCGTGCCGGACTCCGTGTACGGCAGCTCGCGCACCGAGTCGGCCAGGCGCGGGCCGAGGGCACGCAGCGGGGCGATCAGGTGCTCCCCGGCCGCCGGGTCGCCGAGGAAGGCGATCCGCACG
This sequence comes from Streptomyces sp. bgisy159, assembly GCF_965341775.1. Lineage (GTDB taxonomy): Bacteria > Actinomycetota > Actinomycetes > Streptomycetales > Streptomycetaceae > Streptomyces. The sequence goes on along the minus strand of NZ_CBDQZH010000030.1, from coordinate 17,448 downwards.
TGCACCACGTACCGGCCGCGCAGGGGAGGGGGCAGCGAGGGCAGGTCCGGCAGCGGGACCAGTGCCAGGGAGGAGGTCATCTCCTCCGGCACCGTCCTGGTCCAGCGGAGATAGGCGCCGAGGATCTCCCGCGCGGCGGCGCCGTCGAAGTAGAGACCGCCGCCGTACAGGCGCTCGACCGGGACCAGGTCGACCTCCAGGGCGGTGACGACGCCGAAGTTGTCCCGGCCGCCGCGCAGCGCCCAGAAGAGGTCCGGTTCACCGTCCGCGGTGACGTCCCGCAGCCTGCCGTCCGCGGTGACGACCTCGATCCGGCGGACATGGTCGGCCGCGTAGCCGTACTTCCGCGCCAGCAGCCCGATTCCGCCGCCGAGGGTGTAGCCGACCGCGCCGACGTTCGGGGCACTGCCGTTGAGCGGGGCCAGCCCGTGCACGGCGGCGGCCTCGACCACCTGCTGCCAGGCCACTCCCGCGCCCAGGCGCGCCGTCCGGGCCCCGGCGTCGATGCGTACCTCGTCCATGCGGCGGGTGCTGACCAGGACGCCGGTGCCGGCCGGCAGCGCGGGGCAGTGACCGGTGGCCTGTACGCCCACGGGAAGGCCGTGCGCGGCGCCGAACTCCACCGCCAGCTGGACGTCCTTCGGCTCGGCCGCGCCGACGACGACCGCCGGGCGGTGCGGCCGGTGGGTCTGGTAGCGGGCGCGCTCCTCGTCGTAGCCGTCCGAGGCCGCCGTGAACAGCGGTCCCCTGACACTCGCGGCCAGCCGGTCGGCGGCCACGGCCAAGTCCTCCTGAGAGGGGCGAGGTTCGAGGACAGGGGGCACCATCCGTTCCTTTCGTGTGAGGACGACAGTGCCGCTGACGGGGGTTTGCAGCGGCACCGTCGTCACCTTCATGTTTCCGGCGATGCGATCAGAAGTCCAAGACCTAGTTTTTTGGGGAGACCGAACTTTTGGTTATGGTTCGGGGTGGTCGGGCGGGTACTGCTCCGAAGCGGCGCTGCGGCCGGGCGTCCGGCAGACCGGGTGGCGGGTCGGCGCCGACGGCCACCGCGAACGCGAACAGGGGCGTCACCAGGTCCTCGACCAGCGCGAAACGGTCACCGGCCCGCGCCCACAGCCGGTCCTCCTGGGCGTACAGGCGAACCCGCCAGAACAGCCCACCATGGGCCCGGTGGCAGTCAGTCAGCGCCTTGAAAGCGGCCTCTTTGGCGGCGAACAACCGCCGCAGACCGGCCGGATCGCCGTCCGGCCACAGAGACTCCCGTTCCCGGTCGTCGAGCAGGAACCGGTGCAGCCGTACATCGGGGCAGCGCGGCTCCAGGTCGACGCCGACGCCGTGGGCGCCCGGCGCGACGGCGGCGACCGCGAGGGTCGTGGTGTGGGTGACGGAGGCGGGGAAGCCGACGGGGCCGACGGGCGCGCCGCTGCGCCGCCGGCCCACCGCCGTCACCGGGCTGCCCGCGCGCCGCAGCGCCCTGCCCACCGCGACCCGGCCGGCGCGGTGCTGCGCGGCGACGGAGCCCGTCGGTTCGACCGCGACGCTCTCCAGCACGACCTGCCGGTAACGCCCGGGGCTCCCGAGCAGCCATGTGCGCGGGAGCCCCGGATGCGGGGGCCCCGGCCGGCGTGACCCCGATGGCGTCGACTCAGCCACCCGGACCGGTCACCCGCTCGACGAACGAGACGACCTCCCGCTGGAACCACTCGGGTTCTTCGAGGAAGGCCAGGTGTCCACCGTGCGGCACGGTCACGGTGGTGGCGTCCGGCAGCAGTCCGACCAGTTCCTGTACCGCGTGGGCGCTCAGCGAGAAGTCGTCGCCGCCGACGAAGAGCAGCGTCGGCTGCCGCACTTCGGTCGTGATCTGCGGATCGAGCGGGGCCTTCACCGACACCGCGAGCCCGGCGCGCAGGGACTCCACGGTGTGGATGCCGAGGAAGTTCTGCTTGCGGCCCAGGAACCCGATCGGCCCCGCCGACTCCACGGCCAGGTCACCCGAGACGAGCGGGTACAACTGCTCGTAGAGGACGCCCAGTCCGGAGGTGTCCAGCGTCTTCAGCCAGGACTTGGTGATCCGGCGCAGGCGCTGCGGGCCGTGCGGGCTCATCGCCGGGCCGGCCAGGATCAGGCCCTGCACGCGGTCCGGGTGGGCCACGGCGAAGTCCCGGCAGATCAGCGTCGAGAACGACGTGCCCAGCAGGATGGCCTTCTCCAGCCCCAGCGTGTCGAACAGGGCTTTCAGGTCGCTGATGTGGTCCTCCCACACCGGTTCCCCGGGGTGGGGGCTCGAGTCGCCCTGGCCGCGCAGGTCGTACGCGGTGAGCCGGGCCGTCGAGGCCAAGTTCGCGGTGTACGACCGCCAGGACTTGCGGTCCATGAAGAAGTTGTTGACGAGGACGATGTCGGGTCCGGATCCGCGTCGCTCGTAGGCGATGTGGATGTCGTCGGTCACCTGGACCGTGCCGGTCTCCAGGGCGTCGTCGACGGTCGTGTCGGTCATCGGCTCACTTTCGACGGGAGGCGGGCGGGGAGGGGGAGGGAGCCGGCCGGCACGTGAGGACCGGCCGGCTCGGCCCGCGGCCCTGATGCGGCGCCGCGGGCAGGCGGGGCTCAGACGGCGTCGAGGACAGCCTCGGCGGCCGACCGGGCGTCCCCGAACCGGGCGGTCAACACGTGCACCCACCGCTCCAGGCCGAAGGCGAGGCAGCTGGTGGAGGCGGGCGAGCCGTCCGGCAGGGAGATCGCGCAGCGCTCCCCGAAGAAGTTGCGGTGGTAGTTCACCGACCCGATGGCCAGGCCGTCCACCACGAACTCCTCCTTCACCGGGAACAGCCGCTGCATCGTGGCCCGCGAGCCGTTCCGGTCGAAGAAGGGGTCGGTGGCCACCTCGGTCGACATCGCCAGACCGAGCCGGTCGGCCAGGCCCAGCACCTGCTCCTTGGCCCGCTTGAGGTGCTCCTGGGCACCGTCGGCCGAACCGACGAACACGATCTCCCGCATGCTGAAGCCGAGCAGCCGGCGCAGCCCCTCGTAGTGCGTCTCGTTGCGGAAGCAGGTGGCCACCGTGGTGAATCGGTTCTCCGCCGCGGTCAGGGTCTGGTCCCGCAGATGGAAGTACACCGAATAACAGGCGGCGGACGGCAGGGCCAGTGACGCGTCGCCGAGAACGCCGGCCGGCAACTGCTCCAGCGGGGACTGCGCCCCGGCCCGCAGCGCCGTGAGCCGCTCGGGGTCGGCGGCGACCGCGGCCAGGCCCAGGTGCGGGAAGTTCTCGTAGTAGTCGATGGCCTCCAGGTCGCGCGGGCTCAGCAGGAACGGGTACCGGCGCTCCTGGGCTTCCCACTGGTGCGCCCAGGACAATGCCAGCGAGTCGAACGCGCGCAGCAGTCGCAGCTCGTCCGCGCCGAGAACCCCGAGACCGTTGTCGGTCGTCCCGGTGGCGGTCCCCATCAGTTCGCCGCCCCCTGCAGGAAGCGCTTGTCGATGGCCCGCAGGGTGCGGAAGTCCTGGACGTCGATCTCCTCCGGGTCGATCTGCTCACCGCTCAATTCCTCGAGCAAGTAAAGGAATTCGACGAAGGCCAGTGAGTCGACCGCCCGGCGGTCGATCAGGTCGTCGTCCAGGTTCAGCTCGCCCACCTCCGGATTGCGCTGGTGGATGAAGGTGAGGATCCTGGTCATCTTGTCGTCGCTCATGCCGTGGCTCCCTGAACCTGAAGGCCGTTGCGGGCGAGAAACTTCCGGGTGCGGTTGAGGATGTCGTTGTGCGCCGCCTGGCGGGCCGGGTGCTCCAGCAGTCGGCGGCGCAGTTCCAGCGGTTGTTCGAGACCGGCGTCGCGGTAGACAGCGGGGTTGTACAGACTGCGGACGCTGTACTCGAGGTACGTCTCCAGGTACTTGGCGAGCACCGGGATGTCCTCCGGCCGGCTCTCCTTGACCTGGTCGAGGAGCTGGGTGAACAGGTGCCGCCCGAAGGCGACGTGCCGGCTCTCGTCCTGGTGGTGGACCCGGTTGATCTCCCGCGCGATGGGCGGCAGCGCCTGGTCCGTGGCCATCCGGGCGTTGAAGTAGTCGACCAGCTCTTCGAAGATCAGGATGCGGGCGAAGATGATCAGCTCGATCGCGGCCTCGCCCACCCCCTCGACCACGCCCGGGCCGACCTGCGGGACCGCCGGGTACACCTTGCCGCCGTACTTGAGGCAGAAGGTCCCGAAGAACCACATGTGCTCGTTCTCCTCCCCGATGAAGTGGTGGAGGAACTCCGAGGCGTCCGCGTAGGTCTTGGTGTGGATGCGCAGCACGACCTCGCTGAGCAGCTCGCGGATACCGTGCACGTTGAGGCTGAAGAAGTGCACCGCCTCGTGGCGGGTCAGGGCGAGCTGCTGCTCACGCGACAGCGCTTCCCACTCCTCGGTCCCGGCCAGCGTGACCAGGTCCTCGCTCATCCAGGGCCGGTCCGTTCCGAGGGTCTCGGGCCAGTCGAAGATCGTGTACGGGTTGTAGTAGTCGGACTCCGCCATCGCTTCCAGCCGGGCCAGATCCAGCTTGACGGGCTTGACGGTCGTCGTCATCGGCAGACCTTCTTTCGTGAAGAGTGCGGGGCGACGGGCGGGCCGGCGGGCCACCCGCCGGGTCCGGGCCGCGCCCCCGGCCGGGGGATCAGGAGCGTTCAGCCAGCACGGACCAGACCGGCAGCAGGGTGCGTCCCTTGTCGTCGATCTCCACCTGGGTGCCGGTCTTCGCCAGGAAGGTCCGGGTGGCCTCGGCCACACCCCAGTAGACTGCCTGGGTCAGCTCCGTCACCGTCCAGCCTGCGTCGGTCAGGACTTGACGGACCGTCTGTTCGCTGACGGACAGCGGTTCGGGCATGCCACCGGGGACCGCCGCGAAGCACAGCATGTCCAGCCAGGCGCCGGGCCGGCCGGCCCGGTGCAGCGCGGCGGCGTAGCGCCGTCGGCCGTCCGCATCGAGCGTGTGGAACAGGGCGCTGTCCAGCAGGGTGTCGAAGCGGCCCGTGTACTCGGTCAGACTGGTGGCGTCGGCCACGGCGAAGTCGATGTCCGTTCCGCCGGGCCGGCCGGCCGCCCGCTCGACGGCCCGCTCGATCGCCGTGGACGCGGCGTCCACCGCGGTCACACGATAGCCGCGGGCGGCCAGGAAGACGGCGTTGTCACCGAGGCCGCAGCCGGCGTCGAGCACGTCACCGCGAATTCGCCCGCGCCGCTCGAATTCAATCACACCGGGCTGGGGTTCGCCGACGTCCCAGGGCACTCGGGTGATGCCGGCGTCTCCGAGGAGTTCACCCCCGCGATATATGGCGTTGAAGTCGGCGGTCGCGTAATCGTAGGACTTCTGGGCACTCTCACTCATGCCAGTCTCCTGGTGGATGGGCCGGGCGTACGGTCCTGCCGGACCAAAGGAATTACCACAGCGCCGGGAACCGCGTAAGGCGTGCGGGCCTGCGACGCCGTGTGTTCAACCGAGGAATCTCCTCGGTTGAACACGGGCCGCACCGGACCAGCGGGCGGGGCCGTGGGTGTGAATTATGTATTCCGCTTATCTCTGTGGGCCGATGCCGCAGCGACCGGGAAGCGGAATGCAGACTATCGGAACGTCGCTCCCTCGTATTCGCCGGGGGTGGCTGTGTTGAACGGGCCCACGTACGATGCCTGGGCGGCCGGAGGAAACGGACCGCCAATCGTCCGGAGCGACATCCGCACCGGGGCTTCAGTGTCCCGATAATCCGGAAGGAAAAAGAAATTGCGCGGTTCAGGGAATAACGTAGACGCGCAGGCAGCCGAGTTGGTGAAACGGTCCGCCGGACTCCGCGAGGAACTCTGGAAACACGCGGCGGAGAGCGACCGGGCCCGTCGGCTGTCCGACGAGGTCATGGCCGAGATCACCGGCGCCGGCCTGACCCGGCTCCTGGTGCCCGGGAGCCACGGCGGCCACGAGACCGCCGTACGGACGCTGCTGGAGGTCTGTACCGAGCTGGGCCGCGGCTGCGTCTCGGCCTCCTGGGTCACCGGGGTGCTGAACGTCGGCAACTTCGTGGTCGCGCTCTTCCCCGACCGCACACGCACGGAGGTCTGGGGCGATGACCCCGACGCCCGCACCGCGCTCATCCTGGGCGCGCCCGTGCGGACCGTGGAGCGGGTGGACGGCGGAATCCGCGTCACCGGCGAATGGCCCTACGCCTCCGGCTCGTTGCACGCGGAGTGGACGTGCGGACTGGTCCTGACGGACACCGGCGGCGGCCTCCAGCCGCACTTCGCGCTGATGCCCGCCGCCGATGTGACGGTGCGCGACACCTGGCACTACGTCGGGATGCGCGGCACCGGCAGCAACACGGTGGTGGCCGACCGCGTCTTCGTCCCGGACCACCGGCTGCTTCCCTACAAGCCCCTGCTCGACGGTGAGACCGACGGACTGGTCCCCCCGGACCGGCTCTACCGCAACAGCCTGACCGGCGTCTTCATGGTCGGTCTGATCGGTTCGCTCCTCGGCGGCGCCGACGCCGCCCTGAACTACGCCCTGGAACACGCCGGCACCCGCCGGGTGGCGGGCACCACCTACGCCAACCAGGCGGAGTCGCCCACCGCCCGGCTCGCCCTGGCCGGTGCGGCCACCCGGCTGGACACCGCCCGGCTCCACGCGCGCCGGATGGCCGACGGGGTCGACGATCACGCCCTGGCCGGCGAGAATCCGGGCCTGCTCACCCGGGCCCGGAACCGCATGGACGCCACCCACGTCGTACAGCAGTGCCGCGAGGCCGTCGACGACATCGTCACGCTCTACGGCTCCTCCGCGCTCGAGGCGTCCAACCCGCTCCAGCGACTGTGGCGCGACATCCACGTCGGCAGCCGGCACGCCGGCTTCGGCATGGGCGTCCCCGAACAGGTCTATGGCAGCGCCCTGGTCGGCCAGGACCCGCGCGGCATCAGCATGATGGTCTGACGCGGCCCGCCTGTACTGCTGCCGCTCGGCACTTCCCGAACCGAACACTGCCGTCCCGTACTCCCCGCACCGAACACCTCCCGTTGTGATGCGTTCCGGGCCTGCTCCACGACCAGGGCCCGCCCCCGCGACCCCCGCGCGAGCAGGGTGACCGCGGCGGCACCACCTTCCAGTGACGGAAAGCGAGACGAGGCATGTCCGACGAGCACGAGACACGCGAACACAACCGCGCCGTCGTCGCGCGGTACATGAACACACGCGGTCAGGACCGGCTGGAGCGGCACCTGCTGTTCACCGAGGACGGCACCGGCGGTCTGTGGACCACGGAGACCGGCGAACCCATCGTCATCAACGGCCGGGACCGGCTCGGCGAGCACGCCGTCTGGTCGCTCAAGTGCTTCCCCGACTGGGTCTGGACCAATGTCGAGATCTTCGACACCCAGGACCCCGACCGGTTCTGGGTCGAGTGCGACGGCGAGGGTCAGATCCTCTTCCCCGGCTATCCGCCCGGCCACTACACCAATCACTTCCTGCACTCCTTCCTGTTCGAGAACGGGAAGATCAAGCAGCAGCGCGAATTCATGAACCCCTGCCGGCAGTTCCGGGCCCTGGGCATCGAGGTTCCCACGGTGCGCCGAGACGGAATTCCGACCTGACGCCAGCCGACCGCCCGTCGATCCCCGACTCGACCTCGCAAAGGGAAGCCGTGCGCACCACAGCCCAGGACACCCAAGCGTCTCTCGCCCTGCAGCAACCCCAGTGGGAGGACGCCCGCCCCGTGGAACGGGTGCGCGACGCCCTCGGTACCTGTCCGCCGCTGGTCACCGCCGACTCCGCCGAGCGACTGCGCGTGCTGCTCGCCGACGTCGCGGCCGGCCGGGCCCACCTGCTCCAGGCCGGGGACTGCGCCGAGGACCCGGCCGAGTCCACCCCCCGGCACGTACGGAGCAAGACGCAGCTGCTCGACCTGCTCGCCGAGACCGTCGGCGCGGTCACCGGCAAACCCGTCCTGCGGATCGGCCGGATCGCCGGTCAGTTCGCCAAGCCGCGCTCCAAGCCGGTCGAGCTGGTCGACGGGGTCACCCTGCCCGTGTTCCGCGGACACATGGTCAACGGCCCCGAACCCGACCCGGACCAGCGGCGGGCCGACCCCGAGCGCATCCTCACGTGCTACCACGCGGCCCAGGACGTCGTGCGGGAGCTGACCGCCGTCAACGAGGGCCGGCCCGCCGCCGAACAGGTGTGGACCAGCCACGAGGCACTGCTGCTCGACTACGAACTGCCCATGCTGCGGCGGGCGTCCGGCGGTGGTCAGTACCTCGGCTCCGCGCACCTGCCCTGGATCGGGGAGCGGACCCGCCAGCCCGACGGGGCCCATGTGCGGCTGCTCGCCGGCATCACCAACCCCGTCGCCTGCAAGATCGGCCCCGGCACCACCGCCGAGGACATCACCGCCCTGGCCGACCGGCTCGACCCGCACCGCCTGCCGGGCCGGCTGGTACTCGTCGCCCGGATGGGCACCGGCTTCGTCTCCAGCCGGCTGCCCGCGCTGGTGGCGGCCGTTCGGGCGGCCGGGCACCCGGCGATCTGGCTGTGCGACCCGATGCATGGCAACACCATCACCAGCCCCACCGGCCACAAGACCCGGCTGGTGGACGCGATGCTGGCGGAGATCCAGGACTTCGGCGCGGTGCAGGCCGAGGCGGGCGGGGTGAACGGCGGGCTGCACCTGGAGACCACCCCGGACGACGTCACCGAGTGCGCCGCCGACGTCTCCGAACTCGGCAGCGTGGGGGACCGGCACACCACCTTCTGCGACCCGCGGCTCAATCCGCGGCAGGCGCTACGCCTGGTCACCGGCTGGGCGCGCACGCTCTGAACCGCAGGCTGCCGGCCAACCGCCCATCGCACCCCCCGCCGCTCCGGGGCGGCCCGCGCGAGCGGCCGCGCCCGGGCCCCATCCTCCCGCCCGAAAGGAACCGACTGGTGGTCGGTATACCCCCCATCGCCCCCTACGCCCTGCCGACGCCGGACAGCCTGCCGGCGAACGTGGTCGACTGGACGCCGGACCCGCGGCGCGCGGCCCTGGTCGTCCACGACATGCAGCACTTCTTCCTGCGCCCGTTTCCCGAACCGCTACGCTCCCACCTCGTCGACAACGCGGCGCTGTTGCGCAAACGGGCCGCGAGCCTCGGAGTGCCGGTCGCCTACACCGCGCAGCCGGGCGGCATGACGGAGGCGGAGCGCGGACTGCTCAAGCACTTCTGGGGACCGGGAATGCGCACCGCGCCCGCCGACCGGGAGGTGGTGCCCGAGTTGGCGCCGGAACCCGGCGACTGGACCCTGACCAAGTACCGCTACAGCGCCTTCTACTCCTCCGACCTGTTGCAGCGGATGCGTTCCGCGGGCCGCGACCAGATCGTGCTGTGCGGGGTCTACGCCCACATCGGAGTGCTGGCCACGGCCATCGAGGCTTTCAGTCACGACTTCCAGGTCTTCCTGGCTGCCGACGCCATCGCGGACTTCTCCGCCGAGCAGCACCGCATCACCCTCGACTACGTGGTCGAGTGCTGCGGGGCGGTCACGCCGAGCGTGGAGGTGTTCCGGTGAGCCCGCCCCACCCCGACCTGCTCGACCGGGTGCTGACCGCTTCCCGGCCGCCCGACTTCGCGCTGCTGCACCGTCCGGAGAGCGGCACGCCCGGCACCGTCGACGTGCTGCTGGGCGAGGTCTCCCACCCCGCCTCGCTGGCCGGCCTGCCGCTGCCCGACCTCACGGCCGCCGCCGACGGCCCGGCCCACGAGGCGCTGGTCCTGGTGCCCTACCGCCAGCTCGTCGAGCGGAACTTCGCCGCCCCCGACGACGGGGCGCCGCTGGTCGCCCTCACCGTCTCCGAGCAGGCGGCGCTGCCGCTCGCGGACGCCCTGGAGCGGCTGCCCGACGTGCCCGTCGCCCTGTCCGGACAGCGCTTCGACCTGTCCGACGACGAGTACGCCGAAAAGGTGCGGCGCGTGGTCGCCGACGAGATCGGCACCGGCGAGGGCGCCAACTTCGTACTGCGCCGCACCCTGCTCGCGGACCTCGAAGGCTACGGGCCGCACACCGCGCTGGCCGTCTTCCGGCGGCTGACCGCACTGGAGGCGAGCGCCTACTGGACCTTCGTCATCCACGTGGACGGCCGCGTCCTGGTCGGCGCCACCCCGGAACGGCACATCTCGGTGCGGCAGGGCCAGGCCGTGATGAACCCCATCAGCGGCACCTACCGCTACCCTTCCGGCGGTCCGGACCTGGCCGGTCTCACCGCCTTCCTGCGCGACCGGAAGGAGACCGACGAGCTGTACATGGTCCTCGACGAGGAACTGAAGATGATGTCCCGGATCTGCGAGCCCGGCGTCCGGGTCACCGGGCCCCGGCTCAAGGAGATGGCGCGGCTGGCCCACACCGAGTACTTCATCGAGGGCCACACCCGCAGCGACGTCCGCGACATCCTGCGCGAGACGCTGTTCGCGCCGACTGTCACAGGCAGCCCGGTGGAGAGCGCGGCCCGCGTCATCCAACGCCACGAACCGGAGGGCCGCGGCTACTACAGCGGCGTCGCCGCGCTGATCAGCCGTGAGGCGTCCGGCGGCCGGTCGATGGACTCCGCCATCCTGATCCGCACCGCGGACATCGCGCCGGACGGCCGGCTGGCCCTCGCGGTCGGCGCCACCCTGGTGCGCCACTCCTCTCCCGAGGCCGAGGCCGCCGAGACCCGGGCCAAGGCCGCAGGGCTGCTTCAGGCACTGGGCGGAGAGCCGGGCCCGGCACCGGCCGGACCCGCGGCCCCCGCCGCCCCCCGCTTCACAGACCATCCCGGAATCCGGGAAGCGTTGCGCGGACGCAACGCCGGCATCGCCGGCTTCTGGCTGGCCGGCACACCGCCCGAGAACCTGCGGGTGCCGGAACTGAAGGGGCTGAAGATCCTCGTGGTGGACGCCGAGGACACCTTCACCGCGATGATCGTGCAGCAGCTCGAAGCGCTCGGGCCCACCGCCGAGGTCGTCCGCTACGACCACCTGTACGGCCTGGACCGCTTCGACGCGGTCGTCATGGGCCCCGGCCCCGGCGACCCGCAAGCCGCCGCCGACCCGAAGATCGCGGCACTCGACGCGGCCCTCTCCCAACTCCTGGACGACCGCCGCCCCTTCCTCGCGGTCTGCCTGAGCCACCAGGTACTCAGCCGCCGGCTGGGTTTCCCCCTGATCCGGCGGGCCGAACCCAACCAGGGCGTGCAGCGCACCATCGACCTGTTCGGACGGCGCGAACGCGTCGGCTACTACAACACGTTCGCCGCCGTCAGCCCCGCCGACCACCGCGAGGTGCCCGGCGTCGGAGCGGTCGAGGTCAGCCGTGACCCGGCCACCGGCGAGGTGGACGCACTGCGCGGCCCGCACTTCGCCTCCTTCCAGTTCCACGCCGAGTCGGTGCTCACCGTCGACGGACCGCGGCTGCTCGGTGAGGCGCTGCGGACGGTGCTCACCCGATGAAACTGGAGATCGCCTGGTGGGACCTGGACGGTTCGCCCCAGGACGTCGAGTCGCTGCGCGCGCACCTGCGAGACGGGGTGACCGACGACTGGGCCGAAGTCCCCGGCCTGCGCGTGAAGTTCTGGATCGCCGACACCGACCGCAACCGCTGGGGAGCGGTCATGGTGTGGGAGACCGACCGGCCCGCCGACCGCCCGCTGCCCGCCAACCGGGCCGCCGACCTGATCGGCAGGCCCCCCGACCACCGCATGCGCTGCGACGTCGAAGCCGTTGCCGAAGGCCTGCACACCCTGCCCGTCCTGCACGGGCTGGGTGCCGCACTGGTCCGCTGAACCCCCTCGTCCCCGTCCCTCAGGAGCCTCGCTGATGCACGAGTACGTGCTGGTCGACGCCTTCTCCCGGAGGCCGCTCTACGGCAACCCGGTCGCCGTCTTCCTCGACGCCGGTGATCTGACGGCCGAGACGATGCAGCGCATCGCCCGGGAGATGAACCTCTCCGAGACCACCTTCGTGCGACCCGCCCGCCAGGACGGCGACGCGCACATCCGGATCTTCACACCGGTCAACGAACTGCCCTTCGCCGGGCACCCGCTGCTCGGCACCGCGGTCGCGCTCGGCGCGGAACTGAAGCGGGACGGGCTGCGCCTGGAGACGGCCATGGGCACCATCCCCGTCGAACTCGGCGACGACGAGGGCGCCACCATCGTCCGCATGCAGCAACCGCACCCCGTCTGGGAACCGTACGAGCACGCCGCGGAACTGCTCGCCGCGCTGGGCGTCGACTCCTCCACCGCACCGGTGCAGATCTACCGCAACGGGCCCCGGCACGTCTTCGTCGGCCTGGAGAGCGTCGCCGAGCTGTCCGCGCTGCGCCCGGACCACCGCGCCCTGTCCCGCTTCCCCGACATGGCGGCCAACTGCTTCGCCGGGGAAGGCCTGCACTGGCGGACCCGGATGTTCTCCCCGGCCTACGGCGTGGTGGAGGACGCCGCGACCGGCTCGGCGGCGGGCCCGCTCGCCGTCCACCTCGCCCGCCACGGCCTGGCCGGCTACGGACAGCCCCTGCAGATCCTGCAGGGCGTGGAAATGGGCCGGCCCTCGCTGATGCTCGCCACCGCCGAAGGCGCCGGGGACGACGTCACCTCCGTCCAGGTCGGCGGCCACGGCGTCCTGGTGGGACGCGGCACCCTCTACGTCTAGACGCGCCCGACGGGCACCGGCGGCCAGGAAGGCATGGCATGAACACCAGCAAGTACGAGAGCCTCACCGGGCGGATCGACCGCCAGTTCCCGGAGTACGACGACCCGCCGCGGGAGCCGATGGGCCTGGTCCGCTCCTGGCTGGCGCAGGCCGCCGAACTGGGCGTGCGTGAACCACGGGCGCTCGCCCTGGCCACCGCCGACAAGCGGGGCAGGCCGTCCACCCGGGTGGTGGTGTTCGGCGCCGTCGACGACGAGGGCCTGCTGTTCACCACCCACAGCACCAGCCGCAAGAGCCGGGACATCGCCGAGACCGGCTGGGCGTCCGGGCTGCTGTACTGGCGGGAGACCGGCCAGCAGATCAGCCTGAGCGGGCCGGCCGTCCCGATCGGGGAGGCGGAGGCGGACGCCCTGTGGCACAGCCGGCCCGTCCCGCTGCACGCCATGTCCGCGGCGTCCCGGCAGAGCGAGCCGCTCACCGACCCGGCCGAACTGCGCTTTGCCGCCGAGTCCCTGGCCGCGACCGGGATGGCGCTGGAGCGCCCGGACCGCTTCGTCGGCTACCGGCTGCGGCCGCACGAGGTGGAGTTCTGGTGCGCGCGGCCTGATCGGCTGCACCACCGCCTGCGCTACGAACGGGACGGAGACACCTGGCAGGTCTCCCGCCTCCAGCCGTAGCCCGGACAACGCCGAGCGGACGACCGCCGCACCGACCACCCCCGACCCCCCCAGGAGTCAACCGCCCATGCAGGAACGCGCGTTTCCCCTGATCTTCGCCGAACGGGTTTCGGCCACCGCCGAGTTCTACGAGCGGCTCGGCTTCACCCGGATGCGGCAGGACCCGTCGGAGGGCACACCGACGTACATCAGCCTGCGGCGCGGCACGGCGGAACTGGCCGTGGTCCCCACCGCCTGGCCCGACACCCAGTACGGCACCCCGGCCGGCCAGGGACCGCGCTTCGAGATGTTCGTCCTGGTCGACGACCTGGACAGCACGCTGAAGGACCTCGCCGACGCCTCCGTCCCGCTGCTGCGTGCCGCCGTGGAGATGCCGTGGGGCGAGCGGATCGCCTACGTCGCCGACCCGGACGGCAACCCCGTGGCGCTCGCCGCCGGACCCCACTCCTGATCACACACTGACCTGGGACGCACCATGACGCTGGACATCGCCGAGATCACCCGCATCCTCGAACCGCCGCACGGTACCCGGCCCGACCCGGACGCGTTCGTACAGGCCGCCATGGCATGGCACTTCGACCCCGACACCGGATCGCCGTTCTGGCTGAAGCGAGCCGCCACCCTCGACTTCGACCCCCGCAGCGACGTCCGCACCCACGCCGACCTCGCCCTCTTCCCCAACGTCGCCGGCGAACTGCGCGACGTGCCCGCCGCCGCCCTCGTCCCGCGCGGCTACGGGGACCGGGCGGACGTCGTGGGCGTCTACGAGAGCGGCGGCACCACCGGCGCCCCCAAGCGCGTGGTGCTGCTGCGCGAGTGGATGGAGCGCACCCTCACCTGGAGCAACGCCGCCCTGGACGCCCACGGCTTCCCGCGCGGTGTGGACTGGCTCGGCCTGGTCCCCGGCGGCCCGCACATCGTGGGTGAGTACTTCCGGCGCTCCGCCGCCACGCACGGCCGGCACGGCTTCTGCGTCGACCTGGACCCCCGCTGGGTGAAGCGGACCATCGCCGAGGGCCGCGGCGCCGAGGCGTCCGCCTACGCCGAACACGTCATCGACCAGGCCGCCGAGGTGCTGCGCACCCAGGACATCGGTGTGATGACCATCACCCCGCCACTGCTGGAGCGGCTTGCCCGCCGCGACGAACTCGTCGACCTGGTCAACGAGAAGGTCCGCGCCATTCGCTGGGGCGGCACACAGCTCGACGCCGACTCCCGCCACCTGTACCGCACGGAGATCTTCCCGAACACGGTCCTCAGCGGAAACTACGGCAGCACGATGATCCTGGGCTTCGCAGGGGAGCGCCCGAACCTCCCCGACGACGCGCCCTGCGTCTTCGACACCCTCGACCCGTACGTCACCTTCGCCGTCGTCGACCCCGAGACCCGCCGGCCCGTCGAGCACGGGGAGCGCGGACGGGTCGTGGCCCATCACGTCAGCAGGTCCTTCCTGCTGCCCAACAACCTGGAACGCGACCTGGCCACCCGTATCGCGCCGCCCGAGGGCGGCATCGGGGACTCCGTCGCCGACATCACGCCCGTGGACACCTTCGAGGACGAGAAGGTCATCGAGGGGGTCTACTGATGACGCCCGCACCGGGCGCGCCCGCCCCGGCCGCAGCCCTCGCCACCGGGGCCCCCGCAACCTCCGGGTCCGCCGGGAACGCGCAGCCGCCCCAGCTCGACGCGCTCGGGCCCAAGGGCCCCTACCGCGCCCGCAACCGCCTCACCGTCACCGACGTGACCGGCGCTCCTGCGGCCGAACTCAGCATGGTGCCCGGCGTGTTCGTGCACCGCACGCTGACCGCGCTGCGCCGCGCCGCGCCCCTGAGCCCCGACGAACGCGCCGCCGCGCTGGTGCGTGCCGCTGAGCTGTTCAGCACCGGCACGGTGGCCGGCCGGTCCGTCGCCGAGCACGAGCACCTCGTCAGCCGGGTGGGCGGAGTGCCCATCGGCGTCGTACGCACCGCGACCCAGGCGATCGCCACCCGGCTCGCCGCCGCCTACGACAGCGCCCGGCGGGCGCGGCCGCAGGGTGCCGCCGACGACTGGCGCGACCCGCTCACCCGGGCCGGCCGCGCGGTGTGGGCTCGGCGCGGCGAGGTTTTCGCCGTGAACGCCGCCGGCAACCACCCCGGCACCCACAGCCTGTGGCCCGAGGCGCTGGCGCTCGGCTTCCGGGTCGCGGTCCGCCCCTCGCGCCGCGAGCCGTTCACCCCGCACCGCCTCATCACCGCGCTGCGCTCGGCCGGCTTCGGCCCGGACCAGGTGGCGTTGCTGCCCACCGGTCACGACCTCGCCGGCGAGCTGCTGAACGGCGCCGACCTCGGCATGGTCTACGGCGGTGACGACGTGGTCCGGCGCCACCACGCCGAGCGTACGGTGCTGACCCAGGGCCCGGGCCGCTCCAAGATCCTTCTCACCGCGGACGTCGACTGGCGTGACCACCTCGACACCATCGTCGACTCGGTGAGCCACCACGGCGGCACCGGCTGCGTCAACGCCACCGCGGTCCTCGTCGAGGGCGATCCGGAGCCGCTGTGCGAGGCGCTCGCCGAGCGCCTCGGCCACCTGCCAGCCCTCGCCCCGGACCACGACGAGGCCGTGCTCCCCGTCCAGCCGGTCGCCACCGCACGCGCGTTCGCCACGCACCTGGCGGGCCGGGCGGCCGGCACCCGGCCCTGGTTGGGGGCCGACGGCGTGGTGGCGGAACTCGGTGACGGCAGCGCCGCGTTGCGCCCCGCCGTGCACCAGACGGACCGCCCCGACGCACCCCAACTGGGCGTCGAACTCCCCTTCCCCTGCGTGTGGGTCGCGCCCTGGACGCCCGACGCGGGGGTGGCCGTGTTGCGGCACAGCCTCGTCCTGACCGTACTGACCCGCCAGGAGGAGCTGATCGACAGGCTGCTGGACGAACCCACCATCGGCAACGTGTACGTCGGTGACGTGCCGACGTACCGGATCGCGCCCGGGTTGCCGCACGACGGCTTCCTCGGCGACTTCCTGATGCGGACCAAGGCGGTCGTGCGGACCTGAGCCGTCGCTGCGCCCGCATCACCCACCACACCCGAGCACCTCTCGAAGGGACCACCAACCCATGCACGCCGTTTCGTACACCGCCCAGTGGATGGCCGCGGCCCGCGCCCTGGAGTCCGAGCGCGAGGACGCCCTTTACGTCGATCCCCTGGCCCGGTCCCTGGCCGAGCCCAAGGGCTTCGAACTCATCGACCGCTATGCCGGCGGCGGACTGCTGCCGTTCATCTCCATCCGCACCCGCTTCCTCGACGACGCCATCCGCGACCTGCTCGCCGACGGCACCATCGGCCAGGTCGTTCTGATCGCCGCCGGCATGGACACCCGGGCCTTCCGGCTGGACTGGCCGGACGACGTCGACGTGTACGAGGTCGACCACGCCCCGCTCATCGCGGAGAAGCGCCGCCGTCTGGACGCCCTGGGCGCCAAGCCCGCCGTGCGGCGCCACGAGGTCTCCGCCGACCTGACCCAGGAGTGGCTGCCCTCGCTGGAGCAGGCCGGCTTCGACAGGACGCGGCCCACCCTGTGGATCGCCGAGGCGCTGACGTTCTTCCTCACGGAGGAGCAGGCGGCCGGGCTGCTGCGCCTGCTGGCGTCGGCGTCCGCCCCCGGCAGCCACCTCGCCTTCGACATCCTCGGCCGGGCCCTGCTGCGCAGCCCGTTCTCCAAGTCGTTCCTCGACCGGCTCGCCGACGACGGCACCCCCTGGATCTTCGGCACCGACGAGCCGGAGTCGTTCCTGACCGCCAACGGCTGGGACGTCGACACGCTGAAGGAGCCGGGCCAGCCCGGCGCGGGGGAGGGCCGCTGGCCCTACGAGGTGCAGCCCCGCGACCGCCGTCACGCCAACCGTCTGTGGCTGATCCGGGCGCGCCTCGCCGCACGGTGACACCAGGCATCCGGGACGGCAGCGGGGGGGGGGGGGGGGGGGGGGGGGGGGGGGGGGGGGGGGGGGGGGGGGGGGGGGGGGGGGGGGGGGGGGGGGGGGGGGGGGGGGTGGGGGGGGGGGGGGGGGGGGAGGGGGGGGGGGGGGGGGGGGGGGGGGGGGGGGGGGGG
>NZ_CBDQZH010000029.1:0-96665 GCF_965341775.1 Streptomyces sp. bgisy159 | reverse complement strand
TCGGCCCCCGCGGCCGAGCCCCCGGGACGTCCAGGGACGGCGCCGGGCGCCGGGCGGGGCAGTCGCGCGTGCAGGAAACCCAGGCAGCGGCGCAGGACGGCGACGTGCGCCGCGCCGTCGTAGCCGTCGTGGCCGGTGTCGAGCCACATCGCCTCGTGCGGGACGCCGGCGGCGGTCAGCTCGGCCAGGTAGGCGCGGATCTGGCCGGGCGGGCACTTGGTGTCGCGGGTCGCGCCCACGACGAGCAGGGGGTCCGCCACCGAGGAGGCGTAGGTGACCGGCGAGCTGCGCGCGTAGCGCTCGGGCACCTCTTCGGGGGTGCCGCCGAACAGCCGCACGTCGAGGGCGCGCAGCGCCGGTGTGGTGGCGCGGTGCGCTGCCGCCCAGTCGGCGACCGGTTTGACGGCGATGCCGGCCTGCCAGAGCCCGGGACGGCACCCGAGGGCGAGCAGCACGAGATAGCCGCCCCACGACACCCCCCACAGCGCGGTCGCCTCACCGGCGACCAGTCCCCGGGCGACGAGATCGGAGCGGACGGCGGCCAGGTCCGCCACCTGGGTGTGTCCGACCCCCGCCGGGAACGTCCGGCGCCAGCGCGGCCCGTAGCCGGTGGAACCCCGGTAGTTGACGCGGACGACCGCGTAGCCGGAGGCCACCAGCGAGTGAACGGTGCCGTCGTAGGCGTCGCGGTCGTGGTCGGCCGGACCACCGTGCACCAGGAAGACCGCGGGCGGCGGAACGGTGCCGACGGGCTCGGGCAGGCTGAGCAGACTGTGGACGGCCCCCTCGGCCGTGGGTGTCCACAGGTCGGTGTGCCGGCCCGGCACGACGACCGGCGGCCCGGCCGGCGGAAGGGCGACGCCGTCCGTGGCGGCCAGCACCGGCGGGTGGGCCGTGTCGGTCCACAGGTAGTCCACCGCGCCCGAGGGTGCCGGTGCCGCGTCCAGCAGGCTGCCCGCGGGAGTGGCGAGCGGCGTCCGGCGCCGCGCACCGAGGTCGACGCGGTGCAGCAGCGACCGTCCGTGCCGGTCCTGACGCACCAGCACCTCGTCGCGGCCGGGATACCAGCGGGCGTTGATCTCCGTGTCGAAGGCGCACCAGCGGTGGGCGCGCAGGCCCCCTTCCGGCGTCCAGGTGGCCAGGGTGTACTCGTCTTCGTCCTCCCGCACCAGCAGCAGTTCCCGCCGCCCTGCGGAGGTGGAGAAGCCCTGGCACCACAGCGCGGCACCGGCCTTCCCGGGGCCGGGCAGCTCGGCGACGGTCGCGCCCCGGCGGTCCAGCACCGACACGGCCGCCTCGGTGTCGGCCGCCGAGGCCAGGGCTATCAGGGAACCGTCCGCGCTGATGCCGCCGAGACGGCAGGGTCCGGGCCTGCGCAGCACCTGGTCGGGGGCCCGGCCCCGCCCGCCGATGAGCACGCTCGTCCCCCGCCCGTCGTCGACCGCCGCGGCGACCGTCCCGTCCGCCGTGACGGCCAGCCCGCGGGACGGGCCGGCCGGCGCCCCGGGCTGTCCCGGCAGCCGGGGGCCGCCGTCGAAGTGCCGGAACCACCAGCGGCCCCCCGCGGACGGGCCCTCGTCGAACCACCACACGTAGCCGTCGGCGTCGATCCCCCGGTGCACGGTGCCACCCGGGCCGTCGGTGACCTGTCGGACGCGGCGGGTGGCGGCGTCCCAGGTGAAGACCTGGCAGCGGCCGTCGGCGTCCGCGGTGAACACCATGCGCCGGCGGTCGGAGGGGCACACATCGGGCAGGGCGGCGACGAACACCTGGTACGCATTCCTCATGGGCGCGCTCCCCGGGACGGCCGCATCGCGGGCTGGACGCTCTCCGTGTCACGGGGCGGGGCGGGTGGGGCGTCGGGGAGAGCGGGTGGGGCGTCCGGCACGGTGGGCGGGCGGTCGGCCGGGGCGGAAGGCCGACCGGTCGCGGCGGAGGGCTGACCGGCCCCGTCAGCCTCGTGAAGACCGTGAGGTTCAGGGGCCTCGGCCCGGCGGGCACGGTCAGCCCGGTCGGCCTCGTGAAGATCGTGGGCTTCACGGGCCCCCACTGCCCGGCGTGCACGGTCAGCCCCGTCGGCCTCGTCAAGATCGTGGGCTTCACGGGCCCCCACTGCCCGGCGTGCACGGTCAGCCCCGTCGGCCTCGTCAATCACGTGAGCTTCGTGGGCCTCGTCCGGGAGGGCGTCGGGCCGACCACGCCGCCTGCCGGCGTCAGGGGGCAGCTCGCCGGCCCCTGTCAACGGCTCCGTACCGCAGGCGGATCGTTCTCCGGTCCTGCCGGACGGCTCGCGGGTCCGACCGGAGGGCCCGCCGGGCCCGGAGGCCGGCCCGTCGTCGGTCACGGCGATCGGGCGGATCACCACTGGGGCGACGCGCTGCGTGTACGCCGCCAGGACGGCCAGGACGACACCGCAGCACACGGCCGGCGCGTGGTCGCCGTACCAGGTCACCAGCGCGGCCGCGAAGGCCGGCGCGACGGCGGCGGCCACCGCGCCGCCGGTGCCCAGGACCGCCCCGGCCCGGGACTGCACGTCCTGCGGAGTGGCGAGCACGGCCGCCGCGCCCAGGACGACGGTGACGACCGGCAGCACGGCGGACAGCGCGCCGAACCCGAGGGCCCACAGCCACGGGTCACCGGCCAGCGACAGCAGGGCGCACGGCGGCAGGAGCAACCACGTCGCCGTCGTCAGCGACCGCCGCGCGCCCAGTCGCCGCACCACCCGCGCGGCCACGAGGGAACCCGCCAGCCCCGCCGCCCCGCAGGCCGCGAGCACCGCGCCGGTCACGGCACTGCCCGAGCCCTCGCCCAGGACGAAGACGGCGGTGTAGAAGAGCAGCGCGAGTGCCCCGCTCGCCACGGTCGACCACAGCAGCACCAGGCGCAGCACGGGCGAACGCGACACCACGACCAGGCCGGCTCGCAGGCCACCCGTTGCCTCTCCCCCCGTCGCGCCGCCTGCCGGTTGCCGGCCCTCGGCGCCGGTTGACGACGGGGAGGGGACGGGGCCGTCGAGGCGACCGCGAATGGCTCGCGTTCCCAGTGCCGCCAGGCCGTAGGTGACGGCGTCGAAGACGAACGGAAGACTGCGGTTCACGGCGAACAGGACGCCGCCCAGCACCGGGCCGCCGACCAGCGCCGCCTGATCGCCCGCCTGGAAGCCGGCCACGGCCCGCGGCATGTCGGCCGGCTCGGCCAGCCGGGACAGCGCTCCGCGCGCCGCCGCCTCGAACACCGTCGCGGACAGGCGCTCGACCAAGGCCGCGACCAGCAGGACCCACAGGGGCGGACGTGCCAGGCAGGAGACGGCCAGTCCCGCCATCGCCAGCGAGGCCAGCAGCGCCGAACCGGTCATCAGTGCCCGCCGACGGCCGTGATCGGCCGGCACGGCCACCAGCGGACCCAGCAGCAGCCCGGCCACCCCGGCGGCCCCGGCGAATGCCCCGGCGACGCCCGGCCCGTGGCCGAGGTTCAGCAGGAGCAACGGGAAGACCAGCCCGGAAGCCTGGCTGCCGAGTCCGTCGACGGCGTTGACGCACCAGAGAACGGCCGTGTCGCGGCGGCTGTCCCCGCCCCGCCCGGGTGACCGGCGCGCGGGTGACTTCCCCGCGGAGCGCCGGGTCATGCCGGGTACGTCGGTCTCCCCCACTCCCCTGTATCCCCCCGTCGGCCCACCACCGGACGCACCCGGCAGGGGCATGCCAAAAGGTCACCGGCGCCCGTGCGAAGGTCACGCGCAGGGACGACCATGTGTCAGAAATGTGTGCGAAGTGCGAAGGTCGCCCGGAGCCTAGCCCTCCTCGCGCCGCAGGAACAAGGGCCCCGAAGTCCTCCCGAACACCTCCAGCGGACGAAAGATGGCCGACAGTGGACTGTACGGACATCCCGCCCCCGGGCCCCACGGTGACCTCCGGTGAGACGGGAGCATGCTGCCGCGGACCGTGCCGCCCCTTCGCGACAGCGCACCATGAAGGCGCCGGCCGGATGCCGTGGCCCCCTCCCGTCGGCCTCTCGCAGGGCACGGACCGCCCGCGCCGCGTGGTTGAGCGGCTGTTCACCGTGGTGTGCGACGAGGGGGCGCAGGTGTTGCGGGGCGGAAGAACACGCGTCCCGCGTGGGCGGTGCGTCCCGCTGTCCCGGCCCTCTCGCCCCGGGGGCCGTCCCCGCCCCGGACCACCGCCCCGGCCCTCTGAGCGGCGAGTCCGGCACCTGCTCAACAATGGCTGACAACGTGCGCCCGGCGAACCCGGACTCAGGCCGGCGCGGCAGAGCGGGAGGGGCGGGCTCGCGCTCCGGCTCGGGGTTCGGCGCGCGAGCCCGCGCCCGCCTGCGACCGGCACTTCCCCGGCCGTCCCGCCCGCGGATGCACCCCGAGCACACGCACTTGAGCGGCGAGCCGACGGCACCGAGGGCACGGCCTCCGACCTTCGCACGGGGCCCGCGGGAGCAGCGGGCGCGCCCCGGGCGGCCGGGGCCTGACCGCCGGCACGGCCGACGGGGCCCCCGCGCATCGTCGGCGGGGGCCCCGGAGCGGCCCGCCCTCCCGTATCCCTCGCGCGGGCGGGCGCTCGGAGGGCCGGTGCGAGCCCTCACAGGTGATCCGTAGCGATCGGCCCGGCGGATGGGTCGGCGACAGCGGAAGCACGGAACCGGACCGGCGCCCCGGCACCGGTGGCCGACCCGGCGGTCCGCCGGCGGGGCCGGTCGCGGGACTGCCGGTGCCGCGCCCCACGGGAACAGGGGTCGGCCGAGCCTCGTTCGAACTCCTCCGGGCCCGCCTTCTCACCCAGTCACGAGGCTCCGAGAGCTGGGCACATGGCCCGCTGAGGACGGCTCCGCTTCCCGGCCGGCGCAGTCCCGCTCAAGGAGCAGCACTCGGCAGGAGGACGTGGGCCGTCATGGAACCGCGGCCAGAGCCGGATTCTGCGGTCCCCCTCGGCCGACGGTCCCTGCGACCGGCGCCGTCGTGGTCCGGCACGTCGAGCGGCTCACCAGCTCTGCCTGGCCCTCCGACAGGACGCCCCGCCAGGCCCCGCCGACGGGCCCGGGCGGGCGCGCGGCGGGGGCAGACCGTCCGAGGGGTCCGGCGGACGTCAGAAGCGGATCTCCACGGCGCGGCCCGACACGTCGAGTTCGGGCGACTCGGGGAGCCGGCCCGCCGCCCCCAGCGCGATCCGCCGTGCCGACCAGGCCGCCACCGCGGCGTCGAGCACGTCGTCCACGGGAACGCGGTCCGCCTCACCGAGCGCGTCCGGGAGCTCGATGCCGGCCCCGGCCAGCAGGGACCGGCGCACATGCTGACCGCGCCAGGTCTTCTTGGCGAAGGTCAGCGGCGCTCCGCCCGCCAAGGCGTGGAAGGAGACCTCGGGGTGCACCTCGTGGATCCGGTCGTCCGCCGACCAGCACGATTGGGCTTCGAGCAGTTTCGGGGCGAGCGCCCAGGCCTGCTTGGTGAGCCGCTGGCCGGTGAGCTCCTGGCACCGGTCTGCGGCAGCCACGTAGTCCGCCTCCTGCCAGGCCGGCGCCGGCGCGATAAGGAAGACACTGTGGCGCCGCGCCCCCAGCAGGGCCTTCGCCGCGAGGTCCGCGGCGCGCCAGCCGTTCTCGACGAGGCCGAGCGGCATGTCCACCGCGATGACGCGCGCCTCGGCGGCCCGCTCGACCAGGGTCGCGAGCCGGGGAGCGACCAGGCTGCCCGCGTACGTGCCGTCCGTGAGCCCGATGCCGACCCAGCCCTGCGGGCCGCAGGCGTCCACTCCCAGTACGTCCATCCGCTCCCCCTGCCCTCGGGCCCCGCGCGTCACACGCTGCCACCCGGTGGTGGCGGCCCGGCATCCCGCCGCGCAGACCCGGCGGACGCCTGGCCGCGTCTGTGACTTCTCCCACGTGCTCTTGCCGCGGTCGGACGAGCCTACCTACGTTCGGCCGCATGTCCCCCCATGCCTCCTCCTTCCCCCGGCTTCCCGAGCCCCCTGAGCGGCCGGATCGTGCGGACGCGCCGGGCGCCGCCGCGCCCGCCCGTCCCGATCGTGCCGCGCCCGCCCGTCCCGATCGTGCCGCGCCGGTCGACTTCGCGGTCGACCTGACCGGGCACGAGATGCTCCGGCGCACGCACGTCATGGCCGCGCTCGGCCCCGACTGGGACCCCGTGAGCGCGCTGCGCGGCGAGGAGGAGGCCTACGCCCTGCTGTACTCCGGCCTCAGCCCGGAGCAGCAGCGTCTCTACGACGAGCTGGTCGCGGCCGGTGTGCTGCCCGGCGGGGGGACGGGGCACCGTGCTGCCTCTTGATCCGCAGGCCGACATCGGGCGCCGGGCGTGGGTGGCCTGCCCGAACTGCGACGACCGCCGCGGGTGCGCGACGTGCGAGCAGGGGAGCACGTGCACCCGGCACTGGCGGTACCTGCTCTCCAACACCAAGAGCCTGCTGCACCTGCAGTGCCCCTCCTGCACCCACGTCTGGTCGCACGAGACGCACTTCGGCGCGACCCGCGCCCACGACGGGCGCTGAGGGCCGGCGGCCGGCGGAGCGCCTGCCGCCGGACGCGGGCCCGGACCGGCGGTTCGCCGGACCGGGCCCGCGGGCCGCGTCATCTCCGTTCGGTTCGCTTCGAAGGCGCCCCCTCTCGATCGTTACTGCTCGTGTGGTGGGTCGGGCCCCGCTCGGACCCGTGTTCAGGCCGTGCCGGGTGAGCACGCCCCGGGCGCGCGAGGCGCCGGTGTCACAATGCGGCCCCCTTTCTCCTCGACGACGGCGCCCGGCGCATCGCGCGTGCGGTGAGGACGCCGCCTCCCACGGCCGCCGCGGCGACCGCCAGGACGATCAGCGCCGTGGTGCGGCCGAGCCCCAGGATCGTGCCGCTCCCGTCGTCTCCCGCCGGAGCCGACAGGCTCAGGCCCTGGCAGCCGGACGGGACGGCGGCGGGCTCGGCGCCCTCGGCGACCTCGAACTGGAAGGCGCTGCTGCTGGTGTCTCCGTCGGCCGAGGTCACGGTGTAGGTGAGGGTGTGGACGCCCGTGACCAGCGGGGTGACCGCGGCGCAGACGACGGAGCCGCCGGCCGTGACGGGCCGCCCAACGGCCACGGCGGCGCCGTCGGGTCCGGTCAGGCCGATCTTCGGTGTGGTGCCGGACTTCAGCGGGCCGAAGGTCAGCGAGACGGCGTCGGTCCCGGGGGCGGCCTTGGCGCCGGGCCCCGGTGTCGCGTCCTTCAGCGCGCTGTGGGCGTACGCGGACGGGCCGCCGAGCAACAGCAGCGCTCCCAGAAGCGCCACCAGCGCGGCCGGCGCCCTCAGAGGTCGAAGTCCGCGCATGCTATCCGGTTGTCCATCGCCTTCTGGGGGTGGACGACGATCGCGACCGCGCCCTTGCCGGTCTTGCGGCTGTTGTTCACCGTCGTCATGGCCTGGCCCGCCTGGTCGGCGGTGAACATCAGGTGCACCTCGTTGGGCGGCGCGGTCGCGCCGCCCTTCTCGAACTGGAAGTGGGCGCCGCCGTTGTCGGCCGAGCACGGCGAGGAGTGCAGGTGGGACATGTACTTCTCGCCCGGCTTCAGGCCCTTCAGGGACACCGTCACCGTGGTGCCCTGCGGCCCCTGGGCCAGCCAGGCCGTACCCGTGACGTCGTCCATGCCGGGCGGCCGGGTGTCGAGCAGCTGGAACGTTCCCTTCACCACGTCGGCGCCGGGGATCTTGTCGGCCGGGGTGGCCGACGGGTCCCCCATGGCCATGTCGTCCATGCCGTCCATCTCGTGGGAGGGGGACGCGGAGGCCGCCACCTCCGCGGACTTGTTCGACGCCTTCGACGTGTTCTCGGCGGAGTCGCCGCCGCAGCCGGACAGCAGCGCGGCCGTCGCGGTCACGGTGGCGCAGGCGACGGCGAGACGAGCGCGCGGACGACCGGACACACCGGCCGGGCGGCCGGGTTCGGACGGCACCGGCCGCGCCGCTGACGCCGTGTCACGCAGCGGCGGACGACCCGATGTGGGGTGGTACGTGGACATGGAACTCCTGATCGGTGACGGAGGGCCGTGCCGCGCCGACGAGCGGCGTTCGGTCGCGCGGCGGAGCGGGGCACAGCCCGGGACGGGCCAAGGACGGTCCGGGGCGCGTACGGGCGCACCGGCCTTGCGGCGCCTGTCCCCCGGCCACGGCCGCCACCGGAACAGGGCCGGCTTCAGGGCCGCGGGGCGAGCAGCGGGTCGGGAGACGGGCGGCTGACTGCCGAACGGCCCCCCGGCGGCCCTCTGCGCACCACGGCGTGCTCCAGCGCGGCGGGGATCGAGCGCCGGTGCTCCGCACCGTCGGCCGTCGCCAGAGGCGACGGGGCCTCGCGACCGGCCGCCGCCGTACGCGAGAGCATCCGGCAGATGGCGCGCAGCGGGGCGAACACGGCCGCTGCCAGGGCCCGGCCGATCCGGTGGGCCGCGGCCTCGCCGCGCCACAGCCACAGCCCGCAGGCCACGGCGGCCGCCAGGTGCGCCAGCAGCATCCCGGCGGAGCCGCCGTGCGTGACGGCGGACAGCACATGGAGGTCCGAGCGCGTCCCGGTCGCACCGGCGGATGTCCCGGAGTGGTGCACGATCATGCCGGCGTGGGAGAGCGTCACGTGGTGGCGCATGCCGTGAGCGCCTGCCGTCCGCGGCGCTCCGGCCGTCGCGGGGGCCAGGCTGAACAGCAGGTGCAGCAGCCCCTGGACAACGACCGTGGCCCCCACGACCGTCGTCGCACCGCGTTCCCGAGCGGCCAGCCACCAGGCGCCCGAGGCCGTTCCGGCCGCCGCGACGGCCACCGCCCACCAGGGCAGGACGTCACCTGACATCAGGGCGTGGCCCAGAGCCGTGGCCACCACGCACACGGCCGCGAACACCGCTGCCCGCGTGAGGCGCAGGACGTCGTCGGCGCCCGCGGCACCGGCTGCCGCAGGGCGGCCCCGGCGCACTCCAGCGCCACGGCGGCGCATCCAGGGCATTCGACAACTCCTCAGGGCCGACGTGCTTCCCGTTTCCATACGGATGATCGGCCGCGCGTGTTCACGCCGGGATCGTCGGATCCCGCGCCGCGCGCGGGGCCGGAGCCGACGGTGCCTCAGGAGCCGATCTCCACGGTCCTGGACACGGTGACCTGGTCGATGTCGGAGACGCGGACGGTGGCGCGCATCGTCCAGGTCCCGGCGAGCGGGAGGTCGAGGCTGTCGCTGCCCCAGTAGCCCCCCTGGTCGGCGAGTTCGGCGTCCAGGGGGCCGACACGCTCGTCGGTGAGGGTGAAGGTGAGACGCAGTTCGGGGACCACCATGAGGGGGCCGTCGGCGTCGTAGAGCACGGCCTGCACCACGTTCCTGCCCACCAGGCCCGGTTCCAGGGTGACCTGCACCGTGCCGCGGCCTCCGGGGGTGCCCGTGTCGAACGGGATCAGTGTCAGGGACACACTGGGCTGCCCAGGAATGACGGGCTTCGCGGCGGCCTCGTCGGCGGCCCGGCCGGGCTGGCTGCCGGTCAGCACGGTCGTGGCCACGAGCACCACCACCGCGATCACCAGCTCGGCCAGCACGGACCGGCGCAGGGCCCGCCGGTGCGCCTCGGGCGTACCGCCCGGCTCGGCCGGCGCGGCGGGACCCGGTACCGGGTCGCGCGGCGGGTCCTGGGGGCGCTCGCCGCCGCCCACGGTGACCAGTTCCGGGACCTCCTCGCGCACGCGCAGCAACTGCTCGGTCCAGCGGCGGGAGGAAGAGGCGGCCAGCAGCATCAGCAGCACGGCCGCGACCTTGATCAGGAGCGTCCTGCCGTAGCCGGAGGTGAGGGCCTCCCAGGAGCCGAGGCCGCGCCAGGACTGGTAGCTGCCGGTGGCCACGAGCACGGCCACCGAGGCGACGGCGAGCCGGGAGAAACGGGCCACGGCGGCGGTCGGGAGCGGGTCGTCGGCGGGGGCCCGGTGGAGCGCGGTCAGCAGCGCGGCCAGCCCGCCCAGCCACACGCCCATGGCGAGCAGGTGCAGCACGGAGGAGGCCATCGCCACGGGCACCTGAATGCCGACGGAGGCGTGCTCGGCCGCCGCCCAGGTGAGGGCGAGGCCGACGGCGAGGACGGCACCCGCCGCGGCCGTTCGGGGGTCCGCCCACCGTTCGGGCCGGGCCCGCTTCAGCAGCAGGGCCACCAGCAGGAGCAGGGCCAGGCGGACCAGCAGCGCGACGCAGGGGCGGCTGTCCACCGTGCCGCTCAGCAGGCGCGGGTCGAACACGCCGAGCGGCCCGTCCCCGCTCACGTACGGTCCGCGGATCAGCAGCAGCGCGACGGTCGATCCGGTCAGCGCCCACCATCCGGCCAGGAACGGGCGGCGCACCGCCCGTACGGCCGAGTCGCCGGGCCGGCAGGCCGCGACGAAGACGACGGTGCCGATCAGCAGGGCCAGACCGGCGTAGGCGACGTAGCGGCCGATGCCGTAGAGGATGTCGACGACGGGGTCCACGGCCGGTGCGGCCGCGACCTGGGCGCGGGTCCGGGACGGTTCGCCGACGGAAAAGGTGAAGGCGCCGGAGACGGCGTGGCTGTCCGCCGACAGCACCCGCCAGGAGACGGTGTACGTCCCCTCCTTGAGGCCGCCGGTCAGCGGAACGCGGGCGGTGTCCGCCTTGCCGTCGGCGTGTTCGGGGTCGCCCGCGGTCACCGGCCGGTTGTCGGGGTCGAGCACGCGGACGGAATCCTCGGCGAGTGCGACCGACTCGTTGAAGGAGACGGTCACCTGGTCCGGCGCGGTCTCCAGTACGGTGCCCGCGCGCGGGTCGCTGCCGGTCAGTACCGCGTGCGCCGAGGCGGGCGCCGCGCCGCCGAGCAGGGCGACGGCAAGGACGGCGACCACCACCAGCAGTGCCCCGCCCTGCCGCCGGCTCTCGGTTATCCGTCGTCGTGCCACGTCATGTCTCCCGGTCCCAGCTCCTGGATCGCGGATGCGTACGCCAGGTCGCGTACGCGCTGTCCGACAGCGCCCACCGCCGGCCCGCCCCGGACGTCCGGGTGTGCCGCCTGTGGTGCCCCGCCCGCGCTGCGGGGCGAGGGTGTGGTCAGTCGGTGCCCGACGTGGTCCGGCGCCTCATCAGCCACCACGCGCCGCCGCCGAGGGCCAGCAGCGCCACGGCCGCGCCGCCGACGATCAGTCCGTTCGGACCGCTGTCGTCCTCGTCGGACGCCGCCTGGTCGGCCGCCCGGGGTACCGCGGCGGGCGAGGAGGACTTGGTGGCCGTCGTGGCCGGGGCGGCGGTCCCGCCCGTGGCGGGGGCGCGGTCCGCCGCGGTGGCACCCGGGGCGGCGGCCTTCAACTTCAGCACGGGGGCGGGTTCTTCGGGCTCCGCGCCGCCGGTGGGCAGTTCGATCCATCGGGAGATCTTGCCGTCGCTGTAGGTCTCGACGGTCTTGAACACGAGTTGCCCGGCGTCCGGAAGCTGCCGGACCTTGATCTTGTGCTCGGCGTCGACGCCGGTGGCGATCTTCGGACCGGAGATCGTGTAACCGTCGGCGGTGGCCTCGAACTTCCAGCCCGCGGGCGCCTCGGCGAGCGTGACGTCGCCGGGCGCGATGCCCTCGGGCAGGACCACGCGGACCCGGGTGAAGCCGCCGGCGGCGGACTCGGCCTCGGAGACGAAGGTGAGGGTGACGTTCTCGGCCAGGGCCTGCGGGGTGTCGGCCTCGACCTCGACGTGTGCGGCGGCCGGTCCGGCGAGGGCCAGTCCGGCCGCCAGGACGAGGGCGCCGACGGTGCCGGCCCCGCCCGCGGTACGGCCGAGGGGGCGCGTGAACGAAGACATGGAGGAACTCCTTGCTGGTGGGGCGGCCGGGCGGGCCGGGCGGGGCCCGGCCCGGCGGTGAGGGAGGTGACCGGGGGGTGTCCCGGTCCCGGGGGCCCTCTGCGCACCAGCGCGTGGGCGAGCGTCCGGGTCCGTGGAGCGGCCGGGGGCTCGAAGCGGCCGGCGAGCGGCACGCCCCGCGGCCTGAGCGGGCAGGCACCGGTCAGGCGCGGCACCACACGGGCCAGGACGGAGGCGATCGCCCGCACGGTCCGGGCGGCGGCGAGAGCGAGGACGACCGCCTCGTCGGCGCGGTGGAGCAGCCAGGCGACCGCGAGGGCGGCGGCCATATGGGCCGTCGCCATGGCCGTGCCCACATGGTTCCAGGCGGGCCCGCCGCCCGTCGCCGTCGAGGCGTGCCCGGCATGACCCATGGGGCCGGCCCCGGGGTGCGGGGTGCCGGCCGCCCAGGTCAGGGCGAGGTGCAGCGTGGCCTGGGCCGCGCAGGTGCACCCGATGACCATCGGCAGGGACGGGCGGCGGCGCGCGAAGGGCCGGGCGGCGACGAACTGAACGGCGGCGAAGACCGCGACCAGCCGCCACGGCACCGCCTCGTCGGCGACCGTGTGGTGGCCCAGAGCCGCAAGCACGCTGCCGAAGAGGGACAACACACCCGCGCGCACGCACGCACCGGCACGCACCGTCCGCGCACCCGCGCCCCGGCCGCCGTACGCCCTCACGTGATCACCTGACACCGCTGCCCATCGTCCTCCCTGAACGTCCCCCGCGTCAGCCGAGCTGGCGGATCGCCTCGACCGGCCGCACCGGGGCCCGCGTGGAGACACCGGCGCCCCCGGCGGGGCCGAGCCCCGCGGTCCGGACCGCGAAGGGGGTACGGCCACGCGGCACCACCGCAAGCCGCGGACCCACCCCCTGCGTCCGCCTGGCTCGTGCCTCGCTCAGGGGGTCTCGCGGTCGCCCCGGCACGGCCGGCGGAACGCGGGCGTCACCGGCGACGGCCGACGACCGGGAGGGGGTGAGGGGGACGGCGATGACCCGCCGGGCCGCGGGGGCGGTCGGGCGTTCGTCGTGGGCGGAGGCCTCGCGGGTCGTCACGGCGGTCACCCTGTCACATACGCGGGAGGGGACCGAAGTGTTCACGGCTCGGGGAAGACACCGGCCGCAGGGCCCCGGCGCACCCGCCCGCACCCCGCCCTGCCGGCAGTCCCCGGCGTCCCGGTCTGTCGGCCGAGTACGGCTAGGACGCCGGACCGGGCCCGGTCTTCGCCCCCTCGGCGTCGACGTGCGGCACCACCCGGTCCAGCCACCGCGGCATCCACCAGGCGCGCCGTCCGAGCAGCGTCATCACGGCCGGCACCATGAGCAGTCGTACGACGGTCGCGTCGACGAGGACGCTGACCGCCAGCCCCAGCCCCAGCATCTTGACGACGATGTTGTCGCTGACGATGAACGCCGCGAACACGCTCACCATGATCAGGGCGGCGCAGGTGATCACCCGTGCCGTGATCTCCAGGGCGTGCGCGACCGATCCCTCGGCGTCCCCGGTGCGCAGCCACGCCTCGTGGACGCGGGACAGCAGGAAGATCTCGTAGTCCATGCTGAGGCCGAAGATGATGGCGAACATCATCATCGGCACATAGCTCTCGATGGGCACCGTGCCGTTGACGCCGAGCGCCGGACCGCCCCAGCCCCACTGGAACACCGCGACGACCACCCCGTACGAGGCGGCGATCGACAGCACGTTCAGGACGGCCGCCTTGACGGCGACGAGCAGTCCCCGGAACACGGCCAGGATGATCAGGAACGCCAGACCCACGACCACGAAGATGATCACGACCAGGCGGGAGGCGACGATGTCGCGGAAGTCGACCTGGGCCGCCGTCGTACCGGTGACGTAACCCTTGGCGTCCGTACCCGCGACCGCCGCCGGCAGCGTGTGGTCGACCAGGCGGTTGACCAGGTCCGTGGTCGTGGCGCTCTGCGGCGACCGGGTCGAGTAGACGGTGCCGATCAGGACATCGCCGTCCTGCGTGGGCGTCAGGGGGGTGACGACGGCGGCCCCCTGGACCGAGCCGAGCGTCTGCTGGGCCTTGGAGGCGAGACCGGAGCGTTGCGATGCGGGCACGTCAGTCTGGTCGATGACGACGGTGAGCGGCCCGTTGGACCCCGGCCCGAACGCGTCGGTCATCAGGTCGTAGGCCCGCCGGTCGGTGAACGACGTCGGATCGGCGCCGTCGCCGATGTGCCCGAGCTGGATGGAGAACAGGGGGATCGCGAGCACCACGACCACGGTGACGCCCGCCGACAGGAACCACAGCGGTCTGCGCTCCACCCGCTGCGCGTAACGGTGCCAGGTGCCCTGCGGCGTGGTGCCCGCCTCGGCGTCGGTCTCGGCGACGGGGCGCCGGACCCGGTAGCGGTCGATGCGCCGGCCGATGAGTCCGAGCAGGGCCGGGACCAGGGTGAGCGCGCCGGCGACGGCCGAGACGACGGTGACCGCGGCAGCGAGCCCGAGCAGGCCGATGAAGCGGACCCCGGAGGCCGACAGGCCCGCGAGCGCGACGATCACCGTGCAGCCGGAGACCAGGACCGCGTGACCGCTGGTGGCCGTGGCCTGTCCCGCGGCCCGAACCGGGTCCGCGCCGTCCATGAGGCTCTGCCGATGGCGTGTGATCATGAACAGGGCATAGTCGATCCCGACGCCGAGTCCGATCATCGTGGCCAGCGTCGGGGAGACCGTCGCGAAGGTGAACGCGGTGGCCAGCAGTCCGAGCATCGCCAGTCCGCACACGACGCTGATCAGCGCGGTGACCAGTGGAACGGCGGCGGCGATGACGCTCCCGAATCCGATCAGCAGCACGACGACGGCCACGCCGAAACCGATCAGTTCGCTCACCCAGTCGTCGGGGCCCGGCCGGGCGAGTTCGCCGAGCGGCCCGCCGTACTCGACCTGGGCCCCGGCCGACCGCAGCGGCCGTACGGCGTCGTCGACCCCGTTCAGATAGTCGTCGCCGAGGGTCGCGGGCTGCACGTCGAAACGGACGGTGATGTACGCCGTCTTCTTGTCGTCGGACAGGGGGCCGACGTTCTGCTGCTGTTGCTGCCCGGAGGACGCTGCCGGCGCCGACAGCGGGTTCTGCGCCGACAGCACGTGCGGCAGCTTCTCCAGGTCGGCGACCGTGCCGGAGATCTGGGAACCCAGCGCGGTCAGGGGCTGCTGGTCGTCGTGGAGCACGATCTGGCTGTTGTAGCCGCCGGCCTGGGGATCGTGTGCCTTCAGAACGACCCGGCCCTGCTGCGACTGCGCCTGGGACAGGGAGAAGTTGTCGGAGTACTCACCGCCGAACGCCCGGTTGACGAGCTGCAGCGCCACCAGCGCGGCCAGCCAGGCGACGATGACGATCAGGAAGTGCCGTGCGCACCACTCTCCCAGCCGCCGCAGGATGCCCGCGCGCGCGGCTTCCTCGTCGCTGTCACCGGTGCGGCTGTCGGGCATGGACGTCGTCTCCTGTGTCGGCCGGGAGGTCGATGCCGTCCATTAGATGCGCGCGGGATCGATCCGGCATGTCGGGGACGCGGACCGCCCGGTGCGTCCCGGACCCGTCCCCGGAAGGCCCGCGCCCCGAACGGCTGTCGCCGGCCTCGCGCCCTTCGCCGGCGGACTGGCCGCCGCACTCGCCCAC
The DNA here is from genome assembly GCF_965341775.1 of Streptomyces sp. bgisy159. Taxonomy (GTDB): domain Bacteria; phylum Actinomycetota; class Actinomycetes; order Streptomycetales; family Streptomycetaceae; genus Streptomyces. Next base: position 81,188 of record NZ_CBDQZH010000029.1, on the reverse strand, counting down.
CGCTCCGCCGCCCGCCTCCGACACCTGCGTCGCCGCCCTCCCGCTCGCCCTCGCCTTGGCGGAACCGGACTCCGGTGCCGTACCCGGCCGTATGGCGCTGCCGCAGGGGCCGGGGACGAGCCCCGCTGACCATCGCACCGGCCGTCTCGACCCCGGCACCACGCGCGTCGCGCGGTCTCGGGGCGGTACGGGCTCGTGGTGGCCGGCAGGCTCCTGGTCCGGTCGCGCGCCCGCCCTCTGTATCGGCGGGTCGGTGAACCGCGGGTCACGGTTCGTCCTGCGGGGACGACCGCCCTGTCGTCCCCGCAGGCCACCTCGGCTCACCCGGTGGGCGACGGCCGGGGAATCCGTACGCACAGACCGCCGTACGGGAGGTGGCCGGGCGGGCAGGTGGGGTGGAAGAGCGGGGCGTGTGAAGGGTACCGGTCCGGCAGCGAGGGCAGCGGTGGTCGCGAGCGCCGCTCGTTCTCCAGGTCCCAGCGCAGCGCGAACAGCAGCAGGGCGACCAGGGCCATGAGGAAGACGGCACCCCGGAAGGCGGGCCGCGCCGGCGTTCCGCCCGACTCCTGCTCCGTGGTTTCTGGTGGAAGACGCAGCGCGGAGTCCGATCCCGCCGCGCTCAGCTGCCGCTCCAGCGAGACCCCGCACCGCAGCAGCAGGGCGCGCAGCCGGGCGGCGTCCGCCGGGTCCGTCAGCGCCGCTGGGACCGCTTCCAGCGCTTCGGCCGCCGCCGGGTCCTCCGGCACGGCCCGGCCGGGGCCGGGCGCGTGGAACGCCCAGCGGGCCCGTCCCACGGCCACGAGCGCGTGCCCGGCGAGCAGTTCGAGCGCGAGGAGGGCCCGCCGGGCATCGGTGTCCCGCCGCTCCCCGACGTCGTCCGGGCCCGGCCGGCCGCGGTCACCGCTCGGTGTCTGTCCCCGCTCATGCCACCGGTCGGCCATGTGCTGTGTCCACCACGACCCGGCGGTCCGGTCGCCGTCGTCCGCCCCGGCCCCTTGCGGGACGCCCGGCCGGGGCGCGGCTTGCCAGCGCTCTCCCCAGCCCGTGTCCCGCAGCGCGTCGGAGAGTTCGCCACCGCGCGCCCCGGTCAACAGGTCCAGGACGCCGCCGGTCGTCGGGCGGGCCAGAGCGATGAGCCCCATCGCCGCGTCCAGTTCCTCGATCGCGCGCGCCGCCCGGGCTTCCGCGGCCTCCGCCAGCCAGTCGGGCCAGGGCAGCGTCAGGCGCTCACGGCCGGGGGACCGCGGCGGCATCAGCGCGGCGAGCACCCGGCCCGGCAGGGGCCCTTCGTCTTCGACGATCACGTGGGCGGGCCGCACGTCCGGCTCGGCCTGCCCCTTCGGCAGCGCACGCAGCGCGGCCAGCCGCTGCCGCAGGGGCGGATGCGAGTCGAACGGATGCCGCACCGCCACCGGCTGCCGCGCTTCCCGCGCCGCCTGGCCTACCGGGGCCCGTCCCCCGTACCGCGGGTCGGTGAGCACGGCGTGGAAGGCACGCACCGGATCGTCCGGCAGACGTCCCAGCACCGCCATGGGCCTCAGCACCTGTGTGTGGAAGTCCTGCCACGCGGCGGCGACCGTGGCCACTCCCACCAGGGCGCGGACGGCGGCCTCCCTGCCCGCCACCGCGGCCGCCGTCGCGTCCGCCTCCAGTTCCTGCCGACGACGCACCGCGAAGGAGAGGGCGTTGTAGATCCAGGCGTACAGACTCAGCGTCAGGTACTGGAAGCCCGCGTAGACGGTGACGATGGGATTGCCGACCTCCGGTGCGGCGAAACCCTCGCGTGCCCGCTCCAGACCGGTCGCTCCCCGGTACACCGTCGCCGCGAAGCGGGTGTGCCCCTGTGCGCAGTGGGCGAGTTCGTGCGCGAGTACGGCCCGCAGCTCATCGGCCCTCAGTCCGGCCAGCAGCGGCAGGCCCACGTACAGGCGCCGTTGCCCCGTGCCACCCCGGACGCCCGTCTCCTCGCTGACTGCGGCGTTGGCCTCCATGGTCAGGCGGATCTCCGTCGGAGCGGGCACCCCGATCCGGTCCGCCAGGTCCATCACGGTCTCCCACAGGCCGTAGGCGTCGTCGAGGTCCACGGCCACCGTGCCGGGGCGCGGTCCGGCCGCTCTGCCCATGCCCAGGAGCTGAGGGAGCATCGCCAGAGCGGCGACGGTGAAGGAGATCTGCGCCAGTACGAGGGGCAGGCCGACCGTGCCGTCCGGGTCGAAGACCACCTGGGACATGACCACGCCGAACACCGCGTAGCCGCCCAGGAGGGCGACGGCGAGCACGTAGAACCCCACCACCAGGGCGAGCGCGCCGGCGGAGCGCAGCGCACGGCGTAACCGGCTCACTCCGCCTCCTTCTCCGCCGCTGCTCCCTCGGCCGCTGCCTTCTCGGCCTCCGCCGCTTCGGACCTGGCCCCATCGGCCTCCGCCGGTTCTGCCTCGGCCGGCCCTGCCTCCGCTGCGTCGGGATCGGCTGCCTCGGGCCCCGCTGCCCCGGGCCCGGCTGAGGCGCGTCGTACGGCGGCCAGTTGCCGGGCCGGCCGGTCCGACCGGGCGACCGCGGCGCGCAGCCACAGCTCGGTCCGCCGCAGGGCCGCTGCGACGGGATCGGCGAAATCAGCGGCCTGCTCCCCGAGCCGTGCCGTCCTCGCCTGCGGGGGCGAGGGGACCAGCCCGAGACCGTCGTGCCTCCCGCGCCCCGCCCGACGGCCGTTTCCCGCGTCCACCCCGTCCGACATCCCCACCGCCTTCGTCAACTTGGCGCGTGCCCTGAAGACACTGGACGCGACCGCGCCCCTGGTCAGACCCAGCTCGTCGGCGATCGCCTCCTGGGTCATGCCCTCCAGGCAGTGGAGCACCAGCACGGTCCGCTGCCGGGCGGGCAGTCGGGCCAGCGCCGTGAGAACCGCGCGGGCTTCCACCGTCTGTTCGACTCCGGCCGCGGGAGGCGGCTGGAGGGAGTCCGGCGCCGCCGGGCGGGTCCGCGACCGGTCGCGGGCGACGGCCCACAGGCGCTGCCGGACGATGCGGTAGACCCACGCGTCCGGAGCGTCGTAGTGACACAGCCGTTCCCAGCGGGAGAAGGCCGCCGCGTACGCCTCCTGCACCGCGTCCTCCGCGTCCTGTGGATGTCCGCACAGCAGCAGGGCCCTGGCCGTCATGCCGGGGAACGAGCGGGCGAAGAAGGTGTCGAACGGCTCGGCCGTCCGCACCGCTTGCGAAGTCTGCGCCTGCTCGGTCACCGGCTCTCCCCCTCGTCCCCCCGGCCGGCGAGCAGGGTCACTCCGGCTCGGCCCGGCCCATGGTGGTCCAGAAGCAGGGTCGTGTTCCCCGACTCCGAGACGGCGGCAACGATACGCTGCCGCTCCCTCGACATCAGCCAGAACAGCAGGACCCTCGGCAGAGACGCCGCCACACCCACGACGGCCGTCAACATCATCGTTCCCTGCATCGGGAGCACTCCCTTGTTCGCCGGACGGGCCTTCGTCCAGTAACAGGCGCGAAGCGCCACATTGTTTACCGGGCCGACGCGGCTGTTCACCGGGCCGACGCGGCGCACCCGGGGTCACGGACCGGGAGGGTGCCGAACCCGGCGATCGCGAGAGCGGACGGAGGGGGCCGGGGCGGGCGGGGGACGGGTCACCGTCGCCGGGATCGGCGACCACGTCCGCGGGCGCGGGCGGGTGCGACGGGAGGCGGGTCGGCCGGGCCGGCCGCGGGGGCGATCGGCGTGAGCCGGTGCAGCCTGCGGCGGCGTGGGTCGCAGTGGACCTCGACCAGGTCGCCGACCGTGAACTCGTCGGTGTGCGGCCCGCGCACCGGCGGCTGGACGACGACCGACTCGTCGGTCTTGAACGTCCAGGCGTGGCGGGTGGCGGGGTCCTCGACGGAGCAGCAGCGGACGATGTGGACCGTGGGGTACTCGTCGAGCTCCTGCCGGAGGGTGAACCGGCTGATCACCACCCCGCGGAAGGTGAGGTCGCTCGGGAAGCGGCGCCGGCGCCGGCGATCGCGCAGCCAGCCGGCCGACATCGGCAGCAGTACCAGGAACGGCAGTGCGGCGAGCGACGTCCGCAGCGGCCCGTGGGCGTACACGGCCCCGAGCACGCCGCCCGCGCAGGCGACGACGGCGAGCACGTGCACCTGGTGCGGAAGGCTCGCCGGGGTCCCGTCGAGCGGCTCGGTCTCGGTGGTGTGCCATTCGCCTCCGGCCCGGGACCAGATCCGGCGGGACGCGCGGTGGGGCAGTGCCGCCACGGCCTCGTGCCCGGCGGTGTGCCGACGACGGTGCCGGTGTCCACCGGCTCGTCGGCGGCGCCACCAGCGGGCCGCCCGTCGGCCGCCCGGCGTCAGCCGCGGCCGGGAACGCGGGAGGCGCAGGAACGGGAGGACCAAGGGGGGCACGAGGAGTGCGAACGCTCCCTGGGGCAACGCCGGGAACGACGCGTACGCCGCGGCCGCCGCGAGCAGCACGGAGCACGTCCAGGCGATCCGGCGGGCACCACCGGCCCGGTCGAGCCGTACCAGGCCCTGGGCGACGGCCTCGTCGCGGACGGCCTGCTGGAAGTCGCGCAGCCAGGTGGTGTAGGCGTCGCCGTCGCCGGGACCGAGCGCGGCGAGCGGCAGTTCACCGGTACGGTCGTCGGCCCGCTGCCGCACCCGGCGGCGAACCAGCCTCTCGTGGGGCCGCGGGATCCGGCGCCCGTGCGACCGGGGGTCCCAGCGCAGGACCACCGTGCCGTCGGGCCGCTCCTCCTTGCCCAGCCAGCCCTCGTCGGCGAGGGACAGCGCCGTCGTCCGCACGGCATCGGCGCAGAGCGCTCTGCCCCGGTGCATCAGCAGATCGGCCACCACCGGATGGATGTCCTCCACCGGTGGCGGCGTCGGCAAGGGCACGGCCTCCCGCCACCACACCGCGAACCACGCGGTGCCGCAGAGGACAACGGCCACCGCCAGAACGTACGGCGACGACATCATGCGCGTACCCCCGTGTGCGTTTGCGGTGGCGGCCCGGGACCGCGCCGGCCACCGACTGAACCACCTGCCGTACCGTCAGGACCGCTGCGCGCGCCGCGACACCATCAGGCCGATGACGCCGATGATCGCCAGTGGGGCCGCGACCAAGGTGACGACCGGTACCTTTCCGATGAGTCCGACGGCGTTGCCCACCGCCCCGGCGAACACCAGCACCCCCCAGCCGACGGCCTTGTTGCCTGCCTGCGTCTGTGCCATTCCCCGTACCTCCTCGACGAATCGTTGGTGCGGGACCGTACCTCGTTCCCCGGAGGTCCGGGGCGCGACCGACTCCTCGGGCGGGCGTCGGCGCAGGCCGGGCGGCCATCGGTGCCGACGAGGAGGTCCCCGGACCGGCCCGGACCGGGGACGCCGGCGGAAACGCCGGGCGACCTCGCAACGCCGCCTGATCCGCTTACAGTTGTGGGGTGCGCCCGCCTGAGTCCGACTTGCCGCCGAGAGCGGCGTTCGCCGCCGCGCTGAGGCGTGTGCGGCGGCAACTGCCCGACGTTTCGGACGAAATGCTCGCCCGGCGGGCGAGTCGTACGCCCCTGCCGTCCGGACGTCTGGTCAGTGTCAACGCCCGTCGCCTCGGTGAGTGGCTGAACGGCCGGTCCGTCCCCCGCGACTTCCACGCCGTCCTGGCCGTCGTGCGCGCCGTGCAGTCGGCCGCCGGATCCGACGGCAGCGGCTTCTCCGTCGCCGACTGGGAACGCACGTGGCGGGCGGCCTACGAGGACCGGGCGGTCGCGGTGCCCGACCACGGTACGGCGGGCGGGGACCCGCCGCGGGACGTGGTCGTCGGCCGGCCGCCCAGTGACGCCGCATCGCTGCGCGAGAGGCCGGCCCTGGCCCACCTGATCGACGCGGCGCTGCGGGACGACGGGGTTCGGGAGGGCTCGCCGACCAGCTGACCGAGGAGTTCGGCGACCACCACGCCCTGGTGGTCGACGCGCGAAGCTGTCTGTCCCTGTGCCGCAGCCTGTCGGGGGACGCCGTCGGCGCCCGTGACGGTACGGCCGCGTTCCTCGAGGTTCTGGAGCGGCGGCTGGACGCCGGGCACCCTCGGACCCTGAGGATCCTGGCCGAGCTGGGCCGGTGGTCCGGTGAGGCGGGCGACACGTCCGCCGCGGTCGACCTGCACCTGCGGGCCGTGGCGGGGCTGGAGGCCGCCCTCGGCCGGCTCCACAGCGACACCCTGATAGCCCGGCACAATCTGGCCTACTGGCGGGGACTCGCCGGTGATCACGGGCGCGCGGTACAGGAGTTCGCCGTGGCGGCGCAGGACGCGGAGCGAGCGCTCGGCGCCGACCACCCGACCGCGCTGACGTACCGGGTCAACCTCGCCTACTGGCGGGGACTCGCGGGTGACCGGGCCGCGGCCCTGGCCGACCTGTCGGAGCTCCAGACGGCGGTCGCCGAGGTCCTAGGCACGGATCACCCGCGCGCGCTGCGGACCCGGCAGCAGAGGGCGGAACTGCTGGAACTCTCCGGTGGCCAGGAGGCGGCGATCACCCTGCTCACCGCCCTGCTGGCCGACATGGTCCGGGTCCAGGGCCGCGACCACCCCCGGACCTGCGAGGTGGCACGGTCGCTGGCCCGCTGCCGCGACCGGGTGTCCTCGGGCGGATCGCCCGGGGAGGAACAGTGCTGACCGTGATCTACAGCCCGATTCTGCCCGTCGGGCCGTCTCGCCCGCCGACCTCGAACAGTGCCGTCACGCCATGGACCCCTCGCTGGCCGAGGACGTGAGCGCACTCGTCGCCGCCGACCGCACGGCGGTCCCCGACTGCCGGGGCAACTGCACACTGCGCCGGGAACTGCGGCTGCTCGACGCGGCGGTCCGGGCCGCCACGTCGGCCCGGCGTCTGGGGGACATCGCCGTGCTGGACCTTCTGGCCCAGTGGACGCCGGGGACGCAGGGGCGACCGACCGAGTGGCCGTGTGCCTGTGGAGGCGCACGCGTCGAGAGCGAGGCGGGCCTCGCGGAGCGGGCCGACCTGCGCAACCGCATCGCCGTCGCCCGCGACGCTTTCGGCGCTTGCGCCGAGGCCAGTGGGGCGGCGGTTCGCTTGCTCCCTCATGCGACTGGAGGGCCCTAGATCGGGTGTTATTGGGCGTTATGACGGGGGACTCGCCGAGCCGAGAGGTCACCGTCCACTGGTGCCGGCTCCGCCATGACGTCACCGTGACCCGCAGACTTGAGTAGATGTCCGTTGTCCACGAGCAACCCTCGCAGGCGCGGGGACGACGGCGCGCGGATCACGGGCGACACACAGCGAGCGAAGGCTCGCACCGGTGGATGTTCCTGGGGCACCGGCGCGACGACTGTCGAGATGTGCTTGCAGACGGTTTCCAGCATTTGCGTTATACGTTTCTGTTTGTAACCTGATCTTGTGTTGATGCCGAATTACTCGGTCTGTCTCCCCGTGCCGGTGACCGCCTCGGCTCCAGCCGGGCTCCGGCCCCTCCTTGCTCGCGCCGATGCGTGACACGCTCCGGGTCCAGTTGTGGCCGCTTCCGACGCTGGGTGTCGCACTCGCCGTCGTCGCGGGTGTGGGACTGCCCCGGCTGGACGGGCGGATCCGGCACGACACGCCGCCCTGGCTGAGGGACTATCTGTTCGGCGGCAGCGCCGACGCCGCGCGCTCGGTACTGGCGGCGATCGCCGGCTCCATGGTCACGGTAACGGCGCTGACCTTCTCGCTCACCGTGGTGACGCTGCAACTGGCGAGCAGCCAGTTCTCCCCGCGGCTGCTGCGGACCTTCACCGCGGACCGGTACGTCCAGACGACCCTGGCGGTCTTCCTCGCGACGTTCACCTACGCCCTGACCGTGCTGCGCACCGTACGCACCGGCGAGGACGGGCGGACCGCGTTCGTCCCACAGGTGTCGGTCACCGTGGCCTTTCTGCTCACCCTGGCGAGCCTGTTCGCCCTGGTGCTGTTCCTGTCCCATCTGGCGCGTGAGATCCGGATCGAGACGATGATGAGCAGTGTCCACACCGCCGCCGAGCGCACCGTACGCCGGCTCCTCACGCAGAGGCAGGACCCCGCCGACGGGGAGCCCGCGGCCGGAGATCCTCCCGCCGCACCACCGGAGCCGCCCGCGAACGTACTGCCCCTGACCCCCGGCGCCTCCGGCTTCCTCACCTCCGTGGACGAGGCGGCCCTGATGAAGGCAACCGTGGAAGCCGACGCACTCGTGATCATCGATCGCCTCCCCGGAAGCTCGTTGATCGCCGGCACGCCCATGGGAGCCGCCTGGCCGCGCACCGGAGAGCCGTTCTCCCCCGCCGCACGGAGCCTCCTGACCGAAGCGGCCTCCGAGGCGGTGCGGACCGGACCCGAGCGCACCGACCTCCAGGACGTCGCCTTCGGGCTTCGGCAGCTCACCGACATCGCCGCCAAAGCCCTCTCACCAGGAATCAACGACCCGACCACCGCCGTACACGCCCTGTCCCACTCCGCCGCCCTGCTGTGCGAGCTGGCGCGCCGCGACCTCGGCCCCCGGCTGCTGCGGGATGACGACGGGCAGGTGAGAGTCATTCTGAGGCGGCCGGATCTGCAGGACCTGCTGGATCTGGCGGTGTCCCAGCCCCTGCGCTACGGCGCCGCCGAGCCCGCCGTCCTGGCACGCATCGCGATGCTGCTGCGCGAACTCGCCTGGTGCAGCACGCCCGACCAGTATCCGACCATCAACGCCGCACTCGCCCGACTGCGTTCCACCGTCGACGCCCAGAACTTCCACGCCACCGAGCACGGGCGACTCACCGAGCTGACCGCACGCGTCGACGAAGCCATGGCCGGGCGATGGACTCCTGGTCGCACGCGCTGATCCGCGGCGGGCCGCAGCCTGTCACGAGCGCGCCCAAGGCTCCCGGGACGCCCCGTGTTTCCGGGCCGCGTCCCGAGAGAGCATCGACCGCCAACGTTGACTCGTTTCAGCAGGTCAGCGCACTCTCCCCCTTGGCTTCAGCGGCACCGGCGGCAGTGCCGGTGCGGGCAGTGGCGCCCCCTCGTACCCCTTCACCTCGCCGAAGCGGGAGCCTTCCGTCCAGTCCCGCCGTGCTTGTTCGATCTCCTCCTGGGTCCGGCCGATCCAGTTCCAGAACATGATCAGCTCTTCCTCGAAGGGTTCACCGCCGAGGAGCATCAGGCCGGCGTCCGACTCGGCGCGCAGCGGGAGTTCGGTGCGGCCGCAGCCGAGGTAGAGCATGGAGCCGGGGAGGACGGGGACGCCGTCGACGTGGGCCTCGCCGGACATGGACAGGACCGCGTACTCGAAGTCCGGCTCCAGCGGCAGGCGTACGTCCGCGCCCCGGGTGAGGGCGACGTCGGCGCCGACGATCGGGGTGAACGCCGTGCCGGGCGAGGTCGCTCCGTCCAGTGAGCCGAGGATCAGGGTGGCCGCCAGGCCGGGCGCGGTGACCACCGGCAGGTCGACGTGGTGTTCGAAGCGCGGGTCGGTGTGGCGGTGGCCGTCGGGCAGGGCGACCCAGAGCTGGGCGCCGTGCAGGAAGCGGGCGTGGGGGCGGGGACTCTCCTCGGAGTGGCTGATGCCGCGGCCGGAGGTCATCAGGCCCAGCTCGCGCGGGCGGATCGTCTGCAGACTGCCGGTCGAGTCGCGGTGCAACACCTCGCCCTCGTGCAGCCAGCTCACCGTCTGCAGACCCATGTGCGGGTGGGGCGGGACCTGCATGCCGGGCTCGTCGGCGATGTCGTCGGGGCCGTAGTGGTCGACGAAGGCCCACGCGCCGACCATCCGCCGGCCGAGGTTGGGCAGCAGCCGCCGTACCTCGGTGGACTCGCCGAGCGGTACGCGGCGCGGGCTCAGGAGTTCTCGTACCGGTTCACTGACGACGAACCCGCGGCCGCCGCACACGCTGGGCACCGCCTGACGGTCAAGGTTGCTCATGCGGGTCAACCTAGCCGTGCCGCGGGCCGGACGGCATCCGGTGGCCGGTATCCGGCGAGAGTTCCGCCGTCCCTGCAGCCGTCCAGCCAGTCGGCCAGTCGGCCAGCTGCGGAATAGTAGCCATGTACATAGTTGCCATGTACTCTTTCTCTTCATGAGCAAGGGATCCTCCGGCCCCACACCCGGCTACCTGGTGTGGCGGCTGGCCAACAAGTGGCGGGTCGCCGTCGACCGGGCGCTGGCTCCGCTGGGGCTCACGCACGCGCAGTACGCGCTGCTCGCCTCCCTGTACGGCATGCGGCGCACCGGCGAGCGTCCCAGCCAGCGGCGGCTCGCCGACGTCACCGGCATGGAGGCGCTCTACGTGTCGAAGCTGGCACGCGCGCTGGAGTCCGCAGGCCTGATCGACCGCGCCCGGGACCCCCGCGACCCGCGGGCCGTTCAGCTCGCACTGACGGAGCGGGGCCAGGACATCACGCGGCGGGCCATCGCCGTGGTCCAGGTGCTGCTGGAACAGCTGCTGGAGCCGCTCGGCGGCCTCGACGCCGAGCGCACCTCCGCGTTCACCGAGACGCTGGCGACCCTTCTCGACGTACCTCTCGACCCATCCCTGTCCGACGACGAGAGCACTCAGGGGACGACATGACCACCACCACCGCCGCACCCGCCGACGCCCGCATTCTGGCACTGGCCCACTACGCCGCCCGCGGCGTCCTGGAGCGGGTGCTGGCCCGCCACGGGCTCACGTTCCAGCAGCAGGTCACACTGCGCGCCGCCATAGCGGCGGACGCACCCCGGACCCCGGACGAGCTCGTCCTTGAGGTACGCGGCTCGCTCAAGGCTGACGCGGCGGAGGTTCCCGCCGTCGTCGACGAGCTGGTGGGCAAGGAGCTGCTGGCCATGGACGGCGTGCGGCTGCGCCCCACGGACGCCGGGCGGCAGCTGCTCGCCCGCGTCACCGCCGAGACCGCTCCGGTCAGCGCGCGCATCTGGAGCGGCATCCGCGCCGAGGACCTGGCCGCCGCGGGGCGCGTCCTGGCGCTCGTCAAGGAGCGCGCCGACGCGGAGCTGGCGGCGCCGGCGTCCACCTGACTCCTGCCGACACCATTGGTGGAATATTCAACCGACTGACCCGGTTGTCGGCCCCGAAGGAGGTCACGAGTGGACACCACGTACTACTCCCACGGAGAGCCCGCCGAGCGCTGGGAGCGCGCGCAGCTGTTCTTCGACGCCAAGGACTACACCGCCGCGGCCCGCGTCCTCGACGGGCTGGTGGCACAGGTGCCGGAGCAGACCGGGCCCCGGCTGCTGCTGGCGCGGGCCTACTACCACTCGGCCCAGCTGAAGCGCGCCGAGGCGGAGTTGCGGGTCATCGTCGAACGGGAGCCGGTGGAGCACTACGCCCGGCTGCTGCTCGGCCGCACACTCGAACGGCAGGGTCGGGCGGAGGAGGCGGAGACGCACCTGCGGATCGCCTCGGCGCTGGCGGGCGACTTCCAGCAGGGGTGACCTGCAGGGGGCTCGGCAAAAGTGACCCGCGGAGGGCCCGGCAGGGGCCACCCGCAGGGGCTCGCCAGGGTCGAGGGCGGGGCCCGGTTCCGCACGGAGCCGGGCCCCGCAGGTGTCCCCCACGTGTCCGGCGGATCCGGGCCACTTACCTCTCGTCGCCATGGCATGCTGACGCGATGGCAGCTCCCCGCAGTGGTACGTCCCTTGTCGAGCAGGTCGAGGAACTCCTGGCTCCGGGAGGACCGTTGCCGATCGTCGCGGCGGGCGATCCGGTGCTGCGCGCCGGGACCGCCTCCTACGAGGGGCAGTTGGGTCCTGCGCTGCTCGACCGGTTCGTGGCGGCGCTGCGGGTCACGATGCGGACGGCTCCGGGGGTGGGGCTGGCCGCGCCGCAGGTCGGTGTGGCCCTGCGGATCGCGGTGATCGAGGATCCGGCGACCGTCCCGGCGGAGGTACGGGACGCCCGGGGCCGGGTGCCGCAGCCCTTCCGGGTTCTGGTCAACCCCTCGTACGAGGCGGCGGGGGACGAGCGCGCCGCGTTCTTCGAGGGCTGTCTGAGCGTGCCGGGGTGGCAGGCCGTGGTGACCCGGCACCGACGGGTGCGGGTGACCGGGGCCGACGAGCACGGGCGGCCGGTGGACGAGGAGTTCACCGGGTGGCCCGCCCGGATCGTGCAGCACGAGACGGACCATCTGGACGGTGTGCTGTATCTGGACCGGGCCGAGATCCGGTCGCTGTCCTCAGCCCGGGCCATGACGGAACGCTGGACGCAGCCCACCCCGGAGCGGGCCGCGCGGGCACTGGGGTTCGAGCTGCCCTGAGCCGGCATGCGCCGCGACCGGGCCGTGCCTGCGCCCGGATGTTCCTGGGGCGGGACGCGCCTGCGCCACAGTACGCCCGCGCCGGAACGCGCCTGTGCCCGGAAGGTTCCTGGGGACGGGACGCCTGCGGCGACCGCCCGCGCCGGATGCTCCCGGGGCCGGATGGTCCTGGAAAGCGATACCCCCGCGGCCGGCGTCAGTTGTCCCGGTAGGCCTCCAGCAGCCGCAGCCAGACCTCGCTGATGGTGGGGTAGGACGGGACCGCGTGCCAGAGACGGCTGAGGGGCACCTGGCCGGCCACCGCGATCGTGGCGGAGTGGATGAGTTCGCCGACGCCGGGTCCCACGAGGGTCATCCCGCGCAGGATCTCCTGCTCCAGGTCGACGACCATGCGGGCGCGGCCCCGGTAGCCGTCGGCGTACAGGCCGGCCCCCGCGACGGACGACAGGTCGACGTCGACGGCCCGCACCCGGTGTCCCGCCTGCTGCGCCTCGGCGAGGGAGAGGCCGACCGCCGCCGCCTCGGGGTCGGTGAAGACGACCTGCGGGACGGCGTGGTGGTCGGCGGTGGCGGCGTGGGCGCCCCAGGGGTCGGACTCCAGGATCGGGACGCCCGCGGCGCGGGCGGAGATGGCGGCACCGGCGATCCGCGCCTGGTACTTGCCCTGGTGGGTGAGGAGGGCGCGGTGGTTGACGTCTCCGACCGCGTAGAGCCAGTTGGTGCCGGTGACCTGGAGGCTGTCGTCGACGTCCAGCCAGGAGCCGGGCTCCAGGCCGACGGTGTGCAGGCCGATGTCGTCGGTGCGCGGGGCGCGGCCGGTGGCGAAGAGGATCTCGTCGGCCTCGATCCGGTCGCCGCCGTCGGTGACCGCCACGACCGTGCCGTCGGCGCCGCGCGTGACGGACCGGACCGAGGTGCCGGTGCGCAGGTCGGCGCCGGCCTCCGTCAGTGCCTCGGCGATCAGTTCCCCGGCGAACGGCTCCATGCGCGGCAGCAGGCCCTTGCCGCGTACCAGGAGGGTGACCCGGGCACCGAGGGCCTGCCAGACCGTGGCCATCTCGGTGGCCACGACTCCCCCGCCGACCACGATCAGCCGGCCGGGCACGGACCGCGCGGAGGTCGCCTCGCGACTGGTCCAGGGCTTGACGTCGGAGAGGCCCGGCAGGTCGGGCAGGGCGGCCCGGCTGCCGGTGCACACGGCGACGGCGTGACGGGCGGCCAGGCGGCGCTCGGTGCCGTCGGCGCCGGTGACGGCGACCGTCCGGGGGCCGGCGAGGCGGCCGTGGCCGCGGTACAGCTCGGCGCCGATGCCCGCCAGCCAGGAGACCTGGCCGTCGTCCTTCCAGTGGGAGGTGTAGTCGTCGCGGTGATCGAGAACCGCGGCCGTGTCGAGGGGACCCTGGACCGACCGGCGAAGGCCGGGGACACGGCGGGCGTCGGCGCGGGCGATGACCGGGCGCAGCAGGGCCTTGCTGGGCATGCACGCCCAGTACGAGCACTCGCCGCCGACGAGCTCGCTCTCCACGACCGCGGTGGCGAGGCCGGCGGCGCGGGTGCGGTCCGCGACGTTCTCCCCCACGGGTCCCGCGCCCAGCACCACGACGTCGTACTCGATGGTTTCCGTATCCGTCATGGGGTCAGTCTGATGGGTGAGTGTGTGCCCGGGCCACACGGGTAGGGGCGCGGAATACGCCGTCCGCCGGCCGTGTTGTGCCGGCGGCTACACCCCCTGCCGGGACCACCGGCAGGAAGCACCGGAAGAGGGTTTTACGTCATGACCAGCACCGTGGAGCTGACCAAGGAGAACTTCGACCAGACGGTCACGGAGAACGAGTTCGTCCTGATCGACTTCTGGGCGTCCTGGTGCGGGCCGTGCCGGACGTTCGCCCCGGTCTACGAGAAGGCCGCCGAGCAGAACCCCGACCTGGTGTTCGGGAAGGTGGACACCGAGGCGCAGCCGGAACTGGCGGCGGCCTTCGGGATCCAGTCGATTCCCACGCTGATGATCGTGCGTGACCAGGTCGCCGTCTTCGCCCAGCCGGGCGCGCTGCCCGAGACCGCGCTCACCGATGTGATCGGGCAGGCCCGGCGGCTCGACATGGACGAGGTCCGCAAGCAGATCGCCGAGCAGCAGAGCGCCTCTCAGCAGTCCGGCAACGAGGCCTGAGAGCGGCACGCCCATCCGTCGGCGGTCGGCGGTCGGCGGTCGGCGGTCGGCGGTCGGCGGTCGGCGGTCGGCGGTCGGCGGTCGGCGGTCGGCGGTCGGCGGTCGGCGGTCGGCGGTCGGCGGTCGGCGGTCGGCGGTCGGCGGTACATGATCGCTCAGGAGGGTCCGGGGGCACGGAAACGGACCGCCGGGTCCGTGCCGGTGGCGTCTCGGGAGCCGTCAACTGGAGTCGCGGTGCACGACCGTGGCGCCGAGCGGTTCGCGGGGGTCGAGCGGGGTCCCCGGGGCGCGCACCGCGCGGTCGACCAGTTCCGCCAGTTCGCGGCCGGACGGCAGTTCTATGTGCACGGTACTCAGTCTGGGCCGGACCAGCCTGCCGAGCAGGAGGTCGTCGGCGCCGATGACCGCGGTGTCCTCGGGGACGCGCAGCCCCGCGTCCAGCAGGGCGCTCATCAGCAGCATGGCGTACTCGTCGTTGAACGCGAACACGGCGTCGAGGTCCAGGGCGCGCCAGCGGGCGGCTAGTCCGGCGGCGGACTCCTCGGTCAGGGCGAGGTCGAGCCGGGTGAGGGTGGCGTCGGTGTCCCGCAGGGCGGCGCGGGCGCCGTCGAGGCGAGGCTTGGAGAACATGTTCATGCCGCGTTCGCGGGGTACGACGACGCCGATGCGGCGGCGGCCGCGCGCGTGCAGGTGGCGGGCGGCGGCTCGGCCGATGCCGTCGTGGTCGAGCACGATGCCGTGGGCTCCGGGGACGCGGTCGGGCCCCATGGTGACGACGGCCCGGGCGCCGGAGCGCTTGAGCACGGCCACTCCCTGGGGGCCGATGCCGGGACCGGGCACGAGGACGGCGACAGGCCTGAGTTCGGCCCAGGCGCGGGCGGCCTCGTCACCGCGTAACCCGGACGCGCCGTACTGGACGACGGTGTAATCGAGGCCGCTGAGGGCCTGCTGCAAGTCGTGCACGAACTGGCTGTAGAGCGGTCCGGCGGGCACCGGCGGGGCGGGCATCAGCACCAGACGGCTGTGTCCGGCGCGCAGGCTGCGGGCGGCGGCGTGGGGGACGTAGCCCAGTTCGCGGGCGGCGGCGCGGACCCGGCGGCGGGTGGGTTCGCTGATCCGTACGGCGCCGGAGTCGTTCAGGACGTAGGAGACGGTCGCGCGCGACACTCCGGCGAGGCGTGCCACGTCGGCGCTCGTGGGTACGGAGCGCGGCGCCGGCGGCGACGGCGGCGCGGGCGTGTTGGGTATCTGCACCATGACGTACGGCATCTTGGCAGAACCGGGAGCCCGGTTTCCGGTCCGGGATCACGGGAGCCGGCGGGACGGCGACCGGTGGGCACGACCTCGTAGGCGGTCGCCGGCGAATCCGTAGGCGTTCGCGGACGAACAGCATGCGGCCGGGGCCCGGCGGCCGAGGCGGAAGACCCCCGGAACGGTCCGGCGTCCGCTCAGGTCCAGCGCCCACTCAGATCCGGCGTCCCCGGCCCCCTCAGGTGTCCGTGTCCCGCGGGGTCGCCGTCAAGCGCTCCACCAGGTCGGTCCAGGCGGCTTCCAGGCGTTCCAGCGGCATGCCGCACTGGCGGGTGAGGTGGTACACCAGGGCGGGGTCGAGGTGGCCGAGCAGGGTCAGGGCGAGGAGGTCGCTGTCGGCGCCGGGCACGGCCTGTCGGACCAGCAGCGTGACATGGGCGCCGAGGGCGCGCAGCGCCGGGTGGGAGAAGCGGCGGGCCGCCTCGGGCTGGGCCGCCAGGTGCAGGTCGAGCTGTTCGTGGACGTGCCGCAACTGGGCCAGGCCGAACGCCTTCAGGCGCTCCGCCGGCGGCGCCCCGGGGCCCAGTGGGGGCGGGCCGCTGATGAAGGCGGCCTGCATCTGGCGGGCGGAGTGGTCGAGCAGCGCCGCCAGCAGTCCGGTGCGGTCGCCGAAGCGCCGGAAGACGGTGCCCTTGCCCACCTGGGCGGCGGTGGCGACGGCCTCCATGGTGAGGTTCGCCGCCCCGTGCTCCCTGACCAGCCGGGCCGCGGCGTCCAGCAACCGGGCCCGGTTGCGGGCGGCGTCGGCGCGCAGGCACGGCTCCTCCTCGCGGGTGCCGAGCTGGAGGATCTCGGTCCCGCCGAGTGGTTCGTGGGGTTGCGCGAAGGACGGCGGCACGGCGGACATGAACCCAGCGTAAAGCATCGGGAATGAAACTGGACCACGGTCCGTTTAGGGTGCTAGAAATTAAGCGGACCTCGGTCCGGATTGTTTCGGTACTGTTTCCTCCCTGGGAGTTGCGTCATGTCTGTCCGTATCCTCGCGCTCGTCGGCAGCCTCCGCGCCGGGTCGCACAACCGCCAGCTCGCCGAGGCGGCCGTCAAGCTCGCCCCCGAGGGCGCCGAGGTCGTGCTGTACGAGGGCCTCGCGGAGATCCCCTTCTACAACGAGGACGTCGACGTGGAGGGCGGTGTCCCCGCCGCCGCGGCCAAGCTGCGTGAGGCCGCTCAGGCCGCCGACGCCTTCCTGTTCTTCTCGCCCGAGTACAACGGCACCATCCCGGCCGTACTGAAGAACGCCATCGACTGGCTGTCCCGGCCGTACGGCGCCGGCGCCTTCGGCGGCAAGCCGGTCGCCGTGGTGGGCACCGCGTTCGGCCAGTACGGCGGCGTGTGGGCGCAGGACGAGACCCGCAAGTCGGTGGGCATCGCCGGGGGCCGGGTGATCGAGGACATCAAGCTGTCCATCCCGGGCTCCGTCACCCGTTTCGCCGCGACCCACCCGGCTGACGACGCGGAGGTCGCCGCGCAGCTGACCGAGGTCGTGACCCGACTGCAGGACCACGCCGCCGAGCCCACCGCCGCCTGACCGCCTCGACGGCCACGCACAGGAGCCGCCTCAGGAGTCGCGGCCACCTGGGCGGTACTTCCGCGGCGCCTCGACGAGGGGGCCGGAGCAGCACGCTCCGGCCCCCTTCCGGCGGTCACCGGCCGGGAATCGCCCGCCGGAGCCCACCGAAGTGCTGGAAAGCCTGAACGCAGGCCCCGTCCGGTACTAGCCTCGTGATCCCCTTTCCGGGCGAACTGGCGTACGGCGACAATGACTTCGGGAGTTCCGTGTCCGACCAGCGGCCAACACCACCGGGTCCCGCGGCGCACGAGGCCGCCGCGCTCCGGCAGACCGGCGCGTCTCCCCTGCGGCCCGGCGATCCGGCCCGGGTCGGCCCCCACGTACCTCTGGCCCTGCTCGGCAGCGGCGGCATGGGGCGGGTCTATCTGGCGCGGGCCGCTGACGACCGGCCGGGGCTGTCCGCGGTGAAGGTGATCCGGCCGGAGTACGCCGAGGACGTCCGGTTCCGGCGGCGCTTCGCCCAGGAGGCGGCGGTGCACTCCCGGGTCGGCCCGCCGCACGCTCCCCGGCTGTGCGGCACCGGCTTCGACGACGACCTGCTGTGGACGGCGACCGAGTACCTGCCCGGCCTCGACCTGGCGACCGCGGTCCGCGGCGACGGCCCGCTGCCGGCCCCCGCCGTGTGGGAGCTGGTGGCGCGGCTGGGGCGGGCGCTCGCCGCGCTGGCCGGCGCGGGCATCGTGCACCGGGACCTGAAGCCGTCCAACGTGCTGCTGTCCCTGCCGGGCGCCCAGGTGATCGACTTCGGGATCGCCAAGGCCGCCGACGCGAGCGCGATCACCGGCACGGGCAACCGGGTGGGCACCCCCGCCTACATGTCACCCGAGTACCTGCGCACCGGTCACTGCGACGCCGCCTCCGACGTGTTCTCGCTGGCGGGCACCCTGGTGTTCGCGGCGGCCGGCCGGGCCCCGTTCGGCGACGGCACCGGCGTCGACGTGATGCACCGGGTGGCCTTCGAACCGCCCGACCCGCGGACGATCGCCGTGATCGCGGCCGCCGACCCTGAGCTGGGCCGGCTGCTGTCCGCCTGCCTCGCCAAGGACCCCACCGCCCGACCGGCCCCGCTCGACCTGGTCGCCACCGCCGAACTCCGCACCCCGGTGGCCGGCTGGCCCGAACCGCTGCACAGCCGGCTGCTGGCGCGGCAGCGGGCGTACGAGACGCTGCGCCGCCTTCCGGTGGCGCGGGCGGCGGCGCTGCGGCCGCCGGAACGGCGGGCCGGAGCTGCGGCCCCGCCCCGCCTCCCCGCGCAGCAGGCGGCACCCGTGCGCTCGGCGGGCCGGGGCCGGACGCGGCTGCTCGGGGTCGCCGCCGGTGTCGCTCTGGCCGCCGCCACCGCCGGGCTGGTCGCCCACAGCGAGCGGCACGGTCCCGCGACCGCCGAGGCGCCCGAGAAGGTCGCGCCGCCGTCCGGTGTGACCGACGCGGTACCGGAGAAGGCCGAAGCGCCGCCGGAGCCCGGCACCCCCGCGCGGGCCTCCGCCGCGGGCCGGGCGAGCGGCCGGGCGGAGACCGGTGCGGAGGCCGCCGAGAGCCCGGGTCCCGCCACGCTCCGCGCCGCGCCGCCCGCGACCGCGCCGACGCCGCCCGCGAGAACCACGCCCGCGCCCGCCGCGAGCACCCCGGGGGCCGAGTCCGCCGAATCCTCCGCCGACTCTCCCTGCACGCACTACCCCGGGAGCGGGCGCACCCGCCGCGGCGACAGCGGCAGAAAAGTCTCGCAGGTGCAGTGCCTGCTCGGCGAACGCGGCTACGGTCACGGAGGGCCCGACCCGGACGGCACGTTCGGCGCCGGTACGGAGACCGCCGTGCGGGCCTTCCAGGGCGACCGGGGCCTCCCGGCAGACGGGGTCGTGGACCACGCCACCTGGGTCGCCCTCCGCGGCGCCGAGTGAGCGCGGGGCCACCCGGGGGTGCCTCCATGTCTTTCGTCAAGCGAGCCACTGAGCCATGCGGAGCGCTTTCTTGGTGGGTGTTTGTGGTTGGGTGGGGCGTGCGCGGGCGTCGGGAAACAGGTGGGGGTATTGCGCCGGTGGTGGATGTCCGCTGCCCGTGCGCTGCCCCATTCGGGTGGTATCGGTGTTCTGTTAAGGACAGTTGACGGCGTGTTGCCTACCGTGAGTGGTGCGGGTGAAGCATCACGGGTCGAGTGGGTGTCCCGCGTGGCGGACGTCGGCGCCAGGTGCGAGCCCTTCCGGGAGGGTCTCGCCTGCTTCCCACTGACTGCATCACCGAAGCCCGAGGGCGCCTCCGCTGTGTGCGTGTCGACCGGCCTGGGCTGGCACTGACCCCGCGAGTCGTCGGTCCGGCTGTTGTGCGCCGGTACCGCCTTTGCTCAACGGACCTGGTCTCCCCCCACCGACCCCATCACGCACAAGGGGTGGCGAAAGATGCTCGTACTTCCCTCATGCGGCCGCAGGCCCCGGCTCCGCAACCGGCGCCTGATCAGGACCACATTGGCGCTGGTCGTCTCACTGCTGTTGATCCCGCCCTTTCTTGCTGCTCCGGCGAGCCGTTCGCTGCCGGCCGTAACCAAGGGCGGGGCGGATGAGGCGGTGACGGTTCCCGAGCATCCGGCGGTCGCCTCTTTCGGCGCCGATGAGATGCAGAAAATCGCGGCCGCCGATCCGGGCGTCGGCATCGGCCTCATCGCCCCTCCCGAGGCCGACAACCAGGGGGAGAACAGGCTTTCGTACCCAATCGAGGTGCCGCCGGGCCGGCAGGGTCTGCAGCCTGCGCTGAGCGTCGGCTACAACTCTGGCGGCGGTGACGGCTGGATGGGCGTGGGGTGGGACCTGGCCGCCCCGGCGATCACGGTGGAGACCCGGTGGGGTGTCCCGCGCTACGACGCAAGCCGGGAGACGGAGACGTACCTGCTCGACGGGGAGCAGTTGACGCCTCTGGCGCACCGCGGTCCGCCGCAACCGCGGACGTCGGAGAGAGACAAGGTCTTCCATGCCCGCACCGAGGGGTCCTTCGCCCGGATCGTCCGCCACGGGAACAGCGGCCCCGCGAGCTATTGGTGGGAGGTCACGGACAAGTCCGGGACGCACTGGTTGTACGGTGCGCCGACAGGCAGCCAGGGCCCGCACGCGGATGCCACCCTCACCGACGGCTCCGGCAACGTCTTCGAGTGGGCGCTGAAGGAGGTCCGCGACGCGCACGGGAACGTGATGCGCTACAACTACGCCCGCGTCGAGGACCCCGGCGTCGAGGGGGGCAGCGAGCCGGGCAGCAACCTGTACCTGCAGAAGATCACCTATACCGACAGTGGCGGCAGCGACGGCCGCTACTCGGTCACCTTCACCCGGGACCGGCAGCTGGGGGAGCCGTTGCGGGCCGACAGGGCCATCGACGCGCGGGGCGGTTTCAAACGCGTCACCGCCGACCGGCTGCGCCGTGTCGACGTGCGGCTCGACGACGAGCTGATCCGCCGGTACGAGTTCACGTACACCACCGGCGCGTTCGACAAGACGCTGCTGCGCTCGATCGACCAGTACGACGCCGAACTCGCCCTGGTCGGCCGGCACCGCCTGGACTACTACGACGACATCCGTGACGCGCAGGGCGACTACCGGGCGTTCAGGCAGGTGCCGTGGACATCGCCGTCGGACAACCTGCGCCAGGGCGGCCTCGATCGGCCTCCGGACCACGTCGGCCGGGTCAGCGCCCTCGGTGCCAGTACCAGCGACGGCGGTGGCGGCCACCTGTACGTCGGTATCGGCGCCGAGCCCACCAAGTCCGGTTCCGTCGGCGAGAAGCTGGGCTTCGGCTACGCCCAGGACAACGGTCTGCTGGCGCTGGTGGACGTCGACGCCGACGGGCTGCCGGACAAGGTGTTCCGGGACGGGAACACGGTCAAGTACCGCAAGAACCTGTCCGGTCCCGGCGGCCGGGCGGCCTTCGCCGACGAGGCCAGGAAGCTGGACCTGCCGGGCTTCATGCGGCAGCACACGGCGTCGTTCACCGTCGGTGTCGAAGGCTACCCGGGCGCGGTCGCCGCGCAGCTCGATGACGTCAACACGTTCACCGTGACCGACCGGTACTTCAGTGACGTCAACGGCGACCAGATTCCCGATCTGGTCGACGGATCGAGCGTGCTGTTCGGCCGGATCGGCACGGACGGGACACCCGTGTACGGCGTGCGCAGCGAGGACACCCCCGTCCCGGTCGGCGACGGGGCCGTGGACACGAGCGGATTCCCCGACTTCGCCGAGCAGCGGGAGCGGCTGACGCACTCCAACGCGCTGCTGGACACCGTCCGCCGCTGGGTGGCCCCGTTCTCCGGCACGATCAGCATCGACGGTGCGGTCCGGCTCGCCCCCGAGACCGCCGACGCCCGCGCCCGCTCACAGGACGCCGACGGAGTACGTGTCGCGATCCAGCACGAGGACACCGAACTGTGGGCCGACCGCATCGAAGCCCGGGACGACGGCGAGCACACCCCCACGGGAGTCGGCCGGATCACCGTCACCCGCGGGGACCGCCTGTACTTCCGGGTCCAGTCCGTCTCCGACGGCGCGCTGGACGAGGTCACCTGGGACCCGGTCGTCAGCTATCTCGACGTGCCCGACCGCAATGACGTCAACGGACTGCCGGTCCACCGCTACCAGGCATCCCACGACTTCGTCCTGGGCGGGCGCGCCTCGAAGGTGAAGGCCCCCTTCACCGGGGTCCTGCGTCTGAGCGGCGACGTCACCAAGAGCGGCGCCACCAGCGACGACGTCACCGTCGTGATCACGCGTGACGGCAGCCCGGTGCTGGAGCGCACCCTGACCGGGACGGCCGCGGGCACGGCGCCCGTCGATCTCGACATCAACGTCGAGAAGGGACAGACCCTCCAGTGGCGGATCGCCACCGACTCCCCCGTCGACCTCGGCCGGATCTCCTGGAAGCCGCGCGCCGTCTACACCAGCGCCCAGGGCGTCGACCGGCTCACCGACGAAGACGGCGACCCGCTGGTCACCATCGATCCGCCGTATGCCGCGGACATGTATCCCGAGGACGGGCTCACCGCGCCTCAGGGTTTCCATCACGTCGCCGCCGACGGGCCGGTGACCGTGTCCCCCGATCTCACCTTGCTCCCCGGCGCGCCGGACGCGCGGATCGCGTTCACGGTCAAACGCCGCGGGGAGCTGATCGCCAAGCGGTTCTTCACGGTGCGCGGCGGGGAACTCCAGGAGCCGGTGCCGGAGCCGTTCAGCGTGCAGGCACGGGCGGGAGACGACCTCTTCTTCGACTTCAGCACACCCAGCACACAGTTGTCCTACAAGCTGGCCCGCCCGTCGGTGACGGTCACCACCGGCAGCGGGGAGGACGCCGTCACGGTTCCCGTTGTCAGCGCCTTGCACAGCGCGCTGGAGGAGGGCGCGTTCCCCCAGCGGTACCGGGGTTGGGCGGCGGTCGGCTACAACGGCAACGAGAACCGTGCGGGCAGGCCGATCGAACAGGGCGACCTGGTCATCGACGACTCCTATCGTGACCAGCTCCCCCGGTCCGTCGACCCGCAGGCGGAGAAGGACGCCTTCCAGGCGGACCCGCGCGTCGATCCGCCGAAGGTCATCCCCTTCGCCCCCGACCCGCGGCACCGGCGGTGGGGCAGCGGCGAGGACTCGTGGGTCTCGCCCGGTGGCGCGAGCAGTTCCCGCCTGGGCGCGGGCTCGGTCAGCGTGCCCGACCCCAGCCGGTGGACCGCGGGGACGGCGGTGCCCCGGCTCGCCTACAGCAACCAGCTGTCGCTGACCGGTTCCGTCGGCGGGGGCGGTTCCCTCGGCGGGAGCGTCGCCACCGGCGGCAGTGCCGGTCTGATCGACTTCCAGGACATGAACGGCGATCAGTTCCCCGACGTCGTCTCGCCCTTCGGCATCCAGTTCTCCGACCCCGGCGGAGGCCTGGGCAGCACGCGAGGGTCCCTGCCCGAGCCCGCGGCACGCACCAACTGGAACGTCACCGGCAACGTCAGCGCCGGCAGCGCCGCGCGTACCCTGAGCACGGGCCGCGGCGATGCCGCGCCGACCGGCCGCCGGACTGCCAACACCGCCGAGTCCGGCAACGAGCTGCCCCCGCTGGGTGTGGGCGGCGACCTCGGCGGCAGCACCTCCGACGCCAGCTACGATCTGCTCGACGTCAACGGCGACGGCCTGCCCGACCAGGTTTACCGCGACGGCAACGTCGCCCTCAACCTCGGCTACCGGTTCGGCGCCAGGGAACTGTGGCGCAACCCGGCCGCTCTCAACGCCGGCGAGGGCACCAGCTGGGGCGCCAACATCGGCTTTCAGACGGACTTCTACGGCTTCGCCGGCGGCGCCTCCTACGCGCAGAACAGCGCCTCGGCCGCCGCCACCCTCCAGGACGTCACCGGCGACGGCCTGCCCGACCGCCTCTTCGCAGGCGATGACGACGCGCCCCTGAAGGTCGCGGTCAACACCGGCAACGGATTCCAGGCTCCGGTACCGTTCCACGGCAGTCTGCCGCGGATCAACCGCGACCAGAACGCCCAGCTCGGCGGCGGCGCCTACGCCACCATCCCCATCTGCCCCCTGCCGGGGCTGTGCGTCATCATCAACCCGGGCGCGAACGCCTCCACCGGCGTCGGCCGCACCCGGCAGATGCTCGCCGACATCGACGGCGACGGCAACGTCGACCAGCTGGAGTCCACCAGCGACGACCAGCTCACCGCCCGTCTGAACACCACCGGCCGCACCAACCTGCTGCACAGCGTCCACCGCCCGCTGGGCGGACGCCTCGACTTCGGCTACACCCGGGACGGCAACACCTACCGCCAGCCGCACTCGCGCTGGAACCTGTCCCGCGTGGCCGTCGACGACGGACACCCCGGCGACGGCCAGGACGTGCAACTGACCACCTACATCTACCACGACGGCGTCTTCGACCGCCTGGAGCGCGAGTTCGACGGATACGGGCGCATCGTCGAGCAGCACCCCAACCCCGGCGACCACGACGCGGTCTACCGCAGCGTCATCCGCGAATACCGCACCGACGGCCACTACACCCGAGGCCTGCCGGTACGCGAACGCACCGTCGACGCCGACGACCGCCCCTACCTGGAAACCCAATACACCTACGAACTACGCGACATCGACGCACCCGGCACCGACGCCGACCCCGCCGACACCACCGCGACGATCTTCCCGCAGCCGGTACGCACCGACAACCGCTTCCACGAAGGCCGCCTCACCCCGGCCAAGGCCACCTACACCACCACGAAGTATGACGAACTGGGCAACCCCATCCGGATGTTCGACGCCGGCGACATCGGCTCCGCCGACGACGTCGACACCCGCATGCGCTACTCGGCGGACGACCCCGCCTGCCGGGCGACGCATATCACCGGCATCCCGACAGCGATCGACGTCCGCGGCGACGACACGCTGATGCGCCGGCGGTCGGCGACGGTGGACTGTGCCAACGGCGACATCACCCAGATCCGGGCCGAACTCACCGAAGGGGCCGACGCGGTCACCGACCTCGCCTACTTCCCCGACGGCAACCTGCGCACCGTCACCGCCCCGCCCAACCACCACGGCCAGCGCTACCGGCTCGACTACACCTACGACCCGGACGTCCACACCCACATCGCCACCGTCACCGACAGCTTCGGCCTGCGCTCCGAGGCCACCACCGACCTGAAGTTCGGCCTGCCCGACACCGTCACCGACGCCAACGGCCAGACCACCCGCACCACCTACGACGCCGCCGGCCGCCCCGCCACCGTCACCGGCCCCTACGAAACCGGCACCGGCCACGTCACCATCGCCTTCGACTACCACCCCGACGCGCCCGTTCCCTACGCCGCAACCCACAACATCGACCGCCAGGCCGACGACACCGTCCGCGACGACACCATCGACACCATCACCTTCACCGACGGCCTGGGCCGCCCCGTCCAGACCAAGAAGGACATCGCCCTGCACACCGGCCCGGACACGCCCCCGGCCGACGCGATGACCGTCTCGGGCCACGTCGACTACGACTTCCTCGGCCGCCCCACCCACCAGTACCACCCGGTCACCGAACCCAAGTCCCCGGCCAACACCACCTTCAACGACACCCGCGACACCGTCACCCCCACCACCTTCACCTACGACGTCCTCGACCGGGTCACCCGCACCGACCTGCCGGACACCACCCACACCGAAACCGCCTACGCCTTCGGCCCCGACCGCGCCGGCCACACCCAATTCCAGACCACCGCCACCGACGCCAACGGCCACCCACGCCGGGCCTACACCGACGTCCGCCAACGCACTACCGCAGTCGAGGACTTCAACCCCACCGGCGGCCAGCCGGTCATCTGGACCAGCTACACCCACGACCCCCTCGGCCAGCTCACCACCGTCACCGACGACCACGGCAACACCACCACCGCCGCCTACGACCGCCTCGGCCGCCGCACCACCCTGGACAACCCCGACACCGGCCCCACCACCACCGCATACGACCTCGCCGGCAACCCCGTCCGCACGGTCACCGCCAACCTCGCCGCCGCCGGACAGGCGATCGACTACGACTACGACCACAACCGCCTGACCGACATCCGCTACCCGCGCTTCCACGCCAACGACGTCCACTACACCTACGGCCCGCCCGGCGCCCCCCACAACGCAGCCGGCCGCGTCACCGCCCAGACCGACGGCGCCGGCACCCTCCCCCGCGCCTACGGGCCCCTCGGCGAGGTCACCGAGGAAACCCGCACCGTCACCACCCAGGCCCACAAGACCCGCGCCTTCACCACCCGCTACCGCTACGACACCTGGAACCGGCTGCTCGCCCTCACCTACCCCGACGGCGAAACCGTCGCGTACGACTACGACAGCGGCGGCCACACCGACCGGGCCACCGGCACCAAAGCCGAGCACACCTACCGCTACCTGACCCGCCTGGACTACGACAAGTTCGAGCAGCCCGTCCTGCTCGACACCGGCAACGGCACCCGCACCACCTACGCCTACCACCCGGCCAACCGGCGCCTGACCCACCTCACCGCCCGCCTCGCCCAGGGCTACCAGTTCCAGAACCTCACCTACCGCTACGACCCGACCGGCAACATCACTTCCCTCCGCAACGACACCACCCCGCCCACCGACCCCGACGTCGGCACCCAGGTGGGCGGCCCCAGCATCGAGACCTACCAGTACGACGACCTCGACCGCCTCACCCACGCCGAAGGCTCCTACCAGCCCCGCACCCCGCACACCGACACCTACCGGCTCGACCTGCGCTACGACACCACAGGCAACATCACCAGCAAAGCCCAGGACCACCGACTCCTGCTCTACGGCACCACCACCACAGACAAGAAACTCACCTACCACCACCCCTATACCTACGACAAAACCCACCCCCACGCCCCCGCCACCATCGGCGACCAGACCTTCATCTACGACGCCAACGGCAACCAGACCAGCCGTGACCAGCAACCCGGCCCCCGCCGGCAACTCATCTGGGACGAGAACAACCGCCTCGCCTGCACCCACGAAAACGTCCCAAGCCACACGCTGCCGCAGACCCCCCAGTCATGCGACAACGCCGGCGGCACCCCCAACGCAGCCCGCTACCACTACGACGACCAGGGCAACCGCGTCATCAAGGACGCGGCCCAGTTCCACATCTACCCCAACCAGTACTACGCCACCGACGGCAACCAGTCCGTCAAGAACATCTACATCGGCGACAATCGGCTCCTCACCAAGACGGTAGAACCTGAACACCGCGTCGAGGACCGGCAGTACTACACCCACGCCGACCGCCTCGGCTCCACCGGATTCGTCACCGACAGCCGCGGCCGCCTGGCCGAACACCTCCAGTACCTCCCCGGCGGCGAAACCTGGGTCAGCGAACACCCCGCCCAGCCGATCCCCTACCAGTACACCGGCAAGGAACTCGACCCCGAAACCGGCCTCTACTACTACGGCGCCCGCTACTACGACCCGAGAACCCAGGTCTGGCAAAACCCCGACCCCGCTATCGCCACATACCCCGACGGCACCCCCGACAACGGTGTCTACGAACCGTCCAACCTGTCCCTCTACTCCTACGCCGGCAACAACCCCGTCCTGCTCACCGACCCCAACGGCCTCAACGGCAGCAAGAAAAGGCCACGGTTCGAGGGACCGCCGGTTGGAGAGCCCTTGGGAGAGACGACCGCGGAACCGGCCACAAAGCGTCGGGGAATCACCTCTGCGTCCGAGACTGCTGCCGCCTCAGCCCCTGCTGCTGCGGCGGAGATGCCTGCTCCTTCGGTCGCACCCCCAGGACAGGTGCAATACCGCACCACGGCAGGAAGTCGCCTTGCATACATTTTTCGACTTAAGAATGATCCGGAGCGTAAACACACTGAGAGGAACGTTGCCGTCTTCCGATTCTGGGTCGGTTCCGGGCCAGGCCGCAGTGTGAAATTCGTGGCCGCGTTCAGCGACCCGGAAACTCGTGTGCATGCCGAAAAAATGGCATGGAACCAGGCGCGGCAGCAGTATCCTGACGTAAGGGCCGAGGACGTCTTCGAAATTTACTCCGAATTCGAACCGTGCACCTACGCAGGGTGTCAATCCTGGCTCAAGAGTACGTTTCCACAGGCGTCGGTCTCCTACAGCGTTAAATTCGTAGGCGTTGACTGGGCCACTTACATGAACAATCATTCTCGTATGCTCAGCTCTCCCCTGCAAGGCAACCAGCGCAGGTGAGCCTCGATCCGCTCTGCAATTCCCCCGGGATCATCGAGGTGCGTGGGGCACGAAGGTGACGTCGGGGTCTGTACGGTCTCAGTTCCGCCGACCGCCCGGCCCAGGGCATCGAGCACCGGATGACGGTGCAAGCCATGCGGTCCACGGCCCAGCGCATCCAGGATCTGCAGGCCAGGGCCGAGAACGTGAGAACGAGATCCTCACCCTGGTGCGGCAACACGCTCTCGAGTTCCTCGGCTTACTCGGAGTCGGACCGTCACCGCCGCCCAGATCCTGGTCAGCTGGTCTCACCAGGGATGATTCCGCCCAGAAGCCGCCTCCGCCTCCTTCGCCGGTTTCGCTGATCCCTGCATCGTCCGGGCTGACCAACCGGCACCGTCTCAACCGCAGCGGCGACCGGCAGCTCAACCGGGCCATGCACACGATCACTCTGATCCGGATGCGACTCGATCCCTCCCGGATCGAGGTGCCCGACTGCTTGGTGGCGGAGGCAAGGCCGACGTAGGAGGCGAGGTGGGCGGCGGTGGGGAAGCTGGTGCCGTCGCCGACGGTGACCGGCAGGACTGCGGCGGTCCTGACGCCGACGCCGGGCAGTGACGTCAGGACCTGGGAAAGAGGGTGGGCCTCCAGCAACTCGTCGAACTGGGCTTCCAGGGCCCGGCGTTGTTCGTGGACGGCGGCGAGCGAGCGGACCAGGGACGGGATGACCACGTCGAGGGTGCCGATGCCGGGAACGACGACGGTCTGTTCGTCGAGCGCGTCGAAGACGTCGTCCATGACCCGGGCCGCCATGCGCGGGGCCTTGGGGAGCGTCCGGCCGGAGTCAGCCCGTGGCCGTGGTGTGTGCTCTCAGCGTCTCCGACGGCACCCCTCGGGCCCGGCGACACCACCCCCTAGGTCACGCCCTCGACAGGGGGCAACGGTCATGCCGGGCCCGGAGGCCAGCGGTCCTTCTGCAGGACCGC
Source organism: Streptomyces sp. bgisy159 (assembly GCF_965341775.1). Taxonomy (GTDB): domain Bacteria; phylum Actinomycetota; class Actinomycetes; order Streptomycetales; family Streptomycetaceae; genus Streptomyces. The sequence continues at coordinate 52,213 of NZ_CBDQZH010000029.1, read as the reverse complement.
GAAGAACATAATGGGGCCGCGTACCCCGCGCCCCGTGAGCCACGGCAGCCCGATGCGGGAGGGGTGGCGGCGCGGTGAGCGGTGCACGGTGTGTGGCGGGCGGCGCACGGGTTACCCGTGTGCCGGCGGGCCCGTCCGGGCCGGCGCTGCCAGTCTGGAGGTGAAGGACATGGGACATGGCGGGAACGTCATCGACGAACTGGTGACCGATCACCGGGAGGTCGAGGAGATCTTCGGCCGCATCGAGGCGCTGCCGACCGGTGACAAGAACCGAAAGGTGGCGGCCGACCAGGCCACGATGGAGCTGGTGCGGCATTCCGTGGCGGAGGAGGAGTACCTGTACCCGGCCGTGCGGGAGCATGTGGCGGACGGGGACGCCATCGCCGACAGGGAGATCGAGGACCACTCCAGGGCCGAGCAGATCATGAAGGATCTGGAGGGCTGCGACGCGGGGGACCCCGAGTTCGACCGGCTCATCGGGATGCTGATGACCGAGATCCGCTCCCATGTGGTCGACGAGGAGGAGAACCTCTTCCCGAAACTGCAGGCGGCCTGTTCCCCCGATGCGCTCGACACGCTGGGTGACAAGGTGCGCAAGGCGAAGAAGATGGCTCCGACCCGGCCGCATCCGTCGGCTCCGGACACCCCGCCCGCCAACAAGATGATGGCGCCGGGGGCCGGGCTGGTGGACCGGATGCGCGACGCTCTCTCGGGGCGCGGCAAGAAGGCCTGACGGCTCAGCCGTCCGTCCGGGCACCACACGGGGCCCGTCGCCGTCGCGGATGCTGGTGCGAACTGCCCCACAGCATCCCGTCGGCGGCGGGCCCTGTGGCGTGCCCGGCCGCCCTGCTCTGACGCCCGGCGCTGTGAGGGACCGCACTCGGCCGCCAAAACGGTTGTGGCCAGGGGAATTTGGGGCACGGGCGGGCAGGTGGCACGCCCGGGTGGACATGACTCGGGGTTTCCGTCTTCCCCGCTCCCCAGCTACGGCGCCCTCGTACGGGCGTCGGGGACCGCGCCGTGCCTTCTGCCTCTCACCCTGTTCCCGCCGCCGCCGACTCCGGCGACCCGGCCTCCGACTCCGTTCCCTCCGGGCCACTGCCCGCGGCCGGGCTCAACCCCGCGAAGGGCTCCCGTTCACCGTGGCGGTCCCTGCGTCACCGCAGCATGCGCTGGTGGTCCGTCGCGAACTTCGTGTCGAATGCCGGTACCTGGATGCAGCTCACGGTGCAGAACCTGCTGGTGCTCCAGATCACCGGCTCGGCCGCGGCGACCGGCCTGTCGGTCTCCGTGCAGGCCGCGCCGGCACTCTTCATGAGCCTGCTGGGCGGCGCCGCCGTGGACCGCTGGCCGCGGAAGCTGACCGCGGGCGTCAGCCAGGCCCTGCTGGGCGCCGTCGCCTTCGCCACCGCCGTACTGGTCGCGCTGGACCGGCTGGACATGACGTCCCTGCTGGTGCTGGCCGCCGTGACCGGTGTGATCGCCACGGTCGACGGTCCGGCGTGCGCGCTGCTCGGCAACGACCTGGTCCCGGTGGAGGACGTGCCCTCCGCCATCGGCGTCGGCGCGCTGGTGCACAACGCGGGCCGGCTGGTCGGCGCCGCACTGGCGGGCGTGACGGTCGGTTTCCTCGGGACGGCGTCCGCGTACACGGCCAACGGGCTGTCGTTCCTGTTCGTGGCGGCGGTCATCCCGTTCCTGCGGCCGGCGCCGGGCGCGGAGCTCGCCCGTCCGTCGGTCCCCCGGGAGGACCGGGGGACCGACGGCCAGGACATGTCCCTGCGCGAGGGGCTGGCGTTCTTCGCCCGGCGCCCGCGACTGGTCGCGCTCGCCGCCGTCACCGGCGTGAGCGCCGTCTTCGGGCGCAACTACGGGCTGACCCTGGCCGTGCTGGTCACCGGCCCGCTGGCCGCGGTGCCGGGTCCTTCGGGACGGTCTCCACGGTGCTCGCGGTCGGCGGCATCGTGGGCGCGCTGCTCGGCGCCCGTCTGCGCCGGCCCTCGGTGCGGCTGGTCGGTGTCCTGGCGGCGGTGGGCGGGCTGCTGCAGGTGCCGCGGGGCTGTCGCCCTCCCTCGCGGTACTGATGGTGCTGGTGCTGCCGATGGCCGTCGTGGAGTCGGTCTCCGACACCGCGGGGACCGCCGTGCTGCAGACCGACCCGCCCGCTCGTCTGCGGGGCCGGGTGCTGGGCGTGTGGAACGGCATCGGCACCGTCTGGCGCCTGGGCGGTCCGCCGGCGCTGGGTCTGCTGGTGGAGCTGGCCGGCGCACGCGGGGCTCTGGTGGCCGGCGGCCTGATCGTCGCGGGCACGATCGCCACCGGCCTGACCGTACGCACCCGCCGCCTCCGCGCCCCGGTGCCCTTCCCCCACCTGGACGGTGACCTCGCCTCCCGGGACACCTTGCGCGTGGTGGCCTGAGCCGCCGCCGGCCTGCCGGGTGCGGGCCCCCGCGGCCGAGCCCGGCAGGCCGGCCCCCTCCTGAGTCGACGTGGTGCGCAGCCCGCACCGGCCGGCGCAGACGGGACCGGGCCGGTCGGTGCGGGCAGTACGGCAGGGCGCGAGGCCGCGGGCGGACGGGCCCGGGAACGGCAGCCGCGCGCGGGGCGGCGACGGGGGGCGGTCCGACCCGGCGACACAACGGTCGGGAAGGGCCGAAGGCAAGCCGAACCAGCCGAACCCGCCGCCCCGAATCAGGGCGCTCCGGCCAGCAGGAAGCCCCGCGGTCAGGCGCCCCGCGTCGGCGCACCCTTGCGTCGGCGTGCCCCGCCTCGGCGGGGCAATGCGCGCCCCCGTCAGGCGATGAGCGTCTGCCCCGGTGCGAGCCGGTCGCTCAGCTGGGACCGGTGGAGGTCGCAGACGGGGGCGACGAGGTCGGGGTGGCGCAGGAGGGCCGCGGCCTGGCGGTCGCGCTCGTCGGGGTCGACCAGGCGGCGGAACTCGACCGGTATCCCCGGTGTGTGGCTGCTGTCGCCGACCGCGAGGACGGCCTCCCGGGCGAGCGCGGGGTCGGCCAGGAGACAGGCGGCCCAGCTGGCGACGACCTCGTCCACCCAGGTCCGCCAGGCGGCCTCGTCCGCGTCCGGGTCCGCGCTCCCCTGGTCACCGCCGGAGATCCAGTCCAGCCGCGCCGAGCCGCCGGGGCCGGCCATGCCGACCAGGGCGGCGTCGGTCGGGGTGGGGTAGCGCAGCCAGGCGGCGACGGTCACGGCCTGGCGCGCCTGGACCTCGCACAGGGCGGCCGCCATCGCGCCCCCGCAGGGCGGGTAGGCGCGCATGAGCCACTGGGCGGTCGCCGCGATGAGCGGGGAGAGATCTGCGAGCACTGCCGGGCCGTCCGAAATCTTGCGGTGAACAGATGAACGGGTGTTCCGGGAAACGGTAGCCCGCCCCGGGCCCGGCGGACATGGCCGTGACCACGGGAACGGGGTGGCCTCGGCCACATCGAACGGCCGGTGTACGGCCGGCCAACTCATGACCCCGAATGACCGAAAGCCCTTACCACACCACTGTGACCGACGGTAACTTCTGACATGCCCGCACCAACTCCACAGGAGAACCGCATGCGCAGACTCATCGCCTGTCTGGCGGCCGCAGCCGCCACGCTGGGCGGACTCACCGCCGCCGCCCCCACTGCGTCCGCCGCCGCCCCCGCCGACGTCTCCGCCGGCTCCGGCACCTTCAGCGTGCTCAGCTACAACGTCGCGGGCCTGCCCGAGGCCATCTCCAGCGCCCCGACCCCGCGGGAGCCCGCCACCGAGGAGATCGGCCGACGCGTCGCGCCGTACGACATCGTCCACGTACAGGAGGACTTCAACTACCACGCGCGCCTGTACGCCACCGACACCACGCACCCCTACCGCACCCCCACCAGCGGCGGTGCCGGCATCGGCAGCGGCCTCAACACGCTGTCCCGGCTGCCTTACGACGGGGACGACTTCGAGCGGGTGCGGTGGCGGACCTGCACCTTCGGCTCCGGGGACTGCCTCACCCCCAAGGGGTTCACTTTCCTGCGCGAACGCCTCGCCGAGGGCGTCTACGTGGACTTCTACAACGTCCACACCAACGCCGGGAGCAACGCCGACGACCTCAAGGCGCGCGCCGACAACCTCGGCCAGCTCACCGAGTTCATCCGGGCCCAGTCGGCGGGCAACGCCGTCGTGGTCATGGGCGACACCAACACCCGCTACACGCGCGCGGGCGACACGATCGCCGAGTTCGCCGCCGCCAACGGTCTCACCGACGCCTGGGTCCAGCTGGTCCGCGGCGGCACCCCGCCCGCCAAGGGCAGCGACCCGCTGCTCTGCGACCAGACCGGTCCGACCGTGCCCGACACCTGCGAGGTGGTCGACAAGATCCTCTACCGGGGCAGCGAACTGGTCTCGCTGACGGCCACCTCGTACGCCAACGAGCACGCCGCCTTTCTCACCGACGGCGGGCTGATGCTCTCCGACCACGACCCGCTCGCCGTCGGCTTCGCCTGGGCCCGCAACCCCGCCTTCCAGCTCAGCGATCCGTTCGGCGGCCCGCACGGAGACCACTTCACCGACATCGGCCGGGTGCCCGCCGGTGCCCGCACCACCACCGTCACGCTGCGCGCCGGTTCCCGGGTCGACGCGCTGGGCGTCACCCTCTCCGACGGCAGCACGCTGACCCACGGCGGCACCGGCGGCACCGCCGACTCCCTCACCCTCGGCCCGGACGAGTACCTGACGACCGCACAGGTCTGCCGAGGCCGGAAGGACGGCCGCACACGCATCTTCTCCGTCCGGTTCACCACCAGCCTCGGCCGCGTCCTGGTCGGCGGCACGACGACCTCCGACTGCGTCACCCGCACCGCGCCCGCGGGCCGGCAGATCGCCGGGTTCCACGGGCGCGCCGGCGACGAGATCGACAAGATCGGCTTCATCTACACCGAGCGCTGAGCCCGGCGGCTCAGGCCCTGGCCTCCGGCCCCGCCTTGCCGCCGAACATGCGGTGCCGACGGAAACCGGTGCCCCGGTGGCGGCGGTGGCGGCGGGCCGCGGTGCCGGTCATCAGGACCAGCCCGAGGCAGAAGATCAGCGCGAGGGCCAGCCCCGAGCAGAACAGGGCGAGACCGTTCATGGTCGCGATGTCGTTGCCGAGGACGGACACCGTGTAGTCCGGCCCGCCGGAGAGGTTGCCGGCGATCGCCAGACCGACGAAGGCGCCCGTGCCCAGCACTATGAGCAGTCCGAGGATCAGCATCCGAGTCATCTCCTGAACTAGCGGTCCGCGACCGGCCGGGTACCCCTCCCCGTCCGGTCGTACTCTGAGGGTGTGGCTCGGTCCAACGACGGGGTGGCCGCGCTTTCGCCTACGTCATCGGACATCCCACCGCACGGATCATCGACAGGCGGCCGGGCATCGACGCCGACCTCGACGAGGTGTCCGCCGCGTGCGCGCGCAGGGGCACCGCGCTGGAGATCAACGCCCACCCGGACCGGCTGGACCTGCGTGACGAGTACATGGTGCGGGCTCGGCGCCGCGGAGTGCGGTTCGCCGTCGACAGCGACGCCCACGCCACGCTCCACCTGGCCGACACGCGGTACGGCGTGGGCACCGCCCAGCGCGGCCGGCTCACCCGGGCCGACGTGGTCGACGCGTGGCCGGAGACCCGGCTGCGGCGGTTTCTGCAACAAGGGGCGGCGATGAGGGACCTGGTCGAGGAACGGCCGTACCGCTTCCGGATCGAACGGCGCGGCGCGATGCGGGTGCCGGGCGTGGTGTTCGCCTCCGCGGACCTGCTGCGCGACGCGGAGCATTCCCTGGGGCAGGTGGTGAACGTGGCCACCCTGCCCGGCATCGTGGGCGCCTCGTACGCCATGCCGGACATCCACTGGGGCTATGGCTTCCCCATCGGCGGCGTGGCGGCGACCGCCGTGGACGACGGCGGGGTGGTCTCCCCCGGCGGGGTCGGCTTCGACATCTCGTGCGGGGTGCGGCTGCTGGCCGCCGACTGCGACACCGGCGGGTTCCGGCGGGCCCTGCCGGGGGTGATGGCCGGCCTGGACCGGGCCGTTCCGCGTGGCGCGGGCCCCGGCGGGGTGTGGCCGCTGACCGGGCCGGGGCAGCTGGAGCTGCTCCTGGAGGACGGTTCCCGGTACGCGGTGGAGCAGGGCCGCGGGGAGGAGCGTGACCTGGTGCGCTGCGAGGACGGCGGGGCGGTGGCCGACGCCGATGTGGGACAGGTGCACCAGCGGGCCCGCGACCGCGGCCTGGGCCAGGTCGGCAGTCTGGGGTCCGGGAACCACTTCCTGGAGCTGCAACGGGTGGCCGAGGTGTACGACCGGGCCGCGGCGGACGCCTTCGGTCTCGCGGAGGGCCAGGTGTGCGTGATGATCCACTGTGGTTCGCGCGGGCTCGGCCACCAGATCTGCACCGACCACGTCCGGATGATGGACCGCGCCATGACCCGCTACGGCATCTCGGTACCGGACCGGCAGCTGGCCTGCGCGCCCGTCGACTCGCCCGAGGGGCGGCGCTATCTGGGGGCGATGGCCGCGGCCGCCAACTACGGCCGCGCCAACCGCCAGGTGCTGTCCGACGCGGCGCGCGCGGTGTTCCGCCGGGTCGCGGGCATCCGGCTGTCCCTGGTGTACGACGTCTCGCACAACCTCGCCAAGCTGGAGACGCACACCGTGGACGGTGTGCCGCGCCGCCTGTGCGTGCACCGCAAGGGTGCCACCCGGGCGTTCCCGCCCGGCCATCCGGAGCTGCCCGAGGACCTGCGGGCGGCGGGCCAGCCGGTGTTGATCCCCGGCACCATGGGCACCGCCTCGTACGTGCTGGCGGGGGTGACGGGCGGGCACGCGTTCGCCTCCACCTGCCATGGGGCGGGCCGCACGATGAGCCGCCACGAGGCCGCCCGCTCGGTCACCGGCGAGGAGCTGCGGGCCCGGCTGGCGCGCTCCGGCATCGCGGTGGCCGCCCGCTCCTGGCGGGGCCTGGCCGAGGAGACCCCGGAGGCGTACAAGGACGTCGACGCGGTGGTCAGCGCGAGTGAGGGCGCGGGGCTGTGCCGGACGGTGGCGCGGCTCGTGCCGCTGGGAGTCGTCAAGGGCTGACCTCCGAAGGCCCTTCCGCCCCGGGCCGCGGGTCCCGCTGCGCGGTCGGCCCGCCGCGCGGCAGCGGGCGGCGGTCACACGTCGACCGTCACCGCGCAGGACCAGCCGTAGGGGTCGACGCCGATGTGCAGCCCGTGCCACGACACGCCCTTCGGCGCAGCGCCGACGATCTCCACGTCGGACAGTTCCGCGACCGCGAGCCGTGCCTCAAGTGCCTCGCCGGCCGGCTCCACGACCACGTCCACGGGTACCCGGCCACGCACCTCCAGCTCCAGGATCACCTCGTCGAGCAGGGCGGCCAGCAGGTCGTCGCCGTCGTCGTCGGAGAGGTGCACCCGTTCCACGGCCGTCGGGTGGGCGCGCGAGACGTCCGCGAAGCACTCGACGAGGCCCAGCACCGCCTCCACGAGGCACTGCTCGCGACTGGCGCCCCAGGCCTCGATCCGCACGTCGGCGGTGTGCGGGACCGTGCGGTGCCCGTTGTCGCCCTGCCGCCGCTCGGCGCGTTCGTCACCCGACTCTCCGACCATGCCACCACCTTCGCGCGCGGGCGGCGACGCCGCTAGCCGACCCGGCCGGGCACCGGATCGGCCGGGTCGGCGGCTCCCGGCGGGGGCGTATGGCCGCTGTCGCGAGGGGTACTCCGGCTCCATGTCCGGTATCGAACTCAAGAGCGCGGCTTTCAGCGATCACAGCATGATCCCGAGCCGCCACGCGAAGGACGAGGAGAACGTCTCCCCTCCGCTGACCTGGTCGGGTGTCCCGGAGGAGGCGGCCGAGCTGGCCCTGCTGTGCGAGGACCCGGACGCGCCGTCGGGGACGTTCGTGCACTGGCTGGTCACCGGCATCGACCCGCGCACCGAGGGGCTGGACGCGGGTGAGGCGCCGCCGGGCGCCGAGCCGCACCGAAACGGCTTCGGGGAAGCCGGCTGGGGCGGCCCGCGGCCCCCCGTCGGCGACCGGGCCCACCGCTACTTCTTCCGCCTCTACGCCCTTCCCGCGCCGGTGTCCCTGCCGGAGCGGGTCGGCGCCGACGAGGCGCACGCGGTGCTGGACCGGCAGCAGCTGGCCAGCGGCACCGTCGTCGGCCTGTACCGGCGCTGACCTTGGGCGTCGTCAGGATCCGAGCGGCTCGTAGTCGTACCAGTCGATGTCCACGGAGCCGGCCGAGGCGAACAGGCCGATGACCCGGCCGGTGAAGCCGCCCGCCACCTCCGTGGACAGATAGCGGCCGTCGAGCGAGGCCAGTTCGACGAAGCCGCCCTCCGGGTTCTCGAAGCCCAGGGACACGGTGTCGGGACCGCTGCGTGCGTCGTACCCGGCGTCGACGGGGGTGACCTCGATGCGCAGGACCACGGGTCCGGCGGGTGCCTCCCGGGACGCCACCACGCCGGTGAGCGGGCCGATGCGGGCCCGTACCCGGACCTGGCCGGGCGCCGCCTCGACGGTGTAGTGGTGGCTCTCGTCGAGCCGGACGGCCAGTCCGCCCTCCCCCCGCGAGGGGTCGAGGTGGGCGCGCACCCGGCAGGCCGGGTGCTGCTGGCGCCGGCCGACGAAGGTGACGTCCGGCTCGTCGAGGGAGCCGCCGCGGGCCCGCAGGGTCAGCCGGCCGGGCCGTTCCTTCGTGGTGCAGTCCTCCGGCGGCCGGTGGCGCACCGAGACCCAGTGTGCGGCCAGTTCGTTCTCGTCGAAGTCGTCGCGCACCGGCACGGCCGGGCCGGGGCGGAGCGGCCAGGGCGGGGCGGGCGCCTCCGGCGACAGTGCGCCGGCGACGGGCCAGCCGTCGACCCAGTCGACCGGCACCAGGAAGGTCTCCCGGCCGAGCACGTGCCAGCCGGGCGAGCCGCCGCCGGGCCGCACTCCGAGCAGCACCATCCACCAGGAGCCGTCGGGCCCCTGCACGAGGTCGGCGTGGCCGGTGTTCTGGATGGGGTGTTCGGTGCCCCGGTGGGTCAGCACCGGGTTGGCCGGGCAGGGTTCGAAGGGGCCGTCGGGGGTGCGGGAGCGGGCGACGGAGACGCTGTGGCAGCGTTCGGTGCCGCCCTCGGCGATGAGGAGGTACCAGTACTCACCGATCCGGTAGAGGTGCGGCGCCTCGGGGGCCTTGGCGCCGGGGGTGCCGGACCAGATGCGGCGCTGGGGGCCGAGCGTCCGCCCGGTGTGCGGGTCGATGGGTACCTGCGCGACGCCCGCGGTGGTGCACCAGCAGGTGTCGTCCTCGTCCCAGGCGAGGTCCGGGTCGATGCCGTGCACGTCGGGCAGCCGGATGGGACCGGACCAGGGGCCGGCCGGATCGGTGGTGGTGAACAGCAGGTTGCCGTCGCCGCTGACGTTGGTGACGATCAGCCAGAAGCGTCCGTCGTGGTGGCGCAGCGTGGGCGCGTAGATCCCGCCGGAGGACGGCGAGTCCAGGGGCAGCCGCAGTTGGTCCGGCCGGTCCAGCACGTTGCCGATCCGGGTCCAGTGCACCAGGTCCCGGCTGTGGAAGAGGGGCACGCCGGGGAAGTACTCGAAGCTGGAGCACGCGAGGTAGTAGTCCTCGCCGACCCGGCAGACGCTCGGATCGGGGTGGAATCCGGGGATCACGGGGTTGTGGAAGGTGGTGTTCGTCTCGGACATTCTCGGCTTTCTCGTCAGGCCCAGGCGGTCACCGGCAGGAACGAACTGTCCTGCCGGAAGAGGGACGTCGCGTCCGTCGGGTCGACGCGCAGTTCGTAGTCGTAGTGCCGCAGGTAGTGGCCGGGGTAGTTGTGGGACTCGAAGCGGACCGCGCCGCTCGTGGTGCCGGTGCGGGCGGTGAAGGTGGCGTCCCGGGCGAAGGTCGGGGTGCCGTCGTTCGCGTCGAAGCGGGCCCGGAAGCCGTAGTGGCGCAGGTAGTTGCCGGCTGCGTCGCGGAACGAGTGTCCGCTCGGGTCGGCCAGCCCCGCGACCACGGTGAAGGTGGCGGCCTGCCTCTCGGCGGTGGTGCTGGAGGCGGTCACCACCGGCAGGTCGAGCAGTCCTGAGCGCTCCTGCCAGAAGCGGGTGGGGTAGTTGGCGGACCGGAAGGAGCGGGGGGTGTTCCGGGCCGGGTCCGGACCGCCGGAGACGGTCTCCTTGAGGACCGTGAAGTGGCGGGCGCTTCCGGAGATGCCGGGCAGAGCCCGGGGAGTGCTCCAGGTGGCGAAGGTGTCGTAGCTGTCGCTGTAGTAGTACTTTCCGTCGCCGTAGCCGTCGAAGAAGAGGCGCCGGCCGCCGTTGTCGAGCTGGATCAGCGCGGGACCCTCGCGGTAGCTGCCCCAGCCCGCCCAGTTTCCGGTCCGGGAGATCGTGTAGGGGCCGGTGGGGCGGGAGGCGGTGGCGTACTCGATGTACTTCGTCGTCTCGTTCTTGGTGAACGCGTGGTAGGTCGAGCCGATGCGCACCAGGAAGGTGTCGATGTGGTTGGCGCCGAGGCCGGACAGGGCGACCGGCGGACTCCATTCGGTCAGCGTGGAGTCGGTGGCCCTCAGCAGGTAGGGGGTGAAGATCCATTCGTCGCTGGTGCGTGAGCAGGACACGATGACGTTGACGCCGCCGTCGCCGTCCACGAACCACTCCGGGGCCCAGGCGCGGGAGAGGCCGGCGATCGGGACCGGGTAGTCCTGCAGATGCGTCCAGTTCAGCCGGTCGGCGCTGCGGGCGAAGCCGATCGTCGTGCTGACGTCCTGCCAGGTGTGGGTGGTGTAGGTGAGGTAGTAGTAGCCGTCGGAGTGACGGAGGACGGCGGCGTCGCGGATGCGGCCGGTGGACGGCGTGTAGGCGGCGGACCGCAGCAGTCGGAAGTCGGTGGCGTCGTCGGACTCGTAGACGTCGACCGTGCCGTCGTCGCTGTTGCGGAACGGCACGATGGTGTAGCGGCTGGCAGTGCCGGCGGCGGGGGCGGCGGCGCGGGCGGTGCCGAGGAGACCGGGCGCCGCGCCGAGCGCGAACGCCGCCGCGGGGGCGGTGGTGAGGCCGCGCAGCAGGGTGCGGCGGGACGGTGTGGGGGGTCGGGTGGTCATGTGCGGCTCTCCCTACGACTCAGGGTTCGACATTCCGAACATGGTTCGGAAAGCCGGTCAGAACGTAGAGGGGCCAGGCAGGCACGTCAATGGTTCGGGCAGGCCGCCGCGGGGCCGGCGGGGCGCAGGTGACGGCCTTTCGGATCCCGGCACGCGGGCGGAGATGTTCCGCCGACGGAGCGCCGGAGGTTACCGTTCGGTAGACGACGACGTCCCGGAGGTACCGTATGACGCCCGATCGCGCCGCAGGCCTCGCGGAGACGGCCCGCGCACTCGCCGAGGGCGAGGTGTCCGCCCGGACGCTCGTCGAGCAGGCCCTGACCCGCATCGAGGCAACCCAGGGCACCCTGAACGCCTTCCGCGTCGTGCGGGCCGAGGCCGCGCTCGCCGAAGCCGACGCGGCGGACCGGGAGTTGGCCCGCGGGGTACGCCGTCCGCTGCTCGGGGTGCCGGTCGCCGTCAAGGACGACATGGACGTCGCGGGCGAACCGACCGCGTTCGGGTGCGCCGGCCCCCACGCGCCCGTGGCCGAGGACGGGGAGGCGGTGCGGCGGCTGCGGGCCGCCGGCGCGGTGATCGTCGGCAAGACCAACACCTGCGAGTTCGGGCAGTGGCCGGTCACCGAGGGGAGCGCCTTCGGCGCCACCCGCAACCCCTGGCACCTCGGCCACACCCCGGGCGGCTCCTCCGGCGGATCGGCCGCCGCGGTGGCGGCCGGACTGGTCCCGGCCGCGCTCGGCTCGGACGGCGCCGGTTCGGTGCGCATCCCGGCCGCCTGGACCCATCTGGTCGGCGTCAAGCCGCAGCGTGGCCGGGTGTCGACCTGGCCGCGCGGCGAGTCGTTCCAGGGAATCACCGTCAACGGGACGCTCGCCCGCACCGTCGCCGACGCGGCCCTGCTGCTGGACGCGGCCGCTGGCAACCACGCGCGCGACCCGCACCGACCGCCCGCCGTGGACGCCTCGGCCGCCGTCGGCCGTGACCCGGGCCGGCTGCGCATCGCGCTCGCCCTGAGGCCGCCGTTCACCGCACTGCCGGCCCGGCCCGATCCCGAGGTGCGGGCCCGGGTCGTCGAACTCGCCGAGAGACTGGCCGGGGCGGGGCACTTCGTCGAGGAGGCCGACCCGCCGTACGGACCCATCGGGCTCACCTTCGTCCCGAGGGCCACCGCCGGCATCGCGGAACGCGTCGCCGAGGCGCCCCACCCCCAACTGCTCGACCCGCGCACCCTGGGCGCCGCCCGGCTGGGCCGGCTCCTGGGCGGGCCACCGCTGCGCGCGGCGCGGCGCGCGGAGGCCGTACTGCGGCGCCGTGTCGGACGCTTCCTCACCTCGTACGACGTGATCCTCGCCCCGACCACGGCCGCGCCCCCGCCACGCGTCGGCGCCCTGACCGGGCTCGGCGGCTTCGCCACCGACCGCGCGGTGATCCTCGCGTGCCCGTACGCCTGGCCGTGGAACGTGCTGGGCTGGCCCGGGGTGAACGTCCCGGCCGGGTTCACCGCGGACGGGCTGCCGGTCGGCGCACAGTTGCTCGGCCCCGCGAACAGCGAGCCCCTGTTGCTGTCGCTGGCCGCGCAACTGGAGGCCGGTGAGCGGTGGTTCGAGCGCTGGCCGGCCAGGCTGACGGCGGTGTGAGCTCGGGGCGTCCGCCTTCGGCGGCCTCGGCAGCGCGGTGCCGCACGACGGGCGGACGGCATGGCCGACCTGTTCCCGAAGGTCCGCACGATGGGCCGGACCGGGCTGGGGTCGGCGCGCCGGCCGCCGGGGTCGAGGGAACGGAACGGGCGGGCGGGGAGAGCGAGTTCACCTCCCGGCGGCGGGCCGTGGCGGCCGGGGCCGTGCCCGCCCGCGAGGCGGCGGGCGGGCCGACCGCGCGGCGGCGGGCGGTGGCCGAGGCGCGACCCCCCGCGCCCGGTCACGGGGGCAGCCCTTAGGGTGCCCCCGTGACCGCGTTTACCGATGGATACGTCCCGGGCCGTTCCGGCCCCACCGCGACCACCGAGGCCGAACCCCGCGAGGTCGGCCAGGTGCGCACCGAGTACTCGCCCGTACGCGACGGCGACCCCGACCCCGGGGAGATCGTGTGGACCTGGGTGCCCTATGAGGAGAACGACGGCCGCGGCAAGGACCGCCCGGTGCTCGTCGTCGCCCGCGAGGTGGCCGGCACCTTCCTCGCCGTACAGCTCTCCAGCAAGCGGCACGACGGCGACCGGGAGTGGGTGGCGATCGGCAGCGGGCCCTGGGACCGGTCGGGGCGGGATTCCTGGGTCGACGTGGACCGGGTGCTGCGGCTCCACGAGGACGGCATGCGCCGCGAGGCCTGCGCCCTGGACCGCGGCCGCTTCAACCTGGTCCGCAACCGGCTCCGGGAGCGCTACGGCTGGAGTTGAGACCGACAGCCCGGGACGATGTCCCGGGCCCGGGACGCGACGGCGCGGCCGCGCTCCCTGCCGGGTCCGGCCGCAGCCGGGTCCGCCGCGCCCGGACCCCACCGCGGCCGGCGCCCACGCTGATCGGACCGGCGCCGCCGCGGTCCGGTGCTCCGGCGTGGCCCAGCCCCTAGTCGGTGAGCCGGGGCTCCGGGAACGCGTGGGCGAAGGCGGCGCGCACCACGGCGCCCCGCGTCCGGTCCAGCACCCCGAACACCACGTGCTCGAAGGTGCCCGCGAAGCGGCCGCCGGGGGCCAGCGGGGCGCGGAATGCGGCCGCGACCTGCGCGGGGTCGTTGCGGAAGACCCCGCAGCCCCAGGCGCCGAGGACCAGCCGCCGGTAGCCGTGCGCTGCGGCGGTCTCCAGCACCCGCTCGGCCCGCACGGCCAAGGCGCGCGGCAGCTCGGGCGCGCGCTCCGGCATCGTCCGCAGCACCACGCCGGCGTTCGGCGCGGCAGCCGTCAGGAAGCCCGCCGTGTACGGCTCGTCGAGCAGCCGCCCGCGGTCGTCGCGGAATACCGGCACGGCCGGTGAGTGGATCACGCGGTCGGTGTAGAACGGGTCGCGGTGGGCCCGGTGGTGGTCGTAGAAGCGGCGGGCCTCCAGCAGGCACGTGTACAGCGCGGAGGAGCGGCACAGGGCCTCCTCCTGCGCCTGGGCGCCGTTGAGGTAGCCGCCGCCGGGGTTGCGGGCGGAGGCGAAGTTCAGCACCGCGACCGGTTCGCCGGCGAGCCGGCGGGCGGCCTCGGTGCTGCTCTCGGCGGTGACCTCCACCCCGGTGGTGACGGATGGTGACGCGGGGACCCGTACCGGTCCCGGCCCCACCATCCGCGTCCCCTCCCGTGCGGCGCGGATCGCCGCCGCGAGCACGACCTCGCCCCCGTCGGAGCGGCGATATCCCCCCGCCGCCACGATCTGCTCGGTCTCCCGTGCGATGTCGCGCAGCCGGCCGCTCATGGCGCCACCCCCGTGGATGCCATGGGCGCGCGCTCCCCCGTCGTGCTCATGAACGCATCGTGAGCGATCCTGGACATGCGGTGCAACAGAGTTTCCCGGACCCTCGACCCCACGAAACCGCCGGGGAACGGACAGGAAGGACGGATGTGACGGGTCCGGAATGCACCGTTGTGCACCCTTGTGCGAATCGGCACGAGGGTCTTGGGTGGGACGGGTGTGCCTCACCCGGGCCCGGGCGACGGCCCATCGCGACCCATGGAGGATCCCGACATGTCCGATTCCGCGCGTGACTGTACGGAGCCCCGCACCGCGCTGACCGAGGCGGAGGTGGAGGCGTTGGTCCGGGGCATCTGCTTCAAGACCGGCCCTCCGCGCACCCTCGGTGTCGAGGTGGAGTGGCTGGTCCACGAGCGGCGCCGTCCGTGGGACCCGGTGGCACCCGAACGACTCGAAGCGGCCTACGCCGCGCTGCGGAACGTACCCCTGAGTTCGGCGCTCACCGTCGAGCCCGGCGGCCAGCTGGAACTCAGCTCGTCGCCCGCCTCCTCGCTGACCGGCTGTGTCACCGCGGTCGCCGCCGACCTCGCCGCCGTCCGCGCCGTCCTGCGGGAGCGGGACCTGGCCCTCGCCGGGATCGGCACGGATCCCTGGCACCCTCCCCGCCGGTTCCTGCGCCAGCCGCGCTACGACGCCATGGAGGCGTGCCTGGACCGCACCGGCCCGGCCGGGCGCGCCATGATGTGCACCTCGGCCTCCGTGCAGGTCTGCCTGGACGCCGGGCACGAGGAGCCGGGCCCGCTGGGGCACACACGGCGCTGGTGGCTCGCGCACACCCTCGGCGCGGTCCTGGTGGCGGCCTTCGCCAACTCCCCGCTGCTGGGCCACCGGCCCACCGGATGGCGTTCCACCCGGCAGTTGCTGTGGACGGAGATCGGCGCCGGGCGCGCGGGCGCACCCGCCCTGGACGGCGATCCGCGCACCGCCTGGGCCCGGCACGTGCTGGACGCCCCGGTGATGTGCGTACGCCGCCGGTCCGGCCCGTGGGAGGTGCCCGACGGGCTGACCTTCCGGGAGTGGATCCGGAACGGCTCGCCGACCCGCGCCGACCTCGACTACCACATCACCACCCTGTTCCCGCCGGTCCGCCCCCGCGGCCATCTGGAGCTGCGCATGATCGACGCGCAGCCCGGCGAGGACGGCTGGATCGTGCCGCTGGCGGTGACGGCCGCCCTGTTCGACGACCCGGCCGCCTCCGAGACCGCGTACCGCGCCGTGAAGCCGCTGGCCGAACGCGCGCTCGGCGAGCCGGCCCCGCACAATCCACTGTGGCGGGACGCCGCCCGGTACGGCCCGGCCGATCCGGAGCTGCGGGAGGCCGCCGTCACCTGCTTCGCCGCGGCCCTCGACGCCCTGCCCCGGCTCGGCGCGGGACGTGCGGTCCTGGACGCCGTGGCGGCGTACCAGGACCGCTATGTCCTGCGCGGCCGCTGCCCCGCCGACGATCTGCTCGACCGCCTGCGCGGCACGTCCGGTCGCGCGCACGGGAAGGACATCCGCCCATGACCGAGCCCGCCTTCGACGCCGAGTCCCTGCGCGAGCAGGCGCTCACCACCCTGACCACCGCACGCGCGCGCACCACCCTGCTGACCAGTTGCGTCGAGGACCCGGACCTGACCGCCCAGCACTCACCGCTGATGTCCCCACTGGTGTGGGACCTGGCCCACATCGGCAACCAGGAGGAGCAGTGGCTGCTGCGCGCGGTCGGCGGTCGGGAGGCGATGCGCCCGGAGATCGACAGCCTCTACGACGCCTTCGAGCACCCGCGCGCCGAGCGGCCCTCGCTGCCGCTGCTGCCGCCGGAGGAGGCCCGCACGTACGCCGCCGAGGTGCGCGGCCGGGTCCTGGACGTGCTGGCCTCGGCCGACTTCCACGGCACCCGGCTGACCGAGGCCGGGTTCGCCTTCGGCATGATCGCCCAGCACGAGCAACAACACGACGAGACCATGCTGATCACCCATCAGCTGCGCCGGGGCCCGCAGGCCCTGACCGCGCCCGACCCCGACCCCGCACCGCTGTTCACGGGACCGTCCGAAGTCCTGGTGCCCGGTGGGCCGTTCAGCATGGGCACCTCCGCCGAGCCGTGGGCGCTGGACAACGAGCGCCCCGCCCACCAGGTCGACGTGGCGCCCTTCCACATCGACACCACCCCGGTGACGAACGGCGCCTACCAGGCGTTCATCGAGGACGGCGGCTACGACGACGAGCGCTGGTGGACGCCGGAGGGCTGGGCGCACGTGCGGCGTGCCTCGCTGCACGCGCCGCTGTTCTGGCGCCGCGACGGCAGGCAGTGGCTGCGCCGCCGGTTCGGCGTCACCGAGGTGGTGCCACCCGACGAGCCGGTGCTGCACGTGTGCTGGTACGAGGCGGACGCCTACGCCCGCTGGGCGGGGCGCCGGCTGCCCACCGAGGCCGAGTGGGAGAAGGCGGCCCGGTTCGACCCGGCGACGGGGGGCTCGATGCGCTACCCGTGGGGCGACGCGGACCCGGCGCCCGAGCACGCCAACCTGGGCCAGCGTCATCTGCGTCCGGCCCCGGCGGGCAGCTATCCGGCCGGCGAGTCGCCGCTCGGCGTACGGCAGTTGATCGGTGACGTCTGGGAGTGGACGGCGAGCGACTTCCTGCCCTATCCGGGGTTCCGGGCGTTCCCGTACAAGGAGTACTCGGAGGTGTTCTTCGGCCCCGACTACAAGGTGCTGCGCGGCGGTTCCTTCGCGGTGGACCCGGTGGCGTGCCGGGGCACCTTCCGCAACTGGGACCATCCGGTCCGGCGGCAGATCTTCTCCGGCTTCCGCACCGCACGCTCGGGGTCCGTCTGATGTGCCGTCATATCGCTTACGTGGGCGACGCGGAGCCGCTCGGGCGGTTGCTGGTCGAGCCGCCGCACGCCCTGTACCGGCAGTCCTGGGCGCCCCGGCGGCAGCGGTACGGCACGGTCAACGCCGACGGGTTCGGTGTGGGCTGGTACGCCGAGGGCGACCCGGTGCCGGCCCGCTACCGCCGGGCCGGGCCGGTGTGGGCCGACCTGTCCTTCGCCGATCTGGCCCGGGTCGTACGGACCGGGGCCCTGCTGGCCGCCGTACGGGACGCCACCCTGGCGGGGGCCGACGCGGAGGCCGCTGCGGCCCCCTTCGCCGCGGGGCGGTGGCTGTTCAGTCACAACGGCGCGGTGCCCGGCTGGCCGGGATCCCTCGCGCCCCTCGTACCCGCGCTGTCTCCGGCCGACCTGCTGTCCATGGAGGCCAGAAACGATTCGGCGTTCGTGTGGGCGCTGCTCCTGGCCCGGCTGCGAGCGGGCGACGAGGCGGGGCGCGCCATGGCCGACACGGTGCGGGAGGCCGCCGCGGCGGCTCCCGGCGCACGCCTCAACCTGCTGCTCACCGACGGCGAGACGATCACCGCGACGGCCTGGGGCGACACCCTGTGGTGGTTCGCCGAGCCCGGCCGGCGCGCGGTGGTGGCCTCCGAACCCTACGACGACGACCCCGCCTGGCATGAGGTCCCCGACCGCACGCTGCTCACCGCCAGCCGCACCGAGGTGTCGCTCAGCCCGCTGAAGGATCCCGAGGACCCGGCACCAGCACCACGCAAGGAGCCCCGTACGTGAGTCCGTTCCATGTCACCCGTACCCTGCCCGAGGACGCCACGGATGCCGCGCTGCGCGCCGATGTGCAGCACGGCCTGACCACGAGTCCGAAGACCCTGCCGCCGAAGTGGTTCTACGACGCGCACGGCAGCGAACTCTTCGAGCGGATCACCGAGTTGCCGGAGTACTACCCGACGCGCGCCGAGCGGGAGATCCTGCTGGACCGCGCGGACGAGGTCGCCGCGGCCTCCGGTGCCCGCACCCTGGTCGAGCTGGGTTCGGGCTCGTCGGAGAAGACCCGTCTCCTCATCGACGCGCTGACCGGCCTGCGGGCCTATCTGCCGGTCGACGTCAGCGAGAGCGCCCTCACCCAGGCCGGCCGGGCCCTGGCCGCCGAGCGGCCCGGGCTGGAGGTCCACGCCCTGATCGCCGACTTCACCCGGCCGCTGCGGCTGCCCGACGCGCCGGGGCCGCGCCTGGTGGCCTTCCTCGGGGGCACGATCGGCAACCTGCTGCCCGCGGAGCGGGCCGCGTTCCTCGCCTCGGTGCGCGCCCTGCTCGCGCCGGGCGACGCGCTGCTGCTGGGCACCGACCTGGTCAAGGACGAGGCGGTGCTGGTGCGGGCGTACGACGACGCGGCCGGGGTGACGGCGGCGTTCAACAAGAACGTCCTCACCGTCATCAACCGCGAGCTGGGCGCCGACTTCGATCCTGGCGGCTTCGAGCACGTGGCCCTGTGGGACGCCGACGCCGAGTGGATCGAGATGCGGCTGCGGGCCCGCACCGCGCAGACCGTGAAGGTGCCGGCGCTGGGCCTGGCCGTCGACTTCTCGGCGGGCGAGGAACTGCGCACGGAGGTGTCGGCGAAGTTCCGGGAAGCCGGGGTGCGCACCGAACTGGCCGCCGCCGGACTGGCACTGACCCACTGGTGGACGGACGCGGCGGGTCGCTTCGCGCTGTCGCTCAGCACGGTGCGCTGACGTCCGTCCGCGGCTGTCCGGTCCGCCGGGTGAGCTGCCCGTCACCGGGTCCGCTCACCCTGCGGACACCCGCAGCGCCTCCGTGATCCGGCCGGAGGCGCGGCGGGCCTCGGTCAGGGGGTCGGCTCCGGCGAGCACCTTCGTCATGTACGTCTTGATGGGGTTGTCGGACTCGACGGCGGCCCACTCGGGTGTGCTGGGGGTCGCCCGGCCGCGCGCGGCTCCCGCCGCCATGGCCGCGGCTCCCTCCTCGCCGGCGACGGCCTCGGCCAGACCGGCCTTGTTCGGCACGTAGTTCATGGTGCGGGCCAGTTCGGTGTTCCACTTCTCGCCGGTGAGCGCGGCGACCACGGCGATGGCGCCCTCGCGCTCGTCCGTGTCGCGCGGGATGATCAGGTCGGACCCGCCGGTGAAGACGGGGCCGGGCGCACCGGCGGTGCGGCCGGGGACGGGGAAGAAGCCCAGTTTGCCGTCGAGGCCGGGGTTCTGCCGTACGACGGCCTGGGCCGCACCGGGCACGGCGATGATCTGTGCGACCTCTTCGGAGGCGAACACCCCTGCCTGGGGCGGGTGTTCCTCGTCGGCGTCGGCCGGGCCGTCCCCGAGGGCCTGCAGCCGCCGGTAGAAGTCCATGCCGCGCAGCGCGGCCGGGCTGTGCAGGGCGCCCTGCCAGCGGCCGCCCTCCTCGGTGGCGAGTTCCCCGCCCTCGTCCCAGACGAAGCCGGCCAGCGTGTACCAGTCCTGTCCGGCGAGGTAGATCCCCTGGGTGTCTCCGGTGTCGAGCCGTTCGGTGAGGTCGAGCCACTCCTCGCGGGTGCGCGGCGGGGCGTCGACGCCGGCCCGGGCGAAGAGGTCCTTGCGGTAGACGACCACCCGGTTGGCGGCGTACCAGGGGATGCCGTACTGGTGGTTGCGGAGCTGTCCGGGTTCGGCGAGGCCGGGCAGCCAGTCGGCGCCGCCCCAGTCGCGCGCCGACTCCAGGGTCAGGTCGAGGAGCCGGCCGTGGTCGACGTAGCGGGGTACCTGGGTGTTGCCGACCTCGATCACGTCCGGCGCTCCCGCTCCGTCGTCACCGTCCCCACCGTCCTCGTCGCCGTCGGCGCCCGCCTTGTCGCCGGCCAGGACCTGGTCGACCTTCTCCCCGATGCCGGTCCATTCCTGGATGCGGATGTCGAGGTCGATGTGGGTGTGGTCGCGTTCGAAGTCCTCGGTGAAGCGGTCCAGGAACTCCTGCGAGGCGCTGCCCTTCATCAGCCAGACCGTGACGGTGTGCCGGTCGGTGCCCGTCGGCAGGACACCGCAGGCGGTGAGGAGGGAGGCGGACACGCATACGAGGGCGAGGAGGCGACGTCTCACGGGGGTCCTTGTTCTGGCCTGGAGGACAGGGGTGCGGGGCCCGACGTGGGGGACGAGCGCGGTGCTCGAACGGGTGGGCTGGATTTTGGTATGGACCAATCGGAAGGTCAAGGGTTACCGAGGGTCGCCGCCCGACGTCTCGCGGGAGGCCGCAGGTTGGGGCACGGTGGAGTGACGTGTGACACAGGGCGTGTGACACGGGAGAGGAGCACTCCATGTCGAACCACACCTACCGGGTCACCGAGATCGTCGGCACCTCGCCGGACGGGGTCGACCAAGCCATCCGCAACGGCATCACGCGGGCGTCGCAGACGCTGCGCAATCTGGACTGGTTCGAGGTGACCCAGGTACGGGGCCAGTTGGAGGACGGCGACATCGCCCACTGGCAGGTGGGCCTGAAGGTGGGCTTCCGCCTGGAGGAGACGGACTGAGCCCGCGCGGCCCTCAGGTCCGCCCCTCCCCCTCCTGAGCCTGCCGCAGGGCGCCGGACGGCCTGGCCCAGTCCGCCCGCACGACGGTGAAACCGGCGCGCTCGGCGTCATCGCATACCAGCGGGTCGTCGTCCACCAGGACGCGCACCTCACGTGTGCGGGCGAGCCGGCGCAGGATGTCCAGCTTGGTGCGCCGGGCCGGCCGGCGGTCGTCGTCGCGGCGCATGTACACCGGCCCCTCGGGCAGCCCGTGCCCGCTGAGCCAGGCCAGGGTGTCGGGCCGGCAGCGCTCGGGGCGTCCGGTCAGGTAGACGACCTCGCACTCGCGGGCCCTGTCCACCGCGAGGGCGATGCCCTCGGCGAGCGGCGGGTCCTGGGGCGCGGCCGCGAAGAAGGCGTTCCAGTCGCGGGGGCGGCGCTCCAGGAACCGCTGGCGGTGCGCTGTGTCGGCGAGGGTGTTGTCCAGATCGAACACGGCGATCGGCCGCTTGGCGCTGTCGGTCACAAGGCCCACCCTATGGGGGGACGCCCGCCACGCCCCGCGCGTGCCGGTCACCGTCGACGGCGTGCACCGCCCGGTCCCGCAGCACTTGGCCGGCGTCTACGAGCGCGGTCCGCCGCGGCCCCGGAGCGCGACCGGGCTCGTGATTCCCGGCGGGCGGCCGCCGGGAATCACGAGCCCGTGCCGCTGTTGAACCCGTCATGAGTTCCGCGATCGCCACGACCCGCTTCTCCGTCCTCGACCGCTCCCGCGTGCGCGAGGGGCGCCCCCCCGGCGAGGCGCTGCGGGAGACGGTGGGGTTCGCCCGGGAGGCGGAGGCGCTGGGCTATCACCGGTTCTGGGTGTCGGAGCACCACGGCGTGCCCGGGGTCGCCGGTTCCGCCCCGACCGTGCTGGCCGCCGCCGTGGCCGGGGCCACCCGCGCCATCCGGGTGGGCACCGGCGGCGTGATGCTGCCCAACCACCGGCCGCTGGTGGTGGCCGAGCAGTTCGGGGTGCTGGAGTCCCTGTTCCCGGGCCGGATCGACATGGGACTCGGTCGCTCGGTGGGTTTCACGACCGGCGTGCGCCGGGCGCTCGGCCGCGACAAGGGCGCCGCCGAGGACTTCGCCGCACAGGTCGAGGAGCTGCTCGGGTGGTTCAGTGGCACCTCCACCACCGGTGTCCACGCGCGGCCCGCCGAAGGGCTGGCCGTGCCGCCGTTCGTGCTGGCGATGGGCGAGGGCGCCGGCATCGCCGCCCGCGCCGGACTGCCGATGGTCATCGGGGACCTGCGCGACCGCGACCGGCTGCGGCGCGGCATCGACGGCTATCGCGCCCGGTTCCGCCCCTCCCCCTGGGCCGCCGAACCGTACGTCGTCGTCTCCGGTACCGTCGCGGTCGCCGAGAACCCCGAGGCGGCCCGGCGGATCCTCGTCCCCGAGGCGTGGTCGACGGCGTACGCGCGCACCCACGGCACCTTCCCCCCGCTGCGGCCCGCCGAGGACATCGAGCGGCTTTCGATGACCCACAGGGAACGCGAGCTGTACGAGGCCGCGCTCACCGGTCACATCACCGGCACCGAGGAGCAGGTCGCCGACGAGCTGGAGACCCTGCTGAAGGAGACGGGCGCCGACGAGGTCCTGGTCACCACCAGCACCCATGACCGCGGGGCGCTGCTGGACTCGTACCGGCGGCTGGCCGGCCTCGTGCGCCGGAGCCGGACCGCGCGGTGATGAATTCGAGGACCCGCAGCTCACGGCCGGTCGGGAGTTGTTCCCCGTCATGCACAGCTCCCCGCGCCCCCTTACCAGGTCACGCGGCTTCGCGCGCCCCGCGACGCCGCGGGTGGCGGGTCGTCGGCGGGGCGACGGGCTGTCGGTGCGGTCCGGGGCGCGCGGACGTGTCCTCGCCGGGCGCGCGGTTCGTCGCGGCGCCTCCGGTGACGGCGCGCTGGGCCGCTTCCGCCAGAGCGCGGCGGGACCGGTGGGCGCCCGGGGGGATCGTGGGGCGTATGTCGGCCTCGGCGACCAGGTCGCGGGCGGTGACCACC
Source organism: Streptomyces sp. bgisy159 (assembly GCF_965341775.1). Taxonomy (GTDB): domain Bacteria; phylum Actinomycetota; class Actinomycetes; order Streptomycetales; family Streptomycetaceae; genus Streptomyces. The sequence goes on along the minus strand of NZ_CBDQZH010000029.1, from coordinate 29,273 downwards.
CGCCACACCGAGGTGAGCAGGGTGTCGTCGCCGAGGAAGGCGGGCAGGGTGGTGGCCGGGCCGTCGCCGAGCCGGTAGCGGATGCGGACCGGCTGGACGGGGACGCCCGCGTCGAGGGCGGCCTGGAAGGCCGCCCGCCGGAAGCGGCCCTGGGCGCGCCCGCACCAGGTGCTGCCCTCCGGGAAGACCCCGACCGCCGCACCGGACCGCAGGGCGTCGGTGAGGCGGGCGACCGTGCCGGGCAGGGCGCGCAGCCGGTCCCGGTCGATGAACAGCGCCCCGCCGCGCTGGGCGAGCGGCCCCGCGAGCGGCCAGTCGCGGATCTCCTTCTTGGCCAGCATGCGCGCCGGGCGCACGGCCGCCAGCAGCGGGATGTCCAGCCAGGACACGTGGTTGGCGACCAGCAGCAGCCCGCCGGTGTCCGCAGCGGCGCCGGTGATCCGGACGCGCAGGCCCGCGGCCCGCACGATGCTCCGGCTCCAGGCACGCACCCACCGGGCGGGGAGGTGCCCGCCGAACGGTGCCAGCGCGATCCCGGCGAGCAGCAGCAGGAGTACGGCGGTGAGGCGGGCCACCGCCCGGGGCGCGGCCCCGGCCCGGCGCGCCGGGTCCAGGCACGCCCGTGGGGTGCAGGGCGCGGTGGGCAGCCAGCCGCTCATCGGCCGGTGGCGGGGACGAGGGAGAGGAAGTGCCGCAGATAGCGCGCGTTGACCCGGCGCATCGACAGCAGCACGTACAGGTCGGCGACCCCGAAGTCCGGGTCGTGGGCGGGCTCGCCGCAGACCCAGGCTCCGAGGCGGAGGTAGCCCCGCAGCAGTGCGGGCAGTTCGGCGGGGGCCGCCGGCGCGGACGCCTCCGCCGGGAGCCACGGCAGCCGGGGGCGCACCCGGAACTCCTCCGGCGCCAGGTGCTTGGCACGGACCCGGTTCCAGGTCGCGGCGGCGAGGGCGCCGCCGTCGGCGAGCGGCAGGGAGCAGCAGCCGGCCAGCCACTCGTGACCGCCGTCCACCATGTAGCGGGCGATGCCGGCCCAGATGAGGCCGATGACGGCGCCGTCGCGGTGGTCGGGGTGGACGCAGGAGCGGCCGACCTCGACCAGGTCCGGGCGGATCGCCGCGAGCGGGCCGAGGTCGAACTCGCCCTCCGAGTACAGCCGTCCGGCGACCGCGGCGCGCTCCGGCGGCAGCAGTCGGTAGGTGCCGACGACCTGTCCGGTCGTCGTGTCGCGGACCAGCAGGTGGTCGCAGTAGGCGTCGAAGGCGTCGACGTCGAGGCCGGGCTGCGGGGTGGTGAGCAGGGCTCCCAGCTCCCCGGCGAACACGTCGTGCCGCAGCCGCTGGGCGGCGCGCACGTCGTCCTCGTCGCGGGCGAGGGTGACGGTGTAGCGGGTGGGGGCGACGCTCTGCTGGGGACGGTCGAGGGTCGAAACGCCGGTCATGGCTGCTCCTGGTCACGGTCCTGGGGCGGCGAGCGGTGCCGCCGCTCCAGTTGTGCCGACGCCGGTTGGCGGGCATGTGACCGTGGCCGGGAGGGGGGATGTGGGGTTGTTGAACGGCGCGGGCACCGGCCGGCCGGGGTCGGCGCTTCGGGGCGCGGGGCGGCGAGGGGCACCGGCAACGAGACGGGGCCGGGGATGAGCACCACTCCCGGCCCCGCCCGCCCGCCGTCGGTGGCGAACGCCTCGCGCGTGGCGGCTACCGCTTCGCCGCCTTCCGGGTGGCACGCAGCCACTCCCTGTTCATCTGGGTGATCGACATCAGGGGGATGTCCTTGGGACAGGCGGTCGCGCACTCGCCCGCGAGGGTGCAGCCGCCGAAGCCCTCCTCGTCCATCCGCGCCACCATGTCCAGCACCCGGGTCTCGCGCTCGGGCGCGCCCTGCGGCAGCACGTTGAGGTGGTTGACCTTCGCCGAGGTGAACAGCATCGCCGCGCCGTTCGGGCAGGCCGCCACGCACGCCCCGCAGCCGATGCACTCGGCGTGCTCGAACGCGTGGTCGGCGTCGGGCTTGGGCACCGGTGTGGCGTGGGCCTCGGGTGCGGCTCCGGTCGGGGCGGTGATGTAGCCGCCTGCCTGGATGATCCGGTCGAACGCGGACCGGTCCACGACGAGGTCCTTGATCACCGGGAAGGCGGCGGCCCGCCACGGCTCGATGTCGATGGTGTCGCCGTCCCGGAAGGATCGCATGTGCAACTGGCAGGTGGTGGTGCGCTCGGGGCCGTGCGCGTCACCGTTGATGACGAGGGAGCACGCGCCGCAGATGCCCTCGCGGCAGTCGTGGTCGAAGGCGACCGGGTCCTCGCCCTTGAGGATGAGTTCCTCGTTGAGCGTGTCGAGCATCTCCAGGAAGGACATGTCGGGCGAGACGCCGTCCACCTCGTACGTGGACATCGCGCCGTCGGCGTCGGCGTTCTTCTGCCGCCAGACGCGCAGGGTGAGCTTCATGCGTAGCTCCGCTGGGTGGGGTGGACGTACTCGAAGACCAGGTCTTCCCGGTGCAGCACGGGCGCCTCGCCGGTGCCGGTGAACTCCCAGGCGGCCGCGTACGCGAACCGGTCGTCGTTGCGGGCCGCCTCGCCGTCCGGGGTCTGGGACTCCTCGCGGAAGTGTCCGCCGCAGGACTCGGTGCGGTGCAGCGCGTCGAGGCACATCAGCTCGGCGAGTTCGAGGTAGTCGACGACGCGGTTGGCCTTCTCCAGGGACTGGTTGAACTCCTCGCCGGTCCCGGGGACCTTGACGCGCCGCCAGAACTCCTCGCGGATCTGGGGGATGCGCTCCAGCGCCTTGCGCAGGCCGGCGTCGCTGCGGGCCATGCCGCAGAACTCCCACATCAGTTCGCCGACCTCCCGGTGGAAGGAGTCGGGGGTGCGGTCGCCGTCGACGGCCAGCAGCAGGTTCAGCCGGTCGTGGGTCTCGGCGAGCACCTCCTGGACGACGGGGTGTTCGCCGGTGACCGTCTCCTGGTGCGGGTTGCGGGCGAGGTAGTCGTTGATCGTCGCCGGCAGCACGAAGTAGCCGTCGGCCAGGCCCTGCATCAGCGCGGACGCGCCGAGCCGGTTGGCGCCGTGGTCGGAGAAGTTGGCCTCGCCGATCGCGAACAGGCCGGGGATGGTGGTCTGCAGGTCGTAGTCGACCCACAGGCCGCCCATCGTGTAGTGCACGGCCGGGTAGATCCGCATCGGGACCTCGTACGGGTCCTCGTCGGTGATCCGCCGGTACATGTCGAAGAGGTTGCCGTACCTGGCCTCGACGGCCTTGCGGCCCAGGCGTCGGACGGCGTCGGCGAAGTCGAGGTAGACGCCCTGGCCGCCGGGGCCGACGCCGCGGCCCTCGTCGCAGACGTTCTTCGCGGCGCGGGAGGCGATGTCGCGCGGGACGAGGTTGCCGAAGGACGGGTAGATGCGCTCCAGGTAGTAGTCGCGCTCCTCCTCCGGGATCTCGCTCGGCGGCCGGTGGTCGCCCTTGGCCTTCGGCACCCAGATACGGCCGTCGTTGCGCAGCGACTCGCTCATCAGCGTCAGCTTGGACTGGTGGTCGCCGGTGCGCGGGATGCACGTCGGGTGGATCTGGGTGAAGCAGGGGTTGGCGAAGTACGCGCCGCGCCGGTGCGCCCGCCACACGGCGGTGGCGTTGGAGTTCATGGCGTTGGTCGACAGGTAGAAGACGTTGCCGTAGCCGCCCGAGGCCAGTACGACGGCGTCCGCGAAGTAGGTGTCGATCCTGCCGGTGATCAGGTCCCGGGCGACGATGCCGCGGGCCCGCCCGTCGACGACGATCAGGTCGAGCATCTCGGTGCGCGGGTGCATCTCGACGTTGCCCGCGGCGATCTGCCGGGACAGTGCCTGGTAGGCGCCGAGCAGGAGTTGCTGGCCCGTCTGGCCGCGGGCGTAGAAGGTGCGGGAGACCTGGACCCCGCCGAAGGAGCGGGTGTCGAGGAGGCCGCCGTACTCGCGGGCGAAGGGCACGCCCTGGGCGACGCACTGGTCGATGATCTCCACGGAGATCTGCGCGAGGCGGTGCACGTTGGACTCTCGGGCGCGGAAGTCACCGCCCTTGACGGTGTCGTAGAACAGCCGGTGGACCGAGTCGCCGTCGTTGCGGTAGTTCTTCGCCGCGTTGATGCCGCCTTGTGCGGCGATGGAGTGGGCGCGGCGCGGGGAGTCCTGGTAGCAGAACTGAACGACGTGGTAGCCCTGTTCGGCGAGGGTGGCACCGGCCGAACCGCCGGCCAGGCCGGTGCCGACGACGATGACGGTGTGCCCCCGCCGGTTGGCGGGGTTGACCAGCTTGGCCTCGAAGCGGCGCTTGTCCCAGCGCTCGTGGATCGGGCCGGCCGGGGCCTTGGTGTCCGTGACCGCTTCGCCGGTCGTGTAGTCGGTGTAGGGCATGTCAGCTCACCACTCCGGTCATGACGCCCACGGGGACGGCGACGAAGCCGGCCGTGAGCAGCAGCGCGAGGACGTTCGCGACGGTCTTCAGGGCGCGGTCGCGGCGGCGGCTGCCGACGCCGAGGGTCTGCGCGGCGCTCCAGAAGCCGTGCCGGACGTGCAGGCCGAGGGCGAGCATCGCGACGATGTAGACGACGTTGCCGTACCAGGTGGAGAAGGTGTCCACGACGTTCTGGTACGGGTGGCCCTCCTGGAAGCCGCCGGTGTGCACGGTGCCGGTGGTCAGGTCCAGGACGTGCCAGACGATGAACAGGCCGAGAATGATCCCGCCCCAGCGCATGGTGCGCGTGGCGTAGCTCGCCCGGGGCTTGCGGTGCACGTACCTGCCGGGGCGCGCCCGGAGGTCGCGGCGGCTGAGCTGGTAGGCGGAGACGGCGTGGGCGACGACCGCGACGATCAGCACGACGCGGACCAGCCACAGCGTCCACTCGTAGTGCATGAACGGTTCGCCGACGGTGCGCAGCCAGTGCCCGTAGTGGTTGAACTCCTCGGCCCCGAAGAAGATCTTCAGGTTTCCGATCACATGGGCGACCAGGTACAGCAGCATGATCACACCGCTGACGGCCATGACCGTCTTCTTGCCGACGGTGGAGTCCCACACGGTGCGTGCCATGGACGGCCGTCGGTCCGTCCGCGTTGCCAGTGCCATGGGACGAGACGGTAGGGCCGAACGGCCCCATCGGTCCAAGACATGGTCCAGCTCGTTTCCATAGCTGTTCCCTATGGTCCCTCTATGATGGGCGGGTGCAGTTCCAGCAGCTCCAGTACTTCGTCGCGGTGGCCGAGACCCGGCACTTCACCCGGGCCGCCGAGCTGGTGCACGTCGCCCAGCCGTCGCTGTCGCAGCAGATCAGGACCCTGGAACGGGATCTCGGCGCGGATCTGTTCCTGCGGGCCCGCGGCAACATCACCCTGACCGACGCGGGCGAGGCGCTGCTGCCACTGGCGCGGCGGATCCTCGCGGACGCCGAGACGGCCCGCTACGAGGTGCGGGAGCTGGTGCAGCTGCGCGGCGGGCGGGTGCGGCTCGGGGCGACGCCGAGTCTGTGCACGGGCCTGCTGCCGGATGTGCTGCGGGCCTTCCACGACCGGTACCCCGGCGTGCAGCTGATGATCGAGGAGTCCGGCTCCCACGACCTGGTGCGGGAGCTGGCCCGCGGGGCACTGGACCTGGCGCTCGTGGTGCTGCCGCTGCCGACGCCCTCGCCGGCGCTGACCACCGTGGAGCTGCTGCGGGAGGACCTGGTGGTGGTGTCCTCACCGGAGGCACCCCGGCCGGGGCGCGGGCGGCGTGCGGTGCGGATCGCCGATCTGGAGGGTGAGCGGCTCGTGATGTTCCGGCACGGCTACGACCTGCGGGAGCTGACCGTCGCCGCGTGCCGTTCCGCGGGGTTCGAACCGGCTTTCGCGGTGGAGGGCGGCGAGATGGACGCGGTGCTGGGTTTCGTACGGGCCGGGCTGGGGATGGCCGTCGTACCGCGCATGGTGGCCGCGCGGTCCGGTCGCGGGCTGCGAGTGACACCGCTGGCCCGGCCGGGACTGCACCGCACGATCGCCCTGGCGCACCGCAGCGACGTGGCTCCGCCACGGGCGGCGCGGGAACTGCAGCGGATGCTGCTCGAACGCTGAGGGGCCGTCGCTGCCCGGCACCGTGCACAGGCGCTCCTCGCCGGGCCCCGCCTCCGGACGGTGTCTTCCCGCACCGACCCGCAGCACCGGCGCCCGGCGCCGACCCGCAGCACCGGCGCCCGGCGCCGACCCGCAGCTCCGGCTCCCGGCTCGTCGAGCCTCGGCGCCCACCCGCTCGGCGTGGTCCCGGCACCGGGCGCATCACGCGGCGCGGCCGCGCCCGCCTACGGCCCCGCGCGCCTTCCGGGGTCAGCCGGTGGCGTCCGCCAGGGCGAGTTCGTGCAGGCGCTCCGGGGGGCCGGGCCGGGCGTAGTACCAGCCCTGGGCGGTGTCGCAGCCCAGTATCCGCAGCTGCTCGGCCTGCGCTCCCGTCTCCACACCCTCCACGGTCACCGCGAGGTCGAGGCTGTGCGCGAGGGAGACGATCCCCTCCACGATCTTGAGGTCGACGGGGTCGGCGGGGAACTGCTGCATGCCCTGGGTGAAGGAGCGGTCCAGCTTGAGCACGCTGACCGGCAGGCGGCGCAGGTTGGCGAGGTTGGAGTAGCCGGTGCCGAAGTCGTCGAGGGCGATGTCCACGCCCATCTCCGCCAGCCGGCGCAGGGGCTTGAGCAGATCGTCGTCGGCGCCGATCAGGGCCGACTCGGTGACCTCCAGGCACAGGGCGCGCGGTTCGACCCCCGTGCGTTCGAGGATGTCGACCGTGTCCTGGACCAGGCCGGGGTGGGTGAGCTGGCAGGGCGAGAGATTGACGTTGATGCGCAACGGGCCGCTCTGCGCGGTGCGTTCCTGCCACTCCTTCGCCTGGCGCACCGACTGCTCCAGTACCCAGCGGCCCAACGGAACGATCAGACCGGTGTGTTCGGCGAGCGGGATGAACCGGTCGGGGCCGAGCACGCCGTGCTGCGGATGCAGCCAGCGCACCAGCGCCTCCGCACCGCGCACACTGCCGTCGCCGAGGTGGACCAGCGGCTGGTACTCGATGAAGAACTCGCCGCGCTCCAGCGCGGTCGGCAGCGCCGTCGTCAGACCGTGGCGGGTGATCGCCCGGGCGTCGGCCTCCGGGTCGGCCAGCTCGAAGCGGTTGCCGCCCGCCGACTTGGCCCGGTACATGGTGATGTCGGCGCTGCGCAGCACCTCGGCCGCGCTGCGCTCGCCCGCCGCGCCCTCCACGATGCCGATGCTGCCGCGCACGGTCAGCTCGCGGCCGTCGATCCGCACCGGCGCTACCAGGGCGTTCATGATGCGCGCCGCCAGTTCGTCCACCTCGCTGCGGGCCTGCGGTCCGGTGGTGAGCGCCACGAACTCGTCGCCGCCCAGTCGCGCCACCATCTCCCCCGGCGCGGTCGCGCAGGACTGAAGCCGGTCGGCCACCTCCACGAGCAGCCGGTCGCCGGCCGCGTGGCCGAGGCTGTCGTTGATGGTCTTGAACCCGTCCAGGTCGAGGTAGCAGAGCCCGAAGCGCTGTCCCTCCCCGGCGCCCAGGACCTTCTCCAGCCGCTCGAAGAACAGGGTGCGGTTGGGCAGGCCGGTGAGCGCGTCGTGGGTGGCCTCGTAGCGCAGCCGGAGGTTGAGCAGCCGGCGCTCGGTGGTGTCCTCCATCAGCGCCAGCTGGTACTGCGGGTTGCCGTCGGCGTCCCGCAGCAGGGAGACCGTCAGGTTGGTCCACAGGACCGTTCCGTCCGGGCGGTAGAACGCCTTCTCCACGTGGTAGTGCTCGCGTTCGCCGCTCACCAGCTCGTCGTAGAGCTTCCAGACCTGCGGGGCGTCCTCGGCGTGCGTCCAGTCCGTGACGTTGCGGCCCCGCAGGATCTGCTCGGAGCCGCCGAACATGCGCAGCAACGCCCCGTTCACCTCCAGGACATGGCCGGACAGGTCGGCGATGGCGATGCCTATGGCCGCGCCCTCGAACACCGCCCGGAACCGCGCCTCACTGGCGTGAAGGGCCTGCGCCACCACGCCCTGGGCCTGCAGCGCGGCCCGGGCGATGGTCTCCTGCTCGGCCAGCGTCCGCTCGCGCAACCGCTGCGCGAACCCGGCGGCCATGGCGTGCTGCAGCCGGGAGGAGCGGGTGCGCAGGTCCTCCAGCACGCGCTCGCCCGGGGGCCGCTCCGCCGGCGAACCGCTCTCTCCGGCACCGTCCTCGCCGCAGTAGAGCACCAGGTAGGCGTCCACGCAGTCGAGCGCGCGGCTGAGCGCCTCCGGGTCGGTGCAGTGCGCGCCCACCAGGGCGGCACCCACCGCCCGGCCTTCCTCCGCGTCGAAGGTCCGCGCGAGCAGCGCCTCGCGCAGCCGCCGGGCGAGCGGCAGCAACAACGCCTCGAACTCCGGCCGGGTCAGCGACGTCGAGGTCACCGGGAACACCGCCCGGCTCCAGATCGTCGCGAACCGGCGCAGTCTGTCCTCCGGACCGTCCGGCTCCGCGCTCACGCCGTGATCCCCACGCCGGCGAAACCGGAGAAGGCATACGGATCCTCGTCCTCCGGTGCCGTCTCCGGACGCCAGTGCGGCATCGGCACCAGTCCCGGTTCCACCATCTCGTACCCCTCGAAGAACCGCGCGACCTCGTCGCGCGAACGCATGATCAGTGGGTTGCGAATGTCCTTGTATACGTCCACCGCGCCCTCCGCCCGCCCGGGCGGGAGCGGGATTCCCTCGTACGAGGCATGCGTGAGGATCAGCAGGCTGCCGGGCGCGAGTGCGTCGCGCAGCCGTGCGACCGCCGTGTGCGGGTCGTCGTCGTCCGCCACGAAGTGCAGGACGGCGACGAGCAGCAGGGCGACCGGACGGTTCAGGTCGATCAGCCGCTCCACCTGAGGGCTGGTCAGAATGTCCTGGGGCTTGAGCAGATCGGCCGCGAGGACGTCCGCGGCGTCGTTGCCGGCCAGCACGGCCTGGCTGTGGGCCACCGCCACCGGGTCGTGGTCGACGTAGACGACGTGCGCTGAGGGGCTGGCGGCCTGGGCGACCTCGTGGACGTTGCCGAACGTGGGGATGCCCGAACCGATGTCCAGGAACTGGGTGATGCCCTGTCCCGCCGCGTACCGCACCGCGCGGCGGGTGAACGCCCGGTTCGCCTGCATGATCTTCGGCAGTCCCGGCATGAACTCCATCGCCTTGCGCGCCGCTTCGCGATCCACCTCGAAGTTGTGCGAACCACCCAGGAAGTAGTCGTAGATGCGCGAGACGCTAGGCACCGAGATGTCGATGCTCCGGGGGGCCCAGGCGGGACGCTCCATCTATCTCTCCAAGGCGTAGGCGATCCGGTGTTCGAGCTGAGGCTACTGATCGCCTGCCGAACGGGCGAGCGGAACCGGAAATTGACCATCCGTTCCCGGTCACCACCTGCGGCCGGTCCGGGCGCGGATACGCGTCCGCCCCCTCCGTGCGGCGCGGAGGGGGCGGACCGTGGGCCGGCGTCGGCGGGCAGTCGCGAGGATCAGCCCTGGGGAGGTGATCAGTTCTGCCCGGGCGCGCCGACCGGCTTGCCGTCGGGGCCCACGGCGAACCATGCGCCGCCGACTCCCTGGCCGTTGATGTCACCGGGCGCCTTGTCGCCCGCGAAGGTGTACAGCGGTACGCAGTCGATGGTCTGCTGCTTGAGGCCGTCGGGGCGCTTGAAGACGACGTAGCCGCGGTTGGCGGTGGACCCCTGAAGGTCGATGCCCTCGGTGTTCTTCGCGTCGACCGGCCCGACGACGGGCCACTTGTCGAGACACGCGCCGGTGCACGCGGTCTTCATGGGCCACTGGGAGTCCTTCATGAACCGGTAGACGGTCATGCCCTTGGCGTCGACGACGATGTCGCCGAGGTTCGGGTCGTTGCGCACCGAGAGTCCGGGCAGTTCGGCGGCCTTGGTCGCCTTCTTGCCGTCGGGTGCCATGGCGAACCACTTGTTGTTCACGCCCTGGCCGCTGATGTCACCGGCGTTCGCGTCCTTGGCGTAGTAGTAGGCGGGCCAGCCGCCGATGGTGAGCTGCTTGCTCCCGTCGGTGCGGGTGACCTCGCCGAGCAGCGACTTGTCGATGCCGTCGGCGGCCGAGACGTCGTCGGCGGGCACCGGCGGCCACGCGGTGGCGCACTGGCCGTCGCAGTTGGACTTCGGCGGCTCCGCCGTGTCCTGGTCGAAGCGGTAGAGCGTCTTGCCGCTGCCGTCGGTCAGGATCTTGCCCAGCTCGGCGTTCACGGTGACGGCCAGCTCTCCGGCGGTCCCGCCCTGCGCGCCGGTCCCGGGGCTCGCGCTCGCTCCGGCGCCGGCACCGGTTCCGGCCCCCGCGCCCACTCCGGTGATGCCGCCCGTGATACCGCCGGTCACCGGGGCCGTGGCGCCCACGTTCTGGCTGGCCGCCGAGCTGCCGCCTTCCTGACCGCACGCCGTCGTCAGCGCCAGCACGACCGCGGCACTCGCCACGAGAGAGGCGTTCCGCCAGGAGGTGTTCATCCTCAACTCCCCGATCTTCGCAAGGTGTTGCGGGCGCCCTGCTGCGCCGCCGCACGGCACTGGGTACGGACGGCGGGGGGCCGGGTGTTCAACGGCGGCGGGAATTCTTTTTCACCGCCACCGCTCCAGGCCCCTTTCGGCCCCCGCCACCCCCGTGCGCCGGGCACCCGCCACTCCCGCGTTCCGGGCCCCACCACATCCGGTAGTCGCTCCTCCGCCGCCACAGCCGCCTCGTACGTGCGTGCGCCTCCCGGGCCGTGGGAGCGCGCAACGATCAAACCCGTGCGCGTGGACTTCCTCCGATCGGGCCAATCCGGGCGCTGAGGCCGCCAGCGGCGCCGGGGAGACCGCATGATCTTGGTCGTGCATGCTCCCGAACCGATCCGACTCGCCTTCGTGACCCGGGCGTTGGTGGTGCTGGGCGCGGTCTGGACCCTGGTGGGCGCACCGGCCGGGGTGGCGGCCGCCGACGCCTGTGCCCATGCCTCGACCGGCCCGGGCGGTACCGAGGCGTGGGCCGTCGCGGGCGACGGCACCTGGCCGGCCCCGCCGTCGTGCCCGCCCCCGCCGCCGCCACCGTGCCCGGAGCCGACACCCACCCCCACACCGGACCCGCCCCCACCGCCCCCTCCCCCGCCGAAGCCGAGCCCCACACCCACCACCGCGCCGAAGCCCTCCGCACCAAAGCCGAGGAACCCGGCACCGAGGCCGGCGCCCACCCCCGAGCCGCCTCCCCCGCCGGCGCCCGCCACACCACCGGCCCGACTGGCACCCGCCCCGCCACCACCGCCACCACCACCGGCTCCCACGCCGACGCCCACCCCGCGCCCCGCCGCGAAGCCGGTGAGCTACCCGGCCTACCACGCCCCGCCGCCGAGGCGGCAGACGCGCCGCACCCCGTCGCCGCTCACCTACGTCCTGCTCATCACCGTGCCCGCCATCGCGGCCGTCGCCGCGCTGCGGCCGCGCTAGCCGCCGTACCAGGAGGCATCCCTTGCCAGAATGGCTTGTTCTGACCCTCGCTATGGCCGCCGTGGGCGCGGTGGTCATCGTCGTCACCCTCGTGCGGCACAAGCGGGCCGCCGAGGACGAGGACACCTCGGAGACCCCCGACGTCATCGAGTACATGACGATGTGGATCGGGGTGGTGTACGCCATCGTGCTGGGTCTGGCCATCGCGGGCGTCTGGGAGGCCCGCAGCGCCGCCGAGGACCACGTCCAGGCGGAGGCCCAGGCGCTGCACGAGATCTCGGAGCGGGTGCGGGTCTACCCGGCCGACGTACGTGAGCGCATTCGGGACGACGTCAACGCCTATGTCGGACACATCCTGACGAAGGAGTGGCAGTCGATGGCCGACACCGGGGAGGCGACGGACCGCGGCGACCAGCTCTTCCGGACCATCCGGGTCGACGTCACCGACTACGAGCCGCGCACGGACTTCGAGGCCCAGGCCTACCAGCCTCTGATGGACCAGGTCGCCGCCGCCGACCAGGCGCGCACCGCGCGGGCGGACTCGGCGGATCCGACGATGCCGGGCGTGGTGTGGTTCGGGCTGATCATCGGCGCAGTGGTCACCATCGGCATGGTGTTCGCGCTGCAGATCCGGCGCACGCCGCGGGAGCTGATCCTCGCCGGGCTGTTCTCCGCGCTCATCGCCTTCCTGCTGTTCCTGATCTGGGACTTCGACGCCCCGTACAGCCGGGGGATCACCGCGTCGCCGGAGCCGTTCACCCTGCTCTTCCCGCACATCGAGGGGTGAGGGGGGAGAGCGGGGCGGTAAGCGTGCGGAGGGCGACGTTCCCCTGTGCGGCCCACAGGTGTGCCCCATTCGCCCGACTGCGATCGCGGGGCCGCACACACGTTCCTTACGTTTCGGTCATCGAGGTGCATTTCCGACGCAAGCGGAACAGGTCCGCAGCTGCTCCTCGGGGACCGGAGGATTCACCATGCGCGCGATACGCGTCGCTTCGGCCGCACTGCTGGGCCTGACCGCCCTCACCTTGTCCGCACCGGCCGCCGTCGCCTCCGACGACGTCACGCCGTTCGGCTTCAGCGTCATGCCGTCGACCGTCGCGGCCGGCGGCCAGGTCACCCTGCACGTGAACCGGGACGGCGACGGCTGCAGGGGGCCCGTGACGGTGTCGTCGGCCGTCTTCGACACGGTGCGGATCCCGGCCAGGCACACCACGGCGACGGCGACCGTGGACCGGGACGCCCGTCCGGGGGCGGTCTACCTGGTCACCTTCGGCTGCGCGCGGGCGAGCGGGTCCACCAGCCTCACCATCGCGGGCGGCCACCCTCAGCCGTACCCACCGCACCGGGGCGTGCACGCCGGTGCGGGCGGCAGCATCGCCGGGTTCGACCTCAAGGAGATCGGCCTGGGCGCGGCGCTGGTCGCCGGGTCGCTGGGCGTGGCGTACCGCTTCGCGCGCGGGCGCGCGGGTGAGGGCGGAGCCTGACGACGGCGCCCGCTGAGAACGCTTCTCGGCCCGGTGAGCCGTCAGGCGCGGCGCTCGGAACGGCGCCGCATCCAGAACAGACCGCCGCCGAGGAGCGCCGCCGCGACGAGTCCGCCGCCGATGGCCATGTCGGTCGGCGTGGCCCCGCTGGAGCTGCTGCCGCCGAGACCTCCCTGGACACCACCGATGACGGTGAAGGCGGCCGGGCGGGTCAGCGTGCCCCGGTTGGTGCAGTTGACGGTGATGTCGTAGGAGCCGGGCCGGGCGTTGCTGTTGACCGTGGCGGTTCCCTTGGCGGTGTGGTTCGCGCCGTTGATGGGAGTCAGGGTGGTCGCCGGGAAGGCGTTCGACGTGGCGGTACCGCCCTGGGGGCAGTTGTCGACGGTGATGGTCAGCTGGCCGCCGCGGGCGATGACGCTGGGCAGGGCCACGATGTTGCTCGGGCCGGAGCGGCCCGGGCCGCCGGGCATGCCGTCGGCGACGGCGGCGGGGGCGGCGAGGCCGAGGACGGCCACCGCGGCGGCCGAGGCCGCCAAGGCACGAGTGGTTCGCATGTGATCCTCCGCGGAAGGCGCCCCGGGACCCGTCCCCGGTCGATCGGCGAGAAAGCACCTCCCGGATAGACCCTCAGATGCCGCGCGCGGGGCCGCATTTCGGGAATGGTCCGTCCTGGTGAGCCGACACACCGTACGAAATGCGCACTGTCGGATATCGTCGCAGGTCACGGACCGTCAGAAAATTCTGACCGGGGGCAACTCGGATGGCGCACCGGGCTCGCTTCGGACCACCCGTTCGCCGCCGCACCCGTCGCCGCTTCCGCCCACTGCGCTTAGCGTGCTCGTATGCGCGATAAGGATGCGGCGACGGCCGTGTCGAAAGGGGATGGCGAATGTCCGGATATGAGCTGTCCGAATGGGCTGAAGAGGAGGAGCGGCCCAAGAAGCGCGCGCCCTGGGGCGTGATAGCGCTGGTGCTGTTGACCGGCCTCGCGCTCATCCGGAACGGGTCGGGCGAATTCGACGTGGGCCCGCCGCAGCCCGCCTCCGCGGCGGCCCCGGACAGCCGTACCGCCCCGGGCAGCACCCTCGGCCGGGCACCGGACCCGCTGCCGTACGGTGTGCCCGACCGGGTGCGCATCCCCGCCATCCAGGTGGACGCGCCGATCATGGCGGTAGGGCTGGACGCCGCCGGCTGGGTCGCCGCGCCGCCGCCCGAGGACCCGAATCTGGCCGGCTGGTTCACCGGGGCGGTGTCGCCCGGCGAGAAGGGCACGGCGGTCGTCGTCGGCCATGTCGACAATCACCAGGGCCCCGCCGTCTTCTACGGGCTCGGGGCGCTGAAGAAGGGCAATCGCGTCGAAGTGGCGCGCAAGGACGGAAAGACCGCGGTCTTCGAGATCTACGGCATCGAGGTGTTCGAGAAGAACAACTTCCCCGGTGACCGTGTCTACGGCTCCAAGGGCACGCCGGAACTGCGGGTCATCACCTGCGGTGGCGGTTTCTCCAAGACCAATGGCTACGACGGGAACGTGGTGGCTTTCGCCCGCCTGACCGAGGTCCGCTGAGCGGCCCCGGCCCGGCGGGCGGATTCCCGGATTCCCGGATTCCCGTCAGGCGGGCACCCGGCGGGGCACATCGATGTGGTACCCGGAATCCAGCAGTTGCGGCAGATAACGGCGCAGCGCCCGCACGCTCTGCGAGCGGTCGCCCCCGGCGTCGTGCGAGAGCACCACGACGCCGGGGGCGGCGCCGTCGGCCACCCGGTCGACGATGGTGCGGGTGCCCGGGGTGGTCCAGTCGAGGGTGTCGACGGTCCAGGCCAGCGGCTCCATGCCCAGCTCGGCGCCGAGCTGGAAGGCGGCCCGGTTCCAGGCCCCGTAGGGGGCGCGGAACCACGCGGGCCGCTCGCCGTAGGTGGACTCGATGATGTCGCTGGTGCGCTCCATCTGGGAGCGGATCTGGCGGCGGCCGAGCCGAGTGAGCAGGGGGTGGGACCAGGTGTGGTTGCCGACCACATGGCCCTCGTCGGCCATCCGGGCCAGCAGATCCGCGTTGTCGCCGACCATCTCCCCGCACACGAAGAACATCGCGCGCACGTCGTACTCGGCGAGGGTGTCGAGGATTCCGGGGGTGTAACGGCGGTCGGGTCCGTCGTCGAAGGTCAGCACCATGGTGCGGCCGCGGCCGGTCATCCGCAGCAGGGGTTCGTGGCGGACCGTGAGGTGTTCGGGCGCGGTCTGCGGCGGCCCGAATCCCGTCATCGGTCTCAGGCGGTAGGCGGACGGCTTCAGCGGGGCGCCGCGGGGGGCACCCGCGGCGGGCCCGGCAGGGGAGCGGGGTGCGGTGCCGCCGGTGCCGGAGGCGAACAGGCCGGCGGCGCCGGCCGCCGCCCCCACCGCCGCGGCGCCGGCGAGCAGGGCCCCGCGGCGCGTGAGGAACTGATCCTTCTTCATGAGTCATCAGTCGCCCGGCGGGCCGTCGGCGCACCACCGCGACACCGGGGTGGGGGCATGATTGCACCCGGCTGGCGCAACACCCGTGGTGAGGGCGGGGCGGTCAGCGCCGCTCACGGGTTCGGATAGCCTCGGGGCGTGACGGAACAGCACTCTCAGCAGCCCGCACAGCGGTTCGAGCGGGGGACGGACGGGCCCAAGGTCATCCTGGTCGGGGTCGACGGATCGGACACCTCGATGCGGGCGGCGGCGTACGCCGCGGGGCTGGCCCGGCGACAGCGGGCGCTGCTGGCCGTGGTGTACGTGCAGCCCGTGATGGCGGCCGGGATGGCGCTCGGGGCTCCGGTCGCGGACGCCACCGACCAGGTCGCCGAGGATCTGGTGGCGGAGATCCGGGAGGCGGCCGAGCGGTTGCGGGGGCTGTTCGAGGTCCGCTGGGAGTTCCACACGTTCCGCGGGGACCCCTACTCGGGCCTGGTGAAGGCCGCGGAGGAGCTGACGGCCGACGCGGTGGTCGTCGGCGCGTCCGAGCAGGCCGGTCACCGCATCGTCGGCTCGGTCGCGGTGCGGCTGGTGAAGGCGGGACGCTGGCCGGTGACGGTGGTGCCGTGACCGGCCGCGCGTCAGGGTCCGCCGGGAAGGGGTCTACTCCCCCATCGTGAGGCCGTCCTGTGCCGCGCCCCGGCTCAGGGCCATGTCCCGGATCCGGTCTCGTACACCCCGGACGTCGGCGCCCCGGGCGAGGGCGCGGTTGAGGTTGAGGACCCGGCCGGCGTCCACGTCGAACAACTGGGGCACGAACTCGGCCCGGGTGACCTTCCAGCGGCCGCCGGGGCGTTCCGGCGGGGCGAAGGAGAAGCGGGCGAGCGTGGACTGGTTGCCCCGCGGGTCCCGGACTCCCTGGTGGTTGAACATCTCGCCGGCGATCTGGTCGCCCATGCCGTAGACCACCCAGGTGCCGTTGACCTTCTCGTACGCCTGCGGGATGTGGGCGTGGGTGCCGAGGATCAGGTCGATGTCGGGGCGGTGGCCGGTGCGGGAGGCGGTGAGGGTCCGGGCGAGGGCCAGTTGGCGGTCGTCGGGGGCGTCCTGCCATTCGGTGCCCCAGTGCATCGACACGACGACCACGTCGGCGCCCGCCTTCCGGGCGGCCTTGGCGTCGGCGAGGATCCGGTTCTGGTCGATGAGGTTGACCGTCCAGGGCGCCCCCGGGGGCTGGGGGTAGCCGTTGGTGTCGTAGGTGTAGGCGAGGTGGGCGACCTTCGCGGTGCCCGCGCGCAGCAGGGTGATCCCGTTGGCCTCGGCCTCGGTGCGGGCGGTGCCGGCGTGGCGGACGCCCGCGGCGTCGAGGGCGTCGAGGGTGCGGCGGACGCCGGCGGCGCCGTCGTCGAGGCTGTGGTTGGAGGCGGTGGAGCAGCCGTCGTAGCCGGTGGCGGCGAGCGCCTCGGCGATCTCGGGCGGTGACGTGAAGGCGGGGTAGCCGGAGTAGTGGCCGTCCGCGCCGTACACGGTCTCCATGTGGCACAGCGCGAGGTCGGCGCGGGAGACGACCGGCCTGACGCCCTCCAGCATGGGGCGGAAGTCGTAGCCGGTGCCGCCGGCGTCGAAGCGGGCTCGGTCGATGATCGAGGTGTGCGGCAGGACGTCGCCGGAGGCCACGAGTGTGAAGCCGCGGGCCCGGGCGGCGGAGGGCGCGGGATGTCCGGGCGGGTCGGTCGGTCGGTCTTCGTCGGCCTGGCAGGCGGCGGCCGCCGCGAGGACGGCCGTCAGGGCGAGGGCCAGCTGTCGGCTGCGCGCGATCACCAGATCACCCCTTTACCGGAGGATTGTCGTATTTACGCACTCCTCACTACTAGTCCATTTCCGGACGCGAACCGCCCCGGCGCTCCCTGGCCCGCCCCGCCGATGCGCGCGATCGGCGTAGCCGGACGCGGAGCCGGGCAGGGAACCAGGCGGGTGAGCCGACCGTTCGTCGAACCGTTCGTCGACGCGATCGACCGTCCGTCGCAGACCCGTGTGCGCGCCCTGTCCGAAACCGCTCGCCTGGGGTGCCATACGCGCATGACGGCCGCTACCGCCTTCCCGCACCCCACGACCACCGCCGAACACGAGCTCGCCGCACTGCAGCGCGAGCACGGCCGGCCGCTGTTCGCGCTGCTGCTCAGGCTGTGCGACGGAGACCGGCAGCGCGCCGAGGATCTCCTCCAGGAGACCCTGGTGCGCGCCTGGCAGCACCCGGAGGCGCTGCGCGCCGACGACTTCGACTCCGTACGGCCCTGGCTGATGACCGTGGGCCGGCGGCTCGCCATCGACGCGCGGCGCGCCCGGCAGGCGCGGCCCGCCGAAGTGGCGGACTCGGTACTGGAACACGCTCCCGCGGCCGCCGATCACGCCGAGCGGGCCGTGGCCACGCTGGATGTGCGCGAGGCTGTGAAGACACTCACTCCGGAGCACCGGGAAGTACTGGTACTGGTGTATTTCCAGGGGGCCAGTGTGGCGGAAGCCGCCGAAACGCTGGGGATTCCGCCCGGTACGGTGAAGTCCCGCGCGTACTACGCGCTGCGCGCCCTGCGCCGGGTGCTGCCCGGATACGCGGCCGACCTGCACTGAAACCAGCAGTCGAGTCAAACCTCCGTAAAGCGCCTTGCCGACGACCCCTGTTGAGTAATCGGCTGTCCTCATCCGTGTTCCGGACCGGGACCCGGTATCGGGCGACGCGCACGCACCGGAGGAAGGCAGGAAGGGATGCTGCACAGAGGTCACGAGCCTGCGGACGGCGCCGACGACGGCGAACTCACCGTTCCCATGGCCTGGTTCTACGCCGAGTACATCGCCGACGAACTGCTGCGGACCGGCGATCTCATGCCACCGACGTCCTTCGAGTTCCGCGCCGGCCGCGACGCGCTGGCGCTGACCATCTTCCTCTCGGACACCGACGGCGAGCTGCCCGGGATCCGGGTCGTCACCCAGCTGGAGACCTGGCTGTCGCTCACGGCGTACGACCAGCCGTGGCAGGACTGGGTGCGGGAGCGGATGGCCCAACTGGCCGCGGGGGCGGCGGGGTCGACGGATCCGGCGCCGGACCTGGACCTGGCGTCGGCGGCCTGGCGGTGGCTGGAGGAGACCGAACTGCTCGCCCCCGACCTGAACGCGGTGCCGGGCGGCGCCGGAACGGGCGAGGACGAGGGGCCGAAGGTGTGGACGCCGGCCTGGCAGCTCGGTCTGCCGCTCGGGCACCTGGCGATCCATCTTTTTTAGATTCCGACCAATCCGAGGGCCCGCCCGCTCCGAACATCTGGTCACGATTCGGTGTGGGCGTGAGTGATTCCGCGTCCTGGTCCGTACCGGTGGGAGCAAGGAGTAACCCCACCCGCACCCTACGGCACGAGGATTCGGCATGAGGTCCCTGGAAAGGCATGCGGACGTCGGTGCGTACGCGCTCGGCGTGCTGGACGAGGCGGAGGCGTTCCGCTTCGAGGACCACCTCATGGAGTGTCCTCGGTGCACGGCCCAGGTCACCGAGTTCGGTGCCACCACCCGGCAGCTGATGCTCTACCGGCGGGCGACACCGCGCACCGTGCATCCCTTCGCCGGGCCGGGTCCCCGACTGCTGGACCGGCTGGTCGCGGAGGTGGCCGCCCGGCGGCGTGCCGCGCGGCGGCGGGTGCTGTTCGGGCTGGCGGCCTCGGTGGTCGCGGCGGTGGCGGGGCCGGCGCTCGCGCTGCTGGCCGGCGGCGGGGGCGACGACGCCGTGCGGGTGACCGCGACGGACGAACGCTCGGGCGTGTGGGCCCAGGTGACGACCGAGGACATGCCCTGGGGCAGCCAGGTCGAGGTGAAGGTGAAGGACGCCGCCGGCCCCCGTACCTGCCGTCTGGTCATCGTGGGCCTGGACGGCTCCGAGCACACGGTCACCAGCTGGTCGGCCCCCGACCACGACGCCCGGCCCAGCACGATGCACGGTGGCTCGGCCTGGCACACCGACCAGATCGCGCACTACGAGATCCGCACGACCGAGGGCCGGACGCTGGTGCAGCTGCCCTCGCCCCGGGAATAGGGCCGCCTGCGACCCGGGTCCCGCGGCGGCGCCGGCAGGTGGCGCGCCCCCGCGGCGGGCTAGAAGGTGACCTCTCGCGTGGCCACGGTGGCCGTCCGGCGGCCCGGAGCGCGCTGGCCGTTCCAGTAGAAGTTGGTGTGGGCGATCACCTGCTCCGGGGCCGGCGCTCCGGCGACCGGCAGGCTCTCCGTGGTGTGCGCGTCGCCGACCAGGGTCACGTCGTAGCCGCGCGCCAGGGCTCCGTGGAGCGTGGAACGGACGCAGAAGTCGGTCTGGGCGCCGGTGACGACCAGGCTGCCCACCCCGAGCCCGGCGAGCACCGACTCCAGTTCGGTGGCCTCGAAAGAGTCCCGGTAGGTCTTGTGGACGAGGGGCTCGGCGGTCCCCCGGACCAGTTCGGGGACGTACCGCCAGGCGTCGGTGTCGCGTTTCAGCCACCGGTCGGAGTGCTGTATCCACACCACCGGGACGTCCGCCGCACGCGCCCGTTCGACCAGGGTGCCGATGTTCCGCAGCACTCCCTCTCGGTCGTGGGCCTCGGACACGACGCCGTTCTGGACGTCGATGACCAGCAGCGCGGTGTGCGGCCGGTCGGGAAGGGTGGTCATGCGTCCCCCTGGTGGAGTCCTGGGCCCGGTGAGGCCCGGTGAGGCCCGGTCCGTCGGCCCCCAATGATCGCGCATCGCCGGGATTATTTCAGCAGCCGGGACAGTCTGCGGTCGGCCAGTGGCTTCCCGCCGGTCTGGCAGGTGGGGCAGTACTGCAGGGAGGAGTCGCTGAAGGAGACCTCGCGGACGGTGTCGCCGCAGACCGGGCAGGGCTCACCGGTGCGGCCGTGGACACGCAGGCCGGACTTCTTCTCCGCCTTCAGCCGGCCGGCGGCCAGGCCACGGGAGCGCTCCACCGCCTCCGTGAGCGTGGTGCGCAGCGCCGTGTACAGGGCGTGCGTCTGCTCCGGGGTCAGGGTGGCCGCCACCTTGAACGGGGACATGCGCGCGGCGTGCAGGATCTCGTCGCTGTAGGCGTTGCCGACCCCGGCGATCAGGCCCTGGTCGCGCAGGGCGCCCTTGATCCGGCGGCGCTCCCCGGCGAGCAGTGCCGCGAACCGCTCCTCGTCGAAGTCGTCGGCGAGCGGGTCGGGGCCCAGCCGGGCCACCCCGGGGACCTCCCGCGGTTCGCGGACGACGTACACCGCGAGGCGCTTCTGGGTGCCGGCCTCGGTGAGGTCGAAGCCCGCGCCGGTCTCCAGGGCCACCCGCAGCGCCAGCGGGCCCTTGCCGGGGCGCGGCATGCCGCCGGGCAGCGGGTCCTTCCAGTGCAGCCAGCCGGCCCGCGCCAGATGGGTGAGCAGCCGGGGGCCGCCTGCGGTCTCCACGTCGAGGAACTTGCCGTGGCGGTGCACCGCCGTGACCGGATGGTCCTCAAGGGCCGTGACCGGCGGGTCGTACGTCTTCAGGACGCTGATCGCGACGGGCAGCACGCGCACGATCCGCTGACCGACGAGGTGCTCGGTCAGGAAGTCCTTGAGCGCTTCCACCTCGGGGAGTTCGGGCATACGTCAAGGGTGCCATCGACGGCTCAGCCCTGTGCGGGCACGATGAACTCGCACCACACGCACTTCCCGCCGCCCCGCGCCTCCACGCCCCACCCGTCGGTCAGCAGGTCGACGAGGAGCAGCCCGCGCCCGGAGACCCCGGACTCCCCGGCTTCGCGCCGGCGCGGCAGGGCGCTGGAGGAGTCCTCGACCTCCACCCGCAGCCGGCGGTCGGCGCCGGTGAGGACCCGCAGGGTGAGGATGGCGGCGCCCTCGGTGTGCATCAGCGCGTTGGTGACCAGCTCGTCGGCGACCAGTTCGATCTCGTCGGCGCGGTCCCCGGCGCCCCAGCCGCGCACGGCGGCGCGGATCATGTGCCGGGCGTGGGCCAGCGCCTCGGGGTCGCCGGACGCCACGTGCTGCTGGAGGCGGCCGCCGGCCCGCGGGGTGTCCTCGCCCCGACGGCGCAGCAGGAGCAGCGCCACGTCGTCGTCGCCCCCGCGTTCCTCGGCGGCGTCGATCAGCCGGTCGGCGAGGGCCCGGACGTCGTCGGGTCCGGCCGCGATCATCTCGGCGAGACCGCACATGCCGTCGTCCAGGTCGGCGCCGGGCTGCTCGACCAGGCCGTCGGTGCACAGCAGCAGGGTGGCCCCGGGGTCCAGCTCGACCGTGCCGACGGGGTACTGCAGGCTGCCGAACTCCGCCGACAGCCCTAGCGGCAGCCCGCCGGGGACCTCGATCCGCCGGCAGGTGCGGTCGGTGCCGCGCACCAGCGGGTCGATGTGCCCCGCCCGGACCACCTGCACCACCCCGGTGGACAGGTCGGCCTCGGCGTACAGGCAGGTCGCGAAGCGGTCGGTGTCGAGTTCGTGGAGGAAGACGGAGGCGCGGGCCATCACCGTGGCCGGGGGGTGCCCCTCTGCCGCGTAGGCGCGCAGCACGATGCGCAGCTGGCCCATGACGGCGGCGGCGTGCGTGTCATGCCCCTGGACGTCGCCGATGACCGCGCCGACCCGGCTGCCGGGCAGCGGGATCAGGTCGTACCAGTCGCCGCCGATGTCCCGGCCGAGGCTGCCGCCGATGGTGGCGGCCCGGTAGCGGACGGCGACGTCGGCGCCGGGCACGCTGGGGATGGTGCGCGGCAGCATGGCCTGCTGCAGGCCCTGGGCGATGTCCTTCTCCTGCTCGTAGAACATCGCCCGCTGCATGCTCTGCGCGATGCTGCTGCCGAGTGCCACGAGGATGTCGCGCTCCTCGGGGCGGAAGCGGGTGCGGTCGCTGTAGAGCAGGCCCATCGCTCCGATGGGGCGGGCCTGGACGATCAGCGGAAGGTAGGCGGCGGCGGTGATCTTCAGGCCGGTGATGTGCGGCCAGAGGATGGGGTAGCCGACGGCGAACTCCTCTGGGGACTCGATGAACCGGGGCGTGAGGGTACGCACGACCTCGCTCATCGGGTACGGCTCGTCGATGCCGGTGACCAGGGTGCCCGGCACGAAGCTTCCCTCGGGGCCCTCGGCGATCAGCCGGATCCGGTCGGCCTCGACCAGGCCCATGACGAGGCTGGTGGCGCCCAGATGGGTGAGTCCGTGGGTGTCCTTGAGGACGTCGATGACGTCCTGCACGGTCCGGGCGTGGGCCAGGGCCGCCGTGGTGAGCTGGACGACGTGGGTCTGGGTGCGGCGGCTGTCGGCCGGGGTGGGCTCGTCGCGGCGGGTGGCCAGTTCGCCGAGCTCCTCGGTGGCGTCGCGGACGATACCGACGATCCGGCGCGGGCGGCCGGTGCCGTCGCGCCGGATGTAGCCCTGGGTGTGGGTCCAGCGCAGGGCGCCGTCGCGCAGCCGGAGCCGGAAGTAGGCGCCGTAGTTCTCGCTGCCGTCCTTGATGGCCTGGGCGACCAGCGCGTCCAGGCGCAGCGCCTCCGCGCTGGGTACCCGCTGCGAGAGGGATTCCGGGCGGCCGTCGAACTCGTCGGGGCGCATGTCGAAGATCTCGTGGGCCCGGGCGTCCATGTGGAACATGCCGGTGTCCAGGTCCCAGTCGAAGGTGCCCATGCGGTTGAGCGCCAGGATCGGGTCCGGGTGGGCGGGCCAGTCGTCCGGGAGGGACAGGGCGCTCGCTCCCCGATCAGCCATGGGGCCACCTTGCCAGCATTTGTCCGATTCTTCGACCGGGGCTCGCGGTACTGGCACAGTACCGAGCACAGCGCGGCGGGAAGGAGCACACGTCCGTGGAGTGGTTCACCGAGCCCGACTACTGGCTGGGCCGGCTCGTCTTCCAGCGGGCCCTGGCCGTGCTCTACCTGGTGGCGTTCCTGTCCGCGGCGCTGCAGTTCCGTGCGCTGATCGGGGAGCGCGGCATGCTGCCGGTGCCGCGGTTCGTCGCCCGGGTGCCGTTCCGGCAGGCGCCCGGCGTGTTCCAGCTGCACTACTCGGACCGGTTCTTCGCGGGCTGCGCCTGGGCGGGCTGCGCGGTGTCGGCGGCGCTTGTGGCGGGCGTGGACGCCCACGTTCCGCTGGCGGCGGCGATGGTGCTGTGGCTGGTGCCGTGGGCGCTGTACCTGTCGATCGTCAACGTGGGCCAGACGTGGTACGGCTTCGGGTGGGAGTCGCTGCTGCTGGAGACCGGGTTCCTCGCCGTGTTCCTGGGCAACGACGAGGTGGCGCCGCCGGTCGTGGTGCTGTTCCTGCTGCGGTGGGTGCTGTTCCGGGTGGAGTTCGGCGCCGGGCTGATCAAACTGCGCGGCGATCCCTGCTGGCGGAATCTGAGCTGTCTGGACCACCACCACGAGACCCAGCCGATGCCCGGCCCGCTGAGCTGGTTCTTCCACCGTCTGCCCCGGCCCCTGCACCGGGTGGAGGTGGCCGCCAACCATGTCACCCAGCTGGTGGTCCCGGTGCTGCTGTTCGCCCCGCAGCCGGTCGCGACGGCGGCCGCCTCGCTAATGATCGTCACGCAGCTGTGGCTGGTGCTGAGCGGCAACTTCGCCTGGCTGAACTGGATCACCATCGTGCTCGCCGTGCCCGCGCTTCGGCTGCCGTACGACGCCCCGGCCACACCCGGCGCCCCGCTCTGGTACGAGGTGGTGGTGCTCGCGGTGGCCGCGCTGCTGCTGTTCCTCAGCCGTCGCCCGGTGGTGAACATGATCTCCCGGCGCCAGGTCATGAACCGCTCCTTCGACCCGCTGCACCTGGTCAACACCTACGGGGCGTTCGGCAGCGTCAGCCGGGTGCGCCACGAGGTGGTGGTCGAGGGCACGCTCGACGACGTGCCCCGGGAGGACTCCGAGTGGCGGGAGTACGAGTTCCGGGGCAAGCCCGGTGACCCCCGGCGCTGGCCGCGCCAGTTCGCCCCCTACCACCTGCGGCTGGACTGGATGATGTGGTTCGCCGCGCTGTCCCCGGCCTACGCCGGGTCCTGGTTCGGCGCGCTGGTGGAGCGGCTGCTGGAGAACGACCGCGACACACTGAGGCTGCTGCGCCGGTCCCCGTTCCCGCCCGACCGGCCGCCCCGGCACGTCCGTGCCCGTCTCTACCGCTACCGGTTCACCACCTGGCGGGAGCTGCGGGAGACGGGCGCGTGCTGGGAGCGCGCCTATGTGCGGGAGTTCCTGCCGCCGACCCGGCTGGCCGGCCCGGCCCGCAGGCCGTAGACGCGGGTGGCGGTCGCCTCGAAGAGCTGGTGGCGCTCGTCCCGCCCCGGTTCGCCGGACGGGGCGTCGACGGCCTGAACGACCTGGGCGTAGCCGGCCGCGAGGGTGCACACCGGCCAGCCCGAGCCGAACATCAGGCGGTCGGGGCCGAAGGCGTCCAGCACGGTGTCCCAGTTGGGCCGCAGGTCCGCAGTGCGCCATGCCGTCCAGTCGGCCTCGGTGACCATGCCGGACACCTTGCACACGGTGTTGGGCAGTGCGGCCGGAGGTGGTCCAGGACGAAGGTGAGCGCGGGCAGGGCCTCGGCGCGGGCCGGGAGCTGGTGGTCGAGTCGAGCACGACCAGGTCGTGCACCAGGCCGGTTCGGCGACGGCGGCCGGTGCCCACCGTACGGTCACGGCCACTCCCCCACCGGGAGCAGGCCCGAGGCCCGCAGTTCCGCCCAGAGCGCGGCGGGGACGGGCGTGCGGAACTGGCGTACACAGTCGTCGACCTCTGCGGCCGAGCGGGCGCCGATCAGGACGTGCCCGACGGCCGGGTGGGCGGCGCTGTAGGCGAGGGCGGCGGCGCGCAGGGTGGTGCCGTGACGTTCGGCGGCCTCCTTCAGGCGCAGGGCGCGCTCCACCAGGTCGCCGGGCGCCCGGCCGTAGTCGTAGGTGGCGTCCGGTCTCGGGTCGGCCAGCAGGCCGGAATTGAAGGCACCGCCGATGACCACCGGTACTCCGCGTTCCAGGGCGGCGGGGAGCAGGTCGGTGAGGGCGCCGTGGTCGAGGAGGGTGTGGCGGCCCGCGCAGAGCACCACGTCGACGTCGGTGTCGCGCACGAAGCGGGTGAGCATGGCGGACTGGTTCATGCCGGCGCCGATCGCGCGGACGACGCCCTCGGAGCGCAGGTCCTCCAGCGCGGGATAGCCCTCGCGGAAGGCCTGTTCGGCGTGGTCGTCGGGGTCGTGCAGGTAGACGGTGTCGACCCGGTCGAGGCCGAGGCGCTCCAGGCTGGCCTCCAGGGTGCGGCGGATGCCGTCGGCGGTGAAGTCCCAGACCCGGCGGTCGGTGGCGGGGACGGCGAAGCCGCCCGCGCGGTCGTCGCCGGTGCCGTCGGCGGGTTCGAGGCGGCGGCCGACCTTGGTGGAGATCCGGTACCGGTCGCGGGGGTGCTCGCGCAGGGCCTCGCCCAGGCGGCGTTCGGAGAGGCCGAGGCCGTAGTGGGGCGCGGTGTCGAAGGTGCGGATGCCGTGCCGCCAGGCCGCCTGGACGGCGTCGTAGGCCTGCTGGTCGCGGACCTCGGTGTAGAGGCCGGCGATGCCGGCGGCTCCGAAACCGAGTTCGGCGGCGGCGCTCATGACGCCGCCGGCCGCGGGCGCAGGCCCTGCATGCCGCCGTCGACGGCGAGGGCGGTGCCGGTGGTGGCGCCGGACAGGGGGCTCGCCAGGTAGGCGATGGCGCCCGCGACCTCGGCGGCGCTGACCAGCCGGCCCGTGGGCTGGCGGGCTTCGAGGGCGGCGCGTTCGGCGACCGGATCGTCCGCCCGGTCGAGCAGGCGGCCGATCCACGGGGTGTCCGCGGTACCGGGGTTGACGCAGTTGACGCGGATGCCCTCGCGGACGTGGTCGGCGGCCATGGCGAGGGTGAGGGACTGCACGGCGCCCTTGGTGGCGCTGTAGAGCGCGCGCTGCGGGAGCCCGGCGGTGGCGGCCACCGAGCAGGTGTTGACGACGGCGGCATGCGCGGAGGCCCGCAGGTACGGCAGTGCGGCGCGGGCCACCCGCACCATGCCGACGACGTTGACGTCGAGGACGCGGTGCCATTCGGCGTCGTCGTTGTCCTCGACGGTGCCCTGGGCGCCGACGCCCGCGTTGTTGACCACGACGTCCAGCCCGCCGAGGTCGGCGGCGGCCGCGGCGACCGCCGTACGGACCGAGGCGTCGTCGGTGACGTCGGCGCGGTATCCGAGCAGCGGTCGCTCGACGCCGGACGGGTCGAGGTCGAGGACGGCGACCCGGGCGCCCCGCTCGGCGAGCAGTGCGGCGGTGGCCCGGCCGATGCCGGAGGCGCCGCCCGTGACCAGGGCGCGCAGCCCCTCGAAGTCGTTCATGCAGCCTGCTCCTTCCGGCCGGTGGCGAGGTCGGCGGCCCAGAAGGCGCCGTCGGGGTAGGTGTAGCGCGCGACGGCCCCGGGGAGCATCGCGGCCGAGAAGCCGGGCGCGGTGGGTGCCGTGTAGTGGCCGTCCCGGATCACCACCGGTTCGAGGAAGTGATCGTGCAGATGGTCGACGTACTCGATGACGCGGTCCTCGGTGGTGCCGGAGAGGGCCACGTAGTCGAACATCGACAGGTGCTGGACGAGTTCGCACAGGCCGACGCCGCCGGCGTGCGGGCAGACCGGCACGCCGAACCTGGCCGCCAGCAGCAGGATCGCGAGGTTCTCGTTGACCCCGCCGACGCGGGCCGCGTCGAGCTGGAGGACGTCGAGGGCGCCGGCCTGGGCGGCGAGCCGGGTGAGCTCGGCGTCGTCGTAGCCGAGCCAGCCGGCGGAGGTGGTGTAGGCGGGGTAGCCGCGTTCCAGGAGGCGGGCGGTCCGCTCGGCGGAGCCCTCCTTGCCGCGCCACAGCAGGCGCAGGGCGTCGTCGGGAGTCAGGGCGTCGGTGAGGTAGCGGAAGTCGATCTGCCGGACCAGCCACTCGGGTTCGGCCTCGGCGAGCAGCCGCCACAGCGGCTTGCCCGCGCGCTTGGCGGCGAGGTCCCAGGCGGCGTTGACGACGGCGCCGATCGCCATGTGCATCACACCCTTCTCGGGGCCGAGCCAGCGCAGCTGGCTGTCGCCGACCAGGTCGCGGCTCAGGGTGCCGGGGTCGGCGCAGAGCCGGTCGACCTCGCGTCCCACCACGTGCTCGCGCAGCGCCTCGATCGCGGCGACCTGGACGTCGTTGCCCCGCCCGATGGTGAAGGTGAACCCGTGTCCCTGGTGGCCGTCGGCGGCGTCGGTGCGCAGTACGGCGTAGGCGGCCGAGTAGTCGGGGTCGGGGTTCATCGCGTCGGACCCGTCGAGTTCCCGGGAGGTGGGGAACCGGATGTCGTAGGTGTCGAGGGCGGTGACGCGGGCCGGGATCGGACTCACGGGACCCCTTTCACCGAGCGGCAGCCATCCGATATCCATCAGGGAGCATCCCTGTCACAACACCCCGCAGCGCTCGGTCGGCCGGTCTTTGCCCCATATTGATCCGATGATTGATTGAGTGTCCCATCGTCCGAGGAGTCTCCGTGAGCAGCTGGACCGGCCGTACCGCCGTCGAGATCGCCGCCGCCGTGCGGGAGAGGCGGGTCACGCCGCGCGAGGTGGTGGTGGACCATCTCGACCGGATCGCCCGGCTGGACGGGCGGATCGGCGCGTTCCGCTCGGTGCGCGCGGCGGCGGCCCGGGCCGAGGCCGACGAGGTCGGCGCTCGCGGCGATCTGGCCCGGCTGCCGCTCGCGGGGGTGCCGGTGGCCGTCAAGGACAACCTCCCGGTGCGCGGCGAGACGATGCGCGTCGGCTCGACGGCGACCCCGGACACCCCCGCCGTCGAGGACCATGTGACCGTGGCCCGGCTGCGGGCGGCCGGCGCGGTGGTCGTGGGGCTGACACAGGTGCCGGAGCTGTGCGTCTTCGGCACGACGGACGGGGTGCACGGCACGGCCCGCAATCCCTGGGACACCTCCCGCTCGGCGGGCGGCTCCTCGGGCGGCAGCGCCGCCGCCGTCGCCGCGGGCTTCGCGCCGCTGGCGCTCGGCAACGACGGGATGGGATCGCTGCGCATCCCGGCGGCCGTGTGCGGTCTGGTCACCGTCAAGCCGGGTCACGGGACGGTGCCGGCGGGCATCGGCGACGGCGCCTGGTTCGGCATGGCGGAGAACGGCCCGCTGGCCACCACGGTGGCCGACGCGCGCCTGATGCTGTCGGTCCTGGCGGACACGGACGTTCCCGGCGCCGGTGAGCCGGGCGTCCGGCGGATCGCGGTGTCCCTGCGCAGCCCGCTGGCCGGGGTTCCCGTCGCCGCGCCGTACGCCGACGCGGTGCGGGAGGCGGCCGCGGTGCTGGCGGGGGCGGGGCACCGGGTGCGGCGCGCGGAGCCGCCGTATCCGCTGTCGCTGGGCGTCACCGCGCTCACCCACTGGACGGCGGGCACGGCCGTGGACGCCCGGGGTCTGGACCCGCGGCTGCTGGACCGACGGACCCGGGTGCACGCGGCGGTGGGGCGGCGGTTCGTCACGGCGGCCCGCTCGGGGGCGGCGCGCGAGCGGCTGCGGCGGCGGCTGGAGCCGTTCCTGACCGAGTACGACGTGCTGCTCACCCCGGCGCTGGCCCGCCGCTCCCCGCGGTCGGCGCCCTGGCACCGGCGGGGGTGGCTGCGCAATCTCCTGGCGAACACCGCCTATGCGCCGCTGACACCGCCGTGGAACCTGACCGGCTGGCCGGCGATGACGGTCCCGCTGGGCGCGCTGCCGTCGGGTGCCCCGACGGCGGTCCAGTTGGTGGGGCGGCCCGGGACGGAAGGGCGACTGCTGGCGCTGGCGGAGCAGTTGGAGGAGTCGCGGCCCTGGCGCCGGGGGGGGGGACCCCCACTGGG
>NZ_CBDQZH010000028.1:0-104045 GCF_965341775.1 Streptomyces sp. bgisy159 | reverse complement strand
TCTGCGCGGTGTGGTGCAGGGGCAGGTTGCGTAGGCCGGTGGACCGGGCGGCCCGGATCCGGTCCTCGGCCCTGGCCCGCAGCCGGTGACGGAGCTCGAGGGTGGCGATCGGCCGGTCAGGAGTGTTGGTCGCGAAGCACGTGATCCGCATGCCGTCCGCGTCTGTGATCCTCAACTGGGCGCCAGGATGGGGCCGTTCCTTGCGGATGATCAGTCGCATGCCCTTGGGCCAGCAGTCCAGGAGCTTGCCGGTGAGCTCGGCGATCCAGGCCCCGTCACGGGTCTCACCGTTGGTCTCGACGGCTGGGGTCCAGGCTGAGGCGGGGATCTTCAGCACGTGTTCGTGGATTGCTTCGGTGATCACCATGCCGACCGAGTAGGACAGCCATCGGCCTCGTTTCGCGAGCCAGGACACGAAGTCATGAGTGCCGCCGACGGAGTCCGTGCGGATCAGCGTCTGGCGCCCTCGCCGGTAGTGCTTCGGTAGCTGGGCGAGGGCCAGTTCGGCGGTGGTGATGTGGTCGGCAGCGGTCTTTGAGCCAGCGTTTCCCCCCTCATTCTTGCTGGTCAGAGGTACTTTCTGCTTTGCTGACCGCCTGCCGGACAGCCCGCTTCATGAAAGCGCGAGGCGAGGTGTGTCGCGAACGCTGAGAGACAACGAGAGAGAGCGGGAGTCAGTGAGACTGACTCCCGCTCTCTTATGTCGGCATTCGCCCTGGTCAGACCCTGGTTCTTGCTGGCTGACTGGCGAGTGCCCCCGGCAGGATTCGAACCTGCGCACACGGCTCCGGAGGCCGTTGCTCTATCCCCTGAGCTACGGGGGCGTGTCGGTGTGGAGCTTGTTGCTCGCGGCGACGGGTAGAACACTACCAGCTCCTCCGGGGTGGTCATGAACGGGTTTCCGGGGGTCGGGTCCCCCGCAGGGGGCGGAAGTGGGGAAAACCCGGACGCGGTGGCCGGTCCGGACCTACTCTCGAGTTGTGCCGGGCGCGTCGGGGCGGGTGCTTGTCGTGGACGACAACAAGGTCATCCGCCAGCTGATCAGGGTCAATCTCGAACTGGAGGGGTTCGAGGTCGTGACCGCGGCTGATGGTGCCGAGTGCCTGGACGTCGTGCATCAGGTGCAGCCCGATGCCGTCACCCTCGATGTGGTCATGCCCCGCATGGACGGGCTGCGGACCGCCGCTCGTCTGCGCGCCGACCCCCGGACCCGTGATCTTCCGCTCGCCATCGTCAGCGCCTGCACCCAGTACGAGGTCGACGCCGGCCTCGAAGTGGGTGTCGACGCGTTCCTCGCCAAGCCGTTCGAGCCGGCGGAACTCGTCGAGGTCGTTCGGCGCCTGATGGAGCGGACGGGCGGTCAGCGAGGTGAGCCGGTGCTGGGGGAGGGGAGCGAGCCCGGGCGGCTCACCGTCGAGGGGTAGGTAAGGACAGGAACGTCGGGTGACTCTCCCTCGCCCGGTGCGCCCGCCGGGCACCCCCTGCCGGCCGGTCTCCCTCCCTACGGCACCCGTGGCGCAGGACACGTCCACATCCCGGGACCCCGGGTAAACCGGCTCGCCTACCCACCCCCCTCCTCCCATACGCTTGTCCCGTGACCCCCGTCGAGCTCTCCCGCACCGTGCTGCACGCCGTCCGGCGTGCCGTCGAGGCCGGTGAGCTGTGTGTGGAGGTGCCGGCGCTTCCCGCGCGGGTGTCCGTCACGCCGCCGGGGCCCGGGGGGTGCGGGGACTACGCGACCAATGTCGCCCTGCAGCTCGCCCGGCCCGCCGGGCAGCCCCCGCTTCGGGTCGCCGAGGTGCTGCGGCCGTATCTCGACGGTGCCGCCGGTGTCGCCGGTGTCGAGATCACCGGACCCGGGTTCCTGAACATCCGCCTCGACCGCGCCGCCGACGCCGAGCTGGTGCGGACGGTGCTGCGGGACGGGGCGCGCTACGGCCACAGCGACCGCCTCGCCGGGCAGGTCTTCCCGGTGCGCGTCCCCTATGACGTACGCGCCGAGGTGCTGGCCGACGTACTGGCCCGCCTCATCGGCTCGCAGGGCGGGCGTGTCGAGGTCGATCACCGTGAACCCGTGACTCTGCGGCCCGTGCCCGCGCCCGAGGACCCCGCACCGCTCGGCCCGGACGCCGCCCGCTGGGCGCTGCTGCACCCCGCCCCGCACGACCGGCCCCGGATCACCTCCGAGCACCTGGTGCAGCGCGAGAGCAACCCTCTCTTCCTCGTCCGTTACGCCCACGCCCGCACCCGGGCCGTCAGCCGCAACGCCGCCGACCTGGGCTTCGCAGCAGACCTCGGCTCCGCCGAAGACCTTCCCTTCGGCTCCGCCGAACAAGCCGAGCGCATCGAGCAAGCCCAGCGCATCGAGCAAGCCGCGGGCATCGAGCAGGCCGCGCCCGGCCAGTACGCCGAGCACAGCACCCCCCACTCCCTCCTCCTCCCCCTCCTCGCCGACCACCCCCGCCTCCTCGCCTCCGCCGTCACCCACCCCCGCCCTGCGGGCGGCGCGGACGGCACGGGTGGTGCCCCCGACCCCGCCGCCCCCTCCCGCCTGGCCCGCCACCTGGTGGCGGTCGCCGACGCGACGCTCACCTTCCTGCCCACCGTCCTGCCCCGCGGGGCGGAGAAACCCTCGGCCGCCCACCGTGCCCGGCTCGCCCTCGCCGAAGCCGCCGGGACGGTGCTGGCCGGCGGCCTGTCCCTGCTCGGCATCGACGCACCCGACCACCTCTGAGCACAGCGGGGAAGACGAGAAGACACCGCGTGCCAGAGCCCACAGAGAGCCCCACGAAGTCATGAGCCGTTCCGCACACCCCGCCGGGCCCCGCCACGCCGACGTCCTGCCCGAGGGGCACTACACCGCCCCGCCCGCCGATCTGAACGCCCTCGACCCGAAGGTCTGGGCCGAGACGGTCACCCGGGACGACCAGGGCGTGCTCACCGTCGGCGGGATCGACGTCCGGCGGCTCGCCGAGGAGTTCGGCACGCCGGCCTACGTCCTCGACGAGACCGACTTCCGCTCCCGCGCCCGCGCCTGGCGCACCGCCTTCGGTCAGGACGCCGACGTCTTCTACGCCGGCAAGGCGTTCCTGTCCCGGGCCGTGGTGCGCTGGCTGCACGAGGAGGGGCTGAACCTCGACGTCTGCTCGGGCGGCGAGCTGGCCACCGCGCTGTCGGCCGGCATGCCCGCCGACCGGATCGCCTTCCACGGCAACAACAAGTCCGTCGCGGAGATCCGCCGGGCCGTCGAGGCCGGCGTCGGGCGGATCGTGCTCGACTCCTTCCAGGAGATCGTGCGCGTCGCCCACATCGCGCAGGAACTCGGCAAGCGCCAGCGCGTGCAGATCCGCGTCACCGTCGGGGTCGAGGCGCACACCCACGAGTTCATCGCCACCGCCCACGAGGACCAGAAGTTCGGCATCCCGCTGGCCGGCGGGCAGGCCGCCGAGGCGGTGCGGTGGGCGCTGCGGCTGGACGGGATCGAGCTGATCGGGATCCACTCCCACATCGGCTCGCAGATCTTCGACATGTCCGGCTTCGAGGTCGCCGCCCACCGGGTCGTGGGGCTGCTGAAGGAGATCCGGGACGAGCACGGCGTCGAGCTGCCCGAGATCGACCTCGGCGGCGGCCTCGGCATCGCGTACACCAGCGACGACGACCCGCGTGAGCCGCACGAGATCGCCAAGGCGCTCACCGAGATCGTGACGCGCGAGTGCGAGTCCGCCCGGCTCCGCACGCCCCGGATCTCGGTGGAGCCGGGGCGAGCCGTCGTCGGGCCGACCGCCTTCACGCTGTACGAGGTCGGCACGATCAAGCCCCTCGATCACCTCCGCACCTACGTCTCCGTCGACGGCGGCATGTCGGACAACATCCGGACCGCGCTGTACGACGCCGAGTACAGCGTCGCGCTGGTCTCCCGCAGCTCCGACGCCGAGCCGATGCTGACCCGGGTCGTCGGCAAGCACTGCGAGAGCGGCGACATCGTCGTGCGGGACGCGTTCCTGCCCGCCGACCTGGCGCCGGGCGACCTCGTCGCCGTACCCGCGACGGGCGCGTACTGCCGGTCCATGGCGAGCAACTACAACCACGTCCTGCGCCCGCCGGTCGTCGCCGTGCGCGACGGCGAGGCGCGGGTGATCGTCCGCCGTGAGACGGAGGAGGACCTCCTGCGTCTCGACGTCGGATGACCGGGAGCGACCCCGGGCCCGCCCCGGGAGCGTCCCGGCTGACCGAGGAGCGCCCCCGGAAGGCCTCCGGAGAAGACGCGTGGAAGATCTCCTGCGCACCGCGCCCGCGAAAATGAAATAGACGTCTCACGATCCGGACCGGGGATAGAAACTCCGGTCCGGTGGGTGAGACTGGTTCAACCTAGACGGTATGAGGAAACGAGGTCGGATGATGCGTACGCGTCCGCTGAAGGTGGCGCTGCTGGGCTGTGGAGTGGTCGGCTCAGAGGTGGCGCGCATCATGACGACGCACGCCGACGACCTCGCCGCCCGGATCGGTGCCCCCGTCGAGCTGGCGGGCGTGGCCGTGCGGCGGCCCTCCAAGGTGCGTGAGGGTATCGACCCCGCGCTGGTCACCACCGACGCCACCGCCCTCGTCAAACGCGGCGACATCGACGTGGTGGTCGAGGTCATCGGTGGGATCGAGCCCGCCCGGACCCTCATCACCACCGCCTTCGAGCACGGCGCCTCCGTCGTCTCCGCCAACAAGGCCCTGCTCGCCCAGGACGGGGCCGCCCTGCACGCCGCCGCCGGCGAGCACGGCAGGGACCTCTACTACGAGGCGGCCGTCGCCGGCGCCATCCCGCTGATCCGGCCGCTGCGCGAGTCGCTCGCCGGCGACAAGATCAACCGGGTGATGGGCATCGTCAACGGGACGACCAACTTCATCCTCGACAAGATGGACACCACGGGCGCCGGCTACCAGGAGGCCCTCGACGAGGCGACCGCCCTGGGGTACGCCGAGGCCGACCCGACCGCCGACGTCGAGGGGTTCGACGCGGCCGCCAAGGCGGCCATCCTCGCCGGGATCGCCTTCCACACGCGCGTGCGCCTCGACGACGTCTACCGCGAGGGCATGACCGAGGTGACGGCGGCCGACTTCGCCTCCGCCAAGGAGATGGGCTGCACCATCAAGCTGCTCGCCATCTGCGAGCGGGCGAAGGACGGCGGCTCGGTCACCGCCCGCGTGCACCCGGCCATGATTCCGCTCACTCACCCGCTCGCCTCCGTGCGAGGGGCGTACAACGCGGTGTTCGTCGAGTCGGACGCGGCGGGCCAGCTGATGTTCTACGGGCCCGGCGCCGGCGGCGCGCCCACGGCCTCCGCCGTCCTCGGCGACCTCGTCGCCGTCTGCCGCAACCGGCTCAGCGGGGCGACGGGGCCCGGCGAGTCGGCGTACGCCGCGCTGACCGTCTCGCCCATGGGCGAGGTCGTCACGCGGTACCACATCAGTCTGGACGTGGCGGACAAACCGGGTGTTCTCGCCCAGGTCGCCACCGTGTTCTCGGAGCACGGGGTGTCCATCGATACGGTTCGGCAGCAGGGACGGCAGGACGGGGTCGGCGACGCGTCCCTCGTGGTCGTCACCCACCGGGCCTCCGACGCCGCCCTGAACGGGACCGTCGAGGCGCTGCGCAAGCTCGACACCGTGCGGGGTGTCGCCAGCATCATGCGGGTTGAAGGAGAGTAACCAGCAATGACCCACCAATGGCGCGGAATCATCGAGGAGTACCGGGACCGGCTCCCGGTGTCCGACGGCACGCCGGTCGTGACGCTCCGCGAGGGCGGTACGCCGCTCGTGCCCGCGCAGGTGCTCTCCGAGCGCACGGGCTGCGACGTCCACCTCAAGGTGGAGGGCGCGAACCCCACCGGGTCCTTCAAGGACCGGGGCATGACCATGGCCATCAGCAAGGCCAAGGAGGAGGGGGCCAAGGCGGTCATCTGCGCCTCCACCGGCAACACCTCCGCCTCGGCCGCCGCGTACGCGGTGCGCGCGGGCATGGTGTCCGCCGTGCTCGTCCCGCAGGGCAAGATCGCGCTCGGCAAGATGGGCCAGGCGCTCGTCCACGGTGCCAAGATCCTCCAGGTCGACGGCAACTTCGACGACTGCCTCACGCTGGCCCGCGCGCTGAGCGACAACTATCCCGTGGCGCTGGTCAATTCGGTCAATCCGGTGCGTATCGAGGGTCAGAAGACCGCCGCGTTCGAGATCGTGGACATGCTCGGCGACGCGCCCCACATCCACGTCCTGCCGGTCGGCAACGCGGGCAACATCACCGCGTACTGGAAGGGGTACCGGGAGTACGCCGCCGACGGCGTGTCCACCAGGACGCCCCGGATGTGGGGTTTCCAGGCCTCCGGCAGCGCCCCGATCGTGCGCGGCGAGGTCGTCAAGGACCCGTCGACCATCGCCACCGCCATCCGCATCGGCAACCCCGCCTCCTGGCAGTACGCGCTGGCGGCGCGGGACGAGTCCGGCGGCCTCATCGACGAGGTGACGGACCGTGAGATCCTGCGCGCCTACCGGCTGTTGGCCGCACAGGAGGGCGTCTTCGTGGAGCCCGCGTCCGCCGCGTCGGTGGCCGGCCTGCTCAAGGCGGCCGAGCAGGGCAAGGTCGACCCGGGCCAGCGCATCGTCTGCACGGTCACCGGCAACGGTCTGAAGGACCCCGACTGGGCGGTCGCCGGCGCCCCGCAGCCGGTCACCGTACCGGTCGACGCGGCGACGGCGGCCGAGCGCCTGGGGCTCGCCTGACGGGGTAATCCCCACAAGGGGGGCACAGGGGGCTTACGACACGCATCGTGCGCCTCCTGTGCGCCCTATGTCGCCACAGAACCTTCCTTCGATAGGCTGGGAGGAACCCGCCCGCCGCATGTGCCTCGCTCGCACATGCCGCCGTGCCTCGCGCTGTGCCGCAGTACGGCGCCGTCCCGGGGCGTTCCGGGTGTCTCCCGTACGTATCGAATGTCATTCGACAGTTCCGCAGCTCAAGGAGAGTCAACGAGCGATGGCCGGTCCAGCGTTCCGCGCCGCCGCCGTCCGGGTGCGCGTCCCCGCCACCAGCGCCAACCTCGGCCCGGGCTTCGACGCCCTCGGCCTCGCGCTGGGGCTCTACGACGACGTCGTCGTCCGGGTGGCCGACTCCGGGCTGCACATCGACATCGCGGGCGAGGGCAGCGAGACGCTGCCGCGCGACGAGAAGCACCTCCTCGTCCGCTCCCTGCGAGCCGCCTTCGACGCCCTGGGCGGCCAGCCGCGCGGCCTGGAGATCGTCTGCGCCAACCGCATCCCGCACGGCCGCGGCCTCGGCTCCTCCTCGGCCGCCATCTGCGCCGGCATCGTCGCCGCGCGCGCCGTGACCATAGGCGGCGAGTCCCGGCTCGACGACGCGGCGCTGCTGGAGCTCGCCACCGAGATCGAGGGTCACCCCGACAACGTCGCGGCCTGTCTGCTCGGCGGCTTCACCCTCTCCTGGATGGAGGCGGGCGCCGCGCGGGCGATCAGGATGGACCCCTCGGATTCCATCGTTCCGGTGGTTTTCGTGCCCGGGAAGCCGGTACTCACCGAAACGGCGCGCGGCCTGCTCCCGCGCACCGTGCCGCATGTGGACGCCGCCGCCAACGCCGGCCGCGCCGCACTGCTCGTCGAGGCCCTGACCAGGCGTCCCGAGCTGCTGCTGCCCGCCACCGAGGACCGCCTGCACCAGGAGTACCGCGCCCCCGCCATGCCGGAGAGCGCGGCGCTGGTGGAGCGGCTGCGCGCCGACGGGGTCCCCGCGGTGATCTCCGGTGCCGGACCGACCGTGATGGCGCTGGCCGACGCGGATTCCGCGGCCAAGGTCGAGGCGCTGGCCGGCACCGACTGGGCCGCCAACCGGCTGAGCCTGGACCTGCGCGGCGCGAGCGTCCTGCCGCTGGCCCCGCCCGGCGACAGGACCACCGGTGAGCAGGGCGCCGGCGGCGCGGTCGCCGGCGGACGAACGACGGGGGAAAGGTCCGGTGAGGGCGGTTCCGGCGACACGGTCTCCGGCGGCACGGCTTCCGGTGACAGCTGAAAGGCCGCGGTTGCCGGATTTGGAGAGGGGGAATGTTTGTTGGATCCGGTAGTGTTAACCTCAAGTCTGCACCCGACCCCACCATGGCGAGGTGCCTCGTGTCCCCGTCCGGGACAGACATTCTTCCGGGAGCTCCCCGAGTCGCACTGCGTTCCGTACGACGTACCTGGGCAGTACGCCGTACAGCGACGCTGAGCGGTCCCCAGGGCACGCTCCGGAATCGGTGCGACCGCGCCACGTGACACTGACACCGGGTGCCACGGCTCGTCGGGGAAGCGCCGTCACCAGAAATTCTCTTCCGCCGCTTTGGCGGACCACCGCCCCGGCTCCGTCCGCACAGCAAGGACCGGATCCGGACAGCACAACCGGTCGCCGAGCCAGACAGGCCGACGTCCGCTCCAGGGAAGGACCCTTCGTGAGCGACACCACCGATCTGATGGGCGCACGTGTCGAGGAGACCGCTGCCGCGCCCGCCACGGACGCCTCCGCGCCTGCCACCGGTGCCGGCTCCCGGCGGCGCCGCGGTACCGGCCTCGAGGGCATGGTGCTGGCCGAGCTGCAGCAGGTCGCATCCGGCCTCGGAATCAGGGGCACCGCGCGGATGCGCAAGAGCCAGCTGATCGAGGTCATCAAGGAGGCGCAGGCCGCGGGCGGCGCCGCCGCCCCGCAGGCCGACGCCGCCGCCGAGACCAAGCCGAAGCGCCGCGCCACCTCGCGCACCCGTACGGGTGAGGAGAGCGCCGACAAGGCCGACAAGAAGGCCGCGGCGAAGGCCGCCGAGGCGCCGGCCGAGAAGGCCGCGGCCCAGCAGCAGATCGAGATCCCCGGCCAGCCCCAGCCGACGAACACCGAGGCACCCGCCGAGCGTCGGGGCCGGCGCCGGGCCACCGCCGAGGCGGGTGCCCCGGGCGGCACCGCCACCGAGACGGTCACCGCCGAGGCCAGGACCGAGACGAAGGCCGAGACGCCCGCCCAGCAGCCGCAGGGCGAGGCCAAGGCCGACGGCAAGAGCGACGCCGGCGAGGCCGAGGGCCGCCGCCGCGACCGCCGCGAGCGCGGCCGGGACCGTGACCGCCGCGGCAAGGGCGACGACCAGCAGGGCCAGCAGCGCGGTCAGCAGCAGGGCCAGCAGCAGGGCGGCGGCCGCCAGGACCGCCAGCAGGACGACGGCTACGACGACGAGGCGGGCGGCCGCCGGGGCCGTCGCGGCCGCTACCGCGACCGCCGTGGCCGCCGTGGCCGCGACGAGGTCAACGAGCCGCAGATCGCCGAGGACGACGTCCTGATCCCCGTCGCGGGCATCCTGGACATCCTCGACAACTACGCCTTCATCCGGACCTCCGGCTACCTGCCCGGCCCGAACGACGTGTACGTCTCCCTCGCCCAGGTCCGCAAGAACGGCCTGCGCAAGGGCGACCACATCACCGGCGCGGTCCGCCAGCCCAAGGAGGGCGAGCGCCGCGAGAAGTTCAACGCGCTGGTGCGCCTGGACTCCGTCAACGGCATGGCGCCCGAACACGGCCGCGGCCGACCGGAGTTCAACAAGCTGACCCCGCTCTACCCGCAGGACCGCCTGCGGCTGGAGACGGACCCCGGCGTCCTGACCACCCGCATCATCGACCTCGTCTCGCCCATCGGCAAGGGCCAGCGCGGTCTGATCGTGGCCCCGCCGAAGACCGGCAAGACCATGATCATGCAGGCGATCGCCAACGCGATCACCCACAACAACCCCGAGTGCCACCTGATGGTCGTCCTCGTCGACGAGCGTCCGGAAGAGGTCACCGACATGCAGCGGTCGGTCAAGGGCGAGGTCATCTCCTCGACCTTCGACCGCCCGGCCGAGGACCACACCACGGTCGCCGAACTCGCCATCGAGCGCGCCAAGCGACTGGTGGAGCTGGGTCACGACGTGGTCGTCCTGCTCGACTCGATCACGCGTCTGGGCCGTGCCTACAACCTGGCCGCCCCGGCCTCCGGCCGCATCCTGTCCGGTGGTGTCGACTCGACCGCCCTGTACCCGCCGAAGCGCTTCTTCGGTGCGGCCCGCAACATCGAGGACGGCGGCTCGCTGACCATCCTCGCCACCGCCCTGGTGGACACCGGGTCCCGCATGGACGAGGTGATCTTCGAGGAGTTCAAGGGCACCGGCAACATGGAGCTCAAGCTCGACCGGAAGCTCGCCGACAAGCGCATCTTCCCCGCGGTGGACGTCGACGCGTCCGGCACCCGCAAGGAGGAGATCCTGCTCGGCGCCGAGGAGCTCGGCATCGTCTGGAAGCTGCGCCGGGTGCTGCACGCGCTCGACCAGCAGCAGGCGATCGAGCTGCTCCTCGACAAGATGAAGCAGACCAAGTCGAACGTCGAGTTCCTGATGCAGATCCAGAAGACGACGCCGACCCCGGGCAACGGCGACTGAGCCACAGCCCAACGGCCCGGCCGTTACAGGGAGTCCCGCTCCTCACTTCAGGTGAGGGGCGGGACTTCCGTCGTACGGGGGCCTTGTAGGATCGGCGGCCTGTAGTGGGGGGGAACGTATTTTCTGATACGCCCACGGAGTTCGGTCATGCCCGCCCGTGGGTCCTTCTCTCTCCTGCAAGCATCCTTACTGCGACAGGAGATCCTGAGTGACATCTACCTCTCGAAGAGCCCGCAGAGCTCTTCCGGCGGCCGCCGCCGCACTCGCGCTGGGAAGTGCGGTGCTCACGGCGGCTCCGGCCGAGGCGACCGACCCGGCTCCGCTTCCGGCCCCCCGGGCCGCGCAGAAGCCGGCCGGCGCCTCCCAGGCCGAACTCCTCCGGCGGATCGAGGGCGCCCAGGCCGCGCTGAAGGAGGACAGCACCACCCCGGCGGCCGAGCCCGAGGCCGACGCAAGCCCCTCTGCGTCCACCTCGACCACCGTCGATCCGAAGATCATCGGTGGTACGCAGGCCAGCATCTCCGAGGCGCCGTGGATGGTGCAGCTGCACTACTACGACGACAAGGGCACCGCGGACACCTCCGACGACGAGGGCTACTTCTGCGGTGGCACGCTGGTGGCCCCTGCCAAGGTCCTCACCGCCGCGCACTGCGTGTACGGGCTGGACTGGAGGAACAAGGGCGCCATCCTGGCCGGCACCAGCCAGCTGCCGGACGGCAGTGATCTGCACGGCGGCCAGGTCGCCAACGTGGCACGCCAGTGGGTCAGCCCGACGTTCGACCTCGCCACCGTCACCGGCGGCGACCTCGCGGTGCTGACGCTGGACAGGCCGCTGCCGTACAAGACGCTCCAGGTGACGTCCAGCTCCGACACCGTCTCGTACAAGTCCGGCACCCCGGCGACCGTCTACGGCTGGGGGCGCACCAGCTCCACCAGCGACGACATCTCGCTGACGCTGAAGAAGGCGTCCGTGCCGATGCAGGCGGACTCCGCCTGCACGTCGTACTACGGCGCCGACTTCGTGCCCGGCCAGATGGCCTGCGCCGGCGACCCGGCCACCGGCCAGGACGCCGGTACGGTCTCGCCGTGCAACGGTGACTCCGGTGGCCCGCTGGTGGTCAACGGCCGCATCGCGGGCGTGGTGTCGTGGGGCGTCGAGGACTGTGTGGAGTCGGGCGCGTACAGCGTCTACGCCAAGACCCGTTCCTACGTGGGCGCGATCAACGAGCGCGTCGACGACACGGACCTCAACTTCGACGGACTGGCGGACCTGTTCGCCCGTACGTCCGGCGGCGAGGCGTTCGAGTACTACGCGCGTCCCGGCGCCACGCTGGGCAACCGCTACTCGCTCGGCGACTGGAGCGGCGTCAACCTGGTCCGTCAGGCCGACCTCAACCGGGACACGTATCAGGACTACCTGATCCGCACCCCGGACGGCTCGCTGTACTTCTTCGGTTTCAACGGCGTCGACAGCTACGAGACGCTCCGCATCGGCGGCGGCTGGAACGTCATGAAGAACATCGTCGTTCCCGGCGACCTGTCCGGCGACGGTCTGCCCGACCTGCTCGCCCAGGACAACAACGGCGACCTGTGGATGTACCCGGGCAAGGGCAACGGGTTCTTCGGCACCCGCATCAAGGCCGGCTGGGGGTGGGGCGCCCTGACCATCTTCGGCAAGGGCGACTACACCAACGACGGCAAGCCCGACCTGCTGGCCCGCGACAGCTCCGGCACCCTGTGGCTCTACCCGGGCCGCGGTGTGGGCAGCTGGCCGCTGGGCAGCCGGGTCAAGGCCGGCTGGGGCTGGAACTTCAACGCCTACGTCACCACCGGTGACGTCAACGGCGACGGCAAGGCCGACCTGGTGACCCGGGACGGCTCGGGCAACCTGTGGCTGTACCCCGGCCGCGGTGTCGCCTCCATGCCGTTCACGGGCAGCACCCGCGTCAAGGTCGGCTGGGGCTGGCAGGGCTTCAACCTGTTCGGCTGACCCCGCCACCACGCCCGTCCAGGGCACCGAGGGCCGCTCCGGGATCTCCCGGGGCGGCCCTTCCTGTGGGTCCGCTGTGCGTTTCCCGTGCGTTCCCGTCGTTTCCTGTGCCAATCGCTACAGGGGAGACATGTGGGGATGTGCAACCCCCTGCCCGCCGCGCCCGTCTCAGTGGACGGAGTGAAGATGGAGCCGTAGGGAACCCGAGGTGTACATGTCCGCCAAGAGCACGCCGGAGCCCGGCATACGTCGTCACCGCTCCCGTGGCCGCCGCAAGGCCCGGGGCAGGCGGGGGAGCCTGGCGGTGGCGGCTTGGGTGGCCGCGGGCGTCGTCGTGCTCGGCGGGGCCGGCGCCGGCTTCCTGTACCTCAAGCTCAACGGCAACATCACCAGCGTCGACATCAACCAGGTGCTGGGCACCGACCGCCCCGCCAAGCCCGGCAACGGCTCCGAGAACATCCTGGTCCTCGGCTCGGACACCCGCTCCGGCGCCAACAAGGAGCTCGGCGGCGGCCCCGACGACGGCAGCGCCCGGTCCGACACCGCGATGGTCGTCCACGTGTACGAGGGCCGTGAGAAGGCCACCGTGGTCTCCATCCCCCGCGACACGCTCATCGACCGCCCCGAGTGCACGGACGTCCGCGGTGTCACCCACGACGCGGCCCGCAGGGTGATGTTCAACTCGGCGTACTCCACCGGCGGCGCGCCCTGCGCGGTCAAGACGGTCGAGTCGCTCACCGGGATCCGCATGGACCACTACCTGGAGGTCGACTTCTCCGGCTTCCGGAAGCTGATCGACGAACTGGGCGGCGTGGAGATCACCACCACCAAGGACATCGACGACCCCGACAGCCACCTGAGGCTGAAGGCCGGAACCCACACCCTCGACGGCGAGCAGGCCCTCGGCCTGGTCCGTACCCGGCACGGTGTGGGCGACGGCTCCGACCTCGGCCGCATCCAGCTGCAGCAGGCCTTCGTCAAGGCGCTCATCGAGCGGGTCGACCACATCGGCGTGCTCACCAGCCCCAAGAAGCTGTACGACCTCGCCGACGCGGCCACCAAGGCCGTCACCACCGACTCCGACCTCGGCTCGGTCACCTCCCTGATGTCCTTCGCGGACGGCCTGAAAGGCATCGGCGCCGACAACATGACCATGATCACCCTGCCGGTCCGCTACGACGCCGACGACCCCAACCGCGTCGTCGTCGTCCCGGCCAAGGCCCGGCAGGTCTGGACGGCCCTGAAGCACGACCGGCCGGTCCCCGGGACGGCGACCGAGGGCACGGCCACCGGCGACGCCCGGGGCGTGGCCACCCCCTGAGGGGGAGGGGCCGTACCTGCACGGGCACCCCAGTGCGGGCACGGCCGGCTGCCCGGGCTCCCCGGGCCGGCGCCGGGAATACTTCCGCCCACCCCCCGGTTTGGGCTGATGGCGCCAGTCCTGGCAGACTGGTACGTCGGCTCCGGTTCACGCTCTCGCAGCCCGCGACGGCGACCCGGCGCCCTCCCGAAACCTAGGAGACACCTTGAAGCGCGACATCCACCCCGAGTACGTCGAGACGCAGGTCAGCTGCACCTGCGGCGCGTCGTTCACCACCCGGAGCACCATCGAGTCCGGCACCATCCGTGCCGAGGTCTGCTCCGAGTGCCACCCGTTCTACACGGGCAAGCAGAAGATCCTCGACACCGGTGGCCGTGTGGCCCGCTTCGAGGCCCGCTTCGGCAAGGCTGCCGCCGGCTCCAAGAAGTAGCGAGCCCCTTTTCGCCGGTCCACGGCCGCGCCCCCGCCCGGGGTGCGTCCGGGACCGGCGTTTTTGGTCGCCCGCCACTTCACCCCCCGTACGCACACAGGAGCCCCAAGATGTTCGAGGCCGTCGAGGAACTGGTCACCGAGCACG
Source organism: Streptomyces sp. bgisy159 (assembly GCF_965341775.1). GTDB lineage: Bacteria > Actinomycetota > Actinomycetes > Streptomycetales > Streptomycetaceae > Streptomyces. The sequence continues at coordinate 89,679 of NZ_CBDQZH010000028.1, read as the reverse complement.
CTGACCTGGAGAAGAAGCTCGCGGACCCCTCGGTCCACGCCGACCAGGCCAACGCGCGCAAGCTCAACAAGCGCTACGCCGAGCTCACCCCGATCGTCGCCGCCTACCGCTCCTGGAAGCAGACCGGCGACGACATCGAGACCGCCCGCGAACTCGCCGCCGACGACCCGGACTTCGCGGCCGAGGTCAAGGACCTCACCGAACAGCGCGAGGAGCTGACGGAGAAGCTCCGCCTGCTGCTCGTCCCGCGCGACCCGAGCGACGACAAGGACGTCATCCTGGAGATCAAGGCGGGCGCCGGCGGCGACGAGTCCGCCCTGTTCGCCGGGGACCTGCTGCGCATGTACCTGCGGTACGCCGAGCGCGTCGGGTGGAAGACCGAGATCATCGATGCCACCGAGTCCGAGCTGGGCGGCTACAAGGACGTCCAGGTCGCCGTGAAGGCCCGCGGCCAGCTGGAGCCCGGGCAGGGCGTCTGGGCCCGGCTGAAGTACGAGGGCGGCGTGCACCGCGTGCAGCGCGTCCCCGCCACCGAGTCCCAGGGCCGCATCCACACCTCCGCCGCCGGCGTCCTCGTCACCCCCGAGGCCGAGGAGGTGGACGTCGAGATCAACCCGAACGACCTGCGCGTCGACGTCTACCGCTCCTCCGGGCCCGGCGGGCAGTCCGTCAACACCACCGACTCCGCCGTGCGCATCACGCACATCCCCACCGGGGTCGTCGCCTCCTGCCAGAACGAGAAGAGCCAGCTGCAGAACAAGGAGCAGGCGATGCGTATCCTGCGCTCCAGGCTGCTCGCCATGGCGCAGGAGGAGGCGGAGAGGGAGGCCGCCGACGCCCGCCGAAGCCAGGTCCGCACCGTCGACCGCTCCGAGAAGATCCGCACCTACAACTTCCCGGAGAACCGCATCTCGGACCACCGCGTCGGCTTCAAGGCGTACAACCTGGACCAGGTCCTGGACGGCGAACTCGACGCGGTGATCCAGGCGTGCATCGACGCGGACTCGGCGGCGAAGCTCGCGGCCGCGTAAGGACCCTGAGGACCCCCCTACGCACGAACCAGTACGACACGGAGGACTCGCGTGAACCTGCTGCTCGCGGAGGTGGCCCAGGCCACCCAGCGGCTGGCCGACGCCGGCGTGCCCTCGCCGCGCACCGACGCGGAGGAGCTCGCCGCGTTCGTGCACGGCGTCAAGCGCGGCGAACTCCACAGCGTGAAGGACTCCGACTTCGACGCCCGGTACTGGGAGGTCATCGCCCGGCGCGAGCAGCGCGAGCCGCTGCAGCACATCACCGGGCGGGCCTACTTCCGCTATCTGGAGCTCCAGGTCGGGCCGGGCGTCTTCGTGCCCCGGCCCGAGACCGAGTCCGTGGTCGGCTGGGCCATAGACGCGGTGCGCGCCATGGACGTGGTCGAGCCCTGCATCGTCGACCTGTGCACCGGCTCCGGCGCCATCGCCCTCGCGCTCGCCCAGGAGGTCCCGCGCTCGCGGGTGCACGCCGTGGAGCTCTCCGAGGACGCCCTGGTGTGGACCCGCAAGAACATGGCCGGCTCCCGGGTCGACCTGCGCCAGGGCAACGCCCTGGACGCCTTCCGCGACCTCGACGGCCAGGTCGACCTGGTCGTCTCCAACCCGCCGTACATCCCGCTCACCGAGTGGGAGTACGTCGCCCCGGAGGCCCGCGACTACGACCCCGAGCTGGCGCTGTTCTCGGGCGAGGACGGCCTCGACCTGATCCGGGGCATCGAACGCACCGCGCACCGCCTGCTGCGGCCCGGCGGCGTCGTCGTCATCGAGCACGCCGACACCCAGGGCGGCCAGGTGCCGTGGATCTTCACCGAGGAGCGGGGCTGGGCCGACGCGGCCGACCACCCCGATCTCAACAACCGGCCGCGCTTCGCGACCGCGCGCAAGGCGCTGCCGTGACCACCCCCACTTCGATCCCGCAGTACGTGTACGAGGAGGCCCGCTAGTTATGGCTCGGCGATACGACACCAACGACGCGACCGACCGTGTGACCGGTCTGCGCGAGGCCGCGTCCGCCGTCCGCCGGGGCGAGCTCGTGGTGCTGCCCACGGACACGGTCTACGGCATCGGCGCCGACGCCTTCGCCAAGGACGCCGTCGGCGACCTGCTGCAGGCCAAGGGCCGGGGCCGCAACATGCCCACCCCCGTGCTGATCGGCTCGCCCAACACCCTGCACGGCCTGGTCACCGACTTCTCCGAGCTGGCCTGGGAGCTGGTCGACGCGTTCTGGCCGGGCGCTCTCACGCTCGTCGCCAAGCACCAGCCGTCCCTGCAGTGGGACCTGGGCGACACCCGGGGCACCGTCGCCGTGCGCATGCCGCTGCACCCCGTCGCCATCGAGCTGCTCACCGAGGTCGGCCCGATGGCCGTGTCCTCTGCCAACCTCACCGGCCACCCCGCGCCGGAGAACTGCGACGAGGCGCAGGGCATGCTCGGCGACTCCGTCTCCGTCTACCTCGACGGCGGCCCCACCCCCGGCAACGTCCCCTCGTCGATCGTGGACGTCAGCCGCGAGGTGCCGCTGCTGCTGCGCGAGGGGGCCATCTCCGCCGACGATCTGCGCAAGGTGGTACCCGACCTCGAGGTGGCCAATTGACAGCCCCTGACGCGGGGCGTGGCATAGGCGGCGGGGAACGGGCCGCGGAGATCACGACGACCTTCGTCGGGCTGCCGCGCGACTGCTTCCGCATCCTGCACGTCAGCACCGGCAACGTGTGCCGCTCGCCCATCACCGAGCGGCTGACCCGCCATTTCGTGGCGGAGCGGCTCGGCATGCTCGGCGGCGCGGTGATCGTGGAGAGCGCCGGCACCTGGGGGCACGAGGGCGCGCCCATGGAGTCGCACGCGGAGACCGTGCTCGCCGACTTCGGCGCGGACGCCTCCGGGTTCGTGGGGCGCGAACTGCTCGACGAGCACGTCATCATGGCGGACCTGGTGCTGACGGCCACCCGCGACCACCGGGCGCAGGTGATCTCCATGGGGCACTCGGCGGGGCTGCGGACCTTCACCCTGAAGGAGTTCACCCGGCTGGTGAGGGCCATAGACCCGACCACGCTGCCGCCGCTGGAGGACGGGGTGGTCGTCCGCGCGCGAGCCCTGGTGCGGGCCGCCGCTGCGCTGCGGGGCTGGCTGCTGGCGCCCACCGCCGAGGCGGACGAGGTGTACGACCCCTACGGGGCGCCGCTGACGTTCTTCCGGTCGATCGGGGACGAGATACACCAGGCACTGGATCCGGTGGTGACCGCACTGACCGGGGTGCCGGCCCGGACCGGGTGAAGAACACGGGCGACACGTGACGTACCGGCCTACATTGGACGTACGTCAGCGTCGACGCGTCCGGAGTGCACCATGACGGTCAGTCACACCCTCGAAACCGACGTCCTGCGCCGGCAGGACCCCGAACTGGCCGAGATCCTGTACGCGGAGCGGACGCGGCAGGCGCGCACGCTGCAGCTGATCGCCGCCGAGAACTTCACCTCGCCGGCCGTGCTGTCCGCGCTCGGCTCGCCCCTGGCGAACAAGTACGCGGAGGGCTATCCGGGTGCCCGGCACCACTCCGGCTGCGAGATCGTCGACGTGGCCGAGCGGATCGCCGTGGACCGGGCGAGGGAGCTGTTCGGCGCTGAGCACGCCAACGTCCAGCCGCACTCCGGCTCGTCGGCCGTGCTGGCCGCCTACGCGGCGCTGCTGCGTCCCGGCGACACCGTGCTGGCCCTCGGTCTGCCGCACGGCGGCCACCTCACCCACGGCTCGCCCGCGAACTTCTCCGGCCGCTGGTTCGACTTCGTCCCCTACGGGGTGGACGCCGAGACCGGCCTCATCGACTACGACCAGATGCGCACCCTCGCCCACACCCACCGGCCGAAGGCGATCGTGTGCGGCTCGATCGCCTATCCGCGCCACATCGACCACGCGTACTTCCGGGCCGTGGCCGACGAGGTGGGCGCCTGTCTGATCGCCGACGCCGCGCACCCCATCGGGCTGGTCGCGGGTGGCGCGGCGCCCAGCCCGGTGCCGTACGCCGACATCGTGTGCGCCACGACGCACAAGGTGCTGCGCGGCCCGCGCGGCGGCATGCTGCTGTGCGGCGCGGACCTGGCCGAGCGCGTCGACCGGGCCGTCTTCCCGTTCACCCAGGGCGGGGCGCAGATGCACACCATCGCCGCGAAGGCGGTCGCGTTCGGCGAGGCGGCGACACCGGCGTTCGCCGCGTACGCCCATCAGGTGGTCGCCAACGCGCGAGCGCTCGCCGCCGGTCTGGCGGCCGAGGGGATGGCGGTCACCACCGGGGGTACCGACACCCATCTGATCACCGCGGACCCGTCCCCGCTGGGCGTCGACGGCCGCACCGCGCGGGGCCGGCTGGTGGCCGCCGGGATCGTCCTGGACTGCTGCGCCCTGCCCCACGCGGACGCCCGCGGCCTGCGCCTGGGCACCGCGGCGGTGACCACGCAGGGCATGGGGGAGGCCGAGATGGCGCGGATCGCGGCCCTGATGGCGGGCGTACTGCGGGAGGAGGCCGACGCCAAGCGGGTCCGGGAGGACGTGCGGGACCTGACGGCGGCGTTCCCGCCGTACCCTGACTGAACGGGTCCGAGCCGGTGTCCGTACCCCTTGGGAGCCGGTTACCCGGGGTACTCACAGCCTTGCGTGCAACCATCCTGGCTACCCGGAAGTCCCCAACCGTATGCGGCCGTCGCTAGGGTGTGAGGCTGAGATGGCCAGCGAGACCTGTGGGGAAGCCCGTGCGTGAATACCTGCTGACGCTGTGCGTCACGGCCGCGGTGACGTATCTGCTGACGGGGCCGGTACGCAAGTTCGCGATCGTGGCCGGGGCGATGCCGGAGATCCGGGCGCGTGACGTGCACCGGGAGCCCACTCCACGGCTCGGTGGGATCGCGATGTTCTTCGGTCTGTGCGCGGGTCTGCTGGTCGCCGACCACCTGACCAACCTCAACGAGGTCTTCGAGCGGTCGAACGAGCCGCGCGCGCTGCTGTCCGGGGCCGCGCTGATCTGGCTGATCGGCGTCCTCGACGACAAGTTCGAGATCGACGCCCTGATCAAGCTGGGCGCGCAGATGATCGCCGCGGGCGTGATGGTCGTGCAGGGTCTGACGATCCTGTGGCTGCCCATCCCGGGTGTCGGCACCGTCGCGCTGACCCAGTGGCAGGGCACGCTGCTGACGGTGGCGCTGGTCGTGATCACGATCAACGCGGTGAACTTCGTGGACGGGCTGGACGGGCTCGCGGCCGGCATGGTGTGCATCGCGTCGGCGGCGTTCTTCATGTACGCCTACCGCATCTGGTACGGCTACAACATCGAGGCCGCGGCGCCCGCGACGCTGTTCTCCGCGATCCTGATGGGCATGTGCCTGGGCTTCCTGCCGCACAACATGCACCCGGCGCGGATCTTCATGGGCGACTCGGGGTCGATGCTGATCGGGCTGGTGCTGGCGGCGGGCGCGATCTCGGTCACCGGTCAGGTGGACCCCGATGTGATGAAGCTGTTCTCCGGGTCCGAGCGCAACTCCGTGCACCAGATGGTGCCGGTGTACATCCCGCTGCTGATGCCGCTGACCATCATCGCGATCCCGGCGGCCGACCTGATCCTGGCGATCGTACGGCGCACCTGGCGCGGCCAGTCGCCGTTCGCGGCGGACCGGGGCCATCTCCACCACCGCCTCCTGGAGATCGGCCACTCCCACAGCCGCGCCGTGCTGATCATGTACTTCTGGTCGGCGCTGATCGCGTTCGGCGCGCTGGCCTACTCCGTCAACTCGGCGTCCATGTGGATCGTCCTCGGCATCGTGTTCCTCAGCGCCATCGGCCTGGTGCTGCTTCTGCTGCCCCGGTTCACGCCGCGCGCCCCGATGTGGGCGCAGTCCTTCGTACCGCCGCGGTACCGGCGGCGCCGGCCGGTCGCCGGGGTGGTGGAGACGGTCCCGGCGGACGAGGAGGAGGCGCGTACGCCGGTGGCCGCCGGGGTGTCCGGTGTCAATGGGGCGTCGGCCGTGGGTCCTCGGTCAAGGTAAGAATCTGACTAGAGCATTGCCCATTCATGGGGGAGCGAATCGGGCCAATACCAGACAAGAGGTCTCGGTTCTCGCTCAGACGCGCACTGTCACTCTCACGTGTGACAGCCAGCACACCAACCAGGTAAAGACCTCATCAAATAGTTTGTGATACGGTTCACGAGAACCCCGGACAGAGCCGAAGGACCCCAGTGCGATGGGCCCTTCGCCGAGGTCTGACCGCCTCGCGCCGGGACTACGCTCGTCCATGACGACACCCCTGCCCCCCGTTGAAAGCGGAGTTGCCGCCATGCCGTCCAACGACGTCCGGATCCTTGCCCAGGCCGCTGTGCCCACAGCCGCCGTCGGCGCGATCGCCGCCGTCGTCAGCGGTGTGGTCGCGGGTGGAAAAGGAGCGATCGGCGCCGTCGTGGCGACGGTCATCGTGATCCTTTTCATGGGGCTCGGTCTCTACGTCCTGCAGCGCACCGCCAAATCGCTTCCGCATCTGTTCCAGGCGATGGGACTGATGCTCTACGCGGCCCAGATTCTTCTGCTGTTCATCTTCATGGCCGCGTTCAAGAACACCACGCTGTTCCACCCGAAGGCGTTCGCGTTCACCCTGCTCGCCGGCACTCTTGCCTGGATCGCGGCACAGACGCGGGCGCATATGAAGGCCAAGATCCTCTACGTCGAACCCGAAAAATCGGGGCACTCGTCGTGAGGGGTAGGGCCGGGATAAAGACGCCTGAGAGATCCTGCTATCGTCCGGTGCCAACTGCGGCATCGCGGGCGCGGGCATCCGAGCTGACGCCTGTTCCATCGCGAGGCGAGATGCCCCCCAGCCGCCCCCACATCCGTAACACCAGTCCCGTGCCGAACCGCGGCCGTACGCCGCGCCGACACAACGAGGTTGCCGTACCTATGCGCCACGCTGAAGGAGCCCGCGGTGAGTGCTGACCCGACGCAGGTGCTCGCCTTCGAGACCGACTGCCACATCTTCGACGGCTGTGGCTTTCCCTCTCCCGGCCTGCACTCGTTCCTGTTCGAGCCCCTGTGGGGAGACGGGGACAGCAACCTGTACTTCAACAAGACGATGCTGCTGGCGCTGCTGGGTTCCGTCGTCATCGTCGGGTTCTTCTGGGCCGCCTTCCGCAAGCCGAAGGTCGTCCCGGGCAAGCTCCAGATGGTCGCCGAGGCCGGCTACGACTTCATCCGGCGCGGTGTCGTCTACGAGACGATCGGCAAGAAGGAAGGCGAGAAGTACGTCCCGCTCGTCGTCTCGCTGTTCTTCTTCGTCTGGATGATGAACCTCTGGGCGATCATCCCGGTGGCCGCCTTCCCGGTCACCGCGATCATCTCCTACCCGGCGGCCCTCGCGGGGATCGTCTACGTCACCTGGGTGTCGCTGACCTTCAAGAGGCACGGTTTCGTCGGCTTCTTCAAGAACGTCACCGGTTACGACAAGTCGCTCGGCGCGGTGCTCCCGCTGGCCATGCTGATCGAGCTCTTCTCGAACCTGCTGATCCGCCCGTTCACCCACGCCGTGCGACTGTTCGCCAACATGTTCGCCGGGCACACCCTGCTGCTGCTCTTCACGATCGCCAGCTGGTACCTGCTGAACGGCATCGGGATCGCCTACGCGGGTGTCTCGTTCGTCATGACTGTAGTGATGACCGCCTTCGAGCTGTTCATCCAGGCGCTGCAGGCCTACGTGTTCGTCCTGCTGACCTGCACCTACATCCAGGGCGCCATGGCCGAGCACCACTGAGCCACTGCCCTCCCACCTCCACAGATCGTCCGGTGGCCAACCCCCACCGGTCCGTAAAGAAAAGGAAGAACTGGCATGCAGACCCTTGCTGCTGTTGAAGGCTCCCTCGGCTCCATCGGTTACGGCCTCGCCGCGATCGGCCCGGGCGTCGGCGTCGGCATCATCTTCGGTAACGGCACCCAGGCCCTGGCCCGCCAGCCCGAGGCCGCCGGCCTGATCCGTGCCAACCAGATCCTCGGCTTCGCCTTCTGTGAGGCGCTCGCCCTGATCGGTCTGGTCATGCCGTTCGTCTACGGCTACTGATCTCCGAAGCCAGACCAGCCGACTAGACGAAAGGCACACACATGAGCCCGTTGCTCACGGTTGCGGCCGAGGATATGGAGAACCCCCTCGTCCCGCCGATCCCCGAGCTTGTCATCGGCCTTATCGCCTTCGTCATCGTCTTCGGCTTCCTTGCCTGGAAGCTCCTCCCGAACATCAACAAGGTTCTGGAGGAGCGCCGCGAGGCCATCGAGGGCGGTATCGAGAAGGCCGAGGCCGCGCAGACCGAGGCCCAGAGCGTCCTCGAGCAGTACAAGGCCCAGCTCGCCGAGGCCCGGCACGAGGCCGCGCGCCTGCGCCAGGAGGCGCAGGAGCAGGGTGCCGCGCTGATCGCCGAGATGCGGGCCGAGGGCCAGCGCCAGCGCGAGGAGATCGTCGCGGCCGGCCACGCCCAGATCGAGGCCGACCGCAAGGCCGCCGCGCAGGCGCTCCGCCAGGACGTCGGCACGCTCGCCACCGAGCTGGCCGGCAAGCTCGTCGGCGAGTCCCTCGAGGACCACGCCCGGCAGAGCCGCGTGATCGACCGCTTCCTCGGCGAGCTCGAGGAGAAGGCCGAGGCCGCGCGATGAACGGAGCGAGCCGCGAGGCACTGGCAGCCGCACGCGAGCGTCTCGACGCGCTGACCGACGCCACGTCCGTGGACGCGGCGCAGCTCGCCGACGAGCTGGCGGCCGTCACCGCGCTGCTCGACCGCGAGGTGTCGCTGCGTCGGGTCCTCACCGACCCGGCGCAGGCCGGCGAGGCCAAGGCCGAACTGGTCCAGCGTCTGCTCGGCGCCCAGGTCAGCGGCACGGCCGCCGACCTGGTGGCCGGCATGGTGCGCTCGCGCTGGTCGCAGTCGCGCGACCTGGTGGACGCGCTGGAGGAGCTGGCGAACACCGCCGACCTCACCGCCGCACAGCGCGCCGGCACGCTCGACAACGTCGAGGACGAGCTGTTCCGCTTCGGGCGGATCGTCTCCGGCAACACCGAGCTGCGCGCCGCGCTGACGGACCGGAAGGCCACCGTCTCGGCCAAGGGCGAGCTGCTGCGCAGCCTGCTCGGCGGCCGGGCCGACGCGGCCACCGTCCGTCTGGTCACGCGTCTGGTGACCGCGCCGCGGGGACGTAGCCTGGAAGCGGGCCTGGACTCCCTGTCCAAGCTCGCCGCCGAGCGCCGCGACCGCATCGTGGCCGTCGTCACCTCGGCGGTGCCGCTGAGCGACGTGCAGAAGCAGCGCCTGGGCGCCGCCCTGGCGAAGCTGTACGGCCGCACGATGCACCTCAACCTCGACGTCGACCCCGAGGTCGTCGGCGGGATCCGGGTGCAGGTCGGTGACGAGGTCATCAACGGCTCCATCGCGGACCGCATCGAGGACGCCGCCCGCCGCATGGCGAGCTAGCAGCACTCAGCAACTTCATAGCCAGAACGTACTTAACGGCCCTGGTTGGGCCGTGCAGAGGATTCACCTCTTATTGGGGGGAGTCCCGAACTCGTGGAATACCCCCAAGTGAAACTTCGGGCCCAACAAGGAGAGCAGGGAACCCAGATGGCGGAGCTCACGATCCGGCCGGAGGAGATCCGGGACGCACTGGAGACCTTCGTCCAGTCGTACAAGCCGGACGCGGCCTCGCGCGAGGAGGTCGGTACGGTCACCGTCGCCGGCGACGGTATCGCCAAGATCGAGGGTCTGCCCTCGGCCATGGCGAACGAGCTGCTGAAGTTCGAGGACGGCTCCCTCGGTCTCGCGCTGAACCTGGAAGAGCGCGAGATCGGTGCGGTCGTCCTGGGCGAGTTCAGCGGCATCGAGGAGGGTCAGCCGGTCACGCGCACCGGTGAGGTCCTCTCCGTCGCGGTCGGCGAGGGCTACCTCGGCCGCGTCGTCGACCCGCTCGGCAACCCGATCGACGGCCTCGGCGAGATCGAGACGTCCGGTCGCCGCGCCCTCGAACTGCAGGCCCCCACGGTCATGCAGCGCAAGTCGGTGCACGAGCCGATGGAGACCGGCTACAAGGCCGTCGACGCGATGACCCCGATCGGCCGTGGTCAGCGTCAGCTGATCATCGGCGACCGCCAGACCGGCAAGACCGCCCTGGCCGTCGACACGATCATCAACCAGCGTGACAACTGGCGCTCCGGCGACCCGAAGAAGCAGGTCCGCTGCATCTACGTCGCCATCGGCCAGAAGGGCTCGACCATCGCGTCGGTCCGCCGCGCGCTGGAGGAGAACGGCGCGCTGGAGTACACGACCATCGTCGCCGCCCCGGCGTCCGACCCGGCCGGCTTCAAGTACCTCGCCCCGTACACCGGCTCGGCCATCGGCCAGCAGTGGATGTACGAGGGCAAGCACGTCCTGATCATCTTCGACGACCTGTCGAAGCAGGCCGACGCCTACCGCGCCGTCTCCCTGCTGCTGCGCCGCCCGCCGGGCCGCGAGGCCTACCCGGGTGACGTCTTCTACCTGCACTCCCGGCTGCTGGAGCGCTGCGCCAAGCTCTCCGACGACATGGGCGCCGGTTCGATGACCGGTCTGCCGATCGTCGAGACCAAGGCCAACGACGTCTCGGCGTTCATCCCGACCAACGTCATCTCCATCACCGACGGCCAGTGCTTCCTGGAGTCGGACCTGTTCAACGCCGGTCAGCGCCCCGCGCTGAACGTCGGTATCTCCGTCTCCCGAGTCGGTGGTTCCGCGCAGCACAAGGCGATGCGCCAGGTCTCCGGCCGCCTCCGCGTGGACCTCGCCCAGTTCCGCGAGCTGGAGGCGTTCGCCGCCTTCGGTTCCGACCTGGACTCCGCGTCCAAGGCCCAGCTGGAGCGCGGCCAGCGCATGGTCGAGCTGCTGAAGCAGGCCCAGTACGCGCCGATGGCCACCGAGGACCAGGTCGTGTCGATCTGGGCCGGCACCAACGGCCGTATGGACGACGTCCCGGTCAACGACATCCGCCGCTTCGAGAAGGAGCTGCTGGAGTACCTGCACCGCAAGGAGCAGGGCCTGATGACCTCCATCAAGGAGGGCGCCAAGATGTCGGACGACACCATCCAGGCGATCGACGACGCCGTCGCGGAGTTCAAGAAGCAGTTCGAGACCTCGGACGGCAAGCTGCTCGGCGAGGACACGGCCGTCAGCGTCTCCAAGTGACGTAAGGAAGGGACCTGACTCATGGGAGCCCAGCTCCGGGTCTACAAGCGTCGCATCCGATCCGTCACCGCGACCAAGAAGATCACGAAGGCGATGGAGATGATCGCCGCCTCGCGCGTCGTCAAGGCGCAGCGCAAGGTGGCGGCCTCCACGCCGTACGCGACCGAGCTCACCCGCGCGGTCACGGCGGTCGGTACCGGTTCGAACACCAGGCACCCGCTGACCACGCAGGCCGAGACGGTCGTGCGGTCCGCGGTGCTGCTCCTGACGAGTGACCGCGGCCTCGCCGGCGCGTTCAACTCCAACGCCATCAAGGCGGCGGAGCAGCTCACCGCGCGCCTCGAGCGCGAGGGCAAGCAGGTCGACACGTACATCGTCGGCCGGCGCGGTGTCGCCCACTACAACTTCCGCGAGCGCAAGATCGCGGAGCAGTGGACGGGCTTCACCGACGAGCCGACGTACGCGGACGCCAAGAAGGTCGCGGCCCCCCTGATCGAGGCCATCGAGAAGGACACGGCGGACGGCGGCGTGGACGAGCTCCACATCGTCTACACCGAGTTCGTGTCGATGATGACGCAGACGGCGGTCGACTCCCGCCTGCTGCCGCTCAGCCTCGACGAGGTGGCGGCGGAGAAGCCTCAGAACGAGATTCTCCCGCTGTACGACTTCGAGCCCTCCGCGGAGGACGTCCTCGACGCCCTGCTGCCGCGCTACGTGGAGAGCCGGATCTACAACGCGCTGCTCCAGTCGGCCGCCTCCAAGCACGCCGCCACGCGGCGCGCGATGAAGTCGGCCACCGACAACGCCGGAGAGCTCATCGAGACGCTCTCGCGGCTTGCCAACGCGGCCCGCCAGGCCGAAATCACCCAGGAAATCAGCGAGATCGTCGGTGGCGCGAGTGCCCTGGCCGACGCGACCGCGGGGAGTGACAACTAATGACCACCACTGCTCAGACGGCCACGGCGACGGGCCGCGTCGCGCGGGTCATCGGCCCGGTCGTCGACGTGGAGTTCCCCGTCGACGCGATGCCGGACATCTACAACGCCCTTCACGTCGAGGTGGCCGACCCGGCCAACGCCGGCGAGAAGAAGACGCTGACCCTGGAGGTCGCCCAGCACCTGGGTGACGGCCTGGTCCGCACCATCTCCATGCAGCCCACCGACGGTCTGGTCCGCCAGGCCCCGGTCACCGACACGGGCACGGGCATCACCGTCCCGGTCGGCGACTTCACCAAGGGCAAGGTGTTCAACACCCTCGGTGAGGTGCTGAACGTCGACGAGTCCTACGACGGCGAGCGCTGGTCCATCCACCGCAAGGCGCCGAACTTCGACGAGCTCGAGTCGAAGACCGAGATGTTCGAGACCGGCGTCAAGGTCATCGACCTGCTGACCCCGTACGTCAAGGGCGGCAAGATCGGTCTGTTCGGCGGCGCCGGCGTCGGCAAGACGGTGCTCATCCAGGAGATGATCTACCGCGTCGCCAACAACCACGACGGTGTCTCCGTGTTCGCCGGTGTCGGCGAGCGCACCCGTGAGGGCAACGACCTCATCGAGGAGATGTCGGACTCCGGCGTCATCGACAAGACCGCGCTGGTCTTCGGTCAGATGGACGAGCCGCCGGGCACCCGTCTGCGCGTCGCGCTGGCCGGCCTGACCATGGCCGAGTACTTCCGTGACGTCCAGAAGCAGGACGTGCTGTTCTTCATCGACAACATCTTCCGCTTCACGCAGGCCGGTTCCGAGGTGTCGACCCTGCTCGGCCGCATGCCCTCCGCGGTGGGCTACCAGCCGAACCTGGCCGACGAGATGGGTCTCCTCCAGGAGCGCATCACCTCGACCCGCGGTCACTCGATCACCTCGATGCAGGCGATCTACGTCCCCGCGGACGACCTGACCGACCCGGCCCCGGCCACCACCTTCGCCCACCTCGACGCGACGACGGTTCTGTCCCGTCCGATCTCCGAGAAGGGCATCTACCCGGCCGTGGACCCGCTGGACTCCACGTCCCGCATCCTGGACCCGCGCTACATCGCGCAGGACCACTACGACGCCGCCATGCGCGTCAAGACGATCCTGCAGAAGTACAAGGACCTCCAGGACATCATCGCGATCCTCGGTATCGACGAGCTCGGCGAGGAGGACAAGCTCGTCGTCCACCGTGCCCGTCGCGTGGAGCGCTTCCTGTCCCAGAACACCCACGTCGCCAAGCAGTTCACCGGCGTGGACGGTTCGGACGTGCCGCTGGACGAGTCGATCGCCGCGTTCAACGCGATCTGCGACGGCGAGTACGACCACTTCCCGGAGCAGGCGTTCTTCATGTGCGGTGGTCTCGAGGACCTCAAGAAGAACGCGAAGGAACTGGGCGTCTCCTGACCCCGGTACCTGTGTGACGTAAGAGGGGGCGGGTTCGTCCCGCCCCCTCAGTCACGCCCATTAGACTTGTAACTGACACCCGGCGAGAGCGCCGGGTGGTGACCCGAGGAGCCACCCTTGGCTGCTGAGCTGCACGTCGAGCTGGTCGCCGCGGACCGCCAGGTCTGGTCCGGCGAGGCCACCCTGGTCGTCGCGCGCACCACGTCCGGCGACATCGGCGTCATGCCCGGTCACCAGCCGCTGCTCGGTGTGCTGGAGTCGGGCCCGGTGACCATCCGTACGAGTGAAGGTGGGACGGTCGTCGCCGCGGTGCACGGCGGTTTCGTCTCGTTCGCGGACAACAAGCTGTCGCTGCTGGCCGAGATCGCCGAGCTGTCGGACGAGATCGACGTCCAGCGTGCCGAGCGGGCCCTGGAGCGCGCCAAGACGAAGGCCGACGCCTTCGCCGAGCGCCGCGCGGAGGTCCGCCTGCGGGCGGTGGCGGCGCGCTGACACAGCCTGCCACGCGTGACGTATCTCAGCCGCGGCTGGAACCGGAGCGATCCGGTCCCAGCCGCGGCTGAGGTGAATCCGGGTGTTTTTTATATTCCGTTACCTGTTCCGCGATCTAGGAGACGAGGAGGTCGGTGTCGATGGTCCTCGCTCTGACTGTGTGCGGAATCGTCGTCGCCCTGGTGGTGCTGGGGTTGTTCGTCTTCGGCCTGCGCCGCAGACTCATCCAGCGCTCCGGCGGCACCTTCGACTGCTCCCTGCGCTGGGACGTGGCGGAGAACCCCGACACCAGTGGCAAGGGCTGGGGCTACGGTGTGGCCCGCTACAGCGGTGACCGCGTCGCGTGGTTCCGCGTCTTCTCCTACGCCTACCGGCCGCGCCGTGTGCTGGAGCGGGCCTCCGTCGAGGTGGCCGGCCGTCGGCTGCCCGAGGGCGAGGAGGAGCTGGCGCTGCTCTCCGACGCGGTGATCCTCACCTGTCTGCACCAGGGCGTCCGGCTGGAGCTGGCGATGAGCGAGGACGCCCTGACCGGTTTCCTGGCCTGGCTGGAGGCGGCGCCCCCCGGGCAGCGGGTGAACGTGGCCTGATCACCCGCCCGAGCGGTCTCGCAACGACGAAGCCGCGGCCGGACTCGTGGTCCGGCCGCGGCGTCCTGGGGCCGCGGTGGGTCTACCGCAGGCCGCTGTCGATGGCGCTCACCAGCTCACCGTTGCCGGTGTCGCCACTGAACTCCCAGAAGAAGGCGCCGCCCAGGCCCTGGTTCTTGGCCCAGGTCATCTTGGCGCCGATGGTGGCGGGGGTGTCGTACGACCACCAGTTGGTGCCGCAGTGCGCGTACGCGGTGCCGGCGACGGTGCCGGTGGCCGGGCAGGAGTTCTTGAGGACCTTGTAGTCCTCGATGCCCTGCTCGTAGGTGCCGGCCGCCGGGCCGGTCGCGGTGCCGCCGGGGGCGTCCTGGGTGACGCCGGTCCAGCCGCGGCCGTAGAAGCCGATGCCGACGAGCAGCTTGCTCGCGGGCACGCCCTTGGCCTTGTACTTGGCGATGGCGTCGGCGGTGGTGAAGCCCTGCTGCGGGATGCCCGCGTACGAGGTGAGCGGGGAGTGCGGGGCGGTCGGGCCCTTGGCCTCCCAGGCGCCGAAGAAGTCGTACGTCATCACGTTGTACCAGTTGACGTACTGTGCGGCGCCCGCGTAGTCGGCGGCGTCGATCTTGCCGCCGGAGGAGCCGTCGGCGGTGGTGGCCGCGGTGATCAGGTAGTTCTGGCCGAACTTGGCGCGCAGCGCCGACATCAGGTTCTTGAAGGCAGCCGCCCCGCTGGTGTCACAGCTCAGACCGCAGGCGTTCGGGTACTCCCAGTCGATGTCGATGCCGTCGAAGACGTCGGCCCAGCGCGGGTCCTCGACCAGGTCGTAGCAGGACTGGGCGAACGCGGCCGGGTTGGCCGCCGCCTGGCCGAAGCCGCCGGACCAGGTCCAGCCGCCGAACGACCACAGCACCTTGATGTGCGGGTACTTGGCCTTCAGCTTGCGCAGCTGGTTGAAGTTGCCGCGCAGCGGCTGGTCCCAGGTGTCGGCGACGCCGTCGACGGAGAGGTCGGCGGTGAACGCCTTGTCGTAGTCGGCGTAGGAGTCGCCGATCGCGCACTTGCCGCCGGTGACGTTGCCGAAGGCGTAGTTGATGTGCGTGATCTTGGACGCGGAGCCGGAGGTCACCAGGTTCTTGACGTTGTAGTTCCGGCCGTAGATGCCCCACTCGGTGAAGTAGCCGAGCTTGACCTTGTCGCCGGTGGGCGGGGGCTCGGTGGAGCCGCCGGTGGTGCGCACGGCGACCGAGCCGCTGACCGGTCCGGTCTGGTCGGCGGTGTCGCGGGCCTGGACGGAGTAGGAGTAGTCGGTGCCGGCGGTCAGGCCGCTGTCGGTGTACGACGTGGTGGTCACGGTGGCGACCTTGCTGCCGCCGCGCAGCACGTCGTAGTTCTTGACGCCGTTGTCGTCGGTGGCCGCCGACCAGGTCAGCTTGACCGAGGTGTCGGTGACGTTCGAGGCGGTCGGGGTGCCCGGGGCGGACGGGGCGGAGTCGCCGGGGAGCGAACCGCCGTCACAGCTGCCGCCGTTGAGCTTGCAGTCGGCCGGGGAGCCGGAGCCGGCGCCGTTGAAGCCGAAGGAGACCGAGGCCCCCGGGGCGAGCGTGCCGTTCCAGGACTTGTTCTTGGCGGTCCAGTGGTTGCCGGCGGAGGTGACGTCGGCGTCCCAGGCGGAGGTGACGGACGTGCCGGTGGGGAAGTCCCACTCGACGGTCCAGGAACTGAGCGAGGTGGTCCCGGTGTTCTTGACGGTCCACTTGCCTTCGAAGCCGGTGCCCCAGTCCTGGGTCTTGGCGTAGGTCGCGGTGGCGGACGTGGCGGCCTCGGCGGGCGCCGCGAGCCCGACCAGTCCGGCGAGTGGGAGCAGCAGGGTGGCGAAGCCGGCCGCCGCTTTGTGTCTGAAGCGCATCCTGCGCCTCCTCTTGTCGTCCTCGTACGAGGTGTGGGGTGCCGTGGGCATGACTGAGCCTTCAGCCCACAGTGCGGCGAGAATAGAAAGGTCTGGACCATAGGTCAATAGGTCTGGACCACTGGACCGGCGGCGGTCACCGGGTCCCGGTCACAGACCCAACTCCCTGGCGAGCACCGCCGCTTGCACCCGGCTGCGCAGCTCCAGCTTCGCCAGCAACCGGCTGACGTGCGTCTTCACCGTCGCCTCCGCCATCCGCAGCCGCTCCGCGATCGCCGCATTGGACAGCCCCTCGCCGAGGCACGACAGCACCTCGCGCTCCCGCCGCGTCAGCCCCTCCAGAACCGCCCCGTCCGTATCCGGCCGCCGCGCGGAACCGGCCGCGAACTCCGCGATGAGCCGGCGCGTCACGGCCGGCGCGACGATCCCCTCACCGGCCGCCACCGTCCGCACCGCCGCGATCAGATCGCGTGCCTCGGTGTTCTTCAGCAGGAAGCCGGCGGCCCCCGCCCGCAGCGCGCCGAACACGTACTCGTCGAGGTCGAACGTGGTCAGCACCAGCACGTCGGCCAGCCCCTCCCCGACCACCTGCCGGGTCGCCGACACCCCGTCCAGACGCGGCATCTGAACGTCCATCAGCACCAGGTCCGGACGCAGCCGCCGGGCCAGCGCCACCGCCTCCTCGCCGTCCGCCGCCTCGCCGACCACCTCGACGCCGGGCGCGCTGCGCAGGATGAGCACCAGTCCGGCGCGCACGGCGGACTGGTCCTCGGCGACGAGGACACGGATGGCGGGACTCATACGGCATCTCCTTGTCGGCTCATTCCGGCGGGGTGTCCGCGAGCGGCAGCGTCGCGTGGACCGTCCACTGCGCACCCCTGGCCCCGGCGGCGAACGTACCGCCGAGCAGCGTGGCCCGCTCCCGCATCCCGACCAGCCCGGCGCCGGAACCGGGCGCCCGGGGGCCACCGTCCCCGTCCCCGTGCTCGCCGCCCGCCGCGCCGTACGGGCTGCTCACCGCGACCTCCAGGGCGCCGTCCCTGCGGGCCAGCGACACCCGCACCGGGCCGGGGGCGGCGTGCTTGAGGGCGTTGGTGAGGGACTCCTGCACGATGCGGTAGGCGGCCAGCTCGACGGGGGCGGGCAGGGGGCCGCCTCCGAGGCCGGCCAGAGTCACGTCGAGGCCGTTGGTGCGGGCCCCCTCGACCAGCGCGGTCAGACCGTCGAGGGTCGGCGCCACCGCCGGCTCCGTCCCGGCGCCGCTGTCGCGCAGGATCCCGATCAGCCGGCGCATCTCGGCCAGCCCCGCGACGCTGTTCTCCCGGATGACGGCGAGCGCGTCCTTCGAGGTCGCCGGGTCGTCCAGGGAGAGCGCGGCCGTGGAGTGGATGGCGATGGCGGACAGGTGGTTGGCGACCATGTCGTGCAACTCCCGTGCCACCCGCGCCCGTTCCGCGGTCACCGCCTGGGAGCGGTCCATCTCGGCGAGCAGCGCGGTCTGTTCGGCGCGCAGCCGGGCCGCCTCCGCGGCGTCGCGGTGGTCGCGCACCAGTGCCCCGGTGGCCGCCGGCCCGAACGAGACGATGGCCGCGCCCAGTCCGACGAACAGCGCCTGCGGATCACGCCACCAGACGAGGAAGCCGAGCGTGATCGCGACCGTGGCCAGACCGGTGGTCACCGGGATCCGGCGGGCGGCGGCCGGGGTGCCGTACAGCACGGCCGCGTAGGCGAGATCCGTGTACATGATGATCGTCGCGGCGTTGCCCGGGGTGAGCATGTCGAAGGTCAGCGCCAGGGTGCCCACGACGAGCGCGAAGCTCGGCCGGGACCGGCGCAGCAGCTCCAGGGCCGCCATCACCACCAGCGGGACGAGCCCCCAGTCGGCCGGGAGGAGGCCGCTGCCCGAGGTGTACAGGCCGAGCGCCCACATCGTGACCCCGCCGAGCAGCCCGCCGACGGCGATCGACACGTCGAAGCGGTTCGGGCGGGGGATCGGCGGGGCGGTGGCCATGATCCCCATCCAACACCGCGCGCGGGGTGCTCGCCTGATGCCCGGGGAGGGTCGCGCACTGCATCTTTCGACGGACCCGAGGGGCCCCGACATCGTCGCCGGAGACGACGTGTCCGGCGGAATCCGCAGCGAGCCTGGAGGGGTGAGCGAGAGGAGCGGACCGTGATCGTCGGGTTGATCGTCGCCTGCGAGGTGGCCTTCTGGGTGCTGCTGGCCGCCGGGCTGGTCTTCCGGTACGCGCTGCGGATGCCCCGGACCGGCCTCGCCCTGCTGCTGTGCGAGCCGCTGCTGGAGGTGGTGCTGTTCGCCGTGACCGCGGTCGACCTCCGAGGCGGCGCCGAACCGGACTGGCGGCACGGCCTCGCCGCCGTCTACATCGGCTTCACCGTGGGGCTCGGGCACGCGACGGTCAAGTGGGCCGACGCCCGCATCGCCCACCGCTTCGCCGACGGCCCGCCGCCCGCGCGCCCCCCGAAGTACGGCACCGCCCGCGCCGTCCACGAGTGGAAGGTGGCCGGCCGCTGGAGCCTGGCCGCGGCCGTCGCCATCGCGCTGCTGCAGGCCGCGGTCTGGTACGTCGGCGACGACGGCGACACCGGGTCCCTGGTGGCCTGGCAGCAGCGGATGCTGTGGGTGATCGGCATCAACCTGCTCATCGCGGCGAGCTACACGCTGTTCCCGAAACGGGAGCCCGCGTCGAAACGGAGCTAGCCGCCGGCTACCGCTCCCCGCCCGGCACCCACAGCACGTCCCCCGTCGCCTTGTTCGCCGTCCGGGCCAGGATGAACAGCAGGTCGGAGAGGCGGTTGAGGTAGGTGGCGGTGAGGGGGTTCATCGCCTCGCCGTGGGCCTCCAGGGCGGCCCAGGTGGACCGCTCGGCCCGGCGTACGACCGTGCACGCCTGGTGCAGCAGGGCCGCGCCCGGGGTGCCGCCGGGCAGGATGAAGGACCGCAGCTTCTCCAGTTCGGCGTTGAAGCGGTCGCAGTCGGCCTCCAGCCGGTCCACGTAGAACTGCTCGACCCTGAGCGGCGGGAACTCCGGGTTCTCCACCACCGGGGTCGACAGGTCCGCGCCCACGTCGAACAGGTCGTTCTGCACGCGGGTGAGGACCTTGACGACCTCCTCGTCCAGCCCGCCCAGCGCGATCGCCGTGCCGATCACCGCGTTGGCCTCGTTGGCGTCGGCGTACGCGGAGATCCGCAGGTCCGTCTTCTTGACCCGGCTCATGTCACCGAGGGCCGTCGTGCCCTGGTCGCCGGTACGGGTGTAGATGCGTGTCAGGTTGACCATGGGGCCAGCGTAGGTGAGGTCAGCGGCCGTTCGGTCACCCGATGGCGATGCGGGGGTGGGCGCCCGGCCGGATCCAGCGCATGATCCGGTCCATCGTGGCGCGCGGCACGGACACACAGCCGGCGGTCGCGCCCGACCCGTTGACGTGCAGGAAGATCCCGGCGCCCCGGCCGGGCACGGCGGGCCACCGGTTGAAGTCGATGACCAGCGCCTTCGCGTACTGGACGGGGTAGTCGATCAGATGCTCGCTGCCCCGGTCACCCGCCTCGGTGAGCGGGAAGTCGGCACCGGCCTCCCCGTGCATCGAGTTGTAGAACCGTGACTCCGGGTCCTGCACCCACCAGTCGCCCGCGTCCACCACGTGGTACGGCATCCTCGTACGGCTCGGCTGCACGCCGAACCCCTCGGTGATCGTGTACGTGCCGGAGGGCGTCGTCCGGGTCCCCTGCCGCCGGGTCGTCCCGTCGGTCACACCGTTCTGCCCGACGCGCCCGGCACCCGTGCCGAACCGCGCCCTCCAGCGCAGCGGCCCCTTGGTCCAGGCGGTGACCGTGGCGTGCGAGCCGTCGGCCTCGACGGTGATGACCTGGGCGGCGTCGCCGACGTCGACCGGAACGGGGAACACCGGGCGAGGGGCTTCGGCACCGGCGGCCGGGTAGCCGTGGGCGAGGAGCAGCGCGCCGACGGCCGCCGCGGCGACGCACAGCCCGCGGGTACGGGGGGACGGGGCGGGGGAGCGGTGGATTCCTGGGATCACCCGGCCCATGAAACCGGCGTCGTCGTGCGGCGGCCGGAAGGCGGTCCGGGAACGCCCGGAGAATTACGTCGAACCGGCGACGCCGGCTCCCGTGATACCCGGCCCGCCATCCCGGAGGGAACCGACGAAGGCGGTGAAGGCCGGAGCGGGGAACGTGAGGGTGGCGTGGGCGGGGGCCTTGGAGTCGCGTATCGCCATCTGGCCGCGACGCACGGCTATTTCGACGCAGGCGTTGCCGTCGCCGCCGCCTGAGTACGACGACTTGCGCCAGGTGTCGGAGGTCGTCATGGCCTCACAGCTCCTTTGCCACCCTGTGGATGAAGTCCCGTGACCGCTCGGGGTCCAGTGATGCGGCTTCCACTCTACGGAGGAGTGTTCGAAAGACGCCGAGCTGGGCTTCGGCGTCGATGAACACCGTGCCGTGTGGAGCGTCCTGCACCACGGTGTCCAGCTTCGGGATGTCTCCGCCCGCGTACACGATGGTGCTTCCGAGCGGCGTGAAGCTGTCCGTCTCGAACGGGATGGCCCTCACCGTCACGTGGTCGGCCTCGGACGCTTCCAGGAGGTGTGCGAGCTGGGCCCGCAAGGTACTCCGGCCGCCCACCCGCATACGCAGCGCCGACTCGTGGACCACCGCTGTGTACGGGACCGGTTTCGGCCCTTGCAGGATGCCGCGCCGCCGTGTGCGGTGTTGGACGCGCAGCTCGATCTCGGTACGCGGAAGTTCGGGTACGCGGGAGGAGAACAGCATCCGCGCGTAGTCCTCGGTCTGGAGCAGGCCGGGAACGTACAGGAGCTCCACGTCCCAGCGGTGGGTGGCGTGGTGCTCCAGCTCGGACAGGTCGAGAAACGACGTGGGCAGGCGTTCTCGGTACTCCTCCCACCAGCCGCGCGTCCGGTCGGTCGCCATGGCCGCCAGCGCCTCGATCAACTCCGCGTCGGTGCAGGAGTAATGGGCGGCCAGACGTCGCACCCGTTCCTCGCTCACCCCCGCGATACCGGACTCGATCTGGCTTATCTGCACGGAGTCGGCCCCCAGCAGCGCTGCCGCCTCCAGTCCCTTGAGCCCCGCCGCTTCGCGTAGCTTCCGCAACTCAAGGCCAAGGCGCAGCTGGCGCGCGGTGGGTTGCTTGCGCCGCCCCATGCGGTTCCTCCTCGCCGTTCGACCGTCCGGATGGTCACGACCCGTTCGGAGTGAGATTACGACAGTGGGTTGCAGGGGCCTAAATTTAGGTCCTACTGTCGGTGACGCGACGCACACGCTGTGGAATTGCTCGCACATCCCTCCGAAACCCCACCACCTCAACGGAGTTGACGCATGTCAGAAACCCGTGCCGCCGAGGCCGGCGACTCCTGGGAGTACTCCCTGTACATCCCGAACGACCTCCGCGCCGTCACCGTCTGCCGCCGCACCCTCCGCCTGATCCTCACCCTGCACGGCCTCATCCACCTCGTCGACGACGCCGAACTGCTCGCCGCCGAGCTGGTCTCCAACGCCGTACGGCACACCGACGGGCCCGCCGCCCTGCGCGTGCGGTGGGCGGACGGGGTGCTACGGATCGGGGCGTGGGACGCCGATCCCGAACCTCCCCTGTTTCCGGGGGAGTGCGCCGACCTGACGCGGGACGAGGGCGGGCGGGGGCTGGGGATCGTGCGGGCCTGCTCCGCCGTGTGGGGGTGGCAGCCGCTGTCCCGGTTCGGGGACCGAGGGAAGTACGTCTGGTGCGAGCTTCCGGCCGTCGTGGGGCTGTGACGGGCGGCACGGTCGTCGCCGGGTGGGGGCGGCGGAGACGGGGTGGCGTCAGGGCGTCAGGAGCCGCCCGTCACCCCCGCCGGCAGCGTCACCGTCCCCGAGAAGACGCCCTTCGTGTGCTCCGTCACCTCCTGGTGGTATCGCATGGCCCCGCCCTGATAGGGGATCAGGAACACGCAGGTGAAGCGGTGGGCGGTGAGACGGTACGTCGTGGGGTCGAGCGTCAGGGTCTCCTCGACGCTCTCGACGGTGATCCGGTCGTCCGACGGTGCGATCCCGGCGCCCCGCAACTGCTCCCGGGTCGGGGCGAACTCGCGTATCGCCTTCTCGGTGACCGCCCGGCCGCGGACGGCCGACAGAGGTGCCGCCGAGCCGAGGGCCGCGCGCAGTTCGACGGCCCCGGCGGACTTCCGCACGGTCACGGCGTCCCCGTGCTCGGCGAACGCGTCCAGCGCGGCGATCGGGTCCTCGACCACGGCCGCGATCCCCGGGTCGGAGACCGGGCCGCTCGTCCACACGCCGTGGGCGCCCTTCCTGATGTGGCCGGTGCCGTCGACGACGTAGACCTCCTCCGGCTTGTCGGCGCCCTTGACGTGGGTGGTGCCGGTGGAGTGCAGCGTCATCGGCTCACCGGTCGTCCGGTCGACGGTGGCGGTGTACGAGGCGGCGCTGTCGCCGCCGGGTGAGGTGAGGCCCTCGTCGCCCCGCACCGTGAACGTCCAGCCGGGCCGCGCGGCCATCGCCTCCCGCGCGCGGGCGAGGAACTCCGCGGCGTTCCGCGGCTCCGCGGCGGGGGACGGCGTCGGCGTCTGAGTGGCCGTGGGCGGTGCCGCGTCGGCGCCGCCGTCCCCGCCGCCGCATCCGGTCAGCGGCAGGCAGAGGAGGGCGGCCAGGGCGGTGGCGGCCACTGCGGAACGGGTTCTCATCCGGGGGGCTCCTGCGGGCTCCTGAGGGCTCCCGAGGGCGCGGTCCGGGCGACCTCGGGGTCGGTGGGTGCCCGGTTGTACCGGAGGCTCCGCCCGCGATTCCAGCGCACGGACAGGTGGGACAAAGAAGGTGACTCGGGGCGAAACGGTGAACTTCCCGCCCGCCGCCGGGACTTCTCACCGGACACGTGACGGGCGTCTCACCCCGTGAGACGTGAAACGCGTTACTAAGCCCGCCGCGCCGCCCCGCGCGAGCGCTAATGTCCGGCGAAGGGAACCGCGCACGGTGGTCGGGCGGCGGGCCGCCGTCGATGCGCCGGACGGTGGACGCCGGTGACGTCCGCCACCGGAGCGGGCAGGGCTTTACGGATACTGAGATCTTGCACACGCACCGCACACACCTCGGGCGCATCACACCTAGGGGTGAATTCGGTATCGGTTCGCTCACAGACGGCAACCTCCGGCCGCTTCCCGCAGTCAGAGGTTGCAACGCCGGACAGCCACACGCGGAGCACAGGACGCACACGCTTAGGGGAGCGCATATGCACATCAGGGGCGACCATGCCGAGCTGGTCGTCGGGGGCCGCCTCGACGTCCGCAGCGCGGCGGACGCCCGTACGGCCCTGCACACGGCCGTCGACCGCGGCGTCGGCGACCTCGTGCTCGACCTGTCCGAACTGGACTCCTGGGACGCCACCGGGCTCGGTGTGATCATGGGTGCCCACCGGCGGGCGGGCCGCTGCGGCCGCCGCCTGGTGCTGCGCGGCGTACCGCCGCAGCTGCAGCGCCTGCTGGTGGCCACCCGGCTGCACCGCATCCTGGCCATCGAGGGCGGCCTGGCGGCGGAGTCGCTGCCCCGGGTCTGACCGGCCGCCGGTCGGCCCGGCCGCCGCGCACCGCGCGTCGCGCCCAATCCTCACCGGACCGTGACGTCTCGGACGGCATGCCCCCCCTGTCGGTCGGACATTCGGACTGCATGGCACCCCGGCCTGTCGGAGATACTGTGCGAAGGTTTACCGTTCGTCTGCCCGCCGCCCGCATCCCTCGCGCGGGCACCGGACCAGAAGCGACAGCGCAGTGTGCAGCAAGGCCGGGAGGGGCTACCGCCACACGACGCTTTTGGGGGGCTTGAACCCATGGACCCGACCAACCGGGGACCCGAGGAGTACGGCCATGAGGGCGACCGCCGCGCGCCACGCCCACGTCCGTCCAGGGAGCCCCTGACACCCGAGCTCGGCCAGCACGCCCCGGCCGTCGCCCGCACCGCGCAGGTCTTCGCCGGCGAGTACCTGGTCACCGTCAACCCGGTCGACGGCAGCGAGATCGAGCTGTGCCCGCCCGGCGGAGCCGGTCTGCCGAGCGGACCGGACGCCGGAAAGGCACGCCCCGACCGCCCCGGCCGGCGGACGGCCACCGCCCGCGCCGAGGCCGAACGCGCCGCCCGCCCGCCCGCCCCCGCCGGGCCCGCCCAGCCCGCGCTGCCGCTGCTGGGCCGCCAGGACGAACGCGAACAGCTCGTCCGGCTCCTCGCGCGCGGCCGCTCCGTCCGCCTCGTCGGCCCGGCCGGCTCCGGCCGCACCCGGCTGCTCGACCTCGTCGCCGAGGACTGCGCCGACCTCGCCCCCGACGGCGTGGTCCGCCTCTGCGGCCTGCACCGCACCACCGACGACCTGCTGCACGACCTCTTCCACGCCGTCCACGACGCCCCCGACCGCCGGCCCGACCCCGCCGAACTGCGTTCCCTCGTCGGCGAGATCGGCGCGGTCGTCGTCATCGACGACCTCGACCTCGGCGGCACGGCCCTCGACGGCCTGCTCGACGCCACCCCCGAGTGCGCCTACCTGTTCGGCACCGCCCCCGGCGCCCCGGCCCCCTCCGCCGAGTCCGGCGTCGAGGAGGTCACCCTGTCCGGCCTGGACCGCCCCGGCGGCATCGACATCATCGAACGCGTCGTCGGCCGGGCCCTCACCGAGGAGGAGACCAACTGGGCCGGCGACCTCTGGTTCGAGTCCGAGGGCCTGCCGCTGCGTTTCGTCCAGGCCGGGGCCCTGCTGCGGCAGCGCGACCGGCTGCGGGCCGGCGCCGACGCCGTCGACGAACTCGGGGTCTTCGAGGACGCCCGCGCCCTGTCCGAGCCCGCCGACGCCGTCCCGGCCGACACGGCGTCCGGGGACGGCGAGCCGATACCCCTGCCCTCCCTCGGCGAGGCCGCCGCCCCCGCCCCGCTGCTCGCCTCCCGGCTCTCCGCCTCCGCCCGGGCCACCCTGCGCTTCGCCGTGGCCCTCGACGGCGAGGTGCCGCACCAGGCCCACCTGCCCGCCCTCGTGGGCGACACCCACGCCGACGCCGCCCTCGGCGAACTCGCCGCCTGCGGACTGGTCTCCCCGGTCGGCTCCCGCTACCGGCTCGCCGCCGGCGTCCAGACCCAGCTGGAGGCCGCCGGATACGCCGACGACGCCGACGACCTGCTGCACACCGCCGCCCAGCACTACGCCTGGTGGGCCGGGCACCCCTCGGTCGCCCCCGAGCGGGTCTGCGCGGAGGCCGACGCCGTCCTCGCCGCCCTCGGCACCCTCGCCCCGGCCGCCGCACCGCCCGCCGAGGGCGAGGAGAGCGTTCCCGTACGGCTGGCCCGGGCGGCGGCGCCCGCCTTCGCCGCCGGACTGCGCTGGGACGCCTGGGAGAACACACTGCGGGCCGGCGCCGAGGCCGCGCGACTCGCCGGGGAAGTCGCCGAGCAGGCCTACTTCCACCATGAACTCGGCGTGCTCGCCCTGTGCGAGGGAGACCTCGACCGCGCCCGCGCCGAACTGGAGTCCTCCATCGGGCTGCGCGGCGCGCTCGCCGACAAGCGCGGCACCGTCGCCGGCCGCCGGGCGCTCGCCCTGGTCGCCGACCGCTCCGGGGACGTGCCCGGGATCGCCGCGATCACGGCGGCGGCCGGGACCGGCGAGGCCGGGACACCCGACGCCCGGCCCGCGGAACCGGCGCAGCGCGCGCCCCGCGCGCTGCCCCCCGGGCCGTCCACCGCGCCGACCCTGGTCACCCCGCCCGTCGAGGCGACCGGACCCATGGCCCACCGGCGGGACCGGCTGCGCGGGTTCGCCCGGCGCAACCTGGTCGCGGCCGGCGCCGGGGCGCTGCTCGTCGCCGTGCTCGGTACCGTCGTCACCCTCGGCGCCACCTCCGACAAGACCGCGGACGACCCTGCCGACCGGGGCGGCGTCAGCCCCTCCGTCGGCATCGGCACCGACGACGGGCTCGCCGGCGACGGCCCGGACACCGAGGAGGCGGGCGCGGACGGCGACGCCGGCGAGGCCACCACCCGCCCCGCCGACACCGGCCCCACCACGTCCGCCACGCCCTCGCCCACCACCGGCACGGGTGGTGCCACCCCCGGGGACGGCAGCACCCAGGGCGGCACGGAGACCGGCGCGAGTTCCCCGGCCGGGCCGTCGGAGCCGGCGACGACCTCGCCGCCCCCGTCGGCGTCGACGGGAAGCGAGTCCCCGAGCGCGTCCCCGTCGAAGTCCCCGACCGGGCCCCCGTCGACGGCGACCACCCCGCCCGCCTCCGAGTCACCGACGGGGGACACCACGACGTCCGCCAGCGGTTCGGTGTCCTCCAGCCCGACCCAGAGCGAATCCATGAGCCAGTCCGCGGGCACACCCGGGACGAGCACGCCTGGAACGAGCACGCCCGAGAGCAGCGGGCCCGCCTCACCCGACACCGTGATGTGACCGGCCCCGAACGTGCCACGGCGCCCGGCCGGGACACGGCCGGGCGCCGTCGCACGCCCCGGGGAAGGCGCGGAGCGGCCGGGGACAGGGATCAGAACAGGCGGAGTTTGTCGTCCTCGATGCCGCGCAGGGCGTCGTAGTCGAGGACGTGGCAGTCGATGCCCCGGTCGGTGGCGAGGACCCGCGCCTGGGGCTTGATCTCCTGGGCCGCGAAGACCCCGCGCACCGGCGCGAGGTGGGGGTCGCGGTTGAGGAGGTCGAGGTAGCGGGTGAGCTGCTCGACACCGTCGATCTCGCCGCGCCGCTTGATCTCCACGGCCACCGTCGCCCCGTTCGCGTCCCGGCACAGGATGTCCACCGGCCCGATGGCGGTCATGTACTCACGGCGGATCAGCGTGTAGCCCTCGCCGAGGGTGTCGATGCGGTCGGCGAGCAGTTCCTGGAGGTGCGCTTCCACGCCGTCCTTGATCAGGCCGGGGTCCACCCCGAGTTCGTGCGAGGAGTCGTGCAGGACCTCCTCCATCGTGATGATGAGCTTCTCGCCCGCCTTGTTGACGACGGTCCAGACGCCGTCCTCCTCGCCGCTGCCCTCCTTCAGCGTGCAGGGCGGAGACATCCAGTTGAGGGGCTTGTAGGCCCGGTCGTCCGCGTGGATCGACACGCTGCCGTCCGCCTTCACCAGGATCAGACGGGGAGCGGAGGGCAGATGTGCGGTGAGCCGGCCCGCGTAGTCCACGGAGCACCTGGCGATGACGAGACGCATGGTCGGCAACGCTACTCGACGCGCCGCCCGGCACGCGATTCGCCCACCTGTCGCCCCCTCATCCCGTGGGCCCCCCGCCCCACCCATTTCTCCTGGAAACCAGGGGTTTCCTCCCTGGCCGATTGTGATCCCAACGGGGATTCCCTTTGTGCCCATTCTCCTGGTGCCGCTTCCGGCGGTTGCCTACCGTAGTGAACGGGAGGTCGCGATGCGTGTACTGAGCGTGCGCGGGAATCCGGCATGGCGATCTCCCCCTTCCCTGTCCGGCAACCCCTGTTCTTCCGGGGTGCGAGAGGAGAACCCATGTCGCTCGACGTCTCACCGGCCCTACTCGAACAGGCCGAGCGAGGCGAGGTCGACGAAGCAGAATTCGTCGACTGCGTCCGGACGTCCCTGCCGTTCGCGTGGCAGATGATCAGCTCCCTGGTGGCCCAGTTGAAGGTGGACGGCGGAGCCTTCGCCGACAACCAGACGCCGCCGCCGGACGAGCAGGCGCGCGGCCAGCTGCTGCGCGCGCTGGCGAGTGACGCCATACGCGGTGCCCTGCAGCGGCACTTCGGTGTCCGGCTCGCCTTCCAGAACTGCCACCGGGTGGCCGTGTTCCCCCTGGACCCCGCGGTCGACGAGACCCTCGTCCGCTTCACCTCGGTGCGCGCCCAACTGCTGAACCAGTCCCCGGAGCTGCGGGACTGCTGACGCCATGAGCCTGCGGCTTGCCGCTCCTCACGCGGGAGGTGCCTGGGGTACGGGAGCGGCAAGCATCGGCACGGATGGGCGGTTCGGCATGTCATCGCAGGTGCGGAAGGACCTCCGCGCCGAGCCGCCGTACGTTCTCCTCGGTCGCCGCCAGATCGCCGGAGCCCTCGACGAGCAGCGCGAAACGGGAGATGCCGGTCCGCTCGCTGGTCGCCGCGAGCCGGTCCGCGCACAGCCGCGGGGTGCCCACCGGGTGCAGCCCGCAGAGCAGTTCGGTGTACGCCACCGGGTCCCGCATCTGCCGCAGCCGGCCGTCCACCGTGACATGCGCGTCCAGCCCCTGCCGCAGCCAGCCCGGCATCGCCTTCACCAGGGTCTCCACCGCGTCGGTCCGCCGGTCCGCGATCTGGCAGACCCCCGCCGAGACGTGCGCCGCCCTGCGGATCTCGTCCGGCGACCGCCCGGCCGCGCGCGCGTGCCGCCGCCACAGGGCGATCATCTCGGCCTTCTCCTCGTCGCCCACGTGCATCCCGACGAGCATCGCCAGCCCGCGCTCGGCGGCCAGCCGCACCGACTGCGGGGAGGTGCAGGCGACGACGACCTCGGGGCCCTCGGTCTCCGTCAGCGCCTCCGACGGCCGTGGGACGACGGGCACTTCACGGAAGCGGTACCGCTCGCCGTCGGCGCCCACGGCCGGCTCGCGCAGCCACCGCACCAGCAGATCGAGTGATTCCGGGAACCCCTCCTCGTACGCCGCGAGTCCGGACCCGAAGACCTCCAGATCGACCCACGGCCCGCCGCGCCCCACGCCGAGCGAGAAACGGCCGCCGCTCGTCAGGTGCAGCAGGGCCGCCTGTTCGCCGAGGGCGACGGGGTGGGCGGTGGGCAGCACGCTGACCGCCGTACCGACCCGAATCCGGCGGGTGCGGCCCAGGATCAAGGCGGCGAGGGTGATGGCGGACGGACAGGTGCCGTACGGCACGAAATGGTGCTCGGCCAGCCAGACCGACTCCAGCCCGGCCTCCTCGGCGACCTCGGCCGAGCGGACCGCGCGGTGCAGCGCCTCCCCCTGGCCCTGACCCGGGAACTGGGCCGCCAACACGAAACTTCCTACACGCATGGGACTTTCCTGCTTCCTTGGCTCCGACGCGGAGCTCCCCCACCGGGCATAACCGTCTGACACGTGCCGAGGACACGGCCTGGCGGGGAGATTTGCGGATTGTCTGCAGAATCAGGTGCCCGGAGAGGGACTTGGAGGGCACGCCGCCTTCCGCGTACCCCGTGCGCCGCCGCGTAGGCTGGAGGCGATCCCCGCATCCTGTATAGCCCCGTGAGGTGTCCTGTGTCCCCGCGTCGTAACCGACCCAAGGCCGCCGGCGCGTCCGGCCGGAGCGCCGAGGACGACCGCGCGAGCCGCTACGGCGGCTGGCAGTCCACGGTGAGCTGGCAGGGCGACGAGTGGAGCGTGCGCCATGTGGCCGGGGCCAGCGCGCAGGGCAAGAGCTACCGGTGCCCCGGCTGCGACCAGCTGATCCCCGACGGGGTGCCGCACGTGGTGGCCTGGCCGGAGCACGCGGGCGTCGACGACCGCCGGCACTGGCACAAGGCGTGCTGGAACGCACGGGACCGCCGCGACCCGGGGGTGCGGCGGTCCCGTAACGCGCCGAGGTTCTGAGCCTCGGCCGGCCCTGGCGGCCGGCTGCTAGACGTCCCGCTTCTCCAGCAGGGCGGCGGCCAGCGCGAAGACGGCCGCGGTGACGCCGATCGCGATCCACAGCGGGTCCCAGCCCGACGGGCCGCTCTCGGAGAGGGACGACTGGTAGAACACGCTCAGCTGGTTCGGGATCGAGTACTCCAGCAGGAAGTCGCGCAGGTCCTGAAGCGAGGACGCGAACATGAACAGCGCGATGACCAGCGGCGCCAGCAGCAGGCCGATCATGATGGTGATGGCGCCCGCCGAGTGCCGGATGACCGAGCCGATCGCCAGCGAGATCATGCCGAGCAGCGCGATGTACAGGGACACGCCGACGGTGCCCTTGAGCCACTCCCCGCCCGTCGGGCTGTCCGCGTCGGTCACCAGCGCCACGTCGATCATCGCGACCAGCAGGCTGGACACCAGCGTGACGGTGAACGCGACGAGGAAGAACACCAGCGCCTTGGCGGCGAGGACCCGGCCGCGCGAGGGGCAGGCCGTCATCGTCGTACGGATCATGCCGGTGCCGTACTCGGAGGCCGTCGTCAGCACGCCCAGCGTGATGATGCAGATGCTGCCGAGCAGCAGTCCGAAGAAGCCCAGGCCGAGCGCGTTCTCGCCCGCCATGTCGTCCTCGGACGCGTTGGCGGCGACCAGCGCGGCGGTCGCGAAGCCGATGCCGACCACCAGCAGGACGAACACGCCGAGCGTCCACATCGTGGAGCGCACCGAACGGATCTTGGTCCACTCGGAGCCGATGGCGTGCCCGAGGTGCGTGCGCACCACCGGGATCGGCGAGGTGTAGCCGGAGTACGCGGCTCCCGGCGCGGTCGGCGGCAGCGGCGACTGGGGGGTGCTCATCGTGCGTCCTCGGACTGGGTCGGGGCGGGGGCGGGGGTCTGCGGCGCCGGGGCGGGCGCCTGCGGGGGCGCGTCCGCCGGAACGGGGGCGGCCGGGGCAGGCGCCTGCTGGGCGTACGGGTTGGCCGTGCCCGGCGCGGGAGGCGCGCCGGGGGCGCCCGGAGCGCCGTACCCGCCTCCTGGGCCGCCGTACGGCCCCGCGGGCGGCTGGGCTCCCGGCTGGGGCGGCGGCGGGGCGTACCAGCCGGGCTGGCCCTGGCCCGGCACCGGCATCGGCGGCTGGGCGCCGGGCGGCAGCGGCTGCTGCAGGCCGGCCTTCTGGTCGATCGTGGAGCGGTAGTCGACGGCGCCCTGCGTCATCCGCATGTACGCCTCCTCCAGCGACGCCTGGTGCGGCGACAGCTCCCACAGCCGTACGTCGCCGTCGTGCGCGATGTCGCTGATGTGTGGCAGCGCCAGCCCGGTCACCCGCAGCGCGCCGTCCTGCTCGGGCAGCACGTGGCCGCCCGCCTCGGTCAGCGCCGTCGTGAGCTTCTCGCGCAGCTGCGGCTCGGTGTCGGGCGTGCGCACCCGCGCGAAGCCCGCGGAGTTCGCCTGGATGAAGTCCTGCACGCTCATGTCGGCGAGCAGCTGCCCGCGCCCGATGACGATCAGATGGTCGGCGGTCAGCGCCATCTCGCTCATCAGGTGGGAGGAGACGAAGACGGTCCGCCCCTCGGCGGCGAGCGCCTTCATCAGGTTGCGCACCCAGAGGATGCCCTCGGGGTCGAGCCCGTTGACCGGCTCGTCGAACAGCAGCACCTGCGGGTCGCCGAGCAGCGCGGCCGCGATGCCGAGCCGCTGGCCCATGCCGAGGGAGAAGCCCTTGGAGCGCTTCCTCGCCACCTCCTGCAGGCCCACCACGCCCAGCACCTCGTCGACCCGGCGCGCCGGGATGCCGGACAACTGCGCCAGGGACAGCAGGTGGTTGCGGGCCGAGCGCCCGCCGTGCACCGCCTTGGCGTCCAGCAGGGCGCCGACCTGGCGGGGCGCGTTCGGCAGCTTGCGGTACGGGTAGCCGCCGATCGTCACCGCCCCCGAGGTCGGGTTGTCCAGGCCGAGGATCATCCTCATGGTCGTCGACTTGCCCGAGCCGTTCGGCCCGAGGAAGCCGGTGACGGCCCCCGGCCGCACCTGGAAGGAAAGGTTGTACACAGCGGTCTTGTCGCCGTAACGCTTGGTCAGGCCGACTGCCTCGATCATGCTCCGCACCCATCGAAAGGTTCAGGACAGCGGGGAGCCCGTGCCCCCGTAAGGGTTAGGAGGATATCGGGGAGCTGACGGTTCCGCCCAAGGGCAGGTAAAAACGAGATTGCCTCCCCGGACAGAACAGCTAGGCGTCCCGCCGCTTCAGCACCACGTATCCGCCGGCGACCGCCGCGGCCACCCACACCGCCATGATCGCGAGCCCGCCCCACGGCCCGTACGGCGTGTCGTCGTCGACCGGCGTCACCACCTGCATGATCCTGCTGCCGGCCTGGTCGGGCAGGTAGCGGCCGACCTTCTCCGTCGCCGAGACGTTGCCCAGGATGTTGGAGATCAGGAAGAAGAACGGCATCAGGATGCCCAGCGACAGCATCGGCGAGCGCAGCATCGCGGCCACGCCCATGGAGAACACCGCGATCAGCGTCATGTAGACGCCGCCGCCGATCACCGCGCGCAGCACCCCCGGGTCACCGATCGACGCCTTGTGCTCGCCCAACATCGCCTGCCCCAGGAAGAACGTGACGAAGCTGGTGGCCAGCCCGACGGCGAGGGCCAGCCCGGTGGCCACCCCGATCTTGCCGAACAGGAAGGCGCCGCGCTGCGGGACCGCGGCGAGCGAGGTGCGGATCATGCCGGTGCTGTACTCGTTCGCCACCACGAGCACCCCGAACACGATCATCGCCAGCTGGCCGAGCCCCATCCCCGCGAAACTGATGTACGTCGGGTCGAAGGAGAGCCGGTCGCGCTCGCTCATGGTGTCGAACTCGTTCTTCGACAGCGCCGCGATGAGCATGCCGAGCGCGACGGTGACCACCACGGCGAGCGAGAGCGTCCACACCGTGGACGCCACCGAGCGGATCTTCGTCCACTCGGACCTGATGACCTGGGTGGTCGCCATGTCAGTCCTTCCTCCAGCCGTCGCCCCACTGACCCGCGGGAGCCGCCGGCCCGGTGTGCGCGTGGTACTCGACCGACTCCGCGGTCAACTGCATGAACGCCTCCTCCAGGGAGGCCTGCTGCGGACTGAGCTCGTGCAGCACGATGCCGTGCTGCGCCGCCAGCTCCCCGATCTGCTCCGCCTTGCCCCCGTCCACCTCCAGCGCCTGGCCGCCGGCCCCCACCACGGTGACCCCCGCCTCGTGCAGCACATCGAGCAGCCGCTCGCGCTGCGGGGTGCGGATCCGCACGTACGACCGGGAGTTGCGGGCGATGAAGTCCGCCATGGAGGTGTCCGCCAGCAGCCGCCCCTGGCCGATGACCACCAGATGGTCGGCGGTCAGCGCCATCTCGCTCATCAGGTGGGAGGAGACGAACACCGTGCGGCCCTCCGCCGCGAGCGCCTTCATCAGCGTGCGGATCCAGTGGATGCCCTCCGGGTCGAGCCCGTTGACCGGCTCGTCGAACATCAGGATCCGCGGATCGCCCAGCAGCGCGGCGGCGATGCCGAGCCGCTGGCCCATGCCGAGCGAGAACCCCTTGGTCTTCTTCTTCGCCACCGCGGTCAGGCCGACCGTGTCCAGCACCTCGTGCACCCGGCTCCGCGGGATGCCGTTGCTCTGGGCCAGACACAGCAGATGGTTGAAGGCGCTGCGCCCGCCGTGCACCGCCTTGGCGTCCAGCAGGGCCCCGATGTACTTCAGCGGGTCCCTGAGGCCGTCGTACCGTCTGCCGTCGATCCGGACGTCCCCGGCGGTGGGACGGTCGAGGCCGAGCATCATCCGCATGGTGGTGGACTTGCCCGCGCCGTTCGGGCCGAGGAAACCGGTCACCACACCCGGCCGGACGGAGAAGGTGAGATCGTCGACCGCCACCTTCTCGCCGTACCTCTTGGTCAGGCCTTCGAGCTCGATCATGCGGCCACGCTAGAACGGCACGGAGCCCTCTGCCACCTCGGTGGCGGAGGGCTCCGCATGTTTTCAGCCGCAGCGGAAAACGCCGTGTGTCACCGGGTCTGCTGCGCCGGAACGCCGCGGGAGATCGGCTCGTCGTCCGTCGCGGGCGCGCCGGCCGCGGCCACCGCGGCGCCGGTGAGCGTCGCGAGCATCTCGCGGACGTTCGTCAGCTGCGCGTTGATGGAGTCGCGGCGGTTGGTGAGGGCGGCCAGCTCGCGCTCGGATTCCGAGCGGATGCGGTCGGCCTTGGCGTTGGCGTCGGCCACGATGTCCTCGGCCTGGCGCTGGGCCGTCTCCACCGTCTGACGGGCGCGGCGCTCGGCGTCGGTGCGCAGCTTCTCCGCCTCCAGACGCAGCTGCTCCGCGCGGTGCTCGATCTCCGCGAGGCGCTTCTCCGCCTTGGCCTGACGGGAGGCCAGGTCGCGCTCCGACTGCTCGCGGCGCTTGGCGAGGTTCGTCTCGAAGTCGGCGGCGGCCTGGGCGGCCTTGGCGCGCGTCTCCTCGAAGAGGGCGTCCGCCTCCTCACGCTTGGACTGCGCGTCCTTCTGCGCCTCGGCGCGCAGCTGGGAGGCGTCGCTCTTGGCCTTCTCGACGATCCGGACGCCCTCGTCCTCGGCCTTGGCCTTGCGCTCCGCAGCGAACGATTCTGCGTCGTTGCGCACCTGCTGGGCCGCCGACTCGGCGAGCTCGCGGTGCTGCTCGGCCGCGCGGCGGGCCTCCTCGCGCAGATCCTTGGCCTCTTCCTCGGCCAGCCGAAGGATCTTCTCGACGCGGGCGCCGAGACCGGCGTACGACGGCTCGGCGTCCGTCACCGCCGCCTGCGCGTTCTGCGTCTCGAGGTGGAGCTCCTCGATGCGCTTTTCCAGAGCGGTGATGCGGGCGAGAGCGCTGTCACGGTCGGAGACGAGCTTGGAGATCCGTTCGTCCACCTGAGCGCGGTCGTACCCACGCCGCACAAGCTCGAAGCCGTAGGGGGAAGTGTCGCTCATGGGGTTCCTGTCGAAAGAGACCGGTGAGGTGATAGGTGGAATCCTAGGGGCCGAAGCGGTGTGTCATCGAGCGGATGCGTGTTTGATCTGGAGAATGACACCCCTTTTGAGTGGCTGAAGACCGGACGGCTTGCCAAAGGCCCGGGCAAAGCCCCCATACTTCACCGGAATGCCCCCGCTCCGCTAGCCGTCCGAGGACTTGCCACCCGATCGAGGGGCTCCCACCGTCGCGCCCGCTTTGACCCCGCCGTCCTTGCCCGACGCCGGCGCCTCGAAAGACTCCAACGCCTCCAGCACGTCCTGGACACGGGAGATCTCCGCGTTGATGTCCTCCCGGCGGCGCACCAGGAGCTCCAGCTCGCGCTTGCCCTCCTCGACGGTGCGCCGGGCCTCCCGGATCGCCTCGGCCTTGAGCTCCTCGGCCTCCTTGGTGAGCGAAGCCTTCTTCTGCTCGGCCTCCTTGAGCAGCCCCTCCGCCTTCTTCACCGCCGCGATACGGACCTTGCCCGCCTCCGAGTTGGCTTCCGACACCAGCTCCTTGGCCTTCGCCTGCGCCTTGGCCAGCTGCTCCTCGGCCGCCGTGATCAGCGCGTCGCAGCGGTCGCCGGCCGACTTCATCGTCTCCGCGGCCTCGCGGCGGGCCCGCTCGTGCAGCTCCTCGATCTCGCCGGTGATGCGGTCGCGCAGCTCCTCCGCGCGCTCCCTTATGGCGGTGGCGTCCCGGCGGGCGCCGACCAGCAGCTCGTCCGCGTCCGTGCGGGCCTTCTCCACCCGGGTGTTGCCCTCGACCGTCGCCTCGGAGACGATCCGCTCGGCCTCCTTGCGGGCCGCGCCGACCATGGTGTCCGCCTGCGACTCGGCGTCCGCGGTCGTCTGCAGCGCCTGCTCCTGCGCCTCCGTGAGCAGCTTGTCGACCTCGGCGGTGGTCTCCGTGATGAGCTTGTCGACCTGCTCGGCGGCCTCCGAACGCCGCTTGTTGGCCTCCTTGCGGACGTCGTCCAGCGTCCGGTCGGCCTCCTCCCGCGCGGAGTTCACCAGCCGCTCCGCCTCCGCGGCGGCCTCGGCCCGGACCCGCTCCGCCTCGGTGCGCAGCCGCTCGGCGTGCTGCCGCGCGGAGCCCACCGTCTCGGCGGCCTCGGCGCGCAACCGCTCCGCCTCGTCGGCGGCGTCCCCGATCAGCTTCTCCGCCTTGGCGACCGACTCGGCGCGCAGCCGCTCGGCCTCGGCGGCCGTCTCGGTCTGCAGGCGTTCGGCCTCGGCGCGGGCCTCGGTGATGAGGGTGTCGGCCTGGCCGGCCGCGTCGGAGCGGATGCGGTTGGCGTCCTCGCGGGCGTCGGCCCGGGTGCGGGACGCGGCCTGCTCGGCCTCCGCCAGCGTCTGTGACGCCTTGGAGCGCAGCCGCTCGGACTCCGCCTGCGCCTCGCCGCGGACCCGCTCCGCCTCCGCCGTCGACTCCGTCTGCAGCCGCTCGGCCTCGGCGATCGTCTCGGTCTGCAGGCGTTCGGCCTCGGCGCGGGCCTCGGTGATGAGGGTGTCGGCCTGGGTGGCCGCGTCGGAGCGGATGCGGTTGGCGTCCTCGCGGGCGTCGGCCCGGGTGCGGGAGGCGGTCTGGTCCGCTTCCGCCAGCGCGTCCGACGCCTCGGTGCGCACCCGCTGGGCGTGCGCCGACGCGTCCGCGCGCAGCCGCTCGGCCTCCGCGACCGCCTCGCCGACGGTGCGCTCGGCGAGCGCCTGAGCGGCCTCCGACTCCTCCTGCGTCTCCCGGCGCAGCCGCGCCGCGTCCTCGCCGGCCCGCTCCCGCTCCGCGTAGGCGTCGGCGCGGACCCGGTCCGCCTCCTCCTCGGCCTCCCGTCGGGTGCGGTCCGCGGCCACCTCGGCGGCGCTGCGCAGGCCGGCGATCTCCTCCTGGGCCTGCTCGTGCAGCCCGGCCACCGATTCCCGCACCTGCTGGGCGTGCTGCTCGGCCGCGGCGACCATCTCGCCGGCCCGCCGCTCGGCCTCCTCGACCAGCCGCGTCGCCTCGGTCTCCGCCTCCTCGACCCGCTTGCGCGCGCTGGCCAGCAGCTCCTCGCTCTGCTCCCGGGCCCGCTCCCGCTCCTGGTCGGCCTCCTGCCGGGCCGCGCCGAGCGTCTCCTCGGCCTCACGGCGACGCCGTACCGCCTCCTCCTGCGCGGCGGCCAGCGTCTCGGACGCCTCCGCGGCCAGCCGCTCCGCCGCGGCCTGCGCCTCGGCCCGCACCCGGTCGGCGGTGTCCTGCGCCTCCGTCCGCAGCCGCTCCGCCTCGGCCGCGGCCTCCGACCGCAGCCGTACGGCGACCGACTCGCCCTCGGCACGGGCGGCCGACGCGTCGGCGGCGGCCTCGCCGCGCAGCCGCTCCGCCTCCTCCTCGGCCTGCTGCTGCAGCGTACGGATCCGCTCCGCGGCCTCCGAGCGCAGCCGGTCGGCCTCCTCGCCGGCCTCGCGGCGGATCCGCGCGGCCTCCTCGCGGGCCTCGGTCAGCGC
This sequence comes from Streptomyces sp. bgisy159, assembly GCF_965341775.1. Classification (GTDB taxonomy): domain Bacteria; phylum Actinomycetota; class Actinomycetes; order Streptomycetales; family Streptomycetaceae; genus Streptomyces. The sequence continues at coordinate 51,951 of NZ_CBDQZH010000028.1, read as the reverse complement.
CTGCTCGGCGGAGGCCAGCCGGGACTCGGCCTCCGAGTGCAGCCGGGTCAGCTCGGCGGCGGCCTCGCCCTGCCGGGCCTCGACGGCCCGCTCGGTCTCCTCGCGCAGCTCCCGCGCGGCCCGCTCGGCGTCCTCCCGGACCGCCTCGGCCTGCTCGGTCGCCTCCGCCCGGTACTTCTCCGCCTCCTGGCGGGTGCGCTCCAGGGCCTCCTCGGCCTGCCGGCGCAGCGCGGTGGCGCGCTCGATGGCCTCGGTGCGCACCTTCTCGCTGTCCGCGGTGGCGCCCTGGCGCAGCTCGTCCGCGTCCGCCTTGGCCTTCGCCAGCAGCTCCTCGGCCGACCTGGCGGCCTCCTCGATCTTCTGGACGGCCTCCTTGCGCGCCTCCGCCCGGATCTGCTCGCCCTCGGCGACGGCCTCCGAGCGCAGCTGCTCGGCCTCGCCGCGCAGCCGGCGGGCCTCCTCCTGCAGCTCGACCGTCTTGGCGCGGTACTCCTCGGTGTCGTCCTTCGCCGCGCCCTTGAGCTGCTCGGCGATGTCGTGCGCCTCGGCGCGCAGCCGGTCCGCCTCGGCCTCGGCCTCCCCGCGGATCCGCTCGGCCTCCTCGGCCGCCGCCCTGGTGGTGGAGCGGGCGTCCTCGGCCGCCTTGTTGAGGACCTCCTCGGCGGTCCTGGCCGCCTTCGACAGCTGGGTGGCGCTCTCCTCGGCGGTGAGCGTGCGGGCCTTCTCGGCGGCCTCCGCGACCAGCTTCTCCGCCTCAGCGCGGGCGTCGGCGAGCGCCTGCTCGGCCTCCGCGCGGGTCGCCTCCGCCTCCTTGGTGGCCTCCCCGACCAGGCGGGCGACCTGCTCCTTCGCCGTGCGGGTACGGGTCTCGTTGGCGGCCTCGGCGCTCGACAGCGCCTTGCCGGCGGCCTCCTTGGCCTCGTTGAGCACCTTCTCGGCCTCGGCCTGCGCCTTGCGCAGCGCCTCCTCGGCGTCCGCCATCCGCTGCTCGGCGGCGCGGGTCAGCTCCTGCGCCTGCCGGCGTGCGGTGTCCGACTCGGACGCGGTGGACGTGCGCAGCGCCTCCGCGTGGTCGGTGGCCTCCTGGGCCTGGGTGGAGGCGGCGTTCAGCAGCCGCTCGGCGTCCGCCCGCGCCCGGCGCAGCAGCTGCTCCGCCTCCGCCCGGGCCGTCTCCGCCTCGCTCTGCAGGCGCTGCCGGGCCTCCCCGGTCAGCCGCTCGGCCTCCGCGCGGGCCGCGGCCATCGCCTGCTCGGCCTCGGCGCGGGACTCCTCCAGCAGCCGACGGGCCTGTGCCTCGGTCCGGGCGCGCAGCTGCTCGGCCCAGGCCACGTTCTCGTTGACGTGCGACTCGACGGTCTGGCGGCGCTCGGCCAGCTCCTGGTCGAGCTGCTGGCGGCGGGTCACCGCCTCCTGGTGCAGCTCCGCCTGCAGCCGGGCGGCCTGCTCGGCGTGCTCCTGCAGGATGCGCTGGGTCTGTGCCCGCGCCTGGCTGAGCTCCCGCTCGGCGTCGGCGCGGAGCTGGTCGGCCTGCACCTGCGCGTTGCGCAGCAACTGCTCGGCCTGGTAGCCGATGTCACCGCCGTCGAAGGCGGGCCGGGACATGATGGTGCGCCGCGCCTCGTGCAGCTTGGCGCGCAGCACCTCGACCTGGTAGCCGAGGTCCTCGGCGTGCTGGATCGCCTTGTCCCGCTCGGTCTTCAGCCGCTTCATCTCGGCTTCGAACCGAGTGAGGTGGTCGACGTCAGCCGCCGGCTCCCGCTCCTGGCTCTCGTAGCCCCGCACTGCGCGGTCCCATCCGTCCCCTGGTCAGCTTCTCCAACGAGCACCGTCCATCCGCCGGACGGGGCCCCCGGGGAATGGTGTCAGATCAACGGCGCGGCAAGGGCTACCGCCCGCCGCTCGCACCCCCGAAACCCGGACCCCGGCGGTCCTGACGTCGGGGCCGACGGCCGCTCGCGGGCAGACGCCGACCTTGATGTCAGGACCGGGCCGCCCATGGGAAGCGGCGACCGCCCCCAACCCTACCGGCCCTTATGTACGTGGGTCAGTGCTCAGCCGGTTCAACCGGTGCCGAAGTGACCAGTTCGGTCAGGACACCGTGGCAGTCCTTGGGGTGCAGGAAGGTGATCCGTGACCCCATGGAGCCGCGCCGGGGCTCCTCGTAGAGGACCCGGACACCCTTGTCCTTGATCGCGGCGGCGTCGCCGTCGACGTCGGCGGTGCCGAAGGCGATGTGGTGGACACCCTCGCCGTTCTTCGCCAGCCACTTCGCCACCGTGGAGTCCTCGCGGGTGGGCTCCAGCAGCTGCAGGTAGGAGGCGCCGCCGTCGGACGTCTCGTTGATCTTGAGCATGGCCTCCCGCACGCCCTGCTCCTCGTTGACCTCGGTGTGGAACACCTCGAAGCCGTAGGTGGCCCGGTAGAACTCGACGGTGGCGTCGAGGTCGTGGCAGGCGATCCCGATGTGGTCGATTCGCGTCAGCATGGTTTCAGTGCAGCGCTCGGGAGGTGGTTACGCAACGTGCGCGCGATCACACCGACGGGCCGGTGACGGCACGGAGTGCCGCTCAGTACATTCGAAGTAAACCCTCGTTCACTCCTCGGCTGTGCAGGCCGGTAAGGGGATCGCAGCTCATGTCATCTACCAACAGCTCGGTGATTGTCGCGGGCGCGCGCACGCCCATGGGACGACTGCTGGGCTCCCTCAAGTCCTTCTCCGGAGCCGACCTCGGCGGCTTCGCGATCAAGGCCGCCCTCGACCGTGCGGGGATCGGCGGCGACCAGGTGCAGTACGTCATCATGGGCCAGGTGCTGCAGGCCGGGGCGGGACAGATCCCGGCCCGCCAGGCCGCGGTCAAGGCGGGCATCCCGATGAGCGTCCCGGCGCTCACCGTCAACAAGGTGTGCCTGTCCGGCCTGGACGCCATCGCGCTGGCCGACCAGCTGATCCGCGCCGGCGAGTTCGACATCGTCGTCGCCGGCGGCCAGGAGTCCATGACCAACGCCCCCCACCTGCTGCCGAAGTCCCGCGACGGCTTCAAGTACGGCGCGGTGCAGATGCTCGACGCGATGGCGTACGACGGTCTGACCGACCCGTGGGAGACCATCCCGATGGGTGAGTCCACCGAGAAGCACAACACCCGCCTCGGCATCGGCCGGGCCGAGCAGGACGAGATCGCCGCGCTGAGCCACCAGCGCGCGGCCGCGGCCCAGAAGAACGGCGTCTTCGAGGCCGAGATCACCCCGGTCGAGATCCCGCAGCGCAAGGGCGAGCCCGTCGTCTTCAGCAAGGACGAGGGTATCCGCGCCGAGACCACCGCCGAGTCGCTCGGCAGGCTGCGCCCGGCCTTCACCAAGGACGGCACCATCACCGCGGGCACGTCCTCGCAGATCTCCGACGGCGCTGCGGCCGTCGTCGTGATGAGCAAGGCCAAGGCGCAGGAGCTGGGTCTGGAGTGGATCGCCGAGATCGGCGCCCACGGCAATGTGGCCGGCCCCGACAACTCGCTGCAGTCCCAGCCGTCCAACGCCATACTGCATGCCCTGAAGAAGGAGGGCCTGGAGGTCGCGGACCTGGACCTCATCGAGATCAACGAGGCGTTCGCCGCCGTGGCCGTCCAGTCAATGAAGGACCTGGGCGTGTCCACGGAAAAGGTGAACGTCAACGGCGGTGCCATCGCCCTCGGCCACCCGATCGGCATGTCCGGCGCCCGTCTCGTGCTGCACCTGGCGCTGGAGCTGAAGCGGCGCGGCGGCGGGGTCGGCGCGGCCGCGCTGTGCGGCGGCGGCGGCCAGGGCGACGCACTGATCGTCCGGGTCCCCAAGGCCTGAGTTCCTCCCGTACGAACCTGAACCGAACGGAGCTGTGATGCAGGACGTCTCCTCGCTGGTCGCCCAGGCCAGGGAAGGCCGGCCCCGGGCCGTGGCCCGGCTGATCTCCCTGGTGGAGGGGGCGTCCCCGCAGCTCAGGGAGGTCATGGCGGCGCTGGCCCCGCTGACGGGCAACGCGTACGTGGTCGGGCTCACCGGTTCGCCCGGTGTCGGCAAGTCGACCTCCACGTCGGCGCTGGTCACGGCGTACCGCAAGCAGGGCAGGCGGGTCGGCGTGCTCGCCGTGGACCCGTCGTCGCCGTTCTCGGGCGGCGCGCTGCTCGGCGACCGCGTCCGGATGTCGGAGCACGCCTCCGACCCCGGCGTCTACATCCGCTCCATGGCCACCCGGGGCCACCTGGGCGGCCTCGCCTGGGCCGCGCCGCAGGCGATCCGCGTCCTGGACGCGGCCGGCTGCGACGTGATCCTCGTGGAGACGGTCGGCGTCGGCCAGTCGGAGGTGGAGATCGCCTCCCAGGCCGACACCTCCGTGGTGCTCCTGGCCCCCGGCATGGGCGACGGCATCCAGGCCGCCAAGGCGGGCATCCTGGAGATCGGCGACGTGTACGTGGTGAACAAGGCGGACCGCGACGGCGCCGACGCCACGGCCCGCGAACTCAACCACATGCTGGGCCTCGGCGAGGCCCGCGGCCCCGGCGACTGGCGGCCGCCCATCGTCAAGACGGTCGCCGCGCGCGGCGAGGGCGTCGACGAGGTCGTCGAGGCCCTGGAGAAGCACCGCGCGTGGATGGAGGAGCACGGCGTCCTCACCGAACGCCGGCTCGCCCGCGCGGCCCACGAGGTCGAGACCATCGCCGTCACCGCCCTGCGGGAACGCATCGGCGACCTGCGCGGCGACCGTCACCTCACCACCCTCGCCGAGCGCGTCGTGTCCGGGGAACTGGACCCGTACCGCGCCGCGGACGACCTGGTGGCGGCCGTCACCGAGTCCTGACACCGCCTTCGCCCGCGACCGGGGGGCCTGGCACCCGTCATCCCCCGGCGCCCGGGGCCCCGCCTCGGCCCGACCGGTCCGACGGTCCCTGCCCAGGGGCTCGCGGGGCGGGGCGTGCAGGACCGGTGGCCGGGGGGAGGGGCTGGGAGCAGCGGGCCGTGCGGGCCGTGCCGTCCCGCCGTGCGGGCCGTGCCGTCCTCGGACTCACTCATGCCCTGCGCGCCTTCGGCAGCGCACCCGGCCGGGGCGCCTCGCCGACGGGCTGATCTCGCTGTCCGCGCGGCCCGGCGGCCGTCCGCATGACCGTGTCCCGCGCCGTGGCAGGCGCGGTGGCGGACATGGCCGCCTCCGTGGTCCTCACGGTCGCCCTGATGCGCCTGTGGGCGCTGGTCGACCGGTACGGCGCGCGCCGCGCCCGGCCCCCGGTAACGCTGCCGTACGCCGGCCCGCTGGCTCCCTCGCGGTGTCCCGCGGCCCGGCACTGCGGTGGCCGCGCTCGCCGCCGTCACCGGCGCCCGCGCACTCCTGCTCGGCCCGAGGACGCGCGCGCTGCGGGAGGAACGGCGCTCACCACGGCCTGTCGCGGCATCGACGGGAGGGCGACGCCGGACACCCGGACCCGCACCCGCCCCGGCGCCTGGGTCACCGCGGCGGTCGACGCGGGCGGCGACGTCTGCTGCCCGGTCGACGCGGGCCCCGTGGCGGGCAGGCCGCCCCTCGCCGTGTGCTTCGCGGCGGCGGGCGCGACGGTCCTGCGCACGGCCGCTGTCGCCGCCCGGGGTGGGGGACGGACGAGCGCCTCACGGGCCGCCCCGTGGGGGCGCGGTGCCGCTGGGCGGGCGGGCCGGCCGCCGGCTCGTGGCGCGGCTCCCGTCAGGGGCGGCCGCGCTGCCCGCGCAGGTGTTCCGCGATGGGCTTGAGGGCGCGGTCCAGTTCCGACAGGGCCTCGGGGTCGAGGAGGTCGATGAAGTGGCGCCGTACGGACGCCACGTGGTGGGGCGCGACCTTTCTCATGGTCTCCATGCCGTGCTCGGTGAGCACGGCGTACAGCCCCCGGCGGTCCGACTCGCAGTTCTCCCGCCGGACCAGGTTGGCGTTCTCCATGCGGGTGATCTGGTGCGAGAGGCGGCTCTTCGACTGGAGGGTCGCGGACGCGAGGTCGCTCATCCGCATCCGGACGTCCTCCGACTCGGAGAGGTTCACCAGGATCTCGTAGTCGTTCATTGTCAGGCCGAACGGCTGCAGATCCTTTTCGAGCTGGTACGTCAACAGCCTGTTGACCTCCAGGTGGGTGCGCCAGGCGCACTGCTCCGCATCGGTGAGCCAGGGGGTGGCCGTCTCGGTCTCCATGAATGAAGTCTACCTAAAATGTTGAAAGGCGAACTACTGAGGGTGGTGTGACTGGGTGCACGCGTTCGAACTCGTCACACTCCGCAGACTACCGCTCACAGCCCGAAGCGACGCTGGAGGTCTCCCAGCTGTCCGGGAAGACGCGGTCCCCCCGCCTGGGGCCCCTGGGGGCCGTGACCCCCGCCACCGGGTACCCCCGCCTGGTGTGGAACCGCCCCCGTCGCCTGCTCCGCCATCAGCGTCTCGGTCGACTGGAGCAGCACCGTGCCGGCCCCCACGAACTCGAACTGGTGCTCCTCGCCGGAGGCCCCGCCCAGGCCCGTCAGTGCACGTAGACCGCCCAATACGCCTGCCATGTACCCGTGGTCGTAGTGGTGGCACGGGGACGGGCAGTCGGCCCAGCCGACGAGTGCCTGCGGATCCACCCGGATGGGAGGTTCCATGAACACCACCGGCCCGTTAGATGCCGCGACGAACTTCCCGGTTCCGATCAGCGTCAGAAAACCCGGCACGATCGATTGCTTCAGCGACAGACTTGGCTGAAAAGCGAGCAGGTTGCCGGAGCGAATGGTCAGGTTGCCGTCGTCCAGGTCGTACGAATTGACGTCGAAGGCCCGGTCGGCGAGCAGCATCTTGCCCGAGCCCTCGGCCACCACCCAGTCGCTCGCGTGCAACGGCGAATGAAACGCCGTTCGGACAAGTCGGTCCAATCGCCCGTGCCCGATGCCGTTGAAGTCGATCGATCCGTAGTAGGCGATCATCTTCCCCTTCTGCAGGAACCACTGGGAGCCCTTGAGCTCCACGCAGAAGGTGTAGTTGTTCACGTTGTCGTCGGCGGGCAGCGTCATGGGGTCGTGGACCGTGGGGCCCGTGCCGTGGTGGGTGCTCACAGTTTCTCCTCCGACGCCTGGACGTAGACCGCACCGCTGCCGCTCAGCTCCAGCTGGAACGCCTCGCCGGAGCCCCGGCCCACCATGTCGCGCCAGCCGAGCGCGGCGGACAGCTTGTTGCGGACGTCGCCGTGGTGGGCGACGTAGGCCTGCGGGTCGACATGGACGGGCCGCTGGGGGGTGATGGGAACCTCGATCACCCCGCCGTGCGCCATGACGGCGACGGCGCCGTGCCCCTTCAGGGTCGTGGTGAACAGCCCCTGGCCGCTGACCTGTCCCCGGACCATGCCCATCACCCCGCCCTGGGAGCCCAGGAACATGGTCCCCTGCTCCAGGGTGCCCTCGAAGGCGAGAAGGCGGTCCGCCTCCACGTACAGGGTGTCGCCGGAGAGGCCGATCACCTGGACGTGGTGGCCGCCGTGCCCGAACAGGACCGTGCCGTTGCCCTCCACCGTCATCAGCGGGGTGTCCTCGTTGGCGAGACGCCGGCCGATCATGGACATCACCCCGCCCTGGCCGCCCCGGACGTTGGGCGTGAAGGACACCTCGCCCTTGTAGGCGAGCATCGCGCCGCGCTGACTGAACAGACGCTGCCCCGGCACGACGGTCGCCTCGATCATCTTCGAGTTGATCTCGCGGAAACCCATGTCACACATCCCCCGCGATCGTGGTGCGCTCGCTGGGCTGGACGTACACCAGTCCGTCGCCCTCGAAGCGGATCTGGAACGCCTCGCCGCCGCCCTCCCCGAGGAACGTGCGGAACGTCACACCGGACTGGAAGGACTGCCGCAGGTTCCCCTGGTGCGCGACGTACGCGCCGGGGTCGACGCAGAGCGGGTACTGCGCGCTCACCCGCAGCACCACCGCCGGCCCGTCCGACATGATCGCCGCCTGCCCGTGGCCCTCCACGGTGGTGGTGAACAGCCCGTTGCCCTGCGAGGCCCCGCGCAGCCCGGTGAAGGTCGTCCCGGTCCTCAGCCCCGCGTCGGTGGCGAGCAGGCTGCTCGACTCGACGTAGAGCTTGTCCCCCTGGAGGCCGATGAGGTTGATGTCGGAGGCGCGGTCCGCGAACCAGCACGTCCCGTGCCCCTTCACCTCCATCATGGTCATCTGCTCGCCGGTGAGCCGCCGGGTCACCATCCCCCGGAGCCCCTCGCCGCCGCCCGTCAGCTTCTTGAAGGCCATCTGTCCGTCGTACGCGACCATCGCGCCGTTCTTCGCCCGAACGGTGTCCCCGGTCATGTCGACGGCCAGCACCTTGCCGCCCTGCAGTCGAAACATCGCCACGCAAGGGAAGGTAGCCGCCGGGTGGGCGGAGCGGCCAGCGCCCAGGGGAGGAGACGGACCCTGAGCGAACCCTCAGTGTGGCGGTTTGCCACAATGGACGGACGCTTGTGCGCGTGTTCACAAAGCCGCAGACCGGCGACGCGCACTCCTGCCGACCCCCCGAAGGTGACCCGTGGACCTCAAGACCGCCTCCGCCCTCCGCCGCCTCCGCCTGGTCTCGGCCCCCGAGGCCGTGTCCTTCCTGATCCTGCTCGTCTGCTCGGTGCTGAAGCGGACCACGGACTTCAACGCGGTGCCCGTGATGGGCGCGATCCACGGCATCCTGTTCGTCCTCTACGTCGTCTTCTGGGCGGACGCCTGGAACCGGGCCAAGTGGTCGCTGCGCACCGCCGCCCTCTACTTCGTCCTCTCCGTCCTGCCCACCGGCGGCTTCTTCGCCGAGCGACGGCTCCGGCGGGAGGCCGAGGACGCGGTGATCGCCGCCCGCGTCCGCAAGGAAGGGGTCGTCAACGCATGATCGTCGCCTTCTCCGTGACGCCGCTGGGCGTCGGCGAGGACGTGGGGGAGTACGTCGCCGACGCCGTCCGGGTGGTCCGCGAGTCGGGCCTGCCCCACCGCACCGACGCGATGTTCACCTCGATCGAGGGTGAGTGGGACGAGGTCATGGCCGTCGTCGGACGCGCTGTCGCCGCCGTCGAGGCCCGCGCCCCCCGCGTCTCCCTGGTCCTCAAGGCGGACATCCGCCCCGGGGTGACGGACGGCCTCACCTCCAAGGTGGAGACGGTCGAGCGGCACCTGTCCGGGCAGGGGCCGAGGCAGGAGTAGGAGTAGGGGGCGAGGAGCGGACAGGCGCGAGCGCCGGGGCAGGGGCGGGGCCGACCGGGTGAGCGGCTCGGTGGCAAGGTCACCGGCCCCCGACGGCGTGGCCCCCGCCGTCACCGTCGCCCGGCCGCCCGGCGCAGGTGCTGGCGGACCGCCCGCTGGGCCACCGGTCCCAGGGTCTCCAACGCTCCCACCAGTACGCCCAGTTGCTCCAGCGCGTCCAGGGCGGAGGTGGCGCCGGCCGGGTCCGCGCCCTCGTAGAGTTCGAGGCCGACGAACGACGCGGCGATGGCACGGGCCAGGCCCGCCGGGTCGGTGAGCTCGGCGAACGGGGTGTCGGACAGGACCCGTTCCAGGACCCGCTCGATCTCCGTGATCCACAGGTCGAGGCCCGCCGCCGTGGCCGGGCCCAGCGCCGGGTGGGTCTGGGCGCCCGCCAGCAGCTGGCCGAGCAGGGTGACATGGCCGCCGGCGCGCTCCTCCTCGTGGATCCGGCGGCCCAGGGCGAGGAGTTCGGAGAGCGACCGCACCGCCGCCAGGCGGCCGCGGTGCCGGGCCACCGAGCGCTCCGCGCCGTAGCGGCAGGCCGCCGCGAGGAGTTCGTCCACCGAGCCGAAGTGGTAGAAGACCAGTGCCTGATTGACTCCCGCGGCCGCGGCCACCGTACGGGCCGACGTCCTGGCGATGCCCTGCTCGGTGAGGGTGCGCAGGGCGCCGTCGAGGAGCCTGGTCCTCGTCTCCAGGGCCTTGCCTCCGGTGTCCGGGGCCTTGGCCCCAGCCTCCCGGGTTCTGCTCACGGCCTCCGGGGCCCCGGCCCCAGCCTCCGGGGTCTTGCCGCCTGTCTCCGAGGCCTTCCCTGAGGCCTTCCTTGAGGCCTCCCGGGTCTTCACCCCGGCCTCCGGGGTCTTCCCTCCGGTGGTCAGGGGCTCCCCTCGGGTCTCCAGGGGCTTCCCTCCTGTTCCCGGGGTGCTGCCGCCCGTCTCCCGGGCCTTGCTGGTCTCCGGGCTCACGCCGGCTCCTCCGTACCGCCGCCGTGCGCCGGGCGTCGCGCCGAGATCATCAGGGGTTCTCCAGTGCTCGCATCAGCCGGGGCGGTCGTACGGGGTCCGGCGGCCGGCGCAGGCAGCGGCGGGCGGCCGGGGTGCCGGGCAGCGGCGGGGCGAACAGCGCCAGGCACAGGGCCACGCTCAGCAGCAGCGGGCACAGGAACGCCAGGGAGGCCGCGAACGTCCCGAGGACCCGCTGCGCCGGGTCCAGACCGGCGGCCAGCGCCCCCGCGGCGCCGACCGCCACCGCCGCACGGACGGCCAGTTCCGCCACCCAGTTGCGCAGGGCCCGCTCGGGCGTGACTCCCCGCTCCAGCCACAGCCGCAGCCGGTCGAAGGACCAGGCCGTCGCCCAGCGGGTCAGCGGACGGACCGCCCAGCGGTCGGCAAGCGCGCCGAAGCGGCCCCAGCGCGGCCGGTAGTCGCAGCCCGCCGCGAACCGCACGCCGTCGCCGTCGGGCAGGTAGCGCCAGTACCCGCTGCCCTCGACGAGCGGCGACAGCGGGTGCGCGCAGGCGAAGCGCAGGACCGAGGTGCGGCTGCCGTCCGGACGCTCGCGTTCCCTCGCGCCCACGGCGGTGGCGGTGACCGTCAGGAACGGCAGCGGGCGGGCTGCGTACCGGTAGCGCAGTGGTCCGCCCTCCGCGCGCGGGAGCTGGTCGATCCGGGTGAGGCGCAGGTCCCAGCGTCGGCGCAGGGCCGGGTCCTGGGTGTGGGTCCACAGCTCGTCGAGGTCGGCGAGGATCCGCGCCTCCACGTAGAGCCCCGGCTCCCACATGCGAATCCCCCTGGTCCGTACGGCGTTTGAGCGACCGCTCAAACTCCCTCGGCGGACGGTACACCTGTTTGAGCGGTCGCTCAAACGCCCCCCGGCCGACCGTACTTGCCGGACCGTCCGTCCAAGTCCCCGCTCACCGGCCGCCCGACACCAGCGCCATTCCCAGCGGCGTCCGCTCGTACAGCACCTGATGGCCGTAGCGCCGCGACAGCAACAGGCCGGCCGCGCGCAGCACGGTCAGGTGCGCGGAGACCGACGACGGGGCGAGGCCGAGGCGGTGGGCGAGGGCGGAGGTGGCGGCCGGCTCGTCCAGGGCGGCGAGGACGGCGGCCCGGTTGGGGCCCAGCAGCCGGGCCAGCGCGTCGTCGTCCGCCGGTCCGTCCTTCCACAGGCCGCCGATGCCCCGCGCCGGGTACACCAGGGTCGGCTGCCACGGCGGGTCGAAGCCGCTGACCACGTCCGGCCACACGAACACGCTCGGCATCAGCACCAGCCCCTGCCCGCCCAGATGCCGCTCGTGCCGGCCCTGGGACTCCACGGTCAGCGTCCCGGCCCGCCAGCCGCACCGGCGGTTGATCTCCGGCAGCAGCCCGCCGAGACCCACCTCGGCCAGCCGCCGCGAGTGGAAGGCGACGTCGGCCTCCAGCAGGGCCCGCAGCCGGGGCCACTCCGGCTCGACGAGGGTGTGCCAGACCCGCTCCAGGGTGTCCGCCAACTCGGCCACCATCCGCTCCGGGTCCCGCATCCAGGCCCGCCCGTACGGGGAGTCCGCCGCCCCCGGGGTGTCCGCGAGCGAACGCGCGGTGTCCTCCCGCGCGGCCTCCGGGTCCGCCGCCCGCACCGCGGCGATCTCCTCCTCGAACCCGGCCGCCGGCCCGACCGGTGGCGGGCACAGCCAGTCCGGGGAGTGCCCCCGGCGCGGCATCAGCAGCCACACGCCCGACAGGTCCAGCGCGTCGGCCGCCGCCCGGAACCTTCGCAGCCACGGCGCGTGGTATCCGTGCCGGTCCGGCCGCTTCAGCGTCCGCACCGCCTCCTGCGTCTCCCACAGCGGCGACACGGCGAACCGGCAGCGCAGGAAGTCGTCCTCACCGAAGTGCAGATACGAGGGCATGGGGGCTCCGGAGTCACAAGGAGGGAAAGATTCGGCAGTCAAGAGGAGGGAAAGATTCGGCTGGAGGCGAAAGACTAGGGTGGTGGGACGGATCGCCGCAGGCTGCTGCCCATGCCAGAAGAGACCCAGGTGCGGGAAGTACCCCCACCCGAGCCGGCACGCGATCCCGGGCGCGAGCCCACAGCCGAGCCGCGGTCCGCGCCCGCGGCCAAGGTGCAGCCCGCGTCCGGCCCCGAGCGGCCCGCCGGGTACCGCCGCGTCTTCGCCGTCCGCGAGTTCCGCGCCGTCTTCGCCGCGCACCTGATGTCCATGCTCGGCGTGATCGTCGCCGAGATCTCCCTCTCCGTCCTCGTCTACGACGTCACGGGCTCCCCGCTGCTGAGCGCGCTGGCCTGGGCGCTCGGCTTCCTGCCGTACGTCGTCGGCGGCACCCTGCTGGCCGGGGCCGCCGACCGCTTCCCGGCCCGGCGGGTACTGGTCGTGTGCGACCTGGTGTGCGCGGCCTGCGTGGTGCCGATGACGGCGCCCGGCGTCCCCATCGCCGTCCTGCTCGCCCTGCGCTGCTGCCTCGCGGTCGTCTCCCCGGTGTTCGCCGGCACCCGGATGGCCACCCTCGCGGACATCCTCGGCGACGGCGACCTCTTCGTCCTCGGCCGCTCCCTGCTGCGCATCACCGCGCAGAGCGCGCTGCTCGTCGGCTTCGGCCTGGGCGGTCTGCTGCTGACGGTGGCCTCACCGCGGCAGGCCCTGCTGATCACCGTGGGCACCTTCCTGGCCTCGGCCGTGCTGCTGCGCCTGGGCACCCGCCGCCGCCCGGCCCGCGCCCACGACGGCGGAGCGCTGGTGCGGGACTCCCTGCGGGGCGCGCGGCGGGTCCTCGCCGACCGCCGGATCCGCGTGCTGTTCCTGCTGTTCTGGATCCCGCCGGCCTTCGCCGTCGCCCCCGAGGCCCTCGCGGCCCCCTACGCCGACACGCTCGGCGCCGGCCCGGCCGCCCTCGGCCTGCTGATGTGCGCGATGCCCGTCGGCACCATCGCGGGCGAGCTGTACGCGGGCGCCCGGCTGCGCCCCGCGACCCGGGAGCGGATCGCGCTGCCGTTGGTCTGTCTGACCCTGCTGCCCTACCTGGCCTTCGCGCTGCGCCCCGGACTCGCCGTCTCCCTGCTCCTGCTGGCTCTCTCCGGGGCGGGCTCCGCGTACACCCTGGGCGTCGACCAGCGGCTGGTCCGGGTGGTGCCGGACGCGGTGCGCGGCCGTGCGATGACCCTGCTCACCGCCGGGCTGATGACCTCCCAGGGGGTGGGGATGGCCCTGGCGGGGGTCGCGGCGGAGGCCGCGGGGGTGCGCACGACCGTGGTGGGGGCGGGTGCGCTGGGCGCGGTGTGCTGCGTCCTGCTGGCGGTCGCGGCCCGACGGGCGGCCGACGAGGACAGCCCGGTGGCGGAGCCGGGTCCGGCAGCCGCGCCGGACGGCCGGTGACCGAAGGTGACCGAAGGCCGGTGACCGAAGGCAGGCGACCGAAGGCCGGTGACCGAAGGCCGAGACGGTGCTGACCACGATATGACCGACCGGTAGGGTCTGATGACGTGGCAAAGCCCCTCAGTCTCCCCTTCGACCCCATCGCCCGCGCCGACGAGCTCTGGAAGCAGCGCTGGGGAAACGTGCCGTCCATGGCCGCGATCACGTCGATCATGCGTGCGCACCAGATCCTGCTCGCCGAGGTCGACGCGGTGGTCAAGCCGTACGGGCTGACCTTCGCGCGGTACGAGGCACTGGTACTGCTCACCTTCTCCAAGGCGGGCGAGCTGCCGATGTCGAAGATCGGCGAGCGGTTGATGGTGCACCCGACCTCGGTGACCAACACGGTCGACCGCCTGGTGAAGTCCGGCCTGGTGGCCAAGCGCCCCAACCCCAACGACGGCCGCGGCACCCTCGCCACCATCACCGACAAGGGCCGCGAGGTCGTCGACGCAGCCACCCGCGACCTGATGGCCATGGACTTCGGCCTCGGTGCGTACGACGCGGAGGAGTGCGCCGAGATCTTCGCCCTGCTGCGCCCGCTGCGGGTCGCTGCGCGGGACTTCGACGAGGGCTGAACGCCGTCCGCCGACCAGCACGCGCCGCCCGGGCCTCCGCGAGGCGTCAGGCCGCGGCGGGCTTGGGTTCGGCGTCCTGCGCGATGAGCGGCTCCACCTCGCGGGTCACGCGGCGCTCCACGAAGAAGGCGGCGGTGGGGACGGTGCCCGCCAGCAGCACCCAGAGAAGGCGGCCGACCGGCATCTTCGCCTTGTTGCCGATGTCGAAGGCGAAGATCAGGTACAGCACGTACAGCCAGCCGTGGGCGATGCCGACCATCGTGGTGAAGCTGCCGAACCCGTCCAGGTGCAGCAGCCGCTTCCCGATGACGCCGACCGTCAGCAGGACCAGCAGTACGGCGGTGACATAGGCCATCACCCGGTAACGCGTCAGGACGCTCCTCTTCATGGTGTCGAGCGTAACGGGTGCGCCGAGGTGTCCCGCACGCGTGTCCTGACCTGCACCACTATCATTTACTAGGACGTCCTAGTAAATTCGAGGGTATGGACGCTGACGCCATCGAGGAGGGCCGCCGACGCTGGCAGGCCCGGTACGACGCCGCACGCAAGCGCGACGCAGACTTCACCACGCTCTCCGGCGACCCCGTGGAGCCGGTGTACGGGCCCCGACCGGGGGACACCTACGACGGCTTCGAGCGGATCGGCTGGCCGGGGGAGTATCCCTTCACGCGCGGCCTGTATCCGACCGGCTACCGAGGGCGTACGTGGACCATCCGGCAGTTCGCCGGGTTCGGCAACGCCGAGCAGACCAACGAGCGCTACAAGATGATCCTCCGCAACGGCGGCGGCGGCCTCTCCGTCGCCTTCGACATGCCGACGCTCATGGGCCGCGACTCCGACGACCCGCGCTCGCTGGGCGAGGTCGGCCACTGCGGGGTCGCCATCGACTCCGCTGCCGACATGGAGGTCCTGTTCAAGGACATCCCGCTCGGCGACGTGACGACCTCCATGACCATCAGCGGGCCGGCCGTGCCCGTCTTCTGCATGTACCTGGTCGCCGCCGAACGGCAGGGCGTCGACCCGTCCGTCCTCAACGGCACGCTCCAGACGGACATCTTCAAGGAGTACATCGCCCAGAAGGAGTGGCTCTTCCAGCCCGAGCCCCACCTGCGCCTCATCGGCGACCTGATGGAGTACACCAGCGCCGGCATCCCCGCCTACAAGCCGCTGTCCGTCTCCGGCTACCACATCCGCGAGGCCGGTGCGACGGCCGCGCAGGAGCTGGCGTACACCCTCGCGGACGGCTTCGGGTACGTGGAGCTGGGCCTGAGCCGCGGCCTGGACGTCGACGTCTTCGCGCCCGGCCTGTCCTTCTTCTTCGACGCGCACGTCGACTTCTTCGAGGAGATCGCCAAGTTCCGCGCGGCGCGCCGCATCTGGGCCCGCTGGATGCGGGACGTGTACGGCGCGAAGAGCGACAAGGCGCAGTGGCTCCGGTTCCATACCCAGACCGCGGGCGTCTCGCTCACCGCACAGCAGCCGTACAACAACGTGGTGCGTACGGCGGTGGAGGCGCTCGCCGCGGTGCTCGGCGGCACCAACTCCCTGCACACCAACGCCCTCGACGAGACCCTGGCCCTGCCCAGCGAGCAGGCCGCCGAGATCGCCCTGCGCACCCAGCAGGTGCTGATGGAGGAGACCGGCGTCGGCAACGTGGCCGACCCGCTGGGCGGTTCGTGGTACGTGGAGCAGCTCACCGACCGCATCGAGGCGGACGCCGAGAAGATCTTCGACCAGATCAAGGAGCGCGGACTGCGGGCCCACCCGGACGGGCGGCACCCCATCGGTCCCATCACCTCCGGCATCCTGCGCGGCATCGAGGACGGCTGGTTCACCGGCGAGATCGCCGAGTCCGCCTTCCGCTACCAGCAGTCCCTGGAGAAGGGCGACAAGCGCGTCGTGGGCGTCAACGTCCACACCGGATCGGTCACCGGCGACCTGGAGATCCTCCGGGTCAGCCACGAGGTGGAACGCGAGCAGGTTCGGCTCCTGGGGGACCGGAAGACCGCTCGGGACGACGCCCGCGTCCGCGCTGCCCTCGACGCGATGCTCGCCGCCGCCCGCGACGGCTCCAACATGATCGAGCCGATGCTGGACGCCGTACGCGCCGAGGCCACCCTGGGCGAGATCTGCGGGGTGCTGCGCGACGAGTGGGGGGTGTACACGGAGCCCGCCGGGTTCTAGTGCCTGGCGTTCTCAGCGTCTAGGCGTCCGGCGCCGCCCCCTGCAACCCCAGGAGTAGCACCCTGGTGAAGCTGCGTACCCACTCCTCGTCGGCCGGTTCCGCGCTCACCAGGGTGCGGTGGACCACCGCGCCGGCGACCACGTCGAAGATCAGGTCGGCCGTGCGGGCTGCCTCCGCGGGATCCGTCTCGGGAGGCAGCTCGCCGCGTCGCTGGGCCCGGGCGCGGCCCTCCGCCACCAGCCGTTTCTGCCGTTCGACGATCGACTCGCGGATGCGCTCGCGCAGGGCCGCGTCCCGGGTGGACTCCGCCACCACGGCCATCAGTCCGCTCTTCGCCTCCGGCCGGGCCAGGATCGCCGCGAACTGCAGCACCACGCCCTCGATGTCCTCGGCCAGGCTGCCCCGGTCGGGCAGGCACAGTTCGTCGAAGAGTTCGGCGACGGCGTCGACGACGAGTTCGTTCTTGCCCGCCCAGCGGCGGTACAGCGTCGTCTTCGCGACCCCGGCGCGCGTCGCCACGTCGCCCAGGGTGAGCTTGGACCAGCCCAGCTCGACCAGTGCCTGACGGGTGGCGGCGAGGATGGCCGCGTCCGCGGCGGCGTTGCGCGGGCGGCCGGGGCGCCCGGCGGGGCTGCGGCTCTGCATGCCCTGACGATAACCGGCCGTTTTCGGCCGGTCGTGAGGGAGATCACCGGTTCGGGGGTTCGGGAGGGCTACCCTTGGTATTACGCTACGACTCGTAGCGAAAGCTCGTGCTGGACGTGCACGGGCTTGTGGCCGTACGGCTGTTCGACGCGGGGTGGGGACCCGGCGCCCGCCGTACCGCTCGCTTTTCATTCACACGCGCGGACGGGGGAGGATAGACGCATGCAGCCACGGAACATGTCCATGAGCGGAGTCGTCGACCTCGCCGCGGTGAAGGCGGCCCAGGAGGCCAAGGCGAAGGCGGAGCAGGCGCGCGCCGAAGCGGCCCGGAAGGGCGGGGGAGGGGGCGTCTCGCCCGCCGACCTCGTCATCGACGTCGACGAGGCCGGCTTCGAGCGCGATGTACTGCAGCGCTCCGCCGAGGTGCCCGTCGTCATCGACTTCTGGGCCGAGTGGTGCCAGCCCTGCAAGCAGCTGAGCCCGGTGCTGGAGCGGCTGGCCGTCGAGTACAACGGGCGCTTCCTGCTCGCCAAGATCGATGTCGACGCCAACCAGATGCTGATGCAGCAGTTCGGGATCCAGGGGATCCCGGCGGTGTTCGCCGTCGTCGCCGGGCAGGCGCTGCCGCTCTTCCAGGGGGCCGCCGGCGAGGCGGAGATCCGGCAGACCCTCGACCAGTTGGTGCAGGTCGCCGAGCAGCGCTTCGGGCTGACCGGTCTGACCGTCGATCCCGAGGCGGAGCCGGGCGGTGCGCCCGCTGCCGCCGCCGAGCCGGAGGGCCCGTACGACGCGCTCCTGGAGGCGGCCGTACGGGCGCTGGACGCCGGTGATCTGGGCGGCGCGGTCCAGGCCTACAAGAACGTCCTCGCCGACGACCCGGGCAACACCGAGGCCAAGCTGGGCCTCGCGCAGGCGGAGTTGCTCCAGCGGGTGCAGGGCGCGGACCCGCAGCAGGTGCGCAAGGACGCCGCGGACCGGCCGGCCGACCCCGCCGCGCAGATCGCCGCCGCCGACCTGGACCTGGTGGGCGGCCACGTCGAGGACGCCTTCGGGCGGCTGACCGACACGGTCGCGCGGACCGCGGGCAGCGACCGGGACGCCGTACGGCTGCGCCTGCTGGAGCTGTTCGAGGTCGTGGGCGCGGACGATCCGCGGGTGGCCGCGGCCCGCCGGGCCCTGGCGCGCGCGCTGTTCTGACCGCCGGCGCGGGGGCCTCGTCACCACCGGCCGTCGGGCGGCCGGTGCGTGGTGCCTGGGTGAAGGTTCTGTCGACGGGGCCCCGGCGCGACCGCGCTTTACCAAATCTTGGTAATCGCGCAGGCTGTTACTAGCAGTAAGTCAGGCCTCTTGTTCTGTCTGGTTCTGTCCAACGATCAATAGTTTTGTCCGGCCACTTGGCGCCACCGAGCGTCGCCGGAGGAGGCCTGCGGGTCGTGATCCGGTTATCCGGCCGTTACTAGCGAGTAACGAACCCCCTTGTGCCCGGGCCGAGAATGCACCACGATCGGCCACGCTCGGTCCCTTCCCGTACCCCGACAGCCAATCGGGTCACGGGACTTCCTGGGTCCCCACCGAGCAGGGTCGGCGGCAGTGACGCCGGCCCTTGGACAGGGGGGTCTTCGCAACGGGTGTCCCACCCACCGTGAAGCCTGTCCGGCAAGGTTGTGCGTGATGCGTGTCAGGCGCGACCAGTGGTTGTCGCTCGGGGGTGATCGCCGGTGATTCGGGCACGGTATCCGTGCCGCCGAGCGCGGGCGCTCCCCTTCCCGAGGACGTAGCACTTCTCCCATCTCTGCCCGGCCGAACCGCCGTTCACGGCGGCGACCCGGAGCAGGAGATGTACGTCCGAGAAGGAGGAAATATGGAGTCCCAGGTGCGTGGCGGGACCAGATGGAAGCGGTTCGCTGTGGTCATGGTGCCCAGCGTCGCCGCGACGGCCGCGATAGGTGTCGCCCTCGCGCAGGGCGCTCTTGCCGCGTCGTTCAGTGTGTCGGGGCAGGAGTTCAAGGTGTCGGCGGGCGAGCTCGTCGGCCACGGCTTCACCCAGTACGGCTCCCTCGACACCGGCAAGAGCCTCGACGGCAGTGAGAACCAGGCCCACCCGGTGGCGGTCTCGGCGTTCAACGACGCCAGCATCACCAACATGTGCCAGTCCGTCGTCACGCCGATCCCGTTCCTGAACAAGTCGGTCACGCTGAAGCTGACCGCGGGTGACAAGGGCACGCCCGTCGCCGCGGAGCAGCTCTACATCGACGTCGCCAACCTCGACGCCGAGAACGCCGTGTTCAAGCAGATCGACATCGGCGTCGCGGCCGGCAGTGCCACCAAGGGCCCGAAGCCGAAGGCCGGTGAGTACGAGAAGCACACGTCGAGCCCGTACGGGTTCGCTCAGCAGGCCGACGAGGTGACGCTGACCGGCGTGAAGCAGACGGCGTGGGCCACCACGGCCGGCACCTTCAAGCTCGCCAACCTCCACATGGGTCTGAGCTGGGGCAGCGGCAAGGGTGTCGAGTGCTACTAGGCGCTCACTGACGGGCCGGGGTGCGGCCGGGGCTCCCGGCCGCACCCCGCCCGTCACCGCACCACCCGCGGCTCAGCATCCCCCTGTATCTCCATCGCAGTACCACCCTCACCACAGCCGTACCAGGGAGCTGTTTTCCATGAGCGCCGAGACTCCTGCCGTGCCTGGCCGCGATGAGCACTACCTCCGGGTCCTTCGGCGGAACTTCCGCGCCTGGCGGGGTGGCCGTCCGTTCTGGGCGGGTCTGTACGTCATGATCGGCGGCGTACCGATCATGTACTTCCCGTACGCGAAACTCCACTTCGGCCAGTTGACGGTCGCGATGTCCACCACGGCCGGAGCCGGATCGCTGATCATCGGCGTACTGCTGGTGGTGCTGGGCTTCAGTCTCTGGTTCCAGCAGCACGTGCGGACCTTCGCGGGTGTCGCGGCGATTCTGCTGGCGCTGGTGTCGATCCCCGTCTCCAACTTCGGCGGCTTCCTCGTCGGCTTCCTGTTCGCGATGTTCGGCGGCGCCATGGCGGTCGCCTGGGCGCCGGCCAAGGGGGGCGGGGCCGTGGCGAAGGGCGGCGCGGTGGACGACGGAGACGCCCCCGTCGACGGGGGCGCCCCGGCTGACGCGGGGCCCGACGCGGGCATCCCGCTGCCCGAGGCCGGAACCCCGCTGCCCGCCGACGAGCCGGACGAGACCAAGGATCTGTCAGGAACGACCCCGGCCAACGGGGCGAACGGGAGGCACAGTGCCGACTGACGAGGTCACCCACGGGACTGACGCGGAATCATCCCGTGAGAGATCCGGACCGCGCCACGCGGCACCCCGGAAGCCGCTGTTCACCAGGTTCCACATGCCCGGCGGCCGGGCGATAGCCATGGCGGCGATGCCCACCGCCGTCCTCATGGGCATGGGCTTCACCGGCTCCTTCGCGGTCGCCGACAACAACCCGGCGGCCAGCTCCGCGGACCACATGACGGCCCAGGAGTACGAGGCCTGCATGAAGGCCCTGGAGGCCGGCGAGGTCACGGAGCCGGAGGCTCCCTCGCCGTCCGCGTCGAAGGACGCGAGCGGCGGCGACAAGACGTCCGGGGGTGATTCCGAGGACACGCAGGGCTCCGAGAGTTCGCAGGACTCCTCGTCCTCGGACGGCAAGTCCGGTTCTTCCTCTTCCTCTTCCTCTTCCTCTGGTTCGTCCTCTTCGTCGGATTCAGGTTCCGACGACGGGGACGCCAAGTCCGAGCCGAGCCCCTCGCCGTCCTCGACCGCCTCGGGCACCAAGACGGAGCAGTCGGCGACGTCCGACGCCGCTCCGACCCCGTCGGAGTCACCGACCAGCGAGAACCTGCTGGAGGTCATCGGCGGCGCCATCACCGACATCTTCACCGGCGGCAGCGGGACGGGTGACTCCGGTTCCGAGCCGACGGCGAGCCCGTCGCCTTCCGCTACCCAGACGTCCGGCTCCTCGGACTCGTCCGGCACGTCCGACGACGCGGACAAGGACACCTCCGGCAGCGGGTCCGGCACCGGGAGCGGGACGACCGGCAAGGTCACCGAGACGGTGAAGAAGACCGTCGGGGGCACGGCCGAGAAGGCGACCGGCACCGCCGCCGAGACGGAAAAGAAGGTCACCGAGGCCGCCAAGGACGCGGCCGGGACGGCCGCCGACTCGCCGGCCCCCAGCGCCTCCTCCACCGTGGACCCGGCGAACTGCCCGATCGCCGCGGAGGACGGCGGCGGCGTCGACAACAAGATCGCCGTGGCCGACGAGCCGTGGTACCTCCAGGCCAGTTCGCTGACGCTCAACGGCGCCGACTACCAGGGCATAGTCGAGGTGCAGACCCGCAGCGGCACCAAGAAGAAGGTGCTGAAGTACGTCATCTCCAAGGGCACCGACATCGGTGACCTGCACCAGATCGTCAAGGACAAGACGGTCGGCAAGACCTACCACGTGCAGGCGGGCAAGGGCACCACGTCCACCATCCGCGGCGGTGACACGGTGATGTACACCGAGAGCATCTCCGGCAACCTGCTCGGCCTGATCCCGGTCACCTTCACCCCGGACAACCCGCCCCCGCTGGACCTGCCCTGGATCTACTTCACCAACGTGAAGGTCACCCAGGCCGCCCAGTTCGGCGGCACCCTGACCATCCCCGGAATGCGGCAGTACACCACCGACTGACACCCCCCAGGCCAGTCCGGAAGCCGCACCCGCGCCGAGGGCGCCCCCTGCCAAATGGAGCAGGGGGCGCCCTCGGTGTAGTGGGGGGAGACCGGCGTCAGTCTCGCGCGCCGCCGCCCAGGTGGTGGACGCGGACCATGTTGGTCGTGCCGGGGACGCCGGGGGGTGAGCCGGCGGTGATGATGACCGTGTCGCCGGCGCCGAAGCGTCCCAGCTTGGTGACCTCCTGGTCGACCAGGTCCACCATCTCGTCGGTGCTGCTGATGAACGGCACGACGTGGGACTCCACGCCCCAGCTGAGGGTGAGCTGGTTGCGGGTGGACTCGTCCGTGGTGAAGGCGATGATCGGCTGGACCGCGCGGTAGCGGCACAGACGGCGGGCCGTGTCACCGGACTTGGTGAAGGCGATGAGGCCCTTGCCGCCGAGGAAGTCGGCGATCTCGCAGGCCGCGCGGGCGACCGAACCGCCCTGGGTGCGCGGCTTCTTGCCGGGGACCAGCGGCTGCAGGCCCTTGGAGAGCAGCTCCTGCTCGGCCGCGGTGACGATCTTCGACATGGTCTTCACGGTCTCGATCGGGTAGGCGCCGACCGAGGACTCGGCGGAGAGCATGACCGCGTCGGCACCGTCCAGGATCGCGTTGGCCACGTCGGAGGCCTCGGCGCGGGTCGGGCGCGAGTTGGTGATCATCGACTCCATCATCTGGGTCGCGACGATCACCGGCTTGGCGTTGCGGCGGCACAGCTCGATGAGGCGCTTCTGCACCATGGGGACCTTCTCGAGCGGGTACTCGACGGCGAGGTCGCCGCGCGCGACCATCACACCGTCGAACGCCATCACGACGTCCTCCATGTTCTCCACCGCCTGCGGCTTCTCCACCTTGGCGATGACGGGGACCCGGCGGCCCTCCTCGTCCATGACGCGGTGCACGTCGTCGACGTCCTTGGCGTCCCGGACGAAGGACAGGGCGACCATGTCGCAGCCCATCCGGAGGGCGAACCGCAGGTCCTCGACGTCCTTCTCGGACAGCGCGGGCACGTTGACGGCCGCGCCGGGCAGGTTGATGCCCTTGTGGTCGGAGATGACACCGCCCTCGATGACGATCGTCCGCACCCGGGGGCCCTCGACCTCGGTGACCTTCAGTTCGACGTTGCCGTCGTTGATGAGGACCTGGTCGCCCTTGGTGACGTCACCGGGCAGCCCCTTGTAGGTGGTGCCGCAGATCGTCCTGTCACCCGGCACGTCCTCGGTGGTGATGGTGAACTCGTCACCGCGCACCAGCTCGACCGGGCCCTCGGCGAAGGTCTCCAGTCGGATCTTCGGGCCCTGGAGGTCGGCGAGGACACCGACGGCCCGGCCGGTCTCCTTGGCGGCGGCACGGACCCGGTCGTACCGGCCCTGGTGCTCTGCGTGCGAGCCGTGGCTGAAGTTGAAGCGGGCCACGTTCATGCCCGCCTCGATCAGTGCGACGAGCTGCTCATGGGAGTCGACCGCGGGGCCGAGAGTACAGACGATTTTCGAACGGCGCATGGATCGATCCTATCGGTTTGTTTCGCTACGGAATATTCCGTCTGGCGGAAGGTACAAGTGAGAGGGTTCGCGCTCAGTTGCTTTCCTCTCAGTTGCCTTTCCCGACCAGTGCGTAGGTCTGTGTCGCGATCTCCAGTTCCTCGTCCGTCGGCACCACCGCGACCGCGACCGGCGCGTGCGCCGGTGAGATCAGCCGCGGCTCGTCGCCGAGCACCGCGTTCAGCTCGTCGTCCACCGCGAGGCCCAGGGCCCCCAGGCCCGCGACGGCCGCCGCCCGTACCGGTGCCGCGTTCTCGCCGACGCCGGCGGTGAACGCCACCGCGTCCACGGTGCCGAGCACGGCGTAATAGGCGCCTATGTACTTCTTCAAACGGTGAATGTAGATGTCGAAGGCGAGCTTCGCCTCTTGGTCGCCCTCGTCGATCCGGCGCCGGATCTCGCGCATGTCGTTGTCGCCGCACAGGCCGATCAGCCCGCTCTTCTTGTTGAGAAGAGTGTCGATTTCGTCGATGGACATTCCGCCAACACGTGCCAAATGGAAGATGACCGCGGGATCCACATCACCCGAGCGCGTACCCATCACCAGCCCTTCCAAGGGTGTCAGCCCCATCGAGGTGTCGACGCAGCGGCCTCGCTCGACGGCCGACGCGGACGCCCCGTTGCCCAGGTGCAGCACGATGACGTTCACCTCTTCGGGCGCCTTGCCGAGCAGCTTCGCCGTCGCCCGGGAGACGTACGCGTGTGAGGTGCCGTGGAAGCCGTAGCGGCGCACCCGGTGCTCGTCGGCGGTCCGCACGTCGATCGCGTAGCGCGCCGCCGCCTCCGGCATCGTGGTGTGGAACGCGGTGTCGAACACGGCGACCTGCGGCAGGTCCGGACGCAGGTGCCGGGCGGTGCGGATGCCCGTCAGGTTCGCCGGGTTGTGCAGCGGGGCGACCGGGATCAGCCGCTCGATCTCGGCGAGCACTCTCTCGTCGATGACGGTCGGCGCGGTGAAGTGCTTGCCGCCGTGCACCACCCGGTGCCCGATCGCCACCAGTTCCGGCGAGTCGAGCCCCAGCCCGTCCTTGGCCAGCTCGGTGGCCACGGCCTTCAGCGCGGCGTCATGGTCGGCGATCGGGCCGCTCCACTCCCGGCTCTCGCCGCCGCGGGCGAGCGGGGAGTGCTTCAGCCGGGACGTCTGCTCGCCGATGCGTTCGACGAGTCCGGCCGCCAGCCGGGCCTCGTCGCGCATGTCGAGCAGCTGGTACTTCACCGACGAGGAGCCGGAGTTCAGGACGAGGACTCGGGTGGCGCTGCTCACTGGGCGGTTGCCTTCTCGCTCGGGGTGGTCAGGGCGGGGGACGGCTCCGCGGAATCGACAGAGCCGGCGGAGTCCGAGGACTGCGCCTGGATCGCCGTGATGGCGACGGTGTTGACGATGTCCTGGACGAGGGCGCCCCGGGACAGGTCGTTGACCGGCTTGCGCAGACCCTGCAGTACCGGCCCGACCGCGATGGCGCCGGCCGAGCGCTGCACGGCCTTGTAGGTGTTGTTGCCGGTGTTGAGGTCCGGGAAGATCAGCACGGTCGCCTGCCCGGCGACCTCCGACCCCGGCAGCTTGGTAGCGGCGACCGTCGGCTCCACGGCCGCGTCGTACTGGATCGGCCCCTCGATCCTCAGGTCGGGCCGGCGCTCCCGCACCAGCTCGGTCGCCTGGCGCACCTTGTCCACGTCGGCGCCGGTCCCGGAAGTACCCGTCGAGTACGACAGCATCGCGATCCTCGGCTCCACACCGAACCGCGCGGCGGTCGCCGCCGACTGGATGGCGATGTCGGCGAGCTGCTCGGCGTTCGGGTCGGGGTTCACCGCGCAGTCGCCGTAGACCAGGACCTTGTCGGCCAGGCACATGAAGAACACCGAGGACACGATCGAGGCGTCCCCGGGGCCGCCGCCGCCCGGCCGGGTCTTGATGATCTCGAACGCCGGGCGGATCGTCGCGGCGGTGGAGTGCACCGAGCCGGAGACCATGCCGTCGGCGAGGCCCTCCTGGACCATCAAGGTGCCGAAGTAGTTGACGTCGGAGACCACGTCGTAGGCCAGCTCCACGGTGACGCCCTTGTGGGCGCGCAGCTTGGCGTACTTCTCCGCGAAGGCGTCGCGCAGCTCGCTGGTCGCCGGGTCGATCAGGTGCGAGTCGCCGAGGTCGATGCCGAGGTCGGCGGCCTTCTTGCGGATCTGGTCGACGGGGCCCAGCAGGGTCAGCTCGCACACCCCGCGCCGCAGCAGCACCTCCGCCGCGTGCAGCACCCGCTCCTCGGTGCCCTCCGGCAGCACCACCCTCCGCAGGTCGGAGCGGGCCTGCTCCAGCAGCTTGTGCTCGAACATCATCGGCGTGACCCGGTCGCTGCTCGGCGCGGACACCCGTCCCAGCAGGTCGGCGGTGTCGACGTGCCGCTCGAACAGGCCGAGCGCCGTCTCCGCCTTGCGCGGCGTGGCCGCGTTCAGCTTGCCCTCCATCGCGAAGAGCTGTTCGGCGGTCGGGAAGCTGTAGCCGGGCACCGAGATCACCGGGGTCCCGGGGGCGAGGCGGGCGGCGAGGGTGAGGATCTCGTCGCCGGGCCGCTCGTCCAGGGTGAGCAGCACACCGGCGATCGGCGGGGTCCCCGCGCTGTGCGCGGCCAGCGCGCCCACCAGCAGATCCGCGCGGTCGCCGGGGGTGACGACCATGCAGCCGGGGGTCAGGGCCTTGATGAAGGTCGGCAGCATGGCACCGCCGAAGACGAAGTCCAGCGCGTCCCGGGCGAGCCCCGAGTCGTCGCCGAGCAGCACCTTCGCCCCGAGGGAGTGGCTGATCTGGGCGACCGTCGGAGCGGACAGCGCGGGCTCGTCGGGCAGCACGTAGCAGGGCACGGGGAGGCGGTCGGCGAGCCGCTCGGCTATCACCTCGCGGTCGGCGCGGGCCACCCGGTTGACGACCATCGCCAGCACGTCGCAGCCCAGTCCGTCGTACGCCCGGAAGGCGTTGCGGGTCTCGGCGCGCACCGCCTCGGCGGTCTGCTTGCGCCCGCCGACCACCGGGATCACCGACGCGCCGAACTCGTTGGCGAGGCGCGCATTCATCGCCAGCTCGTCCGGGAGCTGGGTGTCGGCGAAGTCGGTGCCGAGGACGAGGACGACGTCGTAGTCCCGCGCGACCAGGTGGAAGCGGTCCACCAGGGTGGCCACCAGCTCGTCGGTGCCCTGTTCGGCCTGGAGCGCGGACGCCTCTTGGTAGTCCATGCCGTAGACCGTCGCCGGGTCCTGGGTCAGCCGGTAGCGGGCCCGCAGCAGGTCGAACAGACGGTCGGGGCCGTCGTGGACCAGGGGGCGGAAGACGCCCACCCGGTCGACCTGCCGGGTCAGCAGCTCCATGACCCCCAGCTCGACGACCTGCCGGCCGTCGCCGCGGTCGATGCCGGTCACGTACACGCTGCGCGTCACGCGTGATCTCCGTTCTCGCTCGTGAGGGGCGTTCTGTGGGAGGGCGTTCTTCGAGGGGCGTTCTCTGTACAAAAATCGCCCACCGGAGTGAGCGGAACCCTCTTGACAATACCCTTCGGGGTGGACTAGGTGCCCGTCAGATCAGGCCCGTCCGGCCGGGACCAAGGTCCCGTGGAAAGGGGCCGGGAGACCGGCTCCGGGGGTTCGGCGGCCGCCGGGGGAGCATGAAACAATCGGCACTGGCTCACCGGATCAGAAGCGAGCAGGAGACACAGCACGATGCGTATCGGAGTTCTCACCGCAGGCGGCGACTGCCCCGGCCTGAACGCAGTGATCCGGTCGGTCGTGCACCGAGCGGTCACCCACTACGGCGACGAGGTGATCGGCTTCGTCGACGGCTACGCCGGGCTGCTGGACAGCCGCTACCGCAGCCTCGACCTGGAGTCCGTCAGCGGCATCCTGGCCCGCGGCGGCACCATCCTCGGCTCCTCCCGCCTGGAGCGCGACCGGCTGCGCGAGGCCTGCGAGAACGCCCCCGACATCGCCCGCGACTTCGGCATCGACGCGCTGATCCCGATCGGCGGCGAGGGCACGCTGACGGCGGCGCGGATGCTCAGCGACGCGGGCCTGCCCGTGGTCGGCGTCCCGAAGACCATCGACAACGACATCTCCTCCACCGACCGCACATTCGGCTTCGACACGGCCGTCGGCGTCGCCACCGAGGCGATGGACCGCCTGAAGACGACGGCCGAGTCCCACCAGCGCGTGATGGTCGTCGAGGTCATGGGCCGGCACGCCGGCTGGATCGCCCTGGAGTCCGGCATGGCCGCCGGTGCCCACGGCATCTGCCTTCCCGAGCGCGCCTTCGACCCGGCCGACCTGGTGAAGATGGTCGAGGAGCGCTTCTCGCGCGGCAAGAAGTTCGCCGTCATCTGCGTCGCCGAGGGCGCCCACCCCGCCGACGGCACCATGGACTACGGCAAGGGCGAGATCGACCAGTACGGCCACGAGCGCTTCCGCGGCATCGGCACCGCGCTCGCGTACGAACTGGAGAAGCGGCTCGGCAAGGAGGCCCGCCCGGTCATCCTCGGCCACGTCCAGCGCGGCGGCGTACCCACCGCGTACGACCGCGTCCTGGCCACCCGCTTCGGCTGGCACGCGGTGGAGGCCGCCCACCGGGGCGACTTCGGCCGGATGACCGCGCTGCGCGGCACCGACATCGTGATGGTGCCGCTGGCCGAGGCCGTCACCGAGCTGAAGACGGTCCCGAAGGACCGGATGGACGAGACGGAGTCGGTCTTCTAACCGCGCTGGTCCTCCACCGCGGCCCAGAAGGTGTCGACGATCCCGGCGAGGTACTCACGCCCCGCCTCGCCGGACTCGCCGCCCCCGCCGCCCCAGCTCAGCGTGGCCGCCATACGGCCCTGGTAGTCCTCGTGCAGCCGCCGCAGCGTGCCCTCCAGGACCCGCCGGTCCAGCGACACGACCTTCCCCACCGGCCGCACGTAGGCCTGCCAGCGCGTGCTCACCGCGCTGTGCAGCAACTCCACCAGCCGGGCCTCGCGCCCGGTGACCGTGACCAGCTCCGCCGGCGACAGCCGCAGCGCCTCGGCGAGCCCGGCGCCCTGCCGGTCGTTGCCGCGCCACTTGCCCGTCTCCTCCATCCGCAGGTAGCCGGGCAGGTCCATGCCCACCGCCCGGGCCACGTCCTCCGGGGCCAGGCCGCGGGCGATGCGGTGCTCGCGCAGGGTGCGGGGCCGCCCGATCAGCTCCCCCGGGGAACACCACAGCACGCCCGCGAGCGCGGTCAGCTCCGGGCTGCTCGGCGTGAGCGTCCCGCGCTCCCAGGCGATCACGTGGTCCGGCGTGACGTACGGCAGCCCGTACGAGACGCACAGCGCGTGGGCGACGTGCTCGGGCCCCATGCCGAGTGCCGCCCTCAGCCGGCGGGCGGCGGGGGCGTTGAACGGGGGGCCGGGCTGCTGGGCATGAGGTGAGGGTCGGCGCACGGGGCACCAAGCTAGGCCCGGGCCGCCGGTGTGAACACGGTCGGTTCGGACACAATCACGCATTGTAGGAACGTACGGGGGCGGGTGGCCGATCGTCCCTTTCCCGGCGCCCGGAGGTGCGCTCGGCCGCACACGGGTCCCGGTGCAGGTGCACGGTGGGCGGAAAACCGGTGCCCGCGCCCGGTGCGCCGCC
This sequence comes from Streptomyces sp. bgisy159, assembly GCF_965341775.1. GTDB lineage: Bacteria > Actinomycetota > Actinomycetes > Streptomycetales > Streptomycetaceae > Streptomyces. The sequence goes on along the minus strand of NZ_CBDQZH010000028.1, from coordinate 23,026 downwards.
TCCACCGCGAGTGCCGTCTTGCCGATGCCGCCCATGCCGGTGACGGCGGAGATGGGCAGCGGGGTGCTCTCGTCCGACGTGGGCGCGAGGCGGGGGAGCAGGCGATCCAGTTCTGCCGAGCGGCCGGTGAAGCCGGGAGGGCGGGGCGGGAGTGTGGCGGTCGCGACCGGGACCGGGCCGTGGATCGGCTCCTTACGGCCACTGACCGGACGGCTGTCGATCGGCGATCTTTCCGATGACCGGTCCGTGGAAGGTGCCGCCCTCGAAGTGGATGTGGTCGCCGCCGTATACAGGGGGTTGGGGGCCCTCCTCGGTGCCGGTGCCACTGCTGGAGGCTGAGGCTCGGTCGCGCGGCCGGTGCTTGCGCAGCACCGCCATCGCCACCTCCGCCGCCTGTTCGGCCGCCCGTTCCTGGTGGCCGGCCGCGTCGCCCCTGCTCTTGCGTGCGTCGGCGCGGTCGCTGATGCCCCGGACCACCAGCGCGTCCAACTGCCCGTTCACATGCGCCGCGTGGGCCGCGCCCGAGCCTTCCATCTCGATCGCGGCGGCGTCGTTGTAGTGCTCGCGGAGGTGGGCGGCGATCTCGGCCCGTGCATCTGCCAGGACCACGTCCCCGGCGGCGATCGGCTTGAAGTGCGGGCGTACGTCCTCCATGTCCCGTACCGCCGAACGGGCCGCCTGGACGAGAGGGAGCGACGCGTGCCAGGCCTCCGGCCGGGAGAGGAAGCGGCCGTTCGCCCACTTGCCGCCGTGTATGCCGTAGACCTTGGTTCCCAGGACGACGTCCCCGATGCCGATGTCCTTCTTCAGGCTGCCCGCGATGCCGACGAACAGCACCGCCTCCGCGTCCAGGCCGGTGAGGATCTGCGTCGTCAACGACGCCGCGTTCAGGGCGCCTTCGCCCAGCTCGGCGAGGGCCACCCGCCAGGGGCTGTCGGCCAGGCGGCCCATCTCGACCGGGATGCGGCCGGGGAGGATTCTCTCCTCGCGGTCGGTGATGTGCGCGCGTACGGCCGCGTATTCGAGTGCGAGTGCGGTGAGGACCACGACGGTGGGCTTTGTCTCTGGCACGCATCTAAGGTACTGCCATGGGTTCGGGGGAAGGGGCGGGTCCGAGTGGCTGAACAGGACGTCACGGCGGGGCAGTTGCTGCTCGCCGAGTACCAGAGCGTCAAGGACGAGCAGAAGGCGCGGATCGGCTTCCGGGACAACCTGCTGTACGTGACGCTGGCCGTCGTGGCCGCCGTCATCGCGGCGGCGGTGCAGGCCAAGCGCACGGAGATGCTGCTGGCGCTGCCGCCGGTGTGCGTGGTGCTGGGCTGGACCTACTTGGTCAACGACGAGAAGATCTCTGCGATCGGGCGGTACGTACGGGGGGAGCTGGGGCCGCGGCTGGCGCAACTCGCCGGTGCGACGGACGTCTTCGGCTGGGAGACGTTTCATCGCAACGACGCGCGGCGGGCGGCGCGCAAGATCGTGCAGTGCGTGGTGGATGTGCTGGCGTTCTGCGTCGTGCCGATGAGCGGTCTGTGTGTCTACTGGGGCGGCGGGCAGGTGTCGGGCGGACTGCTGGCCGTGTCGGTTGTTGAGGCTGGGGCCGTGGTGGGGGTCGGGGTGTTCGTGGTGCGTTATGCGCTGGGAGAGCGGGGACGGGGCGGTGACGCTGCGTGAGGAGCGCGTACGAGGATCACGTCCACTTCGAGGGGGGTGACTTCGCCGGCCCCGTCATCGGGAAGGTCGAGTACGGCGGGCGGGCCCCGGCACCCACGGCGTTGGACTCGTTACCAGCCCCGGCGGCCGGCTTCACGGGGCGGGATGACGAACTGGGGCGGTTGCTGGCCGCCCTGGACGGGGCGGCGGAGGAGGCCGTTCTCGTGACCGCCGTGTCCGGGCTCGGCGGCATCGGCAAGACCGCGCTGGCGGTGACGGCCGCGCACCAAGCCCGGGAGCGGGGGTGGTTCCCGGGCGGGGTGCTCTTCGTCGACCTGCACGGCTACGACGAGGCGCCGGTCACCGCCGAACAGGCGCTGCAGTCGCTGCTGCGGGCGCTGGGGGTCGAGCCCGAGCACGTCCCGGCCACGGCGGACGAACGGGCCGTGCTGTACCGGTCGGTGCTGGCCGAGAGGGCCGGGGACCGGGGCCCCATGCTGATCCTGGCTGACAACGCGTCGTCCCCGGAGCAGGTGAGGCCGTTACTCCCGGGGGACGCGCGGCATCGGGTTCTGGTGACGTCCAGGAACCGGCTGCCTCAACTCCCGGCTCGTCTGCTGCCGTTGAACCAGCTCACAGCCACGGGATCGAAGGAACTCCTCGACCGCGCCCTGCGGATCGCCGATCTCGACGACCGCAGGATCACTGACGAATCCGAGGCGGCCCGGCGACTCGCGGCGCTCTGCGGGCACTTGCCCCTCGCGCTCAGGATCTCGGCGGCGTTGCTGGCCGCGGAACGGGACAAGCCGGTCATGGAACTCGTCGGCGAACTGGAGGCGTCACGTGATCTCCTTGCCGACCTGGAAGACGGTGAACGCAGCGTGCGCGCCGCCTTCGCGCTCTCCTACCGCCGGTTGCCGGCCGGACAGGCCCGGCTGCTGAGGTTGCTCGCCCTTGCCCCCGGCCCGGAGGTGAGCGAGGAGGCCGCCGCGGCGCTGGTCGGCACGGAGACCGCTCCGCTGCGCGATCTCAGAGGGCTGGTCCAGGCCCACCTTGTGGAGCGGGGAAGCACGCGCGGGAGGTGGCGGCTGCACGACTTGGTGCGGATGTTCGGGGCGGGTGTGGCCGCTGAGGATGAAGGGCTGCGGGAGGAGGCGGTGGCGGCGCGGGAGCGGGTGCTGGAGTTCTACGCCCTGTGGGCCGGGGCGGCTGACGACCGCCTGCGGTGGCTGCCGGGAATGCCGGAGCCGGAGCTGTTCGCGGACCGGGGTCAGGCACTGGCTTGGCTGGACGGGGAGCGGGCGGGGCTGGTGGCCGCGGTGTCGTGGGCGGAGCAGGACATGTTCGCGGAGACGGCGGTGCGTCTGGCTCTGTCTCTGACGGAGTATCTCGACTGGCGGCGGTACTTCGACGACAAGATCGCCGTCTGCCGAGCCGCGCAAGGGGCCGCCTACCGTGGGAGGGACCGCTACGGCGAGGCCGCCGCGTGGACCAGTCTAGGGATCGCCCTGAAGGAGACCGGCCGGGCGGCGGAGGCGATCGAGGCCCACACACGCGCCCGGGACCTGTTCCGGACCGCCGGGGACCACCACCGCGAGGCCGCCTCGTGGAACAACCTCGGCATCGCCCTGCGGGAAGCGGGCCGGAAGGAGGAGGGGATCGACGCCCACACCCGTGCCCGGGACCTGTCTCATGTCGCCGGGGACCGCCACCGCGAGGCCATGGCGTGGAACAACCTCGGCATCGCCCTGCAGGAGGCGGGCCGGGTGGCGGAGGCGATCGAGGCCCACACGGGTGCCCGGGACCTGTTCCAGACATCCGGGGACCACCACGGCGAGGCCACGGTGTGGAACAATCTCGGGCTCGCGCTGCGGGAGGCGGGTCGGGTGGCGGAGGCGATCGAGGCGTTCGACAGGAGCCTGGCGGTCTGCCGGGAGTTCGAGGACTGGTACGGGACAGGCCGCGTCCTGTACAACCTCGCCATCACCCACCTGACCGCCCACCGCCTCGCCGAAGCCCGTGCCCACTGGCTCCAGGCCGCCGACGCCTACACCCGGGCCAACGCCCCCACCGAAGCAGCCATGTCTCGAGACATGGCCGAAGCCCTCACCGCTGCCCCAGAACCCCCCGAACCCACCGATAAACCAACTCCGGCCTCCCCACCTGCCCGTAAACCGGCCTCCGCTCGGCCCTCCCCGCCTCCACCAGGTGCTCCAGATACCGCCGAGCCGTGATCCGCGATATCCCCACCGCCTCGGCCACCCCCGCCGCAGTCAGTCCTTCCTCCGCCTTGCGCACAACTCCCGTCACCCGCTCCAGCGTCGGCGCGCTCAGCCCCTTCGGGAGCGCCGCGGGCCCCGGCGCGCGCAGGGCGGCGAGTGCCCGGTCGACCTCGTCCTGGCCGCCGGCCTCGCCGACCGCCCGGCGGAACTCGGCGTAGCGGACCAGGCGGTCCCGCAGTGTCGCGAAGGTGAATGGTTTCAGCACGTACTGGACGACGCCCAGCGACACCCCTTCCCGGACCACGGCGAGGTCCCGTGCCGAGGTCACGGCTATGACGTCCGCGTGGTAGCCGGCCGCCCGCAGCGACCGCGCCAGCTGCAACCCGTGCCCGTCCGGCAGGTGCAGGTCCAGCAGGAGGAGATCGACCGGCGCCCGGTCGAGCATCCGCCGCGCCTCCGCCCCGGTGTGCGCCTTGCCGACCACGACGAACCCCGGCACCCGCCCGACGTACATCACATGCGCGTCCGCGGCCACCGGGTCGTCCTCGACGACCAGCACCCGGATCGGCTGATCACTCGTCACGCGCTGCCTCCACTCACCGGCGACGGCGCGGTCGCCGTGACGCCCCCGCGCAACGGCAGCCGCACCGTGAACTCCGCCCCGCCGCCCTCGGCCCGCGCGACCGACAGCGCCCCCTCATGTCGCTGCACAGCCTGCCGTACCAGCGCCAGGCCGAGCCCGCGGCCCCCGGGACCGGCCGGTTTCGTGGAGAAGCCGCGCTGGAAGACCAGGTCGGCGTGGTCCGGGTGGACGCCCTCGCCGGTGTCGGCGACCCGCAGGACCAGTTCCTCCTCGCCCGCGTACGCCGTCACCGTCACCCGCGCGCCCACGCTGCCCTGCGCCGCGTCCACGGCGTTGTCGATCAGGTTGCCGAGGATGGTCACCAGGTCCCGCGCCGACAGGGAGGCCGGCAGCACCCCGTCGTCCAGCCGGCTGTCCCGCGAGACCACCAGCTCCACGCCCCGCTCGTTGGCCTGGGCCGTCTTGCCCAGCAGCAGCGCGGCCAGCACCGGCTCGCCCACCGCCGCCACCACCTGGTCGGTGAGCGCCTGCGCCAGCTCCAGCTCGGCGGTCGCGAAGTCCACCGCCTCCTCGGCCCGGCCCAGCTCGATCAGCGAGACCACCGTGTGCAGCCGGTTCGCCGCCTCGTGGGCCTGCGAGCGCAGCGCCTGGGTGAAGCCCCGCTCGGAGTCCAGCTCGCCCATCAGGGACTGGAGTTCGGTCACGTCGCGGAGCGTCACCACGGTGCCCCGGCGCTCCCCGCCGGACACCGGGGAGGTGTTCACCACCAGCACCCGGTCCGCCGTCAGATGCACCTCGTCGACCCTCGGCTCCGACGCCAGGAGCGCCCCCGTCAGCGGGGCCGGCAGTCCCAGCTCGGCCACCGACGTGCCCACCGCGTCCGCGCCCAGCCCCAGCAGCTCCCGCCCGCCGTCGTTGATCAGCGCCACCCGGTACTGCCCGTCCAGCATCAGCAGCCCCTCGCGCACCGCGTGCAGCGCCGCCTGGTGGTAGTCGTGCATCCGGCTGAGCTCCGCCGCGTTCATGCCGTGGGTGTGCCGCCGCAGGCGTGCGTTGATCACGTACGTCCCCACGGCGCCCAGCACCAGCGCGCCGCCCGCCACCCCCAGCAGCGCCGTCACCTGGTCCTGCACCCGCTCGCTGATCGCCTCGACCCGGATGCCCGCGCTGACCAGGCCGACGATGCGCCCGCCGGAGTCCTCGACCGGGGTGACCGCGCGCACCGACGGGCCGAGGGTGCCGGTGTAGGTCTCGGTGAAGGTCACGCCCTTCAGCGCGCGCCCTGTGTTGCCGAGGAAGTGCCGGCCGATCTGGGCCGGGTCGGGGTGGGTCCAGCGGATGCCCGCCGGGTTCATGATCGTCACGAAGTCGACGTCGGTGTCCCGCATGACGCGCAGCGCGTACGGCTGGAGTTCCTCCGACGGGTCGGCGGTGCCGATCGCCGCCCGCACCGACGGGGAGTCCGCGACCGTGCGGGCCACCGACGTGGCGTGCCGGCCCGCCGCCTCCTCGGCCTGCTGCCGGTCGCTGACGTACGAGAAGAGCGCGTACCCGGCGACCAGGACCGCGATCAGCACGGCCTGCATCGCGAACAGCTGACCGGCCAGGCTGCGGGGCCGGGGGAACGGGAGGCGCATGCCGTCAGTGTGCCCCTGGTGTCCGGCGCGAACTAAATGAACGCAAGGGTGACCGCCCTCACAGCCCGGGAGATAGTCCCTGCATTCCCCCTCCCCGGACCGGCCCGCAGCGCCCCCGGCGGAGAGACACCCCGGACGTGAGCCGCACGCCGGTGATGCCGACGAAGACGTCAAGGAGGGCAGCCGTGGCCACCAGCAGCACCCCCGATACGGCACCTGCCGCACCCGCCGCCCGGCGGGACCGCACCCACTACCTCTACATAGCGGTGATCATCGCGGTCGCCGCCGGTATCGCGGTCGGCCTGGCCGCCCCCGATTTCGCGGTCGAGCTGAAGCCGCTGGGCAAGGGCTTCGTGAACCTGATCAAGATGATGATCTCGCCGATCATCTTCTGCACGATCGTGCTGGGCATCGGTTCGGTGCGCAAGGCGGCCAAGGTAGGTGCCGTCGGCGGCATCGCCCTCGGCTACTTCCTCGCCATGTCGTTCGTCGCCCTCGGTATCGGCCTGGTCGTCGGCAACATCCTGGAGCCGGGCTCCAGCCTGGCGGTCACCGACGCGGTCAAGGACGTCGGCCACGCGCAGGTCGACGCGGAGGCCAAGGACACCACCGAGTTCCTGCTCGGCATCATCCCCAAGACGATCGTCTCCGCCTTCACCGAGGGCGAGGTGCTGCAGACCCTGCTCGTCGCGCTGCTCGCCGGGTTCGCGCTGCAGGCCATGGGCAGCGCCGGGCAGCCGGTCCTGCGCGGGGTGGAGCACATCCAGCGGCTGGTCTTCCGGATCCTCGCCATGGTGATGTGGGCGGCGCCGATCGGTGCCTTCGGCGCCATCGCGGCCGTCACCGGCTCTGCCGGCGTGGACGCCCTGAAGAGCCTCGCCGTGCTGATGCTCGGCTTCTACGTCACCTGCTTCCTGTTCGTCTTCGTCGTCCTCGGCACGCTGCTGCGGATCGTCGCCGGGGTGAACGTCCTCACGCTGTTCAGGTACCTCGGCCGGGAGTTCCTGCTGATCCTGTCCACCTCCTCCTCGGAGTCGGCGCTGCCGCGCCTCATCGCGAAGATGGAGCACCTGGGTGTCAGCAAGCCCGTCGTGGGCATCACCGTCCCGACCGGCTACTCCTTCAACCTCGACGGCACCATGATCTACATGACCATGGCGTCGCTGTTCATCGCGGACGCCATGGGCGCGCCGATGTCGGTGGGCGAGCAGATCCCGCTGCTGCTGTTCCTGCTGGTCGCCTCGAAGGGGGCCGCCGGTGTCACCGGCGCGGGCCTGGCCACCCTGGCCGGCGGTCTGCAGTCGCACAAGCCCGCGCTGGTGGACGGCGTCGGCCTGATCGTCGGCATCGACCGCTTCATGAGCGAGGCGCGGGCGCTGACCAACTTCGCGGGCAACGCGGTGGCGACCGTCCTCATCGGCACCTGGACCAAGGAGATCGACAGGGAGCGGGTGGGGCTGGTGCTCGCCGGTGAACTGCCGTTCGACGAGACCACGCTGCTGGACGACGGGGCGGCGGAGGTCCCCGCCGAGGTGGCCGGGCCGGCGGAGAAGGAGCTGGCCAGGGCCTGACCCACACGCCGGACGTCCGGCCCCGCCTGAACCGGGGCCGGACGTCCGGTTCATGCCGTCCGGGCGTCGGTGCGCCGTCCGGGCGTCCGGCGGACACGGCGTCCGGGTGTCCGGCGGACGCGGAGTCCGGCGGATACGGCCTCCGGGTGTCAGGCGCTCACCCTCGCCACCAGGTCGGTGGCCTTCGAGGCGGGTACGCCCGCCGCGGTCAGTACGGTGACCGCGGCGGAGCGGCCCGCCTCGCGTGTGTCCAGCAGGCCGTCGTTCACGGCCTCCATCAGCGCGAACATGATCTGCTCGTGGACGTACGCCAGCGCCGGCGCGGGCAGCGGTGAGGCGAAGGCGCCCTCGTCGAGGCCGCGCTGCAGCAGCCGGACGCTGTTCGCCCGTACCGGTGTGAGCCGCTCGCGGATGCCCTGCACGGTGACGGTCCGCTGCGCGAGGGCCACCAGCAGCCGGTAGCGGTCGGCGATCTCCCAGACCGACAGCACCGAGCGGGCCACCGCCTCCGCCGGGTCCGCCACGCCCTCCCGCCCGGCGGCGTGCGCCCTCGCCAGCACCGCCACCGCCTCGTCGACCAGCGTGCCGATCAGCGCCTCGCGGCTCGGGAAGTGCCCGTACACCGTGCGCCGGACGACGCCCGCGGCCCGGGCGATCTGGTCCACGGACGCGTCGGGGTCGCGCAGCAGCTCGGCGAGGGCGACGTCGAGGATGCGGCGCCGGTTCACGTCGGCGCGGCTGGTGGGGCCGGTGGTCATGGCAGCCATTCTGCACGTCCTTCGTCATTCACCATTTGCACAGCGTTGTGCAACGGGCGTACATTGCACACTGTTGTGCATTTGCACGTCCGTGTGCAAGTCATGCGCGTCGTGCATCTCCCGTACGTCGAATCGCGCACGTCTGAGGAAGGCGATCCCTGCCATGCGACTCGTCATGAACCAACCGGTCGACAGGATGGAGCGGCCCTACCCCCGCCGCTGGTGGGCGCTGCTCGTCCTCTGCCTGAGCCTGCTGATCATCGTCATGGCCAACACGGCCCTGACCGTGGCCGCGCCCGACATGACCCAGGACCTCGGCCTGTCCAGCGCCGACCTGCAGTGGGTCATAGACGGCTACACCGTCCCGTACGCGGCACTGATGCTGCTGCTGGGCGCGATCGGCGACAAGTACAGCCGGCGCGGCGCGTTGGTGCTCGGCCTCGTGGTCTTCGCCGGCGGCGCCGTCTTCGGCTACCTCGCCGGCAGCGCGGGCCAGGTCATCGCGGCCCGCGCGGTGATGGGCGTCGGCGCGGCGCTGATCATGCCCGCCACCCTCTCCCTGCTCGCCGCGACCTTCCCGCGCGCCGAGCGCGCCAAGGCCATCGTGCTGTGGACCGCGACCGCCGGCCTCGCCATCGCCGCCGGTCCCCTGGTCGCCGGCGCGCTGCTGGAGAACCACGGCTGGTCCGCCACCTTCCTGATCAACGTGCCGGTCGCCGCGGTGGCCCTCGTCGGCGCCTTCGTCCTCGTCCCGCCGTCCAAGGCCGGGCACCACGACCGCGTGGACCTCGTCGGCGGCCTGCTGTCCGTGGTGTGGATCGGCGCGCTCGTCTACATGATCATCGAGGGGCCGCACTTCGGCTGGGGCCCCAAGGCGGTCACCGCGGCCGTCGTGGCGGGCGTCGGCCTGCTGGCCTTCGTCGGCTGGGAGCTGCGCCACCCGAACGCCGTCCTGGACGTGCGCCGCTTCGCCCACCGCGGCTTCGCCGGCGCCAACCTCGCCGTCGCCCTGTTCTTCCTCGCCGTGTTCGGCGCCTTCTACTACCTCACCCAGCACCTGCAGTTCGTCCTCGGCTACGACGCCCTGGACACCGGGCTGCGCATGCTGCCGCTGGCCGGCGCGGTCTTCGTCGGCTCCGCCCTCACCGGCTACCTCACCCCGAGGACCGGCATGAAGTGGACGGTCGGCGCGGGCATGGCCCTCGGTACGCTCGCGCTCGCCCTGCTCACCCGGGTCGACGCGGGGTCCGCGTACGGCGACTTCGTCGCTCCCCTGGTCATCCTCGGCGTGGCCATCGGCCTCGCGCTGTCCCCCTGCACCGACGCGATCATGGGCGCCTTCCCCGAGTCCGACCTGGGGGTCGGCGGCGCGGTGAACGACACCTCGCTGGAGCTGGGCGGCTCGCTCGGCATCGCGATCCTCGGCTCGCTGCTCGGCACGTCCTACTCCGACCACCTCGCGGACGCGGCCGACGGCGCCGGTCTGCCCGCCGCAACCCTGGCCACCGCCCAGGACTCGGTGGGCGCCGGCTACGAGGTCGCGCGGGGCGTGGGGGAGAAGGCGCAAGCGCTCGCGGCGCAGGCCGCGCAGGCCACCGACCCGCAGCAGGCGGCCGGGCTGAAGGCGCAGGCCGAGCAGCTGGCCCAGGGGGCGCGGCAGATGGCCGACGCGGTCGGCTCCTCCTTCGCGGACGCGGTCGCCCACACCAGCCTGGTGGGCGCGGTGATCCTCGGCGTCGGCACGGTGCTCGTGACGCTGCTGCTGCCGCGCAAGGGGGCGGGCGCCGTCGAGATCGGCGTCACCCGGTCCGAGTCCACCGAGGAGGGGGACGGCGGGACGGAGGGCGAGCAGTCCGAAGACCGGAAGTCCGAGGGCGGGAAGCCCGCGGACGAGCAGGCGCGGAGCGAGCACGCCCGGGGCGACGGCTCCGGGGGCGACGACTCCGGGGGCGAGGGGTCCCGGTCCCGGAAGGGCGGGCGCGGCAGGGCCGACAAGGAGTCGGCGCGCCGATGAGACCCGCGCGGGAGGCCGCCTGCACCGTTGGACGACCTCCCGCCGCAGCCTGGCCCGCCCGTTGGTGAGGCCGGGTCCGGTTCGCCCCGACGCGCGGCAGCGGCCTGTCAGGCCCGCCCGCCTGAGGGGCTCGGCCCCGCCGAGCGAGGAACCGGCCCGGCGCGGCGACCGCGGGGACGGGACGCGGCGGTCACAGCGGGTGCGCCCCCACCGCGGTGCGGACGCTCGCCCCGAGACGGGTCAGTTCCTCCCCGGTCAGTTCCAGGTCCGCCGCCCCTGCCGAATCCCTGATCGTCTGCGGGCGGCTTGCGCCCGGGATGGGGAGCACGGCCGGGGACCGCGCCAGCAGCCAGGCCAGGCACACCTGTTGCGGACTCACCCCGCGTTCCCGCGCCACCTCGTGGAACGCGGCGAACCGGGTCGCGCCCTCCGTCCGGGGCGGGCCGTCCAGGGAACTGCGGGAGATGCCGCCGAGGGGGCTCCAGGGCAGGAACGCCAGACCCAGGTCGGCGCACAGGCGCAGCTCGGGGTCGCTGTCCCGGACCGCCGGTGAGTACCGGTTCTGCACGGAGACCAGGCGGTCGCCGAGGATCGCGTGGGCCCGGCGGAGCTGGTCGGCGTTCACGTTGGACAGGCCCGCCGAGCGGATGGTGCCCGCGTCGAGGAGGTCGCGCAGTGCGCCCACGGACTCCTCGAAGGGGACGTCCGGGTCCGGCTTGTGGAGCTGGTAGAGGCCGATGGCCTCCACCCCCAGCCGCCTTCGGGACGCCTCGGCGGCCGCCTTCAGCCGGCGCGGGTCGCCGTTCACCGTCCAGCCGCCGTCGGGCGTGCGGCCGCGGCCGCCCTTGGTCGCCACCAGCACGCCGGACGTGTCCCCGCCGTAGGCGGCGAGCGCCCGAGCCACGAGCCGCTCGTTGTGGCCGGGCTCGCCGTCCGGGAGCGTGTAGGAGTCGGCCGTGTCCAGCAGGGTCACGCCCGCGTCGAGCGCCGCGTGCACGGTGGCGACCGCGCGGGCCTCGTCGGGGCGGCCCTCGATCGACAGTGGCATGGCGCCGAGTCCGACGGCACTCACGCGCAGCTCTCCCAGGGGGCGGTACCGCATGGTCAGACGTCCTTCCCGAGGGTTTCGGCCACGGCGTCCGGGAGCCAGCGCCGTACGTCGCCGAAGGTGAAGCCCAGCGCTGTCGCGCGGGAGTTGTCCATGCCGTAGGAGCGGTGGAAGGAGAACGGGGAGGTCTCTCCGGCACCGGCCTGACGGAACGTGGGCCGGCCGGTGCCGAGACGGGCGGCCACCGCCGCGCACAGGCCGGCCGTGTCCAGCAGCCCGTGCGAGGCCGCGTTGACGGGGCCGGTGAACCCCGCGCCGGCCGCCCAGAAGAGGAAGTCGGCGATCTCCTCCACATGGATGTAGGTGGCCGGGCGGTTGCCGGCCGGGACCGCGATCGGGTCGCCCGCGCGCAGTCGGTCCGCGTAGTGCCGCAGCCGACCGGTGAAGTCGTCGTGACCGCCCAGCACGTGGGCGACGCGGACGGCGACGTACGGCAGCCCGGTGCCGCCGGCCGCGAACACCGCCTCCGCCTGGCGCTTGCCCTCGCCGTAGTGGGCGGCGGCGAAGTCCGCGTCGTGCCAAGGAAGTGCCAGGTCGACGGCCACGGTCGAGGGGTCGACCGCGGACTCCGGGACCAGGGACGCCGAGTCCTGATGTTCGTACACCTCCACCGTCGAGGTCATCACGTAGCGGCGGGTGCGGCCGGTGAACAGACGGCGGGCGATGTCCGCCTGGCGGGGGGTGTAGCAGACCTGGTCGACGACGACGTCGAAGTCGCGGCCGGCCAGGGCGGCGGCCAGGGACGGCTCGTCGTCGCGGTCGGCGATCAGATGGCGGGCGGCGGCCGGGGGCGGCGACGAGCCGCGGTTGAGGACGGTGACCCGGTCCCCGGCGGGCCACCAGCCGGGTCCCGAAGTAGCGGCTGCCGCCGATGACCAGTACGTCTCGTGCCTCTCGCGCCGTATGCATGATCATAATTCTCCCGGCCCGCCACCACGTCCTGAAAGGGAAGACATGGGAGATCCGGCGTCCGCACCGAAAGAACCACGGCATTCGCGCGCCGGCGCCGACGGAACCTCGGTCGCCCTCGACGAGCTGGACCGGCAGATCCTGCGGCTGCTCCAGACCGACGGGCGGATCAAGTTCAGCGAGCTGGGGCGCCGGGTGCGGCTCAGCCCGGCCGCGGTCACCGAGCGGGTGCGCCGACTGGAGGCGGCCGGGGTGATCAGCGGGTACGGCGCCCATGTCGTGCCGGCCCGGCTGGGGTACGGGATCCAGGCGTTCATCCGGGTCGATCCGCACGGCGGCTACAACCTCAGGCACCCGCGGACGCTGGAGCTCATCCGGCGGCCGGAGATCGTCGAGGTGCACCATGTGGTCGGCGAGGACTGCTGGATCCTGAAGACCGCGGTCAAGGACACCGTCCACCTGGAGGAGGTCCTGGAGGAGGTGTCGGCCCTCGGGCGCACCACGACGTCGATCGTGCTGACCTCTCCGGTGCCCCGCAAACCGCTGTTGCCTTGACGTCGGCGTCAGGGCTTACGTTCGGACGCATGCGAATCGGCGAACTGGCCGCACGGGCCGGGACCACGACACGAGCGCTGCGGTACTACGAGTCGCGGGGACTGCTGCCCGCGCGCCGCGACGAGCTGGGGCACCGCTGCTACGACGAGACGGACCTGCGCCTGCTGGAGCAGATCCGGACGCTGCGGGACTTCGGGTTCGAGCTGGAGGAGACCCGCCCGTTCGTGGAGTGCCTGCGGGCCGGACACCCCGAGGGCGACACCTGTCCGGCCTCGCTCGCGGTGTACCGCAGGAAGCTGGCCGAGCTGGACGCGCTCGTCGCGGAGCTCGCAGCGGTGCGGGCGAAGGTCGCGGACCAGCTGGCCCGTGCCGAGCGGGTAAGGGACGAGCTGGCCGCCGAGGCGCTGGTTCCGGGGGGTCCGGAACCCGGGTGCGAGATGGGAGGGCCGCCATGGCGACGGAGCTGACCGAGGTGACGGACACGGATTTCGAGGCCGAGGTGATCGGCTCGGAGCTGCCGGTGCTGGTGGAGTTCACCGCCGACTGGTGCCCGCCGTGCCGGCAGATGGCGCCGGTACTCAAGGCCGTCGCCGCCGAGGAGGGGGAGCGGCTGAAGGTGGTGCAGCTGAACGTGGACCGCAATCCGGCGACCACCAACGCCTACAAGGTGCTCTCGATGCCGACCTTCATCGTCTTCCGCTCCGGTGAACCGGTGCGGTCGATGGTCGGGTCCAGGCCCAGGCGACGGCTGCTGGAGGAACTCGCCGACGTGCTGTGACATGGCGTCCGAGACAAAGAAAACCCCCGGGCAATTGCGCCCGGGGGTTTTCCTCGCGTATATTCGCTGATTCGTGACTTCATGGAATTCGAGTCACGGAGAAGCTTACTGAGCACAGTATATCGGCCCGGGAGTGGAATTGTCAAACGGCGATTTTCAAGACGGTGAAATGCGCGCCGAGCAGGAATTCATCGACGGCATCTACGCGCGCGTCGACGCCCTGCGCGGCGAGACCGAGAACTCCGTCTCCGACGCCCTCGCCCAGGGCGACAAGCCGATGCAGGCCCGACTGGAGCGCGACATCCTGGTCGCCGAGCGGTCCGGACTGCTCGCCGCGCTGAACGCGGTCGACGGCTCGCTGTGCTTCGGCCGGATCGACCTCGCCTCCGGCGCCGCGCACCACATCGGCCGTATCGGACTGCGCCGGGACGACCCCGAGCGCACCCCGGTCCTCATCGACTGGCGGGCCGACGTCGCCCGCCCCTTCTACCTGGCCACCGGCCACACCCCGATGGGGCTGCGCCGCCGTCGGCACATCACCACCGAGGGCCGCACCGTCACCGCCCTGCACGACGAGATCCTCGACCTGGGCGACCGGGAGCGCACCGGCCACGAGGACCCCACCGGAGACGCCGTGCTGCTCGCCGCGCTCAACTCCGCCCGCACCGGCCGCATGAGCGACATCGTGCAGACCATCCAGGCCGAGCAGGACCGCATCATCCGGGCGCCCCACCGCGGTGTGCTGGTCGTCGAGGGCGGCCCCGGCACCGGAAAGACGGCGGTCGCGCTGCACCGCGCCGCCTACCTCCTCTACGAGCACCGCGAACTGCTCGCCCGGCGCGCCGTCCTCATCGTCGGCCCCAACCCCGCCTTCCTCGGCTACATCGGCGAGGTGCTGCCCTCCCTCGGCGAGACCGGTGTGCTGCTGTCCACGGTCGGCGAGCTCTACCCGGGCGTGAAGGCGACGGCGACGGACTCGCCCGCGGCGGCCGCGGTCAAGGGCCGGGCCGACATGGCCGAGGTGCTGGCCGCCGTCGTACGCGACCGGCAGACGCTGCCCGACCCGGTGATCGCCATCGAGCACGACCGCGAGGTGCTGATGCTCGACGACGATCTGGTGAACGTCGCCCGGGAGCGCACCCGGGCCGCCAAGCTCCCGCACAACGCGGCGCGCGAGTACTTCGAGGGCCACATCCTCAACACCCTCACCGAGCTGTACGCCGAGCGCGTCGGCACCGACCCCTATGACGGCTCCAGCCTGCTCGACGCCGCCGACATCACCCAGATCCGCGACGAGATCGCCGAGAACCCCGAGGTCTGGGCCGCCATCGACCGCCTGTGGCCGGTGCTCACCCCGCAACGCCTGGTCGCCGACTTCCTCGCCGCGCCCGAGGACCACCTCGACGCGGCCGACGCGGACGCCGTGCGCCGCCCGGTGACCCGCGCCTGGACGGTGGCCGACGTCCCGCTCCTCGACGAGGCCGCCGAACTCCTCGGCGAGGACGAACGGGCGGCCCGCGCCCGCGCCGACCGCGAGCGGGAGACCCAGGTCGCGTACGCGCAGGGGGTGCTCGACGTGTCGTACGCCTCCAGGACCTACGAGTTCGAGGACAAGGACGACGAGGACTCGGAGGTGCTGTCCGCGCACGACATCATCGACGCCGAGCGGTTCGCCGAACGGCAGGTGGAGGCCGACCACCGCAGCGCCGCCGAGCGGGCCGCCGCCGACCGCACCTGGGCGTTCGGGCACATCATCGTCGACGAGGCGCAGGAGCTGTCCCCGATGGCCTGGCGGCTGCTGATGCGGCGCTGCCCGACCCGTTCCATGACCCTGGTCGGCGACCCCGCGCAGACCGCGGAGGAGGCCGGCGTCGGCTCCTGGCGGGACATCCTGGAGCCCTACGTCGAGGACCGCTGGGAACACACCCGCCTCGGCGTCAACTACCGCACCCCCGCCGAGATCATGGACGTCGCGGCGGCGGTCGTACGGGCCGAGCACCCCGGCTTCCAACCGCCCGGCTCGGTCCGCTCCACCGGCGTACGGCCCTGGGCCCGCGCCACCGACGACCTGCCCGGCGCGGTCGCCGAGGCCGTCGCCGAGCTGACCCCCGCCGAGGGCCGGCTCGCGGTGATCGCGCCGCGCCCGCTGCACCGCGCCCTCGCCGCCCGGCTGGACGGGGTCACGGCGGGCGGCGAGCCGGACCTCACCCGCTCGGTGGTGCTGCTGGACCCCCGCCAGTCCAAGGGGCTGGAGTTCGACTCGGTGCTCGTGGTGGAGCCCGCCGCCTACGGGACCAGCGACCTGTACGTGGCCCTGACCCGCGCCACCCAAAGGCTCGGCGTCGTCCACTGTGAGGGACTGCCGGCGGCACTGGCCGGGCGGCTCGGATGAGAAAGGGGCCGCTGCCCGTCCGGTCGACGGGCAGCGGCCCCGCGGTGGCGGCCGTGCCGCTCAGTCGCCGCCCGCGGACGTCGACGTCATGTACACGGTCTGCCGGTCGGTGCCCGAGGGCACCAGGAGGACGCTGAACTCGGCCCCGGCCGGCGTGCCGAAGTCCGGGTAGCGGTCTTACGTCCTCCTCGGGTCGAGCTTCAGGCCGAACTTCTCCACGGCCTCGTCGGGGAACGGCGGCGCGGTCGGCGACAGCACCTGCTCGCCGTCGACGGTGAAGCCGGGTTCGTCCGGCCAGTGGCGCGGATGCGCGAGATCCACACCGTGGGCGGTGAGATAGCTCTCGACGCACGCCGTGGGCGCCTCGAAGCGCAGGTACAGATGCCTGCCCCACTCCTTGGACCGCCCGGTGTACCGCAGGTCCGCCACCTCGCACGAGGGCAGAGTGAGCCGGAAGCTGTCGAGCACCGGGTCGAGGTCCTCGTACGTGCCCGGGTAGGCACGCGGGTCCGAGACCTCGAACGCGCACCCGGTCAGGGTGAGCGCCAGCGCCGCTCCCACGGCGGCGGCGGTGAGCCGTGTCCGCATGTGTCCTCCTGCGGGACCTCCCGCGTGTTGCGTCGCCTACGGGACGTCGACGTCGATGGTCTGGCTGCCCTGGATCACGAAGTTCCGCGCCAGACCGTACGACGGTGCCACGGACAGCGGTGCCAGCGGGATGTCGATGCCCTTGAACTCGGCGGTCTCGAACAGGTCGAAGTTGTAGTCCTTGAAGACGTCGACCCGGGCCGTGCCCGACAGATGGACCCCGTTCTCCGTGATCGTGCCCAGCAACTGCCCGGTCACGCGGTAGTTCAGACCCCGGTACGCGTAGTACAGGTCACCGGACGTGAACTGGTGGGTGATCCACTTCGAGTCCAGCCGGATCACGCACTGCGCGCCCACCGGGCCCTGGCACTGCTCGGCCGCGGCCGTCGCGTAGCTCTTGAGGCTGTCGTCCAGGTCGGTGTTCCAGCCGGCGTCACCGAAGATCATCCCCATCTGCTTCTGGTTCAGCTCGTAGGTGCCGCCCTCCTTGCCGAGCCAGTACTTGTACAGCTCGCAGGAGAGCGGACCGGCCTTCAGGCAGGCGATCCCCATCGCCCCGGCCTGGGCGGCCCGTACGGCGTCGTCGTCGATGGCGAGCAGCTTGTAGATGTCCGTGGCGAGGCCGTCCATGTACGGCGGCTGCTTGTCCGCGTCGATGGGCGGGCTGTCCTTGCCGTCTGGATCGTTGATGTCGTAGCCCGCCGAGTTCTTCGCCTCCTGTTCGCGCAGCTCCAGGTAGGTGATGATCGCCTGGAGCGCGGACTCGGCGGAGGCACCGCTCGCGTACGAGGCGGCCTTGGTCGCCGAAGCGCGGGCGTAGGCGGCGGACCGGGTGGCCTGCCGGGCCGCGGTCGCCGCGGTGTCGGCGGCGCTGCGGGCCTGCGCGGCGGAGGCCGCGGCCTGCTGGCGTAGCCCTCGGCCTCCTGGGCGGACGCGTCCGCCTGGGCGGCGTAGTCCAGGGCGTCCTGCGCCGCGTCGCGGGCCTTGGCGGCCTCCTCGGCGGCCCGGGCGGCGTCCTCCATGGCCCGCGCGGCCACCTGGGCGGCGTCGGCGATGACCCGGCGGACCCCGGCGACGTGCGTCGCCGTGTCGTGGTCCCGCTTGGCCGCCCGGTACCGGCCCTCGGCCACGAAGTCGCGCAGCAGCGCGTCCGGGCCGGCCAGGGCGACCTCGGCGGCCGCCTTGACCTCGGCCCCGCCGTCGTTCAGCAGGGTGAGCGCGGTCTCCCGGTCGTCCTCGGCGCGGGCGGTGTGCTGGCCCGTCTCGATGAACTCGTTCAGCACGACGGCGGAGCCGTCCGCGAGGGCCGCGTCGGCGTCCCGCTTCACGGCGGTGCCGCCCGCGTCGGAGATCTTCAGCCACTCCGGCCGCAGGCCGAGCCGCCGCATCAGGGGCTCGACCGACCGGCGCAGCGCCCGACCGGGCGTCGGCGCCGGAGCGCACGGCAGCACCACGAGCAGCTCGCCGAGGAAACCCCGGCGCAGTCCGGCCGGGTCCGCTGCCTCGAACCACACGGCCCTCGGCGCCAGCTCGCCCACGAGCGGCCTGCAGGCGGCCATGGCGGCGTCGGCGGTCCCGGCGTCCCGGAGGTTCAGCGCGACGCGGACGACGACGTCGGTCGGGGCGAACAGCATCGGTAAGTCACATGGCCTTCCTTCGAGATGCTGTCGTGAGACCAGCCGGGCGGGCCGCGCCTCAGGCCGGCCGCAGCCACACCGTGGCCAGCGGTGGCAGGGTCAGCCGGACGGAGCCCGGGCGGCCGTGCCAGGGGTGCGCCTCGGCCTTGACCGGGTGGGGGTTGCGGACGTCGCCGCCGCCGTAGCGGGCCGCGTCGGTGTTCAGCACCTCGTGCCAGGCGGCGGCGTCGTCGGGCACGCCGAGCCGGTAGTCCTGCCGGACGACCGGGGAGAGGTTGCTCACCGCCAGCAGCGGGGCGCCTTCCCGGTCGCGGCGCAGGAACGCGAACACGTTGTCCTCGGCCGCGTCGCCCACGATCCACTCGAAGCCGGCCGGATCGGTGTCCAGCTGCCACAGCGCCGGAGTGGCGACGTAGACGTGGTTGAGGTCGCGGACCAGGTCCCGCACCCCGCGGTGGTCGTCCGCCGCGCCGTACGCCGGGTCCAGCAGCCACCAGTCCGGGCCGTGTGCCTCGGACCACTCGGCACCCTGCGCGAACTCCTGCCCCATGAACAGCAGTTGCTTGCCCGGGTGGGACCACATGAAGCCGAGGTAGGCGCGGTGGTTGGCGCGCTGCTGCCACCAGTCGCCGGGCATCTTCGACACCAGCGAGCCCTTGCCGTGCACCACCTCGTCGTGGGAGATCGGCAGCACGTAGTTCTCGCTGTAGGCGTACACCATCGAGAAGGTCATCTCGTGGTGGTGGTACTTGCGGTGGACCGGCTCGTGGCTCATGTACTGCAGCGAGTCGTGCATCCAGCCCATGTTCCACTTCAGGCCGAAGCCCAGCCCCCCGAAGCCGCTCGGGCCCCGGTGGTGCGTGGCCCGGGTGACCCCGTCCCACGCCGTGGACTCCTCGGCGACGGTCACCACGCCCGGGTTGCGGCGGTACACCGTCGCGTTCATCTCCTGCAGGAACGCCACCGCGTCCAGGTTCTCCCGCCCGCCGTGCTCGTTGGGGACCCACTGGCCCGGCTCGCGCGAGTAGTCGAGGTAGAGCATGGAGGCGACCGCGTCGACCCGCAGCCCGTCGATGTGGAACTCCTCGCACCAGTACACCGCGTTGGCGACCAGGAAGTTGCGCACCTCGCGCCGCCCGAAGTCGAACTCCAGGGTGCCCCAGTCCGGGTGGGCGGCCCGCAGCGGATCGGTGTGCTCGTACAGCGGGCGCCCGTCGAACTCCGCCAGCGCCCAGTCGTCGCGCGGGAAGTGCGCCGGCACCCAGTCCATCAGCACGCCGATGCCCGCCTGGTGCAGGCGGTCCACCAGGTACCGGAAGTCGTCCGGGCCGCCCAGCCGGGCCGTCGGCGCGTAGAAGCCGGTGACCTGGTAGCCCCACGACCCGCCGAAGGGATGCTCGGCCACCGGCATCAGCTCGACGTGGGTGAAACCCAGGTCCTTGACGTAGGCGGGCAACTGCTCGGCGAGCTGGCGGTACGTCAGCCCGGGCCGCCACGACGCCAGATGCACCTCGTACACGGAGAACGGTGCCTGGTGGGCCGGGGCGTCGGCGCGCCGGGCCAGCCACTCCTCGTCGCCCCACTCGTAGTCCGAGGCGGTCACCACCGACGACGTGGCCGGCGGCACCTCGGTGCGGCGGGCCAGCGGGTCGGCGCGCAGGGTGTGCGAGCCGTCGGGCCGGGTGATGTCGAACTTGTACAGCTCGCCCTCGCCGATGCCCGGCACGAACAGCTCCCAGACCCCGGAGGAGCCCAGCGAGCGCATCGGGTAGGCGGTGCCGTCCCAGAGGTTGAAGGTGCCGGCCAGCCGCACACCGAGCGCGTTCGGCGCCCACACCGAGAAGCGGGTGCCGGTGACGCCCTGGTGGGTGGTGACATGGGCGCCGAGCACGGTCCACAGCTGTTCGTGCCGGCCCTCGCCGATCAGGTGCAGGTCGAACTCGCCGAGGGTGGGCAGGAAGCGGTAGGCGTCCTCGATCTCCAGGACCGCGTCCTCGTAGGCGACCAGGAGGCGGTAGGAGGGGACCTCGCGCAGGGGGAGCAGGCCGGAGAAGAAGCCGTCCCCGTCGTCGTGCAGCTCGGCGCGCAGCTCGCCGCAGAGCAGGGTGACGGAGTGGGCGTACGGACGCAGCACGCGGAAGACGATCCCGCCGGACACCGGGTGGGCGCCGAGCACGGAGTGCGGCTCGTGGTGCGTGCCGGAGAGCAGCCGCTCGCGGTCGGCGGCGGACAGCGCGGGGGAGACGGTGATGGTCAGGGGGGTGGCGGGGGTGGGCTCCATGGGTTCCACCGGGGGCTTCTCGACGGGCGGTTCGTTCCGGGCGGGCGCCGCCTGGTCGGCCGGCGCCGTTCCGGCGGGCACCTGGTGAACCGGTGCCGTCCGGGCGGGCGCCTTCTGGGCCGGTGTCCTCCGGGCCGGTGTCCTGCCGGCGGGCGGCGCCCCGGCGGGGGCGGCCTTCTGGGCGGGCACGGTCCGGGCGGCGGGGGCCTTGGCCGGGGTGGCCTCGGCCGCGGGGGAGGACGCTGCGGCCTTCTTCGTGGCCGCCTTCTTCACCGCGGTCTTCGCGGCGGTCTTCGTCGCGGACTTCACGACGGTTTTCGCGGCGGTGGTCTTCTTCGCGGCCGGCTTCTTGGCCGGCGCCTTGGTGGCGGCGGCTTTCTTGGCCGTGGTCCTGCCGGCGGTCGTCTTCTTCGCGGCGGCCTTCTTCGCCGCCGTCGTCTTCTGGGCACCCGCCGTCTTCTCGGCAGCCGCGGTCTTCTTGGCAGCCGCGGTCGTCTTCTTCGCAGCCGCCGCCTTCTCGGCAGTCGTCGTCTTCTTCGCCGCGGCTTTCTTCGCCACCGACTTCTTCTTCGGGTTCGGGTCGCTGGACGACGGGCTGGCAGTCACGGACGGGGCCTCCTGGGCGGCGATGAGGGGGACGTCAGGACGGGTCGGGTGAGGCGAGCCGCCGTATCGCCGACAGCGGTACGGGCAGCCAGTCGGGACGGTGCCGGGCCTCGTAGACGACCTCATAGACCGCTTTGTCCGTCTCGTAGGCCCGCAACAGCACCGGATCGGTGCGCGGGTCGGTGCCGGAGACCTCCGCGTAGCCGGAGCAGTACGCGGCCCGGCAGGCGGACGCCCAGTCCGGCACCGGGGGGTCGGCCGAGTACGCAGCGTAGTCGAAGGAACGCAGCATGCCCGCCACATCCCGCTCGATCGGCTGAGGCATCCGCCGCTCGGCCAGCGGCCGGGCCGGCTCCCCCTCGAAGTCGATCAGCGTCCACTCCCCGGAGGGCGACCGCAGGCACTGCCCCAGGTGCAGATCGCCGTGGGCCCGCTGGGCGGTCCAGGTCCGGCCCTCGCCGGCGAGGTCGGCCAGCGCCGTGTACGCGGTGCGCAGGGCGGGCGCGTAGGGGCGCAGCGCGGGCACCGCCTGGGCGGCGGCTTCCAGCCGCTCGGTCATGCCGTCGACCAGCGGCCCCAGCTGCGCGTGCCCGAGCGTGACCGTGGGCAGCGCGCGGGCCAGCGCGGTGTGCACCTCGGCGGTGGCCCGGCCGAGCGAGCGAGCCTCCTCGGCGAAGTCCTCGCCCTTGGCCAGCTCCCGCAGCGCCAGCTCCCAGCCGTCCACCGCGCCGCGCATATATGGCTGCAGCACGCCGAGGACGTACGCCTCCCCGCCCAGCTCGGCCCGCAGCCAGGCCGTCGGCGGCGGCACCCGGGTGCAGCCCTCCCGGGCCAGCGCCAGCGGAAGCTCCAGATCCGGATTGATCCCGGGCACCACTCGGCGGAACAGCTTCAGAATGAACGTATCTCCATAGACGACCGACGAGTTCGACTGCTCGGCGGTCCCCAGGCGCGGCACCAGCCCCGGCCGGATCTCCTGCGCCGGATCCCGCTCGCAGCGCAGCGCCCCGATCCGGGCTCCGGTGCGCAGCGCCTCCAGCAGCAGACCGGCCGGGCGGGCGTCGTACAGGGCGTCGTACAGGGTGCGCCCGGCGAGCGGGCCGGTCGTCGCGTGGCCGATCAGGGCGGGGGCCAGCCGGGGCGGCAGCGCCTCGCGGGCGCCCACGAACAACTGGTAGCAGTCGCCCGGGGCGGCTCCCTCGTGGGTGCGCACCAGCACGTGGTGCAGGCCCAGCTCGCCTCCGGCGGGCAGCAGGTCGGTGGCCGCGACCGGCGAGAACCCGGTGACCGGCCGTCCCTTGCCGGCGAACCACCGCTGCCGGGGCAGCCAGTCCCGCAGCAGGGGTTCCAGCGACGTGAGGAGGCCGGGGCTCGTGGTGGTCGTGCCGGCGCGGGTGGTGACCGTTTCCGCCATGGCGTCACGTCCTTTCCCCGAAGGGTCGGGGGTGCTACTGATGCGTGCCCCGGGTGGGCCGACGGAAACCGGCCCGCCCGGGGTTGGGCCGGGCTACGCCACGTCGTCGCGCAGCCGGAACCAGTAGAAGCCGTGACCCGCGAGGGTGAGCAGGTACGGCAGTTCGCCCACGGCCGGGAACCGCACCCCGCCGAACAGCTCCACCGGGTGGCGGCCGGCGAAGCGGCGCAGGTCCAGCTCGGTGGGCTGCGCGAAGCGGGAGAAGTTGTGCACGCACAGCACCAGGTCGTCCTCGAACTCGCGCAGGAAGGCGAGGACGGCCC
>NZ_CBDQZH010000027.1:0-104768 GCF_965341775.1 Streptomyces sp. bgisy159 | reverse complement strand
TGATCGTTGACTGGTTGTCAGTGCAACGCCCGTCCCCACACCGGGAGTTCGGGCACGCGTGCGATGACGGGCCACCCCTCGCCCCCCTTCGGTGGGCCGCGGCCCTCTTCCCCCCAACCCCCTGACCAAGGCGTGACGATGACAGCAGCAGCGGAACTGCCCAGTGGGATGACGTTGAAGGTGTACCGGCTCGGGCCGGACGGGACCCGTACAACGATGCGGGAGAAATCCGCGGTCATCCCGGCGAAGGTGCCCGATCTCACGGGAGCGTGGCCCAACTGCCGGTGCCCCCACCACCGGGGGAGGCCCGCTCGATGAGCACCCGCGCCGCGGTGTTGTACGTGTGCGTCGACCAGGTCCGACCGGCTTCGAAGGTGCCCGAAGAGCGGGCTGTTGAGGAGGGCCGCGCGTTCGCGGAAGGGCGTGGTCTGCGCCTGGTGGATACGGTCACCGACCCGTACGGGGAGCCGGACCCTCAGCGCCGCGAGGGCTGGCGACGTGTGTGCGAGATGGCCGCGCGCGGCGAGATCACCGACGTCATCACCCGTTGGCCTGCTGCCCTCGCCCCCGAGTCCCACCCTGAATTCCGGCTTCGCGAGGCGGAGACCCTGGCCGAGCACGGTGTCACCATCAGCTACTCGTGGGAGCCGCTGGCGGCGCTGCAGGCGGCCCCATGATGCTCGACGGCTTGGACAAGGAGCTGGCTGAGGCCACCCGGCCGACGCGTCGGCGGCGAACCCGGATCGGCTGGCGGCAAGTGACCGTACAACTCCTCTTCGCCGTCTCGGTCACCGCCTTCGTGCTCGCCGTGCTCGCCTATGGCGGCGCCGACTGGTGATCTCCGGCGGCCGGACGGTGCTTCCCCTTCCTGCCCGGCCGCCGGTCTGACTCCGTCCCGCCCCGTGGCCCCACTCCCACGCCAGGCCACGTGGGCGGGACGGCGCAAGGTTCTGTCCCGCTTCCCTCGTCGAGGAGGCTCCACAATGCCGCACGCCGCCCTGCCCGAACCCGGAGCACTGTTCGAACTGGCCGCCGACCGTATATGCCGTGTGGCGGCCGAGGAGTGGCCCAGCGAGTCGGTGACGCTCGGCGCTCACGTGCCGTCTGTCACCGGCTACGTCCGCCGGGTGCACCTCGGCGGCCGTGAGGTGTTCGCGAAGGACTCCGTCCTTGGCCTCTCCCTGGTCTCCGTGCTGCGCGGCGTCGCCGGGGACGGAGACCAGGTCAGGGCCGCGCAGGCTGCCTACGCAACGTCGCCCACATCGCTGCTGGCGCGGGAGGCCGCGCAGCTCCGCGCCCTGGACGCCGCCGGAATCCGGGTGGGTCGCTGCGTCGGCTACCGGCAAGGAGTGCTGTTCACCGAGGCCGTGACCGGGCCGAATCTGCTCGACCTGATCGCCAAGGACCCCGCCCGAACCGCTGCCTTAATGAGCGGTGCCGTGCGCTCTCTCGCTTCGCTTCAGTCCCCGGCGGTGGCGGCTGTGGCCGATGAGGCGGCAATCGCAGAGCGCGGCATCGACACCACGTTCCGCCGGAAGTTCAACGGCATCTCCGGCCGCGCCTACGTGGCACGGCTCGGCGTCGACCTGCTGGAGGAGCGCATCCGCCGGGGTGCGGTGGCCGTGCTAGCAGTAGTGGTGTCCCGTCTGCTGAAACTCCGCCTCACCCCTGCCCCGGGCCCTCGCATGGTCGTGTACGGGGACCTGAAGCCCGAACACGTCCTGTTCCCGGACGGCCCCGACGAGCAGCCGGTGTTCATCGACCCGGGACTGTCGCGCGGGGGCTCTCACCAGGACGCCGCGAAACTCTCCTCCCGCGCGCTCCTTGCCGTGATCGCTGCGCCGCCGGTCGACGGTGCCACCCTGCTGGTGGAGGGCATCGACGCCTTCATCCGCGAGCAGGCCCGGGGCATCGGTCGCACCGAGCGCGGGACGTGGCTGCGCCGGGTGATGGTCACATGGCTGATGGACAGCGTGAACATCCTGTCGACGTACCTCGCCGCTCCGTCCGCGCTGCCGTTGCCGGAGCACGCCCAGGCAGTCGTCGACTCCGCCCCGGCGCTGTGCCAGGTCCTGGACTCCATCAGCACCACACTGACCGCCGGGACCGAGCCCGAGTCGGCCTGGCGCCTGGCCCTGGCCTGCGTGACCCGGGCGGCCACCCGATGAGCGGGGGCTACACGGTCGGCGTCATCGGCGCCGGCGCCATCGGCCAGACGGTCGCGGCCCTCCTGGCTGTCGAGCCGTGGTGTTCCCGGCTGCTGGTCACCTCCCGCACAGCCGAGGCCGCGCACGGCCTGGTGACCGATCTGGAAGACGCCCGGCAGCTCACAGCAGGCGCCCGCGCGTTCACGGCGGCGCACGCCGATATGGGCGACGCGGACGCGCTGGTGATCTGCCCTCGCGCGACGTTCACCAACACCCGCACAGCGGACGTGCGCATGGCCGGACTCGCCGCGAACGCCCCCGTCATCGCAGAGTGGGCCCACACCCTGACCGGCTACCCGGGCACGGTGGTGATGGTCACCAATCCGGTCGACGTGCTGGCCCGCTACTTCGCCGAGCTGTCCCGCGCGCGCCGGGTATTCGGGATCGGCTCCGCCACGGATACCGCCCGCTACCGGCTCGCACTCGCCCAGCACCACGCCGTGCCGGTCGACACCGTGGACGGTTACGTGATCGGCGAACACGGCGACGGCGCCGTGATCTGTGCATCGTCGACCACCATCAACGGACGCTCCGCCACAGTGCCGCTCGACATCGTGACGGCCGAACTCCGCGACCGGCCACGCCGGATCAACACCGGGATCGGACGCGTGCGCAACGGCCCGAGCGCCGCCGTGGTGTCTGCCCTGCGCAAACTCCTGGCCGTCGAGGACGGCACGGATGTGCTGTCCGTCAACCGCGATGGTGTCTGGCTCGGAATCCGGTTGCAGATCACCGCCGGTCAGCCCACCGTCACCCCCCTGAGCCTGAACGAACGGGAAACCGCCCAGTTCACTGCCGCCCGCACCAAGTTGGGCGCCGCCTACCGCACCATCAACCGCGAAGGAGCACCCTCGTGCCGCTGACCGCAACCCACATCGCCACCGACACCGCCACCGTGACGGTCGCCTCCCAGATGGAGGAGATCACCGACTGGTCCCGCCGCTACTTCGGCCCCTGGTGGAATGCCACCCCCGCAAAGCCCCCCACGGGCGCCGGCATCGCCGAAGGCAGCGGCGCCCTGGTCCTCGCCGACACCGGCCCCAACCGGGTGGACGAGGTCGAAACCCTCATCCACGACTACGGGTTCGCAGAGACCGACTACGCCAGCGCCCGCACCCTCGTATCCCGACACGACGGCGTCACGCACGCCGTGCAGCCCGACGAACGCCTCGCCTACCAGGCCGACCGGCACCGCCTCACCATCGTCGGCGAACAGCCCAAACCCGTCGCCGTCGCTGCCGCTCGCCTCGCCCGCGAACTCGTACGCGCCCAGCTCCTCGCCGACGGCTGGACCGTCCTCCACGCCTCCGCCGCCGTCAAGGACGGCCGCGCGGTGCTCACCCTCGGCGACAAGGGCGCCGGGAAGACCACCACGGCTCTTCTTCTGGCCCGCCAGGGGTGGGGGCTGCTCGCCAACGACCGTGTGTTCGCCCGCCCCGAGGCGGACGGAACTGTCAAGGTGCTGCCGTGGCCGTCGGCCGCCGCCATCGGCCTCGGCCTGCTCGATGCGACCGGCCTGTACGACCAGGTACGCGAAAGGGTGCTCGCCGGCGAACAGCTCCACCCCACCCAGCACCCGAGCGTGACCGAAGCCCTGAGCGACGGGCGCCGAGAGCCCGTGTGGCGCGCGGACGGCAAGGAACTCAAGCCCCAGTTCTTCCCCGACCAGCTCGCCACCTGGCTCGGCCTCACCCTGGCCACCGAAGCCACCGCGGCCGGGCTGCTCTTCCCCACGGTGAACCCTGAGGCGTCTCCGGCTGTGCTCGGAGACGACCGCGCCCTCACCGAAAGCGACGTGTTCAGCACGACGACCGAGGACCGCTACCCGGACATCTTCGGCCTCATCCCAGCCACCGCATCGGACAACGCCACAGCTCTCGTTGAGCAGCTTGGTCGGCTGCCTCACCGGTCACTCATGCTCACTCACGACGCCGCTGCGAACAGCGCTCTCCTGGCCAAGACCGCCGACGACATCGCGGTCGTCTAGCCCGACCGGCCATCCGGTACATCGGCCGCCCGCCCACCTCCTGCACTGGGCGGGCGGCCCCACACGCCTCTCGTCGGCGCTTCCCTCCATCCGCCATGAGATTCGTCGACGAAACCGAGCCCCTACCCGACCAACTTCATATAAGTCCTCGATCTCCGTGTACGCCGACGCGGTGATCTGCGTGTTCTTTCAGGGTCTGCCACTGTGTCATCCGTTGGCTGTCCAGATCCGTGGCCGCGTGACCCCTACGTCAGGGATCAGCTGCGTCGGGGACGTGCCGCTGTCGTGCCAAGTTGGTGGGCGAGGCTCGGTGCAAGGTTGGCAGAGGCAGCAGGCTGCCCCGGTCGCCCGATCGCGGCCATGCCGGCTTGGGCGGCACGCGCTTGCTCGCTGGGTGCCGGCCTCGTGCCGAGGCGTTGGATGCGCCAGGTCAGGGTTCTGGCAGGTGAGCGAGCGTCGTCCAGTGAGCGCTGACGGGCGGCGTGCTGGAGGAGCTGTTGGGGGTCGTGGCCTGCTGTCTCGGCTTGGGTGAGAGCGGCGGCCAGTGCTGGCCAGGCGGGGTCTGCGAGGACTTGCTCGGCGTGGTCGGGCAGGACGGCTCGTAGGTGCCGGGCGTGGCGCAGGTGGCCTGCGCTGGGCCAGGGCGGACAGTGGTTGAGCCGCTGCCTGCTCGTAGGCCGCTTGGAGGTGGACCAAGGTCTGCTGGGCAGCGGTGACCTGCTGGTCATGGTGGCGGGCCTGGTGCCAGCGGGTGGCGGCGATCACGACCAGGACGGCGATGTCGAGGAACATCGCCAGCCCGCTCCCGTCACCGGCGGCCGGTGTCGTGCGTAGCGCGCGTACGGCGCCGCGCAGGGCGCGGGCCTGGTCCTGCTGGTCCCGAATGCGGGAGCGGGAGGCACGTTCGAACGCGAAGGCAGCCTGCTGGAGCTGCCGGAACAGGTGGTCGGGGACGAGGAGCGGCAGGACGTCGAGGGCCTCGGCGAAGGCCGCGACGTGTGCCTGGGCGACGGTGTCGTCGCTCTGGTCGAGGTGGTGGGGGATGCGTTCTGCCGCCGCGGTGGCCTGGTGCCAGGGGTTCGTCCTGCGTCGGCTGCCCGGCTCGGTTGCGGGTGGGGGTTCGATGCCGGTGAGGCGCTCGCGGATTTTGGGGAAGGACAGGTCGGGGGCGAGATGGGAGCCGGAGAACCAGACCGGCTCGCCGGCGGCGTTGGTGTCCGACCTTGTAGCCGCGTATGTCCCCGGAGGGGAAGT
This sequence comes from Streptomyces sp. bgisy159, assembly GCF_965341775.1. GTDB lineage: Bacteria > Actinomycetota > Actinomycetes > Streptomycetales > Streptomycetaceae > Streptomyces. The sequence goes on along the minus strand of NZ_CBDQZH010000027.1, from coordinate 99,320 downwards.
GCTGGACGTCGACGCGGACCCCGTCGACACCGTCGAGGAGGCGGAGGAACTCTTCCGGGCTGGCGGTGATGGACACCAGCTGGCGGACGGTGGTGCGCAGTTGTTCACGGGAGGTTGTCTTGCGTCCTTGGCGGCGGGCCTTCTCCTGCTCGGCGCGGGTGGGCCGCTTGGCGGCGGTGCGGTCCCCGCGCACGACTTTGTACAGGCCATATTCCTTCTCGATGGTTGCGAGTTCGCGGTCGGCGGTGAGGTAGTCGTTCCAGTGGCGTGCGGTGCGCAGGTCCGCGCGGACCTTGGTGGCGGCGATGTGGATGTGGTCGGGGGCGTGGCGCACGGCGACCCAGCGGCAGCCGTCCGGATCGCCGTCGGGTGCGATGCCGGTGGCAGCCACGACGCGGCGAGCGATGTCGGCCCACTCCTCGTCGCTCAGGTGCCGGTCGCTCTCGGCGGCCCGGATCGAGCAGTGCCACGTGTGCTTGTCGGGTGCGCGGCCGAGCCGCCGGGCCTGCTTGACGTGCAGGTCGAGGTCGGCCACCAGGAGCCTCTTCGTGGTGTCGAAGTCGTCGGCGCGGCCGGGGTCGGGGGCGAAGCCGTCCCAGGAGGCCACCAGGTGCGGGTCGGTGTGGTCCTTGGCCTTCTTGGTGTCGAAGAGGTAGCGGATCAGGCCGGCGGTGTCCTTGCCGCCGCTGATCTTCGCGATCATCGGGCCGCCTTGTGGCTGACGGCCTGGTTCGCAGCTGCCGCGATGTGGCGCACTGCAGCGCCGACGGCGTCCAGAGTGCGGTCGGTCTGGGCGAGGAGGGCGCTGTCGACAGGTTGTGGATGGCCGCCGGAGTTGAGCTTCTTGGCGATCTGGTTGACGTTGCGGCCGATGGTGGCGACCTGCTCGCGCAGGGCGGTCAGCTCGTCGATGTAGTCGTCCAGCTGGGTGCGTTGGCCGGGCACAGTGAGGTCACCTTCAATGTGGGCCAGGGTGACGGCGGCGACGTAGTGAGCGCCGCTCAGGTTCAGCGACGTGGCCTTGGCACGGATTGCGTCCCTCTCCTCAACGCTGTAACGGGCATCGACGCGCTTCTTGCGCCGGCCGCCTGGATCGGGTTTGCGGCGTTGGGCGACTCGATACAGAGCGGCTGCTTCGGCGGCGCGCGGCAGGGGCACGGCAACGGCGACGGGCTCGGCGTCAGAGTGTTTCTTCTCCTCCTCCTCGGACACCCCCTGGTGCCCGAGTGCCTCCGCCACCCCTGGGGCGGAGGCTTCCCCGTGGGACCGGCCTGTGGACGGTCCAGCGGGATACCTTGCTGACGCGGTGGTGGTTGCTGTGGTCGTGGTCATCTCCTTTTGCGTGGTGGACAGTTCGTGCTGTGGCGTGGGCATGGCGACCTACTCGGTGGGATGTGGATCGGGGAGGGCGGTGATGTCGGGTCGACTCGTCGCCGAAGGGAGACTCGTCCCCGCGCTGACGTGCGCGGGGACGAGAGATGCGGGACGCGGTTGGCAGTGGCCGGTGGTCAGGAGGCGATTGCCGCTGGCGCGGTCGCGCTCGGTTTGGCTGCTGCGGCTTCGTCGAGTTCGGCCTGGAGCGCGTCCTTGACGCGTTCCGCCTGGTCCTTGCCGATCGTGCGGCCGGTGCTCCGAACCGCGTCCTCGATGTGGCGGCGTGAGGCTTTGCCTCCGCGTCCACGCGGCGCACGGCGGGCGAGGGCGAGCAGCTCGGTATCGACGGTGTCCGACTCCTCTGTGTCGGACGCAGGGGAAGCGGCGGAGGCATCCGCCACATGGGAAGCGTCTTCCGCCACCTCTGGCGGGGCGCCCGCCACCTTGAGGTGTATGGGCAGCTGAACGTCCGAGGTGGCGCCGCTGGTTACCGGGTCGGTGTCTTCCCGATCGGCAGCCAGCGCGAGGTCACTCTGGATGATCTGGTAGAAGTGCACCGCGCCGGCCAGCGCGAGCGGCGGGAGCGCGGAGAGCACGGCTACGGTCCAGTCGTTGAGCTGCAGACCGCCGCCCAGGGCCTGCTGGTTGAGACGTACGGCGTGGAGCGCGTTGGCCCAGATGCTCAGCGCGGTCGCCAGGCTGACGAGGAGCCACACGTACAGGCGGGCAGCCTTCGACGCGGTGCGTACCAGGAGCAGGGTGCCGATGCCGATGGCGATGAACCCGTCGATGACGAGAGGGAAGCCGATGGCGAAGAGCGGGCGGATATGGGCGGCCACGGCCATCTGGCACAAGGCGTCATAGGACAGGACGAAGCCGATCGTGCCGAGCAGGGCGATGCCGAAGCGGATGGCGCCGGTCTTGGGTACGGCGGACTCGGGTGTGGTGGGTTCGTGCGGGGGCAGGGGAGACCTCCGGTGGGTGGGGGCACCTGCGGGCAGGCCGGCAGGGGGGCAGGGTGCTGTGGCTGCGAGGTGCTGGGACTCGTACCACTCGTCGCGTGCCTGGTCAGCACAGGTACGAGTGGCGTGGTGATGTCGAGACGACTCGTTGCGGGCTGTTCACTCGTCCCCGCGCTGACCTGCGCGGGGACGAGTGATGCGAGTGGTGTCGAGTCAGGCTGCGGTGCCAGGCAGCGGCCCGTCGGCTGACGAGGCGGGCGCGTCCGCCGCCTTCGGTTCGGGGCAGTAGCGCGCCCAGGTGTCGAGGAATTGGTTACGCGCGAAGCCCTTGGCCTGGGTGCCGTCGGGGAAGCGGCGGTTGGCCGAGCCGATGCCGTAGGGCTTCAGGAGCAGCTGCAGTCCGCGCGGGGTCAGCCCGTTGGCGCCGTATTCCGCCCACGGTGCTTCCCTGTCCGCGTTCAGGGACTCCAGCAGGTGCTTCGTGCTGAGCACGGCGGGATCGCCCACAGTGGCGAAGGCGCGGCGGATGCCGACGAGGAGGCGGGTGCGCAGCCCGCCCTCCTCGTCCTGGCCGGCCTCGTAGTCGGTCATGGTGCGGCAGGCGGTGCGTGCGAGCGCGGGCCAGTCGCCCCCGGCGAGGTCGGCGATGATGACCAGCGGTTCCCAGGTGTCCGCCGCGCGGTCCTCGACCGGCATGGGCGGCTCCATCTCCATGGCCCGTGCGTACAGCGGCTGGAGCCAGGCGTGGAGGCGGTCGCGGATCGCGTTCAGGGCGGGGGTGTCCCGGCCTGTGCGGAAGGAGGCCACCTTCTCGCCCGCCGCGCGGCGGCGCATGCGGATGACCACCGCCCGGTCCTGGATCGTGTCGGGCAGGTCGCCGATCCCGGCGAGTGCGGCCATGGCGAAGGTGGGGAACTCCTGCACCTGGTGATCGGGCCCGGATACCCGCAGGGTGGGCCGGCCGCGCTGGTGACCGGCATTGATCAGCCCGCGTACCTCCTCGTTCTTCTCCGCGGCCCTGGGGCTGCTGAAGAGCGTGTCGGCCTCGTCGACCAGGAGGGTGGGCGGGTCGTCCCCGTCGATCGACCGGAAGATCGCCGCCGCGCTGGCGTTGACCGTGATCAGGCGGTTGTGCACCGTCTCCGTCACGATGTCCAGCAGGCGGGACTTACCGCACCGCTTCTCCGGAGCGACGATCGCCAGGCGAGGTGCGTGCTGCCACGCGCGCTGCAGATGCGTCGCAGCGATCCACAGCGCCACGGCCGTGACGGCCTCCTCGCTCGGCATCGCCACGTACCGCCGGAGCTGCGCCCGCAGGGCAGCCAGGATCTGCGCGCCCTCGGGCAGTGGCCCTGCTGAGGCCGCGCCGTCGCGGTCCTGGTCTGCGGGAGGTGTGGCGGGAATGGCCGACTGGCCGGGAATGGCGACGCCGGGCGGCACGTCGGGCGTCGAGGTGGGGGCGGTGGGGGACGTAGGTTCGTCCACAGGCGTTCCTCTCTGGTGCGGCTGGACGGGCAAGGTCCGGCCGCACCGGTTCGATCGTTCTGGCAAGGGCGATGAGGCAGGGACTCCCGCGGCTCCCGGCGGTGGCTCGCCGGGAGCCGCTTCGCTGTCCCGAGACGGGTTTCAGACCGCGAGGTCGTACGTGGCCTGGGCGTTCAGCCAGGCGTCCACCTCGTGCCAGCGGTAGCGCAGGTGACGGCCGACCTTGTGCACGTTGGGGCCGATGCCCCGGTACTTCCACTGGTAGAGCGTCTTCACCGGCACCCCGAGGTACGCGGCGACCTCTGCGGGGGTGGCCAGCGGGCCGCGCCTGGTCGCATCGGCGGTGGCGGCGGGGGTGCGGGTGTGGCGGGCGGAAGGGTTCGGCACAGGGCTCCTTTTCGGTATCGGTCAATCGGGCCTGGACAACAAAGCCACAGCGTCGGCGAAGAAGTCCAGTGTTTACTTTGAAACTCCGTACAGCTTCTCGGCATGGCCCGATGGCAAAACAGTAAGGGCGGATCCCCGGTTGCCGAAATCGCTGTCAACCGGACCCCTGATTTCCGCCCCCCTGCCCTGACGGGGGAAACATAGCTGCTCAGGGCATACGCTGGCCCGACGGACCCAGCGTGAGGGGACACCTTCACCCCAGCCCCGCTTACTCAAGAAAAATGGAATATAGGTAGTCGCAATCACTTTTCTCAGGTAGTTGAGCAAACTATTGCCACGGCGGCCGATTGCAGGCTAAAGCTATCTGTCATGCCAAACCGACCTGTCGAAATAGGCCCCGCCGGCCTCCACACCGCCCGCGCCATCGAGCACCTACGCCTCGTGCGCGGCCTGACCCAGCACCAGCTCGCCGCCCGCTGCACCGCACTGGGCCGCCCGATGACCAACACCGCCCTCAGCCGCACCGAGCGCGCCCGCCGCCGCTGCGACATCGACGACCTCGTCGCCATCGCCACGGCGCTCGGTGTTGCTCCCACGACCCTGCTCCTGCCGCTCCCGTCGGCGTCCCGTGATGACCGGAGGGGGTGCTAGTTGGCGCGGGTCTGGATTGAGGACCGCATAGGGCACGCGGCGTACGTAGAGGCCGTGGCGGGAGCCAAGCGGGCCGGGCGTACGCCACCGGGGCGCTACCGCGTGCGCTGGTACGACCCCGACGGCAAGCCGAAGATGAAGACCTTCGCCCGCAAGGTCGACGCCGAGGCGGAGCGGACAAGGATGGAGTCGCGTCTCAACGACGGCTCCTATCGCGATCCCGCAGCCGCGCGGGTGAAGTTCGCAGAGGTGGCGGAGTCCTGGCTGGCGGCGCAGCTCCACCTCAAGCGCTCAACCCGGGCTCGCTACCGCGGTGTTCTCGACGTCCACGTGATCCCTAAGTGGGGCACCGCCCCGCTGGACCGCATCCACTTCGAGGACATCGCCGAGTGGCTCGCGGATCTGCAGTCCGGCGAGGCGACCGGCGGCAGGAAGCTCAGCCCCCGGTCGGTCCGCAAGGCGTACGTCGTCCTCAGCCGCGTTCTCGGCTACGTGGTCAAGGCCCGTCGTCTGGCGGCCAACCCGGCTGTCGGCGCGCCTCTGCCGAAGGCGATGCCCGCTGATCACGTGTACCTCGACGACATGCAGGTCGACGCGCTGGCTAACGCGTCAGGCGCCTACCGGGTGTTCATCCTGCTGCTGGCCTACACCGGACTGCGCTGGGGCGAGGCATCTGCGCTCAAGGTGGGCCGCGTCGACCTGGACGCCTGTCGGGCCCACATCGTGGAGGCGTACGCCGAGGACAACGGCAAGCTCTACCTCGACACCCCCAAGAACCACGAGCGCCGGTCCGTACCGATCCCGCGGTTCCTGGCCGACGAGCTGAAGCCCCGCGTCAAGGGGAGGGGAGATGACGACTTGCTCTTCACCGCCCCGCAGGGCGGGCCGCTGCGGGCCCGCAACTTCCGTCAGCGGTTCTTCGCGCCGGCGGTCGTGAAGGCCGGACTGGGGCACATCAAGGTCACCCCGCACAAGCTGAGGCACACGGCAGCCTCGCTCGCCATCGCAAGCGGGGCGGATGTCAACGTCGTACAGACGATGCTGGGCCACAAGTCCGCGACGCTGACCCTGGACACCTACGGGCACCTCTTCCCCGACCGCCTGGACGAGGTCTCGAAGAAGATGCACAAGCGCCGCTCCAAGCAACTGGCCAAGGCGAAGGCCAAGCTGGAGAAAGCGGAGAAGAAAGCCCGCATGGCTGCCGAGGCCGTGGCCGTCCTGGAGGATCCCGCGGCGTGATGTGTGCCAAATCCGTGCTGTCTTTGACAGCAGGGGTCGCTTCAGGCGCGGCGGAACGCCCCCTGCTGTCAGGCTGCTAGGGCAGGTCGCGGCGGACCAACGCCTGAGCGAACGGTTCTCCGGTGGCCCGGGCGTAGGCCATCCGCTCGCGCACCTCACTGAGAGTGCAGGGGCGGTAGCCGGGGCCGCCGCAGCAGCTCTTGTGGAAGCGCACACCGGCGTGCAGCAGCACGGAGAGGGTGCGCCAGGCGGCGGTGTCCCGCCTCTTGGGTGCCGCGAAGGCGGAGCCGACGTGGATCAGTGGTTCGGTGCAGCGTGGACAGACCCGGTCGTGGTCGTGGTAGCCGGGGTAGGGCTGCTTGTACGAGGCCCGGCAGGGCAGGCAAACGTACGAGGTCTTGGCATGGGCCATGCGGGAAGGGTAGAGCCACTACAGGGTCGGGCTCGACAGATTTCCGGCAGCCTGCGCAGGCCCTTCAGTAAGAGGTGGGGCGACGATGGCCGACCGTACTCGCTTCTACTCGCCTCTTCGGAGTGCTGCGTCGACGGCGTCAGCAGCATCCCTCGCGGCCAGCTCGCTGATCTCTCTGGGGACCTCGCGGTCGTCGTACACGAAGAGTCTTGCGTCGACGATGTGGGTCTTCGGTTGCCAGCCGAGACGACGGCCCGCCTCGCGTGCAGCACGACGGACGTCCTTGAGTTCGCCCATCTCCTCAAGATCGCCGCTGCTCAGAATCAGCTGCCCGTGGTAGCCCCGGTAGCGAGGCTTCAGTGAAGCCCGCATCAGGCTCTCCAAGCGGTCGACCAGCTTGTCGTGCCGGCGCCGGGCCAACTCGTCCTTCGCGGGCATCTCGCACAGCTCCCCACCTCTGCCCGCAGCCGCATGTGTGCCATATGTGTGCTGCGAGGAAGAAGGCCCTCCCGTCCGACGGACGGAAGGGCCTCTGACCAGGTGTTTCTTTGTGCCCCCGGCAGGATTCGAACCTGCGACACCCGCTTTAGGAGAGCGGTGCTCTATCCCCTGAGCTACGAAGGCGGGGCTTGGTCGGAAACGGGTTCTGGCAAGCCCTGAGCGTCCTGGTGCCGACGGCTGCCGCGTGAGCCGGACGGAGCCGGGCGTCATGCGGCAGCGCCTGCTTGGGCGCTCGATCGACAGGGTACCGGATCGGGGCTGGGCGGAGGGCGGTGTGGGGGTCGGTGCGGGGTCGCGGGAGGGGAAGCAGGCCGGTGGAGTGGCGGTGCAGGGGCGCCCGTTGGCGGGCGGCGGTGGTGTCCTGCGGTCGACGGCCTGGAGTCGTACGGCGATGTTCATGCGGGTGCAGGTCCCCTCGGGGGCCCGGGCCTTCGGCCGGGGACGGGAACCGGACAACGGGAGGAGAGGGGGCACGTCGGGGGTCGTGCCGTCGCTAGGCTTCGGAACGAGGTCCACCGGGCTCGTCGCGGACGGTGAAGGGATCGCATGGCCGGCACACCACTGGCGTTCTGGCGGAAGGCGGGCGTGGTCGGGGCCCTCATGTTGTCGGCCTTCGGCTTCAACACCACCGAGAATCTGCCGATCGGCCTGCTCAGACTGATGGCCGAGGACCTCGACGTCTCCTCGCAGTCCGTGGGATACCTCGTCACCTGGTACGGCCTGACCGTCGCGCTCGCCTCCCTGCCCCTGGCGCACGTGACCCGGCGTACGCCGCGCCGGTTCGTGCTCAGTGGCGTGCTGGCCGTGCTCTTCCTGTCCAGTGTGCTGCCCGCGCTGGTGTCCTCCTACGGGCTGCTCGTCGTCGCCCGGGTCGCCACCGCGCTCGCGCAGGCGTTGTTCTGGGCGGTCATGGGGCCGGTCGCCGTCGGCCTGTTCTCCCCCGGGGTGCGTGGCCGGGTCATCGGGGCGCTGTCGGTCGGTGGCGCGCTGGCCACCGTCGCCGGGGTGCCGGCGGGCAACTGGCTCGGTCGGCGTACCGACTGGCAGGTGCCGTTCGGGATGCTCAGCGTGATGGTGCTGGTGGCCCTGGTGGCGGTTGCCGTGCTCCTTCCGACCACCCGCCCCGAGGAGGGGCACGCCGCCTACGGGGCCGAACCGGACGCCCGCCGCTTCGCCGGCGTCCTCGCCGTCACCGCCCTGTCGGTCACCGGGGTCTTCGCGGGCTTCACCTACCTCGTCGACTTTCTCCAGGACGCCGGGCGGTTCTCCGGAGACGCGGTCAGCGGGCTGCTGGGCGCGTTCGGGCTGGGTGGCTTCGTGGGCGTCACGGTGGTCGGCCCGTTGCTCGACCGCTTTCCGCGGGCCACGCTGGCCGTGCCGGTCGCCGTGCAGGCGGCCGCCCTGCTCGCGCTGTACGCCGACGCCCACGACAAGGTGACGGTGAGCGTCGCCCTCGCCGTGCTCGGCACGGCGGTCGCGCCGGTCTTCATGGCCGCCCAGAGCCGCGTCCTGCGTGTGGCTCCCGGCCGTACGGAGATCGCCCTGGCAGCCAACTCGGCGGCCTTCAACCTGGGGGTGGCCGCGGGTGCTCTGTGCGGTGCGCTCGTGCTGCACGTGCTCGCGGTGCGTGAGACCTTCCTCGTCGGGGGCCTGCTGAGCGTCGCCGCCTTGATGATCCTGGGTGCCGAGACCCTGCTGCCCGACCCCGCCCCGGCTCCGGTAGGGGAGGGCGGTGCGGCCCGGCCCGGTGAGCCGCTGGATGCCGTGCCTTGACCGTGGAGTTCGGACGCGGGCTGTGGCTGGTGTGAGGGGCGGCCGTGTGGTCCGCCGTCCGGTCGTGCAGTCCGCCGCCCGGGCCGCTGCCCGATGGGCCCGGTGAGGCCCGGCGGGGCCCGGCGGGGCCTCGTCAGCCGCGGGTGACCCGTACCCGGTAGCCGCCGTCCAGGCTTCCCTCCGCCACCGAGATGCGCAGGTCGTGGCGGGTGTCCTGGAAGGTCTCGCCGGGGGTGAGGGGGGCGTCGGAGAGTTCGGCGTGGACGTTCGGCATGCGGGTGCAGCCGCCGCTGTCACGCCGGGCGTCGTGGACGGTGACCGGGCCCATGCCGGTGTCGACGGACGCGTTCACCTTGTAGATCAGGATGCCGGGCCGGCACACCGCCTCGTCGTTGCCCTCGGCGGTGCGCAGTTCCACCGCGTAACCGGAGCGCGGGCTCACCGGGACGAACACCAGCTTGGGGCCGCCCGGCCGGGCCAGCGGGGTCAGGGTGTACTCCGTGGTGCCGCGCTCGGCCGCGCAGCCGACCTGGTCGGCGTCCAGCCAGCCCAGCTTCCACTTGTGCCAGCCGAGCAGGTCGTTGTTGGCCCCCCAGTCCTCGCTCATGATGTCCCAGTGGCCGACCGCACCGCCGCCGTCCTGGGTGTAGAGGTCGGGAAGGCCGAAGACATGGCCGTTCTCGTGCGGCAGCACGCGGTAGCCGGTGCGGTCGTAGGAGCCGGAGCCGTCGTCCTGGCGGGAGTAGACGAAGGAGGCGTTGGCGATCGGTACCCCGTCGGCGGTCGGCGCCTCCGTGTTGCCGGCGAACGTCACCGACAGCACCGTGTCCAGGGCGGAGGGGCCCGCGTTGGGGGTGACCAGGACGTTCAGCAGGTCGTAGCGGCGGAAGTCGACCTCATGGTCGGCCGCGGCGACGATGTCCTCGACCAGCTTCCGGTAGCCGGGCTCGAACGGCGCGCCGCGCTCTATGCCGTACGCCCGGAACGGCTTGGGCATGCGCAGCCAGTGCGGGACCGGGGTCTCGGGGACGTAGTCGAGGCGGCCGTACGACGCCGTGCGGAACCACTCCCGGGTCTGCGGGAAGAACTCCTGGAAGCGGCTCATCGCGAGGCCCGCACCCGGCGCGTCCGAGAAGTCGATCATCAGGTTCAGGGCGTGCACCCGGCCGGTGGAGCGGGAGTAGCCGCCAGGGGTGGGGAAGCCCTCGGACATCTGCACGGCCGTACCGCCGCCGATCATGCAGGGGGCTAGGGAGGAGAGGCGGGCCGGGGAGACCGGGCCCGGACCGGCGACCGTGGGATTGGGCGTGGGGAGGCGTCCGGAGCTCGCCGCGCTGCCGACCGCGAGAGTCAGCGCGCTCACCACGGTGAGCGCGGCCGCGCGGCGGGGGCGTATCCGTCGGCTGCCGGGCAGCGGTGGCGGCGACTGCGGCTGCATACGGGGCCTTTCGGTCCGGGCAGCCCAGGTCACCGGCTGCACCCTTGCGATCACCCTGTGCCGGGGGGCGCGCGGGCGCGCGTTGAGTCGGCCGATCGGGGGATACCGGCGAGTATGTGCATAGTGACGCAGGTCACATCAGAAAAATCCCCGCGGCGGAAATTACCGGGGACCCCTTCCCCGTTTAGCTCAGTGTCCGACTGAAACGGGGAAGCGTTCCCCGGATCGGGCGGACGCGCACGACGCGTAGGACACGCAGCAGCACAAGCAGTAAGCAGTACGAGCAGCACAAGCAGTACGAGCAGCACAAGCAGTACGAGCAGTACAGGCAACGCAAGCAGTACGAGACACGAAAAGGCGCGGCTGGCGGCCATTCCGCCCGCCGCCCACCACCCTTCATCAGGAGACCGACGTGCAGACCGTGACGAACCCGGCGCCCGAGGCGCGTAGGGCCACCCGGCCGCGTGCCGACGCCCTGCGCAACCGGGAGCGGATCGTCACCGCCGCCCGGGAGCTCTTCGTCGAGCACGGACCCGACGTCCCGCTCGACGACATCGCCCGCCGGGCCGGTGTCGGCAACGCCACGGTCTACCGCAACTTCCCCGCCCGCGACGCGCTGGTGCGCGAGGTCGTCTGCTCGGTCATGGACCGCACCACGCGGGCCGCCAAGGAGGCGCTCGCGGAGACCGGGGACGCCTTCGACGCGCTGGAGCGCTTCGTGCACACCGCCGCGGAGGAGCGGGTCAGCGCCCTGTGTCCGATGATCTCCAGCACCTTCGACCAGGCCCATCCCGACCTGGAGGCCGCCCGGGAACGCGCCGAGCTGCTGATCCAGGGAGTGATGGACCGCGCCAAGGCGGCCGGACAGCTACGCCCCGATGTCGGTGTCGGTGACGTGATGCTCGCGGTCGCCCAGCTCAGCCGGCCCCCGGCCGGTGCGCAGTGCCTGAGCGTCGACCGGTTCGTCCACCGCCATCTGCAGCTGTTCCTGGACGGGTTGCGGGCCCCGGCCCGCTCCGACCTGCCCGGTGCGGCCATGACCATGGAGGATCTGCGCCGGACCTGACCGATGACTGCCGGACCTGACCGATGACTTCCGGCCCCGAGCGATGACTTCCGGCCCCGGTCGATGAGTTTCGCGCCGCTCGGCCGTCTGTCCCCCGGAGCGCCCGTGGGCGTCCCGGTGACGGACACCAGTCCTGATCTTCCCGTCGTCCTGAGCCTCCGCGACCTCCGTCCTTCTCGTCCTCGACCTCCGTCCTTCTGTTCTTCTCTTCCGTTCCTCTCGTCCGTTCCTCTCCGTCCTCCTGTCCCGATCAATCTTTCCGTCACAGAGCTCCGAAGTGGGTACCCCCATGTCTGCAACAGCCGAAAAGGCTTCCGGCGTGCCTGACCTGGCGCCGGATGCGAACCGATGGAAGGCGCTCGCCTTCATCGCGCTCGCCCAGCTGATGGTCGTCCTCGACGCGACCATCGTGAACATCGCGATGCCGTCCGCCCAGCACGACCTGGGCATATCCGAGGGCAACAAGCAGTGGGTGGTCACCGCCTACGCCCTTGCCTTCGGTGGCCTGCTCCTGTTCGGCGGCCGCATCGCCGACCTGTGGGGCCGCAAGCGCGCCTTCGTCACCGGTCTGGTCGGCTTCGCCGCCGCCTCCGCGCTCGGCGGTGCCGCCACCGAGCAGGCCATGATGTTCGGTGCCCGCGCCCTGCAGGGCGTCTTCGGCGCGCTGCTCGCGCCCGCCGCTCTCTCGCTGCTCGCCGTGATGTTCACCGACGGCAAGGAGCGCGCCAAGGCGTTCGGCATCTACGGTGCCATCGCCGGTGCCGGCGGTGCCGTCGGCCTGATCCTCGGCGGCTTCCTCACCGAGTACCTGAACTGGCGCTGGACGTTCTTCGTGAACATCCCGTTCGCCGTGGTCGCCGCGCTCGGCGCGTACTTCGTCATCCGTGAGCCGGAGGGTGGCCGCAACCGCAACCCGCTGGACATCCCGGGCGTCCTGCTCTCCACGCTCGGCCTGGTCGCGCTGGTCTACGGCTTCACCCGCGCCGAGTCCGAGGGCTGGGGCGATTCCCTGACCGTCGGCATGTTCGTCGCCTCCGCCGTCCTGCTGCTCGCCTTCGTCGTCGTCGAGTCCAAGGTGCGGGCGCCGCTGCTGCCGCTGCGCGTGGTCACCGAACGCAACCGGGGCGGGATCTACCTCTCCCTGGGCCTGGCCATCATCGGCATGTTCGGCCTGTTCCTCTTCCTCACCTACTACCTGCAGATCGTGAAGGGCTACTCGCCGGTCAAGACCGGCTTCGCCTTCCTGCCGATGATCGCGGGCATGATCACGGGCTCCACCCAGATCGGCACCCGGCTGATGACCCGGGTCCCGCCGCGCCTGCTGATGGGACCCGGCTTCCTGGTCGCCGCCGTCGGCATGCTGATCCTGACCCAGCTGCAGGTCGACTCCTCGTACGCGACCCTGCTGCTGCCGGCGCAGCTGCTGCTCGGGCTCGGTATGGGTACGGCGTTCATGCCGGCCATGTCCATGGCCACGCAGGGCGTGGAACCGCGTGACGCGGGTGTCGCCTCGGCGATGGTCAACACCTCGCAGCAGGTGGGCGGCGCCATCGGTACCGCTCTGCTCAACACGATCGCGGCCTCCGCGACCACCTCGTACATCACGGGCCACATCGCGTCCGCCGGTACCCCGGCCCAGCAGAAGCTGGTGCAGCTGGACGGCATGGTGCACGGCTACACCAACGCCATCTGGGTCGCCGTCGGCATCCTGGTCCTGGCCGCCGCGATCGCCCTGACCTTCGTCAACGCCGGCCGGCCCGGAACCGGTGTGGTCGCCGGCGCCGGTGAGGGCGTCGAGGACGAGCTGGCGGTCCCGGTGGTCGCGCACTGAGTGGCCGCGCGCTGAGTGGCCGCGCAATGAGTGGCCGCGCGCTGAGTGATCGAGTACTGAGTGGTCGAGTACTGAGTGGCGGCGCACTGAATGGTCGTACACCCGGTGGTCGTACAGCCAGTGGTCGCGCAGCCGTCGGTTGCACACTGAGGCGCCGCCGACCGTCGTTCCCCTCGGGGCGCTGACGGTCGCGGCCCCGGTACCCCTTCGGATGGACCCGCGTACGTCAGAGGGAAGGGGACGCCCTCGACGTACGCACCCGGGACCTGCCCGGGCTCCGCGGAGGTTCTTCAGCGGAGCCAGGGCAGGTCCGCGCCCGCATCCTCGGGCTGCAGGCCCTCGGCGACGATCTGCATGATGTCGCCGAGGGCCTTCTGCTGGTCCGGGGAGAGCCGGTCGAACAGCGCCTGCCGTACGGCGGCCACATGGCCCGGCGCGGTACGGCGCAGCACCTCCAGTCCTGCGTCCGTCAGCACCGCGAACTGACCCCGCTTGTCGTCGGGGCAGTTCTCGCGACGCACCCAGCCGTTCTTCTCCAGCCGGGCGACGGCGTGCGAGAGCCGGGACCGGGTGATCTTGGACTTCCTGGCCAGCTCGGTCATCCGCAGTCGGCGGTGCGGGGCTTCGGCCAGGCCCACCAGCAGGCCGTAGTAGATGTGCGGCATGCCCGCGTCGCGCTGCAGCTGCCGGTCGAGATGGTCTTCCAGGAGCGTCGTGGCGTGGAGGTAGGCGCGCCAGACCTGCTGCTCCTCGGCGGTGAGCCACAGCGGTCCGTCGCCCTCGGGGGTGGCCGACGTTCCTGACATGCCGGACGCGGTGGACGCGGTGGACGCGGCGGACGCGGCGGGTGCGGCGGGTTCGCCGGTGACGCTGGGCGCGCCGGACATATCGGATGCGCCGGATGTGCCGGACGTGCCGGACGCGCCGGGAGTGTCCGGTGCGTCGGCTGCGTCGGGTCTGTCGGATGCGCCCGGAGCGGATGTGGATGGCCTGTTCATGTATCCACTGTAAGCACAGTCTCCTTGAACTTTAAACAAACCGGGCGTAGGGTATGACTCCGTTAGTGCTTAAGTTTTAAAGCACGCAGCACGTCGTGTGTGAGGGAGTCACCGCCATGCCCGCCGCCGCCCCCGACCGCATGCCCGCCCTGTACCTCAGCCACGGCGCCCCGCCCCTCGCCGACGACCCCGTCTGGCCCGGCGAACTCGCCGCCTGGGCGGCCGGCCTGCCCCGCCCCCGCGCGATCCTGATGGTCTCCGCCCACTGGGAGGAAGCCCCACTCGCCCTCGGCGCCGTCGAGACCGTCCCGCTCGTGCACGACTTCTGGGGCTTCCCCGAGCACTACTACCGGGTGACCTACCCGGCCCCGGGTGCCCCCGCTCTCGCCGAATCCGTACGCAGGCTGCTGCGCACCCCCGGAACGCCCGTGCAGGACATCCCCGACCGCGGCCTCGACCACGGGGCGTACGTGCCCCTCGTCGAGATGTTCCCGGCCGCAGACATCCCCGTCCTTCAGGTGTCCATGCCGACGCTCGACCCGGTGCGGCTGATGGACATCGGCCGCCGCCTCGCTCCCCTGCGTGACGAGGGCGTGCTGATCGTCGGCTCCGGCTTCTTCACCCACAACCTGGCCGCGCTCCGGCAGGGCGGTGTGCCCGCATGGTCGGCGGAGTTCGACGACTGGGGCCGCCTGGCCCTGGAGAACCGGGACTGGGACGCCCTGCTGGACTTCCTCCACGCCTCCCCGGCCGGCCGCTACGCCCACCCGCGCACCGAGCACTTCGCCCCGCTGTTCGTGACCATGGGCGCGGCCGAGGCGGCCGGCGACCTCGCGGAACAGAAGTCGGTGATCGACGGGTTCTGGATGGGGCTGGCCAAGCGGTCGGTGCAGTTCGGGTGAGCGCTGTGACGGGGGGCGCCGGGTGCTGTGGCGGGGTCGCCACGTGCCGAGGCGGGGTCGCCGAGTGTTCCGAGCGGGTTTGCCGACGGCTCCGGTCGGGTTTGCCGACGGCTCCGGACGCGTGCGCTGAGACCCCGGTTGGGTTTGCCGACGGCTCCGGACGCGTGCGCTGAGACCCGGTCGGGTTCGCTGAGGGCTCCGGTCGGATGTGCTGGGGGTTCGGCGCGGTCTTTGATTGCTCGGACGCGGTCCGCCGGGCTCCCCGGTCCTAGAGTTCCTTCGCGTACCAGGCGACGTCCCAGTAGCGACCGAACTTGCGGCCCACCTCGTCGTACGTCCCCACGTGCCGGAAGCCGAACCGCTCGTGGAGGCGTACGGACGCCTCGTTCGGCTGGGTGATGCCGGCGTAGGCGCGGTGCAGGTCCTCGCCCGCCAGGGTCGCGAAGAGTGCCTTGTAGAGCAGGGTGCCGATACCGCGGCCGCCGAGCGTGCCTCCGGTGGGGGAAGTCGGGGCGAGGTAGATCGTCGTCTCGACGGACGTCGCGTAGGCCGGCTTCGCCCGGAACGGGCTGGAGGTGGCGTACCCCAGGATCTCCTGTGAATCGCCCGCGGGGTCCGCGGTCGCGGCAACCATCAGGCGGTACGGCCCGTCTTCAGGGTGGGAGAGCAGCCAGGGGCGGCGCTCCTCCGGAGTGAATTCAGCGGTGTCGAACGTGATGGGCGTCTCACGTACGTAGTGGTTGTAGAGGGCTGTCAGGGCCTCCAGATCCCCCTCGGTCCCCGGCCTGACCAGCACCTCTGTATGTCCCGACGGCATCTGGCCTCCTCGTGTGGCCGGACAGGGTACTGCAAGATCAGAAAAATTGAGGGACGGCTTGGGAATTCTGTCCTGATTCCAGTCGTTGTTTCCATCGGATGCCGGGCACCCGAGGAGAGTCGGAGAGCACCGGAAGGGGCTCGCTGAAAGTTTTCCCCTCGCCCGTGACCGGCTTCCAAGGACCACCGCCGACCTTCCCCACTCTCGGCCCCGTTCGAGCGGGGGGACCTCGAATCGCAAGGGAGCACGCATGGCAACCCGTGCCGTCGCCCGTCGTCAGTCCGCCACCGGCGAGACGGCCGACGCGGCAAGCAGTGTTCGCGCCACTGGCGGCGAGATCGCCGACCGCGATCTGGTCGGCATGTACCTCGACGAGATCGCGCGCACACCGCTGCTGGACGCCGCCAGGGAGGTAGAGCTGTCGCAGATCATCGAGGCGGGCGTGTTCGCGCGGCAGGTCCTCGACGGGTACGAGGAGTCCCAGGCCGACGCCTCGAAGGAGGAACTGCAGGCCCTGGTCGCCGAGGGGGAGCGCGCCAAGGACGTATTCATCCGCTCCAACCTCCGCCTGGTCGTCGCCGTGGCGCGCCGCTACCCGCGCAGTGGCCTGCCCCTGCTCGACCTGATCCAGGAGGGCAACGCCGGCCTGGTGCGCGCGGTGGAGAAGTTCGACTACCGCAAGGGCTTCAAGTTCTCCACGTACGCCACCTGGTGGATCCGCCAGGCCATCACCCGCTCCATCGCCGACCAGTCCCGCACCATCCGCCTCCCCGTCCACCTGGTGGAGGAACTGGGCAGGATCCGGCGTGTGCAGCGCGAGTTCAACCGGGAGCACGGCCGCGACCCGGAGCCCGCGGAGATCGCCGCCGAGCTCGGCTCCAATCCGGAGCGCGTGGTCGACGTCCTGGACTGGGCCCGCGACCCGGTCTCGCTGAACATGTCGGTCGACGACGAGGGCGAGACCCAGTTCGGCGACCTGCTGGAGGACACCAGCGCGGTCTCGCCCGAGCAGTCCGTTCTCACGCTGCTCCGCAGCGAGGAACTCGACGGCCTGATCGACCGCCTGGACCCGCGCACCGCCTCGATCATCAAGATGCGGTACGGCATCGAGGACGGCCGAGAGCGCACGCTCACGGAGGTCGGCAAGGAGCACGGGCTCACCCGTGAGCGCATCCGCCAGATCGAGAAGCACGCGCTGCTGGAACTGAAGAAGCTGGCGCGCGACACCGGCTTCGAGGCGGCGGCCTGATGTGACGCTGCGGCGCGGCGCGACGCGACGCGGTCGCAAGGTGCCACGCCGTTCGCGGCGTGGTGTGACAGCGGATTACGGACTGCGGACCGCGGTGACGTCGCGGCGTGACGTGACGTCACCGCGTGACGGGCTGCCAGGGCTGACGTGACGGTGATCTCGTCGGCCGGCGTACCTGGCCGGTCGGCGGGCGCCTCCGTAGCGCGGCCGGCCCGTGGCTGGCGTACGCCGGGTGGCGAAAGCCCGCGCAAACATGGCGATGTAACGTCGCTTAACCCTCCGGACCGGGGGAACAAGACTCCCAGGCGCGGCAGTTCGACCTCTGTTCGTCGCGCTCCGGACCGATGGGCCGATGGGCCGACGCCGCCCGTGACGACGCGAACGAAGTGACCAGACCACCAGCCAAGTCCCGACGCAATCCCCCCCCGGCGCCGGGACTTTCCCAGAGCCGGGCCTCGGCGCCTGTCCCCCCGGGCGCCGAGGCCCGGCTCCTTTTTTGCGTCGCCTTGAGCGTCGTCGTCTCGTGGCGCGTCTCAGGCCTTGCCGCCTTGCCTTGGGCGTTGCCGGGGCGGGCTTCTTCGGCCTCGCCGCGGCCTGAGACCCGCGGCCTGAGACCCGCGGCCTGAGACCCGCGGTCTGAGACCCGCGGTCTGAGACCCGCGGTCTGAGACCCGCGGCCTGCGACCTCGTCCAGCGGCACCTGCAGGCCCTGGCTTCCAAGCGCCCAGGCCTGACCCCGGCCGGTCGAGTTGGAGGGGCGGGCCACCCCGTACCTGAACTCCGGGGTGGCCCACCCGGATGGCAGATTGTGCCACAAGGGCATAGCCTGCCGATGTGACAAGCTCCACCCCATCCTCAGGCAACCAGACAGGTTCGGCGTTCCTCGCGGGGGAACCGGGGCTTGAGCCGGGAGCGCGGAGGGGCGCGGAGGCGGGGGCGGTGGCTGGGGGAGTGGGTGTCGGCTCGTCCGATCTGGCCGGGCAGGTTTCCGGGTCGGAGCGGCTCTCCCTGACCGAGCGGCGCAAGGCGGAGACCCGCATGGAGATCGCGCGCACGGCGGCTCGGCTGTTCGTCAGCCGGGGCCTGAAGGCGACCCGCGCGGAGGACATCGCACAGGCCGCGGGTGTCGCCCCACGCACCTTCTACCGCTACTTCGCGACCAAGGAGGAGGCGGTAGCGCCGCTCTACGCGGCCGGAGCCCGGCGCTGGGCCGAAGCGGTCCGCGACGCACCCGACGGCCTGCCCCTTCCCCAGGCTCTGGAGCACGCCGTTCACCACACCCTGACTCCTGGCGTCGGCGTCTCGACCGCCTCCTGGGAGTGGCTGCGCCCGCTGGTCCGACTCGCGCTGACGGATCCCGCCCTGCGGAAGGTCTGGGCGGAGGTGTGCCGGGGGTCGGAGGAGGCGCTGGAGGGGGTGCTGGTGGCGCGGTGGGTCGCGGCGAGCGTGGTGGAGGTCTGCGTGGAGGAGAGTCCGGCCGGGGGGTGCGGTGGTGGCCCGCGGGGTGCGGGTGAGGCCGACAACGTTGCCGCGCCAGGGGGTGGTTCGGGCGCGGGGGGTGGTCCCGGTGCGGGGGGCGGCTCGGGTGAGGGGGGTGGCTCCGGTGAGCTTCGTGGTGCTGGGGAGGTTGGTGGCGCCGGTGGACGCGACGGTGCAGGGGACGGTGGTTCGGCGGAAGTCGGTGCGTCTGATCCGTCGGATCCGATGGGTGCGTCGGGTGCCTCCGGTGCGTCGGGTGCGTCGGGTGCGTCGGGTGCAGTCGGTGCCCGGGTGCCTCCAGTGCCGGTGCCGGGGCCGGCGACCCCTGGGTTCGCGCGGTTCGCCGCCGCCGTGGCAAGTGCCGCCGTACGTGTGGCAGTGGAGACCTGGGCCGCGGGCGACGCCCCGCCATCGGGCCCGCACGGCCCGGCGGACCTGGCCGTACGCAACCTGGCAGCCCTGCGCGAATTCCCCTGGGGGGCGGGTCCTGAGCCCGCACTGCCGTCCCGGCCCGGGTGACTGTACGGCGGTGGCAGTTGGCGGGGGCGCCAAGCGGCAGGCGCCATGCGCCAAGTGCCAAGCGGCAGGCGGCAGGCGCCAGGCGCCAGGTGGCAGGCAGGGTCAGTGGGCGGTGCACTCGGCCGCCCTCGCGAGCGGACCGTGTCCCAGACCGGCGGGGCCGCCGGTCTCACCCGACCGACCTCACCCGACCCCGGTCCAGACCCGACCCCGGCCCGGTCCGGCTGCCGCCCCGCCGGTCTTGTTCGGCTCGGTTCGCCCGCCCGCCGTCCGGTTCACCCACCTGTCGCTCGGGTCAGACGGCCGCCCAGTTCCCGTACGGCCGTCACGAGTTCCGTCGGCGCCCGTACGGTGAAGTCGTGGCCCAGCGCGGCCAGTCGGATCGCCAGCCAGGCCGCCGGATCGCTGGTCGCGCCGCGCAGGCGGCAGCGAGCCCCGGCCAGCTGCTCGGGGCGCCCGAGCCACGCCGGCAGCCGGGCCGCGACGGCGTCGACGTCCGCCTCGAACTCGACGTCGAACTGGTACTCGTACCCCTCCTGCCCCCGGATCGAGCGCCGAAGGTACTCCACCGCGCCCCCCTCGGGCAGTTGTCGCGGAGTGAACCGCGCGCCCGTGGCGAAGGGCTCTCGTACCCGGTCCACGCGGAACGTCCGCCAGTCCTCGCGCCCGAGGTCGTACGCCACGAGGTACCAGCGCCGCCCGGTGGACACCAGTCGGTAGGGCTCGGTCAGGCGGCGGGACTCCGCCCCGTCCTTCGCCCGATAGGCGAACCGCAGCCGCTCGTGCCCGGCCACCGTGGACGCCATCACGGTCAGCGTCTCGGGCGCGACGCTCGCGCCGTCACCGCTGGTCAGAGCGGTCGTCGCGGCCTGCAAGGTGGTCACCCGGTGACGCAGCCGCGCCGGCAGTACCTGCTCCAGTTTCGCCAGTGCCCGCACCGCCGCCTCGTCGACGCCCTCGATCGCGTGCCCGGCGCCCGCCCGCAGGCCCACCGCGATCGCCACCGCCTCCTCGTCGTCCAGTACGAGCGGCGGCATCGCCTTCCCGGCGACCAGCCGGTACCCGCCGTCCGACCCGTGGGTCGCCTGCACGGGATAGCCCAGCTCGCGCAGCCGGTCGACGTCCCGCCGCACCGTACGGCGGGACACCCCGAGCCGGTCGGCGAGCTCGCCACCGGGCCACTCGCGCGGGGTCTGGAGGAGGGAGAGCAGTTGCAGAAGCCGAGCCGGAGTATCCGTCGTCATGGGTCGAGCATGCCGCGGATATAGGACACGATCTGACCTACTGCGTGCCTAGCTTGGTGCCATGACCTCGAACGAGCCAACCCTCAAGGGGCGCGGGGAACTGCGCGACACGTCACCCACGACCGGCCCGGACGCTCGGGACACGGCCCTCCCGGTCGGATCCGCCGCACCGTCCGTGCCTACCGGGACGTCTGTTCCTGTTGCGCTGCCCGGCTCCGGCGCGGTGTCAGGCTCCGCCGGCCCGTCGGGCTCCGCCGGCCCGTCCGGCTCCGCCGCACGGGCCGCGAACAGGCGCTGGATAGCGCTGGCCATCGTGATGACCGCGGCCTTCATGGACCTCGTCGACGTCACGATCGTCAACATCGCCATCCCGTCGATCCGCCAGAACTCGGGCGCCAGCTGGAGCCAGATCCAGTGGATCACCGCCGGCTACGCGCTCGCCTTCGCCGCCGGCCTGATCACCGGTGGGCGGCTCGGTGACATCCACGGCCGCAAGCGGTTGTTCCTCCTCGGCATCGGCGGCTTCACCCTCGCCTCCGCGCTGTGCGGCTTCGCCGCCAACCCCGAGATGCTGGTCGCCTCCCGCTTCCTGCAGGGCGCGATGGCCTCGCTGATGGTGCCCCAGGTGCTGTCGATCGTGCACGCCACGTTCCCGGCTCACGAACGCGGCAAGGTCTTCGGTCTGTTCGGCGCGATCGTCGGCCTGGGCGCGGTCTCCGGGCCGCTGCTGGGCGCCCTGCTCACCGAGTGGAACCTCTTCGGACTGGAATGGCGGCCGATCTTCCTGATCAACCTGCCGGTCGGCATCGCCGGACTGTTCCTCGGCCGCCGCTACATCACCGAGTCCAAGGCGCCCCGGGCCCTCAAGCTCGACCTCGTCGGCGTCGCCCTGGTCACGCTCGGCCTGCTGATGCTCCTCTACCCGCTCACCCGCGGCCATGAGCTGGGCTGGCCGCTGTGGGGGTACGTCATGATGGCCGGCGCCCTCGGCGTCCTCGCCGCGCTGATCACCTACGAGCGCCGCAAGGCCGCCCGGGACGGTTCCCCCCTGATCGAGCTGTCCCTCTTCAAGGTCAAGAGCTTCGCCGCCGGTATCGCCGTACAGACGGTGTTCGGTATCGCCCTCGGCATCTTCTTCCTGGTCTGGACGCTGTACATGCAGACCGGGCTGGGCTGGAGCCCCCTGCGGGCCGGCCTGACCGGCGTACCGTTCTCGCTCGCCGTCTCTACGGCGGCCGGCCTGTCCGTCCAGAAGCTCGTTCCGCGCTTCGGCCGCGGGGTGCTGCAGGCGGGGGCCCTGATCATGGTCGTCGGCGTGCTGCTCTACCTGTGGGAGTCCGACCGTTACGGCCTGTCCATCGCCTCCTGGCAGATGGCCCTCCCGCTGGTCGTGATGGGCGCCGGCATGGGGCTGATCGTCGCCCCGCTCACCGACGCGGTGCTCTCCGAAGTGCCGCGGGAACACGCCGGCTCCGCGTCCGGCCTCATCAGCACCGTGCAGCAGATGGGCAATGCGCTCGGCCTCGGCCTGGTGTCCGTTGTCTTCTTCGGGCAGATCGCGGACCGGCTCACTCCGGCCCAGGTGGGCCCCGCCTTCGTGCACGCCTTTGAGCACGCGCTGGTGTGGGTGGCCGTCGTGATGGGCGCCATCTTCCTGATCATGTTCGCCCTGCCGAAGCGGCCCGCGCAGCACCTGGAGGGCGGTGGCGACGGTACGGACGGCCTGGAACGCATGGGCGGCCTGGAACACACGGACGGTGCGGAGCGCATGGATGGCGTACGCACCTCGGGCTCCACCGCCCACCCCGCCGCCCACCCCGCCGCCCGTCCCGACTCCCCGGGGGCGGCCCCCTCCGGGGGACGGGAGACGGAGCTCGTGCCGTGAGTCGGTACCTGAGCTGACACCTGAGGTGACGCTTCCGCCGAAGGGCCCGACACCGGAATGCCGGTGCCGGGCCCTTCGGCTGTCCCGCCGGCCCGCCGACCGCCCCGACGCCACTGCGCCTCCGCCTCTGCTCCACCGCGCCTCTGCCCCGGGTCGGCTTCGGGTCGACCGGGGGGCGTCCGCGCGTCGACCGCGGGCGTTCGTGCGTCGACCGTGAGCCGGACGTGAGCCGGACGCGGGTCGACCGTGGGCTGGACGTGGGTCGACCGCGAGCCGGAAGGGAGCCGAATGCAGGGCGCCCCGGGTGGGTCTCGGTCCGATCTGAGATGGGTCTCGCCCCCGTGCCCGGCCCGGCCCGCATTCCCTCGACCTGTCCGAACGGCACCCAGCGGCAGGCCGGAAGTCCGATCGCGCCCACATGAAGCCCGAACCTGTTTACTTTCCGGAAAACCGGGCGTAGCCTCCGAGCGAAACCACAAGTTCGGGCATCAAGTGGAGGCGAACGGACATGTACGCACCGGAGCGGCAGCAGGAGATCCTGCGGCTCGCCCGCGACGGCGGTCGCGTGGACGTCGTGTCGCTGGCCGAGGAGTTCCAGGTCACCGCGGAGACCATCCGCCGCGACCTGAAGGCCCTCGACCGCGCCGGTCTGGTGCGCAGGGTCCACGGTGGAGCCATACCGGCCGGACGCCTTGACTTCGAGCCGGACCTCGCCGAACGCGAGGGCACCTCCACCGATGAGAAGGACCGCATCGCCAAGGCCGCCCTCGGTGAACTTCCCGCCGACGGCACCATGATCCTCGACGCCGGCACCACGGTCGCCCGCCTGGCCGCCGCCCTCCCGCTGGACGCCGAGCTCACCGTCGTCACGCACTCCCTGCCCATCGCCGCCCGACTCGCGGACCACCCGGGCCTGCAGCTCCACCTCATCGGGGGGCGCGTGCGGCACCGCACGCGCGCCGCCGTGGACGCCTGGGCGCTGCGCGCATACGGCGAGATCCGCGCCGACGTGCTGTTCCTCGCCGCCAACGGCTTCTCCGCCGAGCACGGCCTGACCACCCCCGACCTCGCCGAGGCCGCGGTCAAACGCGCGGCCGTCGCCGCCGCCCGGCGCGTCATCCTCCTCGCCGACTCCACCAAGCACGGCCAGGAGCACTTCGCCCGCTTCGGCGACCTGAGCGACGTGGACCTGCTGATCACCGACAGCGGGCTGAGCAACGACGACGCGGCCGCCATCGAGCGCGGCGGCACGGAAGTAGTACGCGCATGATCCTCACCGTCACACCCAACCCGTCCCTCGACCGCACCTACGAGGTCCCCGCCCTGGAACGCGGCGAGGTCATCCGTGCCACAGGCGAGCGCATGGACCCCGGCGGCAAGGGCGTGAACGTCTCTCGTGCCGTCGCGGCCGCCGGGCGGCGCACGGTCGCGGTCCTTCCCCTGGGGGGTGCGCCGGGGGCGCTCGTTGCGGATCTGCTCGACGCTCAGGGCATCGAGGTCGCGCCGGTCCCGGTCGCCGGCGCCACCCGCTCGAACATCGCGCTCGCGGAGTCCGACGGAGTGCTCACGAAAATCAACGCGCCCGGGCCGGAGCTGTCGGCGCAGGAGCAGGAACTCCTTCTGGAGACGGTGCGCGCGCAGTCGCACGACGCCGACTGGATCGCCTGCTGCGGGAGCCTGCCTCGCGGTCTCGCGCCTTCTTGGTACGCCGATGTGGTCACGCGGGCGCACGCCGGGGGCGCGCGGATCGCGCTCGACACCTCGGGGCGCGCGCTGCAGGAGGCGCTGCGTGCGCGGCCCGATGTGGTGAAGCCGAACGCCGAGGAGCTCGCCGAGGCCGTCGGGCGCCCGCTCATGACGGTGGGCGACGCGGTGAAGGCGGCCGAGGAGTTGCGCGGCATGGGCGCGCGCGCCGTGCTGGCCAGCCTGGGCGCCGACGGGCAGTTGCTCGTGGAGGACACGGGCATCTGGTTCGCCACCGCGCGCGTCGACACCGTACGCAGCAACGTGGGAGCCGGTGACTCCTCCCTCGCCGGCTTCCTCATCGCCGGCGGCAGCGGACCGCGGGCGCTCGCCTCGGCCGTCGCGCACGGCGCCGCCGCCGTCCAACTGCCCGGCAGCGTGATGCCCACGCCGGCCGACCTCGATCCAGCAGCGGTCACGGTCACCGACCAGGTGCCCTTGGACCGCGAACTCGGGGAGCCGGTGTCATGACCACTCGCCCCACCCCTCCGCGACCGGCACCTCCCCGACCGGCCCGGCAGCGGCGAGACCTTGCGTTACTCGCCGCGTCCGACGGGCGGTGCGGCTCCCCCGGCCGTTCCGCCGCCCCGCGGAGGCGGGGTTTCCCCGGCCGCGCCTCCGCCCACTTCACCCCCACCCCCACCCCCGTCCCCACCCCCGCCCACCCCACGATCCGGGCGATACGCGTGCGAAGGAGCCCGCGATGAGTGACATGATCACCGCGGACCTGGTCGACCTCGACCTGTCCGCCGACACCAAGGAAGCGGCGGCGCGGTCGCTCGCCGAACGCATGGTTGCCCAGGGCCGGGTGACCGACCTGGAGGGCTTCCTCGCCGACGTGGCCGCCCGCGAAGCCCAGATGCCCACCGGACTCGACGGCGGCATCGGCATCCCGCACTGCCGCAGTGCCCACGTCACCGAGCCCACCCTCGCGTTCGGCCGCAGCGCCTCCGGCATCGACTTCGGCGCTGCCGACGGGCCCGCCGACCTCGTCTTCCTCATCGCCGCGCCCGTCGGCGCCGACGACGCCCACCTCACCATCCTCTCCTCTCTCGCCCGGCAGCTGATGAACGCCGACTTCACCTCCGCGCTCCGGTCGGCGGCGGACGCGGGAGAGGCGGCGGCGCTGATCCGGGGTGAGGAGGCGCAGGCTGAGGAGACGCCGCGCGAGGTGTCGGGTGCGTCCGCTGAGTCCGCTGAGCTCTCTGTGCCTGGCGGGACTGGCGGGACTGGCGGGACTGACGGGACTGGGACCGGTGCGGCAAGCGTCTCGCGACGGGGTGCGGCTGAGAGCGGCTTCGACGACTCCGCCGTGACGCCGGCGGCGGCCTCCGCCGGCGTCACGGCGGTCAGCGGGGCGGACGCGCCGGACGCGCCCGCGGATGAGCGCCCCTTCCGTATCGTCGCCGTCACCTCCTGCCCCACCGGCATCGCCCACACCTACATGGCCGCCGAGTCCCTGGAGAACGCCGGGCGTGAGGCGGGCGTGGAACTCGTCGTGGAGACGCAGGGCTCGGCCGGCTTCACCCGGCTCGACCCGGCCGTCATCAAGGCGGCCGACGGCGTGATCTTCGCCCATGACGTCCCGGTGCGCGACAAGGACCGTTTCGCCGGCAAGCCCACCGTCGATGTCGGTGTGAAGGCGGGCATCAGCCGTCCCGCCGATCTCATCGCCGAGGTCCGCGAGAGGGCGGCTCGCGGCGAGGTCACCGCGGGGGCGCCCGCGGCAGCGGGCACGCCGGTGGAACGCGCCGGCGACTCCGGCGACGGCTACGGCACCAAGCTCCGCAAGTGGCTGATGTCCGGCGTGAGCTACATGGTTCCGTTCGTCGCCGCCGGCGGTCTGCTCATCGCCCTCGGATTCGCGATCGGCGGCTGGGAGATCGACAAGGCGCCCTCGGTGATGGACCACTTCACGTGGACCCAGATCGACAGCTGGGCCGCGCTGCTGTTCCAGATCGGCGGCGTCTCCTTCAGATTCCTGGTCCCCGTCCTGGCCGGCTACATCGCCTACGGTATGGCCGACCGGCCCGGCCTGGTCCCCGGCTTCGTCGGCGGCTCGATCGCCCTCACCATCAACGCCGGCTTCCTCGGCGGCCTTGCGGCCGGTCTGATCGCCGGTGGTGTGGTGATGGCGATCCAGAAGGTGCACATCCCGGCGCCCCTGCGCGGCATCATGCCGGTGGTCGTGATCCCGTTGATCTCCTCGGCGATCGTCGGATTCCTGATGTTCGTCGTCATCGGCAAGCCCATCGCCGAGGCCCAGCAGGGCATGACCGACTGGCTGAACGGCCTCACCGGCACCAACGCCGTCCTCCTCGGTGCCCTGCTCGGCCTGATGATGTGCTTCGACCTCGGCGGCCCCGTCAACAAGGTCGCGTACACCTTCGCCACCGCCGGCATCGCCGTCGCCGACCCCAGCGACTCCGCGATGAAGATCATGGCCGCCGTCATGGCCGCCGGCATGGTCCCGCCGCTGGCGATGGCCCTGGCCACCACGGTCCGCAGCAAGCTCTTCACCGAGACCGAGCGCGAGAACGGGAAGGCCGCCTGGGTGCTCGGCGCCTCCTTCATCTCCGAGGGCGCCATCCCGTTCGCCGCCGCCGACCCGCTGCGCGTGATCCCCTCCTCGATGGTGGGCGGCGCGATCACCGGCGCGTTGGCCATGGCGTTCGACACCACCCTGCGCGCCCCGCACGGCGGCGTCTTCGTGGTCCCGCTGATCGGCAACCCGATGCTCTACCTGGTCGCCATCGCAGCGGGCGTGGGCGTCACGACGGCCCTGGTCGTCCTCCTCAAGGGCCTGCGCAAGCCGGCGACCGGCACCGCGTCGGCCGACCCGACGGCCTCCACCGAGGCCGGTTCGACGCAGACCGAGCAGCAGCCGGTGGCGGCGTAGCAGAGCGCCGACCCCGAGCGCGGCACCGACGGCCGGCCGCACGCCCCGCACCAGGGAGCGTGCGGCCGGCCGCTACTGTCCGAGATGTGTCTGATCGATGAGGTGTGCGAGATACATCACGGTCCGAAGTGATCCATGCCCACAGTTCCGACTCGTGGTGTCTACTGGGCCCATGCCTGAGCGTGTCTCGCACCTTCGACTGGCGGGCGTGACGGCCCTCGCCGCGGTCGCCGCCGTCTGGCTGACCGGCCTGGTCCGCGCCCAGCGCCCCCGTCCTGTCCGCCCCGGCTCATGGCGTTCAGGGGGCGCTAGTCTCTCGGACCGCACCGTCTCGGTGTCCCTGCCCTCCGTCCCAAGACAACTCGGGCACGGCCCCCACCGCGAGTCCGTCGAACTCACCCCGGCGGAACGGGCCGCCTTCGTCGGCCTAGTGCGCCGGTTGCACAACTGACGCGCTCGGAAGCCGCGCGCACCCCCGGCGTGCACATCACACCAAGCGCTGGGCTTCGCATGCCACGCGGTGGGCTTTCGTAAGCGAGGGGGCGTGCGGTGTAGGGCGTGCGCCCGGCGCTCAGGTCGCACGCCCCCGCGCGACTCACGACACCTGAGCCGCCCGCCGCTCCATCGCCTCGCGGGCCGCCGCCTCCGACGGATAGACCTCGCACATGTGGCGCCCGTCGGGCGTCGCCGTGTGCTCGACCTCCCACAAGGAGATCTCCTGGCCGTCGTGCAGGAGGAAGGCGTGTTCGTAGAGCGCGAAACACAACCCGATGCGCCCCGCGCGGCAAGGCCGTCCGAACGCCTGGGTGATCTGGTGAGCGGAGGCGTTCCTCAGCAGCGCCGCCGTCTCCGCCCCGGGGCGGTCAGGGTTCTCGGCCCGGCGCAGCAGCCGTCGCGCGTGGTCCGCCGAGTCGTCCGGCACGTACACGTGGCGGGGAGCGGGCACCGGCGACAGCGTCACCACCACCGGCAGGTCGAACTCGGGGGTGTCGGGCGGGAACGGCAACCGGGAGGTGGCGGTGCGCACCTCCTCCTCGTCGACGTACACCTCGTGCTGGGGCTCCCCGTCCGGGGCGGTGTTGTGGACGAGCTCCCACAGGGTGAGCGCCGAGCCGTCCGCGAGCAACCACGTGTGCCGGTACGTCTCCCGGTGCAGCCCCGCGCTGTGGTGCGCGGAGTGCAGTGAACTGGCGTGCGCCAGCGCGTGATCGAGGCGCCGTATCGTGTCGTCGGGCAGTTCGAAGGAGTTCAGGGCGCGGCCGAGGAGTCGCGCGAGGTGCTCCTCAGGAGACTCCGGCGACTCGGCTGGTTCGTACGCTGCTGTCTCGTACGGAACGCTCAAGGTCTCTCCCGGCGTTGCTGCATGTCACCTTGTGGGTGCATACCGTAGCCCCTCGGTCGGACATCATGTCCGGGAACCGAGAAAACGTACGCCGGAAAAACGAGGCGGCCGCGCGAGAGGTTCCGCGCGGCCCGACGTTCCGTCAGGAACCGTATCGTCAGACGGCACTCCCCGCGGTCCACTCGTTCCACGACATGTTCCAGCCGTTGAGCCCGTTGTCCGGCGCCACCGTCTTGTCCGGAGAGTTCTTGACGATCACCACATCGCCGATGAGCGAGTTGTCGTAGAACCACTTGGCGGGGGTGTCGCCGCGTGCACCCTGCGTGTCCCGGAGACCGACGCAGCCGTGGCTGCTGCCGAAGCTGCCGAAAGGCGGGTTGGCCGGGTTGTACCAGTAGTTGCCGTGCAGGAAGGTGCCCGATGTCGTCAGCCGCATGGCGTGCGGCACGTCGGGGATGTTGTACGCGTTGGCCATGCCCACGGTCCGGCTGTCCATGCGCGTCTCGATCAGCTTCTCGGAGATCACCATCTGCCCGTTGTAGGTGGTGTGCTCCGCGTCCCCGGACGAGATCGGCACCGACCGGAGCGTCTGGCCGTCCCGCACCACCGTCATGGTCTGGGTGTTGACGTCCACCGTGGAGACCTGCGAGCGCCCGACGGTGAAGCTGACCGTCTTCTTCTGCACCCCGAAGACTCCGTTCGCGCCCTCCACGCCGTCCAGGTCGATCTTCATCGTCACCTTGGAGCCGGCCTTCCAGTACTCCTCGGGCCGGAAGTCGAGCCGCTGCGAGCCGAACCAGTGCCCGACCACCTTCTGCCCGCTGCTGGACGTCACCGTGATGTGCGACTGCACGGCCTTCCTGTCGCTGATCGCCTTGTCGAAGGTGAAGGACACCGGCATCCCGACCCCGACGGTGGTGCCCCCGTCCGGCCGGTACGTCCCAATGAAGCTGTTCGCCGTGGTCACGGTCGTGAAGACCGACTTGGCGGTCACACTCTTCCCGTCGGCCCCCTTCGCGGTCGCCGATATCTCGTACTTCGTGCCCCGCTCCAACTGCTCCTTCGGCTTCCAGCTCACGCCGTCCGCGGACATCGCGCCCGGCACGTCGTGGCCCGTCCCGGCCGCCTTCATCCGCACACCGACCAGCCGCCCGTTCGCCACCTTCACCCCGGTCGTGTTGATCGAGGCGCCTGTCGCCCCGTTCTCGGCCGAAAAGGCGATCCTCGCGGCAGCTGCCTTCACGGCGCTGTCCCCGCTCTTGCTGTCGTTGTCGGCCTGGGCGTCACCGCCGCATCCGGTCAGCGCCAAGGCGCCGACCACCAGGACGGCACAGGCCCCCAGTACGCGCCGCGCTGCTATGTCCGACGTTGTCACGGGCTGCTCCAGCTTCATGTCATGTGCGAGGTCCGCTCCCCTACGTGAAGTCAGAGGGCCTCGACCGCCGCCCAGGTTCCTCCCGGTCCATTCGGGTGCCACCACGTGACAGAACCGCGACAAATCCCAGTCACAGAGCGGAACTTGTGTTCCGGCACCTCCCACTCGTCCTCACACAACGGACCGGCGCCACGGCATCACGACGGGCCCGGCACCCTCGCGCGCCGGCGTCGGCCTCACCCGCCCCGTGACGCGCGAACCGGCGTGAGCCCCACGGTCAACGCTTGCCGTACAACTCCCCGTAGGACGGCCACATCCCACCCGGTCCTGCCACCGACTCCGCCGCACGCACCCCCCGCACGATCGCGCGGGTGACCACGTCCGCTCCCGCCGCCAGGATGTCGTTGAGCGCCAGCGGGTGCTCACTGCCGAGCGGGTGTGTGCCCGTCGCCAGCGCGAAGACGGTGTCCCCGTCGTGGAGCAGGTGCACCGGCCGCACGGCGCGCGCGATCCCGTCGTGCGCCGTGCCCGCGAGCTTCTGCGCCTGCGCCTTCGACAGTTCCGCGTCGGTGGCCACGACCGCGAGCGTGGTGTTCAGCGGCGGTGCCCCGTTCTGCGCGGCGCAGAGCGCGAGGCGCCGGCGCGCGGCCTCGTGAACGCGCCCCTCCGGATAGACGGCCCGCCCCTGCCACAACTCCCCGTACAACGCGCCCGTCTCAGGGTCGAGGACGGCGCCCGCCGCGTTGGCCACAACCAGCGCGGCCACCGTGACCCCGGAGTCGAGCACCGTGCTGGCGGTGCCGATCCCGCCCTTGAGCGCCCCGGCGACGGCGCCCGTCCCCGCACCCACGCACCCCTCGGGCACGCGCGCGCCCGGCTCGCTCGCCGC
Organism: Streptomyces sp. bgisy159; assembly: GCF_965341775.1. GTDB lineage: Bacteria > Actinomycetota > Actinomycetes > Streptomycetales > Streptomycetaceae > Streptomyces. Next base: position 68,860 of record NZ_CBDQZH010000027.1, on the reverse strand, counting down.
AGCCGCCTCCACTGCGGTCCGGCCCATGTCCGCGCCGGGACGCGCCCGGAAGTCTCCGCCACGCCCCAGGTCGAAGACGCAGGCGGCCGGCACCACGGGCACGACGTGCGCGGGGTCCGGGCCCACCCGCACGCCCCGTCCTCGTTCCTCCAGCCAGGCCATCACCCCGGAAGCCGCGTCGAGCCCGTAGGCGCTGCCGCCGGTCAGCACGACCGCCTCGGCCTTCTGCACCAGGTTGCGCGGGTCCAGCGCGTCGGTTTCCTTCGTGCCGGGTCCGCCACCTCGCACATCCACCGCGGCGACCGCGCCACCTTCCGGTGCGAGAACCACGGTCGTGCCGGTGAGCCAACCGTCGCCGGTGCGGGTCGCGTGCCCCACCCGCACGCCGGTGACATCTGTCAGAGCGTCCACTGTCATGGGCCCAGTCTCGCTCGCTCGGCGCGCGCCCAGCAGGAGTGCGCCGGGCGTTCACACCACCGGGCTGGAGGTGCGCGAGGTGTCCGCCCGCAGTGCCTCCGCGCGCGTCGCCATGCGCGCCGTGAGCACCGTCCCGGTCACCACGGCCAGGGCCGACACCACGCCGGCCGCGAGCACCGCCCAGTCGCCGAGGAACGTGCAGCAGATCACCAGCAGCGCGGTGACCGGCAGGACCGCCTGCTGAGCGAGACCGACTTTGAAGTGGCGCGAATGCAGTGCCCAGACAGTGAGCAGGAACAGGGCGGTCGGCAACGTCACCGCGGCCGACGCGGAGAGCGTGGAGATGTGCGCCTGGCCGACCGCCTGCTCGACGGCCACCTCGAGACCGGCCCCGATGGCGGCCGCCGAGGCGAAGATCAGGTAATGGCCGTAGCCCCACAGGAACGACTCCTTGTTGGAGCGCAGATGTCCGTGGATGGGCACCACGAAGTAGATCCACCAGGCGGCGAACACGATGAGCAGCCCGCCCAGCGCGATGGGCAGCAGTGCGCCCAGTGCGTCGTGTTCGTCCACCGCCGACTTGACGGCGACCGTGGCCGCGGCGATGGTCTCGCCGAGGACGATGATCGTGAACAGCCCGTAGCGCTCGGCGATGTGGTGGGGATGCCAGGACGTCTGGGCGTCCTTCTCCGCGTACACGGGCACCGCCAGCTCCGCCGCCGCCATCACCAGGAACACCCAGGGGCGCGCCGGTTCCGGCAGGACCACCAGTCCGAACCAGCCGACCTGGCAGATCAGGACGCCGAAGGCGTACCGCAGCGCCATGGTTCTCTCAGCGCCCTCTGCCGAGCTCGCCGCGCGCAGCCACTGTGTGATCAGCGCGACCCGCATGATCGCGTAGCCGATCAGGACGAGCGTGAAGTCGTGCTCGTCGAAGGCTCGCGAGACCCCCGCCGCCAGCACCAGCACACCGGCGATCTGCACCAGGGTGACGACCCGGTAGAGCACGTCGTCGTTGTCGTACGCCGAGGCGAACCAGGAGAAGTTCATCCAGGCCCACCAGATGGCGAAGAACACCATCGCGTAGTTCAGGATGCCCTCGCCCGCGTGTCCCTCTGCGACGGCGTGCACGAGCGCCACACCCGCCTGGGCGATGGCCACGACGAAGCACAGGTCGAAGAAGAGTTCCAGCGGCGTGGCCGTCCGGTGTGCCTCGTCGCGGCCGCGCGCGGTGAGCCGTCGCAGCGGCCGCGCGCGGGCCGGCGTGGAGGAGAGCGGATGCGGGACGGGCGAACCGGTCGTCATGCGTTCCAGCACACCAGATAACCGCCCAAAAATCTTGTGAACGCTTTCACAAGGCGAGAAGGTCCAAAGTCCCGCCGGAACGACCAGGTCAGCCCGCCGGTAGTCGGAACGGACCGGTCGCCACTGGGACCTTCGGGCAGCAATCGGGGACCAACGCGGTGCCCTGCCGCGTCCCCGCCGCAGTGGAATGGACCTGTACTGGTCAAGCGATGCGGAAGGTGCGGGCCATGGCTGCCACTCCTGCGGAAACCACGACCGTCACTCCTGGGGAGCAGACGGCGGACGAGACGTCGGTACCAGGGGAGGCCTGGGCCGGCTTCCGCGGCGGCCTGTGGCGCGACGCAATCGACGTCCGCGACTTCGTCCAGCGCAACTACACTCCCTACGAGGGTGACGGTGCCTTCCTCGCAGGCCCCACCGAGCGCACCACCGCGGTCTGGAACAGGCTTCTGTCGATGTTCCCCGTCGAGAACGAGCGCGGCGTCTACGACGTCGACACCAGGACCCCGTCGCGCATCGACGCCTTCGCCCCCGGCTACATCGACCGGGACCTCGACCTGATCGTCGGCCTGCAGACCGACGCCCCCCTCAAGCGGGCCATCATGCCCAACGGCGGCTGGCGCATGGTCGAGGGCGCCCTCAGGGCCTACGGCTACGAGCCCGACCCCGCGGTCAAGGAGATCTACACCAAGCTCCGCAAGACCCACAACGACGGAGTCTTCGACGCCTACACCCCCGAGATCCGCGCCTGCCGTTCCTCCGGCATCATCACCGGCCTGCCCGACGCGTACGGCCGCGGCCGCATCATCGGCGACTACCGCCGCGTCGCCCTCTACGGCGTGGACCGGCTCGTCGCCGCCAAGCGAGCGGACAAACTCGCACTCGAAGTCCTGTGGCCGAGTGTCGAGGTGATCCAGGAACGCGAGGAAACCGCTGAGCAGATCCGGGCACTCCTCGAACTCAAGGCCATGGCCCTCTCCTACGGGCACGACATCTCCGGCCCTGCCCGCACCGGCCGCGAGGCCGTCCAGTGGCTCTACTTCGCCTACCTCGCCGCGGTCAAGGAGCAGAACGGCGCCGCCATGTCGATCGGCCGCATCGACGCCTTCCTCGACATCTTCCTCCAGCGGGACATCGAGCGCGGCCTGCTCACCGAGGCCGCGGCCCAGGAACTCATCGACGACTTCGTCATCAAGCTGCGCATCGTGCGCTTCCTGCGCACCCCCGAGTACAACGAGCTCTACTCCGGCGACCCCACCTGGGTCACCTGGTCCATGGGAGGCATCGGCGACGACGGGCGCCCGCTGGTCACCCGCACCACCTTCCGGGCCCTGAACACGCTCTACAACCTCGGACCCGCCCCCGAGCCCAACCTCACCGTCTTCTGGTCGCCGCGCCTGCCCGAGGGGTTCAAGGCCTTCGCCTCGAAGGTCGCCATCGACACCAGCGCCCTGCAGTTCGAGTCCGACGAGCTCATGCGGCCGAAGTACGGGGACGACACCGCCATCGCCTGCTGCGTCTCCGCCATGGCCATGGGCAAGCAGATGCAGTTCTTCGGCGCCCGCGTCAACGTCGCCAAGGCCCTGCTGTACGCCATCAACGGCGGCCGCGACGAGAAGTCCGGCCAGACCGTCGTCGAGGGCTTCGAGCCGATCACCGACGAGTACCTCGACTACGACACCGTCCGCGACCGCTACGACGCCATGCTCGGCTGGCTCGCCAAGACCTACGTCCACGCGCTCAACGTCATCCACTACATGCACGACAAGTACGCCTACGAGCGCCTGGAGATGGCCCTGCACGACCGGGTGGTCCTGCGCACCATGGCGTGCGGCATAGCAGGCCTCTCGGTCGCCGCCGACTCGCTGTCCGCCATCAAGCACGCACGCGTGAAGGTCGTCCGCGACGAGACGGGCCTCGCCGTCGACTACGTCGTCGAGGGCGACTACCCGGCGTACGGCAACAACGACGACCGGGCCGACGACCTCGCCCGCTGGATCGTGCACGACTTCATGGAGAAGGTGCGGAAGCACCCGACGTACCGTGACGCGGTGCACACCCAGTCCGTCCTGACGATCACCTCGAACGTCGTCTACGGCAAGAAGACCGGCAACACCCCCGACGGCCGCCGAGCGGGCACTCCCTTCGCGCCCGGCGCCAACCCCATGAACGGACGCGACCAGCACGGGTACGTCGCCTCGGCGCTGTCCGTCGCCAAGCTGCCGTACGACGATGCCGAGGACGGCATCTCGCTGACCAACACGATCACCCCGGACGCCCTGGGGCGGACCCCCGAGGAACGAGTCGCCAACCTCTCCGGCGTCCTGGACGGCTACATGGCCAGCGACGGCTTCCACATGAACGTCAACGTCCTGGACAAGGCGACTCTCGAGGACGCGATGGAGCACCCCGAGCAGTACCCCCAGCTGACGATCCGGGTCTCCGGCTACGCGGTCAACTTCATCCGCCTCACGCGCGAGCAGCAACTGGACGTCATCAACCGCACCTTCCACGGTGCGCTGTAAGGGAGCTGGGCGATGACCACGCTTCTTCCGTCCGCGTCGGCGACCCCGGCGCGGACGGGACCCCCCGCCGCCGGAGCGGCCACCCCGGCCGCGGCGGTGACCCGCCGCCCGGCCGTGGGGTCGGTCCACTCGTGGGACCTGTCGACCGGCGTCGACGGGCCGGGCACCCGCTTCGTCACCTTCCTGTCCGGCTGCCCGCTGACCTGTCTGTACTGCCACAACCCCGACACCTGGCGGATGCGCGACGGCAAGCGCACCACCGCCGACGAGGTTGTCGGCGAGGCCCGCAAGTACACACGGTTCATCGCCGCGGCCGGCGGCGGCGCCACCGTCAGCGGTGGGGAGCCGCTCCTGCAGCCGGTCTTCACCGGCGAGCTGCTCAACCGCTTCAAGCACGAACTCGGTCTGCACACAGCCCTGGACACCTCGGGCTTCCTCGGTGTCCGCGCCACCGACGCCCTGCTGCGGGACACCGACCTCGTCCTGCTCGACATCAAGTCCTGGGACCGCGACACCTACCGCAGGGTGACCGGCCGGCCCCTGCAGCCCACCCTCGACTTCGCCCACCGGCTGGCCGACCTCGGCAAGGAGGTCCACGTCCGCTTCGTTCTCGTGCCCGGCCTCACCGACGCCCCTGACAACATCGAGGGAGTCGCCGCCTTCGCCGCCTCGCTCGGCAACGTCACACGCGTCGACGTCCTGCCCTTCCACAAGCTCGGCGAAGCCAAGTGGCAGGCCCTCGGCCGGCCCTTCACACTGCATGACACACCCAGCCCCACCATGGAGCAGACCGCTCTGGCGCGCGCCGTCTTCGCCGCTCACGGCCTCTACGCGGTCTGAGACGTCCTCTCGCGCGGGTGCGCCGGGCGCGGCACCCGGGCCGATGCGGCAGGCCCCGCCCGCTTCGGCGCCAGGACCGTACCCTGGAGGCATGAGCACCTCCACCGGCCCCGAACCGCGCGCCCCGAAGCCCGCGCTGGTCTTCGACGATCCGCTGGACCAGCAGTCCACGGACGACCAGGACCGAGGCTGGGGCGAGCGGCCGACCACCGGCGACGCGGCGGCGGACCTGAAACGCTTCCTCGACGAAAAGCCGCCCCACCACCTCTGAGCACGACGGGCCTCGCGGACCAGGGACCGCAGCGCCCCGGCGATTCCCGTTACGACCTGGTGGATTCCGGGCCACGCTGCGATACCAGCGTGTCGCGGATCTCCTTCAGCACCTCCAGCTCGGTCACCTCGATGACCTCGACGGTGCCCTCCCGTGCCTTCTGGCGGGCCTCCTGACGCGCCAGGTACCTCGACATCGGCAGCACCATCAGGAAGTAGACGACCGCCGCGGTGATCACGAAGGTGAGCGTCGCACCCAGGACGGACCCCCAGAGGATCATCACCCCGCTCGTGACGGTGCCGTCCGCCGCCTTCGCGCAGGGCCCCTTGAGACAAGAGCTGTAGCTGTCGAGGTTCTGTGTGCCGATCGCCCCGACCACCGGGTTGATGACGCCCTTCACCACCGAGTTCACGATGTTCGTGAAGGCGGCGCCGATGACCACCGCCACCGCCAGGTCGACGACGTTGCCGCGCATCAGGAAGGTCTTGAAGCCCTGCAGAACGCTGGGGCCCTTCTTCTTGCTCACCTCGGTGACTCTCCTCGTATTCACAGGTTGTGGAACAAACAGCTCCGCAACCTACGTCAGAGTCAGGCCGAGGTGTCCAATTCGGTAGCTCGATGGGGGGACTTGACAGCACATCCCTCACAAGTCGGACCAGTGGACTCAGCACAGTGTCACCGCCAGCCGTGCTGTCGCGCCGGCGCCCGCGAGACGCGCCGCGATGGTCCGCGGCACCGACAGAACGACCAGCGCACCGCCGTCGACGGAGACGCCCGCGTCCTCGGTCGGCTCCGGCACGTTCGTCACCAGCGCGCCCCGTGCGACCACGCGCGCGTCCGCGCCCGAGGCGGTCTGCCCGGCGGCGATCACGTCGACCCGGTCGCCGGGGCGCAACAGGCGCACCGCGCCGGCGTCGGCGATGCGCACCGGCGCGGAGACTGTCTCGGCAGCCCGGTGCCGCCGGTCCCGCTCGCCGCTTACCGGACGGGCGTGCGCTCGCGGGCCGTCGCCCGGGTGGCCGGGTGGCCGGTCGGCCCCGTCTCCGGGGCCCGCGGCGACCAGCGCGGCGGCGGTGACGGCGAGGCCCAGCGCCAGGGCCCGCCTGCGAGACCGGAGGAGCCGTTGTAGCTGATACCTCCCCCCGCGCACCCGAACGGGAGCGAACGGCGGCACCTCACACGTGGGGGGCGCGTCCGCACCCGGCGGATGCGAGGTGCCGGGCACGGGGGAGGCGGGGGAGTCGGACCAAGGCACGAAGGGTGGGGGAGGCATGGACATGAGTCACCACCTGCGGCGAGAGACGGGCTTGCACGGCCCACCATGAGCCCTCGGGCCGCCGCCCGTCGGAGCCTGTGGACTACCGACGGGTTGTGGACAACTCCCTCACTCGAAGGAGATTCCACACCCCGAAGTAGTCCGGAACCACCTCCGGAGTCCGCTCGGGAAGCCCCGCTCCCACTCTTACGGCAGCTCGAAACCCGGGTCCATCCCGCCCAGCGCGCTCACGCAGAGGCAGTCCCGTTCCCCGGTCGCGGGCAGCGCCGCCACCGCGTCGAACAGCACGCCCCGCATCCGGTCCACATTGGCGGCGAAGACCCGCAACACCTCGTCGTGCGAGACGCCCTCACCGGTCTCGGCGCCCGCGTCCAGGTCCGTGACCAGGGTCAGCGACGTGTAACAGAGTTCGAGTTCCCGGGCGAGCGCCGCCTCGGGGTGGCCGGTCATACCCACCACGGACCAGCCCTGCGCCTGGTGCCACAGTGACTCGGCCCGGGTCGAGAATCGTGGGCCTTCCACCACGACCAGCGTTCCGCCGTCCACCGCCTCCCAGTCATGCCCGCGCGCCGCCTTCAGCGCCGCCGCCCGACCGGTGGGGCAGTACGGGTCCGCCAGGGAGACGTGCACCACGTTCGGCACGCTCCCGTCGGGCAGCGGCAACCCGTCGAAGTACGAGTTCGAGCGGGCCTTCGTACGGTCCACCAGTTGGTCGGGGACGAGGAGTGTGCCGGGCCCGTACTCGGGGCGCAGACCGCCGACCGCGCACGGGCCGAGGACCTGGCGCACACCGACCGAACGCAGCGCCCAGAGGTTGGCCCGGTAGTTGATCCGGTGAGGCGGCAGGTGGTGCCCGCGCCCGTGCCGGGGCAGGAAGGCGACCCGCCGCCCGGCGACCTCACCGAGGAAGAGGGAGTCGCTGGGCGCTCCGTACGGAGTGTCCACCTGAACCTCGGTCACGTCGTCGAGGAACGAGTAGAACCCGGAGCCGCCGATTACACCGATCTCTGCGTTCGCCATGACCAGCACACTAGCCTGCGCTCCCAGGCCATGGGCTCATCCGTGCGAACGGACGGCGGCTGCTCCCTCACGACGTGTCGAAGGCCCTGCCGTCCCGGGGGACGGCAGGGCCTTCGACAGCAGACCTCAGGCGGCGGAGGAGCTGGAGGTCGACGTCTTCGACTCCGAGGAGGAGGACGACGAGGAAGAAGAGTCCGAGGTGGACGTCGACGACTTGGACGACGCCGGCGAGCTGCTCGACGAGGAGCCGCGGCTGTCGTTGCGGTAGAAACCGGAGCCCTTGAAGACAATGCCGACCGCGGAGAACACCTTCTTCAGGCGGCCACCGCAGCTGGGGCACTCGGTCAGGGCGTCGTCGGTGAACTTCTGCACCGCCTCAAGGCCCTCGCCGCACTCGGTGCACTGGTACTGGTAGGTCGGCACTGTCTTCCTCCTGGCACTCTCACTCAATGAGTGCTAACGACGGTCCATACTGACGCATTCCTCGGGATCAGTCCACTGTCACGGGCGCGCGGTGACCGACGCCACGTGCGACGGTACGGCCGCGGGGGCGCGCCACGAGGCGCGAGCGCAGCGCCAGCAGGGTCGCCAGGGCGAGCACCGTGCCCCCCATCGGCACGAGGAATCCGGCGCCGCCCCAGAAGCGGTCCTCCAGCTGTCCGGCGACGGTGACGGCTCCGGCCTGCCCCAGCGCCACCGCGCCCGTCAGCCAGGTGAAGGCCTCGGTGCGCGCGCCGGCCAGGACGAGACCCTCGACGAGCGTGTAGCCGGTGATCAGCGCCGGCGCGATGCACATGCCGACGAGAAGCCCCAGGCCGGTCAGGAGCAGCACCGAGTGCGCGGCCCAGAGGCCGGACGCGGCCAGTGCGAGCGCCGCGTACCCGACGACGAGACGGCGCTGCGGGGCGGCCCTCCAGGCGATCGCGCCGCAGGCGATGCCGGAGAGCATGTTGCCCGCGGCGAAGACGCCGTACAGGACACCGTTCAGGCCGGGCTCGCCGATCGACTCGGTGAAAGCCGCCAGCGAGACCTGCATGCCGCCGAAGACGGAGCCGATGCCCAGGAACACGACGATGAGGACGCGCACGCCGGGGACGCGCAGGGCCGAGGCGTGCTCCACGCGCGCGTGCCGGCTCGCGGCGACCGGCGGCTGGGTGCCCTTCTGGGCTGCGAAGAGCAGGCCGCCGAGCAGGGTCAGCGAGGCTTCCGTCACCAGGCCCGCCGCCGGGTTCACGGTGGTGCACAGCGCGGTGGCCAGCAGGGGGCCGACAACGAAGGTCAGCTCGTCCGTGACGGACTCGAAGGCCGCCGCGGTGGACATCAGGGGCGAGTCCTTCAGCGTCACGCCCCAGCGTGCGCGCACCATGGGCCCGACCTGCGGGACGGAGGCGCCGGTGGGGACGGCCGCCACGAAGAGCACCCAAAGAGGCGCGTGAGCCAGCGCGAGCGCCGTCAGGGTGAGGCCGGCCAGCGCGTGCACCAGCACACCGGGGACCAGCACGGCGCGCTGGCCGTAGCGGTCGGCCAGGCGCCCGCTGTACGGCGCGAACAGCGCCATGGAGACGCCGGTGACGGCCGCGGCGGCGCCCGCCGCCCCGTACGAGCCGGTGGTGTGCTGCACGAGCAGCACGATGGAGAGGGTGAGCATCGCGAACGGCTGGCGCGCCGCGAAACCCGGCAGCAGGAACGTCCATGCGCCGCGGGTGCGCAGCAGTTGCCCGTATCCCGGGCGGGAGGATGCCGACGAGCCCTTCGACGGCTCGGTGGTGACCGTGGATGCCACGGCCCGTGCCTTTCTGCCGCCTGGTAGCGCGCCTGTGCGGGGGCGCCGAGAGCTGTCCTCTTGCGCGCACTGCGGTAGATACCGGCGTCCCTTGTGGGGAGCTTTCCGGCCGCCATACGGTCGCGCCAGCTCTGCGTCAGGCAGAGTTGGTTCGATCAAGGTGCGCCTTCATGGTACAGGGATCACTGTTGGTCATGCCTGTGAAAACGAGCACCACGACGACGTCTGCCTGTGATTGTCCAGGGCGTGAACGGTGCGAAACGCGCACTTAACGTGCGGCCTCGCCTCCTGTGCCGAGCCAGCCGGCCAGCTTGCCCCCGCGTGCGACGGCGCGCAGCCGCCGCTCGGTGGCGTCCCGCACCGGGTCGGTGGTGACGACGAGCAGTTCGTCGTTGCGGCGCAGCACCGTACTGGGCAGCGGGACGAACGATGTCCCGTCCCGTACGACCAGGGTGACCGCGGCGCCGGTCGGCAGCCGGAGCTCGTTGACCTCGACGCCGTGCATCTTCGAGTCCTCGGGGATCGCGACGGACAGCAGATGTCCGCGCAGGCGCTCCAGGGGCGCCGACTCGATGCCGAGATCGGTGGCCTCGGAGTCGTCGCCCAGGCGCAGGGTCCGTGCGAGCCAGGGCAGTGTGGGGCCCTGGACGAGCGTGTAGACCACGACCAGGATGAAGACGATGTTGAAGAGGCGGCGGCTGCCCTCGACCCCGTTCACCATGGGGATCGTCGCCAGGATGATCGGTACGGCGCCGCGCAGGCCGGCCCAGGACATCAGTGCCTGCTCCCGCCAGGCCACCCGGAAGGGCACCAGGCACAGCAGCACGCTCAAGGGGCGCGCCACCATCGTCAGTACCAGGCCGATGACGAGGGCCGACCACACGTCCCCGAACAGTTCGTGCGGAGTGACCAGGAGGCCCAGCAGGACGAACATGCCGATCTGGGCGATCCAGCCGAGCCCGTCGGCGAACCCGCGCGTGGCGGGCCAGTGCGGCAGCTTCGCGTTCCCCATGACCATCGAGGCGAGGTAGACGGCGAGGAAGCCGCTGCCGTGTGCCAGCGCGCCCGCCGCGTACGCCGTGATCGCGATGGCCATGACGGCGATGGGATACAGACCGGAGGCGGGCAGTGCGACGTGCCGCAGCCCCCAGGAGCCCGCCCAGCCGATGGCGAGCCCGACGGCCGCGCCGATGACCAGTTCCAGGGCTATCTCGCCCAGCAGCGCGTACCAGTGCTCGACGGGGCCGGCCGCGGAGAAGGCGACGACCAGGATGACCACCGGGGCGTCGTTGAAGCCGGACTCCGCCTCCAGCGTGCCCGTCACGCGCGCGGGAAGGGGAATCTTGCGGAGTACGGAGAAGACCGCGGCCGCGTCCGTCGACGACACCACCGCGCCCACGATGAGCGCCTGCCGCCACTCCAGCCCGACCAGGTGATGCGCCGCCGTCGCCGTGATGCCGACGCTCACCGCGACCCCCGCCAACGCCAGGGTGGAGGCGGCCGGCAGGACGGGTCTGATCTCTTTCCACTTCGTGCCGAGACCGCCCTCGGCCAGGATCACGACGAGCGCCGCGTAGCCGATGACCTGAGTGAGTTCGGCGTTGTCGAAGTGGATGTCACCGATGCCGTCCTGGCCCATGAGCACGCCGATGCCCAGGTACACGAGCAGGCTGGGGAGTCCGCTGCGCGAGGAGATCCGGACCGCTGCCACGGCGACGAGCAGGACGAGCGAGCAGACGAGGAGGAGCTGGTTGAGGTGGTGAACAGTCAGCGGCGGTTCCCTTCCCTGGCGCACGCGCCTTGCGCGAGGGCGCACACATACACCGGGCGCGACAGCCGTGCGCCCCGGATAACTACTTCGTTACCTTACCTAACTCTTGACGTTTTCTTGACGCTGGTCCGGGCAGGATCGAACGTCCTTGCGTGCTGGTTCCCCACTCCGAGTCAAGTGGCGCCGGGCCCTGCGCCTATGGTTGCTCCAGCGCTCATTCAAAAGGACAGCCCGCTTTGCCGCTCGCGTTAGGACAGCAAGGACAGCGATGCCCCCCAACACCACCGCCACAACGGGTGACAAGCCCGGCAAGTCAGGCAGGAAAAAGGGGCGCAAAGCCCGTCTTTTCGTGCTCGTACTGGTGCTGGCCCTCATCGGCGGTATCGCCTTCGGCGCCTACTGGTCCGTCAGCACCGTCCGCGCCTCCTTCCCGCAGACGACCGGGTCGATCACGCTGCAGGGCCTGTCCGGACCTGTCGACGTGAAGCGGGACGGCCACGGCATCCCGCAGATCTACGCCTCCTCGGACGAGGACCTGTTCATGGCGCAGGGCTACGTCCAGGCGCAGGACCGGTTCTACGAGATGGACGTGCGCCGGCACCTGACGTCCGGGCGCCTGTCGGAGATGTTCGGCAAGAGCCAGATCGACAACGACGAGTTCCTGCGCACCCTGGGCTGGGACCGGATCGCCAAGGAGGAGTACGACAAGGTCCTGTCGGCCTCCACCAAGAAATACCTCCAGGCGTACGCCAAGGGAGTCAACGCCTACCTCGACGGCAAGGACGGCGAGGAGATCTCGCTGGAGTACGCGGCGCTCGGCTTCAGCAACGACTACAAGCCGGCCCAGTGGACCCCCGTCGACTCGGTCTCGTGGCTCAAGGCGATGGCCTGGGACCTGCGCGGCAACATGCAGGACGAGATCGACCGCGCGCTGATGACCAGCCGTCTCGGCCCCCAGCAGATCGCCGACCTGTACCCGAAGTACCCGTACAGCCGTAACCAGGCGATCGTGCAGGAGGGCCAGTACGACGAGCTGACCGAGACCTACGAGCAGGGCAGCGGGGCGGGCGACTCCGAGGGCTCCGCCACGGGGTCCGGGACGAGCGGCACGGCTCTGTCCACGGAGACCGAGGGGTCGGCCCTCCAGAGCCAGCTCGGGGGCCTTTACGACGTCCTGGACGACCTGCCCACCGCCGTCGGCGTGAACGGTAACGGCATCGGCTCCAACTCATGGGTCGTCGGGGGGCAGCACACCATCACCGGGAAGCCGCTACTGGCCAACGACCCTCACCTGTCGCCCGCGCTGCCCTCCGTCTGGTACCAGATGGGCCTGCACTGCCGCAGCCTCACCGGCAAGTGCCAGTTCGACGTCGCCGGCTACACCTTCGCCGGCGTGCCCGGTGTGATCATCGGTCACAACCAGAAGATCTCCTGGGGCATGACCAACTCCGGTGTCGACGTCACCGACCTCTACCTGGAGAAGCTCACCGGCGACGGCTACCTGTACGACGGCAAGGTGCGGCCGTTCACCACCCGCGAGGAGACGATCCGGGTTGCCGGCGGGGCGTCGAAGAAGATCGTCGTCCGGCAGACCGAGGACGGGATGCCCCTGCTCTCCGACCGCAGCGACGAACTCGTGGACGTCGGCAAGCGGGCCGGCGTCGACACGGCCGCCCCCGACCGCGGCGACGGCTACGGTGTCGCCCTGCGCTGGACCGCCCTCCAGCCGGGCACCACCATGGACGCCGTCTTCGTGATGGACAAGGCGACCGACTGGGAGGACTTCCGCGGGGCGGCCAAGCTGTTCGACGTCCCCTCGCAGAACCTGGTCTACGCGGACACCGACAACCACATCGGCTACACCCTGCCGGGCAAGATCCCCACGCGCGCGAAGGGCCACGACGGCTCGATCCCGGCCCCGGGCTGGGACCGCAAGTACAAGTGGACCGGCTACATCAAGTTCGACGAGCTGCCCTACGAGTACGACCCGGAGCGCGGCTACATCGTGACCGCCAACCAGGCCGTCGTCGACAAGGACAAGTACCCCTACACCCTCACCACGGACTGGGGGTACGGCGCCCGCAGCCAGCGGATCACCGACCTCATCAAGCAGAAGATCAAGGGCGGCGGCAAGGTCTCGACCGACGACATGCGCCAGATGCAGCTGGACAACAGCAGCGAAATGGCCAAGCTGCTCGTGCCCAAGCTGCTGGACATCGACCTCGACGACCCGGACGTGCGCGACGCCCAGAAGCTGCTCCAGGGCTGGGACTACACGCAGGACGCCGACTCCGCGGCCGCCGCCTACTTCAACGCGGTCTGGCGCAACATCCTCAAGCTCGCTTTCGGCCACAAGCTGCCCAAGGAACTGCGCGTCGAGGGCCAGTGCCTGTGGGTCGACCCGGTCAACACCACCGGCCCGGTCGACGACACCCGCAAGGTGCGCGAGTGCGGCGAACGCGACGCGGACCAGGCCCAGCCGGACGGTGGCGACCGCTGGTTCGAGGTCGTCCGCACCCTCATGGAGAAGCCGGACAGCCCGTGGTGGACGACGCCCAAGTCGGGCACCCGTCCCGGCGCGACCAACCGTGACCAGCTGTTCGAGCGAGCCATGATCGACGCCCGGTGGGAGCTGACCGCCAAGCTCGGCAAGGACATCGACACCTGGAGCTGGGGACGCCTGCACCGCCTGTTCCTGAAGAACCAGACGCTCGGCACCAGCGGACCCGGCTTCCTGCAGTACATCCTCAACCGCGGGCCGTGGAAGCTCAGCGGTGGCGAGGCGGCGGTCGACGCCACCGGCTGGAACGCCGCCGGTGGCTACGAGGTCGTCTGGGTCCCCTCGATGCGGATGGTGATCAACCTCGACGACTTCGACAAGTCCAAGTGGATCAACCTCACCGGTGCCTCGGGGCATGCCTTCAGCGCCCACTACACCGACCAGACGGGCAAGTGGGCCAAGGGCGAACTCCTCGACTGGTCCTTCTCCCGGAAGGCCGTCGACGAGGACACCGGCGACAAGCTCGTCCTGAAGCCGTGAGCCGGCCGGACCACTAGCGCGAGGGGGCTTCCACGTGCCCGTGGAAGCCCCCTCGAGCCGTCCGGCTCGCTCGTCCGTCAGCCGCGCCCGAAGCGGCGCACCGCGGAGGGCGTCACCACGGCGTGCACCGGCCGGTCGTGCGCCTCGGCCGGAACACGATCCACGATTTCCGCGTCGTACAGGAGCACCACCAGGGCGGGGTGTGCTCCCGCGTGCTCAAGACGCGAGAGCACACGGTCGTACGAGCCGCCACCACGCCCCAGCCGCATACCGTGCGCGTCGACGGCGAGCCCCGGCAGCAGCACCACGTCGGCTTGCGTCACGGCGCCCGGTCCGAGCCGCGCGCCGGTCGGTTCGAAGAGCGCCATCCCGCCCCCGTGCTGCACCCGCGCGAGTGACCCCTCGCCGGCGTACGCCCCCCAGTCCAGGTCGTTGTCGGGCAGCAGCGCGGGCAGCAGGACGCGTACGCCCCGCGCGCGCAGCGCGTCGAGCAGTGTGAGGGTGCCGGGTTCGCTCCCCACGGAGACGTACGCCGCCACCGTGCGCGCCCGCGCCAGCTCGGGCAGCTCCAGGGCGCGCCGGGCAAGGGACGCGGCGGCTTCCCGTACGTCATCCGACGTCAATGTGTTCCTCACCGTGATGAGCTCTCGGCGCAACATACGCTTGTCAGACTCGGCGGTGCCTTTGGCGTGCATGACGCTCCCGTTCTGTTCGAATTCGTTCATATGAACACCTATTGACCGGGGCGGCAGATTCCTCTCAAAGGCAGCCGATATGGTGACGGGCATGACTCAGTCGCACCCCAGGATCACCAAGGCTGTCATCCCCGCAGCCGGGCTCGGCACCCGGTTCCTGCCGGCCACCAAGGCCACTCCCAAGGAGATGCTGCCGGTCGTGGACAAGCCGGCGATCCAGTACGTGGTCGAGGAGGCCGTCTCCGCAGGTCTCGATGACGTTCTCATGGTCACGGGCCGCAACAAGCGCCCCCTGGAGGACCATTTCGACCGCAATTACGAGCTTGAGTCGGCTCTGGAGAAGAAGGGCGACGCCAATCGGCTCGCGAAGGTCCAGGAGTCCAGCGACCTCGCGACCATGCACTACGTGCGGCAGGGCGACCCCCGGGGTCTCGGGCACGCCGTGCTCTGCGCCGCGCCGCACGTCGGGCAGGACCCGTTCGCCGTCCTGCTGGGTGACGACCTGATCGACCCGCGCGATCCGCTGCTCAAGCGGATGATCGAGGTGCAGGAACAGCGCGGCGGCAGTGTCGTCGCGTTGATGGAGGTGGCGCCCGAGCAGATTCACCTCTATGGGTGCGCGGCGGTGGAGGCCACCACCGACGGCGACGTCGTCAAGGTGACCGGGCTGGTGGAGAAGCCCGACCAGGCTGACGCCCCTTCCAGCTACGCCATCATCGGCCGGTACGTCCTCGACGCGAGCATCTTCGACGTCCTGCGCAAGACCGAGCCGGGACGCGGCGGCGAGATCCAGCTCACCGACGCCCTGCAGCAACTCGCCCAGGACGAGAAGGTCGGCGGCCCCGTCCACGGAGTCGTCTTCAAGGGCCGCCGCTATGACACCGGCGACCGCGGCGACTACCTGCGGGCCATTGTCAGACTCGCGTGCGAACGTGAAGATCTGGGTCCGGACTTCCGATCCTGGCTTCGCAGTTACGTCACCGAGGAGTTGTAACCACGTTGAGCACCGCCGCGCCCCGCTCCACCGGCCAGGACCACCTGTGGTCGGTCGACGAGCACCTGGACGACATCCTCGCCACCGTCCGCCCCCTGGAACCGATCGAGCTGCAACTGCTCGACGCCCAGGGCTGTGTTCTGGTCGAGGAGGTCACGGTGCCGGTCTCGCTGCCGCCGTTCGACAACAGCTCCATGGACGGGTACGCGGTGCGGGTCGCGGACGTGGCGGGTGCCGGTGAGGAGTTCCCCGCGGTCCTGGAGGTCGTCGGGGACGTCGCGGCCGGCCAGGCCGAACTGCTCCACGTGGGCCCCGGGCAGGCCGCCCGGATCATGACCGGCGCCCCGCTGCCGCCGGGAGCCGAGACCGTCGTCCCCGTGGAGTGGACCGACGGCGGGCTCGGCGAGGGCCCGGTCGGCGGTATGCGTGCGCGCAGCCTCGCCCCCGAGGGCGCCACCGGGCATGTACGCGTGTACCGGTCGGCCGAGGCACGCGCGCACGTGCGCGCGCAGGGCAGCGACGTGAAGGCCGGCGACCGGGCCCTGGAGGCCGGCACCGTTCTGGGCCCTCCGCAGATCGCTCTCCTGGCCGCGATCGGCCGGGGCACCGTCCGGGTGCGCCCGCGCCCGCGCGTGGTCATCGTGTCCACCGGCAGCGAACTCGTCCAGCCCGGCGAGGACCTCGGCAACGGTCAGATCTACGACTCCAACAGTTTCGCCCTCACTGCGGCGGCCCGTGACGCGGGCGCCATCGCCTACCGGGTGGGCGCGGTCACCGACGACGCGGAGACGCTCCGCTCGACCATCGAGGACCAGCTCGTCCGTGCCGACCTCTTGGTCACCACGGGCGGTGTCAGCGTCGGGGCGTACGACGTCGTCAAGGAAGCGCTGTCCCACGTCGGGGACGAGGACGAGGCGGGCAGCGGCATCGAGTTCCGCAAGCTCGCCATGCAGCCGGGCAAGCCGCAGGGGTTCGGGTCCATCGGTCCGGAGCACATCCCGCTGCTGGCTCTGCCCGGCAACCCGGTGTCGTCGTACGTGTCCTTCGAGTTGTTCGCCCGACCGGCCATCCGTGCCCTGATGGGCCTCGCTGATGTCCACCGGCCCACCACGCGTGCGAAGCTGGCCGCGGACCGGGCTCTTGCCTCCCCGAAGGGACGGCGGCAGTTCCTGCGCGGCACCTACGCCCACGGCACGGTCCGTCCGGTCGGCGGTGCCGGATCCCATCTGGTCGCCGCCCTCGCGCACGCCGACGCACTGATCGTCGTCCCCGAGGACGCCGAGACCGTCGAGCCGGGCGCCGAGGTCGAGGTCGTCCTGCTCGGCTGAACCGGCGCGCGAACCCGCCTCCGCGCCCGCCCGCACTCCGGTCCTGGACGTCTGAGCGCCCGGTCGTGGGGGTAGCGTGTCGCGCACAGCAGGCCCGCGCGCCGCACCGCGGACGGGCCCGGACCGGGAGCGCCGAACGAGCATGAGTACGCAGGACCGACTGACGCACATCGACGAGGCGGGGGCCGCCCGCATGGTCGACGTCTCCGGCAAGGACGTGACGGCGCGCACGGCGCGCGCCAGCGGGCGGGTTGTCGTCTCGCCCCGCGTGGTCGAGCTGCTGCGCGGAGAAGGCGTGCCCAAGGGTGACGCGCTGGCCACCGCGCGCATCGCGGGCATCATGGGTGCCAAGCGCACCCCGGACCTGATCCCGTTGTGTCATCCCCTGGCGCTCTCCGGTGTGAAACTGGACTTGTCGGTCGCGGACGACGCCGTGGAGATCGTCGCGACAGTGAGGACGACGGACCGTACCGGTGTCGAGATGGAAGCGCTCACCGCAGTCTCCGTCGCCGCACTCACCGTGATCGACATGGTCAAGGCGGTCGACAAGGGAGCGGTCATCACGGACGTGCGCGTGGAGGAGAAGACGGGCGGAAAGTCGGGCGACTGGAGCCGGTCGTGAGCGGCGCGCCGTCCGCCGGTGACGCGCGGCGCGCGCCGTATCGCGCGCTGGTGGTGACCGCCTCCAACCGCGCCGCCGCAGGCGTGTACGAGGACAAGGGCGGCCCCTTGGTCGCCGAGGGGCTCCAGCGTTTCGGCTTCACCGTCGACGGACCGCGGGTGGTCCCCGACGGGGCTCCGGTGGAAACCGCCCTGCGTGCCGGTGTGGCCGCCGGGTACGACGTGATCGTCACGACCGGTGGAACCGGTGTCTCGCCCACCGACCGTACTCCCGAGGCCACCCGCGCGGTGCTCGACCACGAGGTGCCGGGCATCCCGGAGGCCATCCGCGCGTTCGGCCGGGAGAAGGTGCCGACCGCGGCGCTCTCGCGGGGCCTGGCCGGAGTGGCGCAGCGGACACTGATCGTCAACCTGCCCGGCTCCTCGGGCGGGGTGAAGGACGGGCTGGCCGTCCTGGAACACCTGCTGGTCCACGCCGTCGAGCAGATCCGAGGGGGTGACCATCCCCGGCCCGACGCTCAGGCGGCGCCGACCGGTGACGACGGTTCCAGACGTTCCCCCAGCGCTGCTCAGGGCGGGGCGGGAACTCCGGGGGGTGCGCGCTGAACAGTCCATCCTGGCCCGTGCGACTGGTGGAGGGCGATGTCGTCCTGCGGCCGATAAAGCTGCGCGACCAGCGCGCGTGGCGTGAGGTGAACCGGCGCAACCGGGACTGGCTGCGCCCCTGGGAGGCGACCATCCCGCCGCCCGCTCCGAGCGGACCCATCGCGCACCGGCCGACCTACCGCCAGATGGTCCGGCACCTGAGGTCGGAGGCGGGCGCGGGCCGGATGCTGCCCTTCGTCATCGAGTACGAGGGGCGGCTCGTCGGGCAGCTGACGGTGGCCGGGATCACCTGGGGCTCGATGTGCTCCGGGCACATCGGCTACTGGGTCGACGAGGCGGTCGCCGGCCGCGGGGTGATGCCGACGGCCGTGGCGCTGGTGGTCGACCACTGTTTCCGCGGTGTCGGACTGCACCGCGTCGAGGTCTGCATTCGCCCCGAGAACGGGCCCAGCCGCCGCGTGGTGGAGAAACTTGGATTCCGGGACGAGGGGCTGCGGCCCCGTTATCTCCACATCGACGGAGCCTGGCGGGACCACCTCGTCTACGCACTCACCGCAGAGGAAGTGCCCGAGGGACTGCTGACCCGCTGGCGGCGCTCACGAGCCCAGCGCGCGCCCCGCGACCACGAGGACGCGCCGGGGAATCGGACCACCCCCGGAAATTGAATAAATGTTCGAAATTGATCGCCGCGTGACCAGCTGCGGGCATTGAATTCCCCTCCGTGGCGGCCTGGTGATCGCATCGATCACAAAAAAAGCTCGAAATATCAGCCAGATCGTGCGACACACCGGCCCAATTGGCGGATGGCCTCGCGCAAACCCCTCTACGGTGTGAGGCGTGAGCAGCAGCGGCCTCATCTACGCAGTCATTGTCGGGGCCTGGGCCGCCTACTTGGTGCCGATGTGGCTCCGTAGGCAGGACGAGCTGAACGAGGCCCGTCCGACGGAACGCTTCAGCACAGCCATCCGGTTGCTGTCCGGACGGGCGGGGATGGAGCGCCGGTACGCCAAGGACCTGCGGGCGCGCTCCGCCGACGAGGCGGAGCCGGATGTCGACCCGGACGCCGTCACCGACGCGGTGGACGTCCGGGCCTTCGCCATGCCTCCCACGCGCCCCCAGGTGTACGTGGCGCTCCACGAGCGGGAGCACGGCCAGGGCCTGGAACCGGGGCGTGAGTCCGCGCATGAGCCGCGTGGCCAGGCCGGTCACGCGGACCATCCCGCGCGTACGGCCGGTGGGGCGACCGCGCGGGAAGCCGGTCACGTGCCGGGCCGCGAGGGAAGTGCCGGCGTGTCGTCGCGGCGCGAGCCCGCGCGCGCCGCGGAGCCCGCATCGGCGCGTAAGCGGATGCCCGGAGCCCGGCGCACGGCCCGCCCTGCCGCGCCCACCGGGCCGGCCGCGCAGGCGGCTGCCGCGCGCGCACGGCGCATGAAGGTTCTCGCGCGCCGCCGGCGCACGACGGTGATGCTGTTCCTCGCATTCACGCTGGGTGCGATCGTCGCCGCCGTCGGGGGGCTCGCGTTCCTGTGGGCGCCCGGTGTGCCCGCCGTCCTGCTCAGCGCGTACATCGCGTATCTGCGCTCCCAGGAGCGTCGGCGCTTCGCGTTTCAGATGGACCGGCAGCGCGCCGAGGCGGCCGCACAACGACTGAAGGAGCGCGAGCGCCACCCGCGCCGGCGCGCGTCCGCGTCCGTGCCCCTCGACTCCGAGGCGGAACCCGGCGCAGAGGAGCCTGATCAGGCGCCCGAGCCGGAGACCGACCCTGGACTGCTCGCGCGCGCCGCCGACCGGCGTGCGCTGGTCGAGCAGACGGACCACGCCGAGTGGGTGGACCAGCAGCGTGAGCGGCGACGGCCGGGGCCGGGGGAGAGCTGGGAGCCCGTGCCGGTTCCGCTGCCGACGTACGTCACCGCGCCGGTCGCGCCGCGGGCCACGGCGGATGTGGATCTTGGGGCACCCGACACCTGGAGTTCGGCGCGTTCGAGCGCGGTCACGCCGGCGTACGAGGAGCACGAGGAGCGCGAGGAGCGCGAGACCGGCGCCGAGATGGGCGAGAGCGCCGCTCCCGCGGAGGAGGAGGCGGACGGAGGCGAGCGCAGTGACGCGCGACGGGCCGCGTCCGCTCGGCGGTCCCGGGAGCGGGTGCGTACGCCGCTGTTCGACCAGTACGAGGACGGTGACCGGCCCAAGGCCGCCAACGAGTGAAACGGGCCGGGGCGGGGGCGCGCGCCGGCCCGCGCCCGGCTCCTCGTGCGCGTCGGCGCGTGCCGGGCCCCCCACGCCCACGCCGTGCCCGCCCCCTGCAGCCTTGCCTGTGTCGCGGTCCTTCCGCCCGACGTGCACCCGCGCTTCCTCTCCCTGCACGCCCTGTCCGCGTCGGCTGCGCCCCTCTTCCACACACACCGCCCCCGCCCACTCCCTTGCACGCCCACTCCCTTGCACGCCCACTCCCTTGCGCGCCCACTCCCTTGCGCGCCTCCGCCACCTCCCTTGTGAGCCCCCGCCCCTCGCAATCCGTTCCCCGTTCCGCCAGCCCCGTCTAGGGCACCCCACTCCCACCTGCCCTAACCCCGCCTCACCCCGCCATGCGCCCCACCCCGGCCTCGCCCGCGCGCCCACGCCCTCACGCCCTTGAGGCTCACCGAGGCCCTCCGACGGCCTCCGACGCCCCCGCCTCCACCCCCCGGAACGGATTTTTGAGCAGGCCGATGGGGGTGCTAGAGTTTCACTCGTTGCAAGGGCCTGTGGCGCAGTCCGGTAGCGCACCTCGTTCGCATCGAGGGGGCCAGGGGTTCAAATCCCCTCAGGTCCACGCAATGACCGTTCCGGCTTCGGTCGGGAGTGGTTCGGGAGATCCCGTTCAGTTCATCGAACTGAACGGGATCTCGTCGTTTCGGAGGTCGCGCGGCTTCTGGTCGGCGCCCGGCAGCGGCAGTTGTCCGTGTTGGAGCCTGGAGCCTGGCGGCTGGGGGCTGGGGCTCACAGGTTGGCGCGGTAGTTTCGGCGCTGTTCCGGCCGGGTGAGGTCGAGGGCCGGGTGAGGGTGACGGCCGGGTCCCGCGGGCCAGTTGGCGCGGTGGGTGGCGGCCTGTGCGACCGCCGCTGTATGGGCGCAAATGGAAGGAAATATTTCGATTTTTCCTGACCGGGATTTGGCTTGCGATGCCTGGCGCTCGGCGGAAACATGCAGCATGATCCTTGTCGGATGATGATGACTGTGCTGGGGGGCGCACATGGGGGCAGATCTCCGATTCACCGTGCTCGGCCCCTTAGCGGTCGAGGCCGACGGGGTGCCGGTGTCGGTGGGCGGCGCGCGGCAGCGGGCCATTCTGGCGCTGCTCGTCATCAACCCGGGGCGCGTCGTGCCGGTGGACACTCTCATCGACGTCGTGTGGAACGGCAGGCCCCCTTCCACGGCCCGCACCCAGGTCGCGATCTGCGTGGCCGCGCTGCGCAAGGCGTTCAAGGGTGCCGGCGTGGCGGACGACGTGATCGTCACCCAGCATCCGGGCTATCTGCTGGACGCGTCGCGGCACGAGATCGACTGGCTGGTCTTCACCGGTCTGGTGAGCCGGGCCGAGCAGGCCGTGGCCGAGAACCGGCTGCCCGAGGCGGCGCAGCACTATGCGCAGGCCCTCGGATTGTGGCGCGGTCCCGCGCTCAGCGGGGTGATGGGGCGTCCGGTCGAGGACGAGGCGTCCCGGCTGGAGGAGCGCCGGCTCAATGCCTTCGACGATGCCAGCGCCGTGCACCTGGCGCTCGACCACCACCAGGAGATCATCCCGGAACTGTCCGCCGTCGTACGGGAACACCCGCTGCGGGAGCGGACGTTGGGGCATCTCATGCTGGCGCTGTACCGGGCCGGGCGGCGTGCGGAGGCGATGGACGCGTTCCGGGCGGCGCGCAAGCAGTTCGTCGAGGAGCTGGGGCTGGAGCCCGGCCCCGATGTGCAGAGCCTGCACGACGCGATCCTCAACGACGATCCCTCGCTCGCCGCGCCCGACAGCCCGGTCGGCCAGGCCGCCGGAGCCTCGGGCCGTCCCGGCCCGGTGCCCTCCGAACTTCCGCCCGGCATACCGGGCTTCATCGGCCGGGAGGCCGAACTCGCCGATCTGGACGCGCTGCTGACGGAGCCAGGGAACGCGCCGGGGCCCCGGGTGGGGCTGATCACCGGGGTGGCCGGAGTGGGGAAGACGGGGATCGCGGTCCACTGGGGCCACCGGGTCCACGAGCACTTCCCGGACGGCAGCCTGTACGCGGACATGCGCGGCTACGACGGCCTGCACACACCCACCGAGGCCGGGGACGTGCTCGGGCGCTTCCTGCGCTCGCTGGGCGTGGCCGCGGACCACGTGCCGACGGCGCACGAGGAGCGGATCGCGCTGTACCGGTCGCTGCTCGCCGGACGCCGCATGCTGGTCGTCCTGGACAACGTCCGTCACTACGCGCAGGTGCGCGACCTGCTGCCGGGTGTCGGCGAGTGCTGTGTGGTCGTCACGAGCAGGGAGACGCTGGAGGACCTGGTCACCTGGCCGCCGCAGGCGCGGATCCAGCTGCGGCTGCTGGCCGAGCGGGAGGCGGTCGGGCTGCTCGCCGCGATCGCCGGCGAGTCGCGGATCGCCGCCGGTCCGGCGGACGCGGCGGCCCTCGCCCACCTGTGCGACGGGCTGCCGCTGGCGCTGCGTATCGCGGCCGCCCGGCTGGCCTCCCGGCCGCACTGGACGGTACGGCACATGGTGACCCGGCTGCGGGACGAGCAACGGCGGCTGGACGAGCTGAGCCAGGGCGATTCGCAGGTGCGGGTCGGCCTGGAGCTGAGCTACCGCTACCTCTCCGGGGACGCGGCCTGCCTCTACCGCAGGCTCGGCCTGCTGACCTCGCCGGACTTCGCCGCCTGGACCGCCGCCGCGTTGCTGGACTGCCCGGTACCGGACGCCGAACTGCTGATCGAGCAGCTGGTCGACGCCCAGTTCCTGGAGCCCGTCGGGCTCGACGCCACGGGGCACATGCGCTACCGGCTGCAGAACCTGCTGCGGCTGTACGCCGCCGAGTGCGCCGCGCAGGAGGAGGACGAGGAGCAGCGCCGAACCGCCCGGGAGCGTGTGCTGCGGACGTACCTCACGCTGGCCGAGGAGGCTCACCGTCGGGAGTACGGCGGCGACTTCAGCGTGCTGCACGGCACCGCGCCGCGACGGCCGCTGGGCGACGAACTCACCGACGAACTGCTCGTGGCGCCGCTGGAGTGGTTCGAGGTGGAGCGGCTGTCGCTGCGGGCGCTCATCGACCAGGCGGCCGACCTGGGCCTGGCCGAGCCCGCCTGGGACCTGGTGACGTCCATGGTGGTGCTGTTCGAGACCCGCAACTACGTGGAGGACTGGCGGCACTGCGCCCAGCGGGCGCTGGAGGCCGCGCGGGCGGCCGGAGACCTGCGCGGGCAGGCCGTCATGCTGTCCGACCTCGGCGCCGCCGAACTTCGGCTGCGCGACCTCGAACGGACCGGTGCCCTGCTGGAGGAGGCGCTGGAACTGCACCGCCGGTGCGGAGAGCCGTACGGCGAGGCCCTGGTGCTGCGGAACCTGGCGATCCGGGACCGGATGCGGGGCGACCTGGACACGGCCATGCGCCGGCTGGAGGAGGCCCGGGAGATCTTCCGCTCGGTGGGCGACCGGTCCTCGCTGGCACACGTCGTGAACAACATGGCCCAGATCCAGCTCGACCTCGGCCGCGCGGACGTGGCGGTCGAGCTCGGCCAGGAGGCGGTCCGGCTGTCGCAGACGATCGACGGGGCGGGCGGCGGGCGCGGCCTGGCGCAGAGCATGCACCGGCTGGCGCGGGTGTATCTCGCGACCGACGAGGTCAAGCTCGCCGAGGAAGCGTTTCTCCGGGTGGTGCACATCGTCAAGGAGAAGTCCGACATGGTCGGGCTGGTCTACGCCCTGCACGGCCTCGGTGAGACCCGGCTCGCGTCGGGCGACGGACAGAAGGCGCTGGACACCCTCACCGACGCGCTGGACATCGCCGCCCGGGTGGACAGTCCGCTGGTGGAGGGGCAGATCAATCTGGCCATCGGGCGGGCCCTGCGCGCCCTGGACCGGCCCGGCGCCGAGACCTATCTGCGGGCGGCGCGGGAGATCTTCCAGCGGATCGGCGCCCGGCCCTGGCAGGAACGCACCGAGCGGGCGGGGGCCCCGCTGTCGCCGCACGAGTACTGACGGGTGGCGGGGCGCTGCCGCCGTCGCGTGGGTGCTGAGGGGTGGTGGCGGCGCTGCCTCCGTCGCGGGGGTACTGACGGGTGGCGGGGCGCTGCCACCCCGCGGGTACTGACACGAGGGGTGGGGCGGGGGTGCGTTGCTGCCGCCGTACGAGGGGTGACGGCCACGCGCCGAGCGGGTGGATGTGCCGCCGCCGTGGCCGCCCGGGGCCGACCAGGCGGGGCGAACCGTCAGGCCCGATGGTGCTGAGGCGCGCCGTGCGTCCGACGGGGCTGAGGCGAGACGCCCGGGCGACGGGGCTGAGGCGAGACGCCCGGGAGCGACGCCGTCGGGGCGTGGCGTCCGGGAGGTGGGCGTGCGGGCCGGAAGGGCGGATCGGCGTGCGTGGGCCTGCGGGCTTTCGGGTGGCTGGGCGAACGGACCCGGCCACCCTGGAAAGACTTCGGACATGCGGTGCGGGGCTATGGTTTTCCCACATGGTGACGGGACGGTCCGTGCCGTTAGCCTTCCTCTGAGTGACCACATCGCACGGGGGGACAGGGAGGGCTCTTCTATGGACGCCACGGCCGGGGCCGTCATCGCCGCCGCGATCATGCTCAGCTGCACCATGATCGTCGTGGCGGCCCTGTTCTGGTTCTCCACGGGCCACAACCGCAGGAGGTACGCGGCCGTGGAGCGGCTGGCGGCGGACCAGCAGAGCCTGCGCTCGGAGATGACCGAGGTCGCCGGGCGGGTGCGGGCCATCCAGCACCTGCTGGAGGACCCGGCCGAATCATGAGCCCGTGGAGGGACGACGGGGGCGGCACCATCGGTGGCCGCCCCCGCGCGCGTTCGTGTGCGGGCGGTGTCACCACACGTCGAGGGTGACGCTCGTGAACTGCTGCGCGGTGCCGTACCCGAGGCGTTCGTAGAGGCGGTGGGCGGCGCGGGCCGAGTCCAGGCGGGCCAGGCTGCAGCCGGGGGCGCGTTCCAGGGCCCGGCGGGTGAGCCAGGCCGTGACGGCGGCGGCGAGGCCCCGGCCGCGGTGAGCGGGGGCGGTGGCGATCGACGCGAGGTGCGGCGCGCCGGTGCCGGGGCGGGTCAGCAGCGCGCCCACGCACACCGGGGTGCCGTCCGGGCCGGGGACGCCGGCCCACACGGCGACCTGGGGATCGCCGGGGCGCACCAGATGACCGGGGCTCGCCTCCGCCAGCAGAGCGGCCACCTCGGGACCGGGCGGAACCGGGACGACCTTTTCCTCGCCGGGCTGCGCGGGCGGGGCGGCGGCCGTGGTCATCAGCGCCCACTCCTCTCGTTCGCCGTCGGGCAGTGAGCCGGTGCCGCGCGGCACGGTCAGGACGTACGGCGGTTCCGGCAGGGTGCTCAGCACCTGGGCGGTGAGTTCGGTGGCGGCCTCCGCGGTGCCGGTGACCGTGACGGTCGCGGTCGGCTCGTCCGGCGTTCCGAGGCCGTAGGCGACCGCGCCCTGGACGGCCCAGGCCGGGCCGGTCCACTCGGGCGTGATCCACTCTCGGGTCCACGGGTCGTCGGCCGCGGCCAGCAGGTCGGCGCCGCCGCGCGGGCGGGTGACGGTGAGCATGGGCGCTTCCTCTCGGTTGGCGGGGCGGGCCGCCGCCCGAGGGCGGGTACGGGCGGCCGGCCCGTCGGTGGGTGGGGGCTGCCGATCCGCCGTGGTGGGGTGGCCGGTAGCCGGGGCCGGTACCGGTACCGGCCAGCGGTGTCGCCGGCCCGTGACGGCAGGCGGCCGGGGGAGGAGGGGGGACGGCCTGCGAGTGTGGTGGTGCGGGTGCGGGTGCGGGTGCGGTGCGGTGCGAGGGGGAGGGCGAGGCGTCGGGCCGACGTGAGCCTTGGCCAAGGGTCTCCGGCCGGACGTCGCACCGGGGCGTACACCGACGGGTCGGACGGGTCGGGCCGGTCGGCCGGTCGGCGGACCTGGGTCACCGACTCGCACGGCCCTGCCGACGCGAACGCAGAAGAGCTGTGGTCGGTCGAGCGGGCGGTGAGGCCGACGGCCTGGGCGTGGCTCGGTTGCCGTCGGGAGACGAACCCTGAGACCGGTCGTGACGCGCCGTCGGGCGGACGGCCCGGGCCCTCGACGCCAACCGGGGCGGGTCGCCACCGAGGGGCGTGCGGGTTGTGGGATGAGCCGTGTCGAGGGACGTGCGGGTTGTGCGAGGAGCCATGTCGAGGGGCGTGCGAGCCGTGGGATGAGCCGTGTCGAGGGGCGTGCGGGTTGTGCGAGGAGCCATGTCGAGGGGCGTGCGAGCCGTGGAAGGAGCCGTGTCGAGGGGCGTGCGAGCCGTGGAAGGAGCCGTACGAGCGACGGGCCGATAGAGCCGTACGAGCGACGGACCGACAGAGGAGAGGACCCGCGCCGGTCGAGGGGGGATCGGGCCGGCGCGGGTGGACCGTGGGGTCAGACGTCGCGGCGCCGGAGGAGCAGCGCGGCCACGGTGATCAGGGCCGCGCCCCACAGGGCGCACACCCCGAGGCCCTGCCAGGGGGTGAGCACGCTGTCCGGGGCGGGGTGGGTGAAGACGATCTGCTGGCCGGCGTTGGCGGGGAGGAAGGCCGCGGCCTTCTCGCCGGCGGCGCCGGGCAGGCTGCCCGCCAGGGGCGCCAGGACCAGCAGGAAGCCGATCACCGCGGCGATGGCGCCCGCCGTGTGGCGGACCAGGGCGCCGACGCCGAGCGCGAACAGGCTCATCGCGGCGAGGAAGAGACCGCTGCCGACGACCACGCGCAGGACGCCCGGATCGCCGAGGGCGACGGGGGCGTGCTCGCGCAGCAGCGCCGCGCCGGCGAAGAACGAGGCGAAAGAGGTCAGTTCACCGGCCGCCAGCGTCACCAGGGCGAACACCGCGGCCTTCGCCGCCAGCAGCGGGCTGCGCCGCGGCACGGCCAGGATGCTGGCCCGGATGGTGCCACTGGAGTACTCGCCGGTCACCACCAGCACACCGAGCACGCACACGATCAGCTCGCCGACCCCGAACGCGCTGAAGATCACCGACAGGGGGTCGTCCACGACCTTCGCGCGGTCGGCGGCCGACGCCGAGTCCCACTGCGCGGCGGTGACCGCGGACGCCGCGACGGCCACGCCGACGGACGCCACCAGCATCATCAGCAGCACCCAGCCGGTCGACCGCACCGAGCTGATCTTCACCCACTCCGCCCGCAGCAGACCGGTGAAGCCGGGGGACTTCGCCGTCGGGTACCGGGCGGGGGCGAGGGCTTCCGCGGTCATGCCGCGCTCCTTTCGGTGAGGGAGGACACCGGCGCCGCCGGTTCCCCGGCGGTCCCCGCGGGGCCGCCGTACTCGACGCTCGTCTCCGTCATCCGCAGGAACGCCTCCTCCAGCGAGGCGCGCTGCCGGGTCAGTTCGTGCAGCACGATCCCCTCGGCGGCGGCCAGTTCGGCGATCCGTGCCGCCTCCAGACCGGTCACCGCGAGCTGATCCGGGCCCTCGGCGCGGACCGCGCCGCCCGCGGCGGCCAGCAGCGGGGTGAGCCGGGCGGCGGCGGGCGTGCGGACCAGGACGGCCTCGGAGCGGGAGTTGCGCTCGATGAACTCCTCGACGGGGCAGTCGGCGAGCAGCCGGCCCCGGCCGATGACGATCAGGTGGTCGGCGGTGACGGCCATCTCGTTCATCAGATGGCTGGAGACGAAGACCGAACGGCCTTCGCCGGCCAGGGACTTCATCAGGTTGCGGATCCACAGCACGCCTTCGGGGTCGAGCCCGTTGACGGGCTCGTCCAGCACCAGGACGCGCGGGTCGCCGATGAGCGCGGCCGCGATGCCCAGCCGCTGGGCCATGCCGAGGGAGAAGCCGCCGGCCCGGGCCTTGCGGACCTCGCTCAGCCCGACCCGCTCCAGCACCTCGTCGGCGCGGGTGGCGGGCAGCCCCTGGGTGTGGGCGAGGAAGCGCAGATGGGCGTAGGCGCTGCGGCCCTTGTGGAAGGCGCGGGCCTCCAGCAGTGCGCCGACGGTCCGCAGCGGGTCGCGCAGTTCGGCGTAGGGCCGGCCGCCGATGAGCGCGCTGCCGGCGGTGGGCCGGTCGAGGCCGAGCAGCAGCCGCATGGTGGTCGACTTGCCGGCGCCGTTGGGGCCGAGGAAGCCGGTGACCTTTCCGGGCTGGACGGTGAACGTGAGGTCGTCGACCGCGGTCCTGCGGCCGTACCGTTTGGTCAGCCGGCGGGCCACCACCTCTGGGGCCGAGATCTGCATGTCAGGCATTCCTTCGCGCAGGGGGGAGGGACAGGGGGACCAGGTGCGCGGTGAGGTCGCCGACCAGGTCGGCGGCGTGCGGCACGAGGTAGAAGTGGTCGCCCGGGAAGGCGCGGGCGGTGAACGTGCCGGGGGCGGCGACGTCGGCCCAGGCGACCACGTCGGCCGCGGGGACGTCGGTGTCGGCGTCGCCGTAGTAGGCGATGACGGGGATGTCCAGCCGTTCGGCGCGCGCCTCGGCCGTGTACCGCCGCAGCAGCCCGTAGTCGGCGCGCAGGGCGGGCAGGACGAGTTCGGTCAGGTCGGGGTCGTCCAGCGCGGGGGCCAGCGGGCCGCCGCGGCGGCGTACGTCGGCGAGCAGCGCGGCGTCGTCGTCGAAACCGAAGACCGGCAGCCGGTGCGGGGCGGCCCGGCCGGACACCGCGAGCAGCCGGGGCCCGGCCTGGGAGCCCTGGCGCAGTGCGGTCTCGTAGGCCACGGAGGCGCCCATGCTGTGGCCGAAGTACGCGGTGGGGAGCGCGGGCAGGGCGGCCAGGGCGTCGGCGACGGGGCCGGCCAGCTCGGCCATGGAGGTGACGGGCTCCTCCAGGATGCGGTCCTCGCGGCCGGGGTAGCGCACGGCGAGCACCTCGGTGTCCGCGGGCAGCAGGGCGGGCCAGCCGCGGAAGAAGCTGGCCGCGCCGCCCGCGTGCGGGAAGCAGACCAGGCGGGTCCCCGGTCGCGGCGGTGCGTGCAGGGTCCGCAGCCAGGAGGCGGCGGAACCGGCGGCGCGGGTGGGGTCGGGCGAGGTGGTGGGTGTGGGCACGGTGGTCAGCTCCGCTTGGCGAAACGGTGTGCGGCGAGGGGCGCGGTGACGGCGATCAGGGCGAGGCTCCAGGCCAGTGCCGCGATGACGTCGGTGGCGGTGGCGCCGCCGGTCAGCAGGGCGCGGGCGGCGTCGACCACCGAGCTCATCGGGTTGTGCTCGACCAGGACGCCCAGCCAGCCCGGCATGGTGTCGGGGGCGACGAAGATGGAACTGCCGAACTGCAGCGGCACCATGGCGAGCATGCCGACGCTCTGCACGGTCTCCGGGGAGCGCGCCGCCAGGCCGATCAGGGCGTGCAGCCAGGCCAGCGCGACCCCGTACAGCAGGATGACGCCGATCGCGGCGGCGGCCTGGAGCGGGCCGGTGTGCACCCGGAAGCCGATCAGCACGGCGAACGCGAACACCACCAGCAGGCTGACCAGCATCCGCGCGGTGTCGGCGACGATCCGCCCGGCGAGCACCGCCCACGCGGTCATCGGCAGGGTCCGGAACCGGTCCATCACACCGTTGTGGAAGTCCGCGTTGAGGCTGATGCCGGCGGTGCGGGAGGCGATGGTGGTGGTCAGCGCCATGATGCCGGGCATCACGTACTGCCGGTAGGCGGCGTTGCTGCCGGAGATGGCGCCGCCGAAGACGTAGACGAAGATCAGGGCGAAGACCAGCGGCATCAGGGTGGCGTCCAGGATCTGCCCCGGACTGCTGAGCACCTTGCGCAGGTTGCGGCGGGTGACGGCCAGGGTGTGGCCGACGGCCTGCCGGGTGCCGGGCAGGCCGCCGACGGCGGCGGTGACGCTCATGCGGCGCTCCTGGCGGTGTCGGCGCCGGGGAGCCCGGCGGTGGCGAGAGGGGTGACCGGCGCGTTGCCGGTGAGGGTGAGGAACACGTCGTCGAAGCTGGGTGTGAGGGTGTCGACGCGGGCCAGTTCGATGCCGGACGCGCCGAGGACGCGTACCGCCTCGGTGACGGTGCGGCCCGCCCGGTCCAGGGGCAGCCGCACCAGCCCGTCGGTGTCGTCCACGGCGAGCGGGCCGAGGCCCGCGCCCTCCAGGGCCCGCCGGACGGCGGGCAGGTCGGCGCGGTCGCGGGGCGTGAGGTGGAGCACCGGGCCGCCGATGCGCTCGCGCAGGTCGCCGACGGTGCCGGAGGCGATGACCTCGCCGCGGTCGATCACCACGACGGAGTCGGCGAGGGCCTCGGCCTCCTCCATGTACTGGGTGGTGAGCAGCACGCTGGTGCCCTGGCCGGCCAGGGAACGGACCTCGTCCCACAGCTCGTTGCGGCTGTGCGGGTCGAGTCCGGTGGTCGGTTCGTCGAGGAACAGCACCTTCGGCTCGCCCAGCAGACTCGCGGCGAGATCGAGCCGTCGGCGCATTCCGCCGGAGTACGTCTTCACCGGCCGGTTGCCGGCCTCGGTGAGCCGGAAGCGCTCCAGCATGGAGTCGGCTCCCGAACGGGCGGCGGATCGGCCCATGTTGAGGAGCCGGCCGATCAGGTACAGGTTCTCCCAGCCGGAGATGTCCTCGTCGACGGCCGCGTACTGGCCGGTCATGCCGATCAGGTTGCGGACCTCGCGGGACTGGCGTGCCACGTCGTAGCCGTGGATGAACGCCTGCCCGGAGTCCGGCCTGACCAGCGTGCACAGCATGCGCACGGTGGTGGTCTTGCCGGCGCCGTTGGGTCCCAGCAGGCCGAGGACCGTGCCCTCGGGCACCTCGAAGGACACGCCCCGCACCGCGCGGGTGTCACCGAACTGCTTGGCCAGGTCTGTTGCGCGTATCGCCGGGGTCGTGTGGGTCATGGGGTCCTCTCAAGGTCCGCGGAAACAGCGGCGAGCCGGACGCTACGGCGGCCCTGTATCGATGGCTTATCGAATTGCTTCGCGCCGGCTCCCGCCTGGCCGAAACGCGCGCGATAACGCGGCGAAAGAGCGGGTTCCTAGCCTCCACCGGCATGTGGACTGCGAACTGAGGAGTCGGATCCATGTCAGGTGAGGCGATACGGGACCCGGGACGGTCCGAGGCGGCCGGACCGGCCGGTCTGCTGGGGCGGCTCGCGGAGCACGCGGCCCGCACGCCCGACGCCCTCGCGGTGTCGGGGACGGGGGCGGGGACGGGAACGGGGGCGGGAACAGGGGCGCGGTGGAGCTACCGGTCCTTCGACGCGGCGACGGCACGGCTCGCCCGGCGGCTGTCCGCGGCCGGCGTCGGCGCCGGGGACACCGTCGCGATCCACGCGCTGCGCACCCCCGCCCTCGCGCTGGCCCTGGTGGCCGTGGCGCGCAGCGGCGCCGCCTTCCTGGTGTGCGACGCCGCGTACCCGGTGCGCGCGTCGCGGCGGCGTGCCGAGCGGTCCGCGGTGAAGGCATGGCTGACCTGCGACCCGGCGGGCCTCCCGGAGGGGCTCGCGGACGCGGGCGTGCCGGCGTTCATCGCGGGTGCCGATGCGGAGGGTGCCGATGGTGCCTATGCCGATGGTGCCGACGCGGCGGGTGCCGACGCGGCGGGTGCCTGTGCGGAGGGTGCCGACGCGGCCGGGGCTCACGTTCAGGGGGCCGTCGCGTACGTCGCCCACACCTCCGGTACCACCGGTGAGGCCCGGCGGATCCTCGGTGGGTGGGAGCCGGTGGAGCACTTCCTGCGCTGGTACACCGCCGCCGAGCGCATCGGGCCCGGAGTGCGCGGAGCCGTGCTGTCCGGGCTCGGCCACGACCCGCTGCTGCGGGACGTGTTCGTGCCGCTGTGGGCGGGCGGCACCGTCGTCTTCCCGGAGGCCGACGTGCGCGACGCCGCCGCGATCGCCCGCTGGCTGTCGGACGAGCGGATCGACCTGGTCCACCTGACGCCCGGCCTCGGTGACGCGCTCGCCGACAGCGCCCCCGGCGACGGCTGGCCCGGACTGCGGCTCGTCGGCTTCGGCGGGGAACCGCTGACCTGGCGCACGGTGGACGCCTGGACCGCGCTCGCCCCCGGGGCCCGCGTCCTGAACCTGTACGGCACCACGGAGACCCCGCAGGTCGTCTCCCGGTTCGTCGCCGCCGGCCCCGCACGCCCCCCGGCCGCCCGGCACGGCGCCCGGGTGCCGATCGGGCCGGGCGTGGAGGGCGTGCGGCTGACCGTCGAGGACGGCGAACTCGTCGTCGTCACCCCCCACCTGGCCCGGTACGCCGACGCGCCGGAGGGCTTCGGCGGCCGCTACCGCACCGGCGACCTGGTCCGCGAACTCGGTGACGGCTGCCACGAGTTCACCGGCCGCCGGGACGACCAGCTGAAGATCCGCGGCCACCGGGTCGAGCCCGCCGGGACCGAGGCCGTGCTGCTGACGGCGCCCGGCGTCGGCCGGGCCGCGGTCGTCGCCCACGGCGACACCCTCGTCGCGCACGTCGTGGCCGCGCCGGGACACCGCCCGGACCCGGACCGGGTCAAGGAGTTCGCCGCGGGGCTGCTGCCCGAGCACGCCGCACCGGCCGCCGTCGTCGTGCACGACGCGCTGCCGCTGACCGCCCACGGCAAGGTGGACCGGGCCGCGCTGGCCGAGCACCGTCCCGCCGCCGTCCGCCGGGCCGCGCGCGATCCCCGCGAGGAGATCCTGTGCGGGCTGTTCGCCGAGGTGCTGGGCACGCCGGGGTTCGGGCCCGACGACGACTTCTTCGCGCACGGTGGCCACTCCCTGCGCGCCAACCGCCTGGTCAACCGGGTGCGCCGGCTGCTCGGCGTGTCCGTACCGGTCAACGCCCTGTTCGACGCTCCCACCCCGGCCGCGTTCGCCCGCGCGCTGGACACCGCCGCCGGCGCGGACCGGCCCGAACTGGCTCCCGCCGGGCGGCCGGAGCGGCTGCCGCTGTCCAGCGCGCAGCGCCGCCTGTGGTTCGTGCGGCAGATGGACGCCGACGACACCTCGTACAACATGGCGCTCACGCTGCGGCTGACCGGACCGCTGGACCGGCGGGCGCTGGCCGACGCGCTCGGCGACCTCACCGACCGGCACGAGGTGCTGCGCACCGTCTACCGCGTCACGGACGGCGAACCCGCGCAGGTCGTCCTGGCCGAGGCCCGGCCCGCGCTGCACGTCGTGGACGTGGCCGAGGAGGACCTGCCCGGCGAGCTGACCCGGCAGGCCCGGCACCGCTTCGACCTCGCGGCGGCACCGCCGCTGCGCACGGTGCTGCTGCGCACCGGCCCCGACCGCCACACCTTGCTCGTCCTGCTGCACCACATCGCCGCCGACGGCGCCTCCACCGGCCCCCTGGCCCGGGACCTGTCCGCCGCCTACACCGCACGCCTCGCCGGGCACGCCCCGCGCTGGGACCGGCTGCCCGTGCAGTACGCCGACTACACGCTGTGGCAGCGCGCGGCCGAACGGCCCGAGGCGGACCTGGCGTACTGGGAGGAACGGCTCGCGGGTCTCCCCGACGTGCTGGAGCTGCCCACCGACCGGCCCCGGCCGGCCGTCGCCTCCGGGCGGGGCGGCCGGGTCCGGTTCACCGTGCCCGGCGAGCTGCACGGGCGGCTGGCCGCCCTGGCCCGGCGTACCGGCAGCACCGTCTTCATGACCGTGCAGGCCGGTCTCGCCGCGCTGCTCACCCGGCTCGGCGCCGGCCAGGACATCCCCGTCGGCACCGCCGTCGCGGGCCGCGCCGACGAACTCCTCGACCCGCTGGTCGGCTGCTTCGCCAACACGGTGTGCCTGCGCACGGACACCTCAGGCGACCCCGCCTTCACCGAGCTGCTCGGCCGGGTCCGCGACGGCGACCTCGCCGACTTCGCCCACCAGGACCTGCCGCTGGACCGGCTGGTGGAGCACCTCAACCCCACTCGGTCTCTGGCGCACCACCCTCTGTTCCAGACGATGCTGACCTTCCAGGGCACCGAGCACGTCCACTACGACCTGCCCGGCCTGCGGGTCGCCGTGGGCACCGCCGACCGCGCCGCCGCCAACGTCGACCTGTCGTTCCTGTTCGCGGAGGACGGCGAGGCGCTCGCGGGCACCCTGGAGTACGCCGTCGACCTGTTCGACCGGGAGAGCGCCGAACTGCTCGCCGCCCGGCTGGTCCGGGTGCTGGCCGCGGCCGCCGCCGCGCCCGACACCCGGATCGGCGACCTGGACCTCCTCGACGACGCCGAGCGGGAGCTGCTGCTCCACGGCTGGCAGGGCGCCCCGGCGCCGGCCGCCGGCCCCGCCACCCTGCCCGAGCTGTTCGAGGCGCAGGTCCGCCGCACCCCGGACGCGCCGGCCGTCGAGCACGCCGGCACCGTCCTGACGTACCGGGAGCTGAACGCGTACGCCAACCGGCTGGCACGCCGGCTGATCGCGCTCGGCGCCGGCCCCGAGACGCATGTCGCGGTCGCCCTGGACCGCTCCGTCGACCAGATCGCCGCGCTGCTCGGCATCGTCAAGACGGGCGCCGCCTACCTGCCGCTGGACCTGACGCACCCCGCCGACCGCATCGCCTTCGTCCTGGACGACGTACGACCGGTGGCGACCCTCACCACCTCCCGGGACGGCGCGAAGCTGCCGGACGGGCATCGGCTGGTGACGCTCGACCCGGACGCGGAACGACAGCTGCCGCTGGACACCGGCCCCACCGACTGCGCCGGTCTCGCCGGTCCGGCCGGATCCACCGACGTCACCAACGGCAGCGACGTCACCGACGCCGAGCGCACCGCCCCGCTCACCCCGGCCCACCCGGCGTACGTCATCTTCACCTCCGGCTCCACCGGCCGGCCCAAGGGCGTCGTCGTCGAGCACCGCTCGCTGGCCGCGTACCTCGCCTGGGCGCGGGAGGCGTACGACAGCGTGGGCGGCCGGGCGCTGGTGCACTCGCCGGTCGCCTTCGACCTGACCGTCACCGGTGTCTTCGCCCCGCTCACCGCGGGCGGCACGGTGGAACTCCTCGGTCTCGACGGCCGGGACGGCCGGCCGCCCGCCGCCCGCCCGGACTTCGTCAAGGCCACCCCCAGCCACCTGCCGCTGCTGCTGGAGAACGACGACCGTCTCTCCCCCGCCCGCCAGCTGGTGCTGGGCGGCGAGTCCCTGATGGGCGAGGTGCTGGAGCAGTGGCGGGCCCGCCACCCGGAGGCCACCGTCGTCAACGAGTACGGGCCCACCGAGACGACCGTCGGCTGCACCGAGTTCCGCATCGAGCCGGGCGAGCCGGTGCCCGCCGGCGTCGTCACCATCGGCCGGCCCGTGCACGGCACCCGGATGTACGTGCTCGACGGGCGGCTGCGCCCGGTGCCCGCCGGAGTGAGCGGCGAGCTGTACATCGCGGGCGACCTGGTCACCCGCGGCTACCACGGCCGTCGCGCGCTGACCGCCGCCCGGTTCGTCGCCGACCCGTTCGGCCCGCCCGGCGCGCGCATGTACCGCTCGGGCGACCTGGGCCGCTGGAACCGGCGCGGGCTGCTGGAGTTCGTCGGCCGCGTCGACCACCAGGTCAAGGTGCGCGGTTTCCGGATCGAGCTCGGCGAGATCGAGGGGGTGCTCGGCGCCCACCCGCAGGTGCGGCAGGCGGCCGCGGTGGTCCGCGAGGACCGGCCCGGCGACCGGCGCGTCGTCGCCTACGCGGTGCCCGCCGGGCCCGGCGCGGACGAGGCCGGGCTGCGGCGCTGGGCGGCCGAACGGCTGCCCGAGTACATGGTCCCCGCGGACGTCGTGCTGCTGGACGCGTTCCCCGCCACCGCCAACGGCAAGCTGGACCGGGCCGCGCTGCCCGCGCCCGAACGGCGGCCCGCCGCCGACCCGGCGGGCGCCGCGCCGCGCACCGCCCGTGAGGAGATCCTGCGCGGCCTGTTCGCCGAGGTCCTCGGGGTACCCGAGGTGCCGGTGGACACCGGCTTCTTCGACCTGGGCGGGCACTCCCTGCTCGCCACCCGGCTGGTCGGCCGGGTACGGACCGTGTTCGGCGCCGACCTCTCGCTGCGCACCCTCTTCGAGGCGCCCACCGTGCGCGACCTCGCCGCCCGCCTCGACGGCACCGGCGAGGCCCGCCCCCGGCCGGTCCGCCGGGAGCGCCCCGAGCGGCTGCCGCTGTCGCACGCCCAGCGCCGGCTGTGGTTCCTGAACCGGCTGGAGGGCCCGAGCCCCACCTACAACATCCCGCTCGCGCTGCGCCTGTCCGGCCCCCTGGACGTCCCGGCGCTGCGCGCCGCGCTCGGCGACGTGGCCGCCCGCCACGAGAGCCTGCGCACGGTGTTCACCGAGGAGGACGGCGTGCCCCGGCAGCACGTCCTGCCCGCGGACACCGTGCCCGCGCTCGACGTCCGTACCACGGCGCCCGGCGAGACGGCGGCGGCACTGGCCGAGGCGGCCCGGCACACCTTCGCCCTCGACTCCGAACCGCCCCTGCGGTTCACCCTGTTCGGGGACGGCGGTGAGCAGCACGTGCTGTTGCTGCTGATGCACCACATCGTGGCCGACGGCTGGTCGGCGGGCCCCCTGCTGCGCGACCTGTCCGCCGCCTACACCGCCCGCCTCGGCGGTGGCGCCCCCGGCTGGGAGCCGCTGCCGGTGCAGTACGCCGACTACGCGCTGTGGCAGCAGGACGTCCTCGGTGACGAGAGCGACGCCGGCAGCCCGCTGAGCCGTCAGCTCGCCTACTGGCGGCAGCAGTTGTCCGGCGCCCCCGAGCTGCTGGAGCTGCCGCTGGACCACCCGCGTCCGGCGGTCGCCGCCCACCGCGGCGGCCTGGTGCCCTTCCGGCTCGGCCCCGACAGCCACCGGGCGCTCAAGGAACTGGCCCGGTCGACGGGTGCCACCGTGTTCATGGTGCTGCACGCGGCGCTCGCCGCCCTGCTGTCGCGGCTCGGCGCGGGCGCCGACGTCCCCGTGGGGACGGTGGTCGCCGGCCGTTCCGACGAGGCGCTGGACGACCTGGTCGGGTTCTTCGTCAACACGCTGGTGCTGCGCACGGACACCTCGGGCGACCCCGCCTTCCGCGAGCTGCTGGAGCGGGTCCGGGAGACCGACCTGTCGGCGTTCGCGCACCAGGACGTGCCCTTCGAGCGGGTCGTGGAGGCGGTCAACCCGGCCCGGTCCCTGGCCCACCACCCCCTCTTCCAGGTCATGCTCGTCCTGCAGAACACCACGGACGGCCGGGCCGAACTCCCCGGCCTCGACGTGGACGTGGAGGACCTGAGCGCGGGCGCGGCCAAGTTCGACCTGATCCTCAACGTGCGCGAGGACCGGGACGGCGTCACCGGCACGCTCGGCTACGCCACGGACCTGTTCGAACGGGACACCGCGGCCGCCCTCGCCGACCGGCTGGCGCGCTTCCTCGACGCCGCCGCCGCCGACCCCGGGCTGCCGATCGGCGCCCTCCCGGTGATCACCGACGCCGAGCGCCGCACGGTGCTGGACACCTGGAACGACACCGGCCGGGAGGTCCCCGAGGGCTCCCTGCCCGCGCTGTTCGCCGCCCAGGCCGCCCGCACCCCCGACGCCGTCGCCCTGCGCCGCGGCGACGACACGCTCACCTACGCCGAACTCGACCGCCGGGCCAACCGGTTCGCGCACCGGCTGATCGCCGAGGGCGTCCGGGCCGAGACCCCGGTCGCGCTCCACCTGGACCGTTCCTTCGAGGCCGTCGTGGCGATCCTCGGCGTCCTCAAGGCCGGCGGCACGTACGTCCCGCTGGACGTGCGCTCGCCCGCCGCCCGGCTGCGGCTCGTCCTCGACCAGGCCGGCGCACCCCTCCTCGTCACCGACCGCGACGACCTCGTCCCGCCGCCCGGGGTGCGGGTCCTCCGCCCCGGCGCCCCGGACCACCCCGGGCACGACCCGGCGGTGCCGGTCCCGCCGGGGCAGCTCGCCTACGCCATGTTCACCTCCGGCTCGACGGGCACCCCCAAGGGCGTCGTCGTCACCCACCGGAACATCGCCGCGCTGGCCGCCGACCACCGCTTCGCCGGTGACGCCCACCGGCGGGTCCTGCTGCACTCCCCGCTGGCCTTCGACGCCTCCACCTACGAACTGTGGGTACCGCTGCTGTCCGGCGGCGAGGTCGTCGTGGCACCCCCGGGCGAGACCGACCTGGCGTTCCTGCGCACCCAGCTCACCGGGGGCGGGGTGACCGCCGTGTTCCTCACCACCGCCCTGTTCAACCTGCTCGCCGAGGAGCCCGGCGATCCGCTGTCCGGGGTGCGCGAGGTGTGGACCGGCGGCGAGGCGGGATCGGCGGCCGCGATGCGCGGCGTCGCACAACGCTGCCCCGGCACCCGGGTGGTGCACGTGTACGGCCCCACGGAGACCACCACGTTCGCCACCTGCCACCCGGTCCGCCGCCCCTACGACTACCCCGGCACCCCGCCGATCGGCGGCCCCATGGACAACACCACGGCGTACGTCCTGGACGCCCGGCTGCGGCCGGTCCCGGCCGGCGTCCCCGGCGAGCTGTACCTCGGCGGCGCCGGACTCGCCCGCGGCTACCTCCACCGCCCCGCCCTCACCGCCGCCCGCTTCGTCGCCGACCCGTTCGGCACGCCCGGAGCCCGGCTGTACCGGACGGGGGATGTGGTGCGGTGGTGGGCCGACGGGCAACTGGAGTTCGTCGGGCGCGTCGACCACCAGGTGAAGATCCGCGGTTTCCGGATCGAGCCGGGCGAGATCGAGGGCGTGCTCGGCGCCGACCCGCGGGTGCGCCAGGTGACGGTCGTGGTCCGCGAGGACCGCCCCGGCGACAAGCGCGTCGTCGCCTACGCCGTCACCACCGCGCCGGTCGAGGAGCTGAGGACCCTGGCCGCCGAAAAGCTGCCGGAGTACATGGTGCCGTCCGCGATCGTGCCGCTGGAGGCACTGCCCCTGAACGCGAACGGCAAGGTCGACCAGAAGGCCCTGCCGGTGCCGTCGTACGGCGGCCAGGGCACCGGACGTGCCGCCCGTACCGCCCAGGAGGAGATCCTGTGCGGCCTGTTCGCCGAGGTGCTCGGCCTGGACGCCGTCGACCCGGCGGCCAACTTCTTCGAGCTGGGCGGCCACTCGCTGCTCGCCACCCGGCTCATCAGCCGTATCCGCTCGGTCTTCGAGGCCGAGACCAGTCTGCGCACCCTGTTCGAGAACCCCACGGCGGAGACCCTCGTCACCCGCCTGGCGCGTGCCGAGAAGGCCCGGCCCAAGCTGCGGCCGATGAAGAGGTCCGAGGAGATGTCATGATTCCGCTCTCTCACGCCCAGCAGAGGCTGTGGTTCCTGTACCACCTGGAGGGCCCGAGCCCCACCTACAACGTGCCGCTCGCCCTGCGCGTCGACGGCCCGCTGGACCCGGACGCCCTGCGCGACGCCGTACGGGACGTCGTCGCCCGGCACGAGAGCCTGCGCACCGTGTTCCCGGCCGTGGACGGCGTGCCCCGGCAGCGCATCCTGCCGGCCGAGGACACCGACGTCTTCCGCATCGAGCGGGTGACGTCCGACGAGCTGGAGCCCGCCCTGGCCGCCGAGTCCCGGCACGTGTTCGTGCTGGAGGGTGAGGTGCCGTTCCGGGTGACGTTGTTCGCGGTGGGTGAGGGTGGGTTCGTGGTGTTGTTGTTGATGCATCACATCGTGGCGGACGGGTGGTCGGCGGGTCCGTTGGTGCGGGATCTGTCGGTGGCGTACGCGGCTCGGGTGAGTGGGGATGTGCCTGGTTGGGAGCCGTTGCCGGTGCAGTACGCGGATTTCGCGTTGTGGCAGCGGGAGGTGCTGGGGGAGGAGTCGGATCCGGGGAGTGTGCTGGCGCGGCAGTTGGGGTTTTGGCGCAAGGAGCTGGCGGGGCTTCCGGAGTTGGTCGGGTTGCCGTTGGATCGTGCGCGGCCTGTGGTTGCGGGGCATGCGGGTGCGTTGGTGGATGTGCGGGTGCCGGCGGGGGCGCATCGGGCGTTGAAGGAGCTGGCCCGGTCGACGGGTGCGACCGTGTTCATGGTGGTGCATGCGGCGCTTGCCGCGTTGCTGTCGCGGCTCGGGGCGGGTTCGGACGTTCCTGTGGGGACGGTGGTGGCCGGTCGTTCGGACGAGGCGTTGGACGATCTGGTCGGGTTCTTCGTGAACACGTTGGTGCTGCGGGCGGATGTGTCGGGTGATCCGACGTTCCGTGAGCTGGTGGAGCGGGTGCGGGAGACGGATCTGTCGGCGTTCGCGCACCAGGACGTGCCGTTCGAGCGGGTCGTGGAGGCGGTCAACCCGGTCCGGTCACTGGCCCACCACCCCCTCTTCCAGGTCATGCTCGTCCTGCAGAACAACGCGGAGGGACAGGTCCGTTTCCCGGGGGCCACCGCACGCCTCGACGACCTGTCCGTCGGGACCGCCAAGTTCGACCTCGCGCTCACCCTGCACGAGCGGCACACCGCCGACGGCGCCCCCGACGGCCTGGCCGGTGCCGTCACCTTCGCGACGGAGGTGTTCGACCGGGGGTCGGTCGAGGCGCTGGTGGGGCGGTTGGTGCGGCTGCTGGAGTGGGCGGGGGAGTGCCCGGACCGGGCGCTCGGCGAGTGGGACGTCCTGGCGCCGGAGGAGCGTCGGCGGATTGTGGGTGAGTGGAACGAGTCGGGTGAGCCGGTCGGGGCGGCCACGTTCGTCGAGTTGTTCGAGGAGCGGGTGCGGCGGGACCCGGACGCGGTCGCCGTCGAGTTCGGCTCCGAGGCCCTGGGCTACGGGGAGTTGAACCGTCGTGCCAATCGGCTGGCGCACTGGCTGATCGGTCGTGGGGTGGGGCCGGAGAAGCGGGTCGCGGTGGCGTTGCCGCGGTCGGTGGAGTGGCTGGTGGCCGTCCTCGGGGTGATGAAGGCGGGCGGCGCGTACGTGCCCGTCGACCCGGAGTACCCGGCCGACCGCATCGCCTACATGCTGGACGACTCCCGGCCCGTCTGTGTCCTCACCGACGCGGGTACGGCTCCGAGGCTTCCCGAGGGGGTCGAGCCGGTGCTGGTGGAGCAGGTGCCGTTCGGTGCCTGCGACCCGGCCGACGTCACCGACGCGGACCGTACGGCCGCGCTGACCCTGGGCTCACCCGCGTACGTCATCTACACGTCGGGGTCGACCGGCCGCCCCAAGGGGGTGGTCGTCACCCACTCCGGGATCGCCGGCCTGTCGTACTCCCAGACCCGTGCCTTCGACGTCACTCCGGACAGCAGGGTGCTGCAGTTCGCCTCGCCCAGCTTCGACGCGGCGGCGTGGGAGGTCTGCATGGCGCTGCTGGCGGGAGCGCGGCTGGTGATGGCCCCGGCGGCGGAACTGCTGCCGGGCGAGCCCCTGGCCGGGGTGCTGGCCCGCCACGGGGTCACGCACGCCACCCTGCCGCCCGCCGCTCTGCCGGTGATGCCGGAGGGTGGTCTGCCGGACGGGATGACGCTCGTGGTCGCCGGTGAGGCGTGCCCGCCCGCTCTGGTCGGGGTGTGGTCCGAGGGCCGGCGGATGATCAACGCGTACGGGCCCACCGAGACGACCGTGTGCGCCACGATGAGCCGCCCGCTCTCCGGCGCCGTCACCCCGCCCATCGGCTCCCCGCTCAACGGCTTCGACGTGTACGTCCTGGACGCGCGGCTGCGGCCGGTGCCGGTGGGGGTGCCGGGTGAGTTGTATGTGTCGGGGTCCGGTCTGGCGCGTGGTTATCTGGGGCGTCCGGCGTTGACGTCGGGGCGTTTCGTGGCCGATCCGTTCGGGGCTCCTGGGAGCCGGCTGTACCGGACGGGGGATGTGGTGCGGTGGCGCGCCGACGGGCAGCTGGAGTTCGTCGGGCGCGTCGACCACCAGGTGAAGATCCGCGGTTTCCGGATCGAGCTCGGCGAGATCGAGGGCGTCCTCGGCACCCACCCGGGTGTGCGGCAGGCGGCCGTGGTGGTCCGCGAGGACCGGCCCGGCGACAAGCGCGTGGTGGCGTACACCGTGGGCG
Source organism: Streptomyces sp. bgisy159 (assembly GCF_965341775.1). GTDB lineage: Bacteria > Actinomycetota > Actinomycetes > Streptomycetales > Streptomycetaceae > Streptomyces. The sequence goes on along the minus strand of NZ_CBDQZH010000027.1, from coordinate 26,270 downwards.
ACGCGACCCGCGACGAGGTGCGGGCCCTCGCGGCCGAGCACCTGCCCGAGTACATGGTCCCTGCGGCGATCGTGCCGCTGGACGCCCTGCCGCTCACCCCGAACGGCAAGCTCGACCACAAGGCCCTGCCGGTGCCGTCGTACGGCGGTCAGGGCACCGGACGTGCCGCCCGTACCGCCCAGGAGGAGATCCTGTGCGGCCTGTTCGCCGAGGTGCTCGGCCTGGACGCCGTCGACCCGGAAGCCGGGTTCTTCGAGCTGGGCGGGGACAGCATCCTCGCCATCCAGCTGGTCGGCCGGGCCCGCCGGGCCGGGCTGGAGTTCACCGCCCGGGACGTCTTCGCGCACCGCTCGGCCGCACGGCTCGCGGTCGTGGCCCGGGCCGTGACCGACGAGGCGCCCACCGCGGCGGACGACGGCGCCGGCACCGTCCTCGCCACGCCGATCATGCACTGGCTGCGCGAACTCGGCGGCTCCTGGACCGGCTTCAACCAGTCGATGACCGTGCGGGTGCCGGCCGGGGCCGACCCCGAGCGGCTCACCGAGGCACTGCAGGCGCTCCTGGACCGGCACGAGGTCCTGCGGCTGCGGGCCGAACCCGACCCCGGCGCCGGCTGGCGGCTGGACGTGCCGGAGGCCGGCCGGGTGCGCGCCGCCGACCTGCTGCACCACGTCGACGCGCGCGGGCTGGACGGGCCGCGGCTGGCCGCCGTACTGGCGGCGGAGGGCGAGGCGGCCCGGCAGCGGCTCGCGCCGCGCGACGGGTCGGTCGTCCGCTTCGTCCGGTACGACCGCGGCCCGGACCGGCCCGGACTGCTGCTCCTGCTCGCCCACCACCTGGTGGTCGACGGGGTGTCCTGGCGGATCCTGCTCGCCGACCTGGCGGCGGCCTGGCGCGGCGAGGAACTCGCGCCGGTGCCCACCTCCTTCCGCCGCTGGGCCCGCACCCTCGCCGAGAGCGCACCGGACCGGCGCGGCGAACTCGCCCTGTGGCAGGACATCGCCGCCACTCCCGACCCGCCGCTCGGCACCCGGGCCCTCGACCCCGCGCGGGACACGGCGCTCACCGCACGGCAGATCACCCTGACGCTGCCCGCCGAGGACACCGAGCCGCTGCTGACGAGCGTCCCGGCGGCCGTGCACGGAGGAGTCAACGACGTGCTGCTGACGGCCCTCGCCCTCGCGGTCCGCGCACACCGGCGCGGACGCGGCCAGGACACCCCCGCCCTCCTGGTCGACCTGGAGGGGCACGGCCGCGAGGAGATCACCGAGGGCATCGACCTGTCCCGGACCGTGGGCTGGTTCACCGTGCTGCACCCGGTGCGGATCGAACCCGGCGACGACCCCGGGCCGGACGCCCTGAAACGGGTCAAGGAGCAGCTGCGCGCCCTGCCCGACCACGGACTCGGACACGGCGTCCTGCGCCACCTCGACCCGCGGTCCGCGGCGGCGCTGGCCGGCCGGCCGGCCCCGCAGATCGGCTTCAACTACCTGGGCCGGATGCCCGCGGGCGAGGCGTCCGCCGCTCCCGGCGCGTACTCCGCACCGGCGGACTGGGCGGCCGTGTCCGGCGCGCCCGCCCCGGCACCCCGCGACCCCGACATGCCCGTCGGCCACGCCCTGGAGATCAACTCCGTGACGCTGGACCGGCCGGGCGGACCCGAGCTGGCGGCCACCTGGACCTGGCCCGGCGAACTGTTCGAGGAGGCGGAGGTGCGCACCCTCGCGGCCGGCTGGTTCGACGCGCTGCGCGCCCTCACCCACGGGGTGCGGGCGCCCGAGGCCGGCGGGTTCACCCCGTCCGACCTGGACCTGGTCTCCCTGAGTCAGGGCGAGATCGACGACCTGGAAGCAGAATTGAGGGACCTCGCATGAAGACATCCGGGCTCGAGGACGTCCTGCCGCTCTCGCCGCTGCAGGAGGGACTGCTCTTCCACGCCCTGGAAGGCGCCGCGCAGGACACCGGCGGGGACGTGTACACCACCCAGCTGGTGCTGGACCTGACCGGACCGCTGGACGCCCCCCGGCTGCGCACCGCCGCCGAGGCGCTGCTGCGCCGCCACGCCAACCTGCGGGCCGGGTTCCGGCAGCGCGCCAACGGCCAGGCCATCCAGGTCGTGCACCGGCAGGTGGAGCTGCCCTGGCAGGAGACCGACCTGACCGGCATACCCGCCGACGGCCGCGAGGCCGCCCTCGCGCGGATCCTGGACGAGGAGCGCGCCCGCCCCTTCGACCTGGCCGCGCCGCCCGCGCTGCGGTTCCGCCTGGTGCGCCGCGACAGCCGGCGGCACGCCCTGGTGCTGACCAACCACCACATCCTGTGGGACGGCTGGTCCGCGCCGGTCCTCCAGCGGGAACTGCTCACCCTGTACGCCGGGCACGGCGACGCCGCCGCCCTGCCGCCCGTCACGCCGTACCGCGACTACCTCGCCTGGCTGGCCGCGCAGGACCGGCCGGCCGCCGAGGAGGCGTGGCGGCGGGCGCTGGCCGGCCTGGCCGGGCCCACCCTGGTCGCGCCCGGCCGGGACCTGCCCCCCGTCCCGCCCCGCCTGCACACCGTGGAGCTGTCCGAGTACGCCACGGCCGCGCTGCTCGGCGCCGCCCGCGCCGCCGGGCTGACCCTCAACACCGTGCTGCAGGGCGCCTGGGCGCTGACCCTGCGCGAGCTGACCGGACGCGACGACGTGGTCTTCGGCTCGGTGGTCTCGGGCCGGCCGCCGCAGCTGCCCGGCGTGGAGACCATGGTCGGCCTGTTCATCAACACCGTGCCGGTCCGGGTCCGGCTCGACGCGCGGCGACCGCTCACCGAGGCGCTGGGACGGCTGCAGGAGGAACAGGCGCTGCTCCTGGACCACCAGCAACTGCGGCTCGGCGACGTCCAGCGGCTCGCCGGGCACGGGGACCTGTTCGACACCGTGCTGACGGTCGAGAACTACCCCGGCGGCGGCGGGCCCCGGCAGGACTACGACGGGCTGCGGGTCGGCCGGGTCACCGGCCAGGACGCCGCGCACTACCCGCTGCGGCTCGTCGCCGGCCTCGCCGGGCAGCGCCTGGTCGTCCGCCTGGAGTACCGGCCCGACCTGTACGACGAGGACACCTCCGGGACGGTGCTGCGGCACGTGGTGCGCCTGCTGGAAGCCGCCGCCGGCGCCCCGGCCACCCCGGTCGGCGCCCTGCCGGGCCTGCTGCCCGAGGAGCGCGCCCAGCTGCCCGCGCCGCCCGGACCCGCCCGGGACGCGAACGGCGCGCCCGCCGAGGCGGCCGCGGCCCGCGAAGGGGATGCGGAGCGGCCCGGGCCCGGCGCGGCGGCCGGCCCCGAGGAGGAGATCCTGTGCGGCCTGTTCGCCGAGGTCCTCGGGCACCCCCGGATCGGACCCCGGGAGAGCTTCTTCGCCCGGGGCGGGCACTCCCTGTCGGCGCTGAAGCTCCTGGGCCGCGTCCGCGCCGTCCTCGGGGTGTCCCTGCCCGTGCGCGAGCTGTTCGCCGCCCCCACCCCGGCCCGGTTCGCCGAACGGATCCGGCAGGCCGCCGGCCGGCCCGCGCCGCCCGAGCCGGCCGCCCGGCCGCGCCCCGCCCGCGTCCCCCTGTCCTTCGCCCAGGCCCGCCTGTGGTTCCTGTACCGGGCGGAAGGGCCGAGCCCCGCCTACAACGTGCCGATGCCGCTGCGCCTGACCGGCGACCTGGACCTGCCGGCGCTCACCGCCGCGCTCGGCGACCTGACCCGGCGCCACGAGAGCCTGCGCACCGTGTTCCCCGCCGAGCGGGGCGTGCCCCACCAGCGCGTGCTGGCGGACGCGGAGCCGCCCGTCGACGTGGTCGACGCCGCGCCGGGCGACGCCGCCCGGCTGCTCGCCGAGGCCGCCCGCCACCCGTTCGACCTGGCCGGCGAGATCCCGCTGCGGGCCACCGTGCTGCGGCTCGGCCCCCGGGAGCACGTCCTGCTGCTGCTGGTCCACCACATCGCCGCCGACGGCGGCTCCGTCGCCCCGCTCCTCGGCGACCTCGCCGAGGCGTACACCGCGCGCTGCCGCGGCACCGCCCCCGGCTGGGAACCGCTGCCGCTGCAGTACGCCGACTACGCGCTGTGGCAGCGCGAACTGCTCGGCGCCGACGACGACCCGGACAGCCTGCTCGCCCGGCAGCTGGCGTTCTGGCGCACCGCCCTGGACGGCGCCCCCGGCAGCCTGGACCTGCCCGCCGACCGGCCCCGTCCCGCGGTGGCCGACCACCGCGGCGGCACCGTCGCGTTCGAGGTGGGCGAGGAGACCCACCGGCGCCTCACCGCCCTCGCCCGCAGCGCCGGCGCCACCGCGTTCATGGTGGTGCAGACCGCCGTCGCCGCGCTGCTCAGCCGGATGGGCGCCGGTGACGACATCCCGCTCGGCACCGCCGTCGGCGGCCGCGGCGCGCCCGCCCTGGAACGGCTGGCCGGGTTCTTCGTCAACACGCTGGTGCTGCGCACCGACACCTCGGGCGACCCGTCCTTCCGGGAACTGCTGGAACGGGTCCGCGAGGCCGACCTCGCCGCCTACGCCCACCAGGAGCTGCCGTTCGAGCGGCTGGTGGAGGCGCTCAACCCGGTGCGGTCGGCCGCCGCGCACCCGCTGTTCCAGGTGATGCTCGCCTTCCAGAACAACGCCGAGCCCGTCATGCGGATGCCCGGCCTCACCGTCGGCTTCGAAGGCCTGGCCACCGGAACCGCGCGCTGCGACCTGTCGTTCAGCGTCGCCGAGACCCGGGACGGCGGCCTGCGCGGCATGCTGGAGTACGCCACCGCGCTGTTCGACCCGGAGACCGCGCGGGACCTCGCCGACCGGCTGGTCCGCCTCCTCGACCGGGCCGCCGAGGACCCGGCGCGCGCACTGAGCGCCCTCGACCTGCTCTCCGCCGAGGAGCGCCGGCTGCTGGCCGCCGATACCGAACGGGCCGCGCCCGCCGTGGCGCCCGACACCCTGCCCGCGCTGTTCGCCCGGCAGGCCGCCCGCACCCCCGACGCGCCCGCCGTCCGCCACGGCACCACCACCCTCACCTACGCCGAACTCGACGCCCGCGCCAACCGGCTGGCCCACCGCCTGGCCGAACTCGGCGCCGGCCCCGAGAAGTTCGTCGCCGTCGCCCTGCCCGCCTCGGCCGACCTGGTCGTCGCCGCCCTCGCCGTCACCAAGGCTGGCGCCGCCTACGTGCCGCTCGACCCCGACTACCCCGACAGCCGCCTGGAGCTGATGCTCGCCGAGACCGCCCCGCTCGCCGTGTTCGCCACCGAGCGCACCGCCGCCCGGCTGCGCACCGACGCACCCGTACTGACCGGCTGCGACGCCCCCGGCCGGCCCGACGGCCCACCGCGCCCGGCCCTGCTCCCCGAGCACCCGGCGTACGTCATCTACACCTCCGGCTCCACCGGCACACCCAAGGGCGTCGTCGTCACCCACGCCGGGCTCGCCGGGCTCGGCCACGGCAGCCGGCACGACCACGGCGCCGGCCCCGGCAGCCGCGTCCTGCAGTTCGTCTCGCCGAGCTTCGACGTGTCGGTGGCCGAACTGTGCATGGCGCTGCTCACCGGCGCCTGCCTGGTCGTCCCGGAGCGGCGGCCGGTCGGCGCGGAACTGGCCGCGTTCCTGGCCGAGGAGCGCATCAGCCACGCCCACCTGCCGCCCGCCGTCCTCGCCGGGCTGCCGCCCGCCGACCTGCCCGACCTCGCCACCCTGATGACCGGCGGCGAGGCCTGCACCCCGCAGCTGGTCGCCCGGTGGGCGCCCGGCCGGCGCATGGTCAACGCGTACGGTCCCACGGAGGCCACCTGCGAGGTCACCTACGCCCTCCAGGACCCGGCCGCGCCCGGGCCGCGCTCCATCGGCCGGGCCGTGCCCGGGGTCCGCGTCCACGTCCTCGACGCCGCGCTGCGCCCCACCCCGCCCGGCGCGCCCGGCGAGCTGTACATCTCCGGCCCGGGGGTGGCCCGCGGCTACCTCGGCCGGCCGGCGCAGACCGCGGGCCGGTTCGTCGCCGACCCGTACGGGGCGCCCGGCGCCCGCATGTACCGCACCGGCGACCTGGTGCGCCGCCGCCGTGACGGGCGCCTGGAGTTCGTCGGCCGGGCGGACGGCCAGGTCAAGCTGCGCGGGTTCCGCATCGAGACCGGCGAGATCGAGGCGGCCCTGCTCGACGTGCCCGGCGTCGCCCGGGCGGCGGTCGTCGTCCGCGAGGACCGCCCGGGCGACCCCCGCCTCGTCGCCTACGCGGTGCCCGCCGGCCCCGGCCCGGACACCGCCGGGGCACTCGCCGCGCTGCGCGAGAAGCTGCCCGACTACATGGTGCCCGGCGCGCTCGTCGTCCTCGACGAACTGCCCATGACCCCCAACGGCAAGCTCGACACCCGCGCCCTGCCCGCCCCGCCCGAGCGCACCGGCACCGGCCGGCCCCCGCGCACCCCGCGCGAGGAACTGATGTGCCGGCTGTTCGCCGAGGTGCTGGGCGTCGCCGAGGTCGGCAGGGACGACAGCTTCTTCGCCCGCGGCGGCCACTCGCTGCTCGCCTCCCGCCTCGCCGGCCTCGTCGGCCGCACCCTCGGCAGGGAGCCGAGCGTGCGCGAGGTGTTCGCCGCGCCCACCCCGGCGGACCTGCTGCGGCTCGTCGACGGCGACGACCGGGACGCCTCGGGCGGCTTCGGACCCCTGCTGCCGCTGCGCCCGGCGGGCCGCGGGACACCGCTGTTCTGCGTGCACCCCGTCGGCGGCCTGAGCTGGTGCTACTCCGGCCTGCTGCGCACCCTCGACCCCGAACGGCCCGTGTACGGGCTGCAGTCGGCGGGGCTCGACGACTCCGCGCCGCCCGCCGCGACCCTGGCCGAGATGCTGGACGGCTACGTCGAGCAGCTGCGCTCCGTGCGCCCGCACGGCCCGTACCGGCTGCTGGGCTGGTCCCTCGGCGGTACCCTCGCGCATCTGCTCGCCGCCGAACTCCAGCGGCGCGGCGAGGAGGTGGAGCAGCTGGTGCTGCTGGACGCCTACCCCGTGGAGGAGCACCGGCGCGAGGAGCTCTCCGCCGAGCGGGTGCTGCGCGACCTGTGCGCCGCGCACGCCCGCCGGCACGGCGACGACCCGGACGACCTGCCCGACGGGGCGGTCGCGCTCAGCGAACGCGTCGTGGACTACCTGGGCCGCGGCGACTCCGAACTCGGCGGCCTCGACCCGGCCCAGCGGCACGCCGTGCTCGGCGCCCTGGTCAACAACGTGCGCCTCGTCTCGCCCGCCCGGCCGCCCGTGTTCAAGGGCGACATCCTGCTGATCGCCGCCACCGAGAACGTCCGCGCGTGGGCGGACCCCGACGCCTGGACCCCGTACCTGTCCGGAGGCGTGGAACGCCTGGAGGTGGCCGCCACCCACGAGGGCATGGCCGCCCCCGGACCGGCCGCCGAGATCGGCCGGCTGCTCAACGCCCGCGACTGACGCCACGCGGGCCACCGGGGTGGTACGAGACCTCTCGTACCGCCCCTCTCGCATGCCGTCCCCGCCCCGCGGTGGCCGGAACTGTTCCGATACCCCGCCGATAAGGCCCCTCCCTACCGTCGGATCCGCTGGGGGAGAGGCCGGAATCGGCCCCCGGGGACGAGCTGATATTCCGATGGAGGCGACACTCGTGGTGGACGGGGCGGACGAGATCGGCGGCGGGGCCGGCCGGGAGTACTGGAGCGCTGTCGTACGCGCGGGGGGCTTCACCCCGCTGCCGGGCTGGGCCGCCGCACCGGGCCACCCGGGCACGGCCGAGGCACGGGTGGCGCTCACCGGCGTCGACGGCACCGCGGTCGACGGCACCGCGGTCGACGCGGCCCTGCTGCTCGCCGCGCACGCCAAGGTGGTCGCGGCGCTCACCGGCGACCGCGACACCGTCAGCGGGTTCCAGCCGGCGTCCGGGCCCGCGCTGCCCGCCCGGATCAGCGTCGAGGACGGCAGCTGGGCGGAGCTGACCGCGACCGCCGAGGGCACCCTGCGCACCCTGCTCGCCTTCGCCGCCGACGCCCCCGTCACCGAGCCGCCGATGTTCGACACCCTCGTCGCGCCCCGCGCGGCGGACCTGCCGGACGAACTGCCGCGCGGCGTCGTCCTCGGCGTCGCCGTGGACGGCGAACACCTGCTGGTGCGGCACCGCGCCGACGTGTTCGACACCGCGGCGGCCCACCGCGTCGGCGGCTACTACGTCACCGCCCTCGGCCGCGCCCGCACCGCGCCCGACGCCGGCCACCACGAGCGGCACCTGCTCGGCGACGACGAACTGCGCTTCCAGCGCGACGAGCTGAGCGGGCCGCGGCAGGCGCTGCCCGACCGGCGGTTCCACGAACTGTTCGAGGAGCGGGCCCGGCTGCGGCCCGACGCGGTCGCCGTGGAACTCGGCGAGCGGTCCCTGACGTACGGCGAACTCGACGCCCGCGCCAACCGGATCGCCCGGTGGCTGCGGCGCGAGGGGCTGGGGGACGAGGACGTGGTCGCCGTCGTCACCGAACGCGACCTCGACTGGGCGGCGGCCGTCGTCGGCACCTTCAAGGCGGGCGGCGCCTACCTGCCCGTCGAACCGCACTTCCCGGCCTCCCGCATCGAGGCCATGCTGCGCCGCAGCGGCTGCCGCCTGGTGCTCACCACGGGCGAGGGCTCCGCATCGCTGCGGCAGGCCGTCGCCGGGCTCGGCGACCGCGCCCCCGCCGTGCTCCGCGTGGACCGGATCCCCGACGATCTGCCCGGGCACTCCCCGGGCCTGCCCGTCGCCGCCGACGCGCTCGCCTACATCTACTTCACCTCCGGCTCCACGGGCGAACCCAAGGGCGCCATGTGCGAGCACGCGGGCTTCGTCAACCACCTCCTCGCCAAGATCGAGGACCTGGGCGTCAGCGAGGACACCACCGTCGCCCAGACCGCCCCGCAGTGCTTCGACATCTCCCTGTGGCAGCTGGTGGCCGCGCTCGTCGTCGGCGGGCGCACCCGGATCGTGGAGCAGGAGGCCATCCTCGACATCGGCCGGTTCGTCGACGTCCTGGAGACCGGCCGGGTGCAGGTGGCCCAGCTCGTGCCCTCCTACCTGGAGGTGCTGCTGACCTGGCTGGACGGGCGGGTGGGACGGCTGCCCGAGCTGCGGATCGTCTCCGCCACCGGGGAGGCGCTGAAGAAGGAGCTCGCGCAGCGCTGGTTCCAGACCTTCCCCGGGGTGCCGCTGGTCAACGCCTACGGCCTCACCGAGACCAGCGACGACACCAACCACGAGGTGATGCGGACCCCGCCGGCCGGCGCGTCCGTGCCGCTCGGCCGGCCGGTGCGCAACGTGCGGATCCGGGTCGTGGACGAGCGGCTGGCCCCGGTACCGCTCGGCGCGCCCGGCGAGATCGTCTTCGCGGGCGTCTGCGTGGGCCGCGGCTACGTCAACGACGAGGAGCGCACCGCCGCCGCCTTCCTGCCCGACCCGGACGTCCCGGGCGGCCGGCTGTACCGCTCCGGGGACTTCGGACGCTGGGCGCCCGACGGCCGGCTGGAGTTCCACGGCCGGCGCGACGCCCAGCTGAAGATCCGCGGCTTCCGCATCGAGATCGGCGAGATCGAGAACCACATGACCCGGGCGGACGGCGTCCGCGACGCCGCGGTGGTCGTGACGGGCAGCGGCGAGGACCGCGTCCTGGTGGGCTACTGCACCCGCTCCGGCGACCGGGACCCCGACGGCCTGCGCGAGCGGCTGGCCGCCGCCCTGCCGTCGTACATGGTGCCCGCCCGGCTCGTCGTCCTGGACGCCATGCCGCTCACCCCCAACGGCAAGATCGACAAGAAGCGGCTGACCCGGTGGGCGGGACAGAGCGCCCCCGAACCGGGCGACACCGCCCGGGACGCGCCGCGCACCCCCACCGAGCGGCGGCTCGCCGAACTGTGGAGCCAGGCGCTGAAGGTGCCCGTGCACCGCGTCCGGCGCGACGCCCACTTCTTCGTGCTCGGCGGCACCTCCCTGAGCGCCGTGCGCCTCGCCATCCGGCTCGACCGGCAGGTCACCGTCGCCGAACTGGCCGCCCACCCCGTGCTGTCCGACCTCGCCGCCCTGCTCGACGAGCGCGCCGCGCTGCGTGCGGCGGTCTGACCTTATGCCCCAGAAGGGACCCCGAGATGACGTCCGTCCTTGACCTCACGGCGCCCGTGCCGGGTACCGCGCCCGGCAGGCCGCCGGTCCTCGACGCCGAGGGCGCCGGTGCCGACGCCGCCGGACGGGCGGCGGCCCTGCGTGACCGGGTGCGCGCGGCCGTCGCCGAGCACGGCGCGGTCCGGGTGCGCGGACTCGGCCCGCGCACCCCCGAGGAGGTGGGCGCGGTCGCCGCCGCGCTGGGCATCGAGGCGATGCCCGAGCGGGAGGGCTTCGCGCCGCGCCGACGGCTCGCCCCCGGTGTGCTGTCCTCCTCCGAGTGGCCGCCCGACGAGCCGATGTGCATGCACCACGAGCTGAGCTACGCCGCCGAGGTGCCCGCCACCCTGCTGTTCGCGTGCCTGCGCGCACCGGACGGCGGCGGCGCCACCGGCGTCGCCGACTCGCAGGCGGTGCTGGCGGCCCTGCCGGCGGACCTGGTCGAGCCGTTCGCCCGGGACGGCTGGCAGCTCACCCGCAGCTACCGCGAGGTCGGCGTCGCCTGGACCGAGGCGTTCGGCACCGAGGACCCCGCCGAGGTCGCCGCGTACTGCGACCGGGAGACGGTCGAGGCGACCTGGCTGCCCGACGGCGCGCTGCGCACCCGGCAGCGCAGGGCCGCCGTGATCGAGCATCCCGGCAACGGGCTGCCCGTCTGGTTCAACCAGATCTCCTTCCTCAACGAACGCACCCTCGACCCCATGGTCCGCGACTACCTCACCGACGTGTACGGGCCGGACGCGCTGCCCTTCAACACCGCCTACGGCGACGGGCGGCCGATCCCCGAGGAGGTCGTCGAGACCATCGACCGCGCCTACCGGGCGGCCACCGTGTCCGAGCCCTGGACCAACGGGGACGTCCTCGTCGTCGACAACCTGCGCATGGCCCACAGCCGCGAGCCCTACGACGGCGACCGGCACGTCGCCGTCGTCCTGGGCGACCCGGTCCGCCTGCCGGACCACGTCCGCCCCGACTGACCACCACCCGGGCCGCGCCGGCCCGGGCTCCACCACCCGCCGACGGCGGTCGCCGGACCCGACGGCCCCGCCAACCCGCGGCCCGGCGCCCGTACGGGCTCGGGTGCGTGGTTGAGGGCCGGTCCGGTGGTTGTGCCGGTTCGCCGGTGCCGGTGCCGGTGCCGGTGCCGGTGCCGGTGGCCGGGCCGGGCCGGATCGGGTGCGGGCGCCGGGTCCGGTGGTGGAGACCGGGTTCGGAGGTCGCAGCGGTCCGGCGTCCGGCCTCCGGCTCGACACCCCCGTCGGCCCCGGCCGGCGCCCGGTCCGGTGGCGGACCGGCTCGTCGGCCGGTCCGGTGCCCGTGCCGGCCCGGGCGCGGTCGGTCCTGGCCCCGGGCGTGGTGGGTTCCGGCTCGGCACCCGACCGGTTCGGGCGGGGCCGATCCCGGTCCGGTGCCCGTGCAGGCCCGCCGGCCGGTGGCCGTACCGGCTCGGTGGCCGTACCGACGGCTGCGGCGCCGGTCCCGGTGCCGCGGCCGGCTCCGCGGCCGTGGCCGTAGGGCCGGGCCCTGTCCGGGGCCGCGCCCGGCCGCCGCGTCCTCCCCGCCCCACCCCCCGCCCCACCCCCGTCCCACTCCCGCCTCACCTCTCGTCCCACCCCCGTCACACCACGGAAAGAGCACCCATGTCATCGAACAGCCCGGCGCCGCCACCCGCGTTCGCGGTGATATCCGGCGCCCAGGTCGACGAGGTCATCGGCGGCCGCTACGAGGAGGTCGTCCGCATCGTCGAGGCGGCCTACCGCACCCACGGCGCCGGCGACACCGTCAACCCGCCCTCCTACTTCCTGCGCTTCCCCGACCGGCCGGACTCCCGGATCATCGCGCTGCCCGCCTCCCTGGGCGGCGAGCACCCCGTCGACGGGCTGAAGTGGATCTCCAGCTTCCCCCGCAACGTCGACGCGCAGCTGCCCCGCGCCTCCGCGGTGCTGATCCTCAACGACCCGGCCACCGGCTACCCGACGGCCTGCCTGGAGAGCTCCATCATCAGCGCCGCCCGCACCGCGGCGTCGGCCGCGCTCGCCGCCCGCGAGCTGTCCGCGCATCGCGAGCGCCCGCGCCGTGTCGGCTTCGTCGGCACCGGACTCATCGCCCGGTTCGTCCACGCCTACCTGGTCGGCACGGGCTGGGAGTTCGACGAGACCGGCGTGTACGACCTGGACCGCGCGCACGCCGAGGGCTTCACCGGCTACCTCGACCGCGAGGGCACGCCCGGCGCGATCACCGTCCACGACAGCGCCGAGAAACTGATCCGCTCCAGCGACCTCGTCGTCTTCGCCACCGTCTCCGCCGAGCCGCACGTCACCGACCCCGGCTGGTTCACCCACAACCCGCTGGTGCTGCACGTGTCGCTGCGCGACCTGGCACCCGAGGTGGTGCTGGACGCCTTCAACATCGTCGACGACGTCGACCACTGCCTGAAGGCCGGCACCTCCCTGCACCTGGCCGAACAGCGCACCGGCGGAAGGGACTTCGTGCACGGGACGCTGTACGACGTGCTGACCGGCGCGGTGCGCCCGCCCGCCGACCGGCCGGTGGTCTTCTCGCCGTTCGGACTCGGGGTCCTCGACCTCGCGCTCGGCCGGCACGTCCACGACACCGTGCGGGCGGCCGGCGACCTGGCCGTCGTGGACGGCTTCTTCCACGAAATGCGCCGCCACGGCTGACCGCCCGCGCGCATCCCGTCCCCAGAGCGGGAGGTTCCATGCCGATCATCTCGGCTCCGCAGGAATTCAACGAGGACGACCTCTACGTCGACCTCTGGCCGGTTCTCGGCTCGTCGGTCTACCTCAAGTGCGAGGGGTTCAACTTCAGCGGCTCCATCAAACAGAAGGCCGCCCTGTCCATGATCGAGGCGGCCGAGCGCGGCGGCGTGCTGCGCGAGGACTCCGTGCTCGTCGAGTCGTCGTCCGGCAACCTCGGTGTGGCCCTCAGCGTGATCGCGGCCAGTCGGGGCTACCGCTTCGTGTGCGTCACCGACTCGCGCTGCAACCTCGCCACCCGGCGCGCGATGGAGGCCTTCGGCGCCGAGGTGCGCATCGTCACCGAACCCGACCCCGAGGGCGGCTTCCTCGGGGCGCGCCTGAACCTCGTACGGAGCCTGTGCGAGTCCGACAGCCGCTACGTGTGGCTCAACCAGTACCGCAACCCGGACAACTGGCGCGCCCACTACCGCTGGACCGCTCCGCCGATCGCGGACCGCTTCCCCGGCCTGGACGTGCTCTTCGTCGGCGCCGGCACCACGGGCACCCTCATGGGCTGCGCCCGCTGGTTCAAGGAGCACCGGCCCGGCGTGCGCGTCGTCGCCGTGGACAGCGCCGGCTCGGTCACCTTCGGCGGGCCGCCGGCCACCCGGATGATCCCGGGCCTGGGCGCCGGGGTGCGGCCCGCGCTGCTCGACGAGTCCCTCGTCGACGACGTGGTGATCGTCCCCGAGCCGGAGACGGTCCGCATGTGCCACCGGCTCGCCGCCCGCGGCTTCCTGTTCGGCGGCTCCACCGGCACCGTCGTCGCCGGCGCCACCGAATGGCTCGGCCGCCCCGGCGAGGACCGCTCCGGCCTCGTCACCGCCGCCATCTCCCCGGACCTCGGGGAGCGCTATCTCGACACCGTCTACCAGACCAACTGGGTGCAGGGCCTGTACGGCGACGAGCTCGCCGAACCGCGGCTGCCCGTGTACCGAACCTGAGGGGAGACCCACCGTGACCACCACCAGCAACCCCTTCGACGACACCGAGGGCCGCTTCCACGTCCTCGTCAACGACGAGGGCCAGTACTCCCTGTGGCCGGCCTTCGCCGAGGTGCCGGCCGGCTGGCACGCCGTCCTGGAGGACGCCGGCCTGACGGAGAGCCAGACCTACGTCGAGGAGCACTGGACGGACATGCGTCCGCGCTCGGTCGCCGAAGCGATGACCCATGCCGGCTGACACCCTCACCGACCGGTCCGCCCACCGGCGGCTGATGGAACTGCTCGACGAGCACGATGCCGGCCACCGCCTGCTCCACCACCCGCCCGAGGGGCGCACCGCGCAGGCGTCCGCGCTGCGCGGGCACCCGCTGCGCCAGGCCGCCAAGTGCCTGGTCCTGCGGGTGGCCGGCGGCCCCGGCGGCCGGCACCACGTCCTCGCGGTGGTGCCCGGGGACCGCCGGGTCGACACCGACGCGGTGCGCGCCCTGACCGGCGGCTCCCGCGCCGGCTTCGCCGACCGCGCCAGCGCCGAGCGCCTGACCGGCTGCGTCAGCGGGTCGATCATCCCGTTCACGTTCGACCCGCGGCTGCGGCTCGTCGTCGAACGGGACCTGCTCGACGAGGACGAGATCTACTTCAACGCCGCCCGCCTCGACCGGTCCGTCGCCCTGAGCACCCGGGCCTACCGGCGGATCGCCGCGCCCCTGGTGGCGGCGATCGCCGGCCGCGGCCCCGTCCAGAAAGTGATGACCCCATGACCCTGGCCCTCGACACCGCCACCGTCTCCGCCCCGGGCGCGACCGTCACCGTCGGGAGCGGCGACGCGGAGCGGATCACCGCCCTCGCCCGGCGCATCGCCCCCGTCGCGGACGGCCGGGTGGACGACCGGGCGTACGTGGCCGCCGCCCGCGACGCCTGGTGCGACCTGCCCGCCGGACTGCGCCGCGCCCTGCGCGACTTCCGCCGCGACTCCGGGCCCGCCGGCACCCTGCTGGTGCGCGGGCTGCCCGTCGGCGAGCCGGACCTGCCCCCCACGCCCAGTGCGGGCGGCTCGGTGCAGCGCACCGCCACCGTGCCCGCCGCCGTGCTGCTGATGGTGGCCGCCGGGCTCGGCGACCCGGCAGCCTTCCGGCCGGAGAAGACCGGCGCCCTCGTCCATGACGTCGTCCCGGTCCCCGGCAAGGAGGACTTCCAGGGAAACGCCGGCTCGGTGCTGCTGTCCTTCCACACCGAGAACGCCTTCCACCCGCACCGGCCCGACTTCGTGATGCTGCTGTGCCTGCGCGCCGACCACGAGAGGGTCGCCGGTCTGCGCACCGGCTGCGTGCGCCGGACGCTGCCGCTGCTGTCGGAGCGGAGCCGGGCGGCCCTGTGGAGCGAGGAGTTCGTGACGGCCGCGCCGCCCTCGTTCGGCCACTCGGCGACCGCCGTGCCGCACGCCGTGCTCACCGGCGCCGTCGAGGACCCCGACGTACGGGTGGACTTCGCGGCCACCCGGCCGATGACCGACCGGGCCCGCACCGCCCTGACCGAGCTGGCCGAACTGTTCGACCTGACCGCGCAGACGGTCCGGCTCGCCCCCGGCGACCTGGCCGTCGTGGACAACCGGGTCACCGTGCACGGCCGCACCCCCTTCCGCCCCCGCTACGACGGCCGGGACCGCTGGCTGCAGCGCAGCTTCGTCCTCACCGACCTGCGCCGCTCCCGCGGGCTGAGGGCGCGCGACGGCTACGTACTCGACTGACGACCGCGGCCCACGACCGCACCGAGGAATGAGACGCCCGTGACCACACTTCTCGAACCGACCGTCCCCGTCGCCCAGCCGACCGCGCCGTACGTCGACGTCCACGTGGCGGAGACCCGGTTGCCGCCGCACGAGCCGCTCGCCCTGTACACGGCCCTGGCCGAGCGGTTCGGCACGGAGGACCTCTTCCTCCTGGAAAGCCCCGAGGGCCCGCTCCAGGACCGCGGCCGGGCCGTGGTCGGCCTCGGCAGGCTCGCGGAGATCGAGGTGCACGCCGGCCACGTCCGGGTGCACGGCCGCGAGGCCGTCACCGGCGCCCTGCTCGCCGTCGCGGACCGTCTGGGCCTGCCCCGGCTCGGCCCGGACACCCGCGCCCTCGACGGGCCGGACCGGCTGTGGGAGTTTCTCGGTGCGGCCCAGCGGCTGTTCCGGACGCACACCGACGTGCCCCCGGACGCCTTCGCGTTCGGCTTCGTCACCACCGTCGGCTACGAGGCCGCCTGGCACATGGAGGACCTGCCGGCCCGCGCGCACCGGGACCCCGGCCCGGACTGCACCCTGACCCTGTTCCGCGACACCGTCCACTACGACCTCGCCACCGGCGCCGTACGGCTGCTGCGGGCGCACGCCGACGTGTTCGGGCCGGCGCCCGCCCCCGACCCGGTCGCCGAGGCGCTGCGCGCGCTGCCCGACGACGACGGCGTCCCCGCGGCGCCCGCCCCCCGCTCGGTGCGCGACAGCACCGACGAGGAGACGTTCCGGGCGCGCGCCGAGCGCTGTCTGCGGCACATCGGCGTCGGGGACGTCTACCAGATCCAGATCGGGCACAGCGTGGAGGTCGACACCGACCTCACCCCGCTCCAGGTCTACCGGCGGCTGCGCGCCCGCAACCCCTCCCCGTACATGTACCTGGTGCGGCGGGCCGGGACCACCCTGATCGGCGCCAGCCCCGAGATGCTGGTCGGGGCCGAGGGCGACCGGCTGGTGATGCGGCCCATCGCCGGGACCGTCCCGCGCAGCGGCGACCCGGACACCGACGCCCGGCGGGTGGCCGCGCTGCGGGCCGACGAGAAGGAACGCGCCGAGCACGTCATGCTCGTCGACCTGTGCCGCAACGACATCGGGCGGGTGTGCCTGCCGGAGACCCTGCGCACCGAGCAGCTGATGACCGTGGAGCGCTACTCGCACGTCTTCCACCTGGTGTCCACGGTCTCCGGGCGCCTGGACCCGGCGCACGACACCTGGTCGGTGCTGCGCGCGACGTTCCCCGCGGGCACCGTCACCGGGGCGCCGAAGATCCGCGCCATGGAACTCATCCAGGAGCTGGAGGACGGCTCGCGCGGCATGTACGCGGGCGCGGTCGGCCTGGTCGACGTGCGCGGCTGGAGCCTGCTCGCCCTGTGCATCCGCACGGTCGTGCACGACGGCGCGCGCTACCGCACCCAGAGCTGCGCCGGCATCGTCGCCGACTCCGTGCCCGAGCGGGAGTGGCAGGAGACCCTGCACAAGATGGCCGCCGCCTACTGGGCGCTGACCGGGAAGGAGCTGCGGCCGTGAGGATCCTGTTGGTCGACGCCTACGACAGCTTCACGTACATCATCGACCAGTATCTGCGCGGGCTCGGCGCCGACACCGAGGTGGTGCGCAGCCGCACCCGCTCACCCGGGGAACTCACGGCGTCCGCCCCGGACGCGGTGGTGCTGGGGCCCGGCCCCGGGCACCCCGCGGACAGCGGGCACGTCGAGCTGGTGCACGCCTTCGCGGGCCGCGTCCCGCTGCTCGGCATCTGCCTGGGCCACCAGGCGATCGGCCTCGCCTTCGGCGGCCGGGTGGTGACCGCGCGGCGGGTACGGCACGGCAAGACCAGCGTCGTCACGCACGACGGCACCGGCCTGTACGAGGGGCTGGGCACCCGCACCGAGGTCGCCCGCTACCACTCGCTGGTGGTGGCGGAGCCGCTGCCCGCCGCACTGGAGGTGACCGGCCGGGCCGCCGACGACGGCTGTGTGATGTCCCTGCGCCACCGCGAACTACCGGTGTGGGGCGTGCAGTTCCACCCGGAGAGCGTGGCGACGACCGACGGGGCCCGGCTGCTGGGCAACGTCCTGGCCGCAGCGCGGGCGCAGGCCCCCGCGGGCGTGTGAGGCGCGACGTGGAACCCATGCGCATCGTCATCGTCGACGGCTCGTCCGTGCTGCGGGCGGGACTCGCGCAGACCCTGCGGGACGGCGGTCACGAGGTGGCCGCCGTCCTCGCCGACGCCGCCGCGCTGCCCGCGGCCGCCGCCCGGTGCCGCCCCGACGCGGTGCTGGCGGGGGCGCGGCAGCCCGGCGGCGACGCCGTCGTGGACGCGGTGCTGGCGGCCGGGCGGGAGCTGCCCGGCCTCGCGGCCCTGCTGTACTGCGCCGCGCCCGCGCCCGCCCTGGCGGCCCGCCTGTTCGGGGCGCGCCGCCCCGGGACCGCGCTGCTGCTGCTGGACCAGGCCGTCGAGGCGGAGGTGCTGCTGCCGGCCCTGGAGCGCGTCGCGGCCGGCGGCACGGTGGCCGACCCGGGGGCCGTCGGCGTGCTCGGCGCCGCCTTCGGCCCGCGGGCCTCCGGCACCGGCGAGGCGGAGCGGTCGGACCCGGCCCTCGGTTCGCTCAGCCCGCGCGAGCGGGACGTCCTGCGGCTGATGGCGCTGGGCCGGACCAACAGCGCCATCGCCGACGACCTGTGCGTGTCGCCGGGCACCGTGGAGAAGCGGGTGGCGGCGATCTTCGCCAAGCTGGGCCTGAACGGCGGCGACGGGGAGAACCGCCGTGTCCTCGCCGTCCTGCGCCTGCTCTCCGCCCGGCCCCCCCGCCCGGCCGCTGCCGACCGCCCCGCCACCCGCGCGGTTCCCGGCCCGCCCACCCGCCACGGCCCCGCTCTCGTACCGCCGGCCACCGGCCGGCACCGCTCCCCGGATCCGGGTGGCGTGACACGGGCCGCCCGCCCGGCCGCCGCGCGGTGGCCGGGCGGGTACGGCCGTGCCCCCGGCGGGATCCCTCCGCCGGGGGCACGGCCGTGACGTACGCGGGGTGTCAGCCGGCGGCGAACCGGCGTACGGCGACGCGCTGCCACTCGGTGACGCGCACGACCACCCACGGCAGGACGAAGAACGCCACGACACCGGAGAAGAAGTGCAGCGCGACCGCGCCGACCGGGCTCGGCCCGCCCCACGCGTCCGTCGGGTAGGGCTCCCAGCCCCAGATCGGATACGTCAGGTTGCGTGCGCAGACGATGACCCAGCCGACGGTCGCCGCGAACGACAGTGTGGTCAGGACCATGTTGACGAAGAAGAAGCGGACGCCGCCCGACAGCCGGCCGGCGCGCCTCGGGGCCAGCCGTTCGCCGAAGAAGACGCGCAGCCGCATGCGTTCGAAGGCCGGCCCGGCCACCGCGGCGACCAGCAGCCCCAGCAGCAGCGCCAGCGGTCCGACCGCCTGGTGTCCGCTGTCCTGCGAGGACTTCATCACGGGCTGTAACACCAGGATCAGGCCGGCGACGAGCGGGACGAACAGCGCGTACAGCAGATGCCGCCACGTGTCGCGGCGGAACGGCACGGCCAGCAGGGACCGCAGACCGGGACGGGTCACGGTTCGGGTGTGGGTGGTTGGGGTCACGGTGGGTTTCTTTCCTCTCCTCGGGGCGGTGGGAAACGGGGCGGTCGGAACCTGGGGCGGTCGGAAGAGGGGGAGGTCGGGAACGGGGAACGGCGAGAGCGGGGCCGGTCGTCGGACCGGCCCCGCCGACCGCGGGTCAGGCGGCGCTCGACGCGGCGTGCTCGCCGGCGGCCTCGGAGCGGGCCAGCGAGAGCAGTTGCAGCGCGATGCTGGTGCCGGTGCGGCCCAGCGCCTCGTGGTAGTGGCTCAGCACCTCGTTCTCCAGGGCCAGCTGGTACTCGCGCAGCCCCGCCATGCGGCGCAGGGTCCTCAACTGCCAGACGGTGTCCTGGCGCTGTCGGATCAGATCGATGATGTCCTGGTCTATGGCGTGCAGTTGCTGCTTGCGCTCGGTGATCCGGGCGGAATCGATCGGAGACATGGTCAGACCTCCACGGGGGTGCCGCCGGCGGCACGTTCGGACGTCGGCCGGTACGCGGACGACGAGGGGAGCGGAGAGGACGGGGCGGGGACGGCTACGGGGAGCGGGGGGAGCGAAGACGACGGGTCGGGGACGGCCGCGGGGAGAGGGGAGGGCGGCGGGAGCGGGGTCAGGGCCGCGACCAAGGGCTTCGGGAGGTCCCGAGAGGTCGGGGACGGCGAGGTCGGCGAGGACAGTGGGGACGGCGAGGAGGGCGGGGACGGTGCGGGCGATCGCATCGCCACGCCGGTCAGCCGCAGCAGCGGCCCGGTCATCGCGGTCGTCGCCAGGGCCATCACCACCAGCACGGTCAGCCCGGCGTCGCTGATCAGCCCGGCCTGCCGGCCGATGCCCGCGACGACCAGCTCGGTGACGCCCCGGCAGTTCATCAGGGCACCGAACCGCAGCGCCTCCGTGCGGTCCATGCCGATCAGCCGGACCGCGCCGCCCGCCCCGGCCAACTTGCCGGCCGCCGCGGCCACGACGACGCCGAGCAGCACCAGCCAGGGCCGGCCACCGGTGCCCAGCGTGCCGAGGGAGACGGTGAGGCCGACGCCGGCGAAGAACAGCGGCAGCAGCACCGCCTGCGTGAAACCCTGCAACTGCTGGTGCAGCCGCGCCACGAGGACCGAGCCGCGCGGCACCGCCGTACCGAACAGGAACGCGCCGATGACCGGGTGCAGCCCGATCACGTCGGTCAGGCCGCCGTAGCCGAACGCCCCCGCCAGCAGCACCGGCATGACCAGCCGCTCGCCGCGGCCACCGGCCTCGACGCGCCGCAGGAGCGCCGCCAGCGCCGGACGCACCAGCAGGTACGTCACCGCCACCAGCAGGGCGACCAGCGTCAGCGTCAGCCCGACCGGGCCGGTACCTTCGGCGCCGCCGACCGCGAGGACCGCGGTGAGCAGCAGCCAGGCGATGCCGTCGCCGACCGCCGCCGACAGCAGGGCGAACGCCCCGGTGCGGGTGGTGTCCAGACCCATGTCGACCAGCACCCGGGCCAGCACGGGCAGGGCGGTGACGGACAGGGCGAGACCGAAGAACAACGGGTAGGCGGTGTCCGTGGCGTGCTCGCCGCGCAGCGTGCCGGGCGCCGCCCAGGCGAGACCGGCACCCAGCAGGAACGGCAGCCCCATGCCGCCGGCGGCGACCGCTGTGACGGCGGTGCCGCCCGCCCGGCCGCCGTCCAGGCGCAGTTCGCAGCCGAGCAGGAACACGAAGGTGACCAGGCCCAGCTGGGCCGTGGTCGTCAGGGCGGAGGTGACCTCCTCGGGGAGCAGCCAGGCGTGGGCCCGCGGCCACAGCCCGCCGAGCGCGGAGGGGCCGAGGACCAGACCGCCGAGGATCTCCCCGATCACCGGGGGGTGCCCGAGCCGGCCCACGAGGCCGCCGAGCAGATGGCTGAGCAGGACGACGAGGGCGGCGGCGAGCAGGAAGCGGGCGAGCGGATCGGCGTGCAGGCCGCTCACGACGCCACCCCCTCGGGAGCCGGCAGCGGCCCCGGAACCGTGCCGCCCGGCCAGGCGGCGAACCCCCGCGCCCCGTAGAGCAGGGGGACCCCCGACTCCTGGGCGACACCGGTCACTTCACCGATGACCACAGTATGATCGGCGATTTCCGAAAGACCCGAAACCGTGCACTCCGCCAGCGCGAACGCGTCCTCGACGAGCCACGGCAGCCCGGCACCGGGCGAGGCCCGCCAGGCGACCTGCCCGAACCGGTTGTCGGCGGGCCGAGCGAACACCTGCGCCGCCCGCTGCCCGCCGTGGTGCAGCAGGTTCACCGCGAAGGAGCCGTGCGCCCGCAGCGCCCGCAGCGTCTCGCCGCGGGTGGTCAGGCACACCGACAGGGTCGGCGGCTCGGCGGCCACGCTGGACAGGGACGAGCAGGTCAGGCCGCGCGGCCGGCCGTCGTCGCCGTACGTCGTCACGACGGCGACCCCGGTCGGGAACGCGCTCATCAGGGTGCGGAACGCGGTGGCGGACGCGGGGGGCCCGGACCGCGGGGAGGGGCGCGGCGCCGGGTGCCCGCGGAGCTCGGCCGGCCGTCGCGAGGGCGGCAATACGCTGGTCATGGATGCGTCCTTCGGAAGGTCTCGGAAGGTCGGAACAGCTCGGAGAGCCGTGGCGGATCCCGGACGGGAGGGGTCGGGCGGGTGAGGTCTCCGGCGGTCGGGGAACCGGTCTTCGAGGTGTGCTCCGGGCGGCGGGCAGCCGGGCCGCCCCGGGCCCGTCGGGGGGAGGGGGCACGGGCACGGGGCGGGGCCTGAGGGCGGTCTCGGCGGACCGCTCGGCGGTGGCGTGACCGCTCGGCGGTGGCGTGCGGCCGGGGGCGTCAGCCGTGGAGGACGGACAGGTACTCGTGGCAGCCGGGCAGTGCACGCACCAGCTGCTCGGCGTCGGCGCGCACCTTGGCCAGTTCCGCGCGGGCCGCCGCGGGATCGATGTGGGCGAGCGAGGGCCGGGGAGCGGCCGGCTCGTGGCCGAGGCCGAGCAGCATCGTGATCCACGAGTACTGCTCGAAGCCGTGGTAGTGCGGGTAGACGGCGCGCTCGTCGAGCAGGTGCGAGGACGCCAGCGCCAGCTTCTCGGCGAGCCCGTCCGGCAGCGGCCGGATCTTCGCCTCCTTCCAGTACGGGGTGTCGTCGCGCCCGGCGGCCGCGTAGTGCAGCACCAGGAACTCCTTGACACCGTCGAGCACCTGCGCGACCCGGTTGTTGTAGTCGTCGGCGAGGCTCGGGTCCCAGCGCTCGTCCGGGAAGTGCTTGACCAGCTGCTCTATGCCGTGCTGGATGAAGAAGATCCCGGTCGACTCCAGCGGCTCCACGAACGCGCTCGACAGCCCGATGGCCACGCAGTTGTTCACCCACGAGCGCTGGTTGCGGCCGATGCGCATCCGGATGTGGTTGGCCTCCAGGTCGTCCTGCCCGGGCGCCGCGAACTGGCGCAGCGTGCGCTCGGCCTCCTCCGGGCTGCAGAACTCGTCGGAGTAGACGTAGCCGGTGCCGGTCCGGCCGAACAGCGGGATCGTCCAGATCCAGCCGGCGTCCATGGCGGTCGCCGTGGTGTACGGCCGCATGCCGCGCTCGGCCTGGTCCGGCGCGGGGACGCGCAGGGCGACCGCCCGGTTGTTGGGGAGCACGTCCTCGAAGGAGAGGAACTCCTCCTCCAGGGTCTGGTTGATGAGCAGGCCGCGGAAGCCGGTGCAGTCGATGAACAGGTCGCCGGCGAGCGCGCCGCTGTTCTTGGTCTGCACCTCGGTGAGCCAGCCGCGCTCGTCCGTGCGGACCTCCACCACGTCGTCCACGACGTGGCGCACGCCGCGGTCGGTGCCGTACTTGGTGAGGAACCGGGCGAGCAGCCCCGCGTCGAAGTGGTACGCGTACGGGAACTGCGCGCGCTGCTCGTCGAGGGTGGAGCGGCCCAGCGAACCGTCGAGGCCCTGGGCGAACAGCGAGCCGTCCATCATGCGCGGCGAGCGCTGCGCCTCGCACAGCGCCGGGGTGACGAAGCAGGCCTGGTCGAAGGGGAGGCTGCGGTCGCCCTCCTTCAGCCACCAGTCGGCGAGGGTGAACCCGTCCGACATCCGCAGCCGCTCGAACGGGTGGTAGAAGTGGTCGCCCACGTTCCGCCAGTTCTCGAACCGGATGGCCAGCTTGTAGGAGCCGGCGCAGTGCGGCATCCAATCCCGCTCTTCGAGGCCCAGATAGTCGAAGAAATGCCGGACCGTGCTGAAAGTGGCCTCGCCGACGCCGATCGTCGACACACGGTCGGATTCGACCAGGGTGACATCGATCCGGTCACCGAACGCCGCCTTGAGATACGTGGCGCTCATCCAACCGGAGGTCCCGCCCCCCACAATGACGACTGACTTGATCACGCTGCATCTCCTGTTCGGGGTGTTGGTGCCCGTAACCGTGCAGCGAAGCTATCGAGGGCGGATTTCCTTTCGTTATCGCATTCTTTCGGCCAGCACCTCGGCCCCCGAACGGATACGCGGGGCGATCGCGGCCGCGTCCAGCACGGCCAGGGCGCCCAGGCAGCCGTCCACCCGCGGCAGGTCGGCCAGGGCGATCCGGGGCCGCGGCCGGGGCCGGTCGTCACGCCAGGCCGTCACGGCCGGCGGCCGGGCGGCCGGGGTCACGGTGAAGGAGTCCATCGGGGTGTTCAGGCCCTCGCCGGTCGCCTTGAGGACGGCCTCCTTGCGGGTCCACAGCGCCAGACAGGCGGCGCCCTGACGTTCCGCAGGCAGGGCCGCCACACCGGCGCGTTCGGCGGGGGTGAGGATCAGCTCGTACTCCATGGGGATGCCGGGTTCGTCGGAGGCCACGAGGCGTTCCACGTCGACGCCGACCGGGTGGCCCCGGGTCACCGCCACCGCGACCAGGTCACCGGAGTGCGAGATCGACAGCTCCCAGCCGGCCGCCGCCCCCACCGGGCGGGGCTTGCCGTGGGGGCCTCCGCAGCCGGGGCAGCGGGTCCGCAGGGCGACCTCGCTCGCCGGGATCCCGGCGAGCGAGCCCAGCGCGGCCCGGGCGAGCACCCGGCCGGTGACGAACAGGGCGAAGTCCTGTTCGACCAGGAACTCCGCGGCACGCCCGCGCTCCTCTGCGTCGAGCAGCCCGAAATGCTGCTCGGGGCCGGGCAGGCGGCGCGACAGCCAGACATGGCAGGTGACCGTGCGCGCGCCGGACACGGGCGGCGCGGCCCCGTTGCTGGTCAAGGAAATCATCGGCGTCCCCGTCCGCGTGCTCCGCTCTCGGCCGTGGCGGAAAACGCCACAGCGGCGATTCTTTCATTTTCCCCAGCCCGGCCGGAAGTCGGAAGAACCTCCGGAGTCATGGAGGAAAACCCCCCTGGACAGAGCTTTATCACCTGTGCTCTACGGGCCGAAGGGGCGACGATAACGAGCCGAAGTCGCGGCTTCCTAGTGTCCTTTCCGCAGCGGGCGCCGCGGTCGCACAGGGCGGCGGCACCCCAGGACAGTTGAATTTTCCACAAGGGGGATACGGAATCGTGAAGTCCATGCGTGGTAAGGGCAGCAGGACCGTACGTGTGATCGCCGGCGGCGTGCTCGCTCTGGCCGTTCTGCAGGCCGGGGGCGCAGGGGTCGCCCTGGCCGGGGACGCGTCCGCGACCGCCACCGTCGCCCTGCCGGAGAAGGCCCCGGGCAACGAGGACTGGGGCTTCGCGCCCGCCGTGGTGGCCAATGAGGACCGGGGTGTCGCGCCCGCCGTAGTGGCCAACGAGGACTGGGGCGTCGCGCCTGCTGTGGTGGCCAACGAGGACTGGGGCGTCGCCGCCCCTGCCGCTCCCGGGAACGAGGACTGGGGCAGCACCGGCCCGGTCACCCCCGAGAACGAGGACTGGGGCTGACGATGACCACACCACCGAGTGCGGCCCGGCCCGACGGGCCTCCCGCGCCCCCCGTGCCCCCCGCGCCTCCCGGTCCCGAGGCCGGCCGGACCTGGGCCGGTCTGCTCGACGCCGTGCTGCGCGGCCGGGACCTGACCGCCGACGAGACGGCGTGGCTGATGGACTCCCTGCTGGGCGGCCGGTCGACCCCCGCCCAGCTCGCCGGACTGCTGGTCGCCCTGCGCGCCAAGGGCGAGACGGTCGGCGAACTGGCCGGGCTCGCCGACGGCATGCTGGCGCACGCGGTCCCGCTCACCGTGCCCGGCGACTGCGTCGACATCGTCGGCACCGGCGGCGACGGCGCCTGCACGGTCAACATCTCCACGATGGCCGCGATCGTCGCCGCCGGCGCCGGCGCCCGGGTGGTCAAGCACGGCAACCGGGCGGCCAGTTCCCGCTCCGGCTCCGCCGACGTCCTGGAGGAGCTGGGGGTGACGCTGCGCCAGTCTCCCGAGCGACTCGCGCGGCTGGCCCGCTCCGTGGGGATCGCCTTCTGCTTCGCCCCGGACTTCCACCCGGCGATGCGGCACGCCGCCGGTGTCCGCCGGGAACTGGGCATCCCCACCGTGTTCAACGCCCTCGGCCCGCTCACCAACCCCGGACGCCCCCGGGCGCTGGCCGTCGGCGTGGCGGACGCCCGGCTGGCGCCGCTCGTCGCGGGCGTCCTGGCCCGGCGCGGCACCACCGCGCTGGTCTTCCGCGGCGACGACGGACTGGACGAGCTCACCGTGACGACCACCTCACGGGTGTGGACCGTCGCCGGCGCGCAGGTGCGCGAGGAGCGGTTCAGCCCGGAGGACGTCGGTGTTCCGCTCGCACCCCCCGGGGCGCTGCGCGGCGGGGACGCGGCCCACAACGCCGAGGTGGCCCGGCGGGTGCTCGCGGGGGAGCGCGGCCCCGTCCGCGACGCCGTACTGCTGTCCGCAGCGGCGGCACTGGCGGTGGCGGCCCCCTCCGGTGCCCCCCTCGACGCCCCGCTGGCCGACCGGCTCCGGCCGGCCCTCGCCCGAGCCGCGGCGGCCGTCGACTCCGGCGCCGCCGCCAGGGTGTTGCGACGGTGGACGGCAGCCGGCCGTCACCTGCGGCCGGAGGAACACCGCGCGGCGGCGTGAGACCCGGGGGGGGGGGGGGGGGGGGGGGGGGGGGGGGGGGGGGGGGGGGGA
>NZ_CBDQZH010000026.1:0-114075 GCF_965341775.1 Streptomyces sp. bgisy159 | reverse complement strand
TTTGTCCCCCCTTCCTTGGGGGAGGGGGCCCCCAGTGCTGTGTCGGGCGGGGCGTCAGCGCCAGCTGTGCGGCGCCCGGAAGCCCGGCTCGCGCTCCAGGCGGCGCCAGCCGGCCTTCGCACGGCCGCGGTGCGCCGGGGTCTCGGCGGGGCGGGCGGCGGCGCGGGCGAGCAGGAGAGCCGTGATGGCGGCGACCTCCTCGGGCTCGGCGTGGCCCTTCTCTACGCGGATGTCAGGCGTGTTCATGGCTGTCAGTCTCCGTGGAAGAGGTTTCCGCGGGGGTGCCGCGGAAAGTCCGCTGGGTTACTGCGGGGGGTTGCCGTGCTTGCGGGAGGGCAGGTCGGCGTGCTTGGTGTGCAGCATCGCCAGGGACTTGATCAGGACCTCGCGGGTCTCGGCGGGGTCGATGACGTCGTCCACCAGACCGCGCTCCGCCGCGTAGTACGGGTGCATCAGTTCGGCCTTGTACTCCTTGACCATGCGGGCCCGCATGGCCTCGGGGTCCTCGGCGTCGGCGATCTGACGGCGGAAGATGACGTTCGCGGCGCCCTCGGCGCCCATCACGGCGATCTCGTTGGTCGGCCAGGCGTAGGTGAGGTCGGCGCCGATGGACTGGCTGTCCATGACGATGTAGGCGCCGCCGTACGCCTTGCGGAGGATGAGGGAGATGCGCGGCACGGTCGCGTTGCAGTAGGCGTACAGCAGCTTGGCGCCGTGCCGGATGATTCCACCGTGCTCCTGGTCCACGCCGGGCAGGAAGCCGGGTACGTCCAGAAGGGTGAGGATCGGGATGTTGAAGGCGTCGCACATCTGCACGAAGCGCGCGGCCTTCTCGCTGGCCTCGATGTCGAGGACGCCCGCGAGGCTCTGCGGCTGGTTGGCGACGATGCCGACCACCTGGCCGTCGAGCCGGCCGAAGGCGCAGATGATGTTGCGCGCCCAGCGCTCGTGGACCTCCAGGTACTCGCCGTCGTCGACGATCTCCTCGATGACCTTGGCCATGTCGTACGGCCGGTTGCCGTCGGCCGGGACCAGGTCGAGCAGGACGTCGGAGCGGCGGTCGGCGGGGTCGGAGCACTCGACGCGCGGCGGGTTCTCGCGGTTGTTCTGCGGGAGCAGCGAGAGGAGGTAGCGCACCTCGGCGATGCAGGTCTCCTCGTCGTCGTACGCGAAGTGGCAGACGCCGGAGGTCTCCGCGTGGACGTCGGCGCCGCCGAGCCCGTTCTGGGTGATCTCCTCACCGGTGACGGCCTTGACGACGTCCGGGCCGGTGATGAACATCTGCGAGGTCTCGCGGACCATGAAGACGAAGTCGGTCAGGGCGGGGCTGTAGGCCGCGCCGCCCGCGCACGGGCCCAGCATGACGCTGATCTGCGGGATGACGCCGGACGCCTTGGTGTTGCGCTGGAAGATGCCGCCGTAGCCGGCGAGCGCGGAGACGCCCTCCTGGATACGGGCCCCGGCACCGTCGTTGAGCGACACCAGGGGCGCGCCGGCCGCGATGGCCATGTCCATGATTTTGTGGATCTTGGTGGCGTGGGCCTCGCCCAGCGCGCCGCCGAAGATGCGGAAGTCATGGGCGTAGACGAAGACCGTGCGCCCCTCCACCGTGCCCCAGCCGGTGATCACACCGTCGGTGTAGGGCTTCTTCGCCTCCAGGCCGAAGCCGGTGGCGCGGTGCCGGCGCAGCTGCTCGACCTCCTGGAAGGAACCCGGGTCCAGCAGCAGCTCGATCCGTTCGCGGGCGGTCAGCTTGCCCTTGGCGTGCTGCGCCGCGGTCGCCTTCTCGCTGGGGCCGGCCAGTGCCTGCGCACGGATCTCGTGCAGCTCGGCGACCCGCCCGCGCGCGTCCGTCGGCTCCCCGGTCGGCTCGCCCGTCGTCTCTTCCAAAACGGTCATGTAGCGACCTTACGAAGACCACCAAGGAAAGCGAGCCGTCGACTCCGTACAGTCTCCGGCCCGTTTTCCTGGTACCCCTGAACAGAACCCGAGGGGCATGCAGGCTTTCCGACTGCTCAGAGGGCGTGTGCGTTGTGGGAGTCGCACAAAGTGGGGGTGGGGTGCGACGGCGCGGCACGGTTCACCCGCTGAGCCTAACCGCTCCGGCCGGCCCACCGGACACAGATGTTGAACATTGAACGGAATAGGTCTAGGGTCGAAACCGTTGAAGTCGTTGAACATTCAACGGGCCGGGTCTCCCGTCCCCACAAAGGAGCACATCATGGGCATCTTCGGCCGCAAGAGCGACGACACCACCGCACGGACCGCCACCCTGACCGCCGCCACCCCCGTCGGCGCCGCCGACCTCGCCGCCCTGACCGGCGACTACACCATCGACCCCGCCCACTCCACGATCGGCTTCGTCGCCCGCCACGCGATGGTGACCAACGTCAAGGGCAGGTTCAGCGAGTTCACCGGCTCGCTGCGGCTGGACGGCACCGACCCGGCCCGCTCCGCGGCCTCGCTCGACGTGACCATGGACAGCATCGACACCGGGTCCGCCGACCGTGACGGGCACCTGAAGAGCGCGGACTTCTTCCGGACCGAGGAGTTCCCGACGATGACGTTCCGCTCGACCCGGGCGGAGGCCCTCGGCGGCGACGACTACCGGATCACCGGCGACCTGACCATCCTCGGCGTCACCAAGCCGCTCACCATCGACCTGGAGTTCAACGGCTCCGCCAAGGACCCCTTCGGCAACGAGCGCGTCGGCTTCGAGGGCAAGGCGGAGATCCTTCGCTCCGAGTGGGGCCTGACCTGGAACGCCGCGCTGGAGACGGGCGGTGTACTGGTCTCTGACAAGATCAAGCTGAACTTCGACATCTCGGCCGTCCGGAACGCCGGCTGAGCCGCACCCCCGGTACCGGGCCTCCGCCCGAGCCGCGTCGGCGTCACCCCGAGCGCGCCCGCCTTCCCCTCCCCCGCGGAAGGCGGGCGCTCGGCGCGTCCGGGGTCCGTGCGCCCGGTACCGCCCGCGCGAGCACCGCCTCCAGCTTGCCCGGCGCCCGGACGACCGGGCCTCGCGGGCGGCGGGGTGCGGGTGCGGGGCCCGGAACAGGCCGAGCGTGACCCGGTAGCGGCCGGCGCGGCCGAACGCCTCGAAGGCCGCCCGGGCACGCGGCCGACGGGCCAACGCGGCGGCGAGGTCGTCGGGGACGGCCGCGTGGCGCTGCTCGTACGCCGCCGCCCAGGGCCCGTCCGCCCGCGCCGCCGCCACCTCGGCGGGCCCGGAGAGACGTGCCGGGTGCGGGGTAGGGCCGGCGCCAGGGCCAGGGTGCCTGGGCGGGGGCACCGGCGACCGGCGGCCTGAGGTGCCGGGGGCCCGGTGCCGCAGGAGCGGGGCGCCGACGACCGCGGCCTGGGGTGCCGGGCCCGGTGTCGGCTCCCCGGGCCTCCGCTCGGTTCCGTGCGGGTCAGAAGCCCCCGCCGAAGTCGCCTCCCCCGCCGCCGAAGCCGCCGTCGAAGCCGCTGCCGTCGAAGCCGCCGCCGAAGTCACCGGGGTCGAAGTCCGCGCCGGAGACGTCGCCGCCCGCGTAGCCGGCGGCGCCGAAGTCGCCGTAGCCGGTGCCGTAGTCGGCCGCGTAGGACGGGGTGGCCATCATGCCGCCGAGCATGGTCCCGACCAGCAGGCCGGGCAGGAGGCCGCCGCCGAAGTAACCGCCGGCCCACGGGCCGTAGGCGGGGCCGGCCTCCCAGTAGGGGCGGCGGCCGTCGTCGCTGTCGACCTCGCGGATCACCGGGTCGCGGCCGTCGGCCAGCCGGGTCCGGTCGGCGGCGCAGACCGGGACCTCGCGGGGCGCCCCGCGGGGCGGGGACCAGGTGGCGTCGGCGACCGAGGGGCCGTGCCGGGGGTCGAAGAAGCAGGGCGGCCGGCGTTCGGGCAGCGGACGCCCGTCACGGCGGGAGGCCAGCTGGGCCAGGCTGAAGCGGCCGTCCTCCAGGGCCTCGGTGACAGGCCGCACGTCCTCCGGCCGGGCCGCGGCGGCCATCGCCGACTTGGCCTGGTCGTAGGCGTCCAGCGCTCGTTCGTAGTCCGCGCGCATCGCGTCGTCGGCACCGGCCTCGGCGGGGTGGAAGTCGAGCCGGTCGAGTTCCTCACCGAAGGCGGTGATGTCCTCGTCGACGACGACCCGCAGCCTCTCCAGGGCGGCCCGCCGTTCCTCCTCGTGGCGGCGGCGGTTGCGCCGGATCAGGGCGTACGCCCCGGCGCCCCCCGCGACGAGGACCGCGCCTGTGGTGATCAGGGCGGTCGCGGAGACGCCGGTGCCGTCGCCGCCGGACCAGGAGGCCGGGGCGGATCCGCCCATGTTGGCAACGGCCCGGTCGGTGAACTCGGTCAGCTGGGTGGCGGCGTCGCTCTCGCCGCGGACGCTGTCGACGAGGTTGCGCACGGCCGTGTTCGACAGGACGGCGGAGTCGGCGCGGGCGTCGAAGCGGTCGCCGAGGCGGACGGCGTACAGGCCGGTGATGCCGGTGGCGGTGCGCAGGTCAGCGAAGAGCCGCTCGGTGGGCTGGTCGGCGGGCAGGACGGCGACGAAGAGCGGCTTGTCGGCGTTCTCGATGCGCCGGCTCAGCGCCTGGACCTCGGACGGGGACAGCTGGTCGGTGGCGGCCGGGTCGACGTAGACGGGATCCTCACGCAGGGCCGCGGCGATGGCGGAGACGCTGGTCTGCGCGGGCGCACCGGGCGCCGCGCGCGCTTGCGGGGCGATCGCCGGGAGCAGGGCCAGGGCGGCGAGCGCCAGCGCGAGCAGCAGTCCGGCGAGGGCGCGGACCGGTATCGCGACCTTCATACCTCGAAGCTACCTGAATACGCCCCAATACGGACATTCGGCGGCAAGTCAAGGAGCGAGTCCGCCGGGGCCGGCCGCCCGGCCGGCCCCGACCGACGTACGCGCCGACGCCGGACTACTCGGCCGGGGCCACCCCCGCGCGCAGCAGCCCGTACGTGTACGCGTCCTCCAGGGCCTGCCAGGAGGCCGCGATGACGTTCTCGGCGACGCCCACCGTGGACCACTCGCCGGTGCCGTCCGTCGTGGAGATCAGGACGCGGGTGGTGGACTGGGTGCCGTGCACGCCCTCCAGGATGCGGACCTTGTAGTCGACGAGGTCGAGCTTGGCCAGCTCGGGGTAGATCTTCTCCAGGCCGACGCGCAGGGCGCGGTCCAGGGCGTTGACCGGGCCGTTGCCCTCGGCGGTGGCGACGATGCGCTCGCCCTTGGCCCACAGCTTGACGGTGGCCTCGTTGGCGTGGGTGCCGTCGGGGCGGTCCTCGACGATGGCACGCCAGGACTCGACCGCGAAGTACCGCAGCGGCCGGCCCTGCACCTCGGAGCGCAGCAGCAGTTCGAAGCTGGCGTCGGCGGCCTCGTACGTGTAGCCCTCGAGTTCGCGCTCCTTGACCCGCTCGACGACGCGGCCCACCAGTTCGCGGTCGCCGCCGAGGTCGACGCCGAGTTCCTTGCCCTTGAGCTCGATCGAGGCGCGCCCGGCCATGTCGGAGACCAGCATCCGCATGGTGTTGCCGACCCGCTCGGGGTCGATGTGCTGGTACAGGTCCGGGTCGACCTTGATGGCGGAGGCGTGCAGGCCGGCCTTGTGCGCGAAGGCGGAGACGCCGACGTAGGGCTGGTGGGTGGAGGGGGTGAGGTTGACGACCTCGGCGATGGCGTGCGAGATCCGGGTCATCTCCCGCAGCCGGCCCTCGGGGAGGACCTGCTTGCCGTACTTCAGTTCCAGGGCTGCGACGACGGGGAAGAGGTTGGCGTTGCCGACGCGCTCGCCGTAGCCGTTGGCGGTGCACTGCACGTGGGTGGCGCCGGCGTCGACGGCGGCGAGGGTGTTGGCGACCGCGCATCCGGTGTCGTCCTGGGCGTGGATGCCGAGGCGGGCGCCGGTGTCGGCGAGGACGGTGGAGACCACCGCCTGGATCTGCGCCGGGAGCATGCCGCCGTTGGTGTCGCAGAGCACCACGACGTCCGCTCCCGCCTCGGACGCGGCGCGGACGACCGCCTTGGCGTACTCGGGGTTGGCGCGGTAGCCGTCGAAGAAGTGCTCGCAGTCGACGAAGACGCGGCGGCCCTGGGCGCGCAGGTGGGACACCGTGTCGCGGATCATCTCCAGGTTCTCGTCGAGGGTGGTGCGCAGGGCCAGTTCGACGTGCCGGTCGTGGGACTTGGCGACCAGGGTGATCACCGGGGCGCCGGAGTCCAGGAGCGCCTTGACCTGCGGGTCGTCGACGGCCTTCGCGCCGGCGCGGCGGGTGGCGCCGAACGCGACCAGCTGGGCGTGCCTGAAGTCGATCTCCTGCTGTGCGCGGGCGAAGAACTCGGTGTCGCGGGGGTTCGCGCCGGGCCATCCCCCCTCGATGAAGCCGACGCCGAAGTCGTCCAGGTGCCGTGCGATCGCGAGCTTGTCGGCGACGGTGAGGTTGATGCCCTCGCGCTGCGCGCCGTCGCGCAGGGTGGTGTCGAAGACGTGGAAGGAATCGTCGAGCTCGCTGCTTGCCGTCTCGGTCATGGTCTCAAGGCTCC
The DNA here is from genome assembly GCF_965341775.1 of Streptomyces sp. bgisy159. Lineage (GTDB taxonomy): Bacteria > Actinomycetota > Actinomycetes > Streptomycetales > Streptomycetaceae > Streptomyces. The sequence goes on along the minus strand of NZ_CBDQZH010000026.1, from coordinate 107,542 downwards.
TGAAACTGAGATCTCGGTCTACCGGAATGACCGGCTCCACCGTCCCCCCATGGTCCCTCGCGCTCTCGCTCCCGGCTGTGGGTGGGCCAGAAAAAGCGAAAAACCCCTCGCGGGTGCGAGAGGTCTGCGCGCGGGTCGAGGACGACGGTGTCCGCCCGTACGTGGTCGTACCTGGCGGTCACTGCGGACCGGCGCGCCTGCTGCCAATAATCATGGCGAACGAGAGCACGGGGGCAGTCTGGCACAAAGTGTCCCCGCGCTCACCGTCCGTCTCAGGATGCGGTCAGGCGTCCCGCGCCAGCAGGGAGCCGGCGATGAACTCCCCGACGTGGCCGAGAACCTGCTCGCGGTCGGTGCCGCGCAGGCCGATCGCCACGTGGATGGAGAACCCGTCCAGCAGCGCGCGCAGCCGGGCGGCGAAGCGGTCGGCGTCGACCGGGCGGAACTCGCCGCGCGAGACGCCCTCGGCGAGCAGCGCGGCCAGGTCACGGTGCCAGGCGCCCTCGATGGCGGCCTGGCGGTCGCGGGCGTCGCCGTCCGCGTTCAGCGAGCGGTTCCACACCTCCAGCCAGAGCGTCCAGTGCGGGTCGCGGTGGCCGTCGGGGACGTACAGGTCGACGTAGGCGTCGAGCCGTTCGCGGGCGGACAGGTCCCGGGTGAGCAGGCGCCCGCGCTCGGCGCCCAGCCGACCCTCGCTCCACTCCAGGGTCTGCAGCAGCAGTTCGTCCTTGGAGCGGAAGTAGTAGAGGAGGTGTCCGCTGCTCATGCCGACCTCGCGGCCGAGGGCGGCCATGGTGAGCTTCTCCAGACCGCGCTCGGCGATCATCGCCATGGCGGCGGCGAGGATCTGCTCGCGCGCGGGGGCCGGGGTGCGGCGGGGCGTGCTCATAGGGCGGCGCCGGGCGAAGCGGGAACGTTCACCCGTATGTTCTACCTGACCGGCGCCTTGGGCTGCTGCTGGGTGATGCAGTGGATGCCGCCGCCGCCCGCGAAGACGGTGCGGGCGTCGACCAGGCTGACCGTGCGGTCGGGGAACAGCCGGCGGAAGATTCCGGCCGCGATCTCGTCGCGCGGGTCGTCGAAGGCGCAGAGCACCACACCGCCGTTGCAGAGGTAGTGGTTGATGTAGGAGTAGTCGGCCCAGTGCCCGTCGGCCTCCAGGACGGTCGGCGCCGGGACCTCAACGACCTCCAGGCGGCGGCCGCGGGCGTCGGTCTGTGCGCGCAGCAGGCCGACCATCTCCTTGGTCACCTCGTGGTCCGGGTGCGCCGGGTCGGGCTGGACGTGGGCGACGACCACGCCGGGACGGGCGAAGGCGGCGACGATGTCGACGTGGCCGAGGGTGCCGAAGCCGTACGGGGGGTAGTCGCCGGTGAGGCCGCGCGGCAGCCAGATCGCCTTGCGGGTGCCGAGCATGGCGTGGATCTCGGTCTCGACCTGTTCCCGCGTCCAGTGCGGGTTGCGCTCGGGGCCGAGCTGCACGGTCTCGGTGAGCAGAACGGTGCCCTCCCCGTCGACGTGGATCGCACCCCCCTCGTTGACGAGGTCCGAGGCGTACGTCGTCGTGCAGCCCGCGAGGTCGGCGACATGGGCGGCGATTTTCGCGTCGTGCTCCCAGCGGGCCCACTCCTGGGCGCCCCAGCCGTTGAACGTCCAGTCCACGGCGGCGAGTTCGCCGCGGGCGCCGGTGAGGAAGGTGGGGCCGATGTCGCGCATCCAGGCGTCGTCGAGGTCGCGTTCGACCGTCTCGACGCCCTCGCCGAGGAGGGCGCGCGCGTCGGCGGACTGGCCCGGTCCGCACACCACCGTGACCGGTTCGAAGCGGCGGACCGCGCGAGCCACCGCCGCCCAGGCGGTGCGCGCGGCCGCCAGCGCCCCGGGGTCGTCGAAGGTGGGGTTGGGGCCCGGCCAGGCCATCCAGGTGCGTTCGTGCGGCGTCCACTCCGCGGGCATGCGGAAGCCGTCGGCGGCGGGGGTCGTCATACGGGTGTCCTTCACGGGAAAGGGGTGCCCTTCAGAGGAAGTAGAGGCGGTTGAGGGAGACCGAGTCTGCGGGCGCGGAGCGCAGCGGTTCGCCGTCGAGCGTCACCAGCCCGGTACTCCGGTCGACGTCGACCACTCCGGTACGGGAGTTCAGGCGCAGGTCGGCCGGGCCGATGCCGCGGGTGCCGCGCACGGCGACCCGGCGGCGGCGGGTCGGCATCGCGTCGTGGCCCCGGTCGACGGCGGCCTGCGCGACGAAGGCCACGGAGAGGTCGGCCGGGGTGGCGCCGTACGCCCCGAACTGGGGTCCGAGGACGAGGGGTTCGCAGGTGTCGGTGGCCGCGTTCGGGTCGCCCACCACGCCGTACGCCGGGAAGCCGGCCTTGAGGACGAGCTGCGGCTTGGCACCGAAGTACTCGGGGCGCCAGAGCACGATGTCGGCGAGTTTGCCGGCCTCCAGGGAGCCGACCTCGTGGGCGAGGCCGTGGGCGATGGCCGGGTTGATGGTCAGCTTGGCCATGTAGCGCAGGACGCGGTCGTTGTCGTGGCCGCAGTCGGGGGCGCCGAGTTCGGCCTTCATCTTGCCGGCCATGGCGAAGGTGCGGCGGACGGTCTCGCCGGCCCGGCCCATGCCCTGCGCGTCGGACGACGTGATGCCGATGGCGCCCAGGTCGTGCAGCACGTCCTCGGCGCCCATGGTGCCGGCGCGGATGCGGTCGCGGGCCATGGCCGCGTCGCCGGGCAGGTCGGTCTTGAGGTCGTGGACGGAGACGATCATGCCGTAGTGCTCTGCGACGGCGTCCCGGCCGAAGGGCAGGGTCGGGTTGGTTGAGGAGCCGATGACGTTCGGCACGCCGGCCATCTTCAGGACGTTGGGGACGTGTCCGCCGCCGCAGCCCTCGATGTGGAAGGCGTGGATGGTGCGGCCCTCCAGGACGCGCAGGGTGTCCTCCACGGACAGGCACTCGTTGAGGCCGTCGCTGTGCAGGGCGACCTGGACGTCGTGCTCCTCGGCGACCCGAAGGGCGGTGTCCAGGGCGCGGGTGTGGGCGCCCATGTCCTCGTGGACCTTGAAGCCCGAGGCGCCACCCTCGGCCAGGGCCTCGACGAGGGGCGCCGCGTGGGAGGACGAACCCCGGGCGAGGAAGCCGATGTTGACCGGCCAGGCGTCGAAGGCGCCGAACGCGTGCCGCAGCGCCCAGGGTGAGTTGACGCCGACGCCCCACACCGGCCCGAACTCCTGCCCGATGACCGTGGTGACACCGGAGGCCAGCGAGGCCTCCATGATCCGCGGGGAGAGCAGGTGGACGTGGGTGTCCACGGCGCCGGCGGTGGCGATGAGTCCCTCGCCGGAGACGATGGAGGTGCCGGTGCCGACGACGACGTCCACCCCGTCGAGGGTGTCGGGGTTGCCGGCCCGGCCGACGGCGTGGATGCGGCCCTCGCGGATGCCGATGGACACCTTGCGGATGCCCAGCACGGCGTCGACGACCACGACGTTGCTGATGACCACGTCGCAGGTGTCGCGGACGGCTGCGGCCTTGAGGTGCAGTCCGTCGCGGGCCGTCTTGCCGAACCCGGCGAGGAACTCGTCGCCGGGTCGCTGGGCGTCCGACTCGACGCGGATCGTCAGCCCCGAGTCCCCGAGCCGGACCCGGTCCCCGGCGCGCGGGCCGTGCGTGGCGGCGTACTCGTACGGCGTGAGGCGCCGCGCCGGTGCCGGATGTCCTCCTGGACGGCTCATCGCTCGGCCTCCTCGCCGGGTGTCACGGAAACGCTCGGGCAGCCACGGGCGGCGGCACGGCGCGGGGCGTCGGGCACGGTCGGCGGGGCGTCGGGCACTGTCGGCGGGCCGCCGGCGAAGCCGGCCCGCGCACCCCGGACCCCGCCCCGCCCGGTTCGCGCCGAGCGCCGGGTGCCGGTCGGGCGACCTCCTCGGCGGCTCATCGCCCGGCCTCCTCGCCCACGATCGCGGGAACGCCGAGGTAACCGCAGGCCGCCGCACGGCGCAGGGCCTCTTCGCGGGCGCCGGGGGCGTCCAGCGGGCCGTCGACGAGACCCGCGAAGCCGATGGCGATCCGGTCGCCGCCGATCGGCACCAGCCCGACCTCGCCGCTGTCGCCCGGTCCGAAGCGGACCGATGAACCGGCGGGGACGGCGAGGCGCATGCCGTAGGCGGCGGTGCGGTCGAAGTCCAGGCGCGGATTGGCCTCGAAGAAGTGGAAGTGGGAGGTGACGGAGACCGGCACGGTCGCGGTGTTGGTGACGGTGAGCCGTACGGCGGCCGCCGGTTCGGTGTATCCGGGGCCGGGCAGCAGCGCGCCGGGGGCGTCCCCGCCGAGGCCCCCGCCGATCGGGGCGGTCACCACGGCCAGCCGTGAGCCGTCGTCGAAGACGGCCTCGACATGGACCTCGGTGACCACGTCGGCGACGCCCGGCAGGACGTCGTCCGGGCCGAGCACCGCGCGGGCCCGCTCGACGGCCTCGGCGAGGCGGGCGCCGTCGCGGGCGGCCTCGCAGACCGTGTCCGCGATCAGGGCCGTGGCCTCGGGGACGTTCAGCCGCAGCCCCCTGGCGCGGCGGGCGCGGGCCAGCTCCGCGGCTCCGAAGAGCAGCAGGCGGTCACGCTCGGTGGGGGTCAGTCTCATGCTCCGGGCACCTCCTTGCCTGGGCCACCTTAGAACATGAATCTAAACCAAGGAAGCCATAGATTGAGGCGCTTCACCTGTTGACCACCGTCCCATGATGACTCACATTGAACGTCGCTCTAACATGCCGACGGCGGCCGACCGAAGGAGACCTGCCATGCCGATGGAACAGCGCGGAGTCGACACCATCCCCGAGGAGGAACGCACCAGCGGACCCCGTGACCTGGTGTCGATCCTGCTCGGCTCCAACCTCTGCCTGGGCGTGATCGTCTTCGGCTGGCTGCCCCCGTCCTTCGGCCTCGACTGGTGGTCGTCGGTCACCTCGGTCGTCGTCGGCACACTGGCCGGCACCGCTCTGACCGCCCCGCTGGCGCTGATCTCGCTGCGCACCGCGACCAACCTGTCGACCTCCTCCGGCGCCCAGTTCGGCGTCCGCGGCCGGCTGGTCGGCTCGGTGGTCGGCCTGCTGCTGGCCCTCGGCTACACCGCGCTGACGGTGTGGATCGGCGGTGATGTGATGGTCGGTGTCCTCGGCCGGCTGTTCGGCCTGCCCGCGGACGGGGTGTCGTACGGCGTGATCTACGCGCTGCTCGCGGCGGCCACCGTCGCGGGCGCGGTCTACGGCTACCGGGTGCTGCTGGCGATGTCCCGGGTGCTGGCGGTGGGGATGACCGCGCTGCTGGTCCTCGGTGTGATCGCGTACGCCCCCGGCTTCACCACCGCCGCGCTGCCGGACGCCGGCGGCTATCTGCTGGGCGGTTACTGGCCGACCTGGCTGCTCGCCATGGTCGCGGCCGGACTGTCCGGGCCGATCGCCTTCATCACGCTGCTCGGCGACTACACGCGCTACATCTCCCCGGCCCGACACTCCTCCCGTACGGTGCTGCACGCCACCTGGCTCGGGCTGGTCCTCGGCCTGCTGGTGCCCCAGCTCTTCGGCACGTTCACGGCCTACGCGGCGCGCGCCGCCCTGGACTACGCGGGGCCGCTCGTGGACGCGTCCCCCGCCTGGTACCTGCTCCCGCTGCTGCTGGCCGCCTCGGCCGGTTCGGTCGGCAACGCCGGGCTGATGCTGTACTCGATGGGGCTGGACCTGGACGCGATCCTGCCGCGCGCCTCCCGGGCGCGGGCCACGTACACGGTGGCCGTGGTGGCGACGGCCTGCGTCTTCGCCGGCCACTACGCCTCCAGCGCGCAGGACGCCATGACGTCGTTCGTGCTGCTGCTGACCGCTGTCGGCACCCCGTGGGCCGTCATCACGCTGATCGGTTTCGCCCGCTGCCGCGGCGTGTACGACCCGGATGCCCTGCAGGTCTTCAACCGCCGCGCCCGGGGCGGGATCTACTGGTTCCACGCCGGCTGGAACATCCCCGCGACGGTGTCCTGGGCGCTCGGCGCGGCGGTCGGCCTGCTCGCCGTGTCGCTGCCGCGGTACGAGGGTCCGCTGCTGGCGCTGACGGGCGGGGTGGACTGCAGCTTCCTGCTGTCCGGGCTGGTCGGCGGCGCGGTGTACCTGGCGCTGACGCGCGGCCGGGAAAGCGGCGGGACCGCCCCGGAGGCACACTCCGGGGCGGTCCTGGCGGGCAGCGAGCTCTAGGGCCCGGCCGGCGTCAGGCCAGCTTGTGCATCCAGCCGTGCTTGTCCTCGGCGGTGCCGCGCTGGATGTCCAGCAGAGCCCGGCGCAGGCGCAGGGTGACCTCGCCGGGCTCTCCGCCGCTCTGCTGCCACTGGGCGCCGGTGCGCTTGACCGTGCCGACCGGGGTGATCACGGCGGCGGTGCCGCAGGCGAAGACCTCGGTCAGGGTGCCGTCCTCCGAGTCGCGCTGCCACTGGTCGACGGAGACGCGGCCCTCCTCGGCCTCGTAGCCGAGGTCGCGGGCGACGGTGAGGAGGGAGTCGCGGGTGACGCCCTCCAGGATGGAACCGGTGAGGGACGGGGTGACGATCTTGTCGCCGTACACGAAGTACAGGTTCATCCCGCCGAGTTCCTCGACCCACTTGCGCTCGACCGCGTCGAGATAGCAGACCTGGGCGCAGCCCTCGGCGGCGGCCTCGGCCTGGGCGAGCAGGGACGCGGCGTAGTTGCCGCCGGTCTTGGCGTCGCCCATGCCACCGGGGACGGCGCGGACGTGGTCCTCGGAGACCCAGATGGAGACCGGCTTGACGCCACCGGGGAAGTAGGCGCCGGCCGGTGAGGCGATCACCAGAAAGAGGTACTCCCCCGCGGGCTTGACGCCCAGCCCGACCTCGGTGGCGATCATGAAGGGTCGCAGGTAGAGGGACTCCTCACCGCCGTGCGCCGGGACCCAGCCCTCGTCCTGGCGGACCAGGGCGTCGCAGGCCTCGATGAAGGTCTCGACCGGCAGCTCGGGCATACCGAGGCGGCGGGCGGACGCCTGGAAGCGCAGGGCGTTCTTCTCCGGGCGGAAGGTGGCCACGGAGCCGTCGGGCCGGCGGTAGGCCTTGAGGCCCTCGAAGATCTCCTGGGCGTAGTGCAGGACCATGGTGGCCGGGTCGAGGGAGAGCGGCGCGTACGGGACGAGCTGCCCGTCGTGCCAGCCGCGGCCCTCGGTCCACTTGATCGTCACCATGTGGTCGGTGAAGTGGCGTCCGAAGCCGGGGTTGGCCAGGACCGCTTCGCGCTCCGCGGCGGAGAGCGGGTGGGCGGAGGGCTTGAGCTCGATCGTGGGCGTCGTCATCAGTGGTTGTCCTTCACCGGTTGGTTGTGACGGGCCGCGGCTCATACCCGGCGCCGACCGTTTCCGGCCAGTGCTAGGACGTCCGAGCTTTCCCTCATTCCGCGGCTCCGCGTTCGATTATCGCGCGGGGGTGGCGCCGGAAGGAATCGGGGTGAGAGCGGCCCAGGGCTCGATGGTGGCACCCGGCGCCGCATACGGAAAGCCGCCGGGTGCGGAATGCGACCCGGCGGCTTCGTGTGGTGACGTGGCGCGGCGGGTCAGCCGGCTACGCGTACGGCGAGCGCGTCGCCGGTCTCGGAGGTGGAGCGGGCGGGCTTGCCGGCACGCTCGCCGAGGTCGACGGCGACGGCCTCCTCGACGCGGGTCGCCTCGGCGTCGTAGCCGAGGTGGCGCAGCAGGAGGGCGACCGACAGGACGGTGGCGGTGGGGTCCGCCTTGCCCTGGCCGGCGATGTCCGGGGCCGAGCCGTGGACCGGCTCGAACATGGACGGGAACTCGCCACCGGGGTTGATGTTCCCGGAGGCCGCGACGCCGATGCCGCCGGAGACGGCCGCGGCGAGGTCGGTGACGATGTCGCCGAACAGGTTGTCGGTGACGATCACGTCGAACCGTTCGGGCTGGGTGACCAGGTAGATGGTCGCCGCGTCGACGTGCATGTACTCGGTGGTGACCTCGGGGAACTCCTCGGCCACCTTGTTGAAGATGTTCGTCCACAGGTGACCGGCGAAGGTCAGCACGTTGTTCTTGTGGATCAGCGCGAGCTTCTTGCGGGGGCGGGCCTGCGCGCGGGCGAAGGCGTCCCGGACCACCCGCTCGACACCGAAGGCGGTGTTGACGGAGACCTCGGTGGCGACCTCGTGCGGGGTGCCCTTGCGGATGGTGCCGCCGTTGCCGGTGTAGGGGCCCTCGGTGCCCTCGCGGACGACGACGAAGTCGATCTCCGGCTGGCCGGCGAGCGGCGTGGCGACGCCCGGGAGCAGCTTGCTCGGGCGCAGGTTGACGTGGTGGTCGAAGGCGAAGCGGAGCTTGAGCAGGAAGCCGCGCTCCAGGACACCGGAGGGGACGCTGGGGTCGCCGATGGCGCCGAGCAGGATGGCGTCGTGCTGCTTGAGCGCTTCGAGGTCGGCGTCGGTGAGGGTCTCACCGGTGGCGTGGTACCGGCGGGCGCCGAAGTCGTACTCCTTGGTCTCCAGCTTCACATCCTGCGGAAGGACGGCGGAGAGGACCTTGAGACCTTCGGCCACGACCTCCTGGCCGATGCCGTCACCGGGGATCACTGCGAGATCGATGCTGCGAGACATGCCCGGCACCCTACTCCTCGTCCCAGGGGATGACACGGCACCGTCCGCCATACGGACAGCGCCGTGTCGCCCGCCCGGGGTGCGGCTCCCGGCCGAGGGGTTCAGTGGCCGGTCTGGCCGCCGTTGTCACGGCGGTCGAGGGCGCGCTGGAGGGCGGCGGCGGCCTGCTTGCGGTCGGACTCACTCGCACGGGAGAGGTGGCGGACTCGGCGGCGGACGGTCGTCTCGGCCATGGGGAATCGACTCCTTCTGGAAAATCCGGGAGCACGGAAGGGGAGACGCCGGATGGGACGGAGGCCGTCACCGCAGGGGTTTCCTGCACGGGTCACGGCTCTCGACGTCCTTCGCTTGGTCGAGCGAGACGTTCGGCTCCTACAAAACTAAGGGAGCGGGGCCCGCCTGTCTCCACAATTACTCGGACTTCCTACTATCTGAGACGGCGGACCGGGTCACACCTCGCCGACCTGGGCTTTCATGCTGGAGGGCCGCCACCACGGCCGCCCGGAAGGCGTCCGGCTCCTCCGCCCACGGCAGGTGACCGGCGTCCGGGAACACCACCCGGCGCACGCGGGGCAGCGCCCGCTCCAGGGAGTCGACGGCCGAGCGGGGCCGGATGTCCCGCGCACCGTCGACGATCAGCACCGGCACGTCGAGCCGCCGACAGGCCGCGTACAGCCCGGGAGTGCCCCAGGTGTTACGGGTCTCGGCGTTCAGGGCCTTGTTGCACGCGAAGTTGATCCCGAACCAGGGGTCCGCCATCCGCTCGGCGAGCTCCAGCGCCCGCTCCCGGTCCGCGAAGTCGGCCGACCACCGCAGGATCGCCTGTTCCGGGTCCCCGTTCGGCAGATCCCGCCACCGTGCGGCCCGCTCGGGCACCTCGGTGAGCCTGGCCAGGAAGTTCTCCTGATACCGGCCGTGCCACGAGGACACCGGGTCGATGCCCGTTCCGGCCACGTAGACCAGCGTGCTCACCCGCTCCGGGTGCGCGAGCGCGTAGTCCAGGGCCAGCTGGGCGCCCCAGGAGTGGCCGAGCAGTGCCATGCGCTCCAGGCCGAAGTGGCGTCGTACCGCGTCGAGGTCGGCGGCGAAGCGCTCGGCCGTCCAGGGCCCGTCGCACCGCTCGGAGCGGCCGCAGCCGCGCTGGTCCCAGCGGATCACGGTGGCGGCGTCGCCGAGCATCCCGGCCACGTCCCCGAACATGTCCCACAGGCCGGGGCCTCCGTGGCACAGCACCAGCGGCTCGCCCCGCCCGCAGGCGGCGGCCCACAGGCGCACCCCGTCGTCGGTCAGAACGGTCATGCGCCCATTGTCACGGCACACCGACGGGCCGGGTCCCCTGTGGGAGACCCGGCCCGTCGGCGCCTGCCGGGCCGTCAGCCCATGTGCGGGTAGGTGTAGTCGGTCGGCGGGACCAGCGTCTCCTTGATGGCGCGGGTCAGGGTCCAGCGCATCAGGTTCTGCGGGGCACCGGCCTTGTCGTTGGTGCCGGAGGCACGGCCGCCGCCGAAGGGCTGCTGGCCGACGACGGCGCCGGTCGACTTGTCGTTGATGTAGAAGTTGCCGGCCGCGTAGCGCAGCTTGTCCATCGTGTGGGCCGCCGCCGCGCGGTCGCCCGCGACGACCGAGCCGGTGAGCGCGTAGGCGGAGACCGACTCCATCTGCTCCAGCATCTCGTCGTACTTGTCGTCGTCGTAGACGTACACGGCGAGGAACGGGCCGAAGTACTCGGTGGTGAACACCTCGTTCTCCGGGTCGGTGCACTCCACGACGGTGGGGCGGACGAAGTAGCCGACCGAGTCGTCGTAGGTGCCGCCCGCGACGATCGTGCAGGTGGGGTCCTCCTTGGCGCGGTCGATGGCGGCCTTGTTCTTGGCGAAGGCGCGCTCGTCGATGACGGCGCCGATGAAGTTGGACAGGTCGGTGACGTCGCCCATGGTGAGGTAGTCGACCTCGGCCGCGAACTCCTCCTTGAACCCGGAGTTCCAGATCGACGCGGGGATGTACGCGCGGGAGGTCGCCGAGCACTTCTGGCCCTGGTACTCGAAGGCGCCGCGGGTCAGGGCGGTCTTCAGCACCGCGCGGTCGGCGCTCGGGTGGGCGACCAGGAAGTCCTTGCCGCCGGTCTCGCCGACCAGGCGCGGGTAGGTGCGGTAGTTCTCGATGTTGTTGCCGACCGTCTTCCACAGGTACTGGAAGGTCTTGGTCGAGCCGGTGAAGTGGATGCCCGCGAGGTCCTTGTGGACCAGGGCGACCTTGGAGACCTCGATGCCGTCGCCGGTGACGAGGTTGATGACGCCCTTGGGCAGGCCGGCCTCCTCCAGCAGCTGCATCAGCAGCACGGCGGCGTGGGTCTGCGTCGGGGACGGCTTCCACACGACGACGTTGCCCATGAGGGCCGGGGCGGTCGGCAGGTTGCCGGCGATCGCCGTGAAGTTGAACGGCGTGATCGCGTAGACGAAGCCCTCCAGCGGGCGGTGGTCCAGGCGGTTCCAGACGCCGGGGGCGTTGGCCGGGGGCTGCTCGGCGAGGAGCCGGCGGGCGTAGGCGACGTTGAAGCGCCAGAAGTCGACCAGCTCGCAGGGGGTGTCGATCTCGGCCTGCTGGGCGGTCTTGGACTGGCCGAGCATGGTGGAGGCGGCCAGGGTCTCGCGCCAGGGGCCGGCCAGCAGCTCGGCGGCGCGCAGGATGATCGCCGCGCGGTCGTCGAAGGACATCGCACGCCAGGCCGGCGCGGCGGCCAGGGCCGCGTCGACGGCGTCCTGGGCGTCCGCCCGGGTGGCGTTGCGGTACGTGCCGAGCACGGCCTTGTGGTTGTGCGGCTGGACGACCTGGAAGGTCTCGCCGCCGCCCATCCGCCGCTCGCCGCCGATGGTGCACGGCAGGTCGATCGGGTTCTCGGCCAGCTCCTTGAGCTTGGCCTCCAGGCGCTGGCGCTCGGGCGAGCCGGGGGCGTAGCCGTGCACCGGCTCGTTGACGGGGGTGGGGACCTGGGTCACAGCGTCCATGGGATCCGTAACTCCTTGGGGGTGAGCGGGTGTGCGGGGTCAGCCCTTGGTGATCATGCTGCGGACGAAGAAGCGCAGGTTGGCCGGTTTCTCCGCAAGGCGGCGCATGAAGTAGCCGTACCAGTCGGTGCCGTAGGCCGTGTAGACGCGCATGCGGTGGCCCTCGGCGGCCAGCCGCAGGTGCTCGTCGCTCCGGATGCCGTACAGCATCTGGAACTCGTACTCGTCGAGCTTGCGGCCGGCCTTGCGGGCGAGTTCCTGGGCGATGGAGATCAGGCGGGGGTCGTGGGACCCGATCATCGGGTAGCCCTCGCCCTCCATCAGGGTGCGCAGGATCCGTACGTACGCCTTGTCGATCTCGTGCTTCTGCTGGTAGGCGACCTCGGCGGGCTCCTTGTAGGCGCCCTTCACCAAGCGTACGCGGCTGCCGTTCGCGGCGAGGCGGCGCGCGTCGGCCTCGGTGCGGAACAGGTAGGCCTGGATGACGCAGCCGGTCTGCGGGAAGTCCTTCCGCAGCTCGTCGTGGATGGCGAACATCGAGTCGAGGGTGGTGTGGTCCTCGGCGTCCAGGGTGACCGTCGTGCCGATCGCGGCGGCGGCCTCGACGACCGGGCGGACGTTGGCGAGGGCCAGCTCGTGGCCGCCGTCCAGCGCCTGGCCGAACATGGACAGCTTGACGGACATCTCGACGCGTTCGCCGAGGTCGAGATCGCGCAGGCGCTCGACGAGCAGCAGGTAGGCGTCCCGGGCGAGGGCGGCCTGCCCGGGGGTGGTGATGTCCTCGCCCACGACGTCCATGGTCAGCTCCAGGCCCTTGCCCGTGAGCTCCCGCACGATCGGGACGATGTCGTCGACGGTCTCGCCGGGGATGAAGCGGTCGACGACCTGCTTGGTCACCGGGGCCGCCGAGACCAGGCGTCGCATCCGGTCGCTGCGCGACGCGGCGAGAATCACGGGACCCAGCACGGGGCACCTCCACAGAACCTGCCATTGATGGCCATCACCCCATGATTGGGGCACGGCACGGAGAACCACCGTGAAACCTAAGGATCCCTCCGATCGTCTGCCATCGACAGCTGTCACGCATCCGTGCCGCAGATCTCAGACATATGTATGAAGGCCGCCGCGGAATGCGGGAGAATGACCCGGTGACGTCGGATTGCAAGGGTGACTACCAGGAGCTGGTGGACGAGCTGTCCGAGCTGCTGGGCGCCCCCGCGACCCTTGAGAACCGCGACTTCGAGCTGATCGCCTTCGGGGCGTACGACAGCGAGGTGGACCTCGATCCGTCCGCGCTGGACCCGGTCCGCACCCGTTCGATCCTCACCCGGCGCTCCACGGCGGCGGTGCGCTCCTGGTTCGAGGGGTTCGGGATCACCCGGGCGACGGGGCCGGTGCGGATCCCGCCGACCCCGGAGGCCGGTGTCTACCGCGGCCGGATCTGCCTGCCCACCCGGCACCGGGGTGTGGTCCTCGGCTACGTGTGGCTGCTGGAGAGCGAGCCCGGCCCGTCGGACGGGCAACTGGCCGCGGCGATGGAGGTGACCGCGCGGATCGGCGCGCTGCTCGCCGACGAGGTGCAGCACGGGGCGGACCTGACCCGGGAGCTGCGGGCGGTGCTGACCGCCGAGCAGGGCTGGCAGCGGGACATGGCGGTGGCGGAGCTGCGCAGCGCGCTCGGGCAGCGCGCGGACGGCCCGCACACGGTGGTGTGCGTGGCGCCGTGGCCGTCGGCCGACCCGGCCGACGCGCCCTCGGTGCGCACGCTGCCGGGGGCGACGGCGCTGTGCACGGTGCCGTGGGGAACCACGGATCAGTGCCTGGCGGTGCTGGTGCGGCTGCGGTCGGGGGACGTGGTTGCCCCGGCGGTGTCGGCGGCCGGCCGGCTGGTGGAGCGGGCGGGCGCGGGCGGCGCGGCGGCGGGCGTGGCGGCGGCCCGTACGGGACTGCTGGAGCTGGGCGCGGCCTGGCACGAGGCGTCGGGGGCGGCCCGCGCGGCCCGCGCGGAACCCCGGCTGGGCCCCGTCGCCGAGTGGTCCCGGATCGGCCCGTACCGGCTGCTGACCTCGCTCGGCTCGGTCCGCGACCCGGTCACGGGCCCGCTGCTGGGCCCCGCCCACCGCGAGCTGGCCCGCACCGCCGAGGTGTACCTGGACTGCGCGGGCCAGGCCGGCCGCGCGGCGGCCGAGCTGGGCATCCACCGCCAGACGCTGTACTACCGCCTCTCCCGGGTCGAACAGCTCACCGGCCTGGACCTGGACGACGGGGAGGACCGGCTGCTGCTGCACATGGCGTTGAAGGGGGCGCGGCTGTAGGAGGTGGGACACGGGCCGGGCGGATCATGTCCGGTCGACGCCCTCGGCCGCGGGCCGGGCGGTTCAGCTCCCTTTTCCGTGGGTGTCGCACGCCTTCGGACGCGGGCCGGGCGGATCAGCTCCGGTTCACGCCCTCGGTGACCCGGCGCAGGCCCTCGGTGAGCTGTTCCGCGGTGGGCGCGGTCCTCGGGTCGAAGGTCCACTGGGCGATGAGGCCCGTCATCAGGGTGTTGTAGAGCTGCCCGACGGAGTCCACGTCCTCTTCGGCGACGTCCTCCTCCCGGCCGCCCATGAACAGCGGGATGATCCCTCGGGCGGCTTCGCGCTGCGCCCGCGCCAAGTGGTCACGCACCTCGGGCAGTTGGTCGCCCATGGCGATGATCTCGACACTGAGGTGCCAGATGGAGTCGGGCTCCCGCATGGTGCGGATGATGTTCGACCAGACCTCGTGGAACCGGTCGAGCGAGCCCGGCTCGGTACCCGTGCCGGCGTCGAGGGTGCCGGGCAGTTCCCAGTCTTCGGACACCTCGCCGACCAGGGCGACGTAGGCCTCGGCCAGGAGCTTGCCCTTCGAGCCGTAGTGGTAGCCGATCGAGGCCAGATTGGTCCCCGACTCCTTGACGATGTCGCGCGCGGTCGTCCGCGCGAACCCCTTGGCCCGCAAGCAGCGCTTGGCACCTTCGAGCAGATCCTCACGGTGTCCCATGCGCCCCACCCTACCCGTCCGCCCATACAGGCGTCTCATACAAGCGATCCATACACTCGTCCTAGACGAGCGTTTAATACGTGCGTATATTTCTCGGCATGACAACCGACCCGACGCGCGCCGGCCGCCGTGAATGGACCGCCCTCGGCGTGCTGATGCTCCCGCTGCTCCTGGTCTCGATGGACGTCTCCGTCCTCTACTTCGCCATCCCGGCGATCAGCGCCGACCTGGAGCCCAGCGGCACGCAGCAACTGTGGATCTTCGACGTCTACGGGTTCGTGCTCGCCGGCCTGCTGATGACGATGGGCTCGCTCGGCGACCGCGTCGGCCACCGCCGGCTGCTGCTGCTCGGCGCCGCCGCGTTCGGCACCGCCTCACTGGTGGCGGCGTACGCGAACAGCGCCGGGACGCTGATCGCGGCCCGCGCCGCCCTCGGCATCGGCGGCGCCACGCTGATGCCGTCGACGATGGCCATGGTGCGCACGATGTTCACCGACCCCGCCCAGCGGACGAAGGCCATCGGGCTGTGGTCCGGCGTGATGACGGCCGGGATCGCACTCGGCTCGGTCCTGAGCGGGGTGCTCGTCGAGTACTTCTGGTGGGGTTCGGTCTTCCTCGTCAACCTGCCCGCGATGGCGCTGCTGCTGCTCCTCGGCCCGGTCCTGCTGCCGGAGTCCCGCAGTGCTGACCCCGGCCGCTTCGACTGGCCGAGCGTCCCGCTGTCCATGGCGGCGGTACTGCCCGTGATCTACGGGCTCAAGGAGATCGCGGCCGACGGCCGGCATGCCGGCCCCGTCGTCTCGATCGCCGTCGGCCTGCTGTTCACGCTGCTCTTCGTGCACCGGCAGCGCACCACGGTCTCGCCCATGATCGACCCTGCGCTGTTCCGCGGCCGCGGCTTCGCCCCCGCCGTCACCCTGAACCTCGTGGCCGCGTTCGCGGTGATGGGCTCGGCGTACTTCACCACCCAGTACCTGCAGTCCGTGCTCGGCAAGAACGCCCTGGAGGCCGCCCTGTGGTCGCTGTTGCCGTCGGTGCCGATCGGCATGGCGGCCCCGGTGGCGGCCGCCCTGGTGAAGAAGGGCGTGCACCGCGCCCACGTCGTGGCCGGCGGCTTCGCGGTCGCGGCGGGCGGCTACGGACTGCTCGCCCTGGCCGGGACGGACGCGTTGTGGCTGGTGCTGACCGGGTGCGGGGTCCTGGCCTGCGGCATGGTGGTGGTGATGTCCCAGATCACCGACCTCGCGCTGAGCGGCGCTCCCGTCGAGCGGGCCGGTTCCGCCTCCTCCCTGCTGGAGACCGGCGCCGAGTTCGGCGGTGCCCTCGGCATGGCGGTCCTCGGGTCCATCGGCACCGCGCTGTACCGCGACGAGATCCCGGCCGCGGCACCGCGCGCCGCCCACGAGACGCTCGGCGGCGCGCTCGCGGTCGCCGACCGCTTCCCGGGCCTGGCGGCCACCGCCCGCGGGGCCTTCACCCACGGGATGCACGGCGCGGCGCTCACCGGCGCGGTCCTGCTGGCGGGGGCGGCGGCGGTGGCCGCGGTCCTGCTGCGCCAGGTCGAGGCACCCGCGCCGGCCCCGGAGCCCCAGCCGGCGCGGGAGCGGGCCGGCACCTGAGCGCCGGTACGACGACGCCGGGCGGGCTGGGTGCTCCAGCCCGCCCGGCGTCGCGCCGTGTGTGCGTCAGACCAGGTTCACCGCGCGGGCCGACGTGGCGCCGATCTCCGCCGCCAGCTCGGTCAGCACGCCGGCGGGCACCGTGTCGTCGACGGTGAGCACGGCCAGCGCCTCGCCGCCGACCGCGGCACGGGCGACCTGCATGCCGGCGATGTTGATGCCGGCCTCCCCGAGGATCCGGCCCACGGTGCCGACGACACCCGGACGGTCCTCGTAGCGCAGCACCACCATGTGGTCGGCGAGCGCCAGGTCGACGTCGTACTCGCCGACCGCGACGATCTTCTGGAGGTGCTTCGGGCCGGCCAGGGTGCCGGAGACCGCGACCTCCTCGCCGGTGCCGAGCGTGCCGCGCACCGTGACGACGTTGCGGTGGTCGCTCGACTCGGAGCTGGTGGTCAGCCGCACCTCGACACCGCGCTCCTGCGCGAACAGCGGGGCGTTGACGTACGACACCGTCTCGTCGACGACGTCCTCGAAGACGCCCTTGAGCGCGGACAGCTCCAGCACCTTCACGTCGTGCTGGGTGATCTCGCCGTACACCTCGACGTCGAGGCGGACGGCCACCTCGCCGGCGAGCGCGGTGAAGATCCGGCCCAGGCGCTCGGCGAGCGGCAGGCCCGGCTTGACGTCCTCGGCGATGACGCCGCCCTGGACGTTCACCGCGTCCGGTACCAGCTCACCGGCGAGGGCGAGACGGACGGAGCGGGCGACGGCGATACCGGCCTTCTCCTGGGCCTCGTCGGTGGAGGCGCCGAGGTGCGGGGTGGCCACGACCTGGTCGAACTCGAACAGCGGGGAGTCCGTGCAGGGCTCCTTCGCGTACACGTCGAGGCCGGCACCGGCGACCCGGCCCTCCTTCAGCGCCGAGTACAGCGCCTCCTCGTCCACGATGCCGCCGCGCGCGGCGTTGACGATGCGCACGCTCGGCTTGACCTTGCGCAGCGCCTCGTCGCCGATCAGACCGACCGTCTCGGGGGTCTTGGGCAGGTGGACGGTGATGAAGTCGGAGACCTCCAGCAACTCGTCCAGGGACAGCACCTTCACGCCCATCTGGGCGGCCCGGGCCGGCTGCACGTAAGGGTCGTAGGCGACGACCTTCATGCCGAAGGCGGACATGCGCTGGGCGACCAGCGCGCCGATCCGGCCGAGGCCGACGACGCCGAGGGTCTTCTCGGCCAGCTCCACGCCCGTGTACTTGCTGCGCTTCCACTCGCCGTTCTTCAGCGCGGCGTTGGCCTGCGGGATGTTGCGGGCGGTGGCCAGGAGCAGACCGCAGGCCAGTTCGGCGGCGGTCACGATGTTGGAGGTCGGGGCGTTGACGACCATCACGCCGGCCTTGGTGGCGGCGGAGACGTCGACGTTGTCCAGGCCGACGCCGGCGCGCGCGACGACCTTCAGCTTGTTCGCGGCGGCGACGGCCTCGGCGTCGACCTTGGTGGCCGAGCGGATCAGGATCGCGTCGACGTCGGCGATGGCGGGGAGCAGTTCGGCTCGGTCCGCTCCGTTGCAGTGCCGGATCTCGAAGTCCGGGCCAAGCGCGTCCACGGTCGCGGGCGACAGCTCTTCAGCGATGAGTACGACAGGTTTCGAGCTCACGTGGTCCTCACATGTGCGATGCGGACGGCCGTCCCGACGGCCGCAGGCGGTGGAGGGAGGGGCTACCGCGGAAGACGCACGACGCTGTGGGCCTGACGCGTGTTGTTCAGCAGTCTAGTGGCGCAAGAGAGGTCGCATTGCGCCTCCACGGAAGGATCACCCATCCGTGGGTGGACGGGGTGGACAACGCCATGTCACCGACGTTACCCGAGGTTCGCCGAGGGGGCCGGAACGCGCTCGCTCCGGCCCCCTCGGGGTGAGGCCTACGCCTCCTCGTCGACCCAGCTCATCAGCTTGCGCAGCTGCTTGCCGGTGGTCTCCAGCAGGTGCTCGGAGTCCTGCGACTTGTACTCGTTGTACTTCTTCAGGCCGCCGTGGTACTCGTCCATCCACTGCTGGGCGAACGTGCCGTCCTGGATCTCCGCCAGGACCTTCTTCATCTCGGCCTTGGTGGCGTCGGTGATGATCCGCGGGCCGGTGACGTAGTCGCCCCACTCGGCGGTCTCGGAGATCGACCAGCGCATCTTCTCCAGACCGCCCTCGTACATGAGGTCGACGATCAGCTTCAGCTCGTGCAGGCACTCGAAGTACGCGATCTCCGGCTGGTAGCCCGCCTCGGTCAGCGTCTCGAAGCCGGCCTTGACCAGCGCGGCGGTGCCGCCGCACAGCACGGCCTGCTCACCGAACAGGTCGGTCTCGGTCTCCTCGGTGAAGGTCGTCTTGATGACGCCCGCGCGGGTGCCGCCGATGCCCTTGGCGTACGACAGGGCCAGCGCGAAGGCGTTGCCGCTCGCGTCCTGCTCGACGGCCGCGATGCACGGAACGCCGCGGCCCTCCTCGTACTGACGGCGCACCAGGTGGCCTGGGCCCTTCGGGGCGACCATGCAGACGTCGACGCCGGCCGGGGGCTTGATGAAGCCGAAGCGGATGTTGAAGCCGTGGCCGAAGAACAGCGCGTCGCCGTCCTTCAGGTTCGGGGCGATGGACTCCTCGTAGACCTGGGCCTGGATCGGGTCCGGCACCAGGATCATGATGACGTCGGCCTCGGCGGCGGCCTGAGACGGGGTCACCACGCGCAGGCCCTGCTCCTCGGCCTTCGCCTTGGACTTCGAGCCCTCGTGCAGACCGACCCGCACGTCGACACCGGAGTCGCGCAGCGACAGCGCGTGGGCGTGGCCCTGGCTGCCGTAGCCGATGACCGCGACCTTGCGGCCCTGGATGATGGACAGGTCGGCGTCAGCGTCGTAGAACAGCTCGGCCACTTTGGGTCTCTCCTTGGAGTTCTGGTGTTGCGACCCACCGTATGACGGCGGGGGGAGGGAAGGTCTCAGGGTCTCGGTATACGGGCGGCCCGCCCTCGGGGGGCCGCCCGTACGGCGGGTCAGGCGCTGCGGTCGAGGGCGCGCAGCGAGCGGTCCGTGATGGACCGGGCGCCGCGGCCGATCGCGATCGTGCCGGACTGGACCAGCTCCTTGATGCCGTACGGCTCCAGCATCTTGAGCATGGCGGACAGCTTGTCGTTGCTGCCGGTGGCCTCGATCGTCACGGCCTCCGGGGAGACGTCCACGGTCTTGGCCCGGAACAGCTGGACGATCTCGACGATCTGGGAGCGGGTCTCGTTGTCGGCGCGCACCTTCACCAGAACGAGTTCCCGCTGGACGGCCTGCGACGGCTCCAGCTCGACGATCTTGAGCACGTTGACCAGCTTGTTGAGCTGCTTGGTGACCTGTTCCAGCGGCAGGTCCTCGACATTGACCACGATGGTGATGCGGGAGATGTCGGGGTGCTCGGTGACGCCGACCGCGAGCGAGTCGATGTTGAAGCCGCGCCGGGAGAAGAGAGCGGCGATCCGGGCCAGGATGCCCGGGGTGTTCTCCACCAGGACGGAGAGCGTGTGCTTGGACATGTCTTTCGTCTCTCTCGCTCAGTCGTCTTCGTTGTCGCCGAAGTCGGGGCGGACGTCCCGGGCGGCCATGATCTCGTCGTTGGAGGTGCCGGCGGCGACCATCGGCCACACCATGGCGTCCTCGTGGACGACGAAGTCGATGACGACGGGGCGGTCGTTGACGGAGTTCGCCTCCTCGATGACCTTGTCGAGGTCGTCGGGGGACTCGCAGCGGATCGCGTAGCAGCCCATGGCCTCGGACAGCTTCACGAAGTCGGGGACGCGGGTGCCCCGGGCGTCCGGGTTGACGTCGTGCGGGCCGCTGTGGAGGACGGTGTTGGAGTAGCGCTGGTTGTAGAACAGGGTCTGCCACTGGCGGACCATCCCGAGGGCGCCGTTGTTGATGACGGCGACCTTGATCGGGATGTTGTTCAGGGCGCAGGTGGTCAGTTCCTGGTTGGTCATCTGGAAGCAGCCGTCGCCGTCGATGGCCCACACCGTCTGTTCCGGGGCGCCGGCCTTGGCTCCCATCGCGGCCGGGACCGCGTAGCCCATGGTTCCGGCGCCGCCGGAGTTGAGCCAGGTGGCGGGCTTGTCGTACTCGATGAAGTGCGCGGCCCACATCTGGTGCTGGCCGACGCCGGCGGCGAAGATCGTGCCCTCCGGGGCGAGCTGTCCGATGCGCTCGATGACCTGCTGCGGGGAGAGCGAGCCGTCGTCGGGCTGGTCGTAGCCGAGCGGGTAGGTCTCGCGCCAGCGCTTCAGGTCCGTCCACCAGGCGCCGTAATCACCCCGGTGGCCCTCGGTGTGCTCCTTCTGCACCGCCTGGATCAGGTCGGCGATGACCTCACGGGCGTCGCCGACGATCGGCACGTCGGCGTCCCGGTTCTTGCCGATCTCGGCCGGGTCGATGTCGGCGTGGACGATCTTGGCGTACGGGGCGAAGCTGTCCAGCTTGCCGGTGACGCGGTCGTCGAAGCGGGCGCCGAGGGCGACGATCAGGTCGGCCTTCTGCAGGGCGGTGACGGCCGCGACGGAGCCGTGCATGCCGGGCATGCCCAGGTGCTGGGGGTGGCTGTCGGGGAAGGCGCCGAGCGCCATCAGGGTGGTGGTGACGGGCGCGCCGGTCAGCTCGGCGAGCACCTTCAGCTCGGCGGTCGCCTTCGCCTTCAGGACACCGCCGCCGACGTACAGCACGGGCCGCTTGGCGGCGGTGATCAGCTTGGCGGCCTCGCGGATCTGCTTGGCGTGCGGCTTGGTCACCGGACGGTAGCCGGGCAGGTCCATGGTGGGCGGCCAGGAGAACGTGGTCCGCGCCTGCAGGGCGTCCTTGGCGATGTCGACCAGGACCGGGCCGGGGCGGCCGGTGGAGGCGATGTGGAACGCCTGCGCGATCACCCGCGGGATGTCCTCGGCCTTGGTGACCAGGAAGTTGTGCTTGGTGATCGGCATGGTGATGCCGACGATGTCCGCCTCCTGGAAGGCGTCCGTGCCGATCGCCTTGGAAGCGACCTGGCCGGTGATCGCGACCATCGGAACGGAGTCCATGTGCGCGTCGGCGATCGGGGTGACCAGGTTGGTGGCGCCGGGGCCGGAGGTGGCCATGCAGACGCCGACCTTGCCGGTGGCCTGGGCGTAGCCGGTGGCCGCGTGGCCGGCGCCCTGCTCGTGGCGGACCAGGACGTGGCGGACCCGGGTGGAGTCCATCAGCGGGTCGTAGGCGGGGAGGATCGCACCGCCCGGAATGCCGAATACCGTGTCGGCGCCGACTTCCTCGAGAGAACGGATGAGGGACTGCGCGCCCGTGACGTGCTCGACGGGAGCGGAGTTGTGTCCTCCGGATCGGGGCCGCGGCTGCGGATGGGCCCCGGTGGCCTGCTCGGTCATCGGCATTCTCTTCTCGATGCTGAGGGTTTTGCGAGGGTTTGGGCGAACTACGACTGGTGCTGGTGCAACAAAAAACCCCTCGTGCCGTAGGGCAAGCGAGGGGAGCGCGCCGGTGGGGTCGCTGAGCGATCAGGGCTCAGCGTCAGCCGACGCGCTTTCCAAGTACGAGAATTCGGGTGCGCATGGCACTGACCCTCCCCCCGGCACGCACCCACTGTCAAGTGGGTGGGACGGGGGTCTCATTATGTGAACGGAGGGTCGTGGTGGCGCCCAGGGTGCCCCCCTGCAGCACGGCCGGCACACTCCCGCTGTACACCGCCGCGCCCCCGCCCGCGAACGCCGGTTCGGCCGACGCGTGCGGCACCGGGTAGTGGCCGGATCCGAGCGCCCGGCGCAGCCGGTACTCGTCCAGCGGACCGGAGAACGCCATGCCCTGCCCGTGGGTGCAGCCCATCGCGCGCAACGCGACGACCTGCTCGGGCAGGTCCACGCCGTCGGCCACGGACTGCAGCCCGAGGTCGCCGGCGATGCGCAGCAGCCCGCTGGTGATCTTGTGCAGCCGGGCGGACTCCACGACGCCCTCCACCAGGCCTCGGTCGAGCTTGATGATGTCGACCGGCAGTCTGCGCAGCGCCGTGAGCGCCGCATAGCCGCTGCCGAAGCCGTCGAGGGCGATCCGTACCCCGAGTCGGCGCAGGGCGCCCAGGCGGCGCTCCAGCTCGTCCAGCGCGATCCCGGGGTCCGCGTCGGACAGCTCGACCACCAGCGCTCCGGACGGCAGTCCGTGGCGGGTCAGCAGGGCCTCGACCGAGCCGAGCGGCAGCGACCGGTCCAGTAGCCGGCGCGCGCTCATCCGCACCGCCACGGGGAGGACCACTCCGCTCGCGGCGCGCTCGGCGGCCTGCTCCACGGCCTCCTCCAGCACCCAGCGGCTCAGCTCGGACGTCCGGTCGCCCTCGTCGGCGACCCGCAGGAACTCCGCCGGGGTGAACAGCACGCCCTGCGAGGACCGCCAGCGTGCGTGCGCGGCGACCGCGGTGATCGCGCCGTCGTCCAGGCGCACGACGGGCTGGTGCAGCAGTGTGAACTCGCCGTCGTGCAGCGCGGCGCGCAGCCGGCCGGCCAGCTCCGCCCTGCGGACGACGTCCTGCTGCATCTGCGGCCGGTACAGCTCGACCCGGCCCTTACCGGCGGCCTTGGCCCGGTACATCGCCAGGTCGGCGTTGCGCAGCAGCTCGCCCGCGCCGAGACCCGGTTCGGCGAAGGCCACCCCGATGGAGGCGGCGACCCGGACCTCGTTGCCGTCGATGGTGTAGGGCTGGGAGAGCGTGAGCCGGAGGCGGTCGGCCAGCTCCAGGATGTGCCGTTCACGGGCGGACCGGTCCCGGGTGTGGTCGCCGACGATCAGGGCCGCGAACTCGTCGCCGCCCAGCCGCGCGGCGGTGTCGCCCTGGCGGACCGCCTCCTGGAGCCGCCGGGCGGCCTGGACCAGCAGTTCGTCGCCGGCCTGGTGCCCGATGGTGTCGTTGACCGCCTTGAAGCCGTCCAGGTCGATGAAGAGGACGGCGGTGTTGCGCAGCGCGGTGCCCCGGTCGGAGCTGCGCCGGCCGGACAGAGCCTGCTGGACCCGGCGCGTGAACAGGGAACGGTTGGGCAGGTCGGTGAGCGGGTCGTGCTCGGCGTTGTGCTGCAGCTGCGCCTGCAGGCGCACGCGCTCGGTCACGTCCCGGCTGTTGAAGATGAGGCCGCCGTGGTGGCGGTTGACCGTGGACTCGACGTTCAGCCAGCCTCCCCCGCTCTCGGCGTCGCCCGAGCGGGAGGTGCCCCCACCGCCCGAGCGGAAGCGGCACTCGATGCGCGTGGTGGGTTCGTCCTGGGGGCTGGCGGCGAGGAAGCGGCGCAGCTCGTGCACCACACAGCCCAGGTCCTCCGGGTGGATGAGACCGGCCAGTTCGGTGCCCACCAGCTCCTCCGCCGGGCGGCCGTAGACACCGGCGGCGGCCGGGGAGACGTACCGCAGGACCCCGCTGGGGGCGGCGATCATGATGACGTCGCTGGAGCCCTGCACCAGGGAGCGGAAGTGGTTCTCCTTCTGCGCCAGTTCGTGGGTGAGCGCCATGTTGTCGAGCAGCATGATGCCCTGGCGCACGACCAGCGCCAGGACGACGGTGCCCGCCGTCAGGAGGACCACCCGGTCGACGTCGCGACCGTTGAGGACGTTGTAGAGGATTCCCAGGGTGCAGACGGCGGCGGCGAGGTAGGGCGTCAGCGCGGCCAGCGACCCGGTGACGGGCCGGGTGGCCGGGATGCGCGGGTACTCCCCGCCGGGCGCCGACACGCCGGACACACCGGGTGCTCCGGACACGGAGGGTGTCGGGGCGGTGTACTGGGGGGCACCGGTTCGCTGTCGGGGCAGGTGCTCGTGCACCACGCGCGTGTGCCCCTCGGACTCGCCGGGCCCGAGATGGCGGGGCGCGGCCCAGGGGGCGTAGGCGAGCAG
Source organism: Streptomyces sp. bgisy159 (assembly GCF_965341775.1). Classification (GTDB taxonomy): domain Bacteria; phylum Actinomycetota; class Actinomycetes; order Streptomycetales; family Streptomycetaceae; genus Streptomyces. The sequence goes on along the minus strand of NZ_CBDQZH010000026.1, from coordinate 83,338 downwards.
CAGCGAGCCGGCGAACCAGCCGGCGTCGAGCAACTGGCCGGAACGGTAGGCATGGTGGAGCAGAGGGGAGGTGAACAGGGCATCGCACATCACCGTCAGGGCGAGCGCCCCGATCGCGGTGTTGACGGCCGTGCGGTTGACGGCCGTGCGGCGGAAGTGCAGCACCAGCACCATGCTCACCAGGGCGATGTCCAGCAGCGGGTACGCCAGGGAGAGCGCGGCGTGCGCGACGCTGGCCCCCTCGAACCGGGCGGCCTGGGCGAGCGCCAGGCTCCACGACAGGGTGAGCAGCGACCCGGCGATCAGCCAGGCGTCCAGCGCCAGACAGACCCAGCCGGCCTTGTTCGCGGGCCGGGTGGCGAGGACCAGCAGGCCGACGATCGCGGGCGGCGCGAAGCACAGGAAGAACAGGTCGGCGTAGGAGGGGCTGGGCACGGGACGTTCCAGCAGCACCTCGTACCACCCCCAGACGCCGTTGCCCAGGGCCGCCATCGCCGAGGAGAGGGCGAACAGCAGCCAGGCGGGCCGGAAGCGGACGCGTCGGGTGCGCGCGTAGAGGAAGCAGGAGACGGCCGCGGTGCCCGCCGCGGCGCTGAGCCCGAAGTCACCCATCACGAGGGCGAGTTCGCTGGAGCCCCAGCCGAGCGCGGATCCGACGGCGTATCCCGCGCAGACCAGGGCCAGCACCAGTTGGTGGACCAGGCTCGACCGCCCCGGGCCGGCGGGCGGCGCACCGGCCGGGGCCGGTCCGGCCACGGGGTGCGCCCGAGGCGCTCCGTCGAGGAGGGTCGTGGAGGTCGGCGGCGGCGCGGTCACCGGGCCCTCCCGGTCGACACCGGTCCGGGCGCCGGCCGGGACCGGTGCGCGTGCCGTCGGCGGACGCCGTGCCTGCGGTGGTGATGGATGGGGTGGGTGTTCTGGCCGCGTCTGCGCGCGGCCGTGCGCCAGGGCCGCCGCCGGCGGCCCCACCGCGTCGGATCGGTCGTCCATAGGCCGTGCATCGCCCGTCGCCCCCCTCACAAGTCTGAAATGTCCATCCCCGGCGCCGAAACGGTGCGCGGCGCAGCCCCTGTCGGGACGATACACCAGTCTCGTCACTCAGGGACATAGTTCCTCTACGCTCCGTGACGGTCGACGCGGGGCGCGCACGGCCCGCGTCCGGGGCGCTGCGGAGGGTGCCCGAAGCGGACTACGCGGTTGCCGCGCCCGTCGTGAGGATCACGTGGCGCAGTGGCTCCCGGTTCACGAATCGCTCCAACTGGTCGGCCAGCAGGCGCTTGGCACGCGGCAGGAACGCGGAGCTGGGGCCGCCGACGTGCGGGGTGATGAGCACCCCGGGCGCGCTCCACAGCGGGTGGCCCGGCGGCAGCGGCTCGGGGTCGACGACATCCAGGGCGGCGACGAGGCGGCCGCTCTCCAGCTCCGTGAGCAGGGCGCCGGTGTCCACGACCGCGCCCCGGGCGACGTTCACCAGCAGCGCACCGTCCTTCATCCGCGCCAGGAAGTCCTTGTCCACCAGGCCGCGGGTGGCTTCCGTCAGGGGTGTGGAGAGGATCACCACGTCCGCCTCGGGGAGCAGGGCGGGCAGTTCGGTGATCGGGTGCACCGGCCCGCGCGCCGTGGTGCGCTCGGAGCGCGCGACGCGCGCCACCCGCGCAAGTTCGAACGGCGCGAGCCGGTCCTCGATGGCGGCGCCGATCGCCCCGTAGCCGACGATCAGGACGCTCTTGTCGGCGAGCGCGGGCCGGAACCCGGTCAGCCACCGCTCCTCGCGCTGTGCCCGCACGAAGCCGGGGATGTCGCGCAGGGCGGCGAGCGTGAGGGTCAGCGCGAGCTCCGCGGTGCTCGCCTCGTGCACTCCGCGCGCGTTGCACAGCGCCACCCCCGGCCGCAGGTCGGCCAGGTTCGCGCTGACGTCGTCGACGCCGGCGGTGAGGGTCTGTACGAGCCGGACGTTGCGCAGTTCACGGAGCGGACGCACCTTCACCGACTGTCGCTTCATGTACGGCACCACGTACACGGCGCAGTCGGCGGGGTCGCCCGGATAGGGCTGGTCACCGTCCTTCCCGCCGTCCCAGAACAGGTAGTTGAGACCGTCCGGCAGCCCGTCGATGCCGTCGGGCGGGATGGGCAGCCACACGTCGCGCACCAGGTCGTTCGTCATGCCCGGGAGGCTACGTCAGGCACGCGCGCGTGCAGAGGTTAGGTTGGTGGTCGGCACAGGGAGGGTCACGGGCAGGTGGAGTGCAGGACGATCGGCGCGGGGGCACTCGGGGTGGGGTCCGTCGGACTCGGGTGCATGCCGATGAGCTGGGGCTACAGCGCGTCCCGGCGGCGGGGCGAGGAGTCGCTGAGGGCGGTCCACCGGGCGCTGGACCTGGGGTCGTCGCTGCTGGACACCGCCGACATGTACGGGCCGTTCACCAACGAGCTGCTGCTGGGCCGGGTCCTCAAGGAGCGTCGGGCGGACGCGTTCGTGGCGACGAAGGTGGGCCTGCTGGCCGGCGACCAGCACATCGTGGCCAACGGCCGCCCGGGCTACGTGCGCAGGGCCTGTGACGCGTCGCTGCGCCGGCTGCAGACGGACGTGATCGACCTCTACCAGTTGCACCGCGCCGACCCGGAGGTCCCCGTGGAGGAGACCTGGGGGGCGATGGCCGAGCTGGTCCAGGCGGGAAAGGTGCGGGCGTTGGGCCTGTGCGCGGTCGGGGTGCGTGGCGGGCGGCGGACGGGCGGGGCCCGGCTGTACGACGCGACGTTGCGCCAACTGCGAAGGGTGCAGCAGGTGTTTCCGGTGAGCGCGGTGCAGGCCGAGCTGTCGGTGTGGTCGCCGGAGGCGCTGGAGGCGCTGCTGCCGTGGTGTGCGGAGCGCGGGGTCGGCTTCCTCGCGGCGATGCCTCTGGGGAACGGTTTCCTCACCGGGACCCTGACCCCCGGCCAGGGTTTCGAGCCGGAGGACATGCGGGCCCGGCATCCGCGCTTCACGGCCGAGATGATGGCCGCCAACCAGCCGATCGTGGCCGGCCTGCGCCGGATCGCCCGCCGGCACGGGCCGGACGTCACCCCGGCGCAGGTGGCGCTGGCCTGGGTGCTGTCCCGGGGCCGCCACGTGGTGCCGGTGCCGGGTACCAAGCAGGAGCGGTGGGTGCGGGAGAACGCCGGGGCGGCGGAGCTGCGGCTGACCTCGCGCGACCTGGCGGAGGTGGCGGCGCTGCCGGGCGCGCTGGGGTCCTGGGAGTGAGCACCGCCGCACCGGCTCTCACGGCGGGCGGTTGGAGTTCCGGTGATCGGGAACCTGGGAGGCGCGAGCGGTGTATGACAAGGAGAGATCACCGCGTCGAAGGGACCAAGATCGTGCGACGTCGAGCTGTGACGGCCGTGTTGGCCGCGGGCACGCTGCTGCTGACGGCCGGCTGTTCCTCCGATGACGCGGGCCCGCCCGGCGCCACCTCGCGGGGTGCCCCGTCCGCGCCGGCCACGCCCTCACCCCGGGCGACCGAGGAGACTCCGCCCGCCAAGGGGACGGTGACGGTGGTGCGCACGGTGGCCGAGGGCCTGCGCAGCCCCTGGGGCATCGCCCCGATCCCGGACGGCGACCTGCTGGTCGCCTCCCGCGACGAGGGCACGATCACCCGGGTCGACCCGGACACCGGCCGCAAGACCGAGCTGGGCGAGGTGTCGGGGGTCGAGCCGGGCGGCGAGGGCGGGCTGCTGGGCATCGCCCTGTCACCCGACTACGCCGCGGACCACATGATCTACGCGTACTTCACGTCGGCCTCCGACAACCGCGTGGTCCGCATGATCTACGACGAGAACAAGCCCGCCGGGGAGCAGCTCGGCGCACCGGACACCCTGTTCAAGGGGATTCCCAAGGGCGTCATCCACAACGGCGGGCGGATCGCCTTCGGCCCGGACCGGATGCTGTACGTGGGGACGGGTGAGACCGGCGACCGGGGGCTCGCCCAGGACGAGGACTCCCTGGGCGGCAAGATCCTCCGGCTCACCCCGGAGGGCGAGCCCGCCCCGGGCAACCCGTCGGCCGACTCGCCGGTGTACACCCTCGGCCACCGCAACGTGCAGGGCCTGGCCTGGGACCGCAAGCAGCGGCTCTTCGCCTCCGAGTTCGGCCAGGACACCTGGGACGAGCTCAACGCGATCAAGCCGGGCGACAACTACGGCTGGCCCGAGGTGGAGGGGCGTTCCGGCGACGGCGACTACCACGACCCGATCGCCCAGTGGCGCCCGGAGGAGGCCTCTCCCAGCGGCATCGCCTACGCGGAGGGCTCCGTGTGGATGGCCTGCCTGCGGGGCAACCGGCTGTGGCGGATCCCGTTGAAGGGCACGGAGACCTCGGCGCAGCCGCAGGCCTTCCTGACCGGCGAGTACGGGCGGCTGCGCACCGTGGTGGCGGCCGGGGGCGACCGGCTGTGGGTGGCCACCAGCAACACCGACGGCCGGGGCGACCCACGGAAGGGCGACGACCGCATCCTGGAGCTGCGGGTGAGCTAGCGCCTGTCCCCGGCGCCGTCCGGGCCTCTCGCCGCCTGCCGCGCCCCCGCCTGCCCCAAGGCGTCCGCTCCGTCGCCGCCTGTCGCGTCACCGTCCGCCTCGCCGCCGCCCGGGGCCGCGCCGCCCGGGTCCGCGCCGGGCGTGGCCCGAGGGTCCGCCTCGCCGTCGGCGGGGGCCCGCTTCCGCAGCCGTACGACGACCTTGCCTGAGTCGAGGTCCACCGGTCCTCGTCCCGGGTCGTTGTCTCCGACGTCCTCGCGGCTCAGTTCCAGCCGTTTCCGCTCGTCCCGGGTGTGCCTGCGACCCGGCGCGAACAGCTCTTCCAGGGCGTTGAACACGCGTGCTCCTTCCCGGGCCGCGGCGGAGCCGCCGGCGTGCCCGTCATCCGGTGCCCGCTCCCGCCGCCACCTCCGCCGGGAACAGGCCCAGCCGGTGGGCGACGGCCGCGGCCTCGCCCCGGCCCGAGACGCCCAGCTTGGAGAGGATGTTGGAGACGTGGACGCTGGCCGTCTTCGGGGAGATGAAGAGCTCCTCGGCGATCTGGCGGTTGGTACGCCCGGCGGACACCAGGCGCAGGACGTCCCGCTCACGGTTGGTCAGGCCGAGGGCGTCGGCCGGGGTGGGCGCGGACCGGGTGGCGTGGCTCAGGGTGAGCCGGGCGCGCTGGGCGAGGCGGCTGACGGCGTCGGCCAGCGGGCGGGCGCCGAGATGCTCGGCCACCGCGCCCGCCAGCCGCAACAGCTCGGTGGCGCGGGCCCGCTCGTCGTCGCCGGGGGCGGTGGCCAGCAGGGCCTCGGCGAGCCGGTGGCGCACCCGCGCGAGGTCGTACGGCCGCTGGAGCGGTTCCACGGCGGCGAGGGCCGCGCACCACTCGTCGGGGTCGAGCCGGCCCTCGGCGCGCATCAGTTCGGCGCGCACCCACTGTTCGTGGGCGCGCCACAGCGGGGCCCCGGTGGCCAGGCCCTTCGCCGTGGTGCGCAGCAGGTCGAGGATCCGGCCCCGCCCGGCCGCGGCGGCGGGCACACCCAGCGCGTCGGCCTCGGCGGTGGCGGCGGCGAGCACCAGCGGCCAGCCGTAGCGCTGGGTGCCGGGCGGCAGGCCGGCCTCCAGGGCGTGCTCCAGCTCGGCGCGGGCGCCGTCCAGCCGGCCCTCGGCCGCCGCGATGCCGAGGGCGAGCCAGCTCATCGGCAGGGAGTACTGGGGCATGACGTCGTGCGTGCCGAAGGAGCCGCGGGCGGTCGCGAGATGGCCGGCGGCCCCGGTCAGATCACCCCGGGCGAAGGCGAGTTGGGCGAGGCGGACCGAGCCGGCGGTGCGCGGCTTGGCGCTCTGCTCGAAGCGCTGGGCGTTGGCCGCGGCGGCCGCGGCATCGTCCCAGCGGCCGAGGGAGAGCAGGGACTCGGCGAGGTTGCCCCAGATCCACGCCTCGGCGTCGACCAGTCCGAGCCGACGCGCGACGGGCACGCCCTCCTCCAGCAGGGCGACGGCGTCCGCCGAGCGGCCGACGCCCTCCAGCACGGACGGCAGGTTGACCAGGGCGCGGCCCAGTTCGCTGTCCAGGCCGAGTTCCGCGGCCCGCGCCTTGACCTCGTACATCTCGGCGAGGCCGGCCTCGGTGTCGCCGGAGTCGACGCGCAGGCCGCCGAGGGTGAGGCGGGCGTTGAGTTCGATGTCGTGGGCGTCGACCATGCGCGCGTACTCGACGGCGCGTTCGGCGGCTGTCAGGGCGTCGGGGCCCGGTTCGTGCAGCATGCACCAGCTCGCGACGGCGGCGAGGACCTCGGCGTGCACCTCGGACGGCGGCAGACCGCGGACCAGGTCCTGGGCGGTGGCCAGTTCGGTCCAGCCGTCGCTGCGGGCGACGGCCTGCATCAGCCGGGAGCGCTGCACCCAGAACCAGGCGGAGCGCTGCGGGTCGGTGTCGTCGGCCAGCAGGCGCAGCGCCTTCTTGGTGATCTTCAGGGCGCGGTCGCGTTCGCCGCACAGGCGGCCCGCGACGGCGGCCTCGGCCATCAGGTCGAGATAGCTGAGCGTGGTGGTGGCGGGGTCGCAGCCGCAGGGGCGGTAGACCTCGGCGTGGTCGATCAGGCGCAGGCCGGCGCGGACGTTCTCCGGGGCGGTGTCCCACAGCTCCATCGCCCGCTCCAGAAGGCTCAGTTGCTCACTGTAGGCGTGGCGGCGGCGGGCCTGGACGGACGCGTCGAGGACGGCGGGCAGGGCCTTGGCCGGTTCGTGGGCGTGGTACCAGTAGCTGGCCAGCCGGGTGACCCGCTCGTCGGCGGGCACCAGCGCGGGGTCGGCTTCCAGTGCCTCGGCGAAGCGCCGGTTGAGGCGGGAGCGCTCGCCGGGCAGCAGGTCGTCGCTGACGGCCTCGCGGACGAGGGAGTGCCGGAAGCGGTAGCCGTCGCCGACGGGGGCCGCGGTGAGGATGCTGGCGTTGACCGCGGCCCGCAGCGCCTCGATGAGGTCGTCCTCGGGGAGCCGGGCGACCGCGGCGAGCAGCGGGTACTCGACGGTGGAGCCGCCCTCGGCGACCATCCGGGCGACCTGCTGGGCGTGCTCGGGCAGCGCCTCCACCCGCACCAGCAGCAGGTCCCGCAGGGAGTCGGTGAGACCGGTGCAGCAGCCCTCGTGGCCCGCGACGGCGAGTTCCTCGACGAAGAAGGCGTTGCCGTCGGAGCGGGCGAAGATCTCGTCGACCTGGGCGGGGTCGGGTTCGGCGGCGAGAATACCGGCGACCTGCCGGCCCACCTCCTCCCGGTTGAACCGGGCGAGTTCGATCCGGCGGACCGTGCGCAGCCGGTCGAGTTCGGCGAGCAGGGGGCGCAGCGGGTGGCGGCGGTGGATGTCGTCGGAGCGGTAGGTGGCCAGGACGACCAGGCGGCCGGTGCGCAGGGTGCGCAGCAGGTACGACAGCAGGTGGCGGGTGGAGGCGTCGGCCCAGTGCAGGTCCTCCAGGGCGACGACCACGGTGCGGTCGGCGGCGACGCGCTCCAGGAGCCGGGCGGTGAGCTCGAAGAGACGGGCCATGCCCTCCTCGTCGTGCCGTCCGGTGCGCGGCTCGCCGAACTCCGGGAGCAGGCGGGCCAGCTCCTCCTCCTGGCCGGCCGCCGCGGCGGCCAGTTCGCCCGGCAGGGCGGCGCGCAGGGCGCGCAGCGCGGTGGAGAACGGGGCGAACGGCAGCCCGTCGGCGCCGATCTCCACGCAGCCGCCGACGGCGACGACGGCGCCGGCGCGGCAGGCCGCGCCGGCGAACTCCTCGACGAGCCGGGTCTTGCCGACCCCGGCCTCACCGCCGACGAGCAGCGCCTGCGGCTCTCCCGCGGCGGCGCGGGCGAGCGCGTCGTGCAGGGTCTCCAACTCGGCGGCGCGGCCGACGAAGACGGGACTGACGGACCTGGTCTCCACGGGTCCGAGCATCGCACACGCTTCCGACATCGCCCCATCCCTTATCGGATCACCGGGAACGGCGCCGGCTCAGGCCGCCCGCGCGAACCGGTGGCGGCCGCTGAGGCGCCGGGTATGGGACTCGGGCTCGGCGTTCTTCCGTGCCTGACGCCGGGCGCGCAGGGCCTCGCGGACCAGCCGGTCCTGCCGGGCCCGGCGGATCAGCTCGGCGGAACGGTGCTGGTGCAGTTCGTAGGCGTACATGGTGTCCCCCTCGGACGACGGTTTCTGGCATCGCTGTGTGCGATGCCCCAACCTTCGTCTCCCAGGGGGGCCGGTCGCATCGGGAGAGTGCCGCATCTTGGGGGGCGGGGCGGGTCCTTAGGCGGGGCCGGCGGGGACTTAGCGGAGCCCCGGGTCCTCAGACGGGGCCGCCTCTCCCCGGGGCAGCCTCAGCCGGCCGACGGCAGTCCGAGCAGGGCGTCGCTGTACGTGAGGACGGCCAGGAGCAGTCCTACGAGGCCCAGCGCGACGCCCGCCCAGGCGGCCGACCGGATCCACCCGGACTGGGGCCGGCCCGGGACACCGAAGGCGGGGCGCAACAGCACCACGACGGCGGTGACCAGAGCGGCCAGCGCGAACAGGCCCGCCCAGAGCGCGGTGGTGTGCCAGGCGTCGCCGTAGACCTCCTGGATCTGCCGGGCGACGCTCGCGCCCGACGAGGTCTCCAGCCGGCCGACGAGGGTCTCGCGGGCTGCGGCGACGGTGCCGGTCCAGCCGCCGGTGAGCGAGACCACGCCGAGCGCGACGGAGACGATGGCCCCGGCGCCTTGCCCGACCTCCGACGAGCCGCCCTTCTCGCCGGCGTCGATGCTCACGGTGTTCTCGGTCTCGGCGTCGCCGACCGTCGCGGGGGTCTCGGCGGTCGCGGGGGTCTCGGCGGTCACGGAAGCCGCTGAAGTCTCCGCGGTCTCGGGAGTCTCCGCGGTCTCGGCGGTAGTCCTGGTGTCCATGCCCGGCACCGTACGGACGCTGTCTGAGAGGCCCCTTAATGATCGGCGCGTGCCTCACGCGCGCGTGCCTCACGCCATTCGGGGGCGAGCACCGCCCACAGTTCGGTGCTGGTGCGCACGCCCCGGTAGGGGTAGTTCTCGCGGAGCACGCCCTCGCGGGTCATGCCCAGCCGGCGGGCCACGTTGAGGCTGGCCTCGTTGGCCGTGGAGGCGTACCACTCGGCGCGGTGCATGCCGCGGTCGTCGAACGCCCAGTCCAGCAGGGTCCGCATCCCGCGGGTGACGAGGCCGCGCCCCGCCGCCGCGGGCACCAGCCAGCAGCCGGCCTCGCAGACACCGAGGGAGGTGTCCCACACCCGGAACAGCAGTCCGCCGACGAGCTCGCCGTCCAGCCACAGCCCGTGCAGGCTGCCGGCGTCGGCGGCGCGCTTCTCGGCGTACGACCGCAGGTAGGACCGGGCCGTCTCCAGGTCGGTGATCCTGTCCGGCAGGCCGACGTGGCGGCCGATGAACTCCCGGCCCCGGTCGATGTTGGCGAGCAGGTCCTCGGCGTGCCAGACCTCCAGGGGCCGCAGTTCGGCGCCGTCCTCACCCAGGGATTTCGCGTACATCCCGCTGGTCCTGCTCCTTCTCCAGTTCCGCCACGACGTCCGTGAGCCTCTCATGGGCGGCTGCACGGCACTCGGGCGGCTCGATGCTGATGCGGGGCATGCGGCGGTCCAGCCAGGCGGGCAGCCACCAGTTGGCGCCGCCGAGCAGGTGCATCAGGGCCGGGACGAGGAGGGTGCGCAGGACGAAGGCGTCCAGGGCGACGGCGGAGGCCAGCGCGATGCCGAACATGGCGATCACCCGGTCGCCGCTGAGGACGAAGGCGAGGAACACCGAGATCATGATGACCGCCGCGGAGTTGATCACACGGCTGGTCTCGGCGAGGCCGACGCGGACGGCGACCCGGTTGTCGCCGGTCTCCAGCCACTCCTCGTACATCCGGCTGATCAGGAAGACCTGGTAGTCCATGGAGAGCCCGAAGAGGACCGACACCATGATCACCGGGAGGAAGGGCTCGATCGGGCCCGCGCGGCCGAGGCCGAGCAGTTCGCTGCCCCAGCCCCACTGGAAGATCGCGACGACCACGCCGAAGGCGGCGGCGACGGCGGCCACGTTCATCGCGGCCGCCTTCAGCGGGATGGCGACCGACCGGAAGGCGAGCAGGAGCAGCAGGCAGCCCAGTCCGATGACGACCCCGACGAACAGGGGCAGCTTGCCGACGATGACGTCCGCGAAGTCGTCGTATCCGGCCGTGACGCCGCCGACCTGGACGTCGAGCGAAGTGCCGCTCTCGGCGCGGGGCAGCACCTCGGTGCGCAGCCGGTCGACGAGGTCGCTGGTCGCCCGGGACTGCGGCGCGGAGTCGGGGACGACGGTCAGGTACGCCGTCGTCCCGTGCGAGTCGTAGATGACCGGCGTGACGGAGGCGACGCCGTCGGTGGCGCGCAGGGTGGTGTCCAGGCCGTCGAGGGCGAGCCGGTCCTCGGCGCCGTCCACGTGGGTCACCAGGGTGAGCGGTCCGTTGACGCCGGGGCCGAAGCCGTCGGCGAGCAGGTCGTAGGCCTGGCGGGTGGTGCTGGTCTGCGGGTCGTTGCCCTGGTCGGAGGTGCCCAGGCGCAGGCCCATGGTGGGCAGCGCCAGCAGGGCGATGACGGCGAGGGCGAGGGCGCCGAGGGCCTTGGGCCGGCGCTCGACGAACGCCGACCAGCGGGCGGCGAGCCCGGTCGGTACCTCGGGCTCCGGGCCCAGCTCGGTCAGCCGGCGGCGCTCGCGGCGGCTGAGGGCGCGCGGGCCGATGAAGGACAGCAGGGCGGGCAGCAGGGTCACCGAGGCGGCGACGGTGAGGACGACGGTCAGGGATGCGGCCATCGCGACGCCGTTGAGGAAGTTGAGCCGCAGGGTCAGCATGCCGAGCAGCGCTATGCACACGGTGGCGCCTGCGAAGACCACCGCGCGCCCGGTGGTGGCCACGGCCTGTGTCGCGGCCTCCGGCACGGACAGGCCCCGCTTCAGCCCGCGCCGGTGCCGGGTGACGATGAACAGCGCGTAGTCGATGCCGACGCCGAGCCCGATGAGCATGCCCAGCATGGGCGCGAAGTCGGCGACGGTCATGACGTGCCCGAGCAGCACGATCCCGGCGTAGGCGGTGCCGACACCGACCAGGGCGGTGGCGATGGGCAGCAGGGAGGCGGCGAGCGAGCCGAAGGCGAGGAAGAGCACCACCGCGGCGACGGCGACGCCGATGACCTCGGCGAGGTGTCCGCCGCTGGACTCGGTCAGCCCGACCGCGCTGCCGCCCATGGCCACCTGCAGGCCGTCGCTCTCGGCGGCCTCGGCGGTGCGCACGACGGCCTCGGCCTCGGTCCTGTCGATGTCCGAGGCCCGGTCCTCGAAGGTGACGGTGGCGTACGCGGTGCGGCCGTCCTCGCTGATCCGGCCGGTGCCGCCCTGATCGTCGTACGGGCTGGTCACGGTGGCGACGCCGGGCAGGTCCTCGATCTGCCGCAGGGTGCCGTTCATCGTCTGCTCGACGTCGGCGGCGCGCACGGTGCCGGAGTCGGTGTGCCAGACCAGGGTGTCGCTGTCGCCGCCGAGGTCCGGGAAGCTCTCGGCCAGCAGCCGGCCGGCCTGGCCGGACTCGGTGCCGGGGACCTGGTAGTCGTTGGAGTACGCGGTGCCGGCGACCGTGGCGCCGGCGGCGATCCCGCCGAAGGCGAGCAACCACAGCAGGACGGCGACAAGGCGGCGCTGGACACACCAGCGTGCTAGTGCTGCCACGACGTGCTCCCGAAAGGATTGGGGATCTTTGACCGGGAACAGTCGTCGATGGACGGAACAGCCCGCAAAGAACGCATGAGCAAACTGCTGCCACTCTTGCAGGACAAAGAGATCGATTGAGGCATTCGTGTGCTTCTTCACATGGCTGGGGGGCACATGGGAGGCACGTCACAGCCCCCGGACGTGGGGCGGGTCACAGCCGCCGGCCGCCCGGCTCTCCCCCGCGCTCAGTCGAGCTGGTCCCCCACGGCCATCACCATCACGCCGGCGATCAGCAGCCACAGGGCGCGCCGGGTGCGGCCCCGCGCGCCGAGAACGGCGGCGAGCGCGCAGACGGCGGCTCCGAGGGCGTAGGCGGCCGGGACGGTGGCCGGAACGGGTCCGGTCAGGCGCAGCAGGGCCGCGGCGAGTCCGGCCAGGGTGAGCAGAGCACCGGTGCCGACGGCGGCCCAGCGGGCGCGCCGGGCGTCTTCGGGGCCGTCGGTGCCGTCCTCGGCGTTGTCGGGGCCGTTCTCGGTGTCGTCGGTGGGGTCGGCGTCCGCCTCGGTGTCCTCGCGCCTGTCGAAGTCCGTACGTCCACTCATGGCGCGGGAGCGTACCTCGTACGGGTGAGTGCGGAATCGGCGCGTCCGGTGAAAGGGTGTCGGCCCCGGACCCGTACATGGTTTCCGAGAAACGCCGAAGACACCGAAGACGCCGAGAACGCCGAGAGCAAGGAGCCCCGTCACCGATGCCCGCCGACCGTGCCGATCTCGCCGAGCCAGCCGTGGTCCCCCCATCCGCAGGACCCACCGGACTCACCCTGCCTGCGCGCGCGTCCTGGACCTGGGCTGCGGACGGGCGCTCACCTCGGTGTTCCTGGCCCGGGAGTACGACGTCCAGGTCACCGCGGCCGACCTGTGGATCAGGCCGGACGAGAACGCCGCCCGGGTCGCCGAGGCCTGCTTCGCGGACCGGGTGTTCCCGGTGCACACCGAGGCGCACGACCTGCCGTTCGCGGAGGGCGGTTTCGACGCGATCGTCTCCGTCGACGCGTACCAGTACTTCGGCACCACCGACCTCTACCTTCCCACCCTGACGCGGCTGCTGAAGCCCGGCGGCCGGATCGGCGTCGTCGTGCCCTCGCTGCGCGAGGAGCCGACCGGCACCGAGCCACCGGAACACCTCGGGGAGCACTGGGACCCCGGGTTCTGGGCGTTCCACTCCCCCGCCTGGTGGCATCGCAACTGGACCCGCACCGGTGCCGTCGAGGTCGAGACGGCCGACTGGCAGCCGGACGGGTGGCGCGACTGGCTGCTGTGGAGCGAGGTCTGCGCCGAGGAGAGCCCGAGCGAGTTCACGGCGACCATGGCCCGCGACTCCGTGGACCTCCTCCGCGCCGACGCCGGCCGTTCGCTCGGTTTCGCCCGGATGGTGGGCCGCCGCCGCTGACACGCGCCCGGCCGGGCCGGCGGGTACGGCACATCCGGACGCGCAGGGGGCGCTTCGGACCGGATGCCCGAAGCGCCCCCTGCGGGCGGTGTGGGGTGCGGTGTGGGGTCAGCCCTCGCTGACGCCGAGCTTCTCCAGGATCAGCTCCTTGACGCGGGCCGCGTCGGCCTGGCCACGGGTGGCCTTCATGACCGCGCCGACCAGCGCGCCGGCCGCGGCCACCTTGCCGCCGCGGATCTTGTCGGCGACGCCCGGGTTGCCGGCGATGGCCTCGTCGACGGCGGTGCCCAGGGCCGAGTCGTCGGAGACGACCTTCAGGCCGCGCTTGTCGACGACCTCGTCCGGGGTGCCCTCGCCCGCGAGGACGCCCTCGATGACCTGGCGGGCCAGCTTGTCGTTCAGGTCGCCCTTGGAGACCAGCTCGGTCACCCGGGCGACCTGCGCCGGGGTGATCGCCAGCTCGTCCAGCGCCTTGCCCGACTCGTTGGCGCTGCGCGCCAGCTCGCCCATCCACCACTTGCGGGCGGAGGCCGCGTCAGCACCGGCGTCGATCGTGGCGACGATCGGCTCCAGCGCGCCGGCATTCAGGATCGCCTGCATGTCGGTGGCGGAGATGCCCCATTCGGCGAGGAGCCGGTTGCGGCGGGCCAGGGGCAGCTCGGGCAGACCGGCGCGGATCTCCTCGACCCACTCACGGGAGGGGGCGACGGGAACCAGGTCCGGCTCCGGGAAGTACCGGTAGTCCTCGGCCTCTTCCTTCACGCGGCCCGAGGTCGTCGACCCGGTGTCCTCGTGGAAGTGGCGGGTCTCCTGCACGATCGTGCCGCCGCTGTTCAGAACGGCCGCGTGCCGCTGGATCTCGAACCGGGCCGCACGCTCCACGGAACGCAGCGAGTTGACGTTCTTCGTCTCCGAGCGCGTACCAAACTTCTCGGTGCCGTTCGGGCGCAGCGACAGGTTCACGTCGCAGCGCATCTGGCCCATCTCCATCCGGGCCTCGGAGACGCCGAGCGCCTTGATGAGCTCGCGCAGCTCACGGACGTAGGCCCGCGCGACCTCGGGAGCGCGCTCCCCGGCACCGACGATCGGCTTGGTGACGATCTCGATGAGCGGGATGCCGGCGCGGTTGTAGTCCAGCAGGGAGTGGGACGCGCCGTGGATGCGGCCGGTGGCGCCGCCGACGTGCGTCGACTTGCCCGTGTCCTCCTCCATGTGGGCGCGCTCGATCTCCACGCGGAAGGTCTCGCCGTCCTCCAGCTGGACGTCGAGGTAGCCGTCGAAGGCGATCGGCTCGTCGTACTGGGAGGTCTGGAAGTTCTTCGGCATGTCCGGATAGAAGTAGTTCTTCCGGGCGAAGCGGCACCACTCGGCGATCTCGCAGTTCAGCGCGAGACCGATCTTGATCGCCGACTCGACGCCGGTCGCGTTGACGACCGGGAGCGCGCCGGGCAGGCCGAGGCAGACCGGGCAGGTCTGGGTGTTGGCGTCCTGGCCGAGAGCGGTCGAGCAACCGCAGAACATCTTGGTCTTGGTGCCGAGTTCGACATGGACCTCAAGGCCCATGACGGGGTCGTACGACGCCAGCGCGTCCTCGTACGACACCAGGTCGGTCGTGGTGGTCACGGTGTAGCTTCCCTCTCAGCCCAGCAGGACGTCGTCGTCGCCCAGCCGCTTCAGCTCGCGGTACAGGATGGCGAGGCCGGTGACGATGGCGGCGGCGGAGACGGTGGCGTCGATCAGCCGCAGCGTGTCGCTCTCCAGGCGCGCCTTCTTCATCTGCTTGACGACACTCACCGCGCCGAACGCGGTGGTGGCCATGGACAGGTACGTACCGGACTTGGACTTCTTGAAGTTCTTGGCCTTGGACAGCTTGCTCATAGCGACGGAGCCTCCTCCAGAAGCGGGTGCCCCCACTGTTCCACGAAGGCCGACTCGACGGCCGCGCCGACCTTGTACAGCCGGTCGTCCTTCATCGCGGGGGCGATGATCTGCAGCCCGACCGGGAGGTTGTCCTCGGGGGCGAGGCCGCAGGGCAGCGACATGGCCGCGTTGCCCGCCAGGTTGGTCGGGATCGTGCACAGGTCGGCGAGGTACATCGCCATCGGGTCGTCGGCGCGCTCGCCGATCGGGAAGGCGGTGGTCGGGGTCGTCGGAGAGACGATCACGTCGACCTGCTCGAAGGCCCGCTCGAAGTCGCGCGTGATGAGCGTGCGGACCTTCTGGGCGCTGCCGTAGTACGCGTCGTAGTAGCCGGAGCTCAGGGCGTACGTGCCGAGCATGATGCGGCGCTTGACCTCGGGGCCGAAGCCCGCCTCACGGGTGAGGGAGGTGACCTCCTCGGCGGAGTGCGTGCCGTCGTCGCCGGTCCGCAGGCCGTAGCGCAGGCCGTCGAAGCGGGCGAGGTTGGAGGAGCACTCGGAGGGCGCGATGAGGTAGTACGCCGACAGCGCGAGGTCGAAGGACGGGCAGTCCAGCTCGACGATCTCGGCGCCCAGCTCCTTCAGCAGCGCGACGGACTCGTCGAAGCGCTGGATGACGCCGGCCTGGTAGCCCTCGCCGCGGAACTGCTTGACCACGCCGACCCGCATGCCCGCCACGCTGCCGTTGCGGGCGGCCTCGACCACCGGCGGGACCGGTGCCTCGACGGAGGTGGAGTCCATCGGGTCGTGGCCGGCGATGACCTCGTGCAGCAGGGCCGCGTCCAGGACCGTGCGGGCGCAGGGCCCGCCCTGGTCGAGCGAGGAGGAGAACGCGACCATGCCGTAGCGGGAGACCGCGCCGTAGGTCGGCTTGACGCCGACCGTGCCGGTGACGGCGGCCGGCTGGCGGATGGAGCCGCCGGTGTCGGTGCCGATGGCGAGCGGGGCCATGTGCGCGGCGAGCGCGGCGGAGGAGCCGCCACCGGAGCCGCCTGGGATCCTGGTGAGGTCCCAGGGGTTGCCGGTCGGCCCGTAAGCGCTGTTCTCCGTCGAGGACCCCATGGCGAACTCGTCCATGTTGGTCTTGCCGAGGATCACGACGTCGGCGTCCTTGAGCCGCTTGGTGAGCGTCGCGTCGTACGGCGGGATCCAGCCCTCGAGCATCTTCGAGCCGACGGTCGTCGGGATGCCCTCGGTGGTGAAGATGTCCTTCAGCGCCAGCGGGACGCCGGCGAGCGGGCCGAGCTTCTCGCCCCGCTCGCGCTTGGCGTCCACGGCGCGCGCCTGGGCGAGGGCACCTTCGCGGTCGACGTGCAGGAAGGCGTGCACCTTCTCGTCGACTGCCTCGATGCGGGCCAGGTGGGCCTGGGTGACCTGGACGGCCGTCAGCTCGCCGGAGGCGATCTTCTCGGCGGTCTCGGCGGCGGTGAGCTTGATGATGTCCGTCATCGTGATCAGTCCTCCCCCAGGATCTGCGGCACCTTGAAACGCTGCTGCTCCTGGGCCGGGGCGCCGGAGAGCGCCTGCTCGGGGGTGAGCGACGGACGGACCTCGTCCACGCGCATGACGTTCGTCAGCGGGAGCGGGTGCGAGGTCGGCGGTACGTCTTGGTCGGCGACCTCGCTGACGCGGGCGACCGCGCCGATGATGTCGTCCAGCTGTCCCGCGAAGTGGTCGAGCTCTTCGGGCTTCAGCTCCAGACGCGCCAGCCGGGCGAGGTGGGCGACCTCCTCGCGCGTGATGCCAGGCATGCAGCGTTCCTCTGGGGTGAGTGAGTGTGGTTAGGGGCCAATCCTATGGGGCGGGGGGCCGTGGCCGTGCAACGGTTCGTCTCCCGGCTTCAGCGGCGGGTTCGCCGGGGCGTACGTGCCGGAGGCGGCGGAGTCGGCGAAGTCGCCCGCCCGGAGTGGCCGGGAGGGGGCGGCCGGGAGGGCCGAGCTGTGCGGGGCCGGGCCTACTCGGCCGCCGGCAGTGCCGCCCGCGGGCGCTGCCATCCCCGGGCGCCCCGCGCCCGCAGCCAGGCGGTCGTCTCCTCCGGGGGCATCGCCGCGGCGACCAGCCAGCCCTGCACGGCGTCACATCCCAGGTCGCGCAGTCGCTCCCAGGTCTCGTCGTCCTCGACGCCCTCCGCGACGACCAGCAGGCCCAGGGAGTGGGCGAGGTCCACCGTGCACCGCACGATCTCCGCGTCCTGCGCGTCGACCGCGAGGCGGGCCACGAACGACCGGTCGATCTTCAGTTCGCTCACCGGCAGCCGCCGCAGGTGCACCAGCGAGGAGTAGCCGGTGCCGAAGTCGTCCAGCGACATCTTCACGCCGTGCCCGGTCAGCCCGTTCAGCGTGTCCGCCGCCCGCTCGGGGTCCTCCAGCAGCACATGCTCGGTGATCTCCAGTTGCAGCGCCCCCGCCGGGACCCCGTGCCGCGCGAGCCGCGCCGCCACCGAGCCGGCGAAGCCGGGGGTGTGCACGTCGCGCGGCGAGACGTTCACCGCGACCGGCACGAACAGTCCCTGCGCCCGCCAGCGCGCGACCTGGCCGAGCGCGGTCTCCAGCACGTACTCCGTGAGGTGCGGCATCAGCCCCGACGACTCGGCGATGGCTATGAACTCGTCCGGCGGCACCTTCCCGCGCTCCGGGTGCACCCACCGCACCAGTGCCTCCAGGCCGGCGACCTGCCCGTCGAAGCGCACCTTCGGCTGGTAGTGCAGCTCCACCTCGTGCGCGTCCAGCGCCCGGCGCAGATCGCCCAGCAGACCGAGCCGGTCGGGGGTGTTGGAGTCCCGCTTGGACTCGTAGGCCTCCACGCCCGTGCGGTCCCGCTTGGCCTGGTACATCGCCACGTCCGCGCGCCGCAGCATGCCTTCGGCGTCGAGGGCGTGGTCGGGGAAGACGGCGACCCCGGCACTGGCCTCCAGCACGAGGGTGAGGCCGTCGAGGTCGAGCGGGGAGCTGAGGGCCGAGACCAGTCCGCGGGCCACCCGGGTGGCGGAGGTGGTGGAGTCGGCCACCGGCAGTAAGACGGCGAACTCGTCGCCGCCGAGCCGCGCCACCTCCGCACCGCGCGGCAGCGCCAGGCGCAGCCGGTCGGCTATCTGCAGCAGTAGCCGGTCACCGGCGAGATGACCGAGTGTGTCATTGACCGACCGGAAACGATCGAGGTCGATGAGCATCAGGGCGGCCCGGGCACCGATCCGCTCGGCCTCGTCCAGCGCGGTCCAGATGCGTTCCAGCAGCCACTGCCGGTTGGGCAGCCCGGTCAGCGGGTCGCGCAATTGCTCCTCGGCCCGGGCCCGGGCTATCCACAGGGTGGAGTCGAGGGCGATGAGCGGGATGGCGAACAGCGGCAGCAGGATCGGCTTGGCCACCGCCACCACGCACACCAGCGGGGCGATCCCCAGCAGGGCGACGGCCACCAGGCCCTGTCTGACCAGGGCGGTCCGGGCGACGGTGGGCAGGCCCCCGGAGCGCGGGGCGTGCAGGTACCACAGCAGCACCCGGGTGACGCTGAGGTAGGCGGCGGCGACCAGCATCACCTGCGGGGCGGTGTAGAACGTCCAGGTCGCCGGGTCCCAGGGGATCTCCACGGAGGGTATCCGGCCGAAGGCGGCCAGCAGGAGGGCGCCGGCGCCGATGCCGAGGATGTCCACCGCGCCGTGCAGCACCCCCTGCCGCCAGCGGTGGCGCCGGGCTATGCCGACCAGGACGACGACGGTGAGGCTGACCATGCCGGCCGGCACCCAGCCGTACAGCAGCAGGACGGCGAGGGTGAGGGCGGCGCCGGAGCCGGTGCCGCCCCACCAGCGGGAGCGGCCGAGCATCACGAGGTGGCCGACGATGATGCCGGTCAGCACGGCCAGCGACCAGCCGGCCACCCCCGACGGGAAGAGCGCGTGGTGGTCGGTGAAGGCGCGGTAGAAACCGGCGCCCAGGGTGAAGCCGGCCGCCGCGACGACGCCGGCGGGCAGCGCCGGCCAGGACAGGTGCCGCTCGTGCTCGCCGCCCGGCAGCCCGGCGACGGGTGCCGTGGACGGCACCGTGAGCGGTACGGCCGGGCGGGTGTCCACGGCGGTGGGCGCACCACCGCGCGCCGCCGTGCCCCGCGCGGGTGCGTCCGCGCCCGGACGGCGGGCCGACCACGCCGCCCAGCGGCTCGCCCACCAGGCACCGCCGGCCCGGCGGCCGGACAGCCGGGAGTCCGGGGCGGCGCTCTCGGTCGGTTCCATTCCCGTCCCTCTCACAGCCGGCGGTGCCCACGCCCCGCGGCCCGATGCCCGACAGCCATCAAACGGCGCCGCGTTGGAAAACCCTTGCCCCGGCCCTCACGAGCCCGTCGAGGACCACAGGGGTGCCCCCGACCGAGACCGGGCACGGCGGGCGCACATCTCAACAGTAGGCCGCGGAAGGCTTTCACGGGCAGCGGTCGTCGACGGTCGCCCGAATGCGCCCCAGTCACCCGTAAGCATCCGGTATGCGCCGTTCGGGTGGCCTTCGACCGCTATTCCTCGACGGGCAGAGCGGCTTCGGCGGCGGCTTCCGGGCCCTGTTCCAGCAGGACACCGAAGCCGTCCTCGTTCAGAACCGGGACCTTCAGCTGCATCGCCTTGTCGTACTTCGATCCGGGGTTGTCACCCACCACGACGAAGGAGGTCTTCTTCGACACCGAACCGGTCACCTTCGCTCCTCTGGTCTGCAGCGCTTCCTTGGCGCCGTCCCGGGTGAAGTGCTCCAGGGTGCCGGTGACCACGACGGTCAGCCCCTCCAGCGGGCGCGGGCCCTCGTCCTCCGCGGCCCCCTCCTCCTCCGTCCGGACCCCGGCCGCCTTCCACTTGCGCAGGATCTCCTGGTGCCAGTCCTCGGCGAACCACTCCTTCAGGGAAGCCGCGATGATCGGCCCGACGCCCTCGGTGGCGGCCAGTTCCTCCTCGCTCGCCCGCTCGATCCGGTCGATGGAGCGGAACTCGCGCGCCAGGGCCTCGGCGGCCACCGGTCCCACGTGGCGGATCGACAGGCCGGTGAGGATCCGGGCGAGCGGGCGCTCCTTGGCCGCCGCGATGTTCTCCAGCATGGAGAGCGCGTTCTTCCTGGGCTCGCCCTGCTGGTTGGCGAACACCGTGGCGATCTTCTCCTCGCCGGTCTTCGGGTCCCGCTTGGGCAGCCCGCTATCCTGGTCGAGGACGTACGCCTTGATGGGCAGCAGCTGCTCGACGGTCAGGTCGAACAGGTCGCCCTCGTCGACAAGCGGCGGGTCCTTCGGCTCCAGCGGCTTGGTGAGCGCGGCCGCCGCGACATAGCCGAAGTGCTCGATGTCCAGCGCCTTGCGGCCGGCCAGGTAGAACAGGCGCTCGCGCAACTGGGCGGGGCAGCTGCGGGCGTTGGGGCAGCGCAGGTCGACGTCGCCCTCCTTCATGGGCCGCAGCGGCGTACCGCACTCGGGGCACTCGGCCGGCATCACGAACTCCCGCTCGCTACCGTCCCGCAGGTCGACGACCGGGCCCAGGATCTCCGGGATGACGTCACCGGCCTTGCGCAGCACCACGGTGTCACCGATGAGGACGCCCTTGGCCTTGACGACGTCCTGGTTGTGCAGGGTCGCGAACTCGACCTCGGAACCCGCCACCGTCACCGGCTCCACCTGGGCGTACGGCGTGACCCGGCCCGTGCGTCCGACCCCCACGCGGATGTCGACGAGCCGGGTGTTGACCTCCTCCGGCGCGTACTTGTAGGCGATGGCCCAGCGCGGGGCGCGCGACGTCGAGCCGAGGCGGCCCTGCAGCGGGATCTCGTCGAGCTTGACGACGACCCCGTCGATCTCGTGCTCCACCGAGTGGCGGTTCTCGCCGTAGTACTCGATGAACCGCCGTACGCCGTCGAGTCCGTCGACCACCTTGTTGTGCGAGGAGGTGGGCAGACCCCAGCTCCCCAGCAGGTCGTAGGCCTCGGAGAGCCGGGTGAGGCCCTCGTACCCCTCCAGGGCGCCGATGCCGTGGACCACCATGTGCAGGGGGCGGGACGCGGTGACGCGCGGGTCCTTCTGGCGCAGCGAACCGGCCGCCGCGTTGCGCGGGTTGGCGAACGGCTTGTCGCCGGCCGCCACCAGGCGGGCGTTGAGCTCCTCGAACTTCTCCATCGGGAAGTAGACCTCGCCGCGGATCTCGACGAGGGCGGGGACGTCCTCACCGCCGCGCAGCCGGTCCGGGATCTCCGCGATGGTGCGCACGTTGGGCGTGATGTCCTCGCCGGTGCGGCCGTCGCCGCGGGTGGCCGCGCGGGTGAGCCGGCCGTGCTCGTAGGTGAGGTTGACGGCGAGGCCGTCGACCTTCAGCTCGCACAGGAAGTGGTAGGCGGAGGTGCCGACGTCCTTGTGGACGCGCTCGCCCCAGGCGGCCAGTTCCATCGCGTCGAACGCGTTGTCCAGCGAGAGCATCCGCTGCCGGTGCTGGACGGCCGTGAACTCCGTCTCGTAGGCGCCCGCGACCTTCTGCGTCGGCGAGTCGGGGGTGCGCAGCGCCGGGTGCTCCTCCTCCAGCGCCTCCAGGGACCGCAGCAGGCGGTCGAACTCGGCGTCGCTGATGACGGGAGCGTCCTTCACGTAGTACCGGAAGCGGTGCTCCTCGACCTGTTCGGCGAGCTGGGCGTGCTGCTCCCGCGCCTCGGCGGGCACCGTCGTCTCCGCTTGCTTGTCGCCGGCCACCGTGTTGTCCTCCCGTTACTCTGGGTTGTCCGCGAGGGATCTCGCCGCCCGGACGCAGTGGGCGAGGGCCTGGCGGGCGTACGCCGGGGATGCCCCCGCGAGTCCGCACGCCGGCGTGACCGTGACCGCTTGTGCGAGCAGCCCTGGTCGCAGCCCCAGCCTGCGCCACAGCGTCCTGACACCCATGACGCTACCGGCAGGGTCTGACAACGGGCCGTCCACGCCCGGCACGACACCGGCGAACAGCCGGGTACCCGCTTCGACGGCCTCTCCGATCGCGTCGTCGTCACGTTCCGTGAGGAGTGAGAAGTCGAAGGAGACCGCGGCGGCGCCCGCCCGGCGCAGCAGTGCGAACGGGACGTCGGGGGCGCAGGAGTGCACGACGACCGGACCGCCCGCGTGGACGCCGACGACGTCGCGCAGGGTCTGCTCGACGATCTGCCGGTCCACCGCCCGGTGGGTGCGGTAGCCGCTGGCGGACTTCACCCGGCCGCCGAGGACGGCCGTCAGCGAGGGCTCGTCGAGCTGGAGGACGAGGTGGGCGCCGGGGACCCGGCGGCGTACCTCGTCGAGGTGGAGCCGCAGGCCCTCGGCCAGGGAGGCGGCGAGGTCGCGGCAGGCGCCGGGGTCGGACAGGGCGGCCTCGCCGTTCTTCAGTTCGAGGCCGGCGGCCAGCGTCCAGGGGCCGACGGCCTGCACCTTCAGCGCGCCCTCGTACCCCTGGGTGAACTCCTCCAGCGCGTCGAGGTCCTCGCCCAGCCAGGACCGGGCCCGCTTGGTGTCCCGGCCGGGCCGGTCGCCGATCCGCCATCCGCTGGGCTCCACGCGCGCGTACAGCTCGACGAGCATCCCCGCGGTCCGGCCGATCATGTCGGCGCCGGGTCCGCGCGCGGGCAGCTCGGCGAGATACGGGAAGTCCTCGAAGGACCCGGTGACGGTCTTGGCGGCCTCCCGGGCGTCCCCGCCGGGCATGGACCCGACGCCCGTGGCCGCTCCGAGGCTGAACTGGCTGTCTTCGCTCACCGGATCAGCCTACGGAACCCGCGGGCGACTCCAGCCGCCGGAGCACGCCGTGGCGCCGCGCGACGCACGGACCGGGCCGGCGCGGCACCGGCCGGGGCGGCACCGGCCGGGCTTGGTCACCGGCCGGGCCGCACCGTGAGGTCGTTGACCTCCGCGTCCCTCGGCAGGTCCAGGGCCATCAGGATCGTGGTGGCGACCGACTCGGGGTCGATCCACCGGGCGGCGTCGTACTCCTTGCCCTCCTGCTGGTGCACCTTGGCCTGCATGGGGCTGGCCGTGCGGCCGGGGTACACCGAGGTCACCCGGACGCCGCGCGCGTGCTCCTCGTGGCGCAGGGAGTCGGCGAGCGCCTTCAGGCCGTGCTTGGACGCCGCGTACGCGGACCAGTCGGCGTGCGCGGCCAGGCCGGCCCCCGAGTTCACGAAGACCACGTGGCCGCGGCTCGCCCGCAGCTGGGGCAGGAAGTGGCGGGTGAGTTCGGCGGGCGCGACCAGGTTGACGTTCAGCTGGTGGCGCCAGGACTTCGGGGTCAGCTCGCCCACCGGGCCCAGGTCGACGACGCCCGCGACGTGCAGCAGGGAGTCGACCCGGTCGGGAAGCGTCTGGTGGGAGAAGGCCCAGGACAGCCGGTCCGGGTCGGCGAGGTCGCCGACCAGGGTGCGCGCGCCGGGGAACTCGGCGGCCAGTTCCTTCGCGCGTCCCGCGTCGCGCGCGTGGAGCACGAGGTCGTCCCCGCGCGCGTGCAGGCGGCGGGCGACGGCCGCGCCGATGCCGGAACCGGCCCCGGTGATCACATGAGTAGCCATGCGCGCCATGCTCGCACTACCGGATGCCCCGGCTCTCCTCCAGGTAGGCCAGCGCACCCACCGGCTCCTCCGCGAAGAACACCAGGTCGGCCAGGGGCCGGGGCAGGAAGCCCTCGTCCTCCATGCGGCGGAACTGCTCCTTGAGACCGTCGTAGAAGCCGGCCGTGTTCAACAGCACCACCGGCTTGTCGGTGTGGCCGTGCTTCTTCAGCTCCAGGATCTCCGTCGCCTCGTCGAGGGTGCCGGTCCCGCCCACCATGATCACGACCGCGTCGGCCTTCTCCAGCAGCAGCCTCTTGCGCTCGGCGAGGTCGCGCGCCACGACCATCTCGTCCACCCCGGGCCGCGCCTTGGCGGACAGGAACTCCACGGAGACCCCGGCCAGCCGGCCGCCCGCCTCCTGCACCCCGTCCGCGACCACCTTCATCAGCCCGACGTCGGAGCCGCCCCACACCAGGGTGTGTCCGCCCTTGCCGAGCAGTTTCGCGAACTCCCGCGCGGGGAGGGTGTACCGGTCGTCGAGGTCGGCGGCGGAGAGGAAGACGCAGATTCGCATGGCGCCCACCGTACGCGGGAAGAACCGGGCGCCCGCAAACGCTGTGGCTGAGCATGGTTCAAGGACACACGATCACCATCGAGCAGGGCCGGGTCCGCGTGCGCGTGGTGCACGCCGGACGGGTGCTGGCGGAGAGCGACCGACCCCTGGTGCTGCGCGAGACGGGCTGTCCCGTGCGGTACTACATCCCCGCGCAGGACGTGCGCACGGACCTGCTGACCCCGTCCGACACCCACACCCACTGCCCGTTCAAGGGCACCGCCTCCTACTGGTCGCTGCCGGACGCGCCCGACCTGGTGTGGGCGTATCCCGACCCGAAGCCGGACGTCGCGGCCGTCAAGGACCACCTGTGCTTCTACGACACGGAGGTGCTGGACGTGTCGTAGCGCGATGAGCCGCGCGCCCTGCGGCAGTCTGCACGGGCATGGACGACAAGACTCTTTCCCGCGACGGCACCTCGATCGCCTACGCGCGCACCGGCCGGGGTCCCGCGGTGATCCTGGTGAGCGGCGCCATGTCGACGGGCGGCACCCTCGCCCCGCTGGCGGCCCGGCTGGCGGACGGCTTCGAGGCCGTGGTGTACGACCGCCGGGGCCGCGGCGAGAGCGGCGACACCCGGCCGTACGAGGTGCGCCGCGAGGTGGAGGACCTGGCGGCGCTGGTCGAGGCGGTCGGGGGCGACGCCGCGCTGTTCGGGGTGTCCTCGGGCGGCGCGCTGGTGCTGGAGGCGCTGGCCTCCGGGCTGCCGGTGCGCCGCGCCGCGGTGTACGAGACGCCGTACGCCGACTTCGCCCCGAGCGGCGCCGAGGAGCGCGCCGCGTACCGCCGGAACCTGACCGAGGCGCTGGAGCGGGGGCGGCGCGGGGACGCGGTGGAGCTGTTCCTGCGGTTGACCGGCATGGCGGAGGCGATGATCCAGGGCGCCCGGCAGTCGCCGATGTGGGCGGGCATGGAGTCCGTCGCGCCCAGCCTCGCCCACGACGACCTGGTCATGGGCGACTCGCTGGTGCCCCGGGAGCGGCTGGCGTCGGTCGGCGTGCCGGTGCTGGCGCTGGCCGGCGGGGCGAGTCCGGCGTGGATGCGGGAGGCCGCGCGTGCGGTGGCGGAGGCGCTGCCGCAGGGCACGTACCGGGTGCTGGAGGCGCAGACCCACATGGTGGACCCGGACGCGCTGGGCCCGGTGCTGAGCGAGTTCTTCGCGGTGTGACCGGCCCGGGGCCGCCACCGTGCCGACGGCCCGGCTCCCCCGAGCGGTGCGACCGGCCCGGAGCCGCCACCCTGCCGCGCCGTCCGGGCCGCCCACCGGGGAAGGCGGGCCTGCTCGCGCCTGACGCCGTCGGTCCTGCCCGGCTCGCCGGGAGGGGAGGGCGGTCGGCCGGTCGTCGGCGACGCGCCGTCGTGGCCGCGCTCGGCGGACGGGCGGAGGCCGGCCGAGCGCACGCCCTGCGGCGGCGGTGAACAGGTCGGACGAGCCGCCGACGTCGGCGGCATGGCCACCGAGGTCGGCAACCCGGCCGCCGACGTCACAGTCCTGGTTCCGGTGATCTCCTCCGGCAGCGACCGTGCGCGGACGCCCGGCCCCGGCGCCGAGCGCCGGGGTCTCGCGCAGCGCGGGGCCGTGGTGGCCGTCGGTCACGGGCAGGCCTTGCGGACGCAGCCGCCGCACCCCGCCCCGTCGCCCGAGCAGCTCGCCGCGGGAGCCACCGGGCCGCGGCGGCCGTACGCCCCGCCTCGGCGCAGGTGGTACCAGGCCACGTTGGAGGTCAGCCCGGCCAGCAGCACCCAGACGACTCCCGTCCAGGCGCCGTGGGCGAAGGAGACGGCGGCGGCCGCCGTGGCGAGGAGGCAGGCGGACAGGGCGAGGAGGGCTGGGCGGGGCATGGGCAGCTTCCTGTCGGCTCTGTGACACGTGGGGCGCCCCCGGGCCCCGCGCACGCCGAACGGCCGCTCGTGGCGGGCACGGGCGGAGACGGGCCGTGCCGGTCACGCCGGCGGCGCCGTCGGGCGGGGCCGGAGGGCGCGTGGGCATCACATCACCACGCGCGGCCGGCCGGGTACGGCTGACGGTCCTCGCCGGTGCGGCGAACAGTCCCTTTCCGCGGGACCGTTGGGGCCTCCCCGGAGGAGCCGGGGGGGGGCCGCTCAGGCCGAGGGTACGGCCGTCGCGCGCGTGGTCGACGCGATGGTGGCCGAGCCGACCACGCGCGTGCCGTCGTACAGCACGATCGCCTGGCCGGGGGCGACGCCGCGGACCGGCTCGGTGAAACGCACGCGCAGCTCGCCGTCGACGGCCTCCGCCGTCGCCTCGGTCTCGCCGCCGTGGGCGCGCAGTTGGGCCGTGTAGGTGCCGGGGCCGGTGGGGGCGGCGCCGCACCAGCGGGGCTTGATCGCGGTGAGGGCGCTGACGTCCAGGGCCTCGGCGGGGCCGACCGTCACGGTGTTGTCCACCGGGGAGATGTCGAGGACGTAGCGCGGCTTGCCGTCGGCGGCGGGGGTGCCGATCCGCAGGCCCTTGCGCTGGCCGATGGTGAAGCCGTACGCGCCCTCGTGGGTGCCGAGCCGGTTGCCGGACTCGTCGACGATGTCGCCCTCGGCCTTGCCGAGGCGCCGGGCGAGGAAGCCCTGGGTGTCGCCGTCGGCGATGAAGCAGATGTCGTGCGAGTCGGGCTTCTTGGCGACCGCGAGGCCGCGCCGCTCGGCCTCCGCGCGGATCTCGTCCTTGGTGGTGACGGTGTCGCCGAGCGGGAACAGCGCGTGCGCGAGCTGCTTGTCGTCCAGGACGCCGAGGACGTACGACTGGTCCTTGGCCATGTCGGAGGCGCGGTGCAGCTCGCGGGTGCCGTCCGCGTTCACCACGACCTTCGCGTAGTGCCCGGTGCACACCGCGTCGAAGCCCAGCGCCAGCGCCTTGTCCAGCAGCGCGGCGAACTTGATCTTCTCGTTGCAGCGCAGGCAGGGGTTGGGGGTGCGGCCCGCCTCGTACTCGGCGACGAAGTCCTCCACGACGTCCTCGCGGAAGCGGTCGGCGAGGTCCCAGACGTAGAAGGGGATGCCGATGACGTCGGCGGCGCGGCGCGCGTCGCGGGAGTCCTCGATGGTGCAGCAGCCCCGCGCGCCCGTGCGGAAGGACTGCGGGTTGGCGGAGAGCGCCAGGTGGACACCGGTGACGTCGTGCCCGGCTTCGGCGGCGCGGGCGGCGGCGACGGCGGAGTCGACGCCGCCGGACATGGCGGCGAGGACGCGAAGGGGGCGGGGGCGCTGCGAGGTCTCAGTCATAACCCTTCCAGAGTACGGGGCGGCGGGAACCGCGGGCCGCGCCCTCTCGTTCACGATCACGAGGGGCGAGGAGGGACCGGGCATGGGGGAAGCGGGGCGGCCGGGCAGGCCGGCGAAGGCCGCGGGAGCGGAGCGGGACTCGGACCGGCGGATCGGGCGGCGGGCGCTGCTGGTCGGCGGCGCGGCGGCGGCCGTGGGCACCGCGGCGCTGGCCCGGGACCAGCTGGCGCGGCTGTGGTGGCGGACGCCGGGGGTGCGCAAGCCGCGGGTGGAGGGGGCGGTGGACTTCCCCGGCGCGCGGTGGGTGGCGGCCTCCGAGGCGAACTTCCGCTGGGCGGACCGGCCGGACGACTACGGGATCGACAGGGTCGTCATCCATGTCACCCAGGGCAGCTTCGCGAGCGCGGTGGAGGTGTTCCAGGACCCGGGGCACCGAGCGGCGGCGCACTACATCGTCGGCCGGGAGGGACACGTCACGCAGATGATCCGCGAGCTGGACGTGGCCTACCACGCGGGCAACCGGTCGTACAACGAGCGCAGTGTCGGCATAGAGCACGAGGGGTTCGTGGAGGAGAAGTCGTCGTTCACGGACGCGATGTACGCGGCCTCGGCGCGGCTGACGGCGGGCGTGTGCCGGCGGTACGGGATACCGGTGGACCGGGAGCACGTCATCGGACACGTGGAGGTACCCGGGACCGATCACACGGACCCGGGCGAGCACTGGGACTGGGACCGCTATCTGCGCCTGGTGCGCGAGGCGCACGCCGCCGCGGCCTGACGTCCGGCACGGCGGGCGCGGACGTCGCCCTGTCCGGTCAGCCCGGCGCGACGATGCGGACGGCGCCAGCCCGGCGCGACGATGCGGACGGCATGCCGTCAGGTCAGCCCGGCGGCGCGGGCGCGTTCCACGGCCGGTCCGATCGCCTTGGCGAGCGCCTCGACATCGGCCTCGGTGGAGGTGTGGCCGAGGGAGAAGCGCAGGGTGCCGCGGGCCAGGTCGGGGTCGGTGCCGGTGGCCAGCAGGACGTGGCTGGGCTGGGCGACTCCGGCGGTGCAGGCGGAGCCGGTGGAGCACTCGATGCCCTGGGCGTCCAGCAGCAGGAGCAGGGAGTCGCCCTCGCAGCCGGGGAAGGTGAAGTGGGCGTTGGCGGGCAGACGGCCCTCGGGCGCCGGGTCGCCGCCGAGGATCGCGTCGGGCACGGAGTCCCGGACGGCGGCGACGAGTTGGTCCCGCAGGGCACCGATCTCGGCGGCGAACCAGGCGCGCCGCTCGGCGGCGACCCGCCCGGCGACCGCGAACGAGGCGATGGCGGGGACGTCGAGGGTGCCGGAGCGCACATGGCGTTCCTGGCCGCCGCCGTGCAGCACCGGCACCGGGGTGTGCTCACGGCCGAGGAGCAGCGCGCCGACGCCGTAGGGCCCGCCGATCTTGTGACTGGAGACGGTCATCGCGGCGAGACCGGAGGCGGCGAAGTCGACGGGCACCTGGCCGACGGCCTGGACCGCGTCGGCGTGCAGGGGGACGCCGAACTCGGCTGCGGCGTCGGCGAGTTCATGGACCGGCATGAGGGTGCCGATCTCGTTGTTGGCCCACATCACGGTGGCGAGGGCGACGTCGTCGGGGTTCTGGGCGAGGGCCTCGCGCAGCGCGTCCGGGTGGACCCGCCCGTGGGAGTCGACCGGGAGGTATTCGACCGTGGCGCCCTCGTGCTCGCCGAGCCAGTGGACGGCGTCGAGGACGGCGTGGTGTTCCACGGGGCTCGCGAGGATCCGGGTGCGGGCGGGGTCGGCGTCGCGGCGGGACCAGAATAGGCCCTTGACGGCGAGGTTGTCGGCCTCGGTGCCGCCGGAGGTGTAGACGACCTCGCTGGGGCGGGCGCCGAGGGCTTCCGCGAGGAGTTCGCGGGACTCCTCGACCGTGCGGCGGGCCCGGCGGCCGGATGCGTGCAGGGAGGACGCGTTGCCGGTGATGCTCAGCTGGGCGGTGAGCGCCTCTGCCGCCTCCGGGAGCATCGGGGTGGTCGCGGCGTGGTCGAGGTATGCCATGGTGGGGCCGATTCTACGGGGCCGGGGTCCGGGGCCCGAGGCGAGAGTCGGCCGGGGGCCCGGCCGGGCGCGCCCCGCCGGGTCCCGGGTCGGGACCGGCTCGGCGCGCCCGTCGGCGCCCGTGTGGTCCGTGCGGGTCCGTGGGGGCCCGCGGACGGGCCTACAGGCTCCAGGAGATCGTCGAGTCCACCTGCATGAAGACCAGGAGGACCACCAGGTCCAGGACCCCGAGTGCGAGGCCCAGCCAGGCGCGGCCCCTGCGGCGGGTGCCGCGGATGAGGGCGACGGTGGCCAGGACGATGGCGGTGGGCCCCAGGAAGACGTTGAGGACCAGGAAGCCCACCAGGCCGAGGATGAACGACGCGACGGCCATGCCGTCGGTGTCGCGGATGCCGGTGCGGCTTGTGGCCGGTGCGGTGAGTTGCATGGCGGTCAGCTCCTTCAGCGGCTTTCGGCACCACGGCGGCCGTGGCGCTCGCGGACGGCGAAGATGCCGAGCCAGGCCGCGATCACGGCGGTGGCGACGAGGGTGAAGCCGAGCGGCGCGTGGGCCACGGTGCCCAGGACGACGCCGAGCAGCAGGAGTGCGGCGACGAGGAACAGCATTGGGTGGGATCCCCCTCCGAGGCGCTTCGCGCGCCTCTCGTGAAGTTGGCACCTCTCGTGACGTTTCGGTGAACAGTTGTAGTTACAGTTGTTCACTGACTTCGAGTCTAGCGCGCGCGACGGGTTTCCAATTCCAGAGAACAGTTGTTAACTGGATGACATGAGTCACACCCTGGGCATCCGGCAGGCGCAGAAGCAGAAGACCCGACAGGCGCTCCTGGACGCCGCGTTGGGACTGCTGGAGGAGCAGAGCCTGAGCAGTCTGGGCCTGCGCGAGGTCACCCGGGCCGTCGGGGTCGCCCCGACCGCCTTCTACCGGCACTTCCGCTCCACCGCGGACCTCGGGGTGGCCCTGGTGGAGGAGGCGCTCGGCAGCCTGCACCCGATGATCCGGTCCACGGTCACCGACGCCGACAGCAGCGACGAACGCATCCGCCGGGCCGTCGAACTCATCGCCGGCCATGTGGCCGCGTACCCCGCGCACGTCCGCTTCATCGCCCGGGAGCGGCACGGCGGGGTGCAGCCGGTCCGGGAGGCGATCCGCGAGCAACTGGCGCGGTTCGCCCGGGAGGTGAAGACCGAACTGGCCAAGGACCCCGACGCCCGGGGCTGGCCCGAGGACGACCTGCTGATGCTCTCGCACCTCTACGTGGACCAGATGATCATCACCGCCTCCCTGTTCCTGGAGGCGCAGGAGGGTCGCGACGGCGACCTCGACCAGGTCGCCCGGCTCGCCACCCGGCAGCTCCGCCTCATCACGATCGGCCGCCGCCACTGGCTGGACTGACCGCGGGTCCGGCGCCCCGGTACAGCGCCTCGACGGAGGCCGCCGCCTCGCGCAGCTCCGCCCGCACCTCCGGCGGGTCGATCACCTCCGCCTGGTCGGCGAAGCACAGGAGCTGGCGGGCGGCACGCACGGACGGGTACACCAGGCGCACCGGCACACGGTCCGCCGCGCACTCCGCCGCGGGAACCGCCTCGGGGTCCGGGTCGGGCTGTTCGGCCAGGTGCGGCGCGCTGACGCGCAGGAACAGGTCCAGGCGGTCGCGCCGTACCCCGACCGTCACCGCCACTCCCCCGGGCCGCTCCTCGACCTGCCGGCGCAACACCTCCCACACGTCGGCGAGTTCGACGCCGGAACGGCGCCGGACCGGGTCGTCGAGCACCTCGGCCGAGCGCACCCGGTCGGCCCGGAACAGCCGGGGCCGGCCCCGCCGGTCGGCGACCAGGTACCAGGTCCCGGCCTTGGCGACCAGGCCGTACGGGTCGACGGTGTAGGTGACCGGCTCCCGCTCACCGCTGTGCCGGTAGCGCAGCCGCAGCCGGCGGTCGGCGAACACCGCGTCCTGGAGGGCGGCCAGGTCGACCTCGGGGCGCGGGCCGGGCTGCCAGCGGGTGGGGTCCACCAGGACGCGCCGGCCGGCGGCCTCGGCGGCGGGGCGGTGCGGGGCGGGCAACGCGGCCATCACCTTGCGCAGCGCCGAGCCGAGGGCGGCGTCCAGCCCGAGGGAGGCGTGCGCGCCCTGCGCGGCCACGATGAACAGGGCCCGCGACTCGTCGGCGGTCAGCCCGGTGACGTCCGTACGGAAGCCGTCGAGCAGCGCGATGCCGCCGTGCCGGCCGCGCTCGGCGTAGACGGGAACACCGGAGGACGACAGTGCCTCGACGTCGCGGTAGATGGTCCGCACCGACACCTCCAGCCGGGCGGCGAGTTCCCGCGCCGGGACGCGGCCCCGGGTCTGCAGGAGCAGCAGGATCGACAGCAGGCGGTCGGACTTCACACCCCAAGGCTGCTCCCCCGCAAGCCCGTTGGGCAAATGCTGACGGCGGCTGTCAGGTTAGGGGCCGAACATCGGCGTACCGCACCGGCGAGGCCGAGCAGGACGCTCCGGCCGAGCCGGCGGATGCCCGTGCAGGACACCGAGGAAGAGGTACGCCATGCAGCAGCCCGACCCGCGCCCCGTCTACGCCCGCGCCACCGAGCAGGCCGCCGCCCTGATCCGGACGGTGACACCCGACCGGCTCGGCGACCCCACGCCGTGCTCCGAGTTCGACGTACGGCGGCTGCTGAGCCATGTGGTCGGCGGAACACTGCGGAACGCGGTCGTCGGCGAGGGCGGCGACGGGATGGCCGTCCACCCCTTCGTCGAGGGCGTCGCGGACGACGGCTGGCCGGAGGCGTACGACGAGGCCCGGACCCGCGTGCTCAAGGCGTGGGAGCCCGACGAGCGGATGACGGCGAAGGTGCGGGTGCCGTGGGGCGAGGTGCCCGGCGCCGGCGCCCTCTCGGTGTACGTGATGGAACTCGTCACCCACACCTGGGACCTCAACGAGGCCCTGGGCCGCCCCCGTGAACTGGACCCGGAACTGGCGGAGTTCGCGCTCGCCACCGCCCACCGCGCGCTGCCGGACGCCGAGCGGGGCGAGGAGGTGCCGTTCGGCGACGCGCGCCGGGCGCCCGACGGCGCCGACGCCCACACGCGGCTGGCCGCCTGGCTGGGCCGGGCACCGTTCAGCCGCGCATGATCCGGGCCAGCTGACGGGACTGGGCGACGAGGCGGTCCGCGCTGTCCCAGACCTCCGCGTCCTCCTCCAGGAAGCCGCCGGCGAGGTTGCGCGTGGTGATCGCCACGCGCACCGGACCGGGGGCGGGCCTGGCGCGGACGTGGACGGTGAGCTCCACCGTCGGCACCCAGCCGATGACGCCGAGGTCGAACGCGGTGGGCGGCAGGGCGTCGACCGCGAGCAGCAGGGAGAAGGGGTCCGCGTCGCGGCCGTCGGCGAGGCCGAACCAGGCCCGCATCTCGCCCTTGCCGGACGGCTGTCCGAGCGCCCAGCCGACGGTCGCCGGGTCCAGCTTCAGCATCAGCCGTTCGGCGATGGGCTGCTGGTCCTTGGCCGGCGCCGGACCGTCCTCCGGTCCGAAGCACTGGTCGAGCGGGGGCAGCGCGGGCGGCTTCGCCGTGGTACGGACGTCGTCGGGCAGGTCGCCGAGGTCGCCGTAGGAGGCCAGGACGCGGATGCGTTCCACCTCGCGGCCCTCCTCGTCGTACTGGAGGAGGGAGGCCTGGCCGGTGGACAGGGTGCGGCCGGTGCGGACGGTCTCGGTGCGGACCACGGCCGGGCCGGGGCGGGAGGCGCTGAGGTAGTGCGCCGAGACCGTGAACGGGTCGGCGTGCGGCAGGGCGTCGGCGAGGGCTCGGCCGAGGACGGCCAGCAGGAAGCCGCCGTTGACGGCGCCGAAGATCGTCCAGCCCTGCGGGAGGTCGACGTCGTAGACGCCGGGTGCGCGCGGGGTGGGCGTGGTGTCGCGGTCGAACTCGCTGACGAACTCGCTGACGAACTCGCTGTCGCCGAGTGCGGCGGGGCGGGCGGTGGCTGCTGCTTCGGGCATGGATGAACGGTACAACACTGGATTACTAAGCGGTAGCTTTCCGTTCTGCCCGTGTGATGTCGGCAATTTCTCGGTAAGTGTCCGCACTCGTCCGTCAACCCGGGCCCCGGCCCGGCCCTCTGTAGAGGCATGAGCCTCACCGGGACTCCGTTCCTCTACACCCTGACCGCGCTGGCCGTCACCGCGGTGGCGCTGCCCCTGGCGCTCTGGTCCCGCCTGCGCGGTCCGAAGGTCGTGCGGGCCCTGGCGCGCACGCTGATGCTGCTGTTCGCCCAGGGCACGGCCGTCGCCCTGGTCTTCGTCCTGGTCAACAACGCCAACAACCTGTACGACGACTGGGACGACCTGCTGGGCACCGGCAGCCATGTGCGCCAGGCCGCCGACCTCGGCCCGGACGGCAAGGGCGGCGTGGAGCTGAGCCGGCTGCCGAAGGTGCGCCAGGAGTTCACGGACGCCGAGGGCCCCGGCATGGGCGCGGCCGGCGGGGTGCGGGAGACCGAGCTCAGGGGCCGGATCTCCGGCGTCCAGGCCGAGGTCTACGTCTGGCTGCCGCCGCAGTACGACGACCCCGCCTACCGCGACCGCAGGTTCCCGGTGGTGGAGCTGCTGCCCGGCTTCCCCGGCTCGGCCAAGGCCTGGTTCGGCGCCCTCGCCGCGCACGAGCAACTGCTGCCGCTGATGCGTTCGGGCAAGGTGGCGCCGTTCATCCTGGTGGCGCCGCGCACCGCGCTGCTGCCGGGCGTGGACACCGGCTGCGCCAACATCACCGGCACGGTCAACGCCGACACCTGGCTGAGCGTGGACGTGCCGAAGATGGTGATGGACAACTTCCGGGCACAGCCGGCCCCCGCAGGCTGGGCGGTCGCCGGGTTCTCGGCCGGCGCGCACTGCGCGGCCAAGCTGACGGTGGCCCACCCCGACCGGTTCCGGGCGGCGGTGAGCCTGTCCGGCTACAACGACCCGATCGAGCAGCGCGGCTCACTCGCCGCCGAGACCCCGGCCCTGCGCGACGCCAACAACCCCTACGTACTGCTGCGCAGGGCGGCCGACCCGCCGCCCGTCGCTCTCTACCTCTCCGGCCAGCCGGGCGACGGGTACGAGGCCGGGCTGGCCCTGGCCCGTGCGGCGAAGGCGCCGACCGACGTGCACGTCGTCCACTTCCCGAAGAGCGCGGGCGGCCACACCGTCAAGCTGTGGCGGCCGCAGGTGGTGCCTGCCTTCGAGTGGCTCACCGCGCAGCTGGGGCAGCAGGGCCTGCCCGCACCGGACGGCAGGGGCGCTACTCCTCGCGCACCGTCGAGCGGCGGTTCCAGGCGCGAGGCGCTCGCCAGTGGTAGCGCATCGCGAGCAGGCGCAGCGCGAAGGCCGTGACCGCGGCCAGCGAGCTCGCGAGGGGGGTCAGCACGTCGTACCGCAGGCACACGGCCACGATGGTGGCGCCGACGATCGCCGGCACCGCGTACAGGTCGCGGTCCCAGCGCAGCAGCGAGGGCACCTCGTTGGCCAGCACGTCGCGCAGCACGCCCCCGCCGACGGCGGTGGCCAGCCCCAGGACCGCCGAAGCGGTCAGGCCGAGGCCGTGGTCGTACGCCTTCGTCGTGCCCGTCACGCAGAACAGGCCGAGGCCGGCCGCGTCGAAGACGTTGACCCCGGCCTGGATGCGCTCCACGTGCGGGTGGAGGAAGAAGACGAGGAGGGCGGCCACCAGCGGCGTGAGGAAGTAGCCGAGGTCCGTGAAGGCGGCCGGGGGTACGGCACCGATCATCACGTCGCGGAAGAGCCCGCCGCCGAGCGCGGTGAACTCGGCGAGGACGGCGATGCCGAAGACGTCGAAGTTCTTGCGGACGGCCAGCAGCGCACCCGAGATGGCGAACACGAAGATGCCGATCAGGTCGAGCGTGTGCTGGACGGAGGGACTGAAGAGCTGCTGGATCACCCTCACATTCTCACCCAGCATCGAGCCCCCGCCTTACATTGCAAGGTGGGGGCTCGGCGTCGCTTACTTGTCCTCGGGCTCGCCGTCCGGCTTGGGCTCGGTCTCCTTCACCGGCCCCTCCTCGGCGGGAGGCTCGGCGGACGACTCGGCGGGCGGCTCGGCCGCGGACTCCGCGCCCTCCTCGGACACCAGTTGCGCCGCCTCCTTCGCGGCGGTCAGCAGGACCGTTTCCTGGGGCTGCTGGTCCTCGAAGTTCTCCGGGTGGTGGCAGGCGACCCGCTGGCCCGGACGCAGCTCGATCAGCGGCGGCTCGGCGGTCCTGCAGATCTCCGTCGCCTTCCAGCACCGGGTGTGGAAGCGGCAGCCGCTCGGCGGCGAGATCGGCGAGGGCACGTCGCCCCGGAGCAGGATCCGGTCGCTCTTGGCGCCCCGGCGCTTCGGGTCGGGGACCGGCACCGCCGACATCAGGGCCTTGGTGTAGGGGTGCATCGGCGTCTCGTACAGCGCGGTCCGGTCCGCGAGCTCGACGATCTTGCCGAGGTACATCACCGCGATGCGGTCGGAGACGTGGCGGACGACGGACAGGTCGTGCGCGATGATCACGTAGGTGAGGCCGAGCTCCTGCTGGAGGTCGTCCATCAGGTTCACGACCTGCGCCTGGATCGACACGTCCAGCGCCGAGACCGGCTCGTCGGCGACGACCAGCTTCGGCTTGAGCGCGAGCGCCCGCGCGATGCCGATGCGCTGGCGCTGACCGCCGGAGAACTCGTGCGGGTACCGGTTGTAGTGCTCGGGGCTCAGGCCGACCAGGTCCAGCAGGCGCTGGACCTCCTTCTTCACCCCGCCCTCGGGCTCGACGCCCTGCAGCCGGAAGGGCGCCGAGACGATCGAGCCGATGGTGTGCCGGGGGTTCAGGGAGCCGTACGGGTCCTGGAAGATCATCTGGATGTCCCGCCGCAGCGGGCGCATCCGGGCCGTGCTCAGCCGCGTGATGTCCTGGCCCTCGAAGTGGATCGTGCCGCCCGTCGGGTCCTGGAGCCGGGTGATGACCCGGCCCATCGTCGACTTGCCGCAGCCCGACTCGCCGACCACGCCCAGGGTCTCGCCCTTGCGTACCTCGAAGTCGATGCCGTCGACGGCCTTGACCGCGGCGACCTGGCGCTGGAGCACGCCCTTGCGGATCGGGAAGTGCTTGGTCAGGCCCTCGACCTTGAGCAGCACCTCGCGCTCGTCGGGGGGCGACGCCTGCGCCGGGACCGTCACGTCCGTCTTCTTCGTCTCACGCACAGCTTCGGCGTCATTCACGGCTTCGGCGTCACTCACAGTTTCGGCGCAATCTCTTCGGTCCAGATCCGCGTGCGGTCCTCGGGCGAGAGGTGGCAGGCGGACCAGTGTCCGGTGCCGACCAGTTCCAGCTCCGGGCGCACGGTCCGGGTGACGTCGCCCTTGGGCACGTCCGCGTACGGGCAGCGCGGGTGGAAGGCGCAGCCGGAGGGGACGTTGATGAGGCTCGGCGGCTGGCCCTTGACCGGGTTGAGGCGTTCGGAGGTCTCCCGGTCGATGCGGGGCATCGAGCCGAGCAGACCCCAGGTGTAGGGGTGCCGCGGGCGCTCGAAGATGTCGTCGACCGGACCGCGCTCCACGCACCGGCCGCCGTACATGACCAGGACGTCGTCGGCGATCTCGGCGACGACGCCGAGGTCGTGGGTGATGAGGACGACCGCGGAGCCGAACTCCTTCTGCAGGTCCCGGATGAGGTCGAGGATCTGCGCCTGGACGGTCACGTCCAGGGCGGTCGTCGGCTCGTCCGCGATGAGCAGTTCGGGGTTGTTCACCAGGGCCATCGCGATCATCGCGCGCTGGCGCATACCGCCGGAGAACTCGTGCGGGTAGCTGTCGACGCGCTTGGCGGGCTCGGGGATGCCGACGCGGTCCAGCATCTCCACGGCCCGCTTGCGGGCGACCTTCTTGCTGACGTCGTGGTGGACGCGGTACGCCTCGACGATCTGGCTGCCGATCGTGTAGTACGGGTGCATCGCGGACAGCGGGTCCTGGAAGATCATCGCCATCTCGCGGCCGCGCAGCCGGCGCACCTCGGCCGGGTCGGCGGAGATCAGCTCCTTGCCGTCGAGCCAGATCTCACCGCCCATCCGCACGTTCTTGCCGCGGGCGCCGAGCCGGTGCAGGCCCATGACGGCCAGCGAGGTGACCGACTTGCCGGAGCCGGACTCGCCGACGATGCAGAGGGTCTGGCCCTTCTCCACCTGGAAGCTGAGCCCGTCGACGGACTTGACCAGGCCGTCGTCGGTGTCGAAGTGCACCTTGAGGTCGCGGACGTCGAGG
Organism: Streptomyces sp. bgisy159; assembly: GCF_965341775.1. Taxonomy (GTDB): domain Bacteria; phylum Actinomycetota; class Actinomycetes; order Streptomycetales; family Streptomycetaceae; genus Streptomyces. Next base: position 45,577 of record NZ_CBDQZH010000026.1, on the reverse strand, counting down.
AAGGCGGTGGACGCGTCGGCGGAGTCCCGCACGGGCTCCCCGACGGCCGCGCCGGTCTTGGACAGTTCGGTCACGAGAGCCTCACCCGCGGGTCGGCGGCCGCGTACAGCAGGTCCACCAGGAGATTTGCGATCACGACGAAGAAGGCGGCGAGCAGAGTGACGCCGAGGATGGGCGGCAGGTCGTTGTCCTGGATGGCCTTCACCGCGTACTCGCCGACGCCGTGCAGCGAGAACGTGTACTCGGTGATCACGGCGCCGCCGAGCAGCAGGCCGATGTCCATGCCGAAGACGGTGATGATCGGGGTCAGCACGGAACGCAGCCCGTGCTTCACCACGACCGTGCGCTCACCGAGGCCCTTGGCGCGGGCCGTGCGGATGTAGTCCTCGCTCATCGTCTCCAGCATGCCGGAGCGGGTCAGCCGCGCGTAGATGGCGGAGTAGAGCAGGGCGAGCGAACACCACGCCGGGAAGAGGGTGTTGGCCCATTGGGAGGGGTTCTCGGTGAAGGGCACGTATTCGCTGCCGAAGATCGGCCACTTGGTGCGGAAGAGGTAGATCGCGAGCTGGCCCGTGAAGAACATGGGCAGCGAGACCCCGGACAGGGCGACGCCCATGAAGGTGCGGTCGAGGATCGAGCCGGGCTTGAGCGCGGAGACCACACCGGCCGTGATGCCGGACAGCAGCCACAGGACGGCGGCACCGCCAGCCAGCGAGAGCGTGACCGGGATCCGCGAGGTGAGCTGCGGCCAGACCTCGACGTGGGTCTTGAACGAGTAGCCGAAGCACGGAGCGTTGCACTGCGCCGTCGTGGGGCCCAGGTCATAGGTGGCGCCGGAGACGATCCCCTTGATGAAGTGCCAGTACTGGACGTAGACCGGCTCGTCCAGGCCCAGGTTGTGCTTGACCGCGGCGATGTCCGCCTTCGTCGGGCTCTTTCCGATGTACTGCTGCGCGAGCTGGTCGGCGGTCTGGCCGGCGAGCCGTGGCAGCAGGAAGAAGATCGCGAAGGTGACCGCGCTGACGACCAGCAGCAGGATCACTGCCGCGACCGTCCGACGGAGGATGTACGAGATCACGGGAACCGGCGCCGGTGCCCGCGGGCGGTGAGCCCGCGGGCACCAATGCCTTCACCTGCCTTCCGGGGCTACTTCTTGGTCGTGCCGATGTTGAGGTAGTCGTACTGACCGCTCCAGGCCGCCGAGGACACCAGGTTGGTGTAGTTCGCCGGCCGGTACAGCAGGACCTTGAAGTAGGTCAGCGGGACGAGGGCCGCCTCGTCCATCACCTTCTTGTCGATCTCGGTGTAGAGGGAGTTGCGCTTGGCCGCGTCCTCCGTGGCGATCGCCGTCTCCAGCATCTTGTCGACGTCCGCGTTGGCGAGCTGCGACAGGTTGGTGTTGCCGGAGGCGCCGATCGCGTCGCTGTGCAGGATCTGCTGGAGGAAGCCGTAGCCGGACGGCCAGTCGGCACCCCACTGCATCATGTGCAGGCCGATGTTCTGCTTCTTGTCGAACTCCGGCACACCCGCGGCGTCGGTGAAGTACTTGCCCGAGGGGAACTGCTTCAGGCTGGCGTCGATGCCGACCTTCTTCAGCGAGGCGATGATCGCGGTGGCCGCGTCGATCTCCTGCGGACGGTCGCTGCGGGCGGAGATGTTCGTCTTGATCGACGTCTTGCCGCAGGCCTGCAGCTGCTCCTTGGCCTTGGCGACGTCGCCCTTGCTGCCGTCGCTGGCGTAGGCGTCCGACTTCTCGTAGCCCGGGATGTCCGGCGGCAGGACGGTGGTGGCGATGTCACCGCGGACCGGACCGCCCTCGGCGGTCTGCACCGAGACCTTGTCGATGGCGTACTCGACGGCCTTGCGGCAGGCGACGTTGTCGAACGGCGCCAGCTTGGTGTTGATCGCCATGTAGACCAGGCGGCCACCGTAGGTGTTGTCGGTGTTGGCCTTCAGCGAGGCGTCGTTGATGACCTTCGCCTGGGTGGCGGCCTGGACACCCGTGCCGCCGAGGTCGATGGCCTCGCCGGACATGACGTCCTGGTCGATGGTCTCCGGGTTGACCTTCAGCTTGACGACGACCTTGTCCGGGTACTGCTTGCGCAGCGGGTCGGTCTTCGGGTCCCAGTTGTCGTTGCGGACGAGGACGACCTGCTTGCCCTCCTCGTAGCTCTCGAACTTGTACGAGCCCGAGGACACGATGTTCTTCACGTAGTCGACGCCGGTGTCCTTGGCCTGCGGCACCGGAGCCGTCTGCGGCGTGGCGACCAGGTAGTCGAACTCCTGGAAGGCACGGTTGAGGTGGAAGACGATCGTGGTGTCGTCCGGCGTCTCGATCGACGCCAGGCCCTTCTCGCTCTTGTCCTTGTACGGGCCCTTGTACTTGTCGCCGCCCTCGAGGAACTGCTGGAAGTAGTTGGGGCCGAGGGAGAGCACGTCACGCGCGAAGTTCGAGCGCTCGACGGCGTACTTCACGTCCTTGGACGTGATCGGGGTGCCGTCCTCGTACTTCAGGCCCTCGCGCAGCTTGTACGTCCAGGTCTTGCCGCCCTCGCTGGACTCACCAGGAGCCGCCGCGAGGTCCGGGACCAGCTCGTTGCCCTTCTCGCCCGCGCCGGGCTTGAAGGTCATCAGCGGGCGGGCCCACAGCCGGCTGAGGTTGTACATGTACGCGTAGTACGTGTTGCCGGGGTCGAAGGAGTCCGGGACGTCGGAGTACTCGTACGTGACCGTCCCACCCTTCTGGGTGGAGGCGTTGACGACACCCTTGGTCGCTGCGTTGGCCCCAGCCGACTTGTTGTTACCGCCGTTGTCATTACCGTCATCGGCCTTGCTGCAGCCGGTGAGTACCAGGCTGACGGTGCCGATGGCCGCGATCGCGGCCAGCGCTGACCTTCGCATGATGGTCTGCTTCCCCTCCACTGTTGGAAACTTGATGGCCTCTCGGCGCGAGTGCACGTCAGCGGCTGCGCGGGTCGAGAGCGTCACGGAGTCCGTCGCCGAGCAGGTTGAACGCCAGGACGGTGACGAAGATGGCGAGGCCAGGAACGATCATGAACTGCGGATCGACCTGGTAGTAGTTGACCGCTTCCCTGAGCATGCCGCCCCAGGACGCCTGCGGGGGCTGGATGCCGACGCCGAGGAAGCTCAGGCTGGCCTCGAAAAGGATGTTCGTCGGGATGAGCAGCGTCGAGTAGACGATGATCGGGCCGACCAGGTTCGGGAGCAGCTCCCGGAAGAGGATGTACGGCCCCTTGGCACCCATGCCGCGGGAGGCGTCGACGAACTCGCGTTCCCGCAGGGCCAGGGTCTGACCGCGCACGATGCGCCCCAGGTACGGCCAGTTGAAGAAGCCGATGACGAAGATCAGCACGCCGATGTGGAGCGGCAGCCCCTCCAGACCGAACGCGCCGCCCTGCAGCGTCGCCGAGATGGAGATGGCGAACAGCAGCAGCGGGAAGGCGAGGAAGGTGTCCATCATCCGGCTGATGACGGTGTCCACCCGCCCTCCGTAGTAGCCGGCCACCACGCCGAGGATCGTGCCGATCGTGTTGGACAGCAGCGTGGCGCCGAACGCGACGACCAGCGACACCCAGGAGCCCTCCAGGATGCGGGTGGCGATGTCGCGCCCGAACTTGGGGTCGACGCCCAGCGGGTGGTCCGCGCTCATCCCGCCGAAGTCCCCGGCGGGCAGTGAGGTGTTGGGGTCGATCAGGTCCTGGTTGAAGGCGTTGGGGTCCAGGCCCAGCAGGGCCTGCACGGGGCGGGACAGCACCGCGAGGAGCACCAGCAGGATGACGACGACGCCACCGGCGACAGCGACCTTGTCCCTCTTGAACCGGGTCCATGCGATCTGCCCAAGGGACCGGCCCTCGATCTTGGCCTTACCGGCGCCGGAGAGCACGGCTTCCGGCTGTGCCTCGGTCGCCGCTCCCGTGGTCTCAATCGGTGCGGTCACAGTGACCTGACCCCTCTCGCGCCGGTGGTGACCGGCCCTCAACCCTGCCAACCGCCCTGGTCGTGCGCCGATCGGCGCAAGCGCGAAACAGCTGGCCTTTTGTCTGGGAGGCGAGTCTTCAACGCGCTGCTGAGCAGGCGCCAGACCTGCCAGGGAAAGGATGCGCAACTGTGATGCCGACCGGGTGAATCCGTTATCCGGACAGGGGAGACCGTCCTCCGGTCGGACGGCCGGTGGAAGCGGGCGCGGTGGAAGGCACTCGGGGCGCACGTCGCGGGGGCGGCAGTGGATAGCCTTGTCGCCCTGAACCATGATTCACACAGGCGGTAGGAAGATGGACTTCCCGGCACAGGCACACCCCCAACCGCACGGCGGCTGGCCCGGCAACGAGTTGGAAGAGGTGCTCTCGGCCTCCCTCGGCGTCCCCGGCGCCGGCGGCCGGATCGTGGAGGTCCTCGGCCGCAGCTTCGTGTGGGTGCCGCTGCCGGGCGGAGGCGGGCCCGACCGCGTCCCGCTGGACCTGCCCACCCTGGAGATCGAGGGCCAGGCCTACGTTCCCGTCTTCAGCTCGGAGGAGCAGTTCCGCCAGGTCGTCGGCGCCCACATGGCGTACGCCATCGCACCGGCCGTGGAGTTCGCCCGGGGCCTGCCCCCGCAGGTGGGACTGGTCGTCAACCCCGACGGCACGGTCGGCGTCCCGCTGCCCCCGCCCGCGGTGGCCGAACTGTGCCGCGCCGGCCGCACCCCCCTCGACGGTCCGGCGACCGGCGGCCGGGTCCGGCTGTCCGAGCCGGACTGGCAGGACGACCCGGTGGACTTCCTCTCCGCCGCAGCCGCCGAGTTCGACGCCACGGGTACGGTCCGCACTGCCCGCCGCTGTCTGGCCGCCGTGGAGACCGACGACCCGGTCCTGTTCGTCGGCGTGGAACTCGCCCACTGGGAAGGCGACCCCCGAGCCCAGCCCCTCGACGCGCTGGGCCGTGCCCTAGGCCGGGTCCCCGTGCCGTGGCCGGTGAGCCTGATCGTGCTGGACGTGGCGGAGGACCCGGTGGCCGACTGGATGCGGCAGCAGGTGCGGCCCTTCTATACGAGGGGGCACTGACCGTACGGGCGGCCCTGAGCCGCCGTCAGGGCAGCGGGGCGGCATCGATGCGCGGCGGCGCCGTCCCGGGGCCGCCCCGGAGGTAAGGGACGAGCCGGGGTCCGGCCGGTATACGCGACCGGTGTCCGTGAGACGGACACCGGGGGATACCGCCGTGGGCGCTTAAGCTGGACCCAAACGCGGGGCAACTGAAGGGGCGGTAAAACGTGAGCGCGAGCGGCACCGCCGCGACCGGCCAGGTCGAGCACATGCTGCGCCAAGTCACGCCCGGGCGCTACGACGCCTACGAGGCGCTCCTCCGGGCACTCGCCACTCCGTCCACCGGCCAGATCTGGATGCTGCTCTGGCACGGCCAGGCCGGCTCCCCCGACGCCCAGTACGGCAGCATGGAGGTCGACGGCCACGGATACGTACCGTGCGTCACCTCCGCCCAGGAACTCGCCGCCAGCGGCTGGAACCGGTCCTACGAGGTGATCGACGGCCTGGACGCCGCCCGCACCCTCTACCCCGACCACCACGGACTGTGGCTCAACCCGCACGCGCCCGGCGGCGGTGTGGGCATCCCCTGGCTGGATCTGCGCCGGATCGCCACCGGCCTGGAGCACCGGCCGGCCGGCCCGCTGCGGCTGTCCGAACCGGCCATCGAGGTCCCCCAGTTCTACGCGCTGCTCGCGCAGAACGCCCACCGCACCCCGGCGCTGCGTTCGCTGCGCCGCGCGTGGGTGCAGCCGGCGCTCGGCGCGCCGTACCTCGCCCTCGGCCTGGATCTGTACGAGGCATCGCCGGCGGCCGTGGACGCGGTGCGGGCGATGATGCAGCAGTCGATGGGCGCCGTGCCCGACGGGCTGCCGGTGTCGACGGTCGCGATGACCGACGACTACGACCCGGTGGTGATGTGGATGCGGGCCAACGCCCGTCCGTTCTACGACCGCGAGGCCCACGCCCCCGTCCCCGCCGCCGGCTACGGCTATCCGGCGCCGGGTTTGGCCTGACCCCGCGCCGGGCCGCCCCGCCGCCGCGTCACGCGGGCGGCTAGGGCCTGTTGCGAAAGTCCCGTCGTCCGCCCGAAGGGCGGGCTTGGCGTCGTCCGGTGCGTGCGATCGCAAGGCGCCGGAGCGCCCGCGTGGCGGAGTCACGTGGGCGCTCCGGCAACGCGGCGAGCGCGCGTGCCGGGCGTCGCCAAGCAGACGGGACTTTCGCAACAGGCCCTAGGTCCGGGCGGTCCGGGTGCCCGAGCCGGTGAAGCCGATGCGGACGAGCGCGTCGGCCGCGTCGCGGTCCAGGAGGACCGCCGAGCCGCAGCCGGCCGGGAGCCGGCCCTGGTCGATGGCGCGCAGCAGTCGGGCGGCGGCCCGGCGGTGGCGCAGGAAGGCGTAGCGCGAGACGCCCCGGCCGCGGGCGCGCTGGCCCGCGCGGGCGGCGTCCGGGGTGACGTCGAGGACCAGCAGGTGCAGCCGGCCGCCGCGGCGGCGCGCCTCGCGGGCCAGCCAGGCCCGCACCCAGCTCTGGGTGCCGCAGTCGTGCACCACCAGGCCCTCGCCGGTGCGCAGGGCCCGGCGCAGCCCGGCGTAGTGGGCGAGGCGGACCAGGGGGCGGTAGAGGGCGTACGGCAGCAGGCGAGGGGCGCGGGTGTCGAAGCGGTCGCGGGTGTCCTGGGAGTCGATGCGCGGGCCGCGCACCGTGCGGCTCATGAGCGTGGACTTGCCGCTGCCCGGCAGGCCGGTGATCACGACGAGGTCGTGGGGACCGAAGAGCAGGGCGCGGGGGCTGTGGCCGGCCCGGGAGCGCAGGTCGCGGACGACCGCTGGGTTCTCCAGGGCGGGGGCGGTGGACTGCTCGGGCAGTGTGAGGCCCGACGTGGTCGCGTAGGCCGTGGTCCTGTTCACGTCATCGTCCTCCCCTGAGGTCACCTGGTGGCCTCCCCGTCGAGTGTAAAGAGAAGGTAATGCCCGGTGCCTCGCGTTTTCGTACGCGTACCGCCACAGCCCGGTTACAGATGCGGCCCTGCCGCGAGGCGGGGCGGCGTGCAATGATGGGCGCGCCAACTGCATACCGGCCGTTTGAATCCGCGCGGGAGAGTTCCCAGCCTGGCTGGGGCGCCGAAGGAGCAAGTCCCTCCCTTGAATCTCTCAGGCCCCGTTACCGCGCGGGCGAGGCACATCTGAAAAGCGGGTCCCCCACCGTGGGGCCCCCACCCAAGGTGCAAGCCGTGCATCGCCCCCGTGGCGGTTTCGGCGAACCTCTCAGGTTCCGATGACAGATGGGGAGGAATGACCTCACTTGTCATCGCCCTGGGAGACGACCGTCCGATGAGCAGCACTGAATCCCGAGAACCGCGCCGCACCGCGCTGGACGCCCTGCACCGTTCGCTCGGCGCGACGATGACCGACTTCGCCGGCTGGGACATGCCGCTGCGCTACGGGTCCGAGCGCGAGGAGCACCTCGCGGTGCGCACCAGGGCCGGGCTGTTCGACCTCTCCCACATGGGCGAGATCACCGTGACCGGCGCCGAGGCGGCCGCGTTCCTCAACCACGCGCTGGTCGGCAACATCGCCTCCGTGGGCGTGGGCCGCGCCCGCTACACCATGATCTGCCAGGCCGACGGCGGCATCCTGGACGACCTGATCGTCTACCGGCTGGACGAGACCGAGGCCGCTTCACCGACCTACATGGTGGTGGCCAACGCCTCCAACGCGCAGGTGGTTCTGGACGCGCTGACCGAGCGGGTGGCCGGCTTCGACGCCGAGGTGCGCGACGACCGGGACGCCTACGCGCTGCTCGCCGTCCAGGGCCCGGAGTCGCCCGGCATCCTGAAGTCGCTCACCGACGCCGACCTCGACGGCCTGAAGTACTACGCGGGACTGCCCGGCACGGTCGCCGGCGTCCCCGCGCTGATCGCCCGCACCGGCTACACCGGTGAGGACGGCTTCGAGCTGTTCGTGAAGCCGGAGCACGCGGTGGAGCTGTGGCAGGCGCTGACGAAGGCGGGCGAGGGCGCCGGTCTGATCCCGTGCGGTCTGTCCTGCCGCGACACCCTGCGCCTGGAGGCGGGCATGCCGCTGTACGGGCACGAGCTGACGACCTCGCTCACCCCCTTCGACGCCGGGCTCGGCCGGGTGGTGAAGTTCGAGAAGGACGGCGACTTCGTCGGCCGTACGGCGCTGGAGGCCGCCGCCGAGCGGGCCGCCTCCGCCCCGCCACGCGTCCTGGTCGGCCTGGTCGCCGAGGGGCGCCGGGTGCCGCGCGCCGGATACCCGGTGGTCGCCGGCGGCCAGGTGGTCGGCGAGGTCACCTCCGGCGCGCCCTCCCCCACCCTGGGCAAGCCGATCGCGATGGCGTACGTCGACGCCGCGCACGCCGCGCCGGGCACGCCGGGCGTCGGTGTGGACATCCGGGGCAGCCACGAGCCGTACGAGGTCGTGGCGCTGCCCTTCTACAAGCGTCAGAAGTAGCCGCGGGCCCGGGTCCGCGTGACCCTGGGCACATCCGCGCTGCTCGTCCCCGCGTTTCGCGGTCCCCCATTCATCAGCACTCCCTCGCGTACAGGAGAATTCAGGCCATGAGCAACCCCCAGCAGCTGCGCTACAGCAAGGAGCACGAGTGGCTGTCGGCCGCCGAGGACGGCGTGTCGGCGATCGGCATCACGGAGCACGCGGCCAACGCGCTCGGCGATGTCGTCTTCGTCCAGCTCCCCGAGGTCGGTGCCACGGTGACCGCGGGTGAGACCTGCGGCGAACTGGAGTCGACCAAGTCGGTCTCCGACCTGTACTCCCCGGTCAGCGGTGAGGTCACCGAGGTCAACGAGGACGTGGTGAACGACCCGTCGCTGGTGAACTCGGCCCCCTTCGAGGGCGGCTGGCTGTTCAAGGTCCGCGTCACGGACGAGCCGGCCGACCTGCTCTCCGCCGACGAGTACGACGCCCACATCGCCGGCTGAGGAGACGTATGTCCGTCCTGAACACGCCCCTGCACGAGCTCGACCCGGAGGTCGCCGCCGCGGTCGACGCCGAGCTGCGCCGCCAGCAGTCCACGCTGGAGATGATCGCCTCGGAGAACTTCGCCCCGCTGGCGGTCATGGAGGCGCAGGGCTCGGTCCTGACCAACAAGTACGCCGAGGGCTATCCGGGCCGCCGTTACTACGGCGGCTGCGAGCACGTCGACGTCGCCGAGCAGATCGCGATCGACCGGCTCAAGGAGCTGTTCGGCGCCGAGTACGCCAATGTGCAGCCCCACTCCGGTGCCTCCGCCAACCAGGCGGCCCTGTTCGCCCTCGCCCGGCCCGGCGACACCATCCTGGGCCTGGACCTGGCGCACGGCGGTCACCTGACCCACGGCATGCGGCTCAACTTCTCCGGCAAGCAGTTCGACGTGGTCGCCTACCACGTGGACGACGCGGGCCTGGTGGACATGGCCGAGGTGGAGCGCCTCGCCAAGGAGCACCGCCCGAAGGTGATCATCGCCGGCTGGTCGGCGTACCCGCGGCAGCTGGACTTCGCCGAGTTCCGCCGGATCGCGGACGAGGTCGAGGCCTACCTGTGGGTCGACATGGCGCACTTCGCGGGTCTGGTGGCGGCCGGGCTGCACCCGAACCCGGTGGAGTACGCGGACGTGGTGACGTCGACGACCCACAAGACGCTGGGCGGTCCGCGCGGCGGCATCATCCTGGCGAAGAAGGACTTCGCGAAGAAGCTGAACTCGTCCGTGTTCCCGGGCTTCCAGGGCGGTCCCCTGGAGCACGTGATCGCGGCGAAGGCGGTCTCCTTCAAGGTCGCGGCGAGCGAGGAGTTCAAGGAGCGCCAGCGGCGCACGGTGGAGGGTGCGCGCATCCTCGCCGAGCGGCTGACCGCGCCGGACGCCCGCGAGGCCGGGGTGAACGTGCTGTCCGGCGGTACGGACGTGCACCTGATCCTGGTCGACCTGCGCGAGTCGGAGCTGGACGGTCAGCAGGCCGAGGACCGTCTCCACGAGGTCGGCATCACGGTCAACCGCAACGCCGTGCCCAACGACCCGCGTCCGCCGATGGTGACGTCGGGCCTGCGGATCGGCACGCCCGCGCTGGCCACCCGGGGCTTCACGGCCGAGGACTTCGCCGAGGTCGCGGACGTGATCGCCGAGGCCCTGAAGCCGTCCTACGACGTGGAGTCCCTGAAGGCCCGGGTCACCGCCCTGGCCGACAAGCACCCGCTGTACCCCGGCCTGAGCAAGTAGCAGTTCCCCGGTGGGGGCACCCGACGACGTGTGCCCCCACCCTTTTTTAAGGAGTTCCCGTGGCCATCTCGGTCTTCGACCTGTTCTCGATCGGCATCGGCCCGTCGAGCTCCCACACGGTCGGCCCGATGCGTGCGGCCCGCATGTTCGCCCGCCGACTGCGCGGCGAGGGCCTGCTGTCCTGCGTCGCCTCGGTCCGCTCCGAGCTGTACGGCTCGCTGGGCGCGACCGGGCACGGCCACGGCACGCCCAAGGCGGTGCTCCTCGGACTGGAGGGCGACTCGCCGCGCACGGTGGACGTCGAGACGGCCGACGAGCGGGTGGAGGCGATCAGGGCCACGGGGCGGCTGCGCCTGCTGGGCGAGCACGAGATCCCGTTCTCCTACGACGACGACATGGTGCTGCACCGCCGCAAGGCGCTGCCGTACCACGCGAACGGCATGACGCTGTGGGCGTACGACGCCTCCGGCGCCGAGCTGCTGTCGAAGACGTACTACTCGGTCGGCGGCGGGTTCGTCGTGGACGAGGACGCGGTCGGCGCGGACCGCATCAAACTGGACGACACGGTCCTGAAGTACCCCTTCCGCACGGGCGACGAGCTGCTGCGGCTGACGCGGGAGACCGGTCTGTCGATCTCCTCGCTGATGCTGGAGAACGAGCGGGCCTGGCGGACTGAGGAGGAGATCCGCGCGGGTCTGCTCGACATCTGGCAGGTGATGCGGGCGTGCGTGTCGCGCGGCATGACCCGCGAGGGCATCCTGCCGGGCGGTCTGCGGGTGCGCCGCCGGGCGGCGATGACGGCCCGGCAGCTCCGGGCGGAGGGCGATCCGCTGGCGCACGCCATGGAGTGGATCACGCTCTACGCGATGGCCGTGAACGAGGAGAACGCGGCGGGCGGCCGGGTGGTGACCGCCCCGACGAACGGCGCGGCCGGCATCATCCCCGCGGTGCTGCACTACTACATCGACTTCGTGCCGGGTGCCGACGAGGACGGTGTGGTCCGCTTCCTGCTGGCGGCCGGCGCGATCGGCATGCTCTTCAAGGAGAACGCGTCCATCTCCGGCGCCGAGGTCGGCTGCCAGGGCGAGGTCGGCTCCGCGTGCTCGATGGCCGCGGGCGCGCTGGCCGAGGTGCTCGGCGGCTCCCCGGAGCAGGTGGAGAACGCGGCCGAGATCGGCATGGAGCACAACCTCGGCCTCACCTGCGATCCGGTCGGCGGCCTGGTCCAGATCCCGTGCATCGAGCGCAACGGCATGGCCGCCGTGAAGGCCGTGACCGCCGCCCGCATGGCGATGCGCGGCGACGGCTCCCACAAGGTCTCCCTCGACAAGGTCATCAAGACCATGAAGGACACCGGCGCCGACATGTCGGTGAAGTACAAGGAGACGGCGCGGGGCGGTTTGGCGGTCAACATCATCGAGTGCTGAGAGCAGGGGCTCTGGACAGCGCTTCCGTACCGGGGCAGTTACAGGCCTGGGCCGACTGATGGGTTCCCGGCAGACGACCTCACCACCGGGCAGGCGCTCATGCCGTCCCCTTCCGGATGCCCAGGCCCGTGACATAGGCGGCCTGGCCGTCGAGGAACCCGTCGGCGTACAGCTTCCTGGGCGCGAACACCGCGGTCAGGGTCAGACGCCACTGGGATCTCTCCACGTCGTGGTCCACCAGGGAGTGGGTGGCGCCGGGGTAGCGCGTGATCTTCAGGGACGTGGGCGGCAGTGCCTCACGGTAGACGGCCTCGGTCTCGGCGACGTCCACGTTCACGTCATGGCCGGCCAGCACCAGCAGGACGGGCGTGCCTCCCATCGCCCGCAGGTCCGCGGTCGCGTCCGACCTGTAGTTCCTGGTGACGAACGACCAGCGTGCGGGCGTCATCGCGTCCACGTCACCGACCGCTCTCCGGTACTCGGAGTAGGACGCCTCACGCTCCAGCAGGCGCAGGGTGGTCGCCCGGCGGCGCAGTGCCGCTTCCTTCTCCTCGGCAGTGGCGCCGTCGCGGTCCAGCTCGGCGAGCAGGTTGTACCGGCCCTGGCGCAGCCAGTTGACCGCCGGGGAGACGGCGATGACGAACTGCAGGCGGGGGTCGCGCGCGGCGACCTTGGGCAGCACCCAGCCGGCCTGGCTCGCTCCCCACAGACCGATGCGCCGCCCGTCGATGTCCGGGCGGCCACGTGCCCAGGCCACGGCGGCCCGTGTCTCCTCCGCCCGGTCCTCCATGCTCTGGGCCAGCCAGTCGCCCTGCGAACCTCCGATTCCCGGCTTGCTGAACGACAGCGAGGCGTACCCGGCACGGGCGAAGGCCTCCCACATCGGCCGGTAGAACGTCTCATGCGTCGCGTCCACTGGTCCGTCGCCGTGGACGAAGACGACCAGGCCGAACGGCCCGTCACCCCTCTCGGGCAGGGCGAGCACGCCCTGCAGGAGCTTTCCCTCGTGCCACAGCGACACCTTCTCCTCCCGCAGCGCGTAGGTGTTCTGCCACGCCACCACCCCCGCTAGGGCGGCGGTCACCACCAGAGCGCCCACCAGCGTCCACACCATCCGGCGCGCTGCGCGCCGCCTGGGCATCCGAAATCTCACGAACAGACCCCGCCTTCGAATCGGTTGTTTCTTTAACGCTCGTTGCTAGAATGAACGTACTTGATCCGATCAGGCAAGCGGATCGTGCACCGTGATCCGACTGCGGGAGGAGCGGCATGGAGACGCCGAAAGGCAGGCCGACGGCGGAAACCGGCGGGCCGGTGGTGCGCCGGAACGTGCGCAGGGGCGAGGAGGAGCGGGTGTCGGCGCTGTACTGGGAAGCGTTCGGCCGCAAGCTGGCGCCAGCCCTCGACCCGCCTGCGGTGGGGCGCCGGTTCATCGCGAACCACCTGCATCACGACCGGGGCATCGTCGCGCTCGACGGGGAGCGGGTGGTCGGCGTGGCCGGATACCGGCTCAGCGGCCGTGCGTTGACCGGCGGTGGCGTGACGGACGTTCTGTCGACCTACGGACTGTTCCGGGGCCTGCCCCGCCTCGCGGTCCTCACCCTGTTCGAGAGGACGCCTGCCGACGGTGAACTGGTCATGGACGGAATCGCCGTGGACGCGACACACCGTGGGAGGGGTATCGGCAGCCTGCTGCTGAAGGAGATCGCGGCCGTGGCGGCCGACAACGGCTGCCGCCGGGTCCGCCTGGACGTCATCGACGTCAACCCCCGCGCCAGGGCACTGTACGAACGGCATGGCTTCGCCGCCGTCCGCACCGAGAAGACCCCCTACCTGCGGCGCCTGTTGGGCTTCGGTGCGGTCACGACCATGCACCGTGAGATCACATCGGCGGACGCGACGGAAGAAGGACGAGAGCGGTGAACGCGCACACACCCGCGCCCCCGGCCGACGACCCGGCCGGCCCGACGGAGATCCCCACTCGGCTGCTCGTGCACGCCCTCGTCCGCGAGGACGGAACTGTCGACGCCGAACAGCTCTACACCGTCGCCCGTCTGATGGGCATGACCGACCAGCAGGTCAGACTCTGCGTCAGACGCCTCGTCGGCGAAGGACGCTTCACCCAGGAGGGCCGTGGCCGCAAGGCCACACTGCGCGCCGTCGCCGACGTCAGCGGGTCCCTGGCACCGGACGCCGCGTATGTCCGCCACGCCTACCGGCAGGATGCCGGGCTCGCCCCATGGCCCGGCACGTGGCACCTGTTCGCCTTCGCCGTTCCCGAACCCCGTCGCGCCGCCCGCGACGCACTGCGCGAGCACCTCCTCCACCTCGGCGCGGCAGCCGTCCAGAGCGGCCTGTACGTCACCGCCAACCCCGTCGCCGAACTCGTTCGGGCTCACGCCGCCCGCCTCGGCGTCCTCGACACGCTCACCTGCCTGACGACCACCGACCTACGCATCGGCGACACCACCGAACCTCGGGCGCTCGCGGCCGCCCTGTGGCCCCTGGACGAGATCGCCGCCCGGCACACCCACCTCGCGGCCTTCGCCGAAGCCCGCCTCGACCGCCTCACCCGCGGGCCGGAACCCTCGGACGCGGAACGGCTCACCACCACCGTGGAACTCGCCGCCCGCTTCACCTCGGCGATGGCCCCCGATCCCCTCCTGCCTCCCGAACTCCTGCCCCAGCCCTGGCCCGGCAGCCGCGCCCGCCGCCTGACCGCCGACTGCTGGCGCCGTCTCCGCGCCCCCCGGCCGGCCGGCCACACCCCGGACCTGCGCCTGTTCGCGCTGTACTCCGACGCGCTGGGCCCGGCAGACGACGGGTAGAACCCCGGAAGAGGCGAGTAGCGAGCGCAGCCACTGACGCCACAGCCCGCGACATGGCCGGACCGCTGCGGGTGCTGGGCAAGGGCCGGGCCCCCCACTCAGGCGCGGAAGTCCGCCGGGCGTTCCGGGGACGCCTCGGCGAGGGCCGCGGTGACCTCGGCGACGCCGCCGCGCAGGCCGTAGACGGGGGTGCCGGGCTGCTGGCGCCAGGAGTCGTCGAGGCCGCCGGCGTCGACGGTGTCGAAGCCGAGTTCGTCGATGAGGGCGCGCACCGTGGCCTTGGCCTGCTCGTCGTCACCGGCGACGGGGAGCGCCCCGCGGTCGGCGGCGCCCGCGGGGCGGGGGCCGTCCAGGATGTCCTGGGCGTAGGTGCCGTTGAACGCCTTGACGACCGGGTGGCCGATGCGGCGCTCGGTCCAGCGGCTCTCGGTGAGGCCCTCGTCCTCGATCTCGGCGATCCGGCCGTCGCGCTGGCTCGGGTAGTAGTTGCCGGTGTCGATGACCGCGACCCCGTCGGCGGCCTCGGCGAGCAGGTCCTTCGGCAGGTCCGGGACGGCCTTCAGGGGGATCGCGACGACCACGACCTCGGCGCCCCGCGCGACGTCCGCCACGTCGAGGGGGGTGGCCCCGGTCTCCTGCGCCAGATCCTTGAGCGTGTGCGGGCCGCGCGAGTTGGCGACCGAGACGTCGTGCCCGAGCGCGGTGAGCCGCCGGGTCAGGTTGCCGCCGATGTTGCCCGCGCCGATGATGCCGATCTTCATGCCGGTCCCTCCAGGGGTTTCATGCACGCGCATATAATGGACGGTACTCGTCAACCCCAGGGGTACCCGGCGCATTCCCCGTCCGCCACCGACGACGGGGCCGGCCGCCAGAAGGCACCGGAAGGGTCACCCGGCCGGACGTCCACGTCCCGGCCGGGTGCCCCCCCGGCGACCGGTCACTTGCTCAGGTACGCCCAGAACTCGTCGAAGGAGAGGACCTTGTCCCCGTTGAGGTCCCGGGTCTTGATGATGGCCTCGGCGACTTCGTCGGTGACGTTCCAGTCACCGCCCTGGGCCAGGGCGGTCTTGAACTCGGCGGCGGTGATGACCCCGTCGCCGTCCGCGTCGATCCGCTGGAACTGCTTGCGCGCTTCTTCGATGTCCGCCACCGAACCGCCCCTTATATCCCGTAACTGTCATGTGCAGGCATGATTGCCGCAGGTCAGATTAACGGGCCGCGCGGACCCGCCGTACGGCACCCGGTCGAGGAGGGGCGATGGAAACCCTGCGGGGCATTCTGGACGCGGCGGCGCGGGGCGTCTTCCCCGAGCCCGACGGAGGAATCACGGTCGTGCCGCAGCCGTCGGCCCGGGACGCGGGGGTGGTGTCCTTCACCGCGCACTCGGTCGTCTTCACCGACGAGGACCCCCGCTGGGTGCGCCGGGCGCTGGCCGCGAGCGACTGCGATCCGCTCGCCGCGAGCATGAACCCGCGGTTCCTGGCCGCGTTCCTGGAGCGGACGTGCCGGGTCACCGAGTGCGTGGACGCGGTGCTGGTCGGCACCCCGCTGGCGGGTGAGCCGCCGGTGGTGCTGAAGGAGGTCACGGACCCGGGGCACCCGCGGATCGCGTACGCCCTCCGGCGGCGGGACGCAGTGCGCGCCTGGACGGCCGAGGCGGGCGGGGTGCTGGTGATCGGCCGGGGCGTGGCGGGCCGCCTGGAGGTGTCGGTGGAGGTCGGCGCGGACGCACGGCACCGGGGGCTGGGGCGGTCACTGGTGACCGCGGCCCGGCACCTGGTCGCCGAGCCGCTGTGGGCGCAGGTGGCACCGGGGAACGCCCGCAGTCTGCGGGCGTTCCAGGCGGCGGGCTACCGTCCGGTGGGCTCGGAGGCGCTGCTGCGCCCGCGCTGAGCCGGACCGGCCGGACCGGGTCAGCGGAAGATGCCGGTGTGGCCCAGCGAGTAGCGGCCCGGCTGCGGGTAGACCGCGAGGCCGTGCGGGCCGCTGCCGACCTTGATGCGGGCGAGCTGTTCGCCGGTGCGGGTGTCGATGGCGTACACCTCGGCGTCGTAGCGCCCGGACAGCCACAGGACCTTGCCGTCGGCCGAGACGCCGCCCATGTCGGGGCTGCCGCCGTGCGGCAGCCGCCACTTCTTGGTCAGCTTGTTCTGCGTGAAGTCGAAGACGGAGATCGTGCCCTCGCCCCGGTTGGAGACGTACATCTCGCGGGAGTCGCGGCTGACGTAGAGGCCGTGGGCGCCCTTGCCGGTGGGCAGCAGCTCGGGGGTGGCGAAGGTGTCGCCGTCGAGGACCCACATGCCGTCGGCCACCATGTCGGCGATGTAGAACCGCTTGCCGTCGGGCGAGACCTTCACGTCCTGCGGCATGGCCCCCTTGAACGGCAGTTTCTGCTGTCCGACCACCGTCATCTTCTCGGTGTCGACCTTCAGCAGTTCGCCGCTGAACTCGCAGGAGACGATGAAGTAGCGTCCGTCGAGCGAGAAGTCGGCGTGGTTGACGCCGTAGCAGGTGACCGGTTCGGTCTTGACCCGCTTCATGGTGTGCGGGTCGCGGAAGACGAGTTCACGGTCGAGGGAGGCCATCACGACGGCGTACTTGCCGTTGGGCGTGAAGTACAGGTTGTAGGGGTCGTGCACCTTCACCGGGTCGCCCGCCTTGCCCGTGCTGGGGTCGATGGGGGTGAGGGTGTGGCCGCGGTTGTTGTTGACCCACAGGGTCTTCAGGTCCCAGGACGGCACGACGTGCTGGGGCTGGCGGCCGACCGGAATGGTCTCGATGATCTTGTATGTCTTCGGGTCGATGACCGAGACGGTGTCCGACTCGGTGTTGGGGACGTAGACCCGCGAGGGGAAGTCCTTCACCACCGGGGAGAGCCGGTTCGGCCGGTCGGCGGCGTACACGTCCTTCGGGTCGAGGACCGGGGGCATGCCGGGCAGCCCCTGGACGGCCGGCTTCTCGACGGGCGGGGGCACGGCGGCCCTGGTGGCCTCGGCGGTCCGGTGCCGGGTCTCGCTGCCGCAGCCGGCGAGCACGGCGAGGGCGGTGAGCGCGGCCGTGGCGGTCAGGGTCCGGGTGAGGAGGGTGGGACGCATCAGCTGAGCAGCTCCGTGGTGGTCACCGCGCGCAGTCCGCGGCGGTCGAGTTCTTCCAGCAGGTCGGGGAGGGCGGCGACGGTGTCGGCGTACCCGAAGTGCAGGCTCACCACTGATCCGGGGCGGATCTCGGCGAGGACCTTGCGGGTGACGGCGGGGGCGCCGGGCGCGGTGAAGTCGAGGGAGTCGACGTCGTACGAGAGGACGTGCGGATAGCCCGCGGCTTGGGCGAGGCGGGTGACGAGCGGGGAGGCGCGGACGGCGCGCGAGGGCCGGAACCAGGTGCCGATGGATCCGGTGAGGCGGCTCAGCCGCTCGGCGCAGCCGGCGATCTCCGCGCGGGCCTCGGCCTCGCTCATGGCGTTGATGTCGAGGTGGCGGTGGGTGTGGTTGCCGAGGTCGTGACCGCCGTCCAGGACGCGGCGGGCGAGAGCGGGGTGGGCGTCCAGCCAGGTACCGACGGCGAGGACGGTGAGCCGGGCCCCGTGCCGTTCGGCCTCGGCGAGGACGGCCCGGGCGGTTCCCGGATCGCCGCCGCCGTGGAAGGTGAGGGCGACCCGGGGACGGTCGCGCGGGCCGTGGTCGATCTGGCCGGGCTGCCCGGGGAAGCGGCGCGGGGCGAGGGCCGCCGGGGCGCGGGCCGGGGCGGGCGCCCGGGAGGTGGCCGCGGACGCCTCGGAGGGCGCGGCCCGGCGGTCGCCGGCGCTCCCGGCTCGGGAGCACCCGCCGGCGAGAGAGCCGGCGGCGACCAGCCCGGCGCCGGTCCGCAGGGCGGTGCGGCGGTCGGTGGGAGTCACCCGCACCATTTAAGGCGCAAAGCGGTGCAAAACGGGCCATTCACCCACCCGGGGGCAGGGGCGCCGCCGACGCGGCGCCTCAGCCCACGCCCCCGACCGCCGGCCCCGTACTCCCTCAGTCGGCCACCCGCAGCAGCAGCACCGTCCGGGCCGGGACGGTGATCTCGGTACCGCCCCGGTGGGTCACCCCCGCGTCCGCCCCCTGCTCCTCCCCCGACGTGTCGACCAGCACCTCGTACGTCAGGGCCCACGGCGGCCCGGGCAGCACGAAGCTCACCGGCCGCTCCCCGGCGTGCAGCACCGCGAGGAAGCTGTCGTCGCGGATCGGGGCGCCCCGCTCGTCCCGGCCGGGGATGTCGCGGCCGGAGAGGTACATGCCGAGGGTGGCGGCGGGGGCGTACCAGTCGCCCTCGGTCATCTCGGTGCCGCGCGCGGTGAACCAGGCGAGGTCGCGCAGGCCGTCCGCCGAGTGCGCCCGGCCGGAGAAGAACGCCCGGCGGCGCAGCACCGGGTGCCGGTGGCGCAGTGCGATCAGCCGTGAGGTCAGGTCGAACAGGGCCCGCCAGCCGGGCTCCGCCAGCAGACCCCAGTCGATCCAGCTGATCTCGTTGTCCTGGCAGTAGGCGTTGTTGTTGCCGCGCTGGGTGCGGCCCATCTCGTCGCCGGCGACCAGCATCGGCACGCCGGTCGACAGCAGCAGCGTGGTCAGCAGGTTGCGGACCTGCCGGCGGCGCAGGGCGCCGGTCCGGCCGTCGTCGGTCTCGCCCTCGGCGCCGCAGTTCCAGGACCGGTTGTCGTCGGTGCCGTCCCGGTTGCCCTCGCCGTTGGCCTCGTTGTGCTTGCGCTCGTACGACACCAGGTCGCGCAGGGTGAAGCCGTCGTGCGCGGTGACGAAGTTGACGGAGGCGTAGGGCCGGCGGCCGCCCCAGGCGTACAGGTCGCTGGAGCCGGACAGCCGGTAGCCCATCTCGCGCACGTCGGGCAGCGCGTGGCGCCAGAAGTCGCGCACGGCGTTGCGGTAGCGGTCGTTCCATTCGGTCCACAGCGGCGGGAACGCCCCGACCTGGTAGCCGCCGGAACCGACGTCCCAGGGCTCGGCGATCAGCTTCACCCGGCGCAGCACCGGGTCCTGGGCGATCACCGCGAGGAACGGCGAGAGCATGTCGACGTCGTGCATGGAGCGGGCCAGGGCCGCCGCGAGGTCGAAGCGGAAGCCGTCGACGCCCATCTCGGTCACCCAGTAGCGCAGCGAGTCGGTGATGAGCCGCAGCACCTGGGGCCGGACGACGTGCAGCGTGTTGCCGCAGCCGGTGTAGTCGGCGTACCGGCGCGCGTCCGACTGCAGCCGGTAGTAGCCGCGGTTGTCGATGCCCTTCAGCGAGAGCGTGGGGCCGTACTCGCCGGCCTCCGCGGTGTGGTTGTAGACCACGTCGAGGATGACCTCGATGCCGGCCGCGTGCAGGGCGCGCACCATCCGCTTGAACTCGCCGACCTGCTGTCCGGTGGTACCGGAGGCGGCGTAGCCGGCGTGCGGGGCGAAGTAGCCGATGGAGTTGTAGCCCCAGTAGTTGCGCAGGCCCCGGCCGAGCAGGTGGTCCTCGTGGGCGAACTGGTGGACGGGGAGCAGCTCGACGGCCGTGACGCCGAGCTTCGTCAGGTGCTCGATCGCCGCGGGGTGGGCGAGACCGGCGTAGGTGCCGCGCAGGTGCTCGGGGATGTCGGGGTGCAGCTTGGTGAAGCCGCGCACGTGCAGCTCGTAGATCACCGAGTCGGCCCAGGGCGTCTTGGGGCGGCGGTCGTCGGACCAGTCGTCGTCGTCGTGGACCACGACGCCCTTGGGGACGTGCGGCGCGGAGTCCCGGTCGTCGCGCACGGTGTCCGCGATGTGCTGCTGGGGCCAGTCGCGGACATGGCCGTAGACCTCGGGCGGCAGGGTGAACTCTCCGTCCACCGCTCGGGCGTACGGGTCGAGGAGCAGCTTCGCCGGGTTCCAGCGGCCGCCGGTCCAGGGGTCCCACCGGCCGTGCACCCGGTAGCCGTAGCGCTGGCCGGGGAGTACGCCGGGCACGAAGCCGTGCCAGATCTCGTGGGTGAGTTCGGTGAGGGGGGCCCGGGTCTCGCTGCCCTGCTCGTCGAAGAGGCACAGCTCGACCGCCTCCGCGCCGCCCGCCCACAGCGCGAAGTTGGTGCCGGCGACGCCGTCCGGGCCGACCCGGTAGCGGGCGCCGAGCGGCGTGGGCGCGCCGGGCCGCACGGGGACGGCGGGCAGCCGGCGCGGGGCGCCGTTCGGCGCGGCCGCGTCCGGTCCGGTGGGCGCGGGCGGGCCGGCCGACGTGGCGCGGTCGGCCGTGGCATGGTCGGCCGGCGTGGCGGGTCGCCCCGCCACCGCCTCCTGCTCGGCTGCGCTGGACACCTGTCAGCCCCTTTGGTCGGCTCGTGGTGACGCGGGCACGGGGCGGCGGCGTCCCTGCCGCCGGTCCCGGTCGCGGCACCCTCCCCCTGTTCTGCCCATCGCGCGGGTCGCACTCACGTTTCCCCGGAGCACACCCGTCGTTGGTCACCGCGTGAAGTACGTACACGGGCGCGCGCGGCGCGCGGGGGCCGCACTGGCCGCCGTATTGACATGGGCAGGACTGATGTGCGGGGCGGCCGGGTGTTCCGGTGACGCGCCCGGCGGACTGGACGGGATGCTCGGCAAGCACCGGGCGGCCGAGGAGCTCATCCGGGTCACCCCGGACGACGGCGCCCGGGGCGTGCGCGCCGGGCAGCGGCTGCGGGTGCGGGTGCCGGACGGGCGGCTGGAGTCGGTGCGGGTGACGCGCTCCCAGGACGCCCAGGAGACCGAGGTGCCCGGCGCCGTCTCCGCCGACGGGCGGACCTGGCGGCCCGCCGACGACCGGCTGGCGCCGGCCGCCCGCTACTCGGTGGACGCGGTCGCCGTCGACGGCGAGGGCCACCGCTCGGCCCGGCACACCACCTTCACCACCTTCGTCCCCGAGGAACGCTTCGTCGCCTACGTCACCCCCGAGCACCGGGCCACGGTCGGCACCGGGATGATCGTCTCCCTGGAGTTCAACCGGGAGATCGAGAACCAGGTGGCCGTCGAGCGGGCGGTGCGGGTGACAGCGAAGCCGGCCGTGGAGATCCGGCCGCACTGGTTCGGCAGGGACCGCCTCGACTTCCGCCCCCGCTCCTACTGGAAGCCCGGCACCCGGGTCACCGTCGACCTGCGGCTGCGGGACGTGGAGGGGGCGCCGGGGGTGTACGGGCTGCAGCACCGGACGTACTCGTTCACCGTCGGCCGCCACCAGGTGGCCCTGGTGGACGCGGCCCGGCACACCATGGAGGTGCGGCGCGACGGCCATCTGCTGGCCACGGTGCCGGTCACGGCCGGGGCCCCGAAGACGACGACGTACAACGGGAAGATGGTGGTGACCGAGATGCTGGAGGTCACCCGTATGAACAGCCGTACGGTCGGCTTCGGCGGCGAGTACGACATCCCGGACGTGCCGCACGCCATGCGGCTGACCGACTCGGGGACCTTCCTGCACGGCAACTACTGGGCGGCCGACGACACCTTCGGCCGGACCAACGTCAGCCACGGGTGCGTGGGCCTGCGGGACGTCAAGGGCGGCGGGTCGGACACCCCGGCGGGCTGGTTCTTCGACCGCAGCCTCGTCGGGGACGTCGTCGAGGTCGTGCACAGCGAGGACAAGCGGGTGGCTCCGGACAACGGGCTCGGCGGCTGGAACATGTCGTGGCGCGCCTGGGTGGCCGGCGGCGCGGCGAAGTGACCCCTTCGTTACCAAGGTCGATGTTGGGACGGAACGGTGACATTCGCGGCCTCTTCGGGCCCCTGACCTTGTGGTTAATATGCGCCAGTGCGCGTGGGAGACGCGCGGGGGTGCGGGTTCCGGTCAGGGCCCGGCGAGGGGAGAGAACAAGTGAAGGTGCGACCGATATCGGGGGCGTCGGTTGGCGCGCGCCGCACGGCCCGGGGCCGGACGGCACTGCTCGTCGGCGGTCTGCTGCTCGCGGTGACCGCCTGCGGCGGGGGCGGCGGCTCACAGGCGGAAGCCGAGGCGCAGGACGGCAAGGGGCAGGCGTCGGCGCAGCCGGCAGGCGGACAGTCGGAGGCCGTGGTCACCATCGCGCCGGAGAACGGTGCCACGTCGGTCGACACCAGCGGCACGCTGAAGGTCACCGCCGCCAAGGGCAGGCTCACCGAGGTCGTCGTCAAGGACGACGAGGGCACCCGGGTCGACGGCACGATCACTGCCGACGGCAGCGGCTGGACGCCCGCCACGCACCTGGCCGCCGCCACCAAGTACCAGGTGCACGCGGTCGCGAAGGACTCGGCGGGGCGGACCGCCGCCGAGGACTCCGCGTTCACCACGCTGACGCCGGCCAACACGTTCATCGGCACCTTCACCCCGGAGGACGGCTCCACGGTCGGTGTCGGCATGCCGTTCTCGGTGCGCTTCACCCGGGGGATCACCCACCCGGACGCCGTGGAGAAGGCCATCGAGATCAAGACCGAGCCGGCCGTGGACGTCCAGGGCCACTGGTTCGGCAACGACCGGCTC
This sequence comes from Streptomyces sp. bgisy159, assembly GCF_965341775.1. Classification (GTDB taxonomy): domain Bacteria; phylum Actinomycetota; class Actinomycetes; order Streptomycetales; family Streptomycetaceae; genus Streptomyces. The sequence continues at coordinate 22,576 of NZ_CBDQZH010000026.1, read as the reverse complement.
GACTTCCGTCCCGAGCAGTACTGGAAGGCCGGCACCAAGGTCACGGTCAGGCTCAACCTGGACGGGGTCGAGGGCCGCGACGGGGTGTACGGCAAGCAGTCCAAGACGGTGTCCTTCACCATCGGCCGCGACCAGGTCTCGATCGTGGACGCCAAGAAGCTCACCATGCAGGTCACGCAGGAGGGCAAGGTCGTCAAGACGCTCCCGGTGACCACCGGCAAGGCCGGGTACGCCACCTGGAACGGGCAGATGGTCATCAGCGAGAAGTTCGCGGTGACCCGGATGAACGGCGACACGGTCGGCTACGACGGCGAGTACGACATCAAGGACGTCCCGCACGCCATGCGGCTGACCGACTCCGGCACCTTCGTGCACGGCAACTACTGGGGCGGCGACGCCTTCGGCAACTACAACGCCAGCCACGGCTGCGTCGGCCTGCGCGACGTGCGCGGCGGCTACGACAGCGGGGTGCCGGCCGCGTGGTTCTTCAACCACTCGATGGTCGGTGACGTGGTGGTCGTGAAGAACTCCACCGACCCGACGGTCGCCGCGTCCAACGGGCTCAACGGCTGGAACATGCCGTGGGAGGAGTGGACGAAGTAGCCGTCCGCTCCCCCGGGCCCGGTGCTGTGACCCACGGCACCGGGCCCGTTGTCGTTAGTGGCCGTTAACCTGCTGGCATGACCGTGAATCTCGAAGTCGCCGAGGGCGTCGGCACGATCCGCCTCGACCGCCCGCCCATGAACGCGCTGGACGTCGCCACGCAGGACCGGCTGAAGGAGCTCGCCGAGGAGGCCACGCGCCGCGAGGACGTGCGCGCGGTGATCCTCTACGGCGGGGAGAGGGTGTTCGCGGCCGGCGCGGACATCAAGGAGATGCAGGCGATGGACCACACGGCGATGGTCCTGCGCGCCCGCGCGCTGCAGGACTCCTTCACCGCGGTGGCCCGGATTCCCAAGCCGGTGGTCGCGGCGGTGACCGGGTACGCGCTCGGCGGCGGCTGCGAGCTGGCGCTGTGCGCGGACTACCGGATCGCCGGGCAGAACGCCAAGCTGGGCCAGCCGGAGATCCTGCTCGGCCTGATCCCGGGTGCCGGCGGCACCCAGCGGCTGTCCCGGCTGGTCGGGCCCTCCCGGGCGAAGGACCTGATCTTCACGGGTCGGATGGTGACGGCGGACGAGGCGCTCGCGCTGGGTCTGGTGGACCGCGTCGTACCGGCCGAGGAGGTGTACGCCCAGGCGCACGCGTGGGCGGCGAAGCTGGCGCAGGGTCCGGCGCTCGCGCTGCGCGCGGCGAAGGAGGCGGTCGACACGGGTCTGGAGACGGACATCGAGACGGGCCTCGCGGTGGAGCGGAACTGGTTCGCCGGCCTGTTCGCCACCGAGGACCGGGAGCGGGGGATGCGCAGCTTCGTGGAGGAGGGGCCGGGCAAGGCGAAGTTCCTGTGAGACGCGTCTCGCCGCGTTCCCGCCGTCGTCTCCGCCGGAGCCCTTGCAATTGACGGGGCGTCTGGCCCGGGTCCCCCGATGGGGCGGTTTATGGGAGCCTTAAGGCGACCTTAAGCCTGTTGTGTCGGGGGGCTCCGCCCTTGGGCCGGTGAAGCGTCGCCGCCGCAGGTCAGAGGTGTCGGCCGCACCCGCGACATACCTGCGGCACATGCCGCCGACACGATCCGGAATGGTCGCTTCCGGGGGGCGCATTACGGCAGAACGGCCACGGAGCGGTCCTGGGACGGCCATGATGGGGGCATGGCGGGGCTGGAGGGTATCGGACAGCCGCGGGGGCCCGGGCGTGTGGACGCGGCGCGCTGGTCGCCCGCGATCGAGGACGAACGGGCGCTCAAGGCGATCGAGTTGTTCGGCGATCCGACGGAGGCGGAGGTTCCGCTCCCCTCCCGCCCGGAATCGGCGGCCACCGCCCGCCGCCTCACCCAGGTGGTGGTGCTGCGCCACTGGGGGCTGTCGCCCAAGCTGACCGAGGACGCGGTCCTGCTCGTCTCCGAACTCGTCGGCAACGCCGTACGGCACACCGGCGCCCGGGTGTTCGGGCTGCGGATGCGCCGCCCCCGGGGCCGCATCCGCGTCGAGGTCCGCGACCCCTCGCGGGGACTGCCCTGTCTGTTACCCGTGCAGGAGCTGGACGTCAGCGGGCGCGGCCTCTTCCTCGTCGACAAGCTCTCCGACCGGTGGGGCGTGGATCTGCTGCCGCGCGGCAAGACGACCTGGTTCGAGATGCGGGTCGGCGACCGCTGACGGGCCGAGCGGTGCCCCGGACGCGGGACGTAGGTCCAGCGGAGGAGGGTGAACCGGGCGAAACTCGGTGGGCCGGGCCGGTGCGCTGTCCGTAGGCTCGGATCCGATGTCTGCGACCAGTGCAACCAGCGAGGACCGGTCCGTCGTACGGACGTTGCTGCGGCTGTGGCCCTATGTGCGGCCGGTGCGGGCGCGGCTGTTCACCGCCGCCTTCGTCGCCGTGGTCGCCTCCTGCACGGGGCTGGTGATCCCCCTCGTGCTGAAGTGGCTCGTGGACGGGCCGGTCGCCGACCGTGACCCCGGCGGGGTGTGGCTCGGCGCGCTGTTCCTGCTGCTGCTCGGGCTCGGCGAGGCGCTGCTGTTCGGGCTGCGGCGGTGGCTGGTGGCGCGGCCGCTGTCGCACGTCGAGGCGGAGATGCGGGCGGATCTGTACCGGCGTCTGCAGCGGCTGCCGGTCGCCTTCCACGATCGGTGGGCCTCCGGTCAGCTGCTGTCCCGGGGCACCACCGATCTGATGCTGCTGCGCATGTTCCTCGCGTTCCCGTTGACGTTCCTGCTGGTCAACGGGGTGACCATCCTGGTCGGCGTGGTCATCATGCTGCTGCAGGACTGGACGCTCGGGCTGGTGATCCTCGGGCCGGCCGTGCCCGTGATGGTGACCTGCGTGGTCTTCGAGAAGCGGTACTCCGCGGTGGCCCGGCGGGCGCAGGACCAGGTGGGCGATCTGACGACGGTCGTCGAGGAGAGCGTCCTCGGGATCCGCATCATCAAGGGGTTCGGGCGCCACCGCAGCCAGGCGCGCGCGTTCCGGGAGCTGTCGGGGACGCTGCGGGGCACCGAGCTGCGCAAGGCCCGGCTGCTGGCGGTGATCTGGGGGGTCATCGTCACCCTGCCGGAGGCCGCGATCGGGGCGGCCCTGGTGGTGGGGGTGGTGCAGGTCGCGGACGGGGCGCTGTCCGCGGGGACGCTGGTCGCCTTTCTGTCGACCGCGCTCGCCCTGCGGTGGCCCGTGGAGTCGATCGGGTTCCTGCTGGCGATGAGCCAGGAGGCGGCGACGGCCACCGAGCGGTACTTCGAGGTGATGGACGTGGAGCCGGAGGGCGGGGGGCCGGCGGCGAGCGGGGCGCGCGGCCCGGCGCCGCGGGGCGCGGCCCGGCCCGACGGCATCCGGTTCGAGGGCGTCGGTTTCCGCTACCCGGACGCGGCGCCCGACTCGCCCCCCGTGCTCGACCGGATCGATCTGCACATCCGGCCCGGGGAGTCGATGGCGCTGGTGGGTGCCACGGGCAGCGGGAAGACGACGCTCACCGCGCTGGTGCCGCGGCTGCACGAGGTGAGCGCCGGGCGGATCACACTCGACGGGCGGGACATCGCCGGGATGCCGCGGCAGGAGCTGCGCTCCCTGGTCTCCGTGGCGTTCGAGGAGCCGACGCTGTTCTCCGCGAGCGTCGGGGACAACGTACTGATGGGGACCGGCGGTGGGGCGGGCGCCGCCGAGCTGGAGCGGGCGCTCGCCGTCGCGCAGGCGGACTTCGTGGCCGGGCTGCCGCAGGGCCCGGACACCCAGGTCGGCGAGCAGGGGCTCAGCCTGTCCGGTGGTCAGCGGCAGCGGCTGGCGCTGGCCCGGGCGGTCGTGGGCAGGCCCCGCTTCCTGGTGCTGGACGACCCGCTGTCCGCACTCGACGTGCACACCGAGGCCGCCGTGGAGGCCGCGCTGCGCCAGGTGCTGGCCGAGACCACGGCCCTGATCGTGGCGCACCGGCCGTCCACCGTGCTGCTCGCCGACCGGGTGGCCCTGCTGTCCGGCGGCCGGATCACCGCCGTGGGCACCCACCAGGAACTGCTGCGCGGCAACGCCGAGTACGCCCGTCTGATGTCCGGGGCCGGGGACGCCGCCGGGTACGAGGAGGTCCACCGCCGATGACCGCGCCGACGACACCCGCCCCGGCCGCGCCGGACGAGGAGGACCGCAGCCCCGCGGGCACGAGCGCCGGCGACCCGTTCGACCGGGACGTCCTGCCGACCCCGCCGGGAGCCACCGCCGCCCTGCTGCGCTCGCTGCTCGCCCCGATGCGGGCCCGGGTCGCGGTGACCACGCTCCTGCTGCTGCTCCAGCAGGCGGCGGTGCAGGCGGGTCCGCTGCTGGTGGCGTACGCCATCGACCGTGCCGTGCCGGCGCTGCGCGAGCGCGACGACGCGGGGCCGCTGGTGGCGGTGGCGGCCGGGTACCTGTTGTGCGCGCTGACCTCCGGGGTGCTCCAGTACGCGTTCGTCGTCGCGTCCGCGCGGGTCAACCAGGACGTGCTGCTGGACCTGCGCGGCCGGATCTTCCGGCACGCGCAGGCGCTGAGCGTCGACTTCCACGAGCGGTACACCTCGGGCCGGCTGATCTCCCGCTCGACGACGGACGTGGAGTCGCTGCGGGAGCTGCTGAACGAGGGCCTGCAGGAGCTGGTCACCGTCGTGCTGTCCTTCGTGTACATCTCGGCGATGCTGCTCTGGCTGGACCTGGGGCTCGGCGGCGTGGCGGTGGCCTCGTTCGTGCCGCTGTACCTGCTGGTGCGGGGGTACCGGCGGCGGGCCGGGCGGGTGTACCGGGCGCGGTCGACGGCGATCGCGGCGGTGATCGTGAAGTTCGTGGAGACGATGAACGGCATCCGGCCGGTGCGCGCGTTCCGCCGGGAGGCCGTCAACGACGCGGAGTTCGCCGAGCTGAACCGGCGGCACGAGCGGACCAACGGGGACGCCCTGCTGGAGATGGCCCGCTACGTGGTCACCTCGCGGGTGGTCGCCAACACGGCGGTGGCGCTGATCGTGCTGTGGGGCGCCTACCGGGTGGCGGACGGCACGCTGGCGCTCGGCGTGCTGGCCGCCGCGGTGCTGTACCTGCGCCGCCTGTACGACCCGATCGACCGGCTCGGCATGTTCCTGAACTCCTACCAGTCGGCGGCCGCCTCGCTGGAGAAGATCGCGGGGCTGCTGGCGCAGACCCCGTCGGTCCCGGAGCCGTCGGTGGCGCGGGAACTGCCGCCGCGCCGGGGGGAGTTCCCGGGCCGGGAGGTCGTCTTCGACTCGGTGGCCTTCGGCTACCGGACCGGCGGCGAGGTGCTGCCCCGGTTCGATCTGACCCTGCCGGCCGGGCAGACGGTCGCGGTGGTCGGCTCGACCGGCGCGGGCAAGTCCACCCTGGCCAAGCTGCTGGCCCGGTTCTACGACCCGACCGAGGGGCGGGTGCTGCTGGACGGCGTCGACCTGCGGGAGCTGCCTGTGCCGGAGCTGCGGCGCGGGGTGGTGATGGTCACGCAGGAGGCGTTCCTGTTCTCCGGGACGGTCGCCGACAACATCGCCCTCGGGCGGCCGGACGCCGGCCGGGCGGAGATCGAGCGGGCCGCCAAGGCGATCGGGGCGCACGAGTTCATCAGCGCGCTGCCCGAGGGCTACGACACGGACGTGCGCAAGCGGGGCGGCCGGATCTCCGCCGGCCAGCGTCAGCTCGTGGCGTTCGCGCGGGCGCTGCTCGCCGACCCGGCGGTGCTGATCCTGGACGAGGCGACCAGCTCGCTGGACATCCCCGGTGAGCGGGCCGTGCAGCGGGCCATGGCGACGGTGCTGCGGGGCCGTACGGCCGTGGTGATCGCCCACCGGCTGTCCACTGTCGAGATCGCGGACCGGGTGCTGGTGATGGAGCGCGGCCGCATCGTCGAGGACGGCACCCCTGCCGAACTGATCGCGGGCACCGGCCGCTTCGCGGACCTGCACCGGGCGTGGCGGGACAGCCTGGCCTGAACCGCACGCCCGCCGGCCCCTCGGCCGGCCCACCTGCTGACATAGCGTCAGCAGGTGAACTTCGCCCCAACTGTCCGCATACCGGATGCCATCTCCCGGACAACGGACTGTTTCCGGCCAAGTTTCTGACGCGCTCCTGACAGAAACCGCGGTCTCCTGCCACGCTTCCCAGTGCCGGTCCACAGCAACCCCACTTGCCCCACCCCGGACCCGGCCACCCCGCACGCACTCCGTACACCCCGTTCTGCCCGGTCGGCCCACCCGTCGGCCGGTCTCCCCATGGCCGTGCGACCCGCGGCCCGCAGAAGGAGTCAGTGTTGAGCAGCAGTCCCTCTCGCAGACGCACCTCCCACCCCGCGTACCGCAGGACCACGGCCGTCGCCCTGGTGGGCGTGGCCGCACTGGTCGCCGCCGCCGTGCAGTCCGGTGCGGCGACCGCCGCCCCGCAGAGCGCTCCCGCGGCGGCCGGTGCCGCGGTTCCCGGCGCCGACGCCGTCCAGCTCTCGCCGTCGCAGCGCGCCGAGCTGATCGGGCAGGCGAACGCCGACCGGACCGACACCGCCAGGTCGCTGGGCCTGGGCGCCCAGGAGAAGCTGGTCGTCCGGGACGTCGTCAAGGACAGCGACGGCACGGTCCACACGCGCTACGAGCGCACCTACGCCGGGCTGCCGGTCCTCGGCGGCGACCTCGTGGTGACGACCACCAAGGCCGGCGCGACGCGCGGCGTCGTGAAGGCCACCCGCGCCGCCATCAAGCCGGCCACCACCGCGACCGCCGTGTCCACCGCCAAGGCGGAGCGGCAGGCGCTGTCCGCCGCGAAGGCCGAGGACGCCAAGAGCCCGGACGTCAACGGGGCCCCGCGCAAGGTGATATGGGCCGCGAGCGGCACTCCGACCGTGGCGTGGGAGACGGTCGTCGGAGGCTTCCAGCACGACGGCACCCCGCAGGAACTGCACGTCATCACCGACGCCACCACCGGCGCGCAGCTGTACCAGTGGGAGGCCATCGAGACCGGCACCGGCAACACGGTGTACTCGGGCACGGTGAACCTGACCACCACCCAGTCGGGTTCGTCGTACAACCTCACCGACGGCGCGCGCGGCGGGCACAAGACGTACAACCTGAACCACGGCTCCTCCGGCACCGGCACGCTCTTCTCCGGCTCCGACGACGTCTGGGGCAACGGCAGCCCGTCCAACGCGGAGTCCGCGGCCGCCGACGCCCACTACGGGGCCGCGCTGACCTGGGACTACTACAAGAACACGCACGGCCGCAGCGGCATCCGCGGTGACGGCGCGGCCGCCTACTCGCGCGTCCACTACGGCAACAGCTACGTGAACGCGTTCTGGTCCGACAGCTGCTTCTGCATGACGTACGGCGACGGCTCGGGCAACAGCAACCCGCTCGTCTCCATCGACGTCGCGGGTCACGAGATGACCCACGGCGTCACCTCCAACACGGCCGGCCTCAACTACAGCGGTGAGTCCGGCGGCCTGAACGAGGCGACCTCCGACATCTTCGGCACGGCCGTCGAGTTCTACGCCAACAACTCCTCCGACGTCGGTGACTACCTCATCGGCGAGGAGATCGACATCAACGGCGACGGCACCCCGTTGCGCTACATGGACAAGCCGAGCAGGGACGGCGCGTCGAAGGACTACTGGTACTCCGGTATCGGGTCGGTCGACGTGCACTACTCCTCGGGCCCGGCCAACCACTTCTTCTACCTGCTCAGCGAGGGCAGCGGCACCAAGACCATCAACGGTGTCACCTACAACTCGCCGACGTCGGACGGCCTCCCGGTGACCGGGATCGGCCGCGCCAAGGCGGAGAAGATCTGGTTCCGCGCGCTGACCACGAAGTTCACCTCGACCACCAACTACGCGGGCGCCCGCACCGGCACCCTCGCGGCGGCCGGTGAGCTGTACGGCACGACGTCCGCCGAGTACAAGGCGGTGCAGGACGCCTGGGCCGGCGTCTCGGTCGGCTCCCGCTCCGGCGGCGGCGGTGGCGGCGGCACCACCTTCGAGAACGGCGCCGACGTGTCGATCCCGGACAACGGCGCGGCCGTGACCTCCTCGATCACCGTCTCCGGCCGGTCCGGCAACGCGCCCTCCAACCTCCAGGTCGCGGTCGACATCGTGCACACCTACATCGGTGACCTCCGGGTGCAGCTCGTCGCCCCCGACGGCACGACGTACCTGCTGAAGGACTACGGCACCGGTGGCAGCTCGGACAACATCAACACCACCTACACGGTGAACGCCTCCTCCGAGACCGCCAACGGCACCTGGAAGCTGCGCGTGCAGGACAACTACTCGTGGGACACCGGCTACATCAACAGCTGGAGCCTGACCTTCCCGTAGTCCGCCGGTAGCAGCGACGGACACGGCACGAGTCGCCGAGCAGGGCGCCGTCCCGGTGGGTTCGAATCCCGCCGGAACGGCGCCCGTCCGCGTTCGCGGCCACCCCGGACAGGGCGCCTCCGGGGGCCGCCGTACGCTTGGGCCCCATGTCCTTCACGTACGACGACGTCGGCGCGACCCGCGAGCCGGGCTTCTGCCCGCCCGGCTTCCACCCGATGCTGGTACGCACCCGCATCGGCGAGGGTGAGGACGTCTTCCGCAGAGCCGCCGACGCCGTCCAGACCTGGGAGATGCACCGCGCCCTGGGTGTCGGGGTCGAGGCCACGGCGGACCGGGCCGCGGAGGGCGTCGAGGTCACGGTCGTCCTCGGCGGCGTCATCAAGGCGCCCTGCCGCGTGGTGTGGACGGTGGCGGAGCACCGGCGCGCGGGCTGGGCGTACGGCACGCTCCCCGGTCACCCCGAGTGCGGTGAGGAGGCGTTCGTCGTGCAGCGCACCGGCGACGGGACGGTCTGGCTGACGGTGTCGGCCTTCAGCCGCCCGGCCAAGTGGTACGCGAAGGCGGGCGGCCCGGCGACCCGGGGACTCCAGCACGCCTACGCCCGCCGGTGCGGCGCGGTGCTGCGCCGGCTGTGCGCGCCGGCCGACGCCGGCTGACCGCACGCCGTACCCGGGGTCCGGCTCCCCGCGGCGGCGTGCGGCGGCGCGGGGAGCCGGAGCGGGCTCAGAGGGTGCCGGCCAGGGACACCGGGCCGAGGGTGCCCGTCACGCCCCGGACGGTGACCGTCTCGGCCGGGGACCAGGTCCTGTCCGTGTGGCGGACGATGTGCAGGATCCGGCCGTCGGCGGTGGTCACGGCGAGCTGGAGTTCCCCGTCGACGGTGCCCGCGCCGACGGACGTGGCCGTCACGGCGCCGAGGTAGCCCTTCAGGTCGCCGAACTGCGCCCAGGTGCCGTTGCCGTACCGCATGGCGTGGTACTGGCGGCTGCCGCCGTCGGTGGCGATGACGAGGTGGGCGTCGCTGCCCGCGCCCGCCATGGTGACGGCGGTGACCGGACCGGTGGCGCCGGCCGCCCGGGCCACGTCGCCCCAGACCGTCCAGACCCCGGAGGTCCGGCGGACGGTGTGGTACGCCTTGCCGCCGCTGACGGCGACCAACTGGAGCTCACCGCCGGCGGAAGCGGTGGCGACGGCGGTGACGGTGCCGATCGGGCCGCCGGTGGCGACGGCGACGTCACCGAACCGGGTCCACCTGCCGTCGGCCCCGCGGACCGTGTGGTACACCTTGCCGCCGGCGACCGCCACGACGTGCAGGCTGGTGCCGATGGACACGGCCGACACCCGGGTGACGTCGTTCAGCGCGCCGGCCTGGGAGTTGACGTCGCCGAAGGTGCCCCAGGTGCCGTCCGCCGACCGTACGACGTGCCGCAGGTGTCCGTCGCCGCCGAGCGCCACCACGTGGGTGTCGCCGTTGATGCCGGCGACGGCGGCCGCCCGCACGCCGCCGATGTCACCGGCCTCCGACTGGACGTCGGTGAACGCGGTCCACGACCCGTCGGCCAGCCGGATCCCCTGGTAGAGGCCGGTGCCGGCCTGGACGACGGTCTCGGCCTTCCAGCCGGGGGTCAGGGCCCGCACGTCCTGGACCCAGTCGGCCAGGTCGTCGATCCGGGCCGACACGGCTCCGGTCCGGGTCTCCGTCGCATCCGTGCCGAGACAACCACCCTGCCAGGAGCGGCTGTTGACACCCACCAGCTCACCCTGGGCGTTGAGCAGGGGGCCGCCGGTGTCGCCCTTGCAGATCGCGTCGGTGCCCTTGCCGGTGATGGACAGCGTGGTCGCGTCGGCGGAGTCGAGGGTGAACGCGCCGGTGTGCGGCCGGTCGGGGACCCACACCGTGCCGGTCCGGCCGAAACCGGCCGCCGTCAGCTCGCTCCCGGTCTGGGGGCTCGCGGTGGCGCGGCGCACCCCCGCCAAGCCGGTGGCGGGGGCGGCGAGGCGGGCGAGGACCAGGTCGCGGTCGGTGCGCGGCCGGAGGTCGACGACCGCCGCGGCCGTCCCGTCGCTCAGGGTGGCGGTGGTCGGCAGGGCCGGCTTCCCCGCGGGCACCAGGTGCTCACCGGGCGTCTGGGCGAAGCAGCTGGCGGCGGTGGCCAGCCACCACTGGTCGATCAGGGTCGCGGTGCAGCCGCGGGCGTCGGCCTCGTCGCCGATGGTGAGCCGCACGACGGACGCCGGCTGCCCGTCGGCGGCCTGCGGACCCGTCACCGCCCCGGCGGGCGCGGGCGCCAGCAGTCCGGCCGACGCGGCGGCGGCGGCGGTCATCAGCAGGGCCGTGGTCCGCGCCGGGCGCGGACGGGATGCGAGCATGTCTCTTCCTTCGGTCGGCTTGCGGATGTGCGGCGGAGTCACGCGCTGGTCCGGATCTCGACGAGCATGAACTCGCGGCCCTGCTCGTCCGCGCTCTCGCCGACCGGGGTCCAGCTGTTCTTCGCGACGTCGAAGCTCTTCTCCTCGGTGCCGGTGGTCATGTCGACCTGGGTGGCGTAGTCGTTGCCGCGCACGCCGTACACCGAGGGGATCTCCAGGGTCAGCCAGCCCGAGGTGCCGGTGACGTCGAAGCAGACCTTGTCCTTGCTGCGGGCCCAGACCTCCAGCTGGCCGGTCCCCGTCACGCAGTCGGCGAGCGTGATGTGGCCGTCGCCGCGCTTGAGAGTGATGCCCTTCTCCGCGAGGATCTGGTCCGCGCCCGGGTAGTTGAAGTCCTCCACGGCGTAGCCGGGGGCCTCGTCGGCCACGGCCTGCACGGGCGTGCCACCGGCGGGGGCCTGAGCGCCCGGCGTACCGCCCGCTGTCGCGAGCCACGCCAAGGCGCCCGCCCCCACGGCCGCGCCAACAGTTCGCACAATCAGCTTTCGTGTCTTCACCTGGGCGACCTTAACAGGCTGTTTCACTTTAGTGAAAGCATTTGATCACCGAGGCTCATGCGATGCAGCCGTTCACATGCAAGAATCCCTGCTTCGACGTGCTACCTCGACGCGTCCGACACACCTATATGTGCAGTCGCATGCGACAGGCGTGATAATGCTCGGACCGCCGGATGCAGCGAGAGGTGAGCAAGCGTGAGTGAGCCCGAGGGAGAGCGACTGGCGGCCCGTCTCGAGTACCTCTTCGAGCATGTGCAGCCGCTGGGCAGACGCCACACCCTTCAGGAGGTGGTCGACGGCATCAAGGCGGTCGACGAGCCCGGAGGCGTCTCGCTCTCGGTGGGCCGTCTGTCGATGCTGCTCAACGGCAAGGCACCCAATCCCACCGTCGGGACGCTGCGCGCGCTCGCCGACTTCTTCGGTGTGCCGGTCGGCTACTTCGTCGACGACGCCGTCGCCGACCGGACCATGGCCCAGCTCGCCCTCCTCAAGGCCATGCGCGACCACGACGTGAAGGCGGTCGCCCTGCGCGCGGCGGCGGTGGCCACCCTCTCCGCCCACGGCCTGGACGTGGTGCGCGGCCTCGTCGAGCAGTCCGCCGACCGGCCGCGGGAACCCGGCCGCCCGAACTAGCGTCTCCCCTCCCGTGACATGACCGGGCGGCACGCCGCCGATCGGGCCGGGGGGAAGGGAACGGGGTGCTTCACGGCATCGGGGCACGGGCGGGGTCGTGGTCCGACTTCCGGGACCGGTGCGACGCCATCCTGGACGACCTGCCGCTGCCCCGGGCGCGGCCCCTGACGATCGACGCGCTGTGCGCCGCGATCGAGCGCCGGCACGGCAGACCGCTGACCCTGTCGCCGCTGCCGGAAGACGCGGGGGCCACCGCCCATCTGTGCGGACTGTGGATCAGTCTCGGCCACGCCGACCACATCTTCTACGAGACGTCCACCAGCGACCTGCACCAGCGGCACATCATCCTGCACGAGCTCTCCCACCTCCTGCTCGACCACACCACCCCCGGTCATGAGGACGACGGCGACGGCGGCGGGGGCGGCGTCGGGCACCTGCCCGGCATGGAGTCGCTCTTCCCCGACCTCGACCCCGCCATGGTGCGGCGGCTGCTCGCCCGGGGCCGCACCGACTACACCGAACTGCAGGAGCAGCAGGCCGAGCTGATGGCCACGCTGATCCACCAGCGGTCGGCCGGTCACGGACCGGACGGCCTGCCGCCGGCCGCCGACGGGTCCGAGGTCCTCGGCCGGCTGGCCCGCGCCCTCGGAGCGGAGCGCCCCCGATGACGGCGATCCGACCCTTCGAGGCCGTCCTGCTGGTGCCGATGTGGTCGCTCACCGCGTACACCGCCCGCCGCTGCCTGCGCGGCGGCGCCGGACCGGAGTCACGGCCGTCCCGGACGCTGGCCGCGGTGGTCGCCCTCGTCACCCTGTCGGTCACCGTGGGGGTGCCGGCGGTGCGCCGGGTGATCGACGGCGCCACCGGTGTGCAGAGCGTCACCAACCTCGTCGGCCATCTGCTCGGCATGTCCGCGATCACCTGCCTGACCGCCTTCGTGCGCCAGATGTCCGCCCCCGCCGACGTCGTCACGACGCGTGGCCGCCGCCCCGGCGAGTGGCTGCCGCTCCCCGTGGCCGCCGCCGCGCTCGGCACGGCGTTCTTCCTGGCCCCCCGGCCGGCCGGTGAGCAGCACCTGCTGACCGCCGCCTCTTCGCCCGCCCACGTCGCCTACTGGAGCGTGTTCCTCGGCTACGTGACCTGGGGCGTGAACGCGATCGGCGTGATGTGCCTGCGGCACCGCCGGCAGGCGCCGCCCGGCCCCCTGCGCACCTCGCTCACCCTGATCGGCGCGGGCGCCGCGACCGCCGCCGGCTACGCGCTGCACCGCTGGGCCTACCTGGCGCTGCGCGGCTTCGGCGGGCCGTTGTTCGACGACGCCGTCGTCGTGCCCACCACCCAGGTCCTGCTGACGGTCACCCTGCTGCTGTCCGGGACCGGATTCGCCTGGCCGGCCCTCGCCGAGCGACGGCGCTCCCGCGCCGACCGCCGCGCGCTGCGCCGCCTCGAACCCCTGTGGCGGCTGCTGACCGGCGCCGTGCCCGAGGTCGTCCTCCCGCTGCCGGCCCCGCTGCGCGCCGAGCCCGCCCTTCTGCTGTACCGGTACACCATCGAGATCAGCGACGCGCTGCTCGCCCTCGACCGGTTCCGCGACCCCGGCATCGAGGCGACGGCCCGGGAGCGGCTGGCCGCGCTCGGGTTCACCGGTGCCCGGCTGGCGGCGGCCACCGAGGCCGTCGCCCTGCGCCACGCGGTCGGCCGGGCCCGCGCCGCACAGCCCGCCGCACCCCCGGCCGACGCCCGCCCCCGGCCTCCGCGCGACACCGCCGGCCCCGGGGGCGATCCGTCCGCGTGGCTGGGACGGGTGGCCGTCCACTGCGGCCACCCCGTGGTCCGCGACCTCGCGGCCTCCCTGCCCGTGCCGGCCGGCACCGCCCGTGAGCGGGACATCCCGGACCCGCCGCCGAGCCCGCTCCGGCACCGCGGCACCACCGCACCGCAGCGGACGGCCGAACCGCAGCGGACCGCGGCGGACCGCAACGGGCCCTAAGGCGGTCCCGGACGGGCCCAAGGCCCCCGCGGTGGTGGACCGCAGGGCCGTTCCTCGGCGCCGGCGGGCTCCGTAGCGTCGGGCGCATGGAGAGCAAGCCCCCGCGTCACCCCGCCATCCGCCGTCGCGCCCTCGTCCTGGGCAGCGCGGCCACCGCTCTGGGCCTGGCCGCCGGCATCGGCATCGGGTTCGGCCTGGACGACGGTTCCCCGGGCACCGCCGCCACCCCGGACGTCCCGGCCGCCGCACCCGCCGCACTGGTCGTCCCCGCGCACACCACCGGCAAGGACGGCACCGTCATCCCGTACGGCAGGGCCGGCGCCCCCGTCACCCTGCACGTCTACGAGGATCTGCGCTGCCCGTACTGCGGCCTCTTCGAGCAGGAGCTCGGCGGGACCGTGGACTCCCTCGTCGCCTCCGGCAGGGCGAAGGTGGAGTTCCACCTGGCCGCCTTCCTCGACAAGCGGCTCGGCGGCAAGGGGTCCCGGACCGCGCTCGGAGCGCTCGGGGCCGCCCTGAACGAGAGCCCCGCCCTGTTCAAGGCCTACCACTCCGCCCTCTACGCGGCCCAGCCCGAGGACGAGACCACCGACACCTTCGGCTCCACCGGCAAGCTGCTGGAGATCGCCGGGAAGGTGCCGGGGCTGCGCACACCCGCCTTCAACAAGGCCGTGAAGGAGGGGACGTACCTCGCCTGGGCCGACAAGGTCGCCGACGCCTTCTACACCAGCGACGTCACCGGCACGCCGACCGTCAAGGTCGGCGACACCCCCGTCGCGGTGATCGACGACAGCGGCAAGGCGGTCGGCGCCGACCGGTTCACCCGCCAGGTCGACGCCGCCGCGGCCGGGCGGTGAGCCGCTGACTACCGCAGGAGCACCCCCGACTGCTCCGCCAGGTCCTCCGCGGGCACCGACAGCAGGCCTAGTTCCGCGCCGGACGCCAGCAGGTGGTGGGCGGGCAGGATGCGGACCGTGTAGCCGAAGGGCCCGGTGCGGTCGAGGGAGAGGGGGCCCTCGTACAGCCAGCGGCCCTCGGTGTCCGGCCCCGCGGTGGGTTTCAGGGCGACCGTCGTGGCGTCGGCGAGCCGGTCCTCGGAGTCGACCCGTCCGGACAGGGACTGCACCTCCACGTCGTCGGGGCGCAGGTCGCCGAGGCGGACCCGGACCCGCAGCGCGAGGGTGGTGCCCAGTTCGGCGGTCGCGGTGCTCGTCGAGGTCTCGACGTGGTCCACGGCGACCCGCGGCCAGGCCGAGCGGACCCGCGCCTTCCAGTCGGCCAGCTCCCGCGCCGCGTCCGGACGCATCGAACGGTGGGCCAGCGCGGCGGGGGTGTACAGCCGCTCCACGTACTCGCGGACCATGCGGCCGGCCAGCACCTTCGGCCCGAGCAGGGTGAGGGTCTGGCGGACCATCTGGATCCAGCGGTCCGGCAGCCCCTGCCGTCCGCGCTCGTAGAAGCGCGGGGTGACACGCTGCTCCAGGAGGTCGTAGAGCGCCGCCGCCTCTATGTCGTCACGCCGGTCCGCGTCCGTGGCCGCGCCGTCCGCGGTGGGGATCGCCCAGCCGAAGTCCGGCTGGAACCACTCGTCCCACCAGCCGTCCAGGACCGACAGGTTGAGGCAGCCGTTGAGGGCGGCCTTCATCCCGGAGGTGCCGCACGCCTCCAGCGGGCGCAGCGGGTTGTTCAGCCAGATGTCGCAGCCCGGGTACAGCTTCTGCGCCATGCCCATGCCGTAGTCGGGCAGGAAGACGATGCGGTGGCGCACCCGCGGGTCGTCCGCGAACCGCACCAGCTCCTGGACCAGGCGCTTGCCGCTGTCGTCCGCCGGGTGCGCCTTGCCCGCCACGACGATCTGCACCGGCCGCTCCGGATGCAGCAGCAGTTCCATGAGCCGGTCCCGGTCGCGCAGCATCAGCGTCAGCCGCTTGTACGAGGGCACGCGGCGCGCGAAGCCGATGGTGAGGACGTCCGGGTCGAGCACCCCGTCGATCCAGCCCAGCTCGGCCGTGCCGGCGCCGCGCTGCCGCCAGGACGCCCGCAGCCGCCGCCGCACCTCCTGCACCAGCTGTTCGCGCAGGTCGCGCCGCAGATCCCAGATCTCCTGGTCGGGGATCTCGGCGACGGAGTCCCAGCGGTCGGAGCCACCGACGCTCAGGGCGTCCTCGGCGCGCTGGGCGCCGATCTGCCGGGCGCCGAGGCGGAACACCTCCGGGGCGACCCAGGTCGGGGCGTGCACCCCGTTGGTGACGGAGGTGATGGGTACCTCCTCGGGGTCGAAGCCCGGCCAGAGCCCGGCGAACATCTGCCGGCTGACCCGCCCGTGCAGCAGCGAGACGCCGTTGGCGCGCTGAGCGAGCCGCAGCCCCATCACCGCCATGTTGAACAGGTTGGGCTCGCCGCCGGGGTAGGTCTCCATGCCGAGGCCGAGGACGCGGCCGACGTCGATGCCCGGGAGTTCGGCGTCCGGCCCGAAGTGGCGGGCGACCAGTTCGCGGTCGAAGCGGTCGATGCCGGCCGGGACGGGGGTGTGCGTGGTGAAGACCGTGCCGGCCCGTACGGCCTCCAGCGCGGAGTCGAAGTCCAGCCCGCCGTCGGTGCCCTTGTCGCCCCTGCCGTCGCACAGCTCGGCGATCCGCTCCAGGCCGAGGAAGCCGGCGTGGCCCTCGTTGGTGTGGAACACCTCCGGCTGCGGATGCCCCGTCAGGCGGCAGTACGTCCGTACCGCCCGAACCCCTCCTATTCCCAGCAGCATCTCCTGCAACAGGCGGTGCTCGCTGCCACCGCCGTACAACCGGTCGGTCACCCCGCGCTCGCCGAACTCGTTCTCCTCGACGTCCGAGTCGAGCAGCAGCAGCGGCACCCGGCCGACCTGGGCCAGCCAGATCCGGGCGCGCAGGGTCCGGCCGGCGGGGAGGGCCAGCTCGACCTGGGCCGGGGTGCCGTCCCCCTCCTTCAGCAGGACCAGGGGCAGCTCGTTGGGGTCGAGCACCGGATAGTGCTCCTGCTGCCAGCCGTCCCGGGACAGGGTCTGCCGGAAGTAGCCGTGCCGGTAGAGCAGCCCCACGCCGATCAGCGGGACGCCCAGGTCGCTGGCCGCCTTCAGATGGTCGCCGGCGAGGATGCCGAGACCTCCGGAGTACTGCGGCAGCGCCGCCGTGATGCCGAACTCCGGCGAGAAGTAGGCGATCGCCGCGGGCGGCTCACCGCCCTGCGCCTGGTACCAGCGGTCGCCGGTCACATAGTCGTGCAGGTCACCGGCGGCGGCGGCCAGCCGACGCAGGAACCGGCGGTCCTCGGCCAGCTCGGCGAGCCGCTCGGGGCGCACGCTGCCGAGGAGCCGTACCGGATCACCGTCGGAGATCGCCCAGCGCTCGGGATCGACGGACTGGAAGAGCTCACGCGTCTCCGCGTGCCAGGACCAGCGCAGATTACGGGCCAGATCGCTCAGGGGCCTCAAGGGGTCGGGGAGAACGGGCCGGACGGTGAATCGACGGATCGCCTTCACATTCCACCTCGTCGCGCGTGCGGAGGGGGACGCACCGCGGTGTGCGTCCCGTCGTCAGTGTCGACGGTAGCCGTTACTTGGGGGTTGATGTGGGTGTGTCCGGGTGAGTGGCGTCGACGAAGTCGATGTCCGGGGGGAGAGTGTGGCCCAGTTGTTCGAGACGGCGGGCTACGGCGGGGCCCGGGGCCGGCCCCAGGGTATCGGGTCGCTCCACCCCTCGGTCGGGCCGACTCCGTGCGCGGAGGTCAGGCCGCCTTGGCGGCGGCCACTTGCCGTGCCCGTTCCTCCAGGTACCGCGCCGCCGCCACCCCGCGGTACGGCGGGAGCGCCTTGAGCATCGCCTTCAGGTGCTCATCGCCGCGGGCCGACGAGATCGCCATGTGCTCGTCGAGGAAAGCGTTCCAGCTCCGGCAGGCGGCCTCCACGTGCCCGGTGCGGAACTGGCGCTCGGCGATCACGCCGAGGCAGTGCAGCCTCCCTTGACGCTCCAGCGGGCTGCGGGCCGCGTTGGACCGACGCAGGGCCTTGATCGATCCCTCGGGGTCCTTGAGGTGCCAGCGCACGTGTGCCTCGTGGAAGAAGTAGGCGGCCTGGTCGTAGCCGCCCACGGCGTCGCGTCGGTCCTCGGCCCGGGAAAGCGCGGTCTCGGTCTCCCGCAGCCGGGTGAGGGCGGTGTGCCGGTCGCCGGTCATCGCCGCCGAGGCGGCCTGCTGCCCGCGCAGGAACGCCACGAGACGCGGCCCCGAGGCCGGCGCCGCCTCGGCCGCCGAGTCCGCGAGGTCGAGTGCCTTCTTGCCGTGGCCCAGGTGGCCGGCCTGGAGACTCATGCCGCGCAGGGTCCGGCAGTAGGTGACGTGGTCCCCGGCTTCGCCGGCGAGGTCGAGGGCCCGTAGGTAGTACTTCTGTCCCAGGCCCTGCTGGTTCTCGTACATGGCCATCCAGCCCGTCAGGTACACCAGGTCGGCGGCGGCGGCTTTCATGTCCGCCTGGACCCGCTCGGTGCCGGAGGCTCGCAGGTAGGGACCCACGCTGTTGACCAGGAACGCGGCGGCCATCGGGCGGGCGTGGCCGGCGCCCACCTGGTCCAGGATGTCGGCGATCTTGTCCGTCATCGTGCGCACGGTCTCCACGTCACCGGAGCCGAGGCGTACCGTGCGCCCGGCCGCCGCGGCCCGGGTACGGTCCGGGCGGTCGGTGACGTCGTCGAATCTCGGCACGGCCAGCGCTGCGGCGTACATACCGCCCTTGAGCACTCCGCGCCGGGAGGGGTCCATGTCCGCCCGGCTCAGGTCGATCACTCCGGAGACGGTGTCGCCGGGATCGGTCGCCGGGCTCTCCCAGCCGATCTCGGCGCACGTCACGGGCCGGGCCAGGAACCGCGAGAGCGCCTCGGCGACGGCGGGCCGCGCCTCCGACTTCGGCACACTGCCGCCGAGCCAGTGCGACACGCTCGTCTTGTCGTACCGCAAGGTCACTCCGAGCTCCCGCCCGACGGCGTTCACCCTCCTGGCCAACTGCGCGTTCTGGATGCCTCCCGCCGTCATCAGGGCCGCGAGAGCGGTGTTCGGGGTTCGGTCACGTCGCGCCATGGAGAACTCCCGGATCGGTTCAACCAGTTCAACCCTCCTCCAACTGTCCCCCGTTCCGGCCGGTCACGTAAGGCGGTTGGCTGATTACCGGCCGTTCGCGCACCGAGATGACCACGAAGGCACGCCCATGACGAGACTCCGCACCTTGATCCCGACCACCTCAGCCAACTGCCCCGCCTACAGCCAGACCCTTCCGTGCGCTCCGGAGACGGCTCGGACAGGCCGTGCGTTCGTTCGTGCCGTGCTTGCCGCCTGGCAGTTGAGCGGCCACGCCGACCGCGCCGCGCTGATCACGTCGGAGCTGGTCGGGAACGCCTCGAAGCACACGTCCTGCCGCCTGATCCGGCTGACGGTCAGACGCCCGAGCCCGGCGTGGGTGCGCGTAGGCGTGGTGGACCGGGCACCGTGGGTCGTGCCGGAACTCCACCCCGCCGGTGACGACGAGGAGTCGGGCCGTGGCCTGCTCCTGATCGACGCCATCGCCGACCGCTGGGGCTACGACCTCAAAGGATCGGGGAGACGCCCCTGGGGCAAGGAAGTCTGGGCGGAACTCCGTGTCGAGGGCGGCCGATGAGCAGTGAACCCGTCGAGTCCGCTCCCCTGCCGCCGGGGTCCATCCATCAGCGGCCCCGCCGCGTCCACGCGCCGCGACGGCGACCAGCCACGCCCCCACGACGAGAAGGAAGCCGCCACCTACGCCGACACCGAGCGGAGCACCACCCTTTCTCCGGCGCTGCTCGACGAGTGGACCCCCGCGTTCCTCGCCCAACTCTGCGCGCCCGGGGCCCAGTTCCTACAAGCCGTCGGTGACGACGGCCGCGAGACGGTCTACCTGTTCGACACCGGTCGTGAGTCCTTCGCGGCTCTCAGGGAGCACAACGGCCAGTGGACGGTGCGCCAGGGCGGGCCGGTCGCGGTCTGGGACGCGGTCGAAGGGGCCGTCGCGGCGTGGCGGGAGGCCGGCGCCCCCGGCATCGACGCGGTGCGTGTGGAGGTCAACCAGAGGTCACATACCTACTGGGTCGACGGCGTTCCAGCCCTCCGATGGGAACACCGGATCGACTGATCCCCCGTCAAGTAGGCCTGTCGGCCAATGCGGCCGGTTTCGCCCCCATGGGCCGTCTTGTGCCGCTTCGCGTCACGCGACAGGCTGCACCCTGACGCCCCCGGGCACGCACCCGGGACGCGTCGAGTCGAGGAGGGGAACTCGAACCATGGCACGGACGCGAACCCGGCGGCTGCGCGCGGTGGCGGGCCTGATCGCGGCGGCCACGGCCGTGACGCTGTCGGCGGCCACCCTGCCCGCGCACGCCGCACCGGAGGGCACCGTCGTCGGCGCCGGGGCGGCCGGCTCCGTCGTCGGGAGCTATCTGGTGACGTTGCGGGAGGAGGTGTCGGCCCCGTCGGCGCGGGGCCGGCGGCTGATCGCCCGGTACGGGGCGACAATCGGCCACACCTACGGCTCGGTCCTCAACGGCTACGCGGTCACGGCCGACCCGAGACAGGCCCGGCGGCTCGCCGCGGACCCGGCGGTCGCCTCGGTCGTCCAGGACACCCGGGTGATCGTCGGCGGAGCGCCGGCGGTCCCGGCCGGCCCGGTGCACGCCCGGCCCGCCGGGGCCGCGGGCGCCACCCCGGTCACCCGGCGCACACCGCCGTCGTGGGGGCCGGACCGGCTCGACCAGCCCCGGCTGCCCCTGGACGGCCGCTACTCCGCTCCGTCCTCCGCCGGTGCCGGGGTGACCGTGTACGTGATCGACACCGGTATCCGGATCACGCACAAGGAGTTCGGGGAGCGGGCGAGCCACGGCTGGGACTTCGTGGGCGGCGACCGCGACGCGTCCGACGGCAACGGTCACGGCACGCATGTCGCGGCCACCGTGGCGGGGGCCTCGGTGGGTGTGGCGAGGCGCGCCCGGGTGGTCTCGGTCCGTGTTCTCGACGACGCGGGCGCGGGCACCACCACCCGGGCCATCGCGGGCATCGACTGGGTCACCCGCAACGCCCGGCAGCCGGCCGTCGCCAACCTCAGCCTGGGCGGTCCGTACAACGCGCAGCTCGACGCCGCCGTACGCGCCTCGATCCGGGCGGGTGTCACGTACACGATCGCGGCGGGCAACGACGGCGACGCGGCCGCCCTGCACTCCCCCGCGGACGTCCGGGAGGCGGTCACCGTCGGGGCGACCGACTCCCGGGACGCGCGCCTGCCCTACTCGAACCACGGATCGGCGCTCGACCTGTTCGCCCCGGGCGGGGCGATCACCTCGGCGTCGCACACGAGCGACACCGGCCGGGCCGTCTACTCGGGTACGTCGATGGCGGCGCCGCACGCGGCGGGCGCGGCGGCGCTCTTTCTCGCCGGCCACCGGACCGCCACTCCGGCGCAGGTGCAGAAGGCGCTGGTCTCCGGGGCGGTTCGCGGGAAGGTCTCCGGCGCCGGGAAGGGTTCGCCGAACAAGCTTCTGCAGGTGCCGTAGGCGTGGCGGCACGGTGGGAGCGTCCCGCTCCGTTCGTCCGGGACGGAGCGGGGCAGGTGTGAAGACATACGCGCGAGTAGTTAACAAGGTGCCGGATTGCCCACCCGAATAGGGTGGGAAGACACCACCGCAGGACCAATCTCCCACTTCCATCCGCCCACCCTCGTTGCTGCGGACAGGAGCGGTCATGCCCGCCAAGCACCACCCTTCGTCAGCACCCCCGACGCGCCGTACCGAGGCGCCCGACACCCGCCCCGCCGGGCCGGTGACGGCCGTCGGCCGGATTCCGGTTCTCGATGTCCGTCCCGTGGTCCAGCACGGGCGGCGGCCCGCCAAGGCAGTCGTCGGAGAGTCGTTCGAGATCTCGGCGACCGTGTTCCGCGAGGGGCACGACGCAGTCGCCGCCAATGTGGTCCTCACCGGGCCGGACGGCCGCCCGGGTCCGTGGACCCCGATGCGCGAGCTGGCTCCCGGCACCGACCGCTGGGGCGCCACCGTCACCCCGGACGCGCCGGGGCGGTGGTCGTACGCCGTGGAGGCCTGGGGCGATCCGATCGCCACCTGGCGGCACCATGCCGAGATCAAGATCCCGGCCGGCATGGACACGGAGCTGGTGCTGGAGGAGGGGGCGCGGCTGCACGAGCGCGCCGCCGCCGACCTGCCCGAAGCGGAGCGCGACGTGCTGGTGGCCGCCGTCGAGGCGCTGCGGGACGAGTCCCGGCCGGCCGCCGCCCGGCTCGCGGCGGCGCTGGCACCGGAGGTGGACGGGGTGCTGGCCCGGCACCCGCTGCGGGATCCGGTCTCCGCGTCGGATCCGCTGCCGCTGCTGGTGGAGCGGGAGCGGGCGCTGTTCGGTTCCTGGTACGAGTTCTTCCCGCGTTCGGAGGGCACGCCCGAGCGCCCGCACGGCACGTTCCGCACGGCCGCCCGGCGGCTGGAGCCGATCGCCGCCATGGGCTTCGACGTGGTGTATCTGCCGCCCGTCCACCCGATCGGAACGACGTTCCGCAAGGGCCGCAACAACACGCTGTCGCCGGGGCCGGAGGAC
>NZ_CBDQZH010000025.1:0-114788 GCF_965341775.1 Streptomyces sp. bgisy159 | reverse complement strand
CAACTCCCCATAACTCAACGACTCCCCCTCCGCGATCACCGCCACCCGATCCGGATCACACCGCACCCGCGCCTCGAACACCCCCGGCAACGTCCCCTCCTCCACCACCACCGCCGTGTCGTTCACCCCCCGCACCAACCACTCACGCTCCTCCACCGACAACACCTCCACCCCGCTGACCGGCAGCGTCGGATCGTCGTGCAGCTGGTCGAGGATCCGGACCAGCCGGGCGGCGATCACCTCGGCGTCCGCGCGGTCGTAGAGGTCGTGCCGGTAGTCGAGGGAGAGCCGCAGGTAGGGGTCGGACGCGTTGAGGGTGAGCGGGTAGTGGGAGCCCGCGAAGGGGCGGATGGCGTCGATCGCGAAGCCGGCCGCGAGGTTGGCGTCGACGATGCCCTCACGGTCGACGGGGTAGTTCTCGAAGACGACGATCGTGTCGAACAGGGCGGGCAGTCCGGTGCCGCGCTGGATGTCGGCGAGGCCGAGGTGGTGGTGGTCGAGCAGCGCGGTCTGCCGGTGCTGGAGGTCGGTGACGAGGTCGCTCACGCTGCGGTCCGGCCGGATGGTCAGCCGGGTCGGCAGGGTGTTGATGAACAGGCCGACCATGCCGTCGGAGCCCGGCACCTCCGCCGGGCGGCCGTTGACGGCGGCGCCGAACACCACGTCCTGCTGCCCGGTGAGCGTGGACAGCAGGAGCCCCCAGGCGGTCTGGAGGAGGGTGTTGAGGGTGACCCCGAGTTCCGCGGCGCGCCGGGCGAGAGCGCGGCCCTTGTCGATCGAGAGCGGTACCTCGATCCGGCCGAGGGCGGACACGTCCTGCTGGAGCGGGGCGTGGGGGGCGACGAGGGTGGGCTGCTCGAAGCCGGCGAGCGCGGTGGCCCACTCGGCGGCCGCCGCCTCCCGGTCGCGGGTGGACAGCCAGGACAGGTAGTCGCCGTAGGTGCGGGCCGGGGCGAGTTCCCCGGTCCCGGCGTACAGCCGGACCAGGTCCGTGATCACCACGGGGGAGGACCAGCCGTCGAACAGGGTGTGGTGGGCGGTGATGATCAGTTTGGCCTGCCGCGGCCCGTAGGTGAGCAGGGCGAGGCGGAACAGCGGGGGCCGGGCGGGGTCGAGCCGGTCGGCCCGGTCCTCGGCCAGGGCGGTGTCGAGCGCCGCATCGGTCTCGGCCGGGTCCCGGCCCGTCAGGTCGATGTGCCGCCAGGGCAGCCGGACGTGTTCCGGCACGACCTGGACGGGGTCGCCTCCGGCCGCGGTGAGGAACGCCGGGCGCAGGTTCGGGTACCGGTCGAGGAGGGCCTGTCCGGCGGCGCGCATGCGCTCGGGGGCGACGTGGCCGGAGAGGTGCAGCACGAACTGCATGTGGTAGACGTCGAAGGCGCCGTCGGCGAGCGCGGCCTGGAACTGGATGCCGGACTGCCCCGGGGCCTGCGGCCACACCTCGGCGAGACGGCCGTAGCGGGCTTCCCAGCCCTCGATCTCGGTCTGCCCCACGGCGACCAGCGGTGCGTCGGCGGGGGTCAGGCCGCCGGCCTCGGGGCGGGCGGCGTGCCCGGCCATGCCGTGCAGCGCCTCGACCCAGAGCCGGGCCAGCTCGGCGGCCCGCTCCCGGGGCAGCACGCCCGTGGGGAACATGAAGGCCGCCTGCAGCCGGGTGCCGTCCTCGGTGTCCGTGGCGACCGAGTTGACCTCCAGCACGGACAGTGCGGGCAGGTCCGGGTCGGGTGCCGGGATCAGCTCGGTGGACCAGGACGACGGTCCCCAGCCGTCGGCGCGCAGGTGCTCGGGTACGTCGGAGCCGGAGATCCGTCCGAGGTAGTTGAACCCGATCTGCGGTGCCGGGTGGCCGGCGAGCTGCCCGGCGGTGTCCGCGTTGAGGTGGCGCAGCAGCCCGTACCCCATGCCCTTGTCGGGGACGGCGCGCAGCTGCTCCTTGACGCGTTTGATCGCGGTTCCGGCCGCGGGGCCTCCGGCCAGCACGTCGGCCCAGTCCACGCCCCGGACGTCGATCCGGGCGGGGTGCATGGCGGTGAACCATCCGACGGTCCGCGAGAGATCGGCTCCCGGGACCAGTTCCGCCTCGCGGCCGTGTCCCTCCAGCCGGACCAGCGTGGAGCGGTCCGCGGCGCGCCAGCGGTCGACCGCCAGGGCCAGCGCGGCGAGCAGCACATCGGTGGCCGTGCCCCGGTATGCGGCGGGCAGCGTGGTCAGGACCGCCTCGGTGACGTCGGCGGGCAGTTCCACCCGCAGGTGGTCGACGGTGGCCATCACGTCCACCGCCGGGTCGAAGGGCCGGGTGCCGAGCGGTGGGTCGGGTGCCTCCAGCAGGTCCAGCCAGTAGGCGAGTTCGGCCTCCCGCCGCTCGGAGTGGGCCTCCTCCCGCAGCGCCGACAACCAGCGGCGGGCGGACGTGCCGACCGTCGGCAGGTCGGGGGTGCGGCCGGTCCGGACCCGCTGCCACGCCTCGGCGAGGTCCGACATGAGGATGCGCCAGGAGACGCCGTCCACCGCCAGGTGGTGCACGACGAGCAGCAGCCGGCCCGCTCCCGACGGGGCGGCGAACCAGACGGCGTCGACCAGGTGCCCGGTCTCCGGGTCGAGGCGTCCGGCCGCGGCGTCCAGCTCGGCCCGGGCCGACCGGAGCGAGGCCGGCTCGTCCCAGCGGCCGTCGCAGGGCACGCGGTGGATCAGGTCCGCCGCCCGTACGGTGCCCCTGGGCCGCACCAGCAGGGTGGTCTCGGGGCCGCGCACCAGCCGCGCGCGCAGCAGGTCGTGCCGGTCGAGCACGGCGTCGAGGGTCGCGGCGAGCCCGCGCTCGTCGATGCCGTCGGGCAGCTCGAGCGTCATCGCCATGGCGAACCGGTCGATGCCACCGCCGTGTTCGAAGACGTGCCGGGCCACCGGCGGCAGGGGCATCGGCCCGATGCCGCCGTCCTCGTCCTCGGCGAGGGCGCCGGTGCGCTCCCGGCGGGCGGAGGTGACCTCGGCGAGGCGGGCCGCCGTGCGGCACTCGAAGATCTCCCGCGTGGTGAGGTCCAGGCCGCGGGCCCGGGCCCGCGCCACCACCTGGATGGACCGCAGGCTGTCCCCGCCCACCGCGAAGAAGTCGTCGTCGGCACCGACCCGCTCCACCCCGAGCACGTCGGCGTACGCGGCGGTGATGACGGCCTCGGCCTCGGTGCGCGGTTCCCGGTAGGTCTCCCCCGTGAACTCCGGCTCGGGCAGCGCGGAGCGGTCCAGCTTGCCGGTCGGCCCGAGCGGCATCCGGCCGAGCGCCACGAAGGCCGACGGGACCATGTAGTCGGGCAGCCGTGCCGCGACGAACCGGCGCAGTTCGGCGGGCGAGGCGCCGGCCATCACGTCGACGTCGCCGATGCCGCCGGCTCCGTCGTCGCCGACGGCTCCCTCGCCGGTGTGCACCACGTACGCGACGAGCCGCCGCCCGCCCGAAGGTGCCTCCCTGCTGATCACCACGGCCTGGCTGATGCCCGGGTGCTGCAGGCAGGCCGCCTCGACCTCGGCGGTCTCGATGCGGAAGCCGCGCACCTTCACCTGGCCGTCGGCCCGGCCCAGGCACTCCAGCTCTCCCCGGGCGTTCCAGCGGGCCAGGTCGCCGGTGCGGTACATCCGCTCGCCGGGCGGGCCGAACGGGCTTGCCACGTAGCGCTCGGCCGTGATGCCCGGGCGGCCGTGGTAGCCGCGGCCGAGGCAGGTTCCCGCCACGTACAGCTCACCGGTCACGCCCTGGGGCACCGGGGCGAGTCCGGGGCCGAGGACGTAGGCCCGCATGTTCTCCAGCGGGGTGCCGATGGGGGCGACGTCGCCCGCCGGTGCCTCCTCGGACGCGGGGAGGGAGTAGGTCGTGGCGTAGAAGCTCTCGCTCTGGCCGTAGGAGTTCACCACCTGCACGCCGGGCAGGGCGTCGCGCATCTGGCCGACCAGGGCGGCGGGCAGGACGTCGCCGGCGAGGACGACGGTGCGCACGCCGCCGGTCCGCTTCAGGTGGCCGACCAGTTCCGCGAGGACCGAGGGCACGGCGCTGATGACCTGGCCGTCCCAGCCGTCGCGTTCGCCGAGGGCCAGCACGTCCGGCACGATCTCGGCCGTGCCGCCGGTGGACAGGGTGGACAGCAGCTCGAAGACCGAGACGTCGAAGTTCACCGAGGTGCCGGCCAGCATCCGGAACCCGGGCCGCGCGTCGAGCACGCGGGCCAGGGCCCGCACGCCGTTGACGACGTTGCGGTGGGTGATGGCCGCGCCCTTCGGCGTACCCGTGGAGCCGGAGGTGTACATGACGTACGCCAGGTTGTCCGGGTGCGGCGGGCGGGCCGGGTCTGACGCCGGCCCGGACGGGTCCCACTGCGCGCGGCGGTCGAGGTCGACGACGGCCATGGTGTGTTCCGGCAGGGCGTGCGCCGTCGCGGTGTCCGTGACGACGAACCGGGGGCGCGCCTCGGCCAGTACGGTCGCGGCCCGCCCGCCGAGGTGCCGGGGGTCCATCGGGAGGTATCCGGCACCGGACTTGAGGATGCCGAGCAGGCCGGCGACCAGGTTCTCGGTGCGGGGCAGGGCGAGGACCACCAGGTCCTCCGGCCCGGCCCCGCGTCGGGTCAGCTCGCGGGCGATGCCGTCGGCCCGCTCGTCGAGCTCCCGGTAGGTCAGCGTCCGGTCGTCGCAGACGACGGCCGGGGCGTCCGGCGTCCTGGCCGCCTGGCGCTCGAACAGGCCCGGGACGGTCAGTTCCGGCACCGCGGTCGCCGTGTCGTTGAACCGGACCAGCAGCCGGTCCCGTTCGGCCGGGTCGAGCACGTCGACCGCGCCGACGCGCCGGGCCGGGTCGGCCACGAGACGGTGCAGGACCCGGACGAAGCGGTGCGCGAGGGACTCGGCCGTGGTGCGCTCGAACAGGTCGGTGGCGTACTCCAGACGGCACCCCGCCCCGCCGGTGCCGTCCGGCAGCATGTCGAAGAAGAGGTCGAACTTGGCGGTGGCGGTCTCCAGCCGCTCGGCGCGGACGCCGAGGCCGGGGAGTTCCAGGTCCGGCACGGCCGGCTGCCAGGAGAGCATGACCTGGAAGAACGGGTTGTAGGCGCTGGAGCGTTCGGGGTTGAGCAGTTCCACGAGCCGCTCGAACGGCATGTCCTGGTGGTCGTAGGCGGCCAGGGAGGTGTCCCGTACGCGCTCCAGCAGGTCGTGGAAGGCCGGGTCGCCGGACAGGTCGACGCGCAGCACCCAGGTGTTGACGAAGAAGCCGACGAGGTCGCGCAGTTCCTCGTCGGTGCGGCCGGCGATGGGCGCGCCGATGGGGATGTCGTCGCCGCAGCCGAGGTGGTGCAGGAGGACCGCGAGCGCCGCGTGCATGACCATCGACACCGTGGTGCCGCGCTGCGCGGCCAGTTGCTCGACGGAGCGGATCAGCCCGGGTTCGAGGGTGAACCGGACCACGTCGCCGCACGGGCCGACGGCCTTGGGGCGGGGCCGGTCGGCGGGCAGCGGCAGCGGCTGCCGCAGATCGGCCAGTGCCTGGCGCCAGTAGGCGAGTTGGCGGGCGGCGAGGCTGTCGGGATCCGACTCGTCGCCGAGCACGTCCCGCTGCCACAGGGTGTAGTCGGCGTACTGCACGGCGAGCGGCTCCCACGCCGGGGCCCGGCCCTCGCGGCGGGCGCCGTAGGCCAGGGCGAGGTCGCGGAACAGGGGGCCGAACGACTCCCCGTCCACCGCGATGTGGTGGACGACGAGCACCAGGGTGTGCTCGCGCGGGCCGGAGCGGAGCAGCCGGGCGCGCAGCGGGACGTCGGCGGCCAGGTCGAAGGGGGCGGTGGCCGCGTCGTGCACGGCCGCCGCCCGCTCGTCCTCCCGTGCGACGTCGACGACCGGCAGCGCGAAGGGTTCCCGGGCCGGCGGCAGCACCCGCTGGTGCGGGACGCCCTCGTCGTCCTCGGCGATCACCGTGCGCAGGACCTCGTGGCGGTCGACGACGTCGCGGAGCGCCGACTCCAGGGCGTCCACGCTCAGGTCACCGGTCAGCCGCAGGGCGAAGGCGCCGTTGTACGTCGACGACGGACCCTCGAACTGGTGCACGAACCACAGCCGACGCTGCGCGAACGACAAGGGGATCATTGTCTCTCCAAGATCGGCGGGGCCACCACGGAGCGAGCCGTCGCTCAGCTCTGGTCGAGCAGCGTCAGGAGGCCGGTGTTGTAGAAGTCGTCTAGGGAACAGGCCCCGGACAGGGTCGAGAAGTACCGGTCGATCAGGTCCTGGTGACCGACCAGCTTGCGGAGCATGTCGGTACGCCCCTCGGGCTTGAGCTCGGCCACGTTGAGGGCCGCCTGGTAGAAGCTGGTGTGGTTCTCCTCCAGGTCCTCCTCGTACCGCTCCAGCGCGGCCTCCAGTGCCACGGGGTCGTGCAGCCGGTCCCCGATGTGCTCGGTGAGGGTCCGCGCCTGCTCGAAGGCCTCGGTGATACCGCGGGCGGTGATGGAGTCCTTGTGGTTCACGGCGTCGCCGACCAGTGCCCAGCCGGGGCCGTAGGCCTTGCGGAAGAAGTTCTCCTGGTGCCCCGTGCCGTACAGCTGCTCGACCCGCTCGCCCGCCCGCATCCGCTCGTACAGCTCGGGCGCGGTGGTGCGGAAGGCGTCGAGGTAGGCGGGTTCCACCGCCTTGCGCACCCCGGAGAACTCGTCCTGCGGGAAGTAGGCCATGAGCAGCGTGAGGTCGTCGTTGGTCGGGATGACCCCGATCCAGCGCCCGGGCCGCGCGTAGGACTCGAAGTGGGCGGGCACCCCGGCCCAGTAGCTGTAGTAGGTGCACGTCTGCCGCGGGTGCTCGACGACGTTGGGCGCGCCGGTCTTGCGGGCCACCAGCGACCGCATGCCGTCCGCGCCGACGACGAGCACGGCCCGCTCGGTGGCCGCGGCGCCGCCGGGCGTGGTGTACCGCACGCCGGCCACCCGGTCGCCCTCGAAGACCAGGTCGGTGACGGCGCAGCCGTCGCGGAACTCCGCACCGGCCGCCACGGCGCCGCGCGCGAGGATCGGGTCGAGGACGTACCGCCGGGGGGCGTACGTGGTCCGCCGGCCGTCGACGGGCAGGGAGAAGCCGTCGAGGCGGACACCGGGTGCCTGGTAGCTCTGGTGGTCGATCGGGCGGCAGCCCGCCGCGAGCAGTTCGTCGAGCAGTCCCCACCGGGCGAGCAGGGCCACCCCCGGCTGGTGGATGTAGTGCGAGGACAGGGTGTCCTGAGGGAAGCGCGCTTTCTCCAGGAGCAGGACGCGGTAGCCCTGCCGCGCGAAGAGCATGGCCGTCGGCGATCCCGCACAACGGGCACCTATGACAATCACGTCGTACATGGCGCCTCTCTTGCCAGGCGGTCGGTTTTCCTCGGTGGCGCGGGAACCCCTCACGTCCGGTGCGCAGGGGGCACCGGGTCCAGGGTTTCGATGTAGGCGGAGATCGAGGCGATCGTCGGGTTGAGGAACAGCCGGTCCATCGGGACCTCGACGCCCAGTTCGTCGGCGAGCGCGCCCTGGATCCGGGCCATGATCACGGACTGGCCGCCCAGGGCGAAGAAGTTCTGGTCGTCCGCTATGTGTTCGCGCCGCAGTTCCCGGCACCAGATGGCCCGCACGTCGTCGGTGATCATCGCGTTCCCCTCGTCGTCGTCGCGGTCCGCCGGCCGGCCGCCGTGCCGCTGCCGGCCGGGCGGTCGTGGAACGCGTCGAGCAGCGCCGCGCGGTCGACCTTGCCGTGCGGGCTCAGCGGAAGGTGTGTGACGCCGATGAACCGGGCCGGGACCATGGTCCGCGGCAGCGTGCGCAGGAGACGCTCGCGCACCTCGTCCTCGGCCAGGGCGTCCCCCTCCGGCACGACGAACGCGGTCAGTTCGGCCTCGCCCGTCTCGGCCGGGGTGACCACCACCGCCGCCTCCCGCACCCCGTCCAGCCGGCCGAGTGCCCGTTCGACGTCGACGGGGTCGATGCGCATGCCCCGGACCTTCACCTGCGCGTCGATCCTGCCCAGGACCACCAGGTCCCCGTCCGGCGTCGCGTAGCCGAGGTCGCCCGTGCGGTACAGCCGTTGCGGCACGCCGTCGACCTCGATGGTCGTGAACCGCTCGGACTCGGGGCCCGAGCCGTTGAGATAGCCGGCGCCGACACCCGCGCCGGCGATGCAGATCTCGCCCCGCTCCCCCGGCGCGACACCGTGCAGCCGCGCGTCGAGGAGGTGGATGTCGGTGTTGTGGGCGGGCCGGCCCACCGGCGCCGGGTGCCCGTCGCCGGGCCGGTACCCGGCGAGGTCGTAGGAGGTGGCGACGTCCGTGCACTCGGCGACGCCGTACTGGTGCAGGAGGGTGCAGGTGGTGTCCTCGCGCGCCGCCCAGTGCGCGATCCGTTCGGTCTTCAGCGGCTCGCCGCCGAACAGCACGTGGTCCAGCCCGGCGAGCGCTTTGCCGCCCCGCGCGGTCTCCCGGTCCACCAGGAGGTACAGCGTGCTGGAGGCGCAGTGCACGACGCGGATGTCGTGCTCGGTCAGCGTGCGGTAGGCCATCATCGCGTCGACGTTCCGGCTCGGCATCAGGTGCTGGGTGGCCCCGCAGAACAGCGGGGCCATCAGGCTGCGCTGGGAGAGGTCGAACCCGAAGGCGCTGACGACCAGGTGGTGTGAGCCGCGGTGCAGTCCGTACTCGTCCGTCAGCCAGTTCAGCAGGTTGAACCAGCCCTCGTGCCGTATCGCGGTGAGCTTCGGCGTCCCGGTGGAGCCGGAGGTGAAGACGGCGTAGCAGAGGTCGTCCCCGGTGACCTGGACGTCGGGAGCGGTCGCGGGGTGCTCCGCCGACGGGCCGGACAGCCGTCGCGGGTCGACGACCTCGGCGGAGGACGACGCGACGAGCGGGGCCGTCTCCGCGGACGCCACGATCACGGCGAGATCCGGGATCTGGCCGAGCAGCAGCCGCAGCCTCGCCGCCGGGTAGGCCGGGTCGAGCGGCACGTAGGCCGCCCCGGCCTTCAGCGTGCCGAGGACGGCGACGAGCATGTCGGTCGAGTAGTCGAGGCAGATCCCGACCTTCGCGCCCCGCCCGTGTCCGCGGGCCGCGAGGGCGTGCGCGAACCGGTTCGCCGCCGCGTCCAGCTCCGCGTACGTCAGCCTGCGCCCGGCGCAGCGGACGGCGACGGCGTCGGGGGTGGCCTCGGCGTGCGCCTCGAACCGCCGGTGGACGACGGGCTCCGGGGGCAGGTCGACCCGCTTGCCGTGAAGGATCATCAACTGCCTCCGATGTGAGGGGGGTGAGGGTGGTCCGGCCGGCCGCACACCGCCGGGGACGGCGCCCGGGCCGGTGCCACTAGGCGGTCCGCCGGTCGGCGGCGTCGAGCATCCGGGTCACCCACTGCTCCACGGGCAGCCCCTGCGCGGCGGCCACCCGCGCGTAGTGGTCCAGCCGGCCGGCGGACAGTTCGATGGTGAGCGTGGCGACCTCTGCGCGCGGGCCGCCGGGGTCCGCCGGGCCGTCCGCCCGGGGCGCCGCCGCTCCGGCCGGCGGGAGAGCGCCGGCCGCGGTGGCGGCCACCGGCAGGGTGCCGTCCGGGCACGAGCCGGCCGCGGATGCGCCGGGGAGGGAGGTCCCGGCCGTGTCACGCCGCTCAGCCTGACCTGCGCGGACCGCCCTGCGCAGCTCGTTGCGCGACCACTTGAGCCGGTCCGCCTCGCCCAGCCAGTGGTCCTGCTCCGCCGGTGGCAGGCCGGCCACCTCGGCGTGGTGGGCGAAGCTGAGGCTGTCGCGTCTGCGGTGGTGCTCGAAACGGCGGGCCACCCAGGCGTAGTTGCGCAGCGTCTGGTAGTCCAGGCCGGTCCGCTCGACGGCCTCACGGTAGCGCCGCGTCCCGTAGCTGGTCTGTCCGTGGACCAGCCAGTCGCCGAGCCACCACGCCGAGGAGTTCGTGAGTTCGCGCAGACCGGTGCCGATCCGCTCCCAGGACCGCTCCGACAGGCCCTGCGGGAAGGTCATCCCCGAGGTGCCCACCGTGGCCTGTCCGCCGGCGAAGGGCAGCGCCGCCGCCGGCCGCGCGCCTCCACCGCCGGCTCCCGCCGTGTACCGGCCGGCCGTCGTCACAGGACGTCCCTCCCCGCCTTCGTCTCGCCGCCGTCGTCCGTGGGCCCGGGTTCAGCCGTCCGCCATCGCCTCGCGCAGGCTCCGCGGCCGCAGGTCGGTCCAGTTCCGCTCGACGTACTCCAGGCACTCGGCCCGCGACGCCTCGCCGAATACCGTCCGCCAGCCCGCGGGCGTCTCGACGAACACCGGCCACAGGGAGTGCTGGTCCTCGTCGTTGACCAGCACGTAGAAGCGGCCGTCCTCGTCATCGAAAGGGTTCGTGCTCATGCCACCGTCCTCGAACGTCGCGGGGGACTCGGCAGGGATAAACGCCGGGCCGAGTTCTGGAAAAGGGGCCGGGGGCGGGTTCACCGACGGGCGTCGTCCCGTCGACGGGACATCCCGGCATCCGCGGCGCCCCTGGAATGCCGACGCCAACTTAGGTCTCGGCCGCCGCCCCCACAAGGGCGGCAGAACACCGGCCTCCCGGTCGTCCCCCGCAATCTGTATCCGCCGGGGTTCTTGTGCCACCATGACCGATCAGCGGCCCGGGGCAGGCGCACTCGCATGCGGGCCGGCCCCCTCGGGTCCGCAAGGACGGGCAGGCGAACACATTCCGTTCCTGCGGTCCCTTCGGATTCCTCTGGATTCTCCTGCAATTCCGCACCGGCCGGCTACCGGGGCGGATGGCACCGACGTACGCCCCACCTGCGCGCGAGCACCGCCTTCCCTTTTCACTGGTATTCCGCCTCCGACCCGCGCCGCGCGTTTCCCTTTCGCCGGGAGACCCTCCGGCGTGTTCCGCACGTATGACGGCAGAAAGCCCTTCGACGGACCTACGACTGGTGATCGGACTTGACGTCAGAATCCGAGTACACGACAGATCCAGACGACGACACTCGGCGGTCGCTGCTACGCCACATGCTGGTGGCGCGGGGCGTCGACGAGGAGGCCCGGCAACTGCAGAAGCAGGGGGCCCTGGACCTCTGGCTGTCCTGCCAGGGACAGGAGGCCGCGCAGGTGGGCTCCGCCCTCGCCGTCGGCCCGGCCCCGACGGTCTTCCCCAGCTACCGCGAGCACGCGGTCGCCCTCCTGCGCGGTGTGACGCCGGCCGAACTGGTCGCGCAGTGGGGCGGCCGGACGTTCTGCGGCTGGGAGCCGCGCAGGCTCCGCTTCTTCCCCTACACCCTGGTGCTGGCCGCGCAGACGCTGCACGGCGTCGGCTACGCGATCGGACAGCGGCTGCAGGGCCGGGAGGACTTCGTCGTCGTCTACATCGGCGACGGCGCCACCAGTGAGGGCGACATGTCGGAGGCGATGAACCTCGCCGCCGTCGAGTCGGCTTCCGTGCTGTTCGTCTGCCAGAACAACGGCTGGGCCATCTCCAAGCCGGCCCGGGAGCAGATGCGCACCTCGCTGGCGGAGCGCGCCCGGGGCTTCGGGATCGAGGCCGTGCGGATCGCGGGCCAGGACCCGGAGAGCGTCTTCGCCGCCTGTTCACGGGCCGCCGCCCAGGTCCGCGCGGAACGCTCGCCCCGGCTGGTGGAGATCGAGGTGGCGCGCGTGCACGGCCACTCCAGCTCCGACGCCCAGGAGATCTACCGGGCCCGCGAGGACATCGACCGGGCCAGGGCGGCGGACCCGGTGACCGCCTACGCGGCGCGGCTGACCGGTGCGGGCCTGGTGGACGCCGCGTGGTTCGACGGCGTGGCGGCGGAAGTGCGCGACCTGCGCGAGCAGTTGATGAAGGAGTACGCGTGACGAGTACCGCGACCGTGCCCCTGGCGGAGGCGATCAACACGACGCTCGCCGACCTGCTCGACGCGGACCCGGCGCTGCTGCTGCTGGGCGAGGACATCGGCCGGCTCGGGGGCGTCTTCCGGGTGACCCGGGGACTGCGGGACCGCTTCGGCGCGGACCGGGTGCGCGACTCGCTCCTCGCCGAGTCCACGATCGTCGGCCAGGCGGTCGGCCTGGCCATGAGCGGACTGGTCCCTGTCTGCGAGATCCAGTTCGACGGGTTCACCTATCCGGCGGTGAACCAGCTGGTGACGCAGGCGGCCCGGATCGGCGAGCGCTGGAACGGGCAGGTCAGCCCGAGCCTGGTGGTGCGTGTTCCGAGCGGCGGCGGCGTCCGCGGGGTCGAGCACCACAGCGAGTCCAACGAGGCGCTGTTCGCCCGCGTCCCGGGGCTCTCGGTGGCGTGCCCCTCCACGGGCGAGGACGCCGACCAGATCCTGCGGTACGCCGTGCGGCTCGGCTCACCCGTGGTGGTGTACGAGCCGATCCGCCTGTACTGGCGGCGGAACGCGCCCGTCCGGGACGCCCGGCCCGCGCCGTCGCCGACGGCGGCCCGGGTGGTGCGGCGCGGCACGGACCTGACGATCGCCACCTACGGCGCGGTCACCCACGAGGTGCTGCAGGCGGCGCACGCCCTCGGCCCCGCCGTGGACGTCGAGGTGGTGGACCTGCGCTGGGTGGCCCCGCTCGACCTGGACACGGTGATGGAGTCCGTCGCCCGCACCGGGCGGCTGCTGATCGTGCACGAGGGGTCCAGGGACGTCGGCATCGGCGCCGAGGTCGCCGCGCACGTCGCCGAGCACGGCTTCGGCTCGCTGCGCGGTCCGGTCCGGCGGCTGGCACCCGCCCGTCGCGCCTATCCCCCGGCGGACTTCGAGAAGGACTACCTGATCGGTGTGCAGCAGATCACGGACGAGGTGCTGGTGATGACGAAGTGACCGATTCCTCGGTGGAGATGCGCGTTCCCCGCTTCGGCCACGGCCTCGGCGAGGCCCTGCTCGTCGAGTGGGCCGCCGCCGTCGGTGACCTGGTCGAGCGGGGGGACGTCATCGCGGTCGTGGAGACCGACAAGGCCAGCACGGAGATCGTGGCGGAGCGCGCGGGACGGGTCACGGACCACTGCGCGACGGCCGGCACGGTCCTGAAGTCCGGTGATCCGCTCTACCGGCTCCAGGCCGGCCCGCCCGGCGCCGCGGAGATGCCCCCGACACCCGAGCCCCCTGGAATTTCCCCCCGGAACGGAGAAGAAGCATGAGTGACATCGAGAGCCGGATCACCGAGACGATGCTGGCCAAGCTGCGCGAGCGCGACCCGTCGATGGGACCCGACGACCTCGGCCGGCCGGTCGCCGACCTCGATCTCGACTCCCTCGACCTGGTCGAGCTGCACCAGCAACTGGAGCGCGAGCTCCAGGTCAAGGGCGACCTCCAGGAGACGGCGTCCTTCGCCTTCCTGGACGACTTCAGCGGCTACTTCCTGAAGCTGGCGAACGGGCGGTGAGCGCGGGCATCGTCGAGGTCGCGACGGCGAAGCCCGGCCGGACGGTCACCAACGACGACTTCGCGTCGATCGGCCTCACCGACGAGTGGATCCGGCGCCGCAGCGGCATCGCGTCCCGCTCGTGGCTGCCGGACGGCACGCCGCTGGCGGACGTCGCGGCGGAGGCGTGCGCGCCGATCGTGACCCGCGTGTCCGACCCCTCGACGATCGGCGCCCTCGTCGTCATCAGCACGTCGGTGCGGCAGCGCGTCCCCGGCATCGCGCAGCGCGTGGCGCGCCGGGCCGGCCTGGGCTCCGCCGTGCTGGCCTTCGACATGAACGCGGCCTGCTGCGGGTTCGTCTACGGACTGGTCGCCGGCCTCTCGCTGTGCGAGTCCGGACGGGCGCGGTCGGTTCTGGTGTGCTCGGTGGAGGCCATGTCCCGGCTGGTGGACCGCACGGACCGGCAGACGGCGTGCATCTTCGCCGACGGAGCCGCGGCCGTCCTGCTGGAGGACCGCGCGTCCTTCGCGCCCTTCCGGCAGCTCGCCGGCTGCGACGGCTCGCAGGAGGCCCTCATGCGGGAGACCGGGGAGGGCGGCATCCACCTCGACGGCATGCAGGTGTACGACCGTGCGGTGCGCCGCATGTCGGAGTCGGCGCAGTACCTCTTCGACCACGGCCCGGCGCCGACCGTCCTGGTCGGCCACCAGGCCAACGGCCGCATCCTGGAGCAGGTGCGCGGCCTCACCGCCCCGCTCGGTGTGCCCTTCGTGAACCGGATCGCGCACTCCGGCAACACGTCCTCCGCCTCCATCCCGCTGGCCTTCGCGGAGGAGCTGGACTCCGGCTCCCTGCCCGCCGAGGGCCGGCTCGGCGCCGTCGCCTACGGCGCCGGTGAGGCGTGGGGCGGGGTCGCGGTGGACTACCGGGTGCCGGACCCCGCGGTCCGCTGACCGCTCCGGCCCCGGACACGTACTAGAAATCAGGAGGTTGTCATCTACTCGCCCGATGCCTGGGTCCTGCGCTCCGGCGCGGTGACCGGCCCTCACGACGGCAGTCCCGGCAACGCGCTGCGGCGCGACGTGTTCACCTTCGGCCCGCTGGAGGAGGGCGAGGCCCTGGTGGAGCCGATCCTGGGCTCCTGGGAGGCCAACGTCGACCACGCGCTGGCCCGTTCACCGATCGACGTGTGCAGCAGCCGCGGTGAGGACGCGGTGGTCGTCGGCAACATGGGAGTGGTCCGGGTGCTGCGGGTGAACGCGGGTGGCCGGGACGTCCGGGTCCGCGAGGGCGACCTGTGCATGCTGATGCCGTTCGGCAAGACCGACCGCTTCGGCTACGCCGAACTCGCCTACGCCTACGACGCCCCCCACACCATCGGCCTGCTGGCCAAGCGGTCGAAGATGGACGTGCGGGTGCTGCTGCCCATCCCCGACGGCACGGCCTACTCGCTGGCGCAGTGGGCCACCTACGGGCGCTTCTTCACCGCCTGGGACAACTGGCACAAGGCGTACGGCTGCTGGCGCACCCAGGTGGCCGACGACGACCCGGCGAACCACCTGGTGTTCGGCTGGGGCGGCGGGGTCGCCTTCGCCGAGCTGCTGCTGGCCAAGCGGGCCGGCTTCCGGGTGGCGATGACGGCGGGCTCGGACGAGCGCGTCGCGTTCCTGCGGGAGAACGGCATCACCCCGGTGGACCGCCGTCAGTTCCCCGACCTCTCCCTGCCGACCCGGGAGCAGCGCACGGACCGGGAACGCCACCAGCGGCGCCGTGACTCGGTGAAGAGGTTCCGCGGCCTGGTCGACGAGCTGAGCGACGGCCACGGGGTAGCGGTCTTCGTGGACAACATCGGCGAGCCCCTGTACGACATCACCCTGGCCGCGCTGGCCCGCGCGGGGGTCGTCACCACCTGCGGGTGGAAGGCGGGCATGCGCCTGACCCATCTGCGAGGCGCCGAGTCCATCAGCCGCCACATCCTGGTGAACACACATGTGTGGCAGTTGCAGGAGTCGCCCGCCATCCGCGACTTCCAGGAGGCCGAGGGCTGGATCGCGCCCAAGGGCTCGGAGGTCGTCTACGACTTCGACCGGGTGCCGGAACTGGCCGACGACTACGCCCACGGCAGGATCGCCTCGTACTTCCCGATGTACCACGTGAACCCGGTCTGACCGGCCCGAAGGAGAAGGTGCCATGACAGCGGAACTGCTCGCCCGGGTCCGGGACTTCGCCGCGACCGAGCTGGCCGGGAAGGACGAGCACTTCGACGGTCTGCCGGAGCAGCCCACCGTCGAGGCGTCCCGGCTGCACGATCTCGGCCTGGCCAACTGGTGGGTGCCACGGGAGTACGGAGGGGTGGGTCTGTCCGTGACGGACAGCGTCGACGTCGTGTCCGAACTCGCCTACGCAGACGCCGGGTTCGCCTTCGGCGCCTTCCTGCCGGTGCTGGGCGGCGTCATGCTGCAGCACTTCGGCGGCGAGGAGCTGGCCCGCCCCGCCCTGGAGGCCCTGGTGGCCGAGGGCGGCCGGATCGCCGTCCTCGGCAGTGAGGAAGAGGCCGGCAGCGAGCTGGTGAGGATCACCACCACCTTCCGCACGGAGGGCGACCGGCTGGTGCTCAGCGGCGACAAGTACTTCTCCACCAACACCGACACGGCCGGCCTGCTGCTGGTCCTCGCCCGGTCCGCCGACGACGCCGCGGACTTCGCGGTCGTCGCGGTACCGCGCGACACCCCCGGGGTCGAGA
Source organism: Streptomyces sp. bgisy159 (assembly GCF_965341775.1). Lineage (GTDB taxonomy): Bacteria > Actinomycetota > Actinomycetes > Streptomycetales > Streptomycetaceae > Streptomyces. Next base: position 98,673 of record NZ_CBDQZH010000025.1, on the reverse strand, counting down.
TCGTCAAGCGCTGGGACCTGCTCGGCGTCCGGGGCGCCGGCACCTACCGGGTGCGCCTGGAGGACTGCTCCGTGCCCACCGCCCACCGCCTGCACGGCAGCGGGCTGCGCATCCTGGAGGCGAGCCTGAACGCGAGCCGCATCCTGATCGCGGCCTGCGCGGTGGGCATCGCCCGGCGCGTCAGGGACCTGGCGATGGACTACGCGGCGGCGAAGCGGCTCAGGGGCGCCCCGCTCACCGAGAACGCGGTGTTCGCGGGGAAGCTCGGGCAGGTGGAGACGCTGATCGACGTCATGCGCAACCAGTGCCGGGCCGCCGCGGCGGAGTTCGACGAGCTGCTGGTCGCGGCCGCGAGCGGGGGAACCGGTCTGCTCCGGGCCGGCACGCTCCGCTCCGCGCTGGCCGCCAAGCTCTTCTGCGGCCAGGCGGGCTGGGAGGTGGTGTCGACCGGCTCGGAACTGTTCGGCGGACTCGGCTACACGCAGGACCATCCGATCGGCAAACTCGTCCGCGACATGCGGTACGTGGCCATCGTCGAGGGCGGCGAGGACATCATGCGGGACCTGGTCTACGCCCGCTACGTGGTCCCCGCCCGCAAGCGCCGGTGAGCGGCGGGACTCCACGCCACCGGTGACGGCCGGGGCTCTCCCCGCCGCGCGCCCGTCGCCCGGAGGGCGGCCCGGACCGGTGCGACCGCGCAGACCCGCGGTCGCACCGGTCCGCCGCGTCCGCCGCGTGCTGTGCGCGGCCGGCTCGGTCGGCCACGACGGGGCCTCGGCCGGCCGCGATGACATACGTCCGGCCCATGGCCGCACCGGCCGACCGCCATGGCGTTCACCGGCCCCCGGCCGCCCGAGCGTGCCGCGCACCGCCCCCCTCCGGGGCAGCGGCGGCCCTGCCACCGCTGCCCGCACCGACGGACGGGCATCTCCGATGGCGTCTGCCACGCACTGCTCTGACATCACCAGGTGACACCGGCGGCATCATGCGGCGCCATCCGACGCCACTCGGAGCCACCAGAGGCCACCCGAACGGCCCGTCGGCGCCACGGCGCCCGGAGTGGTCGGTGACACCGTCCCTGCCGCTCACCTCGCCCTTTATCCCTGGGCAGAGCAGCCGCTCCGAGGCCTGTCCGCCCCGTAGTGCCGTTCTGTCTTGCGCGCGGCATCAAAGTGGTGCCATGATGACGGCATGGACCTCAGCCCGTATGTCGACACACTCCGCCGAGAACTCGCGGTGGCCGCCGAAGCCGGAGGGGAGGAAGCTCGCGAGCTCGCCGACCGGCTCACCGCACCGCTGGAGTCGGCGACCCGCCTGACCCTGCTCAACGTCCTGTCCGCCGCGATGGACGAGATCACGCGCGAGCTCGCCCCCGGCTCGGTCGACGTGCGGCTGCGCGGGCTGGAGCCCGACTTCGTCGTGACGCCCCCGCCCGCCCACGACGTCCCGGCAGAGCCGGTCAGGACCGTCGAACCACCCGTGGCACAGGCACCGGCCGACGCCGAGGGCGGCGGCCCCGCCCGTATCAACCTGCGCCTGCCTGCCCACCTCAAGGCCCGTGCCGAAGAGGCCGCGAACCGCGAGGGCCTGTCGGTCAACGCCTGGCTGGTCCGGGCGGTGGCGAGCGCCGTCGAGGGCGGCGCCCCGGCGCGCACGACGGAGAAGACCCGGACGGTCGGACAGAGTCTCACGGGCTGGGTGCGATAACCCCACCCGCGTCCGCACCGCACCACCCACACCACGTCCCGCCAGGAGGGACGGCCCGACGACCCACGAGGACAGTACCGCCATGCCTTCTTTCGACACGCCCGAACCCATCTCGGTCACCGCACACGTCTACTCCGGGTCGATCCGGTTCACCGCCGGCGACCGCACCGACACCGTGGTCGCGGTGGAACCCCGCGACCCCAAGCGCGACCAGGACGCGCGGGCGGCCGAGCAGACCGAGATCTCCTGCGCGAACGGCACCCTGACCATCAGGACGCCCAAAGCCAACCTCATCGGCCGCTCCGGCACCGTCGACGTGACCGTGGAGCTGCCGACGGGCTCGCACGTCGACGTCTCCGGCGCCGGTGTGGGACTGCTCGGCGAGGGCCGGCTCGGCGAGGTCCGCCTCAAGAGCTCGGCCGGCGACGTCCGGCTCGACACCACCGGGCCGCTCCACCTGACCGCCTCGCACGGCTCGGTCACCGTGGAACGGGTCGAGGGCATGGCCGAGATCACGACCAGCTCCGGCAGCCTGCGGGTGGGAGTCGTGGACGGCCCCGCCGTGCTGAAGAACTCCCACGGCCCCACCACCGTCGACGCCGTGACCGGCGAGCTGCGGGTGAACGGCGTCAACGGCGGCGTCGACATCGCGCGCGTCGAGTCGTCGGTCACCGGCACCACCACCAACGGCCACCTCCGGGTCGGCGACGTCGCCCGCGGCACCGTTCACCTGGAGACCGCCAACGGCCCGATCGAGGTCGGCATCCGCGAGGGCACCGCCGCCTGGCTCGACGTCAGCTCCAAGCGCGGCCAGGTACGCAACACGCTCGCCACCTCCGACGCGCCGCAGGAGACCGAGGAGACCGTCCGGGTCCACGCACGCTCCAACTGGGGCAACATCGACATCCGCCGCGCCCGGAGCTGAGCACCACCGCCCGCCGCTCATCCCCGTCACGACAGCCTCCGAAAGGGAGTGCTTCATGCCTTCTTCTGTCATGCCCGCGTCCAGGAAGGGTGAGAGCGTGCCGCCTCCGGCCGCCATCTCGGCCGTCGGGCTGCGCAAGTCCTTCGGTGACAAGACCGTTCTCGACGGCATCGACCTGCACATCCCGACCGGGTCCGTGTTCGCCCTGCTCGGGCCGAACGGCGCGGGCAAGACCACCGCTGTCAAGATCCTCTCCACGCTCATCACCGCCGACGCCGGTGAACTGCGCGTCGGCGGCCACGACGTCGGCACCGAGGCGCAGGCCGTACGCGCCGCGATCGGCGTCACCGGGCAGTTCTCCGCGGTCGACGGTCTGATCACCGGCGAGGAGAACATGCTTCTCATGGCCGACCTGCAGCACCTGCCCAAGCAGGAGGGCCGGCGGGTCGCCGCCGAACTGCTGGAGCGCTTCGACCTCACCGACTCGGCGAAGAAGCCCGCCTCGACGTACTCCGGCGGCATGAAGCGCCGTCTCGACCTGGCGATGACCCTGGTCGGCAACCCGCGGATCATCTTCCTCGACGAGCCCACCACCGGTCTCGACCCGCGCTCCCGGCACAGCATGTGGCAGATCATCCGCGAGCTGCTCGCCGACGGCGTCACGGTCTTCCTCACCACCCAGTACCTGGAGGAGGCCGACGAACTCGCCGACCGCATCGCGGTCCTGAACAACGGCAAGATCGCGGCCGAGGGAAGCGCCGAGGAACTCAAGCGGCTCATCCCCGGCGGGCACATCCGGCTCCGCTTCACCGACCCGGCGACCTACCAGACCGCCGTGGCCACCCTGACCGAGGCGGCCCGGGACGACGACGCGCTGGCCCTGCGCATCCCCAGCGACGGCAGCCAGCGCGAACTGCGCTCCATCCTCGACTGGCTGGACTCGGCCGGCATCGAGGCGGACGAGCTGTCCGTGCACACCCCCGACCTCGACGACGTCTTCTTCGCCCTGACCGGCGGCACCGACCAGCACAAGGAGGCTGCCCGATGAGCGCTCTGACCCTTGTCGTCCGCGACTCGAACACGATGCTGCGCCGCAACCTGCTGCACGCCCGGCGCTATCCGTCCCTCACCCTGAACCTGCTGCTCACGCCGGTCATGATGCTCCTGCTCTTCGTGTACATCTTCGGCGACGTGATGAGCGCGGGCATCGGCGGCGGTGGCGCGGACCGCTCCGAGTACATCGCCTACATCGTCCCCGGCATCCTGCTGATGACGATCGGCAGCACCGTGATCGGCGCCGCCGTGTCCGTCTCCACCGACATGTCCGAGGGCATCATCGCCCGCTTCCGGACGATGGCGATCCACCGCGGCTCGGTCCTCATCGGGCACGTGGTCGGCAGCGTCCTGCAGGTGCTCGCCAGTCTGGTCCTCGTCGGCGCGGTCGCCGCGGCCATCGGCTTCCGGTCCACCGACGCCACGGCGCTGGAGTGGCTGGCGGCGTTCGGACTGCTCGCGCTGTTCGCCCTGGCGCTCACCTGGATCGCCGTCGGCATGGGGCTGGCCAGCCCGAACGCCGAGGCGGCCAGCAACATGGCCATGCCGCTGATCCTGCTGCCGCTCATCTCCAGCGCCTTCATCCCGGCCGACACGATGCCGGGCTGGTTCCAGCCGATCGCCGAGTACCAGCCCTTCACGCCGGCCATCGAGACCCTGCGCGGCCTGCTCCTCGGCACCGAGATCGGCCACAACGGGTGGCTCGCCATCGCCTGGTGCGTGGGCCTGTCCGCCCTCGGCTACTTCTGGTCGAGGTCGCTCTTCGACCGCGACCCGCGGTAACCGGGCCGCCTCCGCGGACGAGCACACCCCGCTCCCGGGCGGCGCACACCGAGCCCACCTCGGCGCGCGCCGCCCTTCCGGCGTTCCGCCCGCCCGCCGGTGACGGCGCCCGGTCCGCCGGCAGCGGCCCTCTGCCGGGACACCTCTGGACCGCGAGGCGTTCGGACGGCGCATCGGATACTCGGCGGCGTCCACGGTCGCGTCGTACGAGCAGGGTCGGCGGATCCCCTCACCCGGGACCACGGTTCCAGCACGCTCCAGACCGACCCTCGGCCAGCGGCGCTCGCCGCCGCCCGTTAGGGGATCATCCGATCGCAGGCACGCCGCACCACGCCCTCACGTCCCGTTCATGATCGCGTCGCCACTGCTTCGCGAACCCTCCGTAGCGTTCACGGGGTCCACACCTCTACCGAGGAGTAACGTGAGCGTCTTCGCTCTCAGCAGCCTGACCGCACTCGCCACCGCGTTCACCCTGACCGCCGGCCCGGCGGCCCCGGTGCCCGTCACGGCCGCCGTGGAGACCCCCGCGGTCTACGACGACGAGGCGGGCGGCAACGCCGACGCCGACGACCCGGCCGTGTGGGTCGACCCGGAGAACCCCGGCCGCAGCATCGTCATCGGCACGCTGAAGGAGGCCGGCCTCGACGTCTACGGACTCGACGGCCGCCGCCTGCAGCACGTGGCCGCGCCCCAGGCCCCGGACGAGAACGCCAAGCCCGGCCGGTTCAACAACGTCGACATCGTCTACGGCTTCGAACTGGACGGCGAGGAGACGGACCTGGCCCTCGTCAGCGACCGGGGCCGCGACCGCATCCGCGCGTACGCCATCGACCCGGCCGCCGTCGCGGCCGGCAAGCCGCCGCTGAAGGACGTCACCGCCGCCGACGCCGCACCGGTCTTCGCCGCCGACGAGACGGAGGTCGACGACCAGCGCACCTCCTACGGCCTGACGGCCTTCAGCGATGACGACGACGCCTACGTGGTCGTCTCCCGGCGCGAGGAGACCCGCCTGCGCCTGCTCCGGCTGAAGGACGACGACGGGCGCGTCGCCTTCAGGACGGAGGACACCCTCGACCTGCCGGACACCTTCACCCTGCCCGACGGCACCGACTGGCGCCCGTGCGCGGACCCCGGTGAGAACCCCCAGGTCGAGGGCATGGCCGTCGACCTGGAGGAGCACGTTCTGTACGCCGCCCAGGAGACCGTGGGCCTGTGGCGGATCGAGCTCGACGACGAGGAGTTCGAGGACCCCGAGCTGATCGACCGCGTCCGCGAGTACGGCACGCCGTGGACGTACGACGCCGAGCAGGAGGAGTGCGTCCTCGACACGGACGACGACCCCGGCTTCGGCGGTGAGCACCTGAGTGCCGACGCGGAGGGCGTCGCCGTCTACCACGCCGAGGACGGCGCCGGTTACGTCCTCGCGTCCAGCCAGGGCGACAACACCTTCGCCGTGTACGAGCGCGACGGCGACAACGACTACCTCGGCTCGTTCGCCGTCACCGACGGCGCCACCGACGGCGTGCAGCACTCCGACGGCTCCACCGTCGTCAACGTCCCCCTGGGCCGGTCCTTCCCCAAGGGCCTGCTGGTCACCCACGACGGCGAGGCGACCCCGGCCGACGGCGACCGTGAGGGCACGAACTTCAAGTTCACCCGCTGGGACGCCGTGGCCGGCGCCTTCCCCGAGCAGCTCACGGTCGACACCGACTCCTTCGACCCCCGCGACGCGGACTGACCTCACCCGCCGGCTCACGCCGTCCGGCTCCGCGTCGCCCCGAACCGCCGCGCCGCGTGGTCCACCAGGGGGCGCCTGGGCAGCGGCACGGCCCGCGCCCCGCCCTCCGAGCCGGTACGGCACAGTCCGGCCCGTGCGGCGAACGCCTCCCCCACCGCGGGGAAGTCGTCGTCGCCGACGGCCGGTTCGTCGAAACTCGACCCGGCGGCGCGCCCCGTCCACCAGGAGGGGCGCGCCGTTGGCGACCCGCTCGACGGGCAGTCCGGCCCGGGGCTCGGCGAGGTGGGGCCGACAGCCCGCACGGCCGCCGCCCGCAGGCGACGCCCGGTCCGGACGTCACACATCCGGGTGGACGGGCGCCCGTGGACCAGACGGCCGGTGGTCTTGAGGCACCCGACCGTGCCCATGACATCGCACCTCAGTCGGCGTCGGCTGCTCGGCGCCGCCGCGGCGGCCGGCGTCGGTTTCCTGGCCACCGCCCCTCGGCACGAGCCGCGGAACTGGCCGAACGGGCCCGGACCGGATCGAGTTACGACAGCCTCGGTCTGGTGCTCCACGCGCGCTACGGGAACTCGCGTCGTCCGATGTTCAGTCGGGCCGGGCGGGGGCTCGTAGCTCGATCTTGTAACCGCCTTCCGGGGTGGGTCCGACGAGGAGGGTGCCGTCGAGGAGTTCGGCGCGTTCTTTCAGGCCGATGAGGCCGTGACGGGCGCTGGGGAGGGCGACGGTCGGGCGGGTGGGGGCGGTGTTGGTGACGGTGACGCCGAAGTGGTGTGCGTCGTGCCACAGGTGGACGTCGGTGCGGGCTCCGGGTGCGTGTTTGCGCACGTTGGTGAGGGCTTCCTGGATCGTGCGGTAGACGGTGCGCTGGGCTGTGGTGCTGATGTCGGCCGGGAGCTGTCCGGTCAGGGTGGTCTCGATGCCGCTGTTGGCGATGAGCTGCCGGAGGTCGGCGAGGGTGGGCTGGGGGGTGAGCTCGGTCGCCTTGCCGCCGGAGGCGCGGAGCAGGGTGACCATGTGGCGGAGTTCGTCGAGGGTGTTCGCGCTCAGGGTGCGGATGGTGCGGGCGGCGTCGCGGACGTCGGGGTCCTTGGCGGCCATCTGCAGGGCCCCGGCCTGGACGGCGATGAGGCTGACCTGGTGGGAGACGACGTCGTGCATCTCGCGGGCCAGCTGGGCGCGTTCGCGGGCGAGGACGGTCTGGGCGTAGAGGGCGCGCTCGTGTTCCCGGGCCTCCCTGACCTCGCCGAGTTGGCGGGCCACGTCGTGCCTGGCCTGCACGAGCTGGCCGAACAGGACGGGGGCGAAGGCCGTGGCCAGCGTGTAGACGAACTGGACGAGCGTCCAGGTCCGGTCCCCGTCGAACGCGTCGGACAACGGCCAGGCGAGCGTGCCCGCAGCGGCGTTCAGCAGCGCGCAGCCGACGAGCAGCGGGCGGTTGCGGGTGGACGCGGCCAGTGTGTACAGGGCGGCGATCGGGGCGACCGCGACGTCCATGAACAGGGTCATGGGCAGGGTCAGCAGGAAGACGGTCAGCGGGAAGCGCCTGCGCAGGAACAGTCCGGCGGAGCCCACGGCGGCGCAGGCCCACATCACAGGGGTGCCCTCGCCCAGGAGGTTGATCCAGGCGTCGAGCGCGGCCGGCATCACGAGCCCCGTGTCGACGGCCCAGGGCGGTACACGCCGCCACCACGCCCGGCCCGTGTTCATCGTCCGTTGTCCCGTGCCGTGTTGTCGTCGTTGTGGGTGAGCAGTCCTGCGCGCTCGGCGAGCAGTGCCGCCTGGACGCGGCTGGAGACCCTCAGCTTGGTCAGGATCGAGCTGACGTGGTCCTTGACGGTGCCCGCGCTCAGATGGATGCGGGTGCCGATGTCGGCGTTGGACAGTCCTTCGGCGACCAGGACGAGGACGTCGCGTTCCCGGTCGCTGAGCAGGCCGACGCGTGCGACGTCCGCGTCCTGGGGTGCTCCGCCCCCCGGGTGGTTGCGGAGCAGCGCGCGTGATGCCTTCGGCGACATGACGACGCCGCCCGCGGCCAGGGTGCGGACCAGCTGGGCGAGTTGTTCGGGCTCGGTGTCCTTGAGCAGGAAGCCGGCGGCTCCCGAGCGCAGGGCGGTGAGGATGTACTCGTCGGTGTCGAAGGTGGTCAGCATGGCCACGTGCGGTGGTTCGGGCAGCGTTTGGACCTGCCGCAGCACCGTCAGGCCGTCCACGTCCGGCATGCGGATGTCGAGGAGCACGACGTCCGGCCGCTCGCGCCGGATCACGTCGGCCGCCCGGGCTCCTTCGGCGGTCGCCACGACCTCGATGCCGTCGGACGCGTTGAGGATCATCTGGAAACCGGACCGCACCAGGGCCTCGTCGTCGACCACCACTACCCGGATCACCGGCGTCCCGCCTCACACTCTCGTCTGCGCTGTCCCGCTGCTCGGCGCCCCGTGCATCCGGGGGTCCCGCATGCGCGTACGGGTCCGCCCGACGTCGACCGTACGCCGGGCAGGGTACGTGGTGGAGTGATCACCCACGGACTGTGGACACCCGGCGGGTCGGCTCCGGCCGTTCGGGGGGTGCGCTCCGGCCGGTCGGCGGGGCGGCGGGCGAGGCTCGGCGGATGGCGCCCGCCTGAGCGGCGGCCCGGTGCGGGCGAGGACGGTACGCCGTCCTCGCCGGGCGAGCCTCGGCCGGAGCACTCGCGGGGACCAGGGGATGTGAGGGGGCGGCCCGTGAGCGAGGCGCCGCACATCAGGCGGCGCGCGATCGCCGCCGGAAGAGGGCGGGCAGTCCCGGCGTCATGACGAAGCCCTCCGCGCGGGCGGCGGCCAGCGCGATCCGCGGCAGTTCGCCGCTCTTCTGGAAGAGGACGAAGCGGGGTTCCCAGACCGGCCGGTACTTGGCGTTCGCCCGGTACAGCGATTCGATCTGCCACCAGCGGGAGCAGAACCCCAGGGTGGTTCGCCACAGCCGCAGGACGGGTCCGGCGCCCAGGCGGTCTCCGCGCTCGAAGACCGACCGGAACATCGCGAAGTTCAGCGAGACCCGGGCCAGTCCCACGTCGTCCGCCTGCCGTAGCAGTTCGATCACCATGAACTCCACCAGGCCGTTGTCGCTGGCGCGGTCCCGGCGCATCAGGTCGAGCGAGAGCCCCTTGCTTCCCCAGGGAACGAAGCTGAGCAGCGCGCGCAGTTGGCCGTGGGCGTCGTGGCACTCGACCATCACGCAGCGTCCGTCGTCCGGCGATCCGAGCCTGCCGAGCGCCATCGAGAAGCCGCGTTCGGTCGCCCCGTCGCGCCAGCGGTCGGCATCGGCCACCAGACGGGCCATCTCCGGCTCGGGTATGTCCTCGTGGCGGCGCACCCGCACGCTGTGGCCGGCGCGCCGGACCCGGTTGTGCGCCTGACGGACCCCGCGCATCGCGCGTCCTTCCAGGGTGAAGTCCGCGACCTCCACGACGGCCTCGTCGCCCAGTTCGAGGGCGCTCAGACCGTGGCGTCCGTAGATCACTCCCGCTTCCTCGGACGCCCCCATCACGGCCGGGACCCAGGCGTGCGCCCGTGCGTCGGCAAGCCAGGCGTCGATGGCGCCGGGCCATGCCTCGGGGTCTCCGACGGGGTCGCCGGAGGCCAGGGAGACGCCGTTGACCACGCGGTAGGTCACGGCCGCCTTGCCGCTCGGGGAGAAGACGGCCGCCTTGTCGCGGCGCAGGGCGAAGTAGCCCAGGGAGTCCCGCTCACCGTGCCGGTCGAGAAGGGTGCGCAGCCGGGCCTCGTCGTCCTCGGTCAGCATCACCCGGCCCCGGGGGCTGCGGAACGCCACGTACAGCACGCTCAGGAACACGAGCGCCGCCGTCACGTTGAGCGTCCCGTCGACCCAGCCGGGCACCTGGATGAGGCGGGCGGCCTTCTCGGACGGGTCCAGCGTGACGAAGCGGGACAGGACGTAGCCGAGGCGATCGGACAGATCGGCTCCCACCCCGGTGCCGGTCGCCTGCACCAGCGCCACCCCCAGCGCGCTGCCGAGCGCCACACCGCCGGCCAGGGTCGCGAGCGCGGTCCGCGGGTTGGAACGGTCGCCCTTCGACGTGAACTCCGTACGCCCCACGAGCAGCGACAGCAGGAAGAGGGCGGTCAGCGCGGCGGACGCCCAGTTGACCCAGTGGTGGCGGAAGCCGAGGTCCTCACCGGGCAGGAGCATCCAGAGGACCATGACCGACAGGGTCAGTGCCGAGAGGACCGTGTTGAAGATCCAGGCCGCGCGCTTGCGCCTGCGCATGGCGACGGCCAGGTACAGGGCGAGGATCGCGGACACCAGACCGGCGGTGAGCAGGTACGGGGTGAAGTACTCGCCCTCGTTGTGTTCCCGCACCCCGTCGCGCAGGGGAACGGACAGCACCGCCGGCACATTGAGCAGAGCCATGAAACGCAGGTACCAGACGCTCGCTGTGGCCGCCGCGCGCCGGCACCGTGGTGTCATCACGGTCGGGTGAGGCTTCACGGCGGCGGTCGGCGGAGTCGTGGATGGAGTCACGTCCACGACACTCGTGAGGATCCTGAGGACTCACCACCCGGCAACCGGCCACACGTACCCCGCCGGGTGGCGGGGGTGCCGCGGCGGAGACGTTCCCGGTCTGTGACCGCCACCGAGCGGCGGGTGGTCCTCCCGCCGCATGGCGGGGGGCGACCGGTCACCCGTCGGATGCCGCCGGGCCGAAGCGTCGACGAGGTTGGGGATACGCAAGCCGGGGCGCCGTGAGCGTCGGCCCTGTCCGACGGACGGATGATCCCGTGTCCGCTCGCCGTGGCCGTGCGCCGGCCAGGAGCAGAGGCAAGGAGCACCCCATGTCGGCCACCAGCCGGACCTGAGGCGGTGCCTCCGGCCTCGCCGGTACCGCCCAGGACTTCGGCGTCGGCCTCTGGCTCCAGGACACCGGTCCCGCCCCCTCCCCGCCGCCCTCGCGTGGACATCCCCTCCGCGCGCGGGCGGCGGTTCCTGTCTGCCGGCCGTCCCGTTCGGGCCCGGCCACGTCCTTCGCCTCGACCCACACCGGGAGTGCTTCATGTCCGTCAATCTCACCAAGGGCCAATGGATCAGCCTGACCAAGCTCGACACGACCCCCCTCAGCCACGTGCGGATGGGGCTGGGCTGGCAGGCGAGGACGCGTACGGGCTTCCTCGGCAGACTGATGGGCGCCACGGCGATCGACCTCGACGCTTCCGCGGTCCTGTACGCGGGCCGGCGAGTCGTGGAGGTCGTCTACTTCCAGCACCTGACCGGCATCTTCGGTGCCGTGAAGCACTCCGGCGACAACCGCACCGGCGGCGACGGTCCGGGGGACGACGAGGCCATCACGGTCGACTTCACGCGGATGCTGTCGGAAGTGGACCAGATCGTCTTCACCGTGAACTCCTTCACCGGCGCGACCTTCGACGAGGTCGAGAACGCCTACTGCCGCCTGGTGGACGAATCGACGGGGGCCGAACTCGCCCGCTACACCCTGTCCGGCGGCGGCTCCCACACCGCCCGGATCATGGCCAAGATCTCCCGCGTCAGCGGAGCGTGGCAGCTGACCGCCATCGGCGAACCCGCCTCCGGGGCCACCTTCCAGGACCTCCTGCCCGCCATCGACCGCCACCTCTGATCCGTCCGTCCCGGCCCGCCGGTCGGCGGGGGTGGTCCCGGCCGGTCGGCGGGGATGCCACCGAAGCCTGCCGGATGGTCACCGTCCGTACCGCATCGGGAGATTCCTCGTATGACACAGATGCAGCCGTCGCAGGCGATGCCGACTCCGCAGGGAACCTCGCCACCAGGACTCCGCACCTCGCCCGAGTCCGCCGGGAAGCCTTCGACGGGTCGCCTGGTCGGCGTGGACCTGGCCCGCGCGCTCGCGGTGTTCGGTATGTACGTCGTGCACATCGGCCCGCCGCTCGAGGCCACGGCCGGGGTCGGCACCTGGGTGCGGTTCCTGGCCGACGGGCACTCGTCGGTCCTGTTCGCCACCCTCGCCGGGTTCTCGCTGATGCTGATCGCCGGCCGCCGCGAGCCGAAGACCGGCCTGGCCGGCCGGCAGGCGAAGGCCCGGGTCGCGATCCGCGCCGTGGTCCTGCTGGCCCTGGGCAGCGTGCTGGCGATCGAATACGGGGACGTCATCATTCTCGGCTTCTACGGCGTGTACTTCCTCCTCGCCCTGCCCCTGCTGCGGCTGTCCGCGAGGACACTGGCGCTCACCGCGGCCGGGCTCGCGCTCGTCACACCCCAGCTGGCGTTCGTGCTGCGCACGTGGCTGGGCGAATCGGTCCAGCAGAGCGTCAACGCCTACGACCCGCTCGAGAAGCTCAACGGCGTGGGAGTGATCGATCTGCTGCTCACGGGCCTCTATCCGACGATCACGTGGATGCCGTTCGTGATCGCCGGTATGGCGCTGGCCCGCCTCGACCTGTCGGCCGTCCCCGTCCGGCGTCGCCTGGCCGCCCTCGGCGCCGCCCTCACCGTGGCCGCGTACGGTCTGTCGTTGCTGCTGGCGGGCAAGGACGCGGTGTTCGCGGGAACCGGTGGGTCGTCCGCCGGCTCCGGGTCCTGGTCCGGCGGCTCCGGGGCCGCTTTCAGCGGTTCCGGATCGGGGCCCGGCGGCAGCGGCTCCAGCGATCAGCTCCTGTCGTCCGCCTCGGACCTCCTGGGTGCCGGCCCGCACACCGGCACCACGTTCGACATCATCGGCAGCGTGGGCGTCGCGATCCTCGTGATCGTGGGCGCGACGGTGCTGATGGACCGCGTGGCGCGTCTGCGCCGTCTGGCGAAGCCGGTCATCGCCGTGGGCACCATGTCCCTGACGGCGTACGTCGGTCACTTCCTCGCACAGTCCGCGTGGCCCGCTTCCGGCTCCGGCACGACGACGTCGTGGGTCCCCGTGCTCACATACATCCTGTGCGCGATCGTGTTCGCCGCGGTCTGGTCCCGGTTCTTCCGCCGCGGACCGCTGGAGGCGCTGCTCAACGCCGCCACCAAGCCGGCGAAGTACGTGCGTTGACGCCGGCCGGGGCGGGCGGTCTTCGATGGCCCGCCCCGGCTCCGACGGCCCTCGCCGCCGCTCACATCGACCGTCCGGCCTCTGGCACCCGCCGGACGGCTGAAACAGGCCCGGAGCGGCTCGGACGGGAGCGCGCGCCGCCGCCGTCCACGGACGGCGGATCTCAGGGTCGGATACGGCGGCGCTCCGGCCGGGCTCACGAAGCCCCGTCGAGCGTGCTTCCCGCCCGGCAGGGCCCGGCCCGCGCAGGCACCTGGCAGCGCCGTGCCCTTCGGCGTGAAGGCACTGGCGGTGGACGTGGCCCTCGGTTCCCCGCTCGCATGGCTGATGATCACGGCCGATCGCAGGCAGTGGATGACCGGACAGTCCGGGGACGCGGAACACACCGCCGGCCGATGCCCTTCCGCATCGGGCTGAGCGGGCGGCCGTCCGCCCTGTTCCGCGGGACCACCGCCTGGTGACGCGCGGCACTGTCCTCAGCCTCACGCGCCGCCGGTGCGCCGGGTATCCGACGGCTGTCCGGCGCCACTCAGCCACTCAGCCGCTCAGCAGGGCTGCCCCCGCCATGCGGCGGGGGCAGCCTGTGGTGCACTCGGCTCACCCGCCGGGACGCCCGGTGGGGAGCAGGAGCTGGGTCGCGGCGAGCTGGGCGTACAGTTCGTCCTCGGCCACCAGCTCCTCGTGGGTGCCGATCGCCCGGACCGCGCCGGCGTCCATGACGACGATGCGGTCCGCGTCCGTCACCGTGGACAGGCGGTGCGCCACCACCAGGACGGTGGTCTCGCGTGCCGTCTCCGCGATGACGTCCCGCAGCGCCAGCTCGTTGACCGCGTCGAGCTGTGAGGTCGCCTCGTCCAGGAGCAGCAGCCGGGGCCTGCGCAGCAGGGCGCGGGCGATCGCGACGCGCTGGCGTTCGCCGCCGGACAGCTTCGAACCGCGGTGCCCCACCAGGGTGTCCAGGCCGTGCGGGAGACGGTCGACGAGGGTGTCGAGCCTGGTCCGGACGAGGACGGCGCGGATGTCGTCGTCCGTCGCGCCGGGCGCGCTGAAGACCAGGTTCTCCCGCAGCGTGCCGGCCAGAACCGGTGCGTCCTGCTCGACGTACCCGATGACGGACCGCAGCTCGGACAGCGGCCACTGGCGTATGTCCTGGCCGTCGACCAGGATGCGCCCGCCGGTCGTCTCGTAGAACCGCTCGATGAGCGAGAAGACCGTCGACTTACCCGCACCCGAGGGCCCGACGAAGGCCGTCATCCCGGCGCCCGGCACCTCGAAGTCCACCCGGCGGTGGATGTCGGGCAGCCCGGGCCCGTAGCGGAAGGACACGTCCTCGAAGCGGACCGACGCCGGACGCCCCTCGGTCCGCACCGGCTTGTACGTGGCCGGCGGCTCGGCCGCCAGACGGTCGACTTCCTCGATCCGGGAGATCGCGGCCGCGCCCTCCTGGTACGCGGAGGCGGCCTCGACCAGCTTGTACACCGGCTCCATCAGGTAGAACAGGTACAGCAGGAAGGCGATCAGCGTGGAGACGGGGATCTCCCCGGACGCCACCCGTGCCCCGCCGACCGCGAGCACCGCGAGGAACGCCAGCTCGACGGCGAGGTTGTCCGCGGTACCCAGCAGGGCCTCCCACTTCGCGCCCCGCACGCCGTGGCGCCACGCACGCCGGGCCGACGCCTCGACGCGGGCGGTCTCCCGCGCCTCGGCGCCGGATGCCTTCACCGTGCGGAACGCGCCGAAGACCCGCTCAAGGCCGGTGGACATCTCCCCGACCGCGGCCTGGGAGCGCTCGGCGGCCTGCCCGATCTTCGGCATCACCAGGGCGGCGCACGCCCCGACGACCGCGACCACGAGGAGGGTGACGCCGAGCAGGACGGCGTCCAGGAACGCCATCACCACGACCGCCGCGATCAGCGTCAGCGCCCCGGTCGCGGCGTTGACCACCGCCTGGGTGCTGACGGCCCGCAGCAGCGTGGTGTCGGACGTCACCCGCGACATCAGATCGCCCGGCTGCATCCGGTCCACAGCGGAGAGCCGCAGCCGCAGCAGCCGGCCGATCAGGCTGCGGCGAGCGGCCAGCACGACCGACTCGGCCGTCCGCTCCAGCACATAGGCGCCGAACGCCTCGGCCACCGTGCTCAGCAGCACCAGCACGGTCAGCGCCAGCAGTACGGTCGCGAGCGTGCCGCCGGACGAGAGCCGGTCGACCAGCGTCTTCGTGGCCAGCGGCTGGAGCAGTCCGCCGACTGCCCCCGCCAGCGCCAGCAGCAGACCGAGTACGACGGTCCAGCGGTGCGGGCGGACATAGCCGTACAGCGCCCGGAGCGTCGCACGGACGCGCAGGGACTCGCCATCCGTCGCCTCCGGGGCGGATGCGGTGCTCACAGAGTTCCCTTTCTACGTGGCCTGCCCCGCACACGGTCAGCGATGGGACGGCATCGGCCCGCTGAGTACGACGGGTCATGCCCAGCCTGGAACCTCGGTCGCTCCGTCGGCCATCCGGCGATCGACGGGTGGACCCCCGCCAAGTGGCTGGAACAGCCGGCCCATGGTGTGACCAGAGGACCCCAGCGCTGGCCCGACGTGGTGGAGCGGTCTCCGTCAGCCGGCCTGCTGCACCATGATCGCCCCGCTCACCCGGACCGTCCCGGCTTCAAGACCGTCCAGGTGGATGGACACCTGGGCACGAGAGCCGCCCCCAGGCCGAACCCGGAGACGCGGTGCCCGCGGGCGACCGCGCGCATGACGCCGGGATCCGCCCGGGAGTGTATGGACGGTCGAAGCACGCGTCAGCTGACCGGAAGACCGACCGCCAGCGTCAGTTCAAGGACCCGGTGTGGCGATGCGAGATCCGGAAACAGCTCCCGCAGCTGCGACATCCGGTACCGGACTGTCTGGGGATGGACGAACAACGCCGCCGCCACCTCGTCCCGCTTGCCCTGGTGCAGCAACCACTCCCGCAACGTCTCCTCCAGCCGCCGTGCGGTCGCGACGGGCAAGGTCCGCAACGGTGCGAGGGCTCGGGCCCGCAGGTCCGCGAACGCGTCCATGTCGGCGCTCAGCACCAGCTCAGGCAGGTGGTCCTCCGTGTCGCGAATATCGACGGAGAGGGAGCGCGCGCGTACGGCTCGTGCGTACGAGGCGGACGCCCGAGTCCAAGGCCGGGCCGGGCCGACCACGGCGGTGCGGTCGGTCAGCTGCCGCAGGAGATGTGATCGGTCGGCATCGGGTACGAGCAGCACACCGGTGGCGTCCGGCAGATCGTCGAGGACGAGGGTTCCCGGGTCGAGCGCGCGGTAGGCAGGCCGGGCCTGGGCGGCGGGCAGCAGGACCGCGGTCAGCGAAACCGGAGGCTGCCACCCGGCCCGTTGGGCAGAGGCCAGCAGCACATCCGGGCTCGCGCCGCCGAGAAGGTCGCGGGCCAGGTGTTCCAGGTGGAGCTCGTGGGCCCTGCCCCGGGCAGCCAGTTCGTCGGCGTGGCCCGCGGCGCTCGCGGCGGAGAGCTCGTCGATGTAGGCGAAGGTCAGCTCGGCGAACTTGGCGACCTCGGCGGCGGGCAGACCTGCGGGTACGGCACCCGCTGCCAGGCATCGCCAGGCCACGCGGGCGCCGACGCGGTAGGCGCTGAGCAGGGCGTCCATCGAACGGCCGTCGCGCACCTCACCGCGGCCCAGCTCGTAGGCCGCGTCACCGGCGTCGCCGCCCGTGGCGTTCCCGCTCGCGAGGTCCAGGTAGTGCCCCAGGGCGGTGCGCACGGCTCGGCGGATGGTGGCGCCCATGTGACCCGACAGGGCGTTGGCGTAGGGAGGGACCTCGTCGATGATGGCCTGGACGACCTCGTCAGCGGTGGTCTTCAGCGCGGCCCGAAGTGCTGTGACCGTCGTCTCGTCCAAGGCCAGTTCGCTGGCCCTCCGGATTGCTTGGCTCACGTCTTTGTTCCTTGCGAACAATTCATCCGACCAGATTCACGTCCTGCGGTCAGGACTTTACGCCTCGCGGCACAGCAAGCTGGAGCCATGACGAGCGCAGCCCTCCGCAGCGGGGCGTGGAAACTGCTGGAGATGGTCACGACGCCGCTGCTGCCGTCGGACTACCTCGACCTGGTCAGCCCACTGCGTGCGGGCGCTGACCTGCGGGGACGTATCGAGGCGGTGCACCCCGAGACGGGTGACGCCGCGACCGTCGTGATCAGGCCGGGCCGGGGCTGGCGCGGCCACACAGCCGGTCAGTACGTGCGGATCGGGGTCGACGTCGACGGCGTACGCCTGTGGCGTGCCTACTCCCTCACATCGCCGACAAACCGCCCGGACGGCCGCGTCACGATCACCGTGAAGGCGATCCCGGACGGCAAGGTCAGCAACCACCTGGTCCGCAGGGTGAAACCGGGCACGTTGATCCAGCTCGACCAGGCGACCGGAGACTTCGTACTGCCGCGGGCCAAGCCCGCCAAGGTGCTCTACCTGACGGCCGGCAGCGGCATCACGCCCGTGATGGGCATGCTGCGCGACACCGAGTTCGACGACGTCGTCATGGTCCACTGCGCGCCACAGCCGCAAGACGTGATCTTCCGCGACGAACTGCACGACCTGGTCGCGGACAAGAAGCTGCGGCTCACCGAGGTGCACACCGACACAGACGGCATGCTCGACATCGCCCGTCTCGACGAACTCGTGCCCGACTGGGCCGAGCGCGAGACCTGGGCTTGCGGGCCCGCGGGCCTGCTCGACGCCGCCGAAGAGCACTGGAGAGAGCACGGCGTCCAAGAGCGCCTGCACACCGAACGCTTCCGCCCCGGCATCGTCGTCGCCGGCGACGGCGGCGAGGTCACGTTCAGCGCCACCGGCAAGACCGTCGACGCGGACGGCGCCACGCCGTTGCTGGACGTCGGCGAGGAGGCCGGCGTGCTCATGCCCTCCGGGTGCCGCATGGGCATCTGCTTCGGCTGCGTCACGCCGCTCAAGGCGGGTGCCGTCCGCGACCTGCGCACCGGCGAGATCACCGAGGCCGAGCCGGGTGTCCTCATCCAGACCTGTGTGTCCGCCGCCGCGGGCCCCTGCGACATCGAACGGTAGGAACACCTTGACCGCTATCGACCCCACCGCCCACCTGACCGCGGAGCAGATCGAGGAGCTCGGCCGCGAGCTGGACGCGATCCGCGACGAGGTGATCGCCGGCCGCGGCGAGAAAGACGCCGCCTACATCCGTAAGGTCATCTCGGCGCAGCGCAAGCTCGAACTGGTCAGCAGGGGTGTGCTCCTGTTCTCGATCTTCCCGCCCGCGTGGCTGATCGGCACCGCCGGCCTGTCCGTGGCGAAGATCATGGACAACATGGAGATCGGCCACAACATCCTGCACGGCCAGTGGGACTGGATGCGGGACCCGAAGATCCACTCCACCACCTGGGACTGGGATCACGTCTCGCCGGCCGACCAGTGGAAGCACTCGCACAACGAGCTGCACCACACGTACACCAACGTGATCGGCAAGGACAACGACCTCGGCTACGGCATCATGCGCGTCGACGAGGACCAGAAGTGGCACCCGTTCCACCTCGGCCAGCCGCTGTGGAACTTCATCAACGCCTGCTTCTTCGAGTACGGCATCGCGGCGTACGACCTGGAGCTCGGCAAGAACCTCAACAAGCGCCGCCGCAAGAACCCGGAGTTCCGCGCGCGGGCCAGGGCCGTGGGCCGCAAGATCCGCAAGCAGGTACTCAAGGACTACGTGATCCACCCGCTGCTGTCGGGCCCGTCGTTCCTCCCCACGCTCGCCGCCACGTTCACCGCGAACCTGGTCCGCAACCTCTGGTCCCACTCGGTGATCATGTGCGGGCACTTCCCCGAGGGCGTGAAGGTCTTCGAGCGCCGGTCGATCAAGGGCGAGACGCGCGGCCAGTGGTACCTGCGCCAGATGATGGGCTCGGCGAACATCAGCGGCAGCAAGGCCATGCACTTCATGACCGGCAACCTGTCGCACCAGATCGAGCACCACCTGTTCCCGGACCTGCCGAGCAACCGGTACGCCGAGGTCGCGGTGAAGGTGCGCGCGCTGTTCGAGAAGTACGAGCTGGAGTACGTCACCGGGCCACTGCCCAAGCAGGTGTTCTCCGCGTGGCACAAGGTCTTCCGGCTCTCGCTGCCGAACAAGAAGACCAAGGCCGAAACGCCGGACCACGAGCAGGAGCTCGTCGCCGCCTGATTCCCTGTACTGGTTCAGATCTTCCGGCCGTACCGGCGCCACCGCCGGGTACGGCGAGATCCGCCGGGGAAGCCGTGTGCAGGCCGAGCGGCTTGTCGGGGTGGTCCGCGACGCCGAGTTCGTCACATGAAAAGCGAGACGAGTAATCGCAGGTCAGCGTGTGTCCGCCGCCGCTCCGAACGGCCACTCGTCCACCTGGAGCGTCAAAGAGGCGTCACGACCAGTCAGGCCGACGCCTCTGCTGAGCCGCACCAGCGAGATCTTTCAACAACACCTCCGCCACCAGCTCCTCGACCACGGCGACGCCGTGCTCCGCCATGTCATCGGCCAGGTCGAGATCCCAGGGCGCTTGGGTGATGCGTCCCGGCTGAGGACCGCCTGGGTTGAGGGCGACCGCGGCACGATAGTCCGCTGCCGTCATGCGCCAGGGACGCGCCGGCGTCTTGTCCAGGACGTAGGCGGCGATGCGGACGCCTTCTCCGTCGAAGTCGCCGTGGTAGCGAAGAGCCGCTCCGTGGTCCGCGAGCATGCGCAGGAGCTGGATCGCGGCGCTGTTGGGCCAGCCGGACGTACAGACGAGCGGCGGGCAGCAGGGCCCGAAGCGGCGTAGGGCCAGTGCCAGGACGCTGGGGTTCTCCACGACGTGGACGACGGGTACAGGGGCCGCGGAAAGGATGAACTCGCCCGGGTACCGGACGTGGGCGAGGGTCAGGCAGGCGGCCTGGCCGGCCTCCGCGCACGCCGTGGCCACCTGGGCGAGCAGTCCGTCGCCGGCCGGGCGAAGACCGCCGACGAGAACGGTGGCGGACAGCTCGTCGTCGGCGACTCCCGCGCGGGCCCACAGGGCGCGCCGCTGCGCGGCGGACTGCGGCGGGACGGTGTCGTACAGGGTCGCCAGGGCGCGCAGGACGAGTGCGGACAGGGGTGTGCCGTCGTCGAGTGCGTGCGTCCGGCCGCTGAGGACCCGGGCGGCGAAGACGGGCAGGGGTTCTGCCTGGCCGGGCAGTTCGGCGAGCACCTTGAGCGCGTCCGTGAGCAGCGTACGGGTCTGCTCCACCGAGCCGCCGACCACGCCGGCTGCCCGGCAGCCGGCGGCCCAGTCGGAGAGCGCCGGCTGGGCCCTCACCGTCTCGTGCCCGGCCAGCCAGGTCCACAGCTCGGCCCGCTCGTCCTGCCGGCGGCGCCGCTCGCCGGCTCTGTCGCCGAGGGGGCCGACCAGTTCGCTGACGATGTCTCGTACGGTGCGGCCGGAGAGTTCGGTGACGGCCTCCTCCAGGCGGGTCAGGGGGACAAAGGGACGTGCGTCCGGCAGACGGTCGAGGCCCAGGAGGTCGGCGAGCGCCTCGCGCTGGGTGTCGTCGAGCGGTCCGAGGCGCACCCGTGTGACGGGGCGGCCGGAGGAGAGGCGGCTGTGGAGCGTGTCCCAGAGGGGGCGGAGTTCGGGGCGGCGCAGGGTGGCCTCGCCCGGGGCCGGTTCCGTGGGCATCCTCGCGTCGGCGCTGGTCATTCCACCTCCAGGTCGACGCCGTTCCAGACGAAGCGGGCGCTGGTGACCGCGTCGTCGTCCCCGCCGGTGAGGAGTTGGTGGACGGCGATGCCGGGCAGTTCGCCGTAGGTGCACCATTCGTGGTCGGAGGTGACCATGAGGTCCAGGTCGAGGGCGGTGAGCAGCGCGAAGACCTGTCCGCGGTTGACCGTGTCGACTCCGACGAAGACCTCGTCCAGCAGGATCGGCCGGGGTGCCAGGGGCACGGCCTCGTAGTGGGCGGCGACGGCGGCGAAGAGGGGCAGGTGCAGTGCGATGGCCTTCTCTCCGCCGGAGAGCGCGCCGTGCAGCTTCTTGGTCAGCGGCTGCCATCCGGTCCCGTTCGCCCGGTCGAGGCGGACGGTGAAGCGGTGCCAGGCGGTGTAGTCGAGCACCTCGCCGAGCTGTTCCTCCCAGCTCGCGGCCGTCTCACTGCCCTTGGCCTCCTCGATGCGGGCACGGAAGAAGACGTGCAGCGCCTCCCGGTCGCTCTCGGTGACCCGGCCGGGGTCCTTGAGCAGCAGCTGACGGGCGGTGCGGGTGCTGTCCGGAAGGTCCGGGCGGACGTCCCAGACGAGTTGGACGGCGACGTCGGAGGCGGTGCGGACCCGCTCCAGGTGCCCGTTCATGCGGTCGACGAGTTCACCGGCCTGGCGGATGCGGGCCGCGAGGTGGCGGCGGATGTCGCCCGTGAGGATCTGGTCGAACAGGCGCCGCTCGGCGGCCGTGATGTCGTCCCGGCTGCGGTCGCGCTCCTGGGTGAGCGTGCTGAGCAGGCCCGTCGCCCCCACCCGTACGCCGTCCAGGGTGGCGGTGAAGAGCTGGATGTCGTCGTCGGGTTCCAGGTCCAGATCGGCACGGGTGCCGAGGCGCCGGCGGGCCTCGTGGACCGCTTCGGACAGGCGGGTCGCGGCGTCGCCCAGGTTGCGTGGGGCGTGCGGGAGGTCCGGCCACTTCGCCGCCGTGGCGCGGGCGGCCTCCAGGGTGGCCTTGGTGCCGTCCCCGGCGTCGAGTGCCGGTGTGATGCCGGCGTCCTCGGCCAGCCCGGCCAGACACAGGTGCCGGAACCGGCGCGCCGCTGCGTCCCTGGTCGCGACGGCCTGTTCCCGTCGTTCGGCGTCCTGGCCGCTGGTGGCCCGCAGTTCTCCGACCTGTCCTTCCAGACGCAGCAGGAGTTCGGCGGCCCGGCCGGCCTCCTCACGGCAGCTGCGCAGCTCGGCGCGCGCCTCGGCGAGGCGTGCGACGATCTGCCGGTAGTCCGCGCCGACGGTGGCTTCCACTGCCTCCAGGCGCGCTTTCAGCCCCGTTGCCTCCGCTTCGGTGGCGGCCGCGTCCTCGGCGCGTTCCTCTGCGGTCCGGCGCGATCGGGCCGCCTGGGCGGCCCGCTGGCGGGACTGGTCGGTGGCGGCGGTCGCGGCGAGCCGGGCGTCCACCCAACCGTCGGCGGTGTTCCGGAACCTGTCGATGGCGTCGGAGAGCGTACGCAACCGGGCGCGATCGGTGGGCAGTCCGTGTTCGGCGGCTCGTCGGTCGAGCGTGCGCAGAGCGGCCGCCACCTCCCTCTCGCACCGCGCCAGTCGTCCGGCGACGTCACGCACGGCGTCGTCCCGGGCCGCCACGGTGTCCTCCGCGCGGTCCCGGTCACGCCGCCGGGCGTCGAGTTCCCGGTGGTCGGGTCGGGCGGCGCGGTCGGCGTCCAGCCGGGCGCGGCGAGCGGCGAGGCCACGCAGCCGGTCGTCGAGTGCGGCGAGGGAGGCGTTCGTCTCGCCGATACGGTCGGTCAGTTCGCCGATCATGCGCTGCCGGGCACGCTGACGTGCCAGGGCGCCGATGTGAGCCGGCTCCGGTTTGCTCCAGGTGCCGGTGGCGAGCGCGAGACGCCAGGCGCCGTCGGCGGAGACGGCCGCGGGGTGCCCGCCCGGCAGAGTGGGGCCGTAGGCGATGCCCGCGAGGATGCGGGTCACGGTGTCGGCCGGGACGGGGATGCCCTCCTCGGGCCGCAGCACCTCCAGCAGGCTTGGCCCCGGGGCGGTCGCGGCCAGGGCGGCTTCGGCGCGCGTGTCGTGACCCGGCAGTGTGATTCCGTCGTAGGGACCGACCCAGGCGTCCAGGAGACCCGACGCCTCCAGTGCGGCCTCCACCGCGGACTGGACGGGCAGCGGGACGCCTTCACGGAAGGCGACCACGCGCCACAGGGGTGCTCCCGCCGTCTCCGTACGGACGGCGGTGCGGGTGGGCGGGGGCCCGGGCGGCAGGTCGGTTTCACCGCTCAGCCGTCGTAGCTGCTCCTCCAGTCGGCTCCGCTCGTCCCGCAGGCCCTGGCGTGCGGCCCGGGTGGTGGCCTCCGCCTCGGCGATCTCCTGTTCCGGCGGGCGCGCGGCGGCTTCGGTCAGGGCTGTCACCTCGGCCTCCGCCGCTGCTGTGGCAGCGAGTGCGTCGAGGTCGGTGATGCGCAGTTCCGTGCAGTCCTCGGCCCAGGCGAGCAGGCGTTCCGCCTGTGCGGCGAGGGCATCGTCCCAGGCGGCGGACGCCTCGTCCCGCCGGGCGATCGCCTCCGCGAGACGGGTGCGGGCCTGGTCCAGCAGTTCCTCGGCGGCGCCCCGGTCGCGTACGGCGCGATCGTGCTCGTCGATCGCCTCGGTGACGAGGGTGACCTGCTGCCGTCGGGCGGTGTCCGCGCCGCGCACCAGTCGACGGGCCTGTCGCGCCGCGTCCCCGGCCGCCGTGCGCGGGACGCCGCCCTGGTCTCGTCCCGGGGTTGGCGGGAGGGCCACCGCGGGCTCCGCCGCGTCGAGGACCGTCCTCACCTCGTGGTGGATGGACTCCAGCCCTGCTGCCCGAGCCGCCCGGTGTGCTTCCCCGGCGGCCTCGCGCGCGTGCTCGCCCAGTGTGCGGGCGTGGTGCGCCGCCTCCTCGGCGTGCCGCTGGTCCTCCTCCGACCGGACCTGAGCGGCCTGAGCGGCGGATCGCTGCCTCCCGGCGGCGGCTGCCACGTCTTCGGTACGGCGGCGGAGCCGGTCGAGTTCCTCGCCCTGCCGGTACGCGTCACTCTCGCGCAGGCCCTCGACGATCTCGTCCAGCGCGTGCGAGCGCGACTCCAGTTCCTCGCGCCGGTCCTGGGTCGACCGCCGTTCCGCCAGCGCCTGTTCGAGTTCGTCGGCGCTCCGGCGGGCGACGCGGGTGAGGTTGTCCAGCTCGGTCGTGGCCGAGATGAGCGCGGCGGAACCCGCGCGCAGGACCCGCCGCGCGTAGGCACGCTGCCGGGACGCGACGGTCTCGGCGGCCGTCACCTCGTCGTCCAGCCGCTTGAGGTGTTCGCGCTGCCGGTCGAGCCGCTCGAAGCCCTCGGCGAGTTCGGCGATCTCCGCCTCGCCCAGCGGGGGCAGGGCACGGGACAGCAGGGTGGAGAGCAGCGACGGGTCGAGCCGCTCCGACAGTTTGGGCTGACGCAGCTGGAGCAGCGCGGACAGCAGCGACTCGTACCGCTGCTCCCCCATCCCCGCGAAGAGTTCACGCCGTACGGCCGTGCGGTAGTCGGTGGCCGAGGCGTGGACGTCGCCGCGGTCGCGCAGGGCTTCGGCGAGGGCGGCCCGGGTCAGTGGCTGTCCCGCGTCGTTGACGAGGAGCACACCGCCGGGGTGGGCGATTCTGGAGCCGGTGGTGAAGTAGTCGGCGTGCACCGTGCTGGTGTGCACGCTGGCCTGAAGGCGCGCCCCGCAGCCGAACCACCGCTCGGTGCCGTCGTCGCCGACGCGGCGGAACTCCATCCACACGTAGCCGACGCGGGTCTTGCCGGAGGCGCCCTCGCCCAGCAGGTTCCAGTGCATGGTGCGTTCCGAACCACCGAACGTGGACAGGCGGTTGGGGCGCAGGCTGGCGTCGAAGAGGAACGGCAGCAGCAGTTCCAGGGCCTTGGACTTGCCCGAGCCGTTCTGGCCGCGGAGCAGCAGGCGGCCCTGGTGGAAGGTGAACGTCTCGTCGTAGTAGCGCCAGACGTTGAGGATGCCGGCGCGGTGGGGCTGCCAACGGCTGCCGGCGGCGTCCGCCGCTCGGGCGGCCCCTGCCGGAGCCGGTTCGGTGGGCTCCGGCCGCCGGGGGAGGGGAAGCTCGGTCACGCTCACTGCTGGTCTCCTTCTGCGGCGACGCCCTCGGCAGCCGTGCCGACCGCCGCCCGGGGGGCGGCGGCGTCCGCTGCCGGTCCGGGCTCGTCGTCCCGGTCCCCACTCGTCGTCCGTGTCAGGCGGTAGCGGTGGGCGGCCGGGCACGCCACGACCCGCCCCCCGGTCCGGCGGGCCAGGCCGACGTCCTGCAGGACGCCTACGGCGTCGTCGGACAGCCGGGCCGCGCCGTCCTCGGACTGGTACGCCCTGGCCCACCGCGGGAAGCGCCGCAGCAGGTCCGCTCCGGCCTCGGCGAGCTGCTCGGGCAGCAGCCCGGCGGGCGCGGCGCACAGCGGCTCCAGGAGGAGCAGCGCGGCGACCCGGGCGGTGGACGTGTCGTCGGGGAAGCGGACGTCGGTGGCGAGCCCGTCCGGGTCCACGAGCAGGAAGCCCTCGGCTCGTTCCTCCAGCAGGAAACCGGCCTGCTCGACCGAGCGGCGCAGGATCTGGCGTCCTGTGAGGGAGGTGACGTACGCCAGCTCGTCGTCGGTGAGGTCCGTCCGGTACAGCACGGGGTCGTCGAAGAGGCGGCGCAGCACCGAGTGGCGCAGCCTCAGGTTGCGTTGCGCGTCCGTGGCGGCCCGCTCGCCGTGCGCCTCGTCCGCCGTGCCGTCGGCGACCGCGCCGCCGTAACGGCGCTCCCGCACCAGACCGGTGAGGAGTTCCCCGAACCGCGCGGGCACCTCGTCCGGGGGTACGGCGAGCCGGGAGGCGCCGACGGGCGCGGCGGGCAGCCGCATCAGCAGCGTGGTGTCCACCCGGTAGAGGACCTTCGCCTCGGCCGACTCGACGTACGCCTCGGTGGTCCCGTCGACCGCGCGCAGCACGTCGTACGACTCCAGCAGTTTCAGGACGTCGACGAACGCCATCCGCTCCGGCTTGTGCACCGGGTCGAACGCGGTCAGCGCCGGGTCGGCCGCCGTGGCCTGCACGACACGGTCGGCGAGCATGCCGATGGTCGTCATCGGTATGGACAGCAGCTCGGCGGCGGTCACGCACAGCAGCACGTAACGCCGGCGGTCGAACGGGGCCCGGCCGGAACGGGCCCTGCGGGCCGGCCGGGTGCCGTCCGGGTCGGCGCGGACCTTGGTGAGGCGGGCGTAGCCGCGGCGCGGTTCCACCACCAGGCTCCAGCCGCAGGTGTAGTCGAACCACTGGGCCAGCGGCTCGCGGCGGCGGCGTACGAGTTCGAAGCCGGCCGGGTCGGTGGCTTCGGTCAGCAGCGGCCGGGCCAGCAGGAGGCGGATGGCGCGGGCCACCTGCTCCCGTTCCGCGGCGGCGAGTTGGTTGGCGAGGGTGCTCATCCGGCTGCCTCCCGCCGCGCGGCGCCCGGTCGTGGGAGGGGGCTCGCTCCGCCGACCGCTGTGATGCGTACGACGTAGTCCGGTCCGGCGAGTGTGCCCTTAGTGGTGCGCAGCACGGCGGTGCGCTCGTCGGGAGGCGGGGACAACGCGATCTCCACCCGGCCGTCACCCGTCGTGGCGCGGCGTGAGCCGGTCGTGTCCGGCCGGGCGGCCAGGGCCCGGCCGACCAGGTCGAGCAGCCGCTCGAAAACGGCGGGATCCAGGGTGCCGAAGGAGGACAGACGCACGGGGCCGTCCGTCCGCAACGCCTGCCAGGCACGGGCGAGTTCCGTCCGCTCCGCGCGGGCCCGCTCCGCGCGCTCGGCCCTGACGGCCGTGACGTCCCGCACCCTGGCGGTGCGGGTGAAGCGCTCCGTCCGTCCGCTGGTCCGCAGCAGAGCCGACACCTCCACGGGCGGGGCCTCGGCCCAGGAACGGGACGACGGGATCAACTCCGGGTCCGGGTGGGCGAGGTGGGCGTGGCGCGCCGGGCCGAGTCCGAAGGCGGCCGACCACAGCCGGTGCAGGTCTTCCTCCGCCGGGGCGGCGGCGAACCAGCGCGCCAGCTCCCGGAAGTCCTGTACGGCGCTGGAGGAGCGGCGCCGTGACTCGTTGATCCGCTCCAGGACCTGCAGCAGCGAGACGATGGCGCGCCGGGCGATGTCGTGCAGCTGCTCGATCCGGGGGCGTGCCCCGTCGTCCGGCAGGAACCACGCCCGCAGGCCCGCCCACCGCGCCCGTCTGCTCTCCAGCCAGCCGGCCGCGGGGTCCTCACCGGCGACCGGGGGCAGTTCGGCCCCGCGCAGGGCGCGCTCGCGCAGCACGGCGGTCCCCCGCTCCTCCACCCGGGCCACGGCGGCGGCGACCGCCTGTCCGCGCCGGTCGAGGTTGACCAGGAACTCCTGCAGATAGGCGACGGTGGCGGCCTTGACCTCGCGGAAGACCTCCAGGTCCGCCCCCTCGGCGCGCAGGAGGCGCTGCAGTTCGCCGTTGAACGCCTTGGTGTTCTCCACCAGGGCCTCCAGATGCGCCTCCAGCTCGCGCAGCGTGCTGAAGATCCGCCGGTCGGCGGAGGCGGGTTCGCCGGACAGCAGGCACAGGTCGTCCAGGCGGTCGGCGATGGCCTCCAGCACGGCCGTCTGCAACGCCCCGGTGGAGGCCAGCACCTCAAGGGCGTGCCGCACTCCGGCGAGAGCCGCCTCGCCCCGGCGGGTCAGCGAGTACTGGAGGTTGCGCCGCTCGTACTCCTCGGCCGTGCGGTAGTTCTCGGCGTGGTTGTGCACGACGTCGAGGAGTTCCCACTTCACGAGCCGGGTGAGCGCGTCGTGCAGTTCCGCGTCGTCGACATCCGCCACCCAGCCCACCAGGCGCAGTCGCTCGCGTACCGCGTCGGGCCCCAGTGTGGTTTCGAGGTGCTCGCCGGCCACGCCGAAGGCGTCCAGCACCGCCCCGTTCAGGTCGGCCTTCTCCCCCGTCGTGAACCGGAACATCTCCGGTGGCACCCTGCGCACGCCCGTCGTCCCTCCCCACCGCCCCGCGGCATCGGTGATCTCCACCGTAGAGGGTGGCACCGACATCACGGGCCGTGTCCGGGAAGAGGGGTGTGCGCCCCGGTCTGCCGGGGAATGGGCGGTGACCGGCCTCCCGCGGGCGCGGGCGGTGGCCCAGCGTGACCGTGGACACCGGTTCCGCCCCCAGCTCGCCGAAATCGCCCGGAAATCGGTTGCGTTTCGTTCGAGTTCCCGCAAAGCCAGCCTTCGGGAGCACGTCTTCCACCCAGCAGGATCTGCACGACCAGTGAGGTGACACACCATCAGAACGAGCGTCAATTGAGCGTCACAAGCGTGATTTCAGCGTGAAGATATCGCCCGTAACACCCACACCACACATAATGCGCACGGAAGAAAGCGCAGGTCAGGAGCGCTTCGCGGCCGGTTCGAGGATCGCGACACACTCAACGTGGTGCGTCATCGGAAACAGATCGAACACCCGCACCGTCCGTACCCGGTACCCCCCGTCCCGGAAGTACCCCAGGTCCCGGGCCAGCGCCGCCGGGTCGCAGGCGACGTAGGCGATGCGGCGGGCGCTCAGGGACGTCAGGTGTTCGACGGTGGCGCGGCCGGCGCCGGCGCGGGGCGGGTCGAGGACGATGAGGTCGACCTCCGTGATGCCGGTACGCGGGAGGACGGACTCGACCTTGCCCTGTTCGATGCGGACCCGGGGGAAGCCGGCGAGGTTGTGCCGCGCGTCCTCGACCGCGCGCTTGCCGGACTCGATGCCGAGCACCGCGCCCTTCTCGCCGAGCCGGTCGGCCAGCGCGCCGGCGAAGAGGCCGACGCCGCAGTAGAGGTCGAGGGCCGTCTCGCCCTTGCGGGGCAGCAGGCCCTGCATCACGGCGGTCACCAGGGTGTCCGCCGCCTTCGGGTGGACCTGCCAGAAGCCGCCGCTGCCGACCCGGTAGGTACGGCCGTCCGCACGCTCGCGGACGAAGGGGCGGCCGTGGACGCGGTGGACGCCGCCGTCCTTCTCCCCGACGCGCATGACGGACACCGGCCGGTCCAGTTCCACGATCGGCAGCCGTTCGCCCGGCTTCGGGGTGAGGATGACCTGGCGGTCCTGGGACCCGGTGGCCGCGATCGCCTCGACGGTCTCCATGCCGGTCCAGTCCCGTTTCTCGACGCCCAGCTCGCTGACGCCCTCGGCGGCGATCAGGCAGTGGTCGACCGGCTCGACCTCGTGCGAGCGGTGCCGGCGCAGTCCGGCCCGGCCCTCGGCGTCCACCGCGTACTGCACCCGCGTACGCCACTGCGGCACCTGCCCGGCGGGCAGCTTGTCGCCCTCCGCCGGCATCACCGTGCCGTCCCAGCCGGCCTCCTCGGGCGTGAGGCCCGCGAGCCGGCGCAGCTGCTCGGCGACGACCTCGCCCTTCATCCGGCGCTGCGCGCCCGGCTTGGCGTGCTGCCAGTCGCAGCCACCGCAGCGGCCCGGACCGGCGTACGGGCAGGGTGCCTCGACGCGGTCCTTGGACGCCTCCAGCACCCGCACCGCGTCCGCGCGCAGGAACCGGGCGCCCTCCTCACCCTCGGTGACCCGGGCGACGACCCGCTCACCGGGCAGCGTGTGCCGCACGAACAGCACCTGGCCGGCCTCGGTGCGGGCGATGCAGTGGCCGCCGTGGGCGACGGGACCGACCTCGACCTCGTACTCCACGCCCACCAGCGACTTCTTCGGTTCTGCCTGCATGGCGGGGTGACTCCAGATCGAGAGGGGGACGGCGTCCGGGAACGCGGACCGCGGCGACGAGGGCGTACGGACCGACAACAGCCCACCAGTCTACTTCCGCGACGACGGCTTCTTCGCCGCCTCCTCCGTCGCGGGGCCACGCCGCACCGAGCCGGGCGCGTTCCACTCCGCCTGCCTGCGGGCGCGCCGCTTGGCGGCCTCGGAGGACTGCAGCTGGTACGGCACCGAGGTGACCATGACGCCCGGCGTGAACAGCAGCCGGCCCTTGAGCCGGAGGGCGCTCTGGTTGTGCAGCAGATGCTCGTACCAGTGGCCCACCACGTACTCGGGGATGATCACCGACACCGCGTCGCGCGGCGACTGGCGGCGCAGGCTCTTGACGTAGTCGATGACGGGCCGGGTCACCTCGCGGTAGGGCGAGTCCAGGACCTTCAGCGGTACGTCGATGCCGCGCCGCTCCCACTCGGCGCGCAGCGCCTTCGTCTCGGCCGGGTCCACGTTGACGCTGAGCGCCTCCAGGCTGTCCGAGCGCAGCAGCTGGGCGTAGGACAGGGCGCGCAGCGTCGGCCGGTGGATCTTGGAGACCAGCACGATGGAGTGGAGCCGGGAGGGGCGGATCGTGTCGTCGCTGGGCTCCTCGGGCGCCGCGATCTCCTCGGAGACCCGGTCGTAGTGCTTCCGGATCGCGGTCATGGTCACGTAGAAGATCACCATGCCGAGCAGGGACACCCAGGCGCCGTGCTCGAACTTGGTCACCAGGACGACGACCAGCACCAGGCCGGTGAAGAAGGCGCCGAACGCGTTGATGGCCCGGGAGCGGACCATACGGCGGCGCTGCCCCGGGTCGGTCTCGCCGGCCAGGTGGCGGTTCCAGTGCCGGACCATGCCGGTCTGGCTGAGCGTGAAGGAGACGAAGACGCCGACGATGTACAGCTGGATGAGGCGGGTGGAGTCGGCGTTGTAGATGACGGTCAGCAGTGCCGCGGCGCCCGCGAGCAGCACGATGCCGTTGGAGAAGGCGAGCCGGTCGCCGCGGGTGTGCAGCTGGCGCGGCAGGTAACGGTCCTGCGCGAGGATCGAGCCGAGCAGCGGGAAGCCGTTGTAGGCGGTGTTGGCGGCGAGGAACAGCACCAGCGCGGTGGCCGCCGCGAGCAGGACGAAGAAGAAGCTGCCCTTGCCGAAGACGGCGGCGGCGACCTGGGAGATCACCGGGTCCTGGACGTAGTCGGCGCCCACCGGGACACCGCCGCGGAGCAGGTCGGCGGCCGGGTTCTCCGCCATGTGGACGTCAGTGGCCAGGGCCAGGGCGATGATGCCGCAGAACATGGACACCGCGAACAGGCCCATCAGGGCCAGCGTGGTCGCCGCGTTCCTCGACTTCGGCCTGCGGAACGCGGGTACGCCGTTGCTGATCGCCTCGACGCCGGTGAGCGCGGCGCAGCCGGAGGAGAACGAGCGCAGCAGCAGGAAGACGAGTGCGAACCCGGCCAGGCCCTGCTGTTCGGGCTCGATGTGCAGCTCGGCGGTGGGGGCCTGCATGGTGTCGCCCAGCACCAGGCCGCGGAAGGCCCCCCATGCGATCAGCAGGAACACGCTGGTGACGAAGACGTACGTGGGAATGGCGAAGAGTTTGCCGGACTCCTTCACGCCGCGCAGGTTCATCAGCGTGAGCAGCACGATGATGGCGACGGCGCACAGCGCCTTGTGCTCGACGAAGAACGGCACGGCCGAGCCGAGGTTCTCGACGCCGGAGGAGATCGACACGGCGACCGTGAGCACGTAGTCCACGAGCAGGGCACTGGCCACGGTCAGTCCGGCCCGCGGGCCGAGGTTGGTGTTCGCGACCTCGTAGTCGCCGCCGCCGCTGGGGTAGGCGTGCACGTTCTGCCGGTAGGACGCCACCACGGTGAACATCAGGATGACGACCGCGACGGCGATCCAGGGGGCGAAGTGGTAGGCCGACACGCCCGCGATCGACAGGACCAGCAACACCTCCCCGGGCGCGTAGGCCACGGAGGACAGCGGGTCGGAGGCGAAGACGGGGAGTGCGATGCGCTTCGGCAGGAGCGTTTCTCCGAGCCGATCACTGCGCAGTGCGCGCCCGATCAGAATTCGCTTGGGCACGTCGGTCAGTTTGGACACAACAGAGGATCGTAAGCCTTCGAACAGACGGCGGCACACCGCCCCGCCCGCACCGTCCCCGCGCCGGCTCCGGCGCCCCCGAGTGGGACCATGACGCGGCATCACCGGCATGATGGTCACTGACGGCCGTCATGGCGGCCGCACATGTTGCCCGACGAGCCGGAAGAGAAAAATGAGCGGGACGTTTGCCCAGGTCAGAGGCCCTGCGGGAAGTGTGGTGTAAGTCCGTGCACATTGTCATCATGGGCTGCGGCAGAGTGGGCTCCGCCCTCGCCCAGAACCTCGAGCAGCAGGGGCACACGGTCGCCGTGATCGACCAGGACCCCACCGCGTTCCGCCGTCTCGGCTCCTCCTTCGGCGGACGGCGGGTCACCGGCGTGGGCTTCGATCAGGACACCCTGCGGGAGGCGGGCATCGAGGAGGCCGGTGCCTTCGCCGCGGTCTCCAGCGGCGACAACTCCAACATCATCGCGGCCCGGGTGGCCCGCGAGATGTTCGGCATCGAGAACGTGGCCGCCCGGATCTACGACCCCCGGCGCGCCGAGGTGTACCAGCGGCTGGGCATCCCCACGGTCGCCACCGTGCGCTGGACCGCCGACCAGATGCTGCGCCGGCTGCTGCCGTCCGGCGCCGAGCCGCTGTGGACGGACCCCACCGGGGGTGTCCAGCTGGCGGAGGTGCACACCTCCACCGCATGGGTCGGACACAAGATCAGCACGCTGCAGGAGGAGACGGGCGTCCGGGTGGCGTTCCTGACCCGGCTCGGTGAGGCGATCGTGCCCAGCTCGCAGACGGTGCTGCAGGAGGGCGATCTGGTGCATGTGATGATGCGGTCGGACGAGGTCGAGCGGGTCGAGGCGGCGTTCGCCAAGGGCCCTGAGGAAGGCGGTCACTGATGAGGGTCGCCATTGCCGGAGCCGGCGCGGTGGGCCGCTCGATCGCGGGCGAGCTGCTGGAGAACGGCCACGAGGTCCTGCTCATCGACAAGGCGCCGACCGCGATCTCGGTCGAGCGCGTCCCGCTGGCGGAGTGGCTGCTCGCCGACGCCTGCGAGATCACGTCCCTGGACGAGGCGGCGTTGCAGCGCTGCAACGTGGTGATCGCCTCCACGGGCGACGACAAGGTCAATCTCGTCGTCTCCCTGCTGGCGAAGACGGAGTACGGCGTCCCGCGGGTCGTCGCCCGGGTGAACAACCCGAAGAACGAGTGGCTGTTCAACGAGTCCTGGGGCGTGGACGTCGCCGTGTCGACCCCGCGTCTGATGTCCGCCCTGGTCGAGGAGGCGGTGAGCGTCGGCGACCTGGTCCGGCTGCTCCGCTTCAGCCACGGTGACGCCAACCTCGTCGAACTGACCCTGCCCGAGGAGTCGGCCCTGGCCGGCACCCAGGTCGGCGAGGTGGAGTGGCCGGAGGACACCTCGCTGGTCACCATCATCCGCGGCACCCGGGTCCTCACCCCGTCCCCCGCCGACTCCCTGGAGGCGGGCGACGAACTCCTCTTCGTGGCCGCCCAGGCCCGCGAGGAGCAGCTGGAGGACCTGCTGTCGGTCCGGCGCGCGGACGCGACCGACTGACACACCTCCGCGGCGCTCGCCGTGCGAACGGACGGACGGACGCCGAGGGCGCCCTGGTCTCCCAGGGCGCCCTCGGCGTTTGCGCGGTCGGCCGGCTTGTGTCACCGGGTCTCTGTCACCCGGCCACGCTCACCCGGCCACGCTCACTCGGCCGGCTTCGCCGCGGCCTCCTCCCGCTCGGCCTTCTCCGCCGCCTCCATCTCCGCGAACACGTCGATGGGCGCGGGCGCCTTCGCCAGGAACACCCAGGTCAGCCAGACCGCGAGCAGGAACGGCGGGATCTTCAGGGCGATCAGGACCCAGCCGAGCTGGGTGGTGTCGGCCCACCAGTACAGCGGGAAGAGGATCGCGCACTTGGCGAGCAGGATCAGGCCCCAGGCCCAGCTGGCCTTCGCGTACGCCTTCTTGCGGCCGGGGTTGCGGGTGCGCCAGGAGAGGTTCTCCTTGAAGACCGGGCCGAGGATCACCCCGATCAGCGGGACCCCGCACAGCGTGGTGACGATGTAGGCCAGCGCCAGGCCCAGCGTGTAGAGCATGCCGGGAAGGTAGAAGTCCTTGGCGTTGCCGGTCATCATCGCGAAGACGACGCCGAAGGCGACGCCGAAGACCCCGCTGAAGGCGTGCTTGACGGTGTCCTTCATCGCCAGCCGCACCACGACCAGGACCAGCGACACCGCGAGCGCGGCGATCGCGGACATGTGCAGGTCCTTGTTGACCGTGTAGATCGTGACGAAGAGGAGCCCGGGCACCACCGTCTCGACCATGCCCCGGACCCCGCCGAAGGCCTCGAACAGCGCGGCCTCCGTCACCGCCCGGGCGTCGTCCGCTTCCGTGTCCTGCGTCGACTTGTCGAGCGACGTCACCGGCTACTCCCTACCGAGGGGTCTCAGTTCGTACTTCGGGTTGAACAGCACCCGGCGGCCTCTGCTCATCGAGATCCGGCCCGACGCGATCAGTCGCCGCCCGGGCTCGATCCCCACGATGGAGCGCCTGCCGAGCCACACCACGTCCAGCGCGGCGGAACCGTCGAACAGCTCGGCCTCCAGGGCCGGGACTCCCGCGCGCGGCCGCAGCGTGACCGTGCGCAAGGTACCAGTAACCGTCACTATCTGCCGGTCCTGGCAGTCACCGATGCGTGTACAGCCGGCCGTCTCGGCGTCCTCCCGCAGCTCCTCGGACTCCAGGTCCTCCTGCGACGAGGAGAGCCGGTCGAGCATGCGGCGGAAGCGACCCGCCGGCTTGTCGGAACGAGGAACGGCACTCATATCTGAAGCGTACCGGGGTGCACCGCTCCCGCCGTAGCCCCGGTCACCACCCCGGACGGGCTGACGTTCGAAGCGGTGGCCCGCCCCCGGCCCGGTGCCCTTCCAGCACCGCCGCCTGCTCGTCGGAGGAGTGCCGGGCCGACAGCACCGGGATCGGCGCCCGCGTGCGAGTACGTGCGTGCCCGAAGGCCGGAGACCAGGGCGCACGGTCCGCGACGCGTGGCCGATCAGGAGCACCCGGGTGACGAAGCCTGCCCTCCGCACCGTACTCCCACCCCCGCGGCCCCGGCCGCCTTACGGCGCGGCGAAGGACCTGGGCGCCTGCGGCCTGCACGACCAGCACGGCCGCCCGCCCCCCGCTCCGCACGGCCCACGAGACGGCAGCCGACAGGGCCCTACCCGTCCTCCCCCCGGATCTCCCCGTCGCGCAGCTCCAGAACGCGGTCGGCCAGGTCGAGCAGGTTCGCGTCGTGCGTGGCGACCAGGGCGGTGACCTGTTCGCTGCGCACGACCGCGCGCAGCAGCTCCATGACCGAGTGGCCCGTCTCCGCGTCCAGCTGGCCGGTGGGCTCGTCGGCGATCAGCAGCGACGGGCTGTTGGCGAGGGCCCGGGCGATGGCCACCCGCTGCTGCTGGCCGCCGGAGAGCTCGGTGGGCCGCTGTGCCGCGTGATCGGCCAGGCCCACCAGCGACAACAGCAGCTCGACGCGCTCCTCGCGCTCGCGCACGTCGGCCCGGCGCATCCGCAGCGGCACCCCCACGTTCTCGGCGGCCGTGAGGATCGGGATCAGCCCGAACGACTGGAAGACGAAGCCGACGCGGTCCCGGCGCAGGGCCAGCAGGCCGTCCTCGCCGAGCTCGGACAGGTCCGTGCCGTCGACGGTGATCCGGCCCCCGTCCGGTGTGTCGAGTCCGCCGACGAGGTTGAGCAGTGTCGTCTTGCCGGAGCCCGAACGGCCCTTGAGCGCGACCAGTTCCCCGCGCGGGATGTCGAAGGAGACCCCGCGCAGCGCGTGGACGGCGGCGGCTCCCTCCCCGTACGACTTGTGGACGTTGTCCACCCGGACCATGGTCTCGGTGGCGACCTGGCTCATCTGTCCTCCCCTGTTCCCCCGTGGCCGGGCGTCAGTATCGCGATCTTCCGCCCGGCCCTCAATGGTTCGTCCACTCGGGATTGTTGCTCGGGGCCGCCCCGCGCGTGAGTGCCTTCCGGGCGACGACGGGGAGCGGTGCAGGCCGGCCGGTCGCGCAGGGTCAGCGCACCGGTGCCGTTCACGGAGGCGCGGGCGTGCAGAAGGGCCGCACCCGGGGGTGCGGCCCTCCACGCTTTCGCTGTGACAGTCCTAGCGGACCTCGGTGATCTCCGGCCCGCGCTGCAGCTGCCCCATACCGCCGGAGAAGCGGGAGCCCTCCTCCTGCTGGACACCCTCCGGCACCATCTGTGCGTCGTTCGGCAGCTTCAGGACGATCGGATCGCGCGGGGCCATCGGGCCCTCGCCGCGAACCACGACGGTGTCCCGGAAGATCTGCTCCAGCAGTCCGGCGGCCTGCGGCTGCACCGCGCCCTGGCCCGAGATGACACCACGCAGGAACCAGCGCGGACCGTCCACGCCGACGAACCGCACGACGTGGAAGCCGCTCGTGCCGTCCGGCAGTTGCACCGGGACCTGAGCCCGCAGCTCCCAGCCCAGGGGACCCTCGACCTCGTCGATGATGCCGCCCTGCTGGGTGATGCCCGAGCCGATCTCCTCGCGCACCTCGCCCCAGATGCCCTCGCGCTTGGGCGCGGCGAAGGCCTGCAGCTGGATGGCGCTGTCCCGTAGCACCACGGTCGCCGCGACGATCGCGTCGCCCGCGACCTCGACCCGGAGCTCCATGCCGTCGACTCCCGGCACGAAGAGACCACCCAGGTCGACGCGGCCCTCGCCGGGCTCGCTCACCTCCGAGCTGTCCCAGGGCCCGTCGGGCCGCGGTTCGGGCTCCAGACGCACGCGCTCGCGCGCGCCCTCTTCGTCGTCCGCCTCGGTGTCGACGCTGTCGACGACCTGCTCGGCCTCGCCGGCCGCGCCCTCGGCGGCATCCTTCTTCTTGCGACGTCCGAACACGTCACTGTCCTTCCCGGTCTGATACGACCGAAGCGTATCGATACCCACCCGCTGTGCCGCCTTCGGCGGCCTGACCGCTTGTGCTGTTCGTTCCCGCCACGGCGGCATGGCCGCCGGTGGACCCGAAGCCCCCCGCGGCCCGCGCCGAGTCGGGAAGCTCCGCGACCTCCTGGAAGCGGACCCTCTCGACCTGCTGGACGACCAGTTGGGCAATCCGGTCGAAGCGCTCGAACCGCACGGACTCGCGCGGGTCGAGATTCACCACGATCACCTTGATCTCCCCACGGTACCCGGCATCAACCGTCCCCGGGGCATTCACGAGGGCGACGCCGCACCGGGCGGCGAGCCCCGACCGGGGATGCACGAAGGCCGCGTACCCCTCGGGCAACGCCACAGCGACCCCCGTGGGCAGCACCGCCCGCTCCCCCGGCGCCAGTTCGCAGGCCTCGGTGGTGCGCAGATCCGCCCCCGCGTCACCGGGGTGCGCGTACGTCGGAAGCGGTACCTCCGGGTCGACGCGGCGGACGAGCAGATCGAGGGGGGCACGGCTCACGGGTTCACCTCGAAGGCGCGGGCCCGCCGGACCTGGTCCGGGTCGCTCATGGCGGCCCGGATCTCCTCCTCGCGGCCGTGGTGGACGAAGTGCTCCACCGCAACCTCGACGAAGAGCGCGTCGGCGCGCACCGCGACGGGCCCGTCAGGGCCGCCGATCCGCCCGGTGGCGGTCGAGTAGATCTTCCGTCCGGCCACCGCGGTGACCTCGGCCTCCAGGTGAAGGGTGGTGCCCACCGGCACCGGCCGCGCGAAGTCGGTCTCCAGCCGTCCGGTCACGGCGATCGTGCGCAGCAGCCAGTTCAGGGAGCCCAGCGTCTCGTCCAGGGCGGTCGCCAGCACCCCGCCGTGCGCGAGCCCCGGGGCACCCTGTTGGGCGGGCTGCACGGTGAACTCGGCGGTCACGGTGACACCCTCACCGGCCCGCGCCTGGAGGTGCAGCCCGTGCGGCTGCCCGCCGCCGCACCCGAAACACTGTTCGTAGTGGGCACCGAGGAGTTCACCGGGTACGGGAGCGTCGGGGTGCCGCACCGGCTTCACGGCGCCGGCCGGGGGCTGAAGAGCTGGGGAAGTACCACTCACAGGCGCAGACCTTACCCGCCCGCCCGGCTCCCACCGCCGCCCCCACCCGGCGGTGCTTCGCGCCGGGGCCCTGGTCCCGGCCCGGTCCCGGCACCGTGCCAAGCTTGGCCTCATGCAGCTCTCCGCCACCCCGTACGAAGAACGCCTCACCGCCCCCCGCTCGTGGTGGCTGGTGTCCTTCCTCGTGGGCGTCTCCTTCGCCCTGATCCTGCTGCCGTTCGGCACCCTGCCGCTGCTCGGCGGGCTGGTCGGCGGGACCGCGGCGGCGGCCGTGGTGGCCAGCTCGTACGGCTCGGTCCGCATCCGCGTGGTGGGGGACTCGCTGATCGCCGGTGAGGCGAAGATCCCGGTCCGCGCGCTGGGTGCCACCGAGGTGCTGAGCGGCGAGGAGGCGCGCGCCTGGCGCACGTACAAGGCGGACACGCGCGCGTTCCTGCTGCTGCGCGCCTACATCCCGACGGCGTTGCGCGTCGAGGTCACCGATCCGGACGACCCGACGCCGTACCTGTACCTGTCGACCCGGGAACCGGAGCGGCTGGCGCAGGCGCTGGAGGCCGCCCGCAGGTCCTAGGGCCCCGGCCGCTTCAGAGGGGTCTCTCGATGTCCGCGTCCCCGGACTCGGGCTCGGACTCGGGCATCGCGCCGTCGGGCCCGCCCTGCCGCGGCAGACCGGAGATCTCCTGCAGGGTCACCGGGTGGGCGGGGGCTTCCAGGGGCGGCAGTTCGGGCAGCGCGTCCCAGGGCACCTGGACGGCGCGCAGGTCCCGGCGGACCCTGGCGGCGAGCCGCTTGGTGTCGCGCCGGTTCACCAGCGCGCCCACCGCCGCGCCCACGAGGAAGGGCGTCAGGGTCGGCAGGTCGCGCACCATGCGCTTCATGATCTGCTGCCGCAGTTCGCGCTTCATCCGGCCACCCAGCGCGACGTTGACCGAGGACGGCTTGAGCACGTCGATCCCGCGTTCGCCGGACCACTGGCGCAGATAGGCGGTGCTGCGGTCCTTCAGGTTGCCCGCGGGGCGTACGCCGTAGACCTCGTGGAGTTCGGCGATGAGTTTGAGTTCGATCGCCGCGACGCCGGTGATCTCCGCGGCCAGCTCGGTGGGCATGGCCGGCGGCACGGGCAGCATCGCGGCCGCGCCGACGCCGGCGCCCACGGTGGAGGTGGCGGCGGCCGCACCTGCCACCAGCTTGTCGGCGAGCTGTTCCGGGGTGAGGCCGGGGAACTGGGCCCGCAAGGTCCGAAGGTCCCGTACGGGGATCCTGGGGGCGATCTCGACGATCCGGTCCACGAGGTGGGTCAGCCCCGTCCGGGCTCGGCTGCCGCCCTTGCGGACGCCTTCCCGGGCCAGTCTCGCGGCCGTGCTGCGGACCGCCGCGGCCTTGCCCCGGGCGGTCTGCCTCTCGTGGGTGGTGGGCTCCCCGGCGGCGACGGGATCGGGCGTCGCCTCCGGTGCCGGGCGGTCACCCCGGCCGCCCACCGATTCGAGCGAGGCCTCTCCCGCCGGGAAGGTTCCCGTGCCGGATGAGCCTCGCTCGTCGTCACGCATGCGATGAGGACCGCCGAACGGTCCGTTGTCCGCTCCCGTCGGACGGAAGCGGCGCTTCCGAGGTGGGGTCGAGCCAGTCACGGCCGACCCGGCCTCAGTCGCAGTCGCGGCAGATCGGCTGACCGTTCTTCTCCCGGGCCAGCTGACTGCGGTGGTGCACCAGGAAGCAGCTCATGCAAGTGAACTCGTCCTGCTGCTTGGGCAGCACTCGAACCGCCAGTTCCTCGTTCGAGAGGTCGGCGCCCGGCAGTTCGAGGCCCTCTGCGGCCTCGAACTCGTCGACGTCGACAGCCGAGGCGGACTTGTCGTTCCGCCGGGCCTTGAGCTCTTCGAGGCTGTCGGAGTCGACGTCGTCGTCGGTCTTGCGTGGAGTGTCGTAGTCGGTAGCCATGTCGCTCTCCCCCTCTGGGTGTATGCGGTGTCTCCAGCGCACGTAACGCGTGAGAGGCCGGACTTGTGCCCGACCTGAGGCGGAGATTTTGCCTCACATCAAGGTCTGTTACTCAATCGACACCCAACCGGACCCCTCAAGAGTGATCGGCTTGGATGGCGAACCGGACCGTACACGGTCCCAATGCCGCAGTTCAAAGGCGTCTCACCCTGTACTTCCCGTGATCAGGACACCCGAAAACCCGGATTTTCCGGGCGTTATGGCAGCCTGCTTGATCACGGAGAGTAGATGGCCGGAAATTCGCCCTTGTGATCGATCACACACGGGAAGGCGGGTCGGCAGGTCCGAAAATTCCGCCCAAAGCGAACAGCCCCGTGTGTGTCGCGGCATGATCTCAGAGAGGAAGGGTCACGCGCATCACGAGCCCTCCCCCGTCGCGCGGCTGGGCCGCGATGTGCCCGCCGTGGGCACGCGCGACGGACCGCACGATCGACAGCCCCAGCCCGACGCCCTTGTCGCTGCCGGTGCGCTCCGTGCGCAGCCGCCGGAAGGGCTCGAAGAGGTTGTCGATCTCGTACGCCGGCACGACCGGACCGGTATTGGAGACGACCAGGACCGCCTGGCCGTGCCGGATGTCGGTGGTGACCTCCACCCAGCCGCCCTCGGGGACGTTGTAGCGCACGGCGTTCTGCACGAGGTTCAGGGCGATGCGCTCCAGCAGGACGCCGTTGCCCTGGACGACGGCCGTCGCGCGCTCCCCGCGGATCTCCACGCCCTTGGCCTCCGCCTCGGCGTGCACCTGGTCGATGGCCTGACCGGCCACCTCCGCGAGGTCGACGGGTTTGCGCTCGACGATCTGGTTGTCGCTGCGGGCCAGCAGCAGCAGACCCTCGACGAGCTGTTCGCTGCGCTCGTTGGTGGCCAGCAGGGTCTTGCCGAGCTGCTGCAGCTCCACCGGCGCGTTCGGGTCCGACAGGTGCACCTCCAGCAGGGTGCGGTTGATCGCCAGCGGCGTGCGCAGCTCGTGCGAGGCGTTGCCGACGAAGCGCTGCTGGGCGGTGAAGGCCCGCTGAAGGCGCTCCAGCATGTCGTCGAAGGTGTCGGCCAGCTCCTTCAGCTCGTCGTCCGGCCCGTCCAGCTCGATCCGGCGGGACAGGTCCGATCCGGCGACCGCGCGCGCGGTACGGGTGATCCGGCCGAGCGGGGACAGCACGCGGCCGGCCATCGCGTAGCCGAACGCGAAGGCGATCACCGCGAGCCCGAGCAGGGCGAGGAGGGAGCGGCTGAGGAGGTTGTCCAGCGCCTGCCGGCGCTGGAGGTCGATGCAGCTGCTGATCGCCTCGTTGAAGTCGGTCAGCGTGAGGTTGGTGGCGGCGTTGTTGATCGCCGGGCAGTTGTCGCTGGTGACCTTGAGCGCGCTGGCCCCCGCGATCTTGAACGGGGGCTGGTTGCCCGTGTTGATCGCCTGCGCGGCCAGCAGGTAGATGATCGACAGCAGGAGGATGCCGGCGATCAGGAACATGCCGCCGTACAGCAGCGTGAGCCGTATCCGGATGGTGGGGCGCAGCCAGGGGAAGGGCGGGTCCTGCCGCCGTGGGTCCCAGGTGGGCTTCGGGGGCGCCTGGGGCGGCGCCGGGGTCGCGGCCACGGGGATCAGATCCGGTATCCGGAGCCGGGGACGGTGACGATGACGGGCGGCTCGCCCAGCTTGCGGCGCAGGGTCATGACGGTCACCCGTACGACGTTGGTGAAGGGGTCGGTGTTCTCGTCCCACGCCTTCTCCAGGAGCTGCTCCGCGGAGACGACCGCGCCCTCGGAGCGCATCAGCACCTCCAGGACGGCGAACTCCTTCGGCGCCAGCTGCACCTCCCTGCCGTCGCGGAAGACCTCGCGGCGGTTCGGGTCGAGCTTGATGCCGGCGCGCTCCAGGACGGGCGGCAGGGGGATGCTGGTACGCCGGCCGAGGGCACGCACGCGTGCGATGAGCTCACTGAAGGCAAAGGGCTTGGGGAGGTAGTCGTCCGCGCCGATCTCCAGGCCCTCGACACGGTCGCTGACGTCACCGGAGGCGGTGAGCATCAGCACACGCGTGGGCATGCCCAGCTCGACGATCTTGCGGCACACGTCGTCGCCGTGGACCAGCGGGAGGTCGCGGTCGAGGACGACCACGTCGTAGTCGTTGACGCCGATGCGCTCCAGGGCGGCCGCACCGTCGTACACGACGTCGACGGCCATGGCCTCCCGGCGCAGTCCGGTGGCCACCGCATCGGCGAGCAGCTGCTCGTCCTCGACGACGAGTACGCGCACGTCGCTTGTCCTTCCTGTGTCCACCCGCGTAGCGCCGCAGGAGCGCGCGCGGGCAGGGGTCTGCTTGGGGTGTGGACCTCCATCCTGCCCTTTTCGGCCGTAAGTCGGCAGTAAGGCGGGGTGCTGCGGCCCACCGGCGGGATCCGAGCGCGGGAATGACGGATTTTCTCCGCGGGTTGAGGTTTCCACGGAAGACAGCGGGGGGAGGACGGTTTACACCCCGCGATCACGCTCTGCGTGTGCCGCAGCACCATGCGGTACACGATGATCCGCTTTTCCGCAGAGCGGGCGTGGGTGTCCGGCACCGCCGCCGCCCAGCCCGGGCTGCGCTGGGCACCCTGTCGAGGCGTGATCGCCCCTTCCGAAACGGCACACCCCCGTGCCATCGACCCACGACCCAGGACGAGGGGGCGCAGCATGGACGCATTCACCGCAGGACTTCTGCAGCGCATAAGGGCGACCGAGTCGGACCTGACGAGGGCTCGTGACGAGGGCGACGACTTCCTCGTCGAGGTGGAGCAGGCAGAGCTCGACGACCTGCACCGTCTCGCCGCCGAACACGGTGTGGAGGTCGGTGCGCCCACCGTCTGACCGGCTCGTGCGCACGACAGGGGCCCCGGCGAATCCAGCGCCGGGGCCCCTTCGCGTGTGTCCTGGGGCGGGACGGCCGGCGATCGCCCCTCCGCGAGGCCGACCCGCGGTCGTCGCCCCGTGGGGTCCGCGCCGCCGGCCGCGGCCACCTCGGACACGGCGCCCTCTGTCCGGGCGGTCCGGGGCGTGCCACGGCGGACGGCCCTCGGGTGCGGCGGGCCGGGCGGCGCCCTCCCTCCCGGTGCCTCCCGCGCGGCGGGCCGCCCCGCTGACGCCGCACGCGTCGGCCGCAGCCCGCCGCAGCACACCGTGCCGGACCACAGGGCGCGGCCCGCCACCCGCAGTGCACGACCACACAGCGCGGCCCGCCGACCCGGGTCGTGCCGGCTCCGGCACTGCACGGGCCCCGGACCATGCCGACCCGGGCACCGCCCGAAGGCACCCCTACCGCGCCGGACAACGCGGCGCGCCCCGGCGCCCCGTACCGTGCCGTCACCGGCACCGCGCGCGGCACACCGCGTTCGCTCGCCGCAGCCGCAGCCGCTCGCGGCCGTTCCCGGCCGTACCGGTCACTCTGGGCCGCCCCCACCGAGCCCGCCCCCACCGGGCGCGCCGGCCGGCCCGCGTCGGGACGGGACGGCCCTCGTCCCGCCCGTGCCGGAGCCGCCAGGGCCCCGGCCCTCCGGGGCGGCGGAGGCGGCCTCAGTCGTGCCAGGCCCCGAAGTCCTCCAGTAGCCGCTGGAGGGGCTCGTAGACGCCCGGAGACGCGGCGATGGCCAGGTCGCGTGAGGGGCGCTCTCCCGGGCGTCCACCGGTCAGGGCGCCCGCTTCCCGGGCGACGAGGTCCCCCGCCGCGAGGTCCCAGGGGTGCAGCCCGCGCTCGTAGTAGCCGTCGAGCCGGCCGGCGGCCACGTCGCAGAGGTCGATCGCGGCCGAGCCGCCGCGCCGGATGTCCCGCAGCAGCGGGATCAGCCTCCCGGCGATCTCCGCCTGGTGGGCTCGGACCTCGGCGACGTAGTTGAAGCCGGTGGAGACCAGCGCCTGGTCCAGCGGGGGCGCGGGGCGGACCGTGAGCCGGCGCTCGCCCTCCCAGGGGCCGGTGGCCCAGGCTCCGCCGCCGCGGACCGCCCGGTACGACTCGCCGCGCATGGGGACCTCGACCACGCCGACGACGGTCTCGCCGTCCTGCTCGGCGGCGATGGACACCGCCCAGGTGGGCAGGCCGTAGAGGTAGTTCACCGTGCCGTCGAGCGGGTCGATCACCCAGCGGACGCCGCTGGTGCCCTCGCTGGTCGCGCCCTCCTCGCCGAGGAAGCCGTCGTCCGGGCG
Source organism: Streptomyces sp. bgisy159 (assembly GCF_965341775.1). Taxonomy (GTDB): domain Bacteria; phylum Actinomycetota; class Actinomycetes; order Streptomycetales; family Streptomycetaceae; genus Streptomyces. Next base: position 54,593 of record NZ_CBDQZH010000025.1, on the reverse strand, counting down.
CCGCTCGGCGATCAGGGTGGTGATCAGTTTCTCGGCGGCGACGTCCATCTCGGTGACCACGTCGACGGGGCTCGACTTGGTCGCGGCGACCGCGAGGTCGGCGGGGCGGCCGTCGCGCAGCAGGGCGCCGGCCCGGCGGGCGGCCTCCTGGGCGAGGGCGAGCAGTTCGGTGTGCAGGGAGTCGTGCGGGGAGTCGTGCAGGGGCTCGGTCACCGGGATCCTCACGCGTAGGGGCTGTCGGCGCCGGCGGCGGCCGGCTTGGGGGCACGGGACGGGCAGCAGCCGACGGGGCACAGGTCGTGGTCGGCGCCGAGCGTCCCGAGGGCGCAGCGGGTGACCTGCCGGCCGCGCTCGGTGGCGGCGCGCTCCAGGACCAGGTCCCGGATCGCGGCGGTGAAGCGCGGGTCGTCGCCGACGGTGGCGGAGCGACGCATCGGCAGGCCCAGTTCCCCGGCCTTCGCCTTCGCCTCGGTGTCGAGGTCGTAGAGGACCTCCATGTGGTCGGAGACGAAGCCGATGGGCGCGATGACCACCGCCGGAGCACCCGCGGCGTGCCGCTCCTCCAGGTGGTCGCAGATGTCGGGCTCCAGCCACGGGATGTGCGGGGCGCCGGAGCGGGACTGGTAGACCAGTCGCCAGGGGTGGTCGACGCCGGTGCGCTCACGGACGGCGTCGGCGATCAGGCGGGCCACCTCCAGGTGCTGCCTCACGTACGCGCCGCCGTCGCCGTGGCCCTCGACCGGACCGGAGGTGTCGGCGGCGGCGGTCGGGACGGAGTGGGTGGAGAAGGCGATGTGGGCGCCGTCGCGGACGTCGTCGGGGAGGTCGGCGAGCGACCGGAGCACGCCGTCGATCATGGGTTCGACGAAGCCGGGGTGGTTGAAGTAGTGCCGCAGCTTGTCGACGCGCGGCAGCCGCAGCCCCTCGGCCTCCAGGGTCGCCAGCGCGTCGGCCAGGTTCTCCCGGTACTGCCGGCAGCCGGAGTACGAGGCGTAGGCGCTGGTGGCGAGGACCAGGATGCGGCGGCGGCCGTCGGCGACCATCTCGCGCAGCGTGTCGGTGAGGTACGGGGCCCAGTTGCGGTTGCCCCAGTAGACCGGCAGGTCCAGGCCGTGGTCGGCGAAGTCCTTGCGCAGGGCCGCCAGCAGGGCGCGGTTCTGGCCGTTGATGGGGCTGACCCCGCCGAACCCGAAGTAGTGCTGCCCGACCTCCTCGAGGCGTTCCTTGGGGATGCCGCGCCCGCGCGTCACGTTCTCCAGGAACGGGACCACGTCGTCCGGGCCTTCGGGGCCTCCGAAGGAGAGCAGGAGCAGGGCGTCGTAGGGGCTGGCTTGGAGCGCGTCTGGCATGCCTCGATCCTGCCACCCGCCACCGACAGCCCGGAAACGGCGGGGCGGCGGGCCCGGGTCCGCCGGGGACGGCGGTGGGCGTCGACCTGACGGGCGCGGGGGAGGCCCCGAAAACCCGGTGCGTGCGGACGGCCCGGCCCGTAAGCTATGTCGGCCGCCTTCGCACCTTACGAGGCGCTCTCGTTCACTCGAACGAGTCATCCCTGTTCACGCCGGGCCGTGCCGCCGGTCGTCCGCGCGTGACCGGAGCCGACCGGAGACGCCCGTGCCCAGCCCCTACCGCGCTCTGTTCGCCGCACCCGGCACCAGGGCGTTCTCCGCCGCTGGGCTCCTCGGGCGGATGCCGCTGTCGATGATGGGCATCGGCGTGGTCACGATGGTCTCCCAGCTCACCGGGCGCTACGGCCTGGCGGGCGCCCTGGCGGCGACCATCGCGCTCGCGGCGGCGGCGGTGGGCCCGCGGATCTCCCGTCTGGTGGACCGGCGCGGCCAGCGCCGGGTGCTGCGGCCGGCGACCCTGGTCGCGCTCGCCGCGGCGGCCGGGCTGCTGCTGAGCGCCCACTTCGGCTCGCCGGACTGGGTGCTCTTCGTCTGCGCGGCGGGGATCGGCTCGGTGCCCAGCGTCGGCGCGATGGTCCGCGCACGCTGGGCGGCCCTGTACCGGGGCACTCCGCACCTGCACACCGCGTACTCCTTCGAGTCCGTGGTGGACGAGGTGTGCTTCGTCTTCGGGCCGATCATCTCCATCGGCCTGTCCACGGCCTGGTTCCCGGAGGCGGGCCCGCTGCTGGCGGCCTGCTTCCTCGCCGCCGGCGTCTTCTGGCTGACCGCACAGCGGGCCACCGAACCGGTCCCCCACCCGCGCGAGCAGCGCGGCGGTGGTTCGGCGCTGCGCTCGCCCGCCCTGCGGGTGCTGGTGGCCACCTTCACCGCGACCGGGACCATCTTCGGGGCCGTCGACGTCGTGACGGTGGCCTTCGCCGACGAGCGCGGCCACAAGGGGGCCGCGAGTGTGGTCCTGGCGCTGTACGCGGCGGGCTCCTGCGCGGCCGGTGCGGTGTTCGGCCTGCAGCGGTTCGCGGGAGCGCCGGAGCGCCGCTGGCTGCTGGGCGTGTCCATGATGGCCATGAGTATGATCCCCCTCCTACTGGTCGGAAACTTGCCGCTTCTGGCCGTGGCGCTCTTCGTTGCGGGGCTGTCCGTCGCACCCACGATGATCACGACGATGTCCCTCATCGAGGAGCACGTACCACGCGCGCGACTGACCGAGGGCATGACCTGGGTGAGCACCGGGCTCGCGGTCGGTGTCGCGCTCGGTTCCTCGGTCGCCGGTCGGGTGATCGACGCCGCCGGCGCGCGGGCCGGGTACGGGGTTCCGGCGGTGGCCGGAGCCGTCGCGGTGGCGGTGGGTTTCCTGGGGTACCGCCGGCTCAGCAGGCCGGCTCCGGCTCGGGGAGGCACCGTTGAGCAGCACGACGAGCGTCAGGAACGGCACATGGCGTAACTGGGGAGGCAATGTCGTCGCCCGCCCCGCGCGGGAGGTCGAGCCCGCCTCCGTGGAGGAACTGGCCTCGGAGGTGCGGCGGGCCGCCGAGGACGGTCTCAAGGTGAAGGCGGTCGGCACCGGCCACTCCTTCACCTCCATAGCCACCACGGACGGGGTGTTGATACGCCCTCAACTGTTGACCGGTATCCGCGCCGTCGAACGGGAGACCATGACGGTCACGGTCGAGGCCGGCACCCCGCTCAAGCGAGTCAACGTGGCTTTGGCGCGCGAGGGCCTGTCGCTGACCAACATGGGCGACATCATGGAGCAGACGGTCTCCGGTGCCACCAGCACGGGCACGCACGGCACGGGCCGGGATTCCGGCTCGTTGGCCGCACAGGTCAAGGGGCTCGAACTGGTCACGGCCGACGGCTCGGTCATGACCTGCTCGGCCGAGGAGAACCCGGACGTCTTCGCGGCCGCGCGGATCGGCCTCGGCGCCCTCGGCGTCATCACCGCGATCACCTTCGCCGTGGAGCCGCTCTTCCTGCTCACGGCACGGGAGGAGCCGATGCCGTTCGAGAAGGTGCTCGCCGATTTCGACGAGCTGTGGGCCGAGAACGAGCACTTCGAGTTCTACTGGTTCCCGCACACCGGGAGCACCAACACCAAGCGCAACAACCGCAGTGCGGGTCCGCGTCGGCCGGTGGGGCCCGTGGCGGGCTGGCTCGAGGACGAGTTCCTCTCCAACGGCGTCTTCCAGGCGGCCCAGTGGGTCGGCCGGGCGGTACCCGCCACGGTGCCGGCGATCGCCCGGATCTCCAGCAGGGCCCTGTCCGCGCGCACCTACACCGACATCCCCTACAAGGTGTACACATCGCCGCGCCGGGTGCGGTTCGTGGAGATGGAGTACGCCGTGCCCCGGGAGGCGGTCACCGAGACGCTGCGCGAACTGAAGGCGACGGTCGACCGCTCGGGGCTGCGGATCAGCTTCCCGGTCGAGGTGCGCACCGCGCCGGCCGACGACATCACCCTGTCCACGGCGTCGGGCCGCGACAGCGCCTACATCGCCGTCCACATGGCCAAGGGCACGGCCTACCAGGCGTACTTCACCGCGGCGGAGCGCATCTTCACCGCGTACGAGGGCCGCCCGCACTGGGGCAAGGTGCACACGCGCGACGCCGAGTACTTCGCCTCCGTCTACCCCCGCTTCGGCGAGTTCACGGCACTGCGGGACCGGTTGGACCCGAACCGCCTGTTCCAGAACGACTACTTGCGCAGGGTGCTCGGGTCGTAGCGGGCGGGCGGGTCACGAATCCGCTCGCCCGTGCGCTGGAAGAGGTGTCGGAACGCCGCCGGTCGCCGGAGCAGGACCGGCACCTCAGAAGCCGTCAACGTTGATCAACCACCCGCACCGGGAGGGGGCGCGCGAACGAAATCACCGGTTCCGCTTGGGTGGTTCGCGTGAAGTGCACCACGTTCAAGATCGCCGAACCCCCGAGGGGGCGGCCAAGTCGCGGCCCTTGCCAGAAGTTGGGCGGCGTGCCAATCCACGCACCTGGCCCAAATGGAGTACTGTTGCGAGCCCTGGGTCCGGTCTCCCGTCAGGGTGTCCGGAGCCTGCCTGAACCGCCAAGAGGGGGCTCGTTGCACAGGGTGACAGGCTTGGTCACTTAGCGTGGCCAAGAGGTAACCGTGCCATAACGGCGATCCAGGGCCCGCGCCCGACACGCCGGGCAACTCGGCAAGGTTGTGGCAGGCTGCACCCGGGCAGGCCACACTCGACTAGCGGAAGCAGCGACGCACGTGACGTCGGCAGGCACCACCCGGGAGGTCCCCATGCCCGAACTGCGTGTCGTGGCCGTCTCGAATGACGGCACACGGCTGGTGCTGAAGGCTGCGGACAGCACGGAGTACACGCTTCCGATCGACGAACGGCTCCGCGCCGCCGTGCGCGGCGACCGTCCCCGCCTCGGCCAGATCGAGATCGAGGTGGAGAGCCATCTCCGCCCCCGCGACATCCAGGCCCGCATACGAGCCGGCGCGACTGCCGAAGAAGTCGCGCAGATGGCGGGCATCCCCGTCGACCGCGTACGCCGCTTCGAGGGCCCCGTGCTGGCCGAGCGCGCCTTCATGGCCGAGCGGGCCCGCAAGACCCCGGTGCGACGGCCCGGCGAGAACGCAGGACCGCAGCTCGGCGAGGCCGTCCAGGAACGGCTGCTGCTGCGCGGCGCCGAGAAGGACACCGTCCAGTGGGACTCCTGGCGGCGCGACGACGGCACCTGGGAGGTGCTGCTGGTCTACCTGGTCGCGGGCGAACCGCACTCGGCGAGCTGGACCTACGACCCGCCCCGGCGGCTCGTCCAGGCCGTCGACGACGAGGCGCGGTCACTGATCGGCGAGTCCGACGACCTCGCCGCGCCGGAGCCCAGCTTTCCGTTCGTGCCGCGTATCGCGCGGTTGCCGCGCGACCGGCCGCTGGACCGCTCCCTCGACCGCGAGCGGCCGAGCCTGCCCGCGCAGGCCTCCGAACCGGCCGAGGAGAGCGGCGAGCGCGAGCGGGACTCGCTGACCAGTCTGCTGGAGGCGGTGCCGAGCTTCCGGGGCGACCTCGTCGTACCCGAACGTCCGGCGGAGACGCCGGAGGAGGCCGTCGAGGAACCGGAGGCCGAGGAGCCCCCCGCGCCCGCGGCGTCCGCCGGCTCCGCCTACGCGGACGTCCTCATGCCGCGCTCCGTCGGCAGCCACCGCGACCGCCTGATCGGCTCCACCGACCGCCAGGCCGAGGCCGACGGCGTCCGGCCCGGCCGCCGGGCGGCGGTGCCGAGCTGGGACGAGATCGTCTTCGGCACGCGGCGCAAGAAGCAGGAGTAGGAGCGGACCGTACGACGAGGCCGGTGAGGGACGCGTCCACCGGCGCGCCCCTCACCGGCCTCGTCGCGCCGCGCCTCGCCGCCCACCGGTCACCCTGCCCCGGCACGGCGCGGGGCTGTCGCCACGAGAGCGGGCCGCTCGCCGGCATCGGCTCGAAGGCGGTCGGCGCGGCGTCCGCCAGGCACCCGGGTCGTCGGCAGCGGCCCAAGACGGTCGGGTCCGCATGCCCACGTACCGCGCCGAAAACGGCTGACGGCCGTGCAATCGGCCTCCGCCGGCACCGGATCGCCGGCAGCGGCCGAATGCGGTCGGGACGGCAGCCGACGTACCGCGCCGCGCCGACAGCGGCTGACGGCCGTGGAAACGGCCTTGGCGGGCGCCCGGCTGACGCCACGTCGGAAGCCGGCCGACTCCGCCCTGACGGGTCGCCGGAAGCCGTGCCGGCCTCCGGGCGCACCGCGCGGGAAGACGCGCCGGTCCGTTCGAGAACGCCGTACCACCCCTTCGCCGGGCACCCAGCCCATGCCGCGCCCCGCTACTGCGGATCCGGCCCCACGGCCACCGGCCGCGACGGGTCCGAGGACCACTCGGACCAGGAACCGACGTACAGCGCCGCCGGGATTCCCGCCACGGCCAGTGCCAGCACCTCGTGTGCGCCGGAGACACCCGAACCGCAGTAGACGCCCACCGCGGTGTCGTCGGTGGCGCCCAGCGCCTTGAAGTGGGACCTGAGGTCCGGGGCGGGGAGGAAGCGGCCGTCCGGACCCACCGTGTCGGTGGTGGGTGCGGAGACCGCGCCCGGGATGTGCCCGCCGACACGGTCGATCGGCTCCACCTCGCCGCGGTAACGCTCCCCCGCGCGCGCGTCGAGGAGGATTCCGGACCGGGCCAGCGAGGCCGCCCCGTCCGCGTCGAGCAGCCCCCCGGGCACCGGCTCGGGCTCGAAGTCCCCCTCGGCGGGCGTCGGGACGTCAACGGAGCGTTCGCCCCGCCACGCCGGCAACCCGCCGTCGAGGACCCGCACGTCCGGGTGACCCGTCCAGCGCAGCATCCACCAGGCGCGGGCCGCCGCCCACCCCTGACCGCCGTCGTAGACGACCACGGGCCGCGCCGCGGAGACGCCCGCCCGGCGCATCACGGCGCCGAACTCCGCCAGGTCGGGCAGCGGATGCCGGCCCGCCGCACCCGGGGAGCCCGCCAACTCCCGGTCCAGGTCGACGTAGACGGCGCCCGGGACGTGGCCGGCCGCGTAGGCCGCGCGTCCGTCGAAGGGCGGCTCACCGGCCGCCTTGGCCAGGCTCAGCTGCCAGCGGACGTCGAGCAGGACCGGCGGGTTCACCCCGGTCAGTTCGCTCGCGAGTTCGGTCGCGGAGATGATGGCGTTCATGGCCACCATCCTCGCGCACGGGGTGGCCCCGCCGCCCGTGTCCGGCTACTCTGCTCCGCCGGACAGGCCCGATCACGAGGCGTACTGGTTCGAGCACATGCAGTACCGCCGACCGACATCCGTCGGCAGACGCGCGGAAACGGACGGGTAACCACACATCGGGCATCCTCCGATCGCAGACCGCCGTACGGGCGGCGCGCCCGGGACGTGTGGCACCACCGGGGGTGCGAGCATCTGCACGGGGGCTGCAGGGCGGAAGCGACACGGCCACCGCGAGGGGCCGAGGAGAGAGTGACGATGACCGAGGCACGTGGGTCGGCCGGCCGCGACGGCGAAGCGCACGCCCGGTACGCGCCCGGCACACCCTGCTGGGTGAGCCTGATGGTGCACGGGCTGACGACCACCCAGGAGTTCTACGGCGAACTGTTCGGGTGGACCTTCCGACCCGGTCCGCAGCAACTCGGCACCTACGTGCGGGCGGTGCTCGACGGCCATGAGGTGGCCGGTATCGGCCAACTTCCCCCGGACCGTCATCTGCCCGTCGCCTGGACCCCGTACCTGGCCTCGGACGACGTGGACGCGACCGCCGACGCGGTGCGGCTGTGCGGTGGGACCGTCGGTGTCGGCCCCCTGGAGGCCGCCGACGCGGGACGCCTGGCGATCGGCTCCGACCCGTGCGGCGCCGTCTTCGGCATCTGGCAGGCGGGGGTCCACGTGGGCACCCGGGTCACCGGCGTGCCGGGCACGCCCGTGTGGAACGAGCTGCTGACCTACGACACGGCGGGCGTCGTCAAGTTCTACGAGACGGTGTTCGGCCACGAGTGGCGGAAGGAGGCGGAGGCGTCCGCCGACTTCGACCAGGTGACCCTGCGCATCGACGGCCGGCCGGTGGCCGCCGTGCACGGCATGGGCGCCGCGCTGCCGCGCGACCGGGGACCGCACTGGCTCACGTACTTCGAGGTCGCCGACGCGGACGCGGCCCTGGCCCGGGTCACCGAGCTGGGCGGCCATGTGATCACGCCGGTCCGGGACAGCGGCCACGGGCGCGTGGCGATCGTCTCCGACCCCGAGGGAGCGCGTTTCGCCCTGATCCAGGACCCGGCCTGAGGCCTCAGGCCCGCTGCACCGGCAGAACGTCCGGGGAGAGGGCCGCCGCGCGGGCCGAGGCGGCGGTCATCCGGCGGCGGTGGTGGCGGCGGCACAGCACCTCGTAGCCGACGGCGTCGGCCTGGTTGACGTCCCCCACGACGACCTGTGCGCCCTCCACCACCATGACCCCACCCACCGTACGGGCGTTGTGGGTGGCACGGGCCCCGCACCAGCACAGGGCCTCCACCTGGAGGACCTCGACGCGGTCGGCGAGTTCGACGAGGCGCTGGGAGCCGGGGAACAGCTTGGAGCGGAAGTCGGTGGTGATACCGAAGGCGTAGACGTCGATGCCCAGGTCGTCGACCACGCGCGCGAGCTGGTCGATCTGCTCCTCCGCGAGGAACTGCGCCTCGTCGGCGATGACGTAGTCGGCTCGGCCGCCCCGGGAGAGGTGGTCGACCAGGTAGACGTAAAGGTCCTGGCCGTCCCCGACCTCCACGGCGTCGGTGACCAGGCCGAGCCGGGAGGACAGCTTCCCCTGGCCCGCGCGGTCGTCACGGGTGAAGATCATGCCCTGCAGGCCGCGCGCGGAGCGGTTGTGCTCGATCTGGAGAGCCAGCGTCGACTTCCCGCAATCCATGGTTCCGGAGAAGAACACCAGCTCGGGCATGAGGGGGTGAGCACCTTTCGGCAGGGGCGAGCGAGGACGCGGGGGCGTTCAGGAGCGTACTTCGAGCAGGGGGACCAGCTGCTCGTCGGGGGTCATGGAACCGTGGTTGCCGACCATGGCGGACTCCTTCGGCTCCCGTTCCGAGGCGATGATCAGCACGTCGTCGCAGGCGGCGGCGACCACGTCGCCGATGCGCGCGTACACGCGGTCGTCGACGTGCGGTCCGAACCAACCCGCCGCGATCGCCTCGTCCCTGGAGGCGACCCAGAACTGCTCGCCCAGCACCTCGCGCCAGCAGGTCAGCACGTCGCCCTCGGCGCCCGGCAGCGCGTAGACGTGGCGGGCGCGGCCCTCGCCGCCGAGCAGGGCGACGCCGGCGCGCAGTTCCCAGTCCAGGTCGAAGTCGAGGCGGTGCTCCTCGTCGAAGGGCACGTCGATCATGCCGTGGTCGGCGGTGACGTAGAGCGCGCTGCGCGGGGGCAGCTGCTCGGCCAGGCGCTGGACGAGCCGGTCGACGTACATGAGCTGGCCGCGCCAGGTGTCGGAGGCGACGCCGTAGCGGTGGCCGGCGCCGTCGAGTTCGGCGTAGTACGTGTAGACGAGGGCGCGGTCGGCGGCGGCGAGCTGCTCGGCGGCGAGGTCCATGCGCTCCTCCCCGGTCAGCCGGCCGTGGAAGGTCCCGCCGCTGAGCGCGATCTTGGTGAGCGGTGTGTTCGCGAAGGCGGGAGAGGAGACCTGTGCGGCGTGCACGCCCGCGTCGTGGGCGAGCTGGAAGACCGTGGGGTACGGCTGCCAGGCGTCCGGCGCGGTCCACGGCTGCCAGCGCAGCTGGTTCATCAGCTCGCCGGTCGCCGGATCGCGCACGGTGTAGCCGGGCAGGCCGTGGGCGCCCGGGGGCAGGCCGGTGCCGACGGAGGCGAGGGACGTCGCGGTGGTCGCCGGGTAGCCGGCGGTGATCGGGCGGCCGGTGCCGCCGCGGGAGCCGGACAGCAGCGAGGTCAGGTAGGGCGCCTCATCCGGATGGGCGCGCAGTTGCTCCCAGCCGAGGCCGTCGATCAGGAAGACGCAGGCCCGGTCGGTTCCGGTCAGCTCGGGGATGGCCGGGGTGACGCCGGGGACGCCCATGCCGGCCGCCAGGGTGGGCAGCAGGTCGGCGAGGGAGCCGCTGCCGTAGGCGGGCACCGGCGCGGAGGCCACGGTGAGCGGTTCGGCGTGCTCCCAGGGGGCGGGCTGTGCCATCAGCGCGTGAGGTCCGCGGTCGCCTCGGACAGCGACTGCGCGAAGGCGAGCGCCTGGCGGACCGTCTCCGGGCCGTCACCGGCCTCGCTGACGCGCAGGCTGAGGTCGTCGGCCGTGGAGTTGCCGGTGTAGCCGTGGTCGGCGTCGCAGTTGGGGTCACCGCAGGCGGCCGGTTCCAGGTCGATGCGGGAGACGGCGCCCCAGCCGATGGTCAGCACGACCTCGCGCGGGAGGGTGCCCGGCGTGTACGACTCCGGGTTGGCGACCACGCGGCTGACGACGACCGACGAGATGCGGTCGAGCTTCACGGACTCCGTCGAGGTGGTCGCGTACGGCGTCGGGGAGGTGCTGTCGGCGGCCTGCTCGTCGGTGTGGCTGACGATGAACCGGTTGGCGGTGAGGACCAGCACGGTCACGTGCCGGCGCACCTCGTTCTGGTCGAACGTGGTCTCCTGGTGGACCAGGTACGACCGCATGGGCTCGCCGCCCACGGCGGCCTCCACCGCCTCGGCCACGAGGGCCGGGTAGTAGCCGCTGCGTTCGATCGCCGCACGCAGCCCCTGGGTCGTCGTACTGGTCTTGGCCATGCCGTCCATCCTACGGGGACCCGCTGACTGCGAGGGACCGCTCGCGCCGCTCAGTACAGCGGGAGGGTGCGCGGGCCGAGGTCGTCGCGGGCGGGGGGCGGGGCCAGCCGTACCGAGGCGCCGAGGACGGTGAGGCCGTGGGGGGCGACGACGACCGGTTCCAGGGTGACGGCCACGACCTCGGGGTGGTCGTCGACCAGGCGGGACACGCGCAGCAGCAGTTCCTCCAGGGCGGGGGTGTCGACGGGGGTGGAACCGCGCCAGCCGAACAGCAGGGGCGCGGTGCGGATCGACCGGACGAGCGAGGTGGCGTCGCGGTCGGTGACCGGGATCAGGCGGTGGGCCATGTCGTCGAGGAGCTGGGAGGCGGCGCCCGCGAGGCCGAAGGAGAGCACGGCCCCGGCCGCCGGGTCGATCACGGCGCGTACGACGGTGTCGACACCGCGCGGAGCCATCGCCTGGACTACCGGACGCAGCTCCTGCGGCGGCCCGAACAGCTCGGTCAGCTCTCCGTACGCGCGGCGCAGCTGGTCCTCGTCGGCGAGGTCGAGCCGTACTCCGCCCAGGTCGGCGCGGTGGCGCAGGTGCGGGGCGGTGGCTTTCAGGGCGACCGGGTAGCCGAGGCCGGCGGCGGCCCGTGCGGCGTCGTCGGGGGTGCGGGCGAGGACCGCCGGGCGGACCTCGATGCCGTAGTGGCCCAGCAGGTCGCGGGTGGCGTCGGTGCCGAGGGTGAGGCCCTGTCCGCGTGCCAGCAGGCCGTGGATCAGCCGTGCGGCGCCCTTCTCGTCGATGTCCTCGTACTCGGGCACCCTGCCGGGCTCGGCGGCCTCGCGCCGCCACTGCGCGTACTTGACGGCCTCGGCGAGCGCGCGCACCGCGCGTTCCGCGGCGGGGTAGGCGGGGATGAGGCGGGGGGCGGGCCGGTCGGACCCGGCGGTCGGCTGCGGGTCGGCGGCCGCGGCGGGCGGACCTTCCGTGGCCGGCTGCGGGGTCCGGTGGGAGTCGTGCCGGGGCACGGCGGTCGGCTGTCGGTCGGGCAGGGGCATGCCCGGCCGGGTGGCCGGGGGCGCGGTGCTCGCGGCCGCGGAGAGCGCGCCGGCCAGTCCGCCCAGCTCCACGTGGACGACCAGGACCGGCTTGCCCGGCACGGCCTCGGCCGCCGAGCGCAGCGCCTCCGCGAGTTCCGCGTCGTCCGGCGACGCCTCGCCGATGGCGGGGATCGCCGTCACCACGACCGCGTCGCACGTGTCGTCGGCCAGCGCGTGCGCCAGCGCCGCGTGGAAGTCTCCGGCCGACGCCTGGGTGGTCAGGTCCCGCGGGGGCTGCGGTCGCAGCCCGGCGGAGAGGCAGGCGTCGTAGGTGAGCACGCCGAGGGACTCGGAGTTGCCGAGGATGGCCACGCGCGGCCCGCCGGGCAGGGGCTGCCGGGCGAGCAGCAGGCCGGTGTCGACGAGTTCGGTGATGGTGTCGACGCGCAGCACCCCGGCCTGCCCGAGCAGGGCGGACACGGTGCCGTGCGGCAGCCGCGTGGCCCGCACGGCGTGGCCCTGGGGCGCGGCGCCCTGGACGACGACGAGGGGTTTGACGGCGGCGGTGCGCCGGGCGAGGCGGGTGAACTTGCGCGGGTTGCCGATGGACTCCAGGTACATCAGGGCGACGTCGGTGTCCGGGTCGTCGTACCAGTACTGCAGGACGTCGTTGCCGGAGACGTCCGCGCGGTTGCCGGAGGAGACGAAGGTCGACACACCCGTGACGCCGGTGACGCCGCCGCCGCGCCGGTGCAGCCGGGACAGCAGGGCGATGCCGATGGCGCCGGACTGGGCGAACAGGCCGATGCGGCCGGGGCGGGGCAGCTCGGGTGCGAGGGAGGCGTTCAGCCGCACCTCGGGCGAGGTGTTGATGACGCCGAAGGAGTTGGGGCCGAGGATGCGCATGCCGTACGCGCGCGCGTGGCGGACCAGGGCGCGCTGGCGCTCACGGCCCTCGGGGCCGCTCTCGGCGTACCCGGCGGAGACCACGACCAGGCCTTGGACGCCGTGCTCGCCGCACTCGGTGACGACGTCGGGCACGCGCTCGGCGGGGACGGCGACGACCGCGAGGTCGACCGGGCCGTCGATCTCGCGCACGGAGCGGCGGGCGGGTACGCCGTCGAGTTCCGCCAGGTCGGCGGGGAAAGCCTTGTTCACGGCGTACAGGCGCCCGGTGTAGCCCGCGTCCTTGATGTTGTCGAGGATGCCGCGACCGACGCCGCCGGGTGCGCGGCCGGTGCCGACGACGGCGACCGAGCCGGGCATCAGCAGGCGCCGTACGGAGCGGCCCTCGGCGCGCTGCTCCCGCGCGCGCTGCACGGCGAGGGAGCGCTCGGTCGGTTCGAGGTCGAACTCCAGGCGTACGACGCCGTCCTCGAAGCTGCGCTTCTGGGTGTACCCGGCGTCCGTGAACACCTTGATCATCTTGGTGTTGGCGGGGAGCACCTCGGCGGCGAAGCGTCGGATGTCGCGCTCGCGGGCGACGGCCGCGATGTGCTCCAGGAGCGCGGAGGCGACACCGCGGCCCTGGTGCGCGTCCTGGACGAGGAAGGCGACCTCGGCCTCGTCGGCGGGCGCGGAGGCGGGCGTCCCGTCGGCGCCGATGCGGTCATAGCGTACGGTGGCGATGAACTCGCCGCCGATCGTGGCCGCGAGTCCCACCCGGTCCACAAAGTCGTGGTGCGTGAAGCGGTGGACGTCCTTGGCGGACAGGCGCGGGTAGGGCGCGAAGAAGCGGTAGTACTTCGACTCGTCCGAGACCTGCTCGTAGAAGCTGACCAGGCGCTCGGCGTCGTCGACGGTGATCGGGCGAATGCGCGCGGCACCGCCGTCGCGCAGCACCACGTCGGCTTCCCAGTGGGCGGGGTACTCCTGCCGGTCCGTCGCGCTCTGCATGGGGCCCAGAGTACGGCTCGCGTACGACAACGGCGCGAGGCAGTCTGTGGAGGACGCTCGTCGGGCCGAGGCCGCGGCCCGACGGTCACCGCCGGGGGGGCCACAGGACCCCTCCGGGCACGCGTCACGATGTGGAACACTGGTCTAGACAACCCTGAGAAACTGAAGGGCAGCATCACATGGCTGAGCGCCGCGTCAACGTCGGCTGGGCCGAGGGCCTCCACGCCCGCCCCGCTTCCATCTTCGTCCAGGCCGCCACGGCCGCAGGGGTCCCCGTGACGATCGCCAAGGCCGACGGCACCCCCGTCAACGCGGCCTCCATGCTGGCCGTGCTCGGCCTGGGCGCCCAGGGCGGCGAGGAGATCGTCCTCACCTCCGACGCCGAGGGCGCGGACGCGGCCCTCGACCGTCTGGCGAAGCTGGTCTCCGAGGGGCTGGAGGAGCTTCCCGAGACCGTCTGAGTCCGCCCGGGCACCGTTCCCGGCGTCTCACGCGACACCTGTCGCAGCGCGCGAAGCCGCGTCGCCCTGTCCGGCGGCGCGGCTTCGCCGTTTTCCGTACGGTCGGATGAAATCCGGGGCGCATGCTTCAAGACCTGGCCGCACGGGCACGCGAAAAGGGCGCGACCGTGAATTCACGGGGCGCACCGAAAAGGCAGCGGGAATACCCGCCCACCGAATATCTCTTCTTTGTATACGGTGCTCGTGTTAATGCCGCAGGCCGGGGATGTTTACGGCATGTTGCGAAGTCCTCACACGGTCCGCGCGGTCACCGCCCGGAAAGCGCAGCCGGTGCGCCGGGTGGGTGCGCTCGGTGTGCAGCGCCGTGAGCGCCCGCGCCCGCTCCCCGTCGCCGCGCGCCACCGCGTCCACGATCGCACCGTGCTCCGCCCAGGAGTCCACCGGACTGGCCGGCGCCTCCACCGTGTACATCCAGGCGATCTTGTGGCGCAGCTGGGTGAGCGTCGAGGTCAGGGCGTGGCTGCCGGTGGCCTGGGCGAGCGTCTCGTGGAACCAGCCGCCCAGGGAGCGCAGATCGTCGCTGCTGCCGCGCCTGGCGCGCTCCTGGCCCAGCCGGACGAGGCCGCGCAGGACCTTCAGGTGCGCCTCGGTGCGCCGCTGGGCGGCCCGGGAGGCACCGAACGGCTCCAGGAGCATCCGCATCTCCAGCAGATCGGCGGCCTCCTGCTCGGTCGGTTCCGCCACGCACGCTCCCGCGTGGCGCCGGGTGACGACGAACCCCTCCGCCTCCAGGGTGCGCAGTGCCTCGCGCACGGGGACGCGCGAGACGCCGTAGCGGCGGGCCAGGACTTCCTCGGTGAGCCGGCTGCCGCGCTCGTGGACACCCGCGACGATGTCGTCCCGGATGGCCGTGCACACCGAGTGCGCCGGAATGCGCATGACCGACCTCCGCATTAATCCCCGTGAAACGTCGACGATTGACGTGTGGTGAGCGACTCTAATGCAATGGACGGCAATATCCGATGGCAGCCCGGAATCCAGGGATATTTTTTGGACAACAGGCCCCGTGAAACGGCGAAAGCCCCGGCTCGATGAGCCGGGGCCGTACGTCCTGTCGTGCGTCTCGGACGGTCCGTGCTGTCGTGCGTCTCGGACGGTCCGGCCGGTCGTGGTCGTCAGACAGCGACGCCGTGCTTGCGGAGATAGGCGACGGGGTCGATGTCCGAGCCGTACTCGGGGGTGGTGCGGGCCTCGAAGTGGAGGTGCGGTCCGGTGACGTTGCCCGTGGCGCCGGACAGGCCGATCCGCCGGCCCGGGGCGACCTGCTCGCCGACCGCCACGCCGATGGACGACAGGTGGCCGTACTGGGTGTACGTGCCGTCGTTCATCCGGATCACGACCTGGTAGCCGTAGGCGCCGCCCCAGCCCGCCTCCACGACGGTCCCGAGGCCGACCGCGTGGACGGGTGTGCCGCTCGCGGCGTGGAAGTCGATGCCGGTGTGGCTGCCCGAGGACCACAGGGAGCCGCCGGAGCGGTAACCCGTGGAGACGTAGGAGCCGTTGACCGGCGACACGAAGGCGTTCAGGCGCCGGCGCTCGGCCTCACGGGCGGCGCGCGCCGCGGCTTCCCGCTCGGCCTTGGCCTTGGCCGCCGCCTTCTGGCGGGCCACCTCGGCCTCGGCGGCCTGCCACTGGGCCGTGGCCTGGTCGTCGATCTGCTCGGCGACATCGTCGTTGACCGTGAGGACGGGGGTCAGCCCGGTCTGCTCGGCGGAGGTCTCCGCGGCGAGCGCGGGGGTGGTCACGGTGGCCATGACGCCGGTGGTGGTGAGCGCCGCGATGCCCGCCGCGCGGGCGGTGGTGCGCTGCATCCGGCTGGGGCGACGGTGCTTCCCGGTGGCGCAGTTGAACGCCATATGGTCGAGCGGTCCTTTCCTTCCGTCTCGCCTACCGGGTTAGCGGTGGGGGTACCCCCAGGCCCTTCGGGCACAGGGGGAGGGTTCGGAGCAGGAAGGTCTCCTACGGGCCCCTCGCGACACGCGCGGGCGCCCGATGCACCCCAGGGACGACTGCGTTGGGTCCCCGGCTCCCCTGGCTCGCGCCGTACGGGGACTCGGCGATGACTGTCCGGTGCCGCGGGTGCGGCGCACTGCCTGACGAACAGCCCGGACGACGCTAGAGGCGGTGACCTTCGATTCCCAAACGGATGCGGACTTTTGTAGCGCATGCCACAGGGCAGACGGGCAACCTCTCCCCCAATTCGGACATCCGGACCTCTGGTATCCGAACTCCGGGCATCCGCCCCTCGGATATCCGGAGCTCGGGTGTCAGGACGGCGTGGGGCCCTGGTGTCGTCTCCGCCGCCAGGGCCCCCGCACACGCGCGTACGGCGGTGTCGCCGCTCGGCAGGGAGCTACTCGGCGGGCACGACCTTCACCGCGCCGATTCCCAGGGCCTCCACCGGCTCCTTGATCTGCGCGGCGTCGCCCACGAGGACGGTCACCAGCCGGTCCACCGGGAAGGCGCTCACGGCCGCCGCGGTGGCCTCGACCGTGCCGGTGGCGGCGAGCTGCCGGTAGAGCGTCGCCTGGTAGTCGTCGGGCAGGTGCTGCTCGACCTGGTCGGCGAGCGTGCCCGCGACGGCGGCGGCGGTCTCGTACTTCAGCGGGGCCACCCCGACGAGGTTCTGCACGGCCACGTCGCGCTCGGCGTCGGTGAGGCCGCCCGCTGCGAGGGTGCGCAGCACCGTCCACAGGTCGGCGAGGGCCGGTCCGGTGTTCGGGGTGTCGACCGAGCCGCTGATGGCGAGCATGGCGGCACCGGAACCGTCGGGCGCGGAGCGCAGCACCTGGGCGAAGGAGCGCACCCCGTACGTGTAGCCCTTCTCCTCGCGCAGCACACGGTCCAGGCGCGAGGTGAGGGTGCCGCCCAGGCAGTACGTGCCGAGCACCTGGGCGGGCCACACCCGGTCGTGCCGGTCGGGGCCGACCCGGCCGATGAGCAACTGGGTCTGCACGGCACCGGGACGGTCCACGATGATCACGCGGCCGGTGTCGTCCGCGGTCACCGGTGGCACCGGCCGGGGCTCGCCGGCCGAGCCGGTCCAGGTGCCCAGGGTGTCACCGAGGAGCCCGGCGAGGTCGACCCCGGTGAGGTCGCCGACCACGACGGCCGTGGCCGTGGCGGGCCGGACGTGCCGCTCGTAGAAGGCGCGGACCGCGGACGAGTCGATCGCCTCGACGGTCTCGGCGGTGCCCTGCCGGGGCCGGGACATGCGCGCGGTCGCCGGGAACAGCTCCCTGGACAGCTCCTTGGCGGCCCGCCGGGAGGGGTTGGCCAGCTCGTGCGGGATCTCGTCGAGGCGGTTGCGCACCAGGCGCTCGACCTCGCTGTCGGCGAAGGCGGGCGCCCTGAGGGCGTCGGAGAGCAGCCCGAGCGCCTTGTGCAGCCGGGAGACCGGCACTTCCAGGCTGAGGCGGACGCCCGGGTGGTCGGCGTGCGCGTCGAGGGTCGCCCCGCAGCGTTCCAGTTCGGCGGCGAACTCCTCGGCGGAGTACTTGTCGGTGCCCTCGGAGAAGGCCCGCGCCATGATCGTGGCGACGCCGTCGAGGCCGGCCGGCTCGGCGTCCAGCGGCGCGTCGAGGAGGACCTCGACGGCGACGAGCTGCTGGCCGGGGCGGTGGCAGTGCAGGACGGTCAGGCCGTTGCCGAGCGCGGTGCGCTCCGGGGCCGGGAACGCCCACGGCCTGGCCTCGCCGGCCTGGGGCCGGGGGTGGAAGTCCATCGTGGCGAGCTCGGTCACTTGGCGCTCTCCTGGGTCTCGTCGGCTTCCACGGTGGCCGCGGACTCCGGGTCTTCGGTGCCCGCGACGTCCTCGGCGGTCTCGACGTGCTGCGGGGCGAGCGGCTCGTAGACGAGTACCGCGCGGTTGTCGGGGCGCAGGCGGGCCTGGGCGACCTCCCGCACCTCCTGCGGGGTGATCTCCAGCACGCGCCGGACAGCGGTCAGGGCGAGCTGCGGGTCGCCGAACAGCACCGCGTACCGGCACAGTTCGTCGGCGCGGCCGGCGACCGTGCCGAGCCGGTCCAGCCATTCGCGCTCCAGCTGGGCCTGGGCGCGCTCCATCTCCTCGGCGGTGGGGCCCTCCTCGGCGAACCGGGCCAGCTCCTCGTCGACGGCGGCCTCGATCACCGGGACCTCGACGTCGCCGGAGGTCTTCACGTCCAGCCAGCCCAGCGAGGGCGCGCCGGCCAGGCGGAGCAGGCCGAAGCCGGCCGCGACGGCGCTGCGGTCGCGGCGCACCAGCCGGTTGTACAGGCGGGAGGACTCGCCGCCGCCGAGGACGGTCAGGGCGAGGTCGGCCGCGTCGCACGCGCGCGTGCCGTCGTGCGGCAGCCGGTAGGCGGCCATCAGGGCGCGCGCGGGCACCTCCTCCTCGACGACCTCGCGCAGCTGCTCGCCGATGACCTCGGGCAGCGAGCCGTCGCGCGGGGCGGGCTTGCCGTCGTGCGCGGGGATGGAACCGAAGTACTTCTCGATCCAGGCGAGGGTCTGCTCGGGGTCGATGTCGCCGACGACGGACAGGACGGCGTTGTTGGGCGCGTAGTACGTACGGAAAAAGGCGCGCGCGTCCTCCAGGGTCGCCGCGTCCAGGTCGGCCATCGAACCGATCGGCGTGTGGTGGTAGGGGTGGCCGTCGGGGTAGACCAGGGCGGTCAGCTTCTCGAAGGCGGTGCCGTAGGGGACGTTGTCGTAGCGCTGGCGGCGCTCGTTCTTGACGACGTCGCGCTGGTTCTCCATGGACTCGTCGTCCAGGGCGGCCAGCAGGGAGCCCATGCGGTCGGCCTCCAGCCAGAGGGCGAGCTCCAGCTGGTGGGCCGGCATGGTCTCGAAGTAGTTGGTCCGCTCGAAGCTGGTGGTCCCGTTGAGCGAGCCGCCGGCGCCCTGCACCAGCTCGAAGTGTCCGTTGCCCGTCACCTGGGCGGAGCCCTGGAACATCAGGTGCTCGAAGAGGTGAGCCAGACCGGTACGCCCCTTGACTTCGTGGCGCGAGCCGACGTCGTACCAGAGGCACACCGCGGCGACCGGGGTCAGGTGGTCCTCGGAGAGCACCACGCGCAGGCCGTTGGCCAGGCGGTGCTCGGTCGCTGTCAGGCCCCCGGAGCCTGCCTGGGCTGTGGCCGTGTGACCCATGGGCATGTACGTCCCTTCGATCGCGGACGCGGTCGTCGAACCGCGGATTTCCTGCCGGTCCTGTCACTGTATGCAACCGTGCGGACAGTCGGCGAAGTTCCCGCCGGACGTACGCCGAAAGCGGATCGCGTAGCCTTCAGGCAGCCGCGGGGAGGTGATCCCGCGTGCGGGACCGGGGCGGTCGCGATCGGGTCCGTGCCCGTCCTGTCAGTGCCACGGTCCACAATGGTCCGCGTCAGATCCCGTCACGCTTCAGCAAGGAGCCAGGCAGCGATGGCCCGCCGCAGCACGAAGACCCCGCCGCCCGACGACTCGTACGAGGAGAAGATCCTCGACATCGACGTCGTCGACGAGATGCAGGGCTCCTTCCTTGAGTACGCGTACTCGGTCATCTACTCCCGCGCCCTGCCGGACGCCCGGGACGGGCTCAAGCCCGTCCACCGCCGCATCGTCTACCAGATGAACGAGATGGGGCTGCGCCCCGACCGCGGCTATGTGAAGTGCGCGCGCGTGGTCGGCGAGGTCATGGGCAAGCTGCACCCGCACGGCGACGCGTCGATCTACGACGCGCTGGTGCGGATGGCGCAGCCCTTCTCCATGCGGGTGCCGCTCGTCGACGGCCACGGCAACTTCGGTTCCCTGGGCAACGACGACCCGCCGGCCGCCATGCGGTACACCGAGTGTCGCCAGGCCGCCGCCACCAGTCTGATGACGGAGTCGATCGACGAGGACACCGTCGACTTCGCGCCGAACTACGACGGCCAGGAGCGGGAACCGGTGGCGCTGCCCGCCGCGTTCCCGAACCTGCTGGTCAACGGCTCGTCCGGGATCGCCGTCGGCATGGCGACGAACATGCCGCCGCACAACCTGGGCGAGGTCATCGCCGCCGCCCGCCATCTGATCCGCTACCCGAACGCGGATCTCGACGCGCTGATGCGGCACATCCCCGGCCCCGACCTGCCCACCGGCGGCCGGATCGTCGGCCTGTCCGGCATCCGTGACGCCTACGAGACGGGCCGCGGCACGTTCAAGATCCGCGCCACGGTGTCGATCGACAACGTGACCGCGCGCCGCAAGGGCCTGGTGGTCACCGAACTGCCCTTCGCCGTCGGCCCCGAGAAGGTCATCGCCAAGATCAAGGACCTGGTCGGGTCCAAGAAGATCCAGGGCATCGCCGACGTCAAGGACCTCACCGACCGCGAGCACGGCCTGCGTCTGGTCATCGAGATCAAGAACGGCTTCGTCCCCGAGGCGGTCCTGGAACAGCTCTACAAGCTGACGCCCATGGAGGAGTCCTTCGGCATCAACAACGTGGCGCTGGTGGACGGCCAGCCGCTCACGCTGGGTCTGAAGGAGCTGCTGGAGGTCTACCTCGACCACCGCTTCGACGTGGTGCGCCGCCGCAGCGAGTTCCGCCGCGGCAAGCGCCGCGACCGGCTGCACCTGGTGGAGGGCCTGCTGACCGCCCTCGTCGACATCGACGAGGTGATCCGGCTGATCCGCTCCAGCGAGAACAGCGCGCAGGCCAAGGAGCGCCTGATGGAGCGCTTCTCCCTGTCGGACGTGCAGACCCAGTACATCCTGGACACACCGCTGCGCCGCCTGACCAAGTACGACCGCATCGAGCTGGAGGCGGAGAAGGACAGACTCACCGAGGAGATCGCCGAGCTGACCCGGATCCTGGAGTCGGACGCGGAGCTGCGCAAGCTGGTCTCGGCGGAACTGGCTTCGGTGGCCAAGAAGTTCGCCACCGAGCGGCGCACGGTCCTGCTGGAGTCCTCCGGCGCAACGGCCGCCGCGGTGCCGCTCCAGGTCGCCGACGACCCGTGCCGGGTACTGCTCTCCTCGACGGGCCTGCTGGCGCGTACGGCGACCGGCGAGCCCTTCACGGTGGACGAGGGCGCCCGGCGGACCAAGCACGACGTGATCGTCTCGGCGGTGCCGGCGACCGCGCGCGGCGAGGTCGGCGTGGTCACCTCGTCGGGCCGGCTGCTGCGGGTCGACGTCGTCGACCTGCCGCAGCTGCCGGAGACCGCGGCGGCACCGAACCTGTCGGGCGGCGCTCCCCTGGCGGAGTTCATGTCTCTGGAGGGCGACGAGACGGTGGTCTGTCTGACCACGCTCGACGAGTCGTCGCCGGGTCTGGCGCTGGGCACCGAGCAGGGCGTGGTGAAGCGGGTGGTGCCCGACTACCCGGCCAACAAGGACGCGCTGGAGGTGATCACCCTCAAGGAGGGCGACCGGATCGTCGGCGCGGTGGAGCTGCGCACCGGCGAGGAGGATCTGGTCTTCATCACGGACGACGCACAACTGCTGCGCTACCAGGCGGCGCAGGTGCGTCCGCAGGGCCGCCCGGCGGGCGGTATGGCGGGCATCAAGCTCGCCGACGGCGCGAAGGTCATCTCGTTCACGGCGGTCGATCCGGCGGCCGACGCGGTGGTGTTCACGGTGGCCGGCTCGCGCGGCACGCTGGACGACTCCGTGCAGACCACGGCCAAGCTGACCCCGTTCGACCAGTACCCGCGCAAGGGGCGGGCCACCGGCGGTGTGCGCTGCCAGCGGTTCCTGAAGGGCGAGGACTGCCTGGCCCTCGCCTGGGCGGGTGCGACGCCGGCGCGCGCCGCGCAGAAGAACGGCACCCCGGCCGAGCTGCCGGAGATCGACCCGCGCCGTGACGGCTCGGGCGTGTCGCTGCCGAAGACGGTGTCCGTGGTGGCGGGGCCGGTCTCCTGACCGGACCCGTTGCCGACATCCCGTGGCCCGTGGCCCGCGCCTCGTCCGGAGGGGCGGGCCACACGGCGTCCGGCCAGGGGCATCGCCGGGTGAGGTTCCGGTGCACACCGGGGGTACGCGGACGGCCCGGCGGCTGAGCGCCGGGCCCTGCGTCGCGGTGCGGGAGGGGTGCGCGCGGGACCCCTCCGCCCGGCTCTTCAGGCCGGCCGTTCCCTGGGCTCGTCCTCGGGGTCGCGTACGTAGCGCAGGATGCCCCACATGGCGTGCTCGTCGGCGTGCGGGGCGTCGGCCTCGCACGCCCGCAGTTCCTCGGCGAGCGCGTCGGTGCGGATGTCGGAGCCGATGAGGACCAGTTGGGTGGAGGGCGCCTCGGCACCCGGCCACGGCTCGGGGTAGAAGCGCAGGAAGCGTCCGACGGCGTGCACGGCGTACCGGTTGCGGATGTCGTGCGGCCCGAAGTCGACGTAGCCCTTGATCCGGTACAGCCCGTCGGGCCGGCTGTCGAGGAATCCCATCAGCCGGCGCGGGTCGAGGGGCCGCCCGGACACGAAGGACAGGCTGTCGTACCCGGTGTGGAGATGCCCGGCGTGGCTGTCCTCGGTGTGTTCGTGCAGGTCGTCGAAGGAGAGCTGGCCGACGCGCTCCTCGGCCGGCCGGCAGTCGAACAGGAACTCGGGGTCGATCCGGCCGTAAGTGGCGGGGACGACGGCCGCGCCGTCGGCCAGGGACCGCACGAGGGCGAGGATCCGCTCGCCGTCCGCCGCCCGGTCGAGTTTGTTGACGACCACCAGGTCGGCGAGCGCGAGGTGCCGGTCGATCTCGGGGTGCCGGGAACGGGTCGCGTCGAACTCGGCGGCGTCGACGACCTCGACCAGCCCGCCGTAGACGACACCGGGGTGCTCGCTGGCCAGGAGCATGCGGACGAGTTCCTGCGGCTCGGCCAGTCCGCTGGCCTCGACGACGATGATGTCGATCCCGGAGGAGGGGCGGGCCAGCCGCTCCAGGTAGACGTCCAGCTCGGTGGCATCGACTGCGCAGCACAGACAGCCGTTGCCGAGGGAGACGGTGGAGTCGCCGAGAGCGCCGGCGACGGCCATGGCGTCGATCTCGATCGCGCCGAAGTCGTTGACGATGGCGCCGATCCGGCTTCCGCCGCTGCGGTGGAGCAGATGGTTGAGCAGGGTCGTCTTGCCGGAACCGAGGAATCCGGCGAGCACGACGACCGGGATCTGCTGCGGGCTGTGGCGCTGCGCCAACGTGCGACCTCTCTCCCCCTGCGCGTACGCCGGCCCACGGCCGGGCGCACGACCGCTGAATTCCGTGCCGACCCAGGATAGGAGCCGGCCGTGGAGGCACCACGCGGTGGACGGTCGTCGGCCGCGCTTGCACAGGGAACGGTCGTCAGCCGCGCTTGCGCGGCCGACGACGGCCAGGGGCGCGAGCGGCCCGTGGGCGGGAGTCCACGCCGGTGTCCTGTGGATACCGTGACCCCATGCGTGATCAGGAATCCGGCCCCGGCCACCCCGAACGTCGGCTGACCACCAAGGAGGCCGCCGAACTGCTCGGCGTGAAGCCCGAGACCGTGTACGCGTACGTCAGCCGCGGGCAGCTCAGCAGCCGCCGGGTGCCCGGCGGCCGGGCCTCCACCTTCGACGCCGGTGAGGTGGCGGCGCTGGCCCGGCGCAACCGGCGGGAGAGTGCGGCGCCCGCGGGCTCCGGCGGCGAGCTGTCCGTGCGCACCCGCGTCACCCTGATCGACCAGGACCGGTACTACTACCGGGGCGTCGACGCGACCGAGCTGGCGACCCGTCACTCCTACGAGGAGGTCGCGGAGTGGCTGTGGACCGACAGGCTGCGGCAGGGCGCCGCCTTCACCGCTCCCGAGGCCGCCGTGGCGGTGGCCCGCCGTGCCGTCGAGGCACTGCCCGGCCACACCGGCCCCATCGACCGGCTGCGGGTCGCCGCCATCGCCGCCGGGGCGGCAGACCCGCTGCGTTTCGACCTCTCCGAGCGCGCGGTGCTCGGTACCGCGCGGGCCCTCATCCCCACCCTGGTGGCAGCGCTGCCGCCGCAGGGTTCCGTTCCCCGGGACGACGGGGGCCCGCTGGCCCGGCGGCTGTGGGGGCGGCTCAGTGGCCGCCCCGCCGACGAGGCTTCGCTGCGCGTCCTGGACACGGCCCTCGGCCTGCTCGTCGACCACGACCTGGCCGCTTCGACGCTCGCCGTCCGGGTGGCCGCGTCGGCCAGGGCGCACGCCTATGCGGCGGTCTCCGCCGGACTGGGCGTCATCGAGGGCCCCCTGCACGGGGCGGCCGGCGGCCTGGCGCACCGGATGCTGCTGGAGGTCCTCGACCGGGGCGACGCGGCCCCCGTGATCGCGGAGGAGCTCCGGGCCGGACGGCGCATCCCGGGTCTGGGCCACCACCTCTACCGGGGTGAGGATCCACGCGCGCGTAGGCTGTTCGCCCTCCTGGCGGAGATCCCGCGGGCCGAGCCCGCCCTCGCCGCGGCGCGGGACGTCGTCGCCACGACCGCCCGCCACGCCCCGTTGCACGCCAACGTGGACCTGGCGCTCGCCGTGCTGACCGCGTCGTCGGGCATGCCGTCGACGGCGAGCGAGACGATCTTCGCCGTCGCCCGCACGGCCGGCTGGATCGCCCACGCTCTGGAGGAGTACGGGGAGCGGCCCCTGCGGATGCGACCGAGCGGGCACTACGTCGGTCCGCGGCCACCGCGGCCGCTGCCGTCGCCGGAGTAGTCCGCGCACGGCCGTTCCTTTGCGGGGCCGGGCGCGCCGTGCGCCGGGGACGGGTCGCACCACCGAGGGAGCCGGGCCGCGCGGAGGAGGACACACCGCCCTCGGGGCGCCACCACGCGCCAAGTCAGGTTAGGCTCACCTGTGTGAGTACGTGCGCGACCGTCTCGCGGGACCTCGACGAGCCCGTCTCCGGAACCGCGGCCACGGCGAGGACCTGGATCCTGCTGGAGCAGCCCGGCCCCTGGGGTGCCGAGGCGCTGGTGTCCAGCCATCTCGACCCGGCGGTCGGCCGCGCCCTGAAGAGGGCCGTCAAGGGCACCGGGGTGCGGATCGCGCTGATCCGACGGCCCGGCCGTCACGCGGACGTCGGTGCCCCATCCGTACGCCGGGTGTTCGCGGCGCACACCGTGCCGGGCCGGGTCTGGCTGCGCACCGCCACGACCGCTGACCCGCGCCGGTTGCTGGACCTGGACTTCCGCGCCCTGGAACGGGGCGACCACCGCTCCTTCGACGCCGCGCTCGGCGCCCGCGCGCACACCGGCGGCCCGCTCGCCCTGGTGTGCACCAACGGCAAGCGGGACCGCTGCTGCGCCCTCCTGGGCCGCCCGCTCGCGGCGGAGCTGGCCGACTCGGGCGAGGAGGGCGTCTGGGAGGTCACCCATCTGGGTGGTCATCGCTTCTCCCCGACCGTGCTCGTCCTGCCGTACGGGTATGCGTACGGCCGCGCCGAGGCGCGCACCGTCGTGGAGGCGCTGCGGGGCGCGCGCGAGGGCCGGATCGTCGTCGACGCGTGCCGCGGCGGCTCGGCGTGGGAGCGGCCCGGACAGGCGGCCGAGCTGGCCGTGCGCACGGCGGTCGGCGAGTACGCGGCCGAGGCGCTCAGCGTCGTCCGCACGGTCGGTGAGGCGCCTCGCTGGGAGGTGACCGTCGCTCACCTGGACGGACGCCGGTGGCGGGTCCTGGTGGCCCACGGCGCGTCGCTGCCGCCCCGCCCGGAGAGCTGCGGGGCGTCGGTCCTGGGCTCGCCCGCCCGTGTGGAGGTCGTCGAGGTGCGCGAGCTGACACCGGCGACAGCCCTGGCGAGCTGACGCGCTCACGATCGCGGTATTCACCATCGTCGTAATCACGATCGCGGCATCCACGATGGAGGCACAGCCACAGGCGGTCGCCCCGCCCCCGAGCGGTCAACGCGACGATCCACCCGGTCAAGAGGTACGTACCGTGCCGCAAGAGATCCGTGCCACAGCTCTACGGCCCGGCAGCCCCCTGCCCGTACCGTCATGGCATGCGCTCCACTACCCCCGCACGCCGCTTGCGGCTGGGCCTGCCGCGGCGGGCGTTCTCCCAGGTGCTGCTGATGCAGGTGGCGATCGCCGCCGGGGTCGTCGTCCTGGTCACCGGCCTGTTCCTGGCCCCGCTGGGCAACCAGCTGGACGACGAGGCGATGCGCCGGGCGCTGGCCATCGCCCAGACCACCGCGACGATCCCGGGCCTCGCCGAGGACCTGCGCGACACCCCGCCGACGGCCGACGGCCCGGTGCAGCGGCAGGCGGAACGCATCCGCGGGGCGAGCGGCGCCGAGTACGTGGTGGTGATGGACCTCAACGGCACCCGCTGGTCGCACACCGATCCCCGGCAGATCGGCGGCCACGTCTCCACGGACCCGCGCCAGGCCCTGGCCGGCCACGAGGTCATGCAGATAGACACCGGCACCCTGGGCCGCTCGGCGCGCGGCAAGGTGCCGCTGCGGGACGGTGACGGCCGGATCGTGGGGGCGGTGTCCGTCGGCATCGCGTACGACAGCGTCCACGACCGGCTGGTGCACGCCGTCCCCGGCCTGCTGGCGTACGCGGGCGGCGCCCTGGCCGTAGGCGCGCTGGCCGCCTGGCTGATCTCCCGGCGGGTCCAGCGGCAGACCCGGGACCTGGCGTTCTCGGACATCTCGGCGCTGCTCGCGGAGCGGGAGGCGATGCTGCACGGGATCCGCGAGGGCGTCGTGGCGCTCGACCGGACCGGCCGGGTGCGGCTGCTCAACGACGAGGCTCGGCGTCTGCTCGGCGTCGGGGAGGAGGCCGTGGGCCGCTCCCCCGACGAGGCGCTGGGCACGGGCCGGACCGCCGATGTGCTGGCCGGCCGGGTGACGGGCACCGACCTGGTCACCGTGCGCGGGCAGCGCGTCCTGGTCGCCAACCGCATGCCGACCGACGACGGCGGCGCCGTCGCCACCCTGCGCGACCGCACCGAGCTGGAACAGCTCGGCCGGGAGCTGGACTCGACGCGCGGGCTCATCGACGCCCTCCGCGCCCAGGACCACGAGCACGCCAACCGGATGCACACGCTGCTCGGGCTGCTGGAGCTCGAGATGTACGACGACGCGGTGGACTTCGTGGGCGAGGTGGTCGGCGACCACCGGGCCACGGCCGAGCAGGTCACCGAACGGGTCCGCGACCCGCTGGTGGCCGCGCTGCTGGTCGGCAAGGCGACCGTCGCCGCGGAGCGCGGCGTCGCCCTGCGGGTCACGGACGACAGCCGGCTCCCGGACCGTCTGGCCGATCCGCACGCGGTGGTCACGGTCGTCGGCAACCTCGTCGACAACGCCCTGGACGCCGTGGCCGGCACCCGCCACGCGCGCGTGGAGGTCGAGCTGCGCACCGACGGGCGCACGGCCGTGCTGCGGGTGCGGGACACCGGCCCCGGCATCCCCGCCGACCAGCGCGAGTCGATCTTCACCGAGGGCTGGTCCACCAAGCAGCCGCCCGCACACGGCAAGCGCGGCATCGGGCTGTCACTGGTGCGCCGGCTCGCCGAGCGGCAGGGCGGCTGCGCGGTGGTCGGCGAGGCGACGGGCGGCGGCGCGGAGTTCACCGTCGTCCTGCCCGAGGCCCTGACCGGACCGGACGCGGAGCCGGCCCTGAGCGCGCCCGCGCGCTCCACCGACGAGGAGGAGTCGTGATGATCGAGGTCCTGGTCGTGGACGACGACGTCCGGGTCGCGCGGGTCAACGCCGCGTACGTGGAGAAGGTGCCGGGCTTCCATGTCGCCGGTGAGGCGCACTGCGCGGCGGACGCGCTGCACCGACTGGAGCTGTCGCCCCGCCTCGACCTCGTCCTGCTCGACCACTACCTGCCCGACGGGACCGGTCTCGACGTCGTCGGGGAGATGCGGCGGCGCGGCCACCAGACCGACGTGATCATGGTGACGGCGGCCCGGGACGTGTCGACGATCCAGGCGGCGATGCGGCAGGGCGCGCTGCAGTATCTGGTGAAGCCGTTCTCGTTCGGCGGCCTGCGGGCCAAGCTGGAGGCGTACGCCGACCTGCGGCGCACCCTCGACGTCGGCGGCGAGGCCGAGCAGGCCGACGTGGACCGCATCTTCGGCGCCCTGTCCGCGCCGTCGGACCCCGTGCTGCCCAAGGGGCACTCCCCCACCACCGCCGAGCTGGTGCGGCAGGCGCTGGTGAGCGCCGAGGGACCGTTGTCCGCGCAGGACGTCGCGGAGCGCACGGGGGTGAGCCGGCAGACCGCCCAGCGCTATCTGAAGCTCCTGGAGCGCACGGGCCGCGCCCGGCTGACCCTCAAGTACGGCGACGCGGGCCGCCCGGAACACCGTTACGTGTGGGCGACCCGCGCCTGAGGCACGGCCGGGGCGGGAGGAAGGGGCCGCGCCTGCCCTTGAGTACGCAGGCGGCCCGCTGCCGTCTCGACGGTCCGGCCGGAAGTCACGGGCGGACGCCGCACGGCCCGCGCGCGTACCTGGGTGACACACGTCCGCGCGCTCACCGAGGCGTACCTCTGCGCGCGTGCCCGGGGCCGTACGGCCCGGCGGGCCGCCGTCGGCTACACGGCTCCCGCCCCCGTCAGCGACCGCACCTCGGTCTCCGCGTGTCTGGCCTCGTCGGCCGGCTCGGCCGAGGTGACCGTGCCCAGCCAGCCCGCGAGGAAGCCCAGCGGGACGGAGACCAGTCCGGGGTTGCGCAGCGGGAACACCTGGAAGTCCAGGTGGGGCAGGAATGACTCCGGACTGCCCGACACGACCGGGGACAGCGCGACCAGAACCACGGCCGGGACGAGCCCGCCGTACACCGCCCAGACGGCGCCCCGGGTGGTGAAGCCGCGCCAGAAGAGCGAGTAGAGCAGGACGGGCAGGTTCGCCGACGCGGCGACGGCGAAGGCGAGGCCCACCAGGAAGGCGACGTTGAGGTCGCGGGCCAGCAGGCCGAGTGCGATCGCGACCGCGCCGATACCGACGGCGGCGACCCGGGCCACGGCGACCTCGCTGCGCGGGGCCCTGTCGCGGCGCCGCAGGGAGGCGTACAGGTCGTGTGCCACGGACGCGGAGGAGGCCAGGGTGATCCCGGCGACGACGGCCAGGATGGTGGCGAAGGCGACGGCGGCCACGATCGCGAACAGAACCGTCCCACCGGTGGAGTCGGCGCCGCCGCCAAGGTCCAGGGCCAGCAGCGGGACGGCCGTGTTCCCGGCCGCGTTGGAGGCGCGCACGGCGTCCGGGCCGACCAGGGCGGCCGCGCCGAAGCCGAGCACGATCGTCATCAGGTAGAAGCCGCCGATCAGCCCGATCGACCACACCACCGAGCGGCGTGCGGCGCGGGCGGTCGGCACGGTGTAGAAGCGGGACAGGATGTGCGGCAGGCCTGCGGTGCCCAGGACCAGGGCCAGACCCAGGCTGATGAAGTCGAGGCGGGCGGTCCAGCCCCCGCCGTACTTCAGGCCCGGAGCCAGGAAGGCGTCCCCGTGGCCGCTGCGTTCGGCGGCCGTGAGAAGCAGGCGGTCGAAGTCGCCGTGGAAGCGTGCCAGGACGAGCACGGTGAGCGCGACGGTGCCGGCGAGCAGCAGGACCGCCTTGACGATCTGGATCCACGTGGTGGCCCGCATCCCGCCCAGCGACACGTAGACCACCATGAGGGCACCGACGCCCACCACGGTCCAGCACTGCGCCGCCGCGCCGCTGCGCCCCAGCAGCAGCGCCACCAGGCTGCCCGCGCCGACCATCTGGGCGACCAGGTACAGGACCGACACCACGACCGACGAGGTGCCCGCCGCGATCCGCACCGGTCGCTCCCTCATCCGGGCCGCGACAACGTCGGCCAGTGTGAACCGCCCGCAGTTGCGCACCAGTTCGGCGACCAGGAACAGCACCACCAGCCAGGCCACGAGGAAGCCGACCGAGTACAGCAGCCCGTCGTAGCCGAAGAGGGCGATGAGACCGGAGATGCCGAGGAAGGAGGCGGCGGACATGTAGTCGCCCGCGATGGCAACACCATTCTCCAGGGGGGAGAACAGCCGCCCGCCGGCGTAGAACTCCTCCGGCGAGCCCTGGCGTCGGCGGCTCACCCAGGTGGTGATCGCCAGTGTCACCGCGATGAAGGCGCTGAACAGCACCAGCGCCAGCGTCTGGTGATGACCGGTCATGACACACCGCCCCTCGCCGCGCGGGTCAGTTCCTGGGTCTCCCAACGCAGTTCGAGCGCCGCGCGGTCCCGGCGCAGCCGCGCGTGCCGGGCGTAGGCCCAGGTGAGCACGAAGGTGGTCAGGAACTGGCCGAGCCCGGCGAGCAGGCCCACGTTCACCGCGCCGATGACGCGGTGGGCCATCAGGCCGGGCGCGGTCGTCGCGGCGACGACATAGGCGAGGTACCACAGGAAGAACCCCGCGGACGCCGGCACCACGAATCCGCGGTAGCGGTCACGGACCTCCTGGAAGGCAGCGCCGCGCTGCACCCGCAGATAGATGTCGGCGGCCTCCGGGGCACCCTCGGGCAGGTCCCGGCGCTCGGCCTCGGCGGCCACGCCGGGAGCGTCCGCGAGGCCCGGCTCGCCCCAGCCCGCGGCCAGCGCGTCGTACCAGGGGTCGTCGTAGCGCACCTCCCCCGGCGCCCCTTCGGTGGCGGGGGACCGCCCCGGGCCCTGTCCGCCCGATGTCTCGCGACCGTCCCCGTCCGTACGAAGACGACCATTACTGAAGTGCATGCCCAAGGATGGACAGAACGGGAAGATCCACGTTTCTTCTTCCCTCGACGCTTCACCCCATCAGGTGACGAAAGGGAACCTTCTCCCCCCTCGGCGGCCGTGAGGCGGGCTCCCGCGGGTGTCGCCGCGGGAGCCGGAGGGGTGGGGTCAGGCGTCGATGCGGGACCGGTCCAGCGTGGCGGCCGAGCTGGAGATGAACTCCTTGCGCGGGGCGACGTCGTTGCCCATGAGCAGGTCGAAGACCTGCTCGGCGGCTTCCAGGTCGGAGAGGTTGATGCGGCGCAGGGTGCGGTGACGCGGGTCCATGGTGGTCTCGGCCAGCTGGTCGGCGTCCATCTCACCCAGGCCCTTGTAGCGCTGGATGGTGTCCTTGTAGCGGATGCCCTTGCTCTGCAGCTCCATCAGCTTGTCGCGCAGTTCGCGGTCCGAGTACGTGTAGACGTACTTGTCCTGGCCCTTCTTCGGCTGGACGATCTCGATGCGGTGCAGCGGGGGCACCGCGGCGAAGACGCGGCCGGCCTCGACCATGGGCCGCATGTAGCGCTGGAAGAGGGTCAGCAGCAGACAACGGATGTGGGAGCCGTCCACATCGGCGTCGGTCATCATGATGATCTTGCCGTAGCGGGCGGCGTCGATGTCGAAGGTGCGCCCGGAGCCCGCCCCTATGACCTGGATGATCGCGCCGCACTCGGCGTTCTTGAGCATGTCGGTCACGGACGACTTCTGCACGTTGAGGATCTTGCCGCGGATCGGCAGCAGCGCCTGGAACTCGGAGTTCCGGGCGAGCTTCGCCGTACCGAGCGCGGAGTCGCCCTCGACGATGAACAGCTCGCTGCGGTCGACGTCGTCGCTGCGGCAGTCGGCGAGCTTGGCGGGCAGCGACGAGGACTCCAGGGCCGTCTTGCGGCGCTGCGCGTCCTTGTGCTGGCGGGCCGCGATCCGCGTGCGCGCGGCGGCGACGGCCTTCTCCATGACGACCCGCGCCTGGGCGGCCGCGTCCCGCTTGGTGGACGTCAGGAACGCCTTGAGCTCCTTGGAGACCACGTTGTTCACGATGCGGCGGGCCGCCGAGGTGCCGAGGACCTCCTTGGTCTGGCCCTCGAACTGCGGCTCGGCGAGACGCACGGTGACGACGGCGGTCAGGCCCTCCAGGGCGTCGTCCTTGACGATGTCGTCCTCGGCGACGCGCAGCAGCTTCTTGGCGCGCAGCACCTCGTTCATCGTCTTGGCGACCGCCTGCTCGAAGCCGGCGACGTGAGTGCCGCCCTTGGGCGTGGCGATGATGTTGACGAAGGACCTGACGGCCGTGTCGTAGCCGGTGCCCCAGCGCAGGGCGACGTCGACGCCGAGCTCGCGCACCACCTCGGTGGGGGTCATGTGGCCGCGGTCGTCCAGGACCGGGACGGTCTCCTTGAAGGTGCCCTGGCCCTGGAAGCGCAGGACGTCGCAGACCGGCTTGTCGGTGGCCAGGTACTCGCAGAACTCGCTGATGCCGCCGTCGAAGCGGAAGGACTCCTCGCCCTTGCTGCCCCCCTCGCCGAGGCCGAACTCGTCGCGGACGACGATGGTCAGGCCGGGCACCAGGAACGCCGTCTGGCGGGCGCGCTGGTGCAGGTTCTCCAGGGAGAGCCGGGCGTCCTTGAGGAAGATCTGGCGGTCGGCCCAGTAGCGCACGCGCGTGCCGCTGCGCGCCTTGGGGATCTTCTTGGCCTTGCGCAGCCCGCTCTTCGCGTCGAACCCGGCGTCCGGGCCGGCTCCCGTGAAGGCGCCGGGGACGCCGCGCCGGAAGCTGATCGCGTGCGTGTGCCCGCCGCGGTCGACCTCGACGTCCAGGCGGGCCGACAGGGCGTTCACCACGGAGGCGCCCACGCCGTGCAGACCACCGGAGGCGGCGTAGGAGCCGCCGCCGAACTTGCCGCCGGCGTGCAGCTTGGTCATGACGACCTCGACGCCCGAGAGACCGGTCTTGGGCTCCACGTCGACCGGGATTCCGCGGCCGTTGTCGCGGACCTCCACCGAGGCGTCGTCGTGGAGGATCACCTCGATGTGGTCGCAGTAGCCGCCGAGGGCCTCGTCGACGGAGTTGTCGATGATCTCCCACAGGCAGTGCATCAGACCACGGCTGTCGGTGGAGCCGATGTACATACCCGGGCGCTTGCGTACGGCCTCGAGCCCCTCGAGGACGAGCAGGTGCCGCGCGGTGTAGTTGGAACCGTCCCGGTCTGCTCCTGCCAGCAGAGCTGTGGACGGCACGGACGTCTCGGCGGTCACGCGGTTCGCTCCTCGCTGAATTTCAGGTGGGGCCCTTCTGGGTAAGGGCGCGGCGTCGGTTGCCGCTCAGAGGGTACCGAGGCCTGGTAGAGCCGTTGTAACGCCACCCTCGTCTGAAGTCACCCTAGTCCAGAGTCGTATGGATGTTCGATCCCTCGATGGAGTGAAGTACATATCACGTTCCCTTCGAGGCATGAACCATTTAGGCTCCGGGCACGTCCTCATGAACAAACCGGCAACCCGGCCGGGAGGACCGAGCCATGATCGACAGAGCGAAACCGTAGGCACAAGAGACGCAATACGGCACATTCGCCGCCAAACCGGCAGCAGCCAGCCACCTCGGAAGATTTTTTCGAGGAGAAGCCACGAGCGGGAACGTTTTCGGGCTGGTTGGATGTTGACCCTGGTACGACAGCTCGTCGAGCTAGAGAAGAGGCGACGTGACTACTGTTCTGACCCCCGCGAGCCCGCTGACGGCCGCTGATCGCTGCGACCGCTGCGGCGCCCAGGCATACCTGCGCGTCGTCCTGCTCAGCGGCGGAGAACTGCTCTTCTGCGCCCACCACGGTCGCAAGTTCGAGCCGGAACTCAAGAAGATCGCCGCTGAGATACAGGACGAGACGGAGCGGCTCACGTCCGCCCCGGCATCCGCCTCGGACGCAGAGCGCTGACCCTTCGGTCCCTTCGCACCACGACGAGCCAGACCGGCACAGGCCGGCACGCGGGCGGCCACCCTGCCCAGGGGTTGCCGCCCGCACTCGTGGTCGAAAGACGCCCTCAGCCCCCGCCGGGCGCGCCCACGGGGCCCTCAGTGGCCGCCTGCGGCCGGACCAGCGCCCGTACGGCGTCGGAGACCCTCGTGTAGACGCCGGGGCTCCCCGCCCGCCCACACCCGCTCCCCCACGACACCAGGCCGATCAGTCGGCCCTGCGCCACGAGGGGGCCACCGCTGTCCCCCTGGCAGGCGTCCGGGCCGCCCAGCCGCTCCCCTGCGCACACCATGGTCGCGGCGCTGTAGCCGCCGCTGAGCCCGCCCGGATACGCGGTCCGGCACAGAGCGTCGGGCAGTACGTGCATCCGCGCCGCCCGCAGGCTGTGCGCGTAGCCCCCCGTCCCCGTGGCGTCCCCCCAGCCGTAGACGGTGGCGTCGTTCCCGGGGGCGTACGCCGGATCACCCGCCGGGGCCATCCGGATCACCGACGCCTGCGGCACCGGCTCGGCCAGGGTGAGCACGGCGAAGTCCCCGGCGTTGCTGCGACTGTCGTAGTCGGGATTCACCCAGACCCCCCGCACGGCGATCTCCCGGCCTTCGGAGGAGTAGAGGTCGGTGCGTCCCACGATCACTTTGAGGTCGCGTGCGCGGTCCGGTGGCGCCCCGAGAACCTCCTCGGCCATGCAGTGAGCCGCGGTGAGTACGAAGGTGGGTGCGATCACCGCGCCCCCGCAGAACTGTCCCGAGCGCATACGGCCGAACTGGTCACGGCTGGACAGCGCCACCGTCCAGGGGCTGTCGGAGACATCGACGGGGAAGCCGCCCACCACGATGCCGTCGGAGGCCGCCGGGGCCGTCGGAGCCGCGGGGGCGGCCGTCACCAGCGGTATCGCCAGGGCGGCGGCCACCAGGGCCAGCGGCCGGGCCAGCGCCCGGACGAGAGCACGACGCATGGGATACTCCTCACCCTGAGACGACGATCAGACACCCAGAGTGATCCACCGGCGGACGCGGCGCACCTGCGCTGTCCACGCCGAAGGCCCGGCTCCCGTATCGGGAACCGGGCCTTCGGCGTCGTACGCGTTCGACCCGTCCGGGCCGAAGTGGTCCTAGTCGAGGTAGTCGCGCAGCACCTGGGACCGCGAGGGGTGGCGCAGCTTCGACATGGTCTTGGACTCGATCTGGCGGATGCGCTCACGCGTCACGCCGTACACCTTGCCGATCTCGTCGAGGGTCTTCGGCTGACCGTCGGTGAGGCCGAAGCGCATGGAGACGACGCCCGCCTCGCGCTCGGAGAGCGTGTCCAGGACCGAGTGCAGCTGCTCCTGGAGGAGCGTGAAGCTGACCGCGTCGGCCGGAACGACGGCCTCGGAGTCCTCGATGAGGTCGCCGAACTCGCTGTCGCCGTCCTCGCCCAGCGGGGTGTGCAGCGAGATGGGCTCGCGCCCGTACTTCTGGACCTCGATGACCTTCTCCGGGGTCATGTCGAGCTCCTTGGCCAGCTCCTCCGGGGTGGGCTCGCGGCCCAGGTCCTGGAGCATCTGACGCTGCACGCGCGCCAGCTTGTTGATGACCTCGACCATGTGCACCGGGATACGGATGGTGCGGGCCTGGTCGGCCATGGCGCGAGTGATCGCCTGCCGGATCCACCAGGTGGCGTACGTGGAGAACTTGTAGCCCTTGGTGTAGTCGAACTTCTCGACCGCGCGGATGAGACCGAGATTGCCCTCCTGGATGAGGTCCAGGAACAGCATGCCGCGGCCGGTGTAGCGCTTGGCCAGGGAGACCACCAGACGGAGGTTGGCCTCCAGCAGGTGGTTCTTGGCGCGGCGGCCGTCCTCGGCGATGATCTCCAGCTCGCGCTTGAGCTTCGGGGCCAGCTTGTCGGCGTTGGACAGCTTGTCCTCGGCGAACAGGCCCGCCTCGATGCGCTTGGCGAGCTCGACCTCCTGCTCGGCGTTGAGCAGGGGGACCTTGCCGATCTGCTTGAGGTAGTCCTTGACCGGGTCCGCGGTGGCACCGGCCGCGGCCACCTGCTGGGCGGGCGCGTCGTCCTCGTCCTCGTCGGACAGGACGAAGCCCGCGTTCTCGGTGCCTTCCGGCTCGTCGCCGGCCTTGGTCTCCTCGAGGACCTCGTCCTCGATCAGCTCGGCGTCGTCCTTCTTGGCGGTGGTCTTCTTGGCCGCTGCCTTCTTGGCGACCGTCTTCTTCGCCGCCGCCTTCTTGGCGGTGGTCTTCTTGGCCGCTGCCTTCTTGGCGGGCGCGGCCTCCTCGGCGGCGGGATCGGCTGCGGCGGGCGCGCTGGGCGCGGCCGGAGCGGCGGTGGCCTTCCTCGTGGTCACCGTCTTGGCGGCGACCGCCTTGGTGGCGGTGCGCTTGGCCGGACTCTTCGCTGCGACGCTCTTTCGGGTGCGCTTGGGCTCCGCGGCACTGACCATCAGCGTCACACCCTCTTCCTCGAGGATCTGGTTGAGGCTGCGCAGTACGTTCTTCCACTGAGTGGCCGGAATCTGGTCAGCTTCGAAGGCCCGACGCACATCGTCGCCGGCGATCTGCCCCTCAGCCTTTCCCCGCTCAATGAGCGCCATGACAGAGACGGACTCGGCGATCTCCGGCGGGAGCGTACGGGATGTGCTGGCCGACACGAACAACCTCTCGGAACGTTGGAAAACGGCTTCCGGCCCCGTCCACAGCGGACAGGAGCCGACCACCGGCCTGGGGATGGGCCGACGGCGCGGGCGGGGGCCGGGAAGATGCACAGCGCCTTGAACGGCGTCCGTATTCCCTCCGCGGCTGTCACCTCTTAGGTCATCGCAGGGCTCCCACGAGCGTTACGCCCAATCTGCGTGGCCCGAGTCACACCGCGAAAGCGCTCAAAAGTGTTCATACGCGAACAGATACGGTCACCGGTGCTGCAGTGGAGACCCATGGCCGGTGACCCGCGCCACCACCGTGCACCGCCACCGTCGGACGCCGCAGGGCCCGGGGCGGCTCTGCGGGGTCCGACGACGGGGCGGGGCACCGGCCCCGAAGGCGGCACGGACGGGGGGAGGACATCACC
This sequence comes from Streptomyces sp. bgisy159, assembly GCF_965341775.1. Taxonomy (GTDB): domain Bacteria; phylum Actinomycetota; class Actinomycetes; order Streptomycetales; family Streptomycetaceae; genus Streptomyces. Next base: position 17,813 of record NZ_CBDQZH010000025.1, on the reverse strand, counting down.
GGCGGCACCGCGCGCGGCGCGCGGTCAGTGCTCGCGGGGAGCCGGCACCACACGTTCCACCTCGGGGTGAACGGTGAGCAGCTGCCGCATCGCCGCTTCGGCGGCCGAGCCGTCGCCCGCGGCGAGAGCGTCGACGATCCGCGCGTGGTGCGCCAGGGACGCCTCGGTGGGCCGGTCACAGCCGGTGACCGGGCCGCCGGACACCTGGAGCGCGGCCGAGACGATGCCGGAGAGGTGCTCCAGCATGCGGTTGCCCGCGACCTGGATCAGCAGCGAGTGGAACTCCGCGTCGGCTCGCGCGTGGGTGAGCGCGTCCCCCTGCGCCATCGCGTGCCCCATGATCTCGACCATGTCGGCCAGCCGCTGCTGGACGTCCTCGCGCCCGTGCCCGGCGGCGAGCCGGGCCGCCAGGGGCTCGATGGTCCAGCGAAGCTCGCCCAGCTCCCTGCGCTGGTCGTCGCGCTGCGGACCGAACGCCCGCCACTCGATGATGTCCGGGTCGAGGAGGTTCCAGTCGCTCACGGGGCGCACGCGCGTGCCGACGTTGGGCCGGGCGCTCACCAGGCCCTTGGCCTCGAGGACACGGAGCGACTCGCGGACGACGGTGCGGGAGACCTCGAAGCGCTGCCCGATCTCCTCGGGGACCAGCGGACGGTCGGCGCCCAGGTCGCCCGAGACGATCATCTGGCCGAGCTGCTGGACGAGTTGGCCGTGCAGCCCGCGCCCGCGGCTGCCCGCGGAGCGCCGGCCCACCCGGCCCAGCTCGGGATCCGCGCCCTCCCAGGCGGGAGCACCGACACGGTCGGCGGCGGCGGGGGCCTCCGCGTAGGGGTAGCGGTCGAGTTCGCCCGGGCCTGCCAGACCGGAGTCGGCGGAGCGGGCGGCGGTCATCATGGTGTGCGCAAGGGTACTCACGGATCCTTTGTCGGCGTCGTCTCCAACTCCCTTGAGGTCTTTGGTGAAAAGCACACGAAAGGGTGATCGCTCACCCCGTCGCAATTGACGCCTAATCGGAAAGAAACGGGCTTTCTGCGGGGAGTTGTGCACACGCCGTGACGGAAAGCGCACGGATGGTCGTCATCGGACCCTGCTCCGCAGAGTCGTGACCAGATATGCGCAGAGCAGGGCGGCCAACGACAACGCCAGCGCCCAGCCGACGGGTTGAGCGATCACACGGGTCACAGCAGTCACATGCTGTTCCCCTCCGAAGGGCCACTGCGGCAGCACCGTCTCCCTCAGCCGCTCGGGCAACCCGGCCGCGCTCCGCACCGAGACGCCCGCCCACGCCCGACGCACCAGCGGTACGACGACCACGGGCACGCCGACCACCGCCGCCAGCCCCGCCGTCGTGGACCGGAACACACCCGCCGCGAGCACCCCCGCCCACGCACAGCCCACCACCAGCCCCGCCCACCCCGCGCTCAACACCGCCCACTCCTCGGGAACTCTCCCCAGCTCCCGACCGTAGAAGAGATAGAGCACCTCCGCGTCGCACCCCACCGTGAGGAACGCCAGCAGCAGCGCCGTGACCGCGGCCACGAGGAGCTTCGCGGTGAGCAGTCCCAGCCGGCGGGGCACGGTGCCACGATCCGCCGCCAGCGCGGGGTGCCGGAACTCGTCACCGAAGGCCAGCGCGCCGAGCAGCCCCGCCCCGAGCGCGGCGGGCGGCAGCGGCAACTCGGCCGGCCACGCGGCCAGCAGCCGCGCCTGCGGAGTGTGCCCGACGCTCGCCGCCACCACCGCGGTGACCGCGGAGGCCACGAGCACGGCCGCGCCGGTGAGGAACCCGGTGCCGATGCCGGTGGCACGCCGCAGTTCGTAGCGCAGGGGGCGGAGGGGGCTGGGGGCGGGGCGGACGGAGATGGGGGGCGGGAGGGCGGGAGGGCGGGTGGGGAGGGGTGAGGGGCGGGGAGGAGCGTCCGTCGCGGCAACGGACTCACCCTCTCCCGTCTCGCCACCAGCCGCATCGTGGCTCGGCGGGGCCGGCTGGGCGTCGGGGGCGGGGAGCTCGGGAGGGGAGGCGGGTTCCCGGTCGGGCCCCAGTTCGCGCTGCGGGCAGGGCTCGGGCTCCGGGAGGGGCCGAGGCTGCGGGACGGGCTCGGGCTCCGGGCCGGGCTCGGGCTGTGGGACGGATGCGGGCTGTGGGACGGATGCGGAGTGAGGTGGGGTGGCGCAGGCTCCCGACGGGCCGACACCGTCGTTCCGCGTGAGGCCGTCGGCGCCGGCGCCCGGTCCCTCGTCGCCCACTTCGTCGGCGAGCCGGTGGACGAGGACACTGTGGCGGAACGCGGTCTCCCCGACCTCGGCGCAGCTGCTGCCGTACACCGAGAGCCGGTTGCCGCCCTCCTGGACGACCTCGACGGAGCGCTGTGCGGCGCGGGCCTCCCGGGTCAGCAGGGCGGCAAGGCGGGGCGCGTGCGGGGTGCGAACGGCGACGCGGGGGCGCAGGCGGGTGCGGGCGAACACGGTGGCGTCCTGATCGGCGACCAGTCGGCCCTGCTCGAGGGTGACGACACGGTCGGCGGTGCGTGCCGCTTCCTTGGGGTCGGCGGTGGTCAGCAGCACGGTGCCGCCCTGCGAGGCATGGGCGCGCAGCATGCCGTGCAGCCATCGGCCTTCACGGGCGGGCAGGCCTTCGGTGGGGCCGTCGAGCACCAGGGTGTGGGGGTCGGCGAGCAGGGCGCAGGCGAGGCCGAGCCGACGGTCCATGCCGCGCGAGAGCGTGCCGAGGCGTTCGTCTCGCAGGCTGACGAGGCCGACCACTTCGAGGACTTCGTCGGCCCGGCGGGCCGGGACTCCGGCCGCGGCACAGAGCATGCGCAGGTGTCCGCGCACCGTACGGCCGGGGTGGCCCGGGATGTCCCCGAGGACCACTCCCACCTCGCGCGACGGGTGGGCGATGCGGTGCAGGGGGCGCCCCCTGAAGTGGGTGATGCCACGGCCCTGTTGCAGCTGGAGCATGAGTCTCAGGGCCGTGGTCTTGCCCGCGCCCGGCGCGCCGAGCAGTGCGGTGACGCGACCCGCGGGTGCCTCGAAGGTGAGGTCGTCGACGGCGGGCGGGAGGTCCTTGCGGGGGGTGCTGGTCAGTCCGAAGGCCTGGATCACCCGTAGCAAGATAGCGCGCTATGTCCGGTTTTTCGGGTATCGCCAGGTGCCCGGCGCTCACACCTCGGGTCGCAGCATCGGCGGGTTGAGCAGAGTGGCCCCGCCCGCGCGGAACAGCTGTGCGGGGCGGCCGCCTTGGCGGGTGGTGGTGCCGCCGGTGGGGACGAGGAAGCCGGGCGTGCCCGTGACCTTGCGGTGGAAGTTGCGCGGGTCCAGCGCGACGCCCCACACCGCTTCGTAGACACGGCGCAGCTCGCCGACGGTGAACTCGGGCGGGCAGAACGCCGTGGCCAGTGACGAGTACTCGATCTTCGATCGGGCTCGCTCCACGCCGTCGGAGAGGATCTGGGCGTGGTCGAAGGCGAGGGGGGCGACGGGTTCGCCGTCGCGGCCGTAGCCGCCCTGTTGCAGCAGTTCCTCGACGGGAGCCCAGCGGGCGTTGCTGGCGTCACCGCCGGCGCGGGGCGCGGGCAGGTCGGGTGCCAGAGCGAGGTGGGCGACGCTGACCACGCGCATCCGGGGGTCGCGCTCGGGGTCGCCGTAGGTGGCGAGCTGTTCCAGGTGGGCCCCGTTGTCCTGGGCGGGGGCGGCCGGGTCGTGGGCTCGCAGTCCGGTCTCCTCGGCGAGTTCGCGCGCCGCCGCCTGAGCCAGGTCCTCGTCGGCCCGTACGAAGCCGCCCGGCAATGCCCACCGCCCCTGGAACGGTGACTCGCCCCGGCGGACCGCCAACGCGCACAGGGCATGGCGGCGCACGGTCAGCACGACCAGGTCCACGGTGACGGCGAAGGGCGGAAAGGCTGACGGGTCGTAGGGCATGCCGCGATCATAGTCGTCTGCCTGACGATAAACACTCCCTCGGTCGGTCGCATCGGTGGCTGGTCCCCCGCCGCGCGCCGGGGGCTTTGCCGTGGCGCGGCGACGGTCGTCCGGCCCCCTGTGGGCGGTACGCAGGGCCAGGTCAGACCCCGAGCTGCAGTCCGTCGGCGGCTTCCTCGACCATCGCCAGGCCCAGTCTGCTGACGCGTACGGAGAAGGGAGCGCCTCCCACGCGCAGCCCGGTCAGGCCGATCTCGCCCAGGGGGGCGCTGCGCACGGGCCGCAGCGTGACCGTTCCGGCGGGGGCGTCGGGGCGGATGCCGGCCAGGGTGGTCAGCAGCAGGACGCCGGCTGCCGCGGCGGTGGCGGCGGGCCGGCAGGCGGCGGGGTGGGGCAGGGGTACGCCGCCGTCGGTCCGCCGCTCGCCGGCGTACATCTCGGGCAGGCGGTAGCCGAAGGCGGCGGCGGCCGAGAGGACCCCGTTGAGCAGTGAGCCGGCCTCGCGCTCGTAGCCGGCCGCGGTCAGCCCCGCGACGGCGACGGCCGTCTCGTGGACCCGCACCGCGCCGCTGCGGTGGCCGAAGGGGTTGTGTCCGTTCTCCTCGGCGCCGAGCCCGCGCAGGCCCCACCCGGAGTCCAGGGCCGGGCCGGCCAGCAGTCGGGCCAGGTGCTGTGTGCGCACATTGTCGAGGAGGCCGGGGGCCACGGTGCCGGCACCCAGCAGGCCGGTGTCGAGCAGATGGGCGGCGCCCGCCCCGAGGTACGGCAGCGGACGCCCGTCGGCGAGGCGCGCGGCCGCCGGACGGCCGCCGGAGGGGTCGTCGATCCAGAAGTCGGTGTGAAAGGCGGTCCGCAGGGTCTGCGCCCAGTGCCGCAGCCCCATGCTGCCCGGCCTGCCACAGGCGTCGAGGAGGTCCGCGCCGAGCAGGGCCGCGCGGTGCGCCTGCGCCTGGGTCTCGCAGCGCACGGGTCCGCCGGGTTGCGGGTCGCACAGGTAGGCGCTCTCGTCCACGATGGTGGTCAGCCAGGTGAGACAGCGTTCGGCGGTCGGGAGCAGTTCTTCCGTCTCGCCCTCGGGCAGTCCCCAGCGGCGGGCCTCCGCGAGCAGGACGGGAAAGAGGAGGGTGGCCTCGGTGCCGGTGCAGCCCGGGGGCAGGTGGGGGCCGGCGTCACGTCGGGGGCCCGGGATCATGCCGTAGCGCGGTCCGCGGGCGGTGACCTGGGTGCGGGCGAGGGTACGCAGGGTGCCCGCGGCGAGGCGGGTACCCAGGGGCAGGGTCATGCGGGCCGCGGCGAGTGCCTCGGCCGGGGCCAGGCCGCAGCGCCAGGGGGCGCCGGCGGCGAGGTGCTGGTCCGTCGGTCGGGCCGGGTCGCGTACGAGGAGTGCCCGCAGGTCTTCGATGCTGGTCCTCAGGAGCGCTTCGGCCCGAGGGTCGTCGCCGTCGGCCCTGGCGTGGGCCACGGGGCTGGTGGCGGTGCGGCCCGCGGGCCGGACGGGGCCGGTTCCGTCCAGGCGGGCCCGCAACTCCAGGGTGGCGCTTCCGCCGGCCGGGAGGTCCACCTCCCAGCGGAGCAGGCCGGCGGAGGCGAGCGAGTCGGTGGGCGGCGGAGTGGCGGTCACCGACGACCTTCCGGTGGAGGCCGACCAGCGCAGTCCGGAGTCGTGGACGCTGGCGGGCAGGTCGGGGCCGGTGGCGCCCGCGGCGATCGTCCCGAGGTCGGCGAGGTCCGTGCCGAGGGCCACCTCGACCGGCAGGCGCATCGGGCGGGGCGCGGAGCTGCGCAGGGTGATGCGTTCGGTGCCGTCGGCGGTGCGGATCCGCTCCACGACGACATCGGGGTCGGGGCCGCCGGGTGGGGAGGCGCGCAGCGTGCCGACGAAGTGGGCTCGGTCGGCCGACGTCAGCCGGGACTGCACGGGCAGGGGTTCGCGTCCGGCGACGCGGACCTGGCACCGGGACAGGACGCGCCGTCCCGCCCGGTAGTAGCCGTCCAGCCCGCGGCCGGTCAGCTGGCCTCCGGGTGGGGAGATGGCCAGGCCGGGAAGGGCCACGCAGATCAGCACTTCGTGTGCCGGGGGCAGATCCCCCGGGCCACGCGGCGGTGTGGGTGCGGTTCCGGCGGTCGGAGCGGGGCTTGTGCGCGGGCCGGGGGCGGGCGGGCCGAGGGCCCCGGGCTGGACTGGGGGGACAGCGGCGTGCGGGTGGGGGGTGGTGGCGGGTGGTGGGGTGGCCGGTGCCGGTGCCGGTGCGGGCGGCCGAGGGGCCGGGGGGCGTGGCGCTGCGGGAGCCGGGACGGGGGTGGCCGCGGGAACGCGTTCCCCGTCGGATCGGCTCGCTGCTGCGTCCGCTTCGGGGAGGCCACCTCGGCCGCTGGTCGGGGAGGCGCGTTCGGCGCCGTGGCGGAACCGGTCGGCCGGCACGCTGGTGCCGGCGGTACCGACGCCGGGCCCCGGGTGGTGCCCGGGCCGTCCGGAGGGGAGGCAGTCGTCGGAGGAGGGCGGAGTCGGCTGGTGCATACGGTTGCTTCTTCTGCTCTCTGTGCCTCGGGCGGGTGCGGTGCCGGGGCCCGACCGGACGGATACGGGGCGGCGCGCGGCCTGCGCGACGGTGGGCCGCTCAGGTCGTTGCGCCACTCAGGTGAACGGACCGGCCCTCGCCCGGGTCACGCCCGTACGGGGCGGTGCCCACCGAATGGCGGGGGTGATTCGGCGAGGTGGCGTGCGGCACGAGACGGGGAGCTGAGCGGCACCGCCCGACATCGCCGCGCCCGTGTTCTTGCGGCAGCCCGCCACTCCAGCCGTTGCGGCACCCCGCCACTCGTGGAGTAGCGGCCCCCGCCCCTCCCGCCTTCACGGCGCGGCATCGGCCTGCTGTTGGCGCCGGAGCGGCCCTCCGCATCACCCCGTCGCCCGCTCGTGGCACCCGGTCGGGCCCGCCGTGCGACGCCGCCGATCCGCTGTTGGCACCCCGTCGGGCCGCTGTTGGTGCCCGTCGGCCGTGTCACTCCACAGGGCCGTCGCCGTCAGTCGGCCGCGGTCCCTCCGCGGCCGCGCCGCGGCGTCGTGCGTTCGTCTTCCCCGGCGTACGGGGCCTCGGGACGCCGTCACGTGTGGAGGTTGCGGGGCGGCGAGGTCCGGATCCGGAGGGCGTCCGCATACGGGATCGGCGACTGCGGCGGGGCAGCGCTGTGGTGGCCGGTACACGGCACTGAGGGTCCGTCTCGCTCGGGCCGGGCAGGACGGAGGCTCCGGACGGGCCGTCGCCGGACAGCGCACCGGTGTCAGGTCCGCCGGAGCGCACATCGCGTGCCGCACCCGCGGTACGACCGACGCGTTCGGCACGCAGGCAGCGGCGGACCGACTCGGGGTCGAGGCCCTCATTGCACGCCTGGTGCAGAAGACGGGCGAAGAGGTACGCGGGGTCGGCGCCGAGGGCCATGGCGAGGGCTTCCCGTGCTTCGAGTTCGTCGCCGGTCGACCAGGCCACCCAGCCGGCGAGGCTCAGGGGGGCGGCGGCGTGCTCGCCGTAGGAGCCGACGCAGCGGCGGGCCAGGGCCCGCCACAGCCGGAGCGCCGGTGCGGCCTCGTCCCCCTCCATCCATTCGGCGGCGCGGTCGCGTGTCGTCCGGTCCTGGAGGCCCAGGATCAAGGTGGCCGCCTCGTCGGCGTCGAGCAGGTCGTCGTCGCGGCGGTCCTCGGTCTGCCTGCCGGACGGGGGCGGCACCTCGGCGAAGCGTCGCAGCACCTTGTGCGCCAGGGCCATCGTCTCCGCGGCCACCTGAGCGCGGCCGGAGTCGTCGAGGATCCTGGGGACGAGCGCGCTGCCCAGGGCGTCGAGTGCCGCTTCCTGCTCCGAGACCAGGGAGGTCTCCAAAGGCTGGAGCCGGGCGCGCAGTGCGCGCAGGCTGCCCCTGACCTGGATGCCGGCATAGGTGGCGGCCGCGGCCAGCACGGAGGTGCCCGGCAGGCCCATGGGCGTGCCCTCGGGCGGGCAGCAGGCGCTGCCGCAGCAGTACGACCAGAAGCGGCCGCCGGAGATGCAGAGCGCCTCGATCACGGGGACGTCGAGTCGGCCGCTCTCTACGCGCAGATGCTGGGCGAGGGGCCGCAGGCGTTCCATCACCTCATGGGCCGACTCGCCCGGTGCCGGCTCCTGGCACAGATAGGCGACGATCTGTTCGGGTCGGGCTCCCCTGCGTTCACCGCCCGTCACCAGGCCGTGTGCCAGTTGCCGGGCGACCGACTGCCAGTCGTCGCGGTTGGCCGGGATGCCGAGCCGGGCCCGGCCGCCGAACCGGCCGCGTCCGGAGTGTCGGTGCACAGACACCAGGACGATGCTGTCCTCGGGACGGTAGCCGAGCAGGTAGGGGAGGGCGTCGGCCAGTTCGGCCGGGGTGCGCAGGGTGACCTGGTGGGCACCGCTGCCTTGACCGAACGTGGCCGCGCCGTCGTACGGAGCGGCGCCCTCGTACACGTACGGCGGCGTGACTGCGCCGTCCGGGGCAGGTTCGCCAGCCGGTGCCGGTCGGCGAACTCCTGACATGTCGTCATTCTCGGAAGATGCACTGTTTTCGCTGTGATGCGTCATGATCAGACGATCTCGCGGAATGCGAAGCTCCGCTTGACCTGTGGATAACTCCGATCAGGACCACGTCAACCGACTGCCGGAACAGGACGCCGAAGTCCCTTCGCTGCACGGCGCCGGTCGCTCCTCCCCCGGTATGACCGCGGGAACGTCTCCCGCCGTCCCTCCGCAGCCACGAGCACAGCGGCCCGGCCACGCGCCACCGACCGGTCGGCCCGGCCCGGTCCGGCCCACCACGCTCTCAGCCCGCCACGGCCAAGACCAGGGGCAGCACCTGCTCGGCACCCGCCCGGCGCAGCAGGCGGGCGACGACGGCGAGGGTCCAGCCGGACTCGGAGTAGTCGTCCACGAGCAGGACGGGCCCCGGTGCGCGGGCCAGGTCGGCGGCCAGTTCCTCGGGGACGGCGAAGGCATCGGACAGGGTTCTCAGGCGCTGGGCGGAATTGCTGCGGTGCGCCCGGTGCGGGTCGCTCGCCCCGGTGTAGGTCACGGTGCCGAGGTAGGGCAGGCGGCCGACGGCCGCGATGCCCTGGGCCAGGGATTCCACGAGCCGCGGCCGGCTCAGGGAGGGCACGGCCACGACGCCCACCGGCCGGGGGACGGCGTCCGGGCCGTCCGACGCCCAGCCGCCCGGGGAGCGCGCCCAGTCCGCGAGCACGGCCACCGCGGCCCGCAGCGCGTCGTCGGGGACAGGACCGTCGGGCGCGCCGTCGGCGAGCAGCGGGCGCAGCCGGTTGCCCCACCCGATGTCCGAGAGCCGGCCCAGGGCCCGCCCGGCCGAACACTGCTCCTTGGCCGGGATGCGCCCCTTGAGGTCGACGCCCAGGGCGGGCATCCCCGTCGGCCACATGCGGCGGGGCTCGACGTCCACTCCCGGCCGGTCCAGTTCCCTGGTCGCCCCGGTCAGCGCCTCCGCGGAGACGGACGGGTCGGCCCAGGGGCCCGCGCAGTTGTCGCAGCGGCCGCACGGGGCCGCTCCCTCGTCGTCCAGTTGCCGGCGCAGGAACTCCATACGGCACCCGTCGGTACTGACGTAGTCGCGCATGGCCTGCTGTTCGGCGGCGCGCTGCCGGGCGACCCACGCGTACCGCTCGGCGTCGTAGACCCACGGCTCGCCGGTGGCGATCCAGCCGCCCTTGACGCGCTTGACCGCGCCGTCCACGTCGAGCACCTTGAGCATGGTCTCCAGCCGGGTGCGCCGCAGGTCGACCAGGGCCTCCAGAGCGGGTGCGGACAGCGGTCGCCCCGCGTCGGCGAGGGCCGCCAGGGTCTGGCGGACCTGTGCCTCGGGCGGGAAGGCGGTGTCGGCGAAGTAGCGCCAGATGGCCTCGTCCTCCTTGCCGGGCAGCAGCAGCACGTCGGCGTGGTCGACACCGCGGCCGGCGCGCCCCACCTGCTGGTAGTAGGCGATCGGCGAGGAGGGCGAGCCGAGATGGACCACGAAACCGAGGTCGGGCTTGTCGAACCCCATGCCGAGGGCCGAGGTCGCGACGAGTGCCTTGACCCGGTTGGCCAGCAGGTCCTCCTCGGCCTGGAGTCGGTCGGCGTTCTCCGTGCGGCCGGTGTACGGGGCCACCGGGAAACCACGCTGCCGGAGATAGGCCGTGGCCTCCTCGGCCGCCGCCACGGTCAGCGCGTAGACGATCCCGGACCCCGGCAGTTCGTCGAGGTGTTCGGCGAGCCACGCCAGGCGGTGCGCCGCGTCGGGCAGGCGTACGACGCCCAGCCGCAGGCTCTCCCTCTCCAGCGGGCCGCGCAGCACCAGAGCCTCCCCGGCGCCGGTCCCCAGTTGCTCGGCCACGTCGGCGGTCACGCGCGCGTTGGCGGTCGCGGTGGTGGCCAGCACGGGCACACCCGGGGACAGTTCGGCGAGCATCGCGCGCAGCCGGCGGTAGTCGGGCCGGAAGTCGTGGCCCCAGTCCGAGATGCAGTGCGCCTCGTCGACCACCAGCAGGCCGGTGGTGGCCGCCAGTTTGGGCAGCGTCTGGTCCCGGAAGTCGACGGAGTTGAGGCGCTCGGGGCTGACGAGGAGCACGTCGGTCTCGCCCCGCTCCACCTCCTCGTGGATGGCGTCCCACTCCTCCGGGTTGGCCGAGTTGATGGTGCGCGCCCGGATGCCGGCCCGCGCCGCCGACTCGACCTGGTTGCGCATCAGCGCCAGCAGCGGGGAGACGATCACCGTGGGGCCGGCGCCGCGGCGGCGCAGCAGGGCGGTGGCGACGAAGTAGACCGCCGACTTGCCCCACCCGGTGCGCTGCACCACCAGCGCCCGCCGACGCTCGCGTACCAGGGCGGCCACCGCCTGCCACTGGTCCTCCCGCAATCGCGCCGCACCCTGCGGCGCCCCCACCAGTTCGGCGAGGATCGCGTCGGCCTCGGTGCGCAGCTCCACATCGTCCATGCCTCCATGCAACCCGACGGCACTGACAATGAGCCACTTCACCCTCCGTGACGGCGGCTCTCCCCACGCCCCGTGCATCGACCCCGGCCACTCTGGGTAGTGATATAAGCCGCGCACCACTACATAACCCTCGGTGGCCCCAATTGCTCGTTGCCGCATCCCAGTTCGACAGGAAGAATTGAGGTCCGCTCCCCGTACGGCTCGGCCGTGGTCCGGTAGGGCTCTGTTGCGGTGTGCGCTCCCCCGAATCCGACCCGCCCGCTGTGTGGGCCGTAGCCGAAGGGAGGAACGTGACCTTCGGATTCGCTCCGTCCTCGGCGGCGCCGTTGTCGACGTCCACGTCCGACGCTTCCGCCACCCGCTTGCTGGAGCCCGCCGAGTGGGCCGCGGCAGGCATTCCGCTGCTGCGCAATCCGCGGGAGGTCGTCAGCGGGCTGCATGCGCGGCACCGCCCCGGGCCGGCCACCGCGATCGTGGCCGTGCTCGATCCGGACGAGCGGGTGCGGGCCAGCGCCTCGTTCGTGCGCCGGCAGGCACCGGCCGACGGGTGGATCTTCCGCAACGCGCTGCTCGCCCAGCTGCGCCGGATCATCCCGCACGACCTCAGACGCCGCACCCCGGTGCGCACCGCCGTACTCCTCTACTGCCGTGAGGGTGACGCGCGTTGGACGGAGGAGGACGGTGCGCTGATGTGGGGTCTGCGGGACGCCTGCACCCTGCACGGGCTGCGGTGCGGTGCGTACGTCACGCTGACCCGTGACGGCTGGCAGGTTCTCGGCGAGGGCCGGGGCGGCCGACGGCCCAACACGGACTCCGCCCCGGAGCCGTTCGCGCTGTCCGAAGCGCCTCCGCCGCTGCCGCGCACCGGGGGTGCGGCGTCGGACGTGCTGCGTCGCGCCGCCGCACGCTGAGCCGTCGGCCCTGAGCCGCTCGCACAGCGGACCGCCCCGGCCTCCGGCCGCACGACCACGCGGGAACGCCCTCGACGTGTGCACCCGATCTCGCACCCGGCGCCGTGGACACGCGAACCCCGGCCCGGCGGGCCGAGGCGTTCCGCCACGTTGCCGCAGGCACGGCGAGGGGTCGCAGGCACGCAGGAGCCGGGGCGCCGGAGTCCGCGGCCGAGCACGACTCCGCCGGACCGCCGTGCGGTCACGGGCCCGCACGCGACCGCCGGACTCCCCCACGCCCCCACTACCGGTCACCGAGCCCGCCGAGCAGTCACCGCCGGTTTGTCACCGCACGCGCCGACGGCGGCCGGCACGGCGCCCCGGCGTCGACACCGGGGGCCGCCCGCTCCAGCTGCCGCCCGTCGGCTCAGAGTCCGGCGCCCAGTACCGCGTTGATCTGCTGCGGGTCGCCGCAGACGATCAGCAGGGCTCCGGCCCGGGAGTGGGCCAGCGGCAGCGCGGTGGCGGCGGCTGAGGCGGGACCACCGTTGACGGCGACCACGACGACGGGACGCTCGGCGGCCCGGCCGACGGAGGCGGCGTCCAAGTAGAAGACGTCGTCCCGGGCGTCGTGCTGCGCCCAGTAGGACGCCTCACCGAAGGACAGTTCGTGGGTCGCCCACGGGTGGGGCTCGCCGGTGGTGACCACCAGGACCTCACCGGGGGCGCGGCCCGACTCCAGCAGCAGGTCAACCGCCTCCTCGGCGGCGTCCAGCGCGCCCTCGGCCGAGGCCGGGATCAGCTGGACCTGCGGAGCGGCGGCGGCAGCGGCCGGGGCCGGCGGCCCGGGCTTGACGGCGGCCGGGTCGCGGGGCGCGCGCTGCACCGGAGGCGTGGGCCGCGGAGGACCGGGACGACCGGGTCGCGACGGGGCCACGGAACGTGGGCCGGGTACGGGGCGGGGGGTCGGCGCGGTGCGGCCGCTGGCCGGAGTGGCGCGGGGACCCTGGGCACTCTCGTGAATCTGAGGCTCCTCGGGAATGAGAGGCATGGGCTGATATTTATCAAACGGTGGTGCGGCTCGCGTCGGCGGGGGCACTGCGGTGCGAGCGGACGCGTCAGAAATCGAAGCCGAGTTGGCCCTCGATCTCCGGAACGCTTCCGTCCGCCCAGCTGCGGGCCTTCTTGAGGTGCCGCCACTGGGGCAGCGCATCAAGATACGCCCACGACAACCGGTGGTACGGGGTGGGTCCCCGCTCCGCCAGTGCGGCCTTGTGCACGGGAGACGGATACCCGGCGTTGTCCGCAAAACCGAAGTCTGCATGGTCGATACCCAGTTCGGCCATCATTTTGTCGCGCTGCACCTTGGCGATCACCGAGGCCGCCGCGACCGCCACACACGACCGGTCTCCCTTGATCACCGTGCGCACCCGCCAGGGGGTGCCCAGATAGTCGTGCTTGCCGTCCAGGATGACCGCGTCCGGGCGGAGCGGCAGGCCCTGGAGGGCCCGTACGGCCGCGAGGCGCAGGGCTGCGGTCATCCCCCGGTCGTCGATCTCCTCCGGGGAGGCGTGCCCCAGGGCGTACGAGGTCACCCAGGTGCGCAGTTCCTCCGCGAGCTCGGTGCGTCGCTTGACGGTGAGCAGTTTGGAGTCGGTGAGACCCGCAGGGGGTCGACGCAGTCCGGTGACGGCCGCGCAGACGGTGACCGGACCGGCCCACGCACCGCGGCCCACCTCGTCGACACCGGCAATGATCTTCGCTCCGGTCGTGGCGCGGAGGGAGCGCTCGACGGTGTGAGTGGGCGGTTCGTACGGCATGGCGCCCTTAGCCTACGCCGCCGTGATCCGCGGGCGACACCCCGGTTCCCCTTACGAATCCGGGCCGCCGCGCAGCCTCGGCGGGAAGGCCGCCGGGCAGTGACCGACTGCGTTCGCAGTCGTGCATCCGCTCCGGTCTCAGGATCGGCGACCTCGCTGCCGACGGTGGGAAAGAAGCCGACCGGAAGCCTCGATCCGGCTGCCCTCACGCAACACTCCCCCAGGTCCTGGCAGGTCGCGTTCGCGAAGCGTGGAACCACGGTCCGATGGGCCACCGGCCGCGGACGCGGCCGACGGCGGTGCGGCACGGTCCAGGAGTCGTCGGGGGGAGCGCCGGGCACACCTTCGTCGACTTCCCTCGACTCCCCCATCACCACCCCGACGAGTCACCGGGCAGCGTACGGTCGGCCGAGAGGCCGGCCGCTGGTCCTCCCGGCGGTCCGCGGGACCGGGCGGACAGGGGCGCGGTCCGGTTCTCAGCCGGCCCGGCGGCCCGTCACGAGGCGGTCGGCAGCCAGCCGGGCAGCTCCTCCGTGCGCTCGACCCATGCGGCCGGGGGCGCCCCCGCCTTGCCCGCGGCGAGCACGCCGCCCACGATCGCGCAGGTCGTGTCCATGTCTCCGCCGGCCTGCGCGGTCGTCCAGAACGCCGTCTCGAAGTCACCGAGCGCCCGGGCGGCCGACCAGAGAGCGAAGGGCACGGTGTCGTGCGCCGTCGTACGCCGTCCACAGCCGAGCACGGCGGCGACGGTGGCGGCGTCGCCGTAGTCGAGCATGTCCCGGGCACGCCTCAGCCCCGCGCCGACCGCGCTGCGGGGAACCAGGGCGATGACGCCGTCCAGCAGCGCCTCGGCCCTGGGCGGTCCCCCGGGCGCCGCGGTCAGGGCTGCGGCCGCGGCCACCGCCATGGCGCCCACGACGGCCTCGCGGTGCTGGTGGGTGGGGTAGGCGGAGATCTCCGCCTGGTGGGTGGCCTGCTCGGGGTCGTCCGCGTACCAGGCACCGAGCGGGGCGATCCGCATGGCCGCTCCGTTGCCCCAGGACCCCTGTCCGTTGAAGAGCGCGGCGGCCAGCTCCCGCCAGTCGCCGCCTTCCCGGATCAGCCGCAGCAGCCGGTTGACGGCGGGACCGTACCCCCGGTCGAAGTCGTGCCGCTCGGCGAAGGAGCGGGCCAGCGCGTCCTGGTCGATCCGCCCGTGCGCGGCCAGGACGGCGACGACCGAGGCGGCCATCTCGGTGTCGTCGGTCCACTGCCAGTCGCCCGGCGGCAGCTCGCGGCGCTTGAGCAGCGGATAGTGGTCCGGCACGAAGAACTGCGAGCCGAGTGCGTCCCCCACGGAGAGTCCGCGCAGGCTTGCCAGGGCGCGCTCCAGGCGCCCTGAGGAAGAGGAGTCGGAGGTCATCGGCTGCCACTCCATCCGGTGATCCCGTACGGCTCCGGATCACGCCAGCGTTCGAACGGCCGGTCAAGCGTGTACTTGCCGTCGTCTCCGAGAACGAGCATCCTCATCTCCGCGTTCCCGGGATTCGACAGCGACTCGAACTCCGCGACCGTCCAGTGGAACCAGCGCATGCAGAACAGGCGCATGGCGAGCCCATGGGTCACGATCAGCACGTTGGGCGGGTGGTCGGGGGCCTCGAAGCTGCGGAAGAGGCTCTCCAGGAAGCCGCCGACCCGGTCGTACACGTCGGCTCCGCTCTCCCCCTGGGCGAACCGGTAGAAGAAGTGCCCGTAGGCGTCGCGGTACGCCTTCTGCAGCCGTACCTCGTCGCGGTCCTGCCAGTTCCCCCAGTCCTGCTCGCGCAGCCGGGGCTCCTCACGGACCCGTATCAGCTCCGGTTCGAGGTGGAAGGCGCGCAGCGTCTCGTGGGTACGGCGGTAGGGCGAGACGTAGACGCTGACGTGCTCGCGGCCGAACAGTTCCCGCAGCCGCTTTCCGGTCTCCTCCGCCTGCCGCCAGCCGCGCTCGGTCAGCGCCAGCGCGTGGTCGGGTTCGCGTTCGTACACGGTGTCATCAACATTGCCCGTTGACTCCCCGTGGCGGACAAGGACGATGCGCCGTGGTCGTGCCATGCCGAAACCCTAGATCGAGTGACGGCGTTCCGAGCACTCGTACGGGCTCCATACGGCGTAGCTCACACGGATCAGACCGTCCACGAGGGCTCCAGCTCCACTATGTCACCGGTGAGGGAGGCGATGTCCGCCTCGGTCTGCGCCCGCAGCGCGAGGCGCTCGACGCGTTCGGTCCGGTACTTGCCGTGCTCGGCCTCCGAGCGCCACATCGACAGCACCAGGAACTCATGCCCCGGTGCCTCGGCGAACAGTCCGCGGATCATGCCGGGCGAGCCGGCCATGGCGGGGTTCCAGACCTTCTCCTGCATCAGGGTGAAGTGCTCCGCGCGCTCCTCGTGGACCCGGCACAGCGCGACGCGGAGCAGGTCGGTGTCCGTGAACCGGGGCTCGAAGCCGGTCTTCACGTCGAAGCGGTAGTCGAAGAGCCTGACCTGCGCGTTCTTGAAGGTACCGGCCTGGGTGGCCGCCAGCCGATCGTGCGAGCGCGCCATGAAGGAGTCGTAGAAGGCGCGGCTCTCCCAGAACGCGAAGACATGGGCCACGGAGGGACGGGCCCTGCTCCAGCCCCCGCCTTGGCCACGAAATCCCGGCTCGCCCAGAAGCCCCGCCCACTTTCGCTGCCCCCGCTCGAAACCGCGGCGGTCGACCACGGTGCAGCGAATCCACTTGACCAGCACCGCGCCATCGTAAGGCCACCGGACGTGGCGTCGGTCACGCTCTGGCCCACCGCGGACGCGCGACGGTGCACGCGCGCGTGGCAGGATGGACAACCTGCCTTGCGCAGAGGGCAGTTCAGGCCGAGGGCCGACGGGGAGCAACGGGGAGACGGGGAAGGGGAAGCCTGTGAATGGCCTCAACAAGGGTTTGAGCAAGGTCGAGATCGCGTTGAAGTGGGATCCGAGCCCGGCGGGAGAGCCGCCCACGGACCTCGACATCGTCGCCGCCACGTACCTCGCGGACGCCCCGTACGGGGAGCCCGCCTATGTGGTGCACTTCGACAGCCGTTCACCCGACGGCACCATCTATCTCAACCGCGACAGCAAGGACGGCAAGGGCTTCGGCTGGGACGAGGTCATGACCGCGGAACTGGAGCGACTGGACGCCCGCTACGCGCGCGTGGTCGTCGGCGTGGTCATCCAGCAGCGCTCGGCGTACCGCGCGCTCGACGGCGTCGCCGATCCCGGGTTCAGGATCCGCGAGGGCTACTCGGTGCTCTCCGAGGGGGACTTCGGCACGGTGCCCGCTGCCACGGCGGCGACCATCGCGGAGTTCGTGCGCGACCCGTCCGACGGCTGGGTCTTCCACGACGACGTCCGGGGCTTCGACGCGGACCCGGCGACCTTCCCGGCGGTCATGGGCCGGGCGCGGGAGGCCTGAGGCTCCCTCGTTGTACCGAAAGAGGGCGCCGGCTGTCCGCCGGCGCCCTCTTCGCGCCTTGCCGGGCCGCGCCCGCCGGGGCGGTGGAGCCGACTCCACCGCCCCGACCGGGTCGCACACGCCCTGAGGCGTGGGCCTCGATACTGGCGGAGAGCACTTATTCCTGACGTGCGCTATTCCTCGGTATCCGACTCTAGATCGGGGAACGCACGCAGCCTCAGCTGTGACGCCCGGTGGTCGGCGAGCCACCGCATCCGGTTGTCATCCGCAGTGAACCCAGCGCGTGCGTCTCGGTCCACTCCTCTCGGTCGAGGACTTCGAGGTACGTCTCTCGGAGCGCTTCCTGCTGAGTCGCAGTGCACCCCGCAGCCTCGGGATGCTCCGTGGTCAGGTGCTGAGTGAGCACAGCGATCGTGAAGTAGCGCTCGATCGTCGGGCTGAGCGAACCCACATGGCGAGCATGAGCTTCTAGGACCGCTCTCGAATGGGGGTAGTGAGCGAGGGTGAGCCCCATTCCCCCGCAGTCGCTCATCAGATGAAGCAGTCGACCGATGTGGTCGACCATCTCGCTGTCGGTATCGAGGTCTGCAAGCGCCTCATGGAGTCTGGCGACTGTCGCGACCTTGTCGGCGAAGTATCCGTTGAGGAAGTCGCCGTCGCAGGCCCTGCGAAGCAGCCATGGTCGGGCAGCCGGGTCGTCGAGTCTGCAGAGAGCTTCGACGACATAGACGCGTCCCCAGCTGGT
>NZ_CBDQZH010000024.1:0-117757 GCF_965341775.1 Streptomyces sp. bgisy159 | reverse complement strand
AGCTCATTTGGCTCACTTGGCTCACTTGCGTGCCCAGTCCCGCCGGTACGCCGTCCAGTCCCCCTCCGTCGCCGCGAAGTCCACGTACAGGGCCACCCCGAAGTTCGCCCGGTCCGCGTCCGTGCGGGACAGCCCGAGGCGGACGCCACGGACGGCGGCGGGCACGGTCTCGGCGTGCGCCCAGTGGCCGAACCGGTTCTCGTGGTAGAAGGGCAGGCCCATCAGCAGATCGGTGCCGGCGGGGGTGGCCTCCAGGGCGAGGGAGGTCTGCTGGGCCACGTATCCGCCGTAGGTGCTCTCCAGCGGCTGCATGGTGTCGTACGACATGACGGCGATCTGGTCGACGCGGCGCGCGACCTCGCCGAAGAAGGCCTGCGACCACCACTTGGGGTGCCCGGCGACGGTCCCCCAGAAGGAGTGGAAGCCGGGCAGCGGGTCGATCTGGTGCGCCGCGACCGAGAGTTGGGCGCCCTGCGCCGCGGTGACGGCGTGCAGGGCGTCGAGCAGACGGAGATAGTCGCGGTCGCCGGAGTGCAGGGGCTCCAGGTCGAAATGGGCGCCCTCGAAGCCGACGGCGAGGATCGCACGGGCGGACCGTACGACGTTGGCACGCGTCCCGTCGTCCTCCAGCCGCATGCCGGTCGGGCCCTCGGTGGCGAGCACGTCACCGAGCCACGCCTGCACCCGCACCCCGGGCATCTCCCGGTGCACGGCCTCGATGAACCAGCGGGCGCGCGGATACGCCGACCCGGGCAGCGTCCCGTCGTGCTCCAGGGGCCCGGAATGCACGTACAGGTCCCGGATCCCGGTCTGCCCCAGCCGCCGCGCCAGCGCCTTCACGTCGGCGTCCTTCTTCCGCCCGTCCACCCAGGCGTGGCCCAGCCAGATCGCGTCCTTGCCGCGGGTGAGGGTGCCGTCGGCGAGGTCTCCGGCGTAGTTGATCCGGAGGGCGACCTGCGTCCCGAGCACGGGGAGGATGACGGCCAGCACGAGCGCGAGGAGCGTACGGAGGGTCCAGCGGAGCCGGCGGGGGCGGCGGGGGGTGGGGGTGGGGTCGGCGGGGGTGGCTTCGGCGTCGGTGCCTTCGGGGGTGGTGCCTTCAGGGGCAGCGTCTTCCGGGTCGTGGCCCGTGGGGGTGGTGTCGGTGACGTCCCTCTCCCCGTCGTTCCCGGACCGTATCGAGGACCGCTCCACCCCGTGCCCCTCCCCGTGCGCGTGCTGTCCCCCCGTCCCCGCGTCGGGCGCATCCCGCTCGCGCCACCGCAGAAGCGGCCATACGCTCCGAAATGTGACGTCGTCCCTGTTCCGTGCCCGGTCGCGGCGCGCCGGGTCCCAGGTACCCGTGCGGGTGGCGCACGCCGTGCTGAGTGGCGCGGCCGGGGCCGTGTGGCTGCTGTTGCCAGGGATGACGACGAACACCGGCGTTCCGGTTGCAGCATCGCGATCATCGGCTTCGGCACCGACTCCGGTACCGGTACCGGAGTCGGTATCGGTACCGGCACGGGTTACGACCTCCCCACAGGCCGCCCCCGGCGACGACGAGACCTCAGGCACCAACCTCATCCTCCCCGTGACACTGGTGGGCGCGGCGGCCGTGCTGGCGGCCTACGGCTACACACGCCGGGTCCGCCGCACCCGTACCCGCACCACCCCGGCCGCACCCGGCTCCCCCGGTCCCCTCACCGCCGCGGACGAACTCGCCGACCTGGACGAGCGGTCGCGTGCCGCCCTGGTCGAGACCGACACCCGCCGGCACGGCGCCCGGGGCGAACTCGCCCTCGCCCGGACCAGCCTCGACCCGGCGGCCGTGGAGCCCCTTGCGGAGGCGGTCCGGGCGGCCGAGGCCGAGCTGACGGCCGCGTTCCGGATCCGGCAGCGCTACGACGAGGGCGTCCCCGGGGAGGACGCCGCCCGCAGGCACGCGCTCGCCGGGGTGATCGGCCGCTGCCAGGAGGCCGCGCGCCGCCTGGACGCCGAGGCGGCGGCGCTGCGCGAGCTGTGGGACGCGGCGGACACTCCGGGCGGCGGGGCGCTGCCGGTCGCCGAGGCCCGCTTCCGGGAACTGGCCGCCCGCACGGCGACCGCCCAGGCCACGCTCACCGACCTGCACGAGCGGTACGCGCCGACCGCGAGCACCTTCGCCACCGGGTACGTCGAACTGGCCAAGGACCGCCTGGTGTCGGCGACGACCAGCCTCAACCAGAGTCATCAGGAAGCCGATTCGGGCCGACCCGAGGAAGCCGCCGGGCATCTGCGTGCCGCCGAGGACGCCGTCGCCCAGGCCGGCGTGTTCATCGACGGCGTCGACCGCCTCGCCGCCCACCTCGACGAGACGGCCCGCCTGATCCCCGCCACCCTCACGGGCGCCGAAGCCGCGCTGGCGGAGCTGCGCACCCCTCTGCTCCGTGAAGGCGAGACCTACTCACAGCTCCTGCACGCCGACGCCGTACTGGCTTCGGTGCGGCGTGAGTTGACGTCCGGGCATCCGTACGACCCGGCAGACGCGCTGCGCCGCATCGTACGGGCGCTGTTCCCACCCACCGGTAGCCGGTCCGGGGTCCTGACCGCTGCGGCCACGCTCGTCGCGCGGGGCAGCACGGCCGCTGCCCGGGAATTCGTCGTCACCCATGGCGGCACGGTGGACGTCACGGCTCGAACCCGGCTCGTGGAGGCGGAACACCTGCTCATGACGGACCCGGTACGTGCCGATGAACTGGCTTGCAAGGCACTTGAGTTGGCGGAGCGGGACGCGAGGCTGCACGGAGCGGTCCTGTAGCGGTCCAGTGATGATTCCGGCACCCCCCGGCCGGGCGTTTGTATGATGATTCGTCATTGGCGAGCGTCAATACGGGAGTCGAGACGGACCTACGGGGGTGGGTGACGCGTGATCCAGCCGGAGAAGATTCCGCAGTTCACGGGTGATGTCGACCAGTTGGAGCTGGACTACGCGAGCCTGAAGACGGATGCGGGCAATGTCCGCACCACGGGTGGTGACGTCCACTCCAAGTTCCAGGGGCTGTCGGCGTTCTACCACGCCCCGGAAGCCGAGCAGCTCTTCGCCACCACCAAGCCGGTGCAGGAACGCGCGAACGACTTCGCGACCGACCTGGAGACCGTCTCCTCGGCCCTCTCCTCCTACGCCACCGAGATCCGTCCGCTGGTGCAGAACCTGAAGGATCTGAAGCTGAAGGCCCAGACGTTCGTCGCGTCGGTGAAGGACGATGACGAGTGGGACTACGACGAGGACAAGGTCGAGGAGCACAACCAGCTCCGGGACGACATCACGGCGACGGTGGCGGCGTTCTGGGCGGCGGAGCGGACCTGCCACAACAAGATCACCGGGATCTGGGGCGGGACCCAGATGGTGGCGGGGGACGGGTCGGAGCGCAAGGACCAGTACGGCTTCAACGCCGAGGACATGAAGAACGCCAAGCTTCCCTGGGGTGACCCGGTGGAGGAGCGGCACCACTGGTACGAGGCCGGGCACTGGATCAAGTCCTTTGTCTGGGACGGCCTGATCGTGGACGGGATCTGGGGCACGATCAAGGGCCTGGGCACGCTGGTGGGCTTCGGTGGCTGGGAGGCGATGGGCCAGGCGTGGAAGGGCCTCGCCCAGCTCGCCACCGGCCTGGCGATCAGCGCCATTCCGGGTGTGGGGACGGCGTTCTGGCTGCTGCCGGACGACAAGCTGCCGTCCTGGATCCGTGACTCACGTACGGCGATGAAGGAGACCGGCAAGGCGCTGGTGGCGTGGGACGAGTGGGGCAAGAACCCCGGCCGCGCCGCCGGCGCCGTCACCTTCAACGTGCTGACGACCGTGTTCACGGGCGGCGCGGGCGCCGGGGTCTCGGGTGCGGGCAAGGCGGGCGCGGTCGCCAAGGTGCTCTCGGCTGCGGGCAAGGCAGGCAAGGTCATCGACCCGATGACGTATGTCGCCAAGGGCGCGGGCGCGGGTCTGTCGAAGATCGGTGACATCAGCGCCGCGCTCAAGGGCGTCGGCAACATCGAGATCCCGAAGCTGCCGGACAACGCGATCACGCTGCCCGAGGGTGCGTTCAAGCTGCCCGACGGCACGGTGCACCTGCCCGAGGGCACGGCGGTCCCGGAGGGCGCGACGAAACTGCCCGACGGGAACATCAAGCTGCCCGACGATGTGCCGGCGGTGCCGGAGGGCTCGGTCAAGCTGCCCACGGACGAGGGCGCTCCGGCGCGGTACTACGACCCGGCCGGCAACCTCCTCGACGAGCGGGGCAATGTCCTGCAGAAGGCCCCCGACGCCCCGGGCGACGCGGCGGGCCGGCCCGGCACGGGTACTCCGCCTGCCGGTTCGGACCTGCCCCGGGTCGACTCGCCGGTGAGGGAACCGGCGATGGCGGGCGCGGCCGCGCACACTCCCGAGCCCGTGCAGCACGTCAACCTGGGCAGCAGCCTGGACGACGTGGGCCGACTCGGCGAGGACGTCCCCACGTCCCCTGCCGTCCACGCCGGCGGCGACCTGCCGGGCACCGGCATCGGCCTGGGCGACAACCTCCCCGGCGGCGGCGTCGGCGACCACCTGCCGACCAACAGCCTGGACGAGCGCCTCCCCACGGGCACGGACAACGCGGTCCCCGGCCCCCGCACGGGCGGCGACCACCTGCCCGGCGGTCATGCCGACGATGCCGCAACCCCCGCCCGCGACGTCCCGGGCGGCACCGGCGACACCTCCCTGCCGGGCCACGGCGGCGCCGAACCGCCCACAGGGGGCGCCTCGGACGACCTGGGGGGCCTCGGCGACGACGCCTTGGACCAAATGGACGGACTGGGCGACGACGCGCTGGACCACGCGGACGACACGACCACGCCCGACCACGCATCTGATGAGGCGTCCAGCCGTAGCGATCACAACGGTGCCCAGGAACTCTCCGCCGCAGAACGCAAGCAGATCCAGGAAGGGCACGTCTGGAAGGCCAACAACGACCCGGCATGGTTCCAGGAACATTACGACGAGATCGGCCGACGCAAGAACGCCGAACGCATCGTCGACGGGGCCGAGCTGCCCATACTGAAGAAAGACGCCAACAACAACTGGATCGCCAAACACGACCTGCCGAGCGGACCCTCGGAGACGAAGTTCAAGCCGACTCCTCTCGGCCCGGAGACAGTCCCTGAGCACAACGTTCCGAAGCTCGACGAGGCGGCTCGGAACCGCAGGCTGTCCGTTGACCTGCTCAATGCCGAGCGGGCATTCGAGGAAACGCCGTCGGCCGCCAACGCGGAGGCCCTGGCCAGGGCACAGCAGGCTTACGACAAGCACCTCCCCGGGGTTCCCAACAACAGCAAGCTGTCCGAGCAACTCGGTGAAGCTGCAGCACGGCACCACGTCATCCCGAAGGAGTTCCCGACCGCCGAGCGCCTCGAACTCCCGAAGACGCCGAACGGCGCCAACATGTTCGATGATGTGTACAAGCTCGGCGACGACGGCAACTACCTCATCGTGGAGGCCAAGGCCCCGTCGGGCGACCTGGACTGGCGCCAGGGCAAGGCCGACCCTGACCCGTCGGACCCCGCAGCCCATGACGGGGGAGCCCAGGGCATGCGGGTCAAGCAGGGCACAAAGCCCTACGTACGCACCATCCTCGCGGAAATGACCAGTCGGGGTGGAAGAGACGCTGAGATCGCCGCGGACATCCGGGCCGCGCTGCGGGACGGCAAGGTGCAGTACGTTCTGGTGAAGGCGGTGGACAACCCGGGTCACGCCTACGCCGGTGCCGTCATGGAGCATTTGAAGATCTGACCGAGGAGAGCAAGTGGTCACCCGCATCCCCCGCCATGCATTCCGCACCGACAACGCAGCTGAACTCATCGCGCCGATCGCCAAGAGCACGAAGGACGTCCTCGACCACATCGAGACGTCGGAGGACGACCGTTACGACGCGCTGACGGCTTCCCTCACTCTGGCGAAATGGCGCTGTCTGACGGACCCGACGGCAGGGGAGTTCCCGAGCTGGGAGGCATGGGTCACCGCCATGCAGGTCGGTAGCGGACTGTTCGCCGCGGGAACAGCCGCTGAGGGCCCCGTGCCGTGCCGGATCGGCAGCACGGGCGAGGTGAAGAACCTTCCCGTGACCGGCCCCCAGGACTATCTGCACGCCGGGAACTGGCTGACCTCCTTCTACCTGGCGGTGATCTGCCGGGAGAACGACCGGGTCGATCGGCTGGCGCAGGTACCGGTCGCCTTCCTGCGTGAATCCGGCGCGGAATTCGACGATTACATCTACGCCTGGGTAGAGACACTTCAACATCTCTGGTTCGGCCGGCAGGCCGCCTGGGACACCCTGGTGACCGCGATCGACGGCACGGCGCCCGAGGCCGCGCAGATCGCCGGTCCGGAGTTGATGCTCAAGATCCTCTACCCGCCGATCGAGCTCTTCCACCGCTACCTGCGCCGGGAGGCCGAGCAGTTCAACACGGCGCTGGTCGACGCTCTCACCTGGCACAAGGAGTACTGGACGGCCAACGAGGCACGCTCCCGGAGCGGCGAGGGCCTCGTGGCCCTCGGCCCCCTCGCCATCGCCTGCATGGCGTACGACGCCGACCTTCCCGTCGAGGTGGAGTCCGAGTACATCCCGAGGGCCCTGCTGAAGCGCTCCTGGGTCGGCGAGTACGACACGTGATCGCCTCCATCGAGCGTCTGGAAGAGGCGCCCGGGATGATCGACGGCGCTCTCAGTACGCCGATGCCGGAAGCCGGCTCGCCATCGTCTGCCGCGACCGGAAACGGATGCCCCAGCGGCTGCCGGCTCCCCCTCGACCGCCTGCGCTCACCCGAAGGCTCGTACGTCGAGTACACGTACCACTGGTGGGCGCGCTCCGGGCAAACCGGCTGCAGCGCCCGGAACTCGTGGGCCTGATCGTCGCGACCTCGGGGTGGGAACCTTTGACGGCAGCGACCAGTTCGTCCACGGGCCGGAGGAGGGCCGCTGTGGTCACGACCGTTCCCCGACACAAGTACTCCACGGACGACGTGCCGGACACCCTCGACGCTCTCGGCGAGACCGCGGACTGGATTCTCGACGAGTTCGCCGACTCGGCGGTGCTGCGTCCCCAGGCACTGAGCACGGCACTCACCCTGGCGCAACAACGCTGTGCCGTTGACCCACAGGCCGTGAAGTTCGAGACGTGGGAGGCTTGGGTGACGGCCATGCAAACCGGGTCCGCGCTCTTTGCCGCCGCCGTGGCCCCGGAGGGCACTCGCGTAACCTGCCGGGTCAAGGACCGGGAGCGCACACTCCCCGCGACCGGCCCCGAGTCCCATCTGAACGCGGGAACCTGGGTGACTTCCTTCTACCTCGCGATGATCTGCCGCGACAACGATCGACTGCGCCAGTTGGCCGAGGTACCCGTTTCGTTGCTGCGTGACTCCGGAGCGGTGTTCGACGAGTACATCTACCCCTGGGTAGAGACGCTGCAGAGCTTCTGGCTCGGTCGTCAAGATGTCGGCGACAAGCTCGTCGCGGCAGTCGACGGAACCTCCCCGGAGGCTCTGCGGTACGCCGACGCCGACTTGATGGCAAAGGTCCTTTATCCGCCTCTGATCGTGTTCTACCGCGTCATCCGCCGAGACGCCGCGGAGTTCAACAAGGCGCTGGCTGACGCGGTGCGCTGGCACAAGGCGTACTGGACCGCCGACGAAGATCGCGCGAACCACGCCGACGGGCTCGTCGCCCTCGGACCGCTGGCGATGGCCTGCCTCGCCCGGGACCAGGGCATTTCCGTCGAGGTCGAGTCCGAGTACCTGCCCAGGGCTCTTCTGGAGTACGCCTGGATCGGCGAGATCGAGTACTGAACCTGCCGAGAGGACCCGGGACGGCATGACCCGGCCGACTGGCAAGGGTTCCTCCTGAGGGACCCAGTGCCGGGGTCACGGCGCATACGTCTCTCGCGCCGGAGCCCTGGGGCCTGTACCGGGGCCCTGGGTCAGAACAGACTCAGCAGCGCCTCCGCCGGATCCGTCAGGCCCGTCTCGCCGTCGGGCAGGGGGAGTTCCCTGGGGTGACCCGGTGGAGGAGCGGCACCACTGGTACGAGGCCGGTCACTGGATCAAGTCCTTTGTCTGGGACGGCCTGATCGTGGACGGGATCTGGGGCACGATCAAGGGCCTGGGCACGCTGGTGGGCTTCGGCGGCTGGGAGGCGATGGGCCAGGCGTGGAAGGGCCTGGCGCAGCTCGCGACCGGTCTGGCGATCAGCGCGATCCCGGGTGTGGGCACGATGTTCTGGGCCCTGCCGGATGACAAGCTGCCGTCCTGGATCCGTGACTCACGTACGGCGATGAAGGAGACCGGCAAGGCGCTGGTGGCGTGGGACGAGTGGGGCAAGAACCCGGGCCGGGCGGCCGGAGCGGTCACCTTCAACGTGCTGACGACCGTGTTCACGGGCGGCGCCGGTGCCGGGGTCTCGGGTGCGGGCAAGGCGGGCGCGGTCGCCAAGGTGCTCTCCGCGGCGGGCAAGGCGGGCAAGGTCATCGACCCGATGACGTATGTCGCCAAGGGCGCGGGCGCGGGTCTGTCGAAGATCGGTGACATCAGCGCCGCGCTCAAGGGCGTCGGCAACATCGAGATCCCGAAGCTGCCGGATGACGCGATCACGCTGCCCGAGGGTGCGTTCAAGCTGCCCGACGGCACGGTGCACCTGCCCGAGGGCACGGCGGTCCCGGAGGGCGCGACGAAACTGCCCGACGGGAACATCAAGCTGCCCGACGATGTGCCGGCGGTGCCGGAGGGTTCGGTCAAGCTGCCCACCGAGGAGGGCGCGCCGGCGCGGTACTACGACCCGGCCGGCAACCTCCTCGACGAGCGGGGCAACGTCCTGCAGAAGGCCCCCGACGCCCCGGGCGAGGCGGCCGGCCGGCCCGGCACGGACACCCCTCCGGCCGGCTCGGACCTGCCCCGGGTCGATGCCCCGGTCAAGGAACCGGCCATGGCAGGCGCGGCCCCGCCTGCCGCCGAGGCCGTGCAGCACGTCAACCTGGGCAGCAGCCTGGACGACGTGGGCCGACTCGGCGAGGACGTCCCCACGAGCCCCGGCGCCCACGCGGGCAGCGACCTGCCCACCGTCCACGCCGGCGGCGACCTGCCGAGCCCCGGCACCGGTTTGGGCGACCAACTGCCCGGTGGATCGGCTCACGAGCACGGTCCCGGTCCGTCGGTCGGCCACAGATCGCCGACCAACAACACCGCTGGCCACACAGACGGCCCAGCACATGGCCAGGCCGATGGCACAGGCGAAGGCCAGGGCGGCGAGACTTCGACCGGTCACGGCGACACCGCCGGTCAGACTGACGGCCCTGG
Source organism: Streptomyces sp. bgisy159 (assembly GCF_965341775.1). Lineage (GTDB taxonomy): Bacteria > Actinomycetota > Actinomycetes > Streptomycetales > Streptomycetaceae > Streptomyces. The sequence continues at coordinate 108,427 of NZ_CBDQZH010000024.1, read as the reverse complement.
AGTCGGCGGTGGGCATGACCAGGTGAACGTGTCCGAGCCGAATGGGCCGACAACGGAATCACCCGTTGAAGGTTCCGCATCGCCGTCGGAGCCATCAACGGGTGGGACGGAACCGCCGCTCGATGCACAGTTCGTCGATGACCGCATCAAGGAACTTGACGACAGGCAGGGCGGGGAAGGACATGCGCCTGGACGCCACTTGTATCCGGACGAGCAAGCGCTGCAGGACCGGTTGGGCACGGCGAAGCTCGATGCCTCGGGCAACCCGCAGATGTACGGCCCGAACTCGGCCAATGCAGGGCATGTGAAGTCGGAGAACAACGTCGATCCACTCACGGGTACGACAGTCGACGGGGTACACGGCGGCACGCACCGCGTGGGGCCATACGCCACCAGGTTCGACAACGCCGAAGACATGGTGCGGGCCGACCAGTACTTCCGCGATGAGATTGCGCGTACCGGTGAGCCCCCGGACGCGGATGTGCCGATCGAAGACCTGCTCGGGCCCGAAGGCCACAAGCGCTTCACCGGGTTCTATCGAAACCCGGCGAACCTGAACGAGTTCCTGCCCGTAGACTTCGAGGGCGGTGGCATCCGGCCGGTCTATCGCATGGAGGATGGCGACTGGAAGCTCATAACCATGTACGCCAATCCTGCACCAGGCCGTCACCCGTGACCGAGGTTGAATCTGTGAATCGAGAACTCGAAAAATTCATCAAGGTATACCTGAATGCGGAACAGGCCTATGACACCACGGGCTACCTTCGGCCCACGTTGCATGCCTTCAAGGAGGAGTATGTCAACGGTGTCCGAACGGGACTGGAGACAGCGTTGAGGACGAGGGAAATATCACCCGCAGATTATGAGCACCTCACGGACATTGAGTTCGACAATGAGGATGACTTGTACGAGTACCTGCGCGATTTGTATCAATATTTGTTTGAGGGTCGGGATCGACAGCCCATTCCGCCGAATTAGGGGACATTCTTGCCACCTACGCCGGTGTATCCGGCAAGGTCAGGGAAGACGCTTCCCCTGAGATGCGCGTTATGACCCGAACCCCGACATGGCGGAGGCCTGGATTCGACTGAGGTCGGGCAAGCACAATGAGTCCGACCTGCTCTTGCTCGAGCATTAACTCGCGGAACACCGGTATTACCAGACCCATCCAGGCTCCACGTATGCTGAGGCGCACGCCGCAGCGACAGAGGTCGCGGACTGGGCGAGCAACGTGGCACCACCCGGGCGCGAGAGTTATACGTGGGAAAAGTAACCGATGGCTTTGTACGCGCAGATCGAAAAGATCCAGGAAGACGATCACCAAGTTCGGTACAGGTACACGGATATTTCCGGCCGGGAGCGCATTCTGCTACTCGACAAGGATTCCGAGACGACTTCCGCCGAAGACGGAGCGGAGGACATGCTGTACCGGGCGGTGGCCAGGAAGGTCGCTGTGGCATGGCTTCGCGACGGCACGGCTCCCGATAAGCTGCTGGTGCAGTCCTGAAGCTGTGTCACGGTGGGACCTGAAGTGATCGAGGATCGTTCACGTGCGCGGCTCGACCGGATCCGGGTCATCGACTGGGGTGACGACTCGGCCGCGTATGAGCATGCGAATTCGCGTGCGTTGCTCATACGGGAGTAGCTGCGTCGCTCGGCGGCCTGGGCCCGGGCGTACGGCCCCGACGCGGCACGGGGGCTTCCCACGCAGCAGCCCGCGAGGCATCGTGCGGCGTCGAACCGACGAGGACCGGACGTACGACGAAGCCTTCACCCGGAACCTCCGCTGGGAGCCGACCGAGTACCTGCGACGCTACGAGCTCGGGCACAACTAGATCGATCACGTCACGATCTCGGAGATCGAAGCGGCACGGTTCATCGAGAACGCCGGCCGAAGGATGACAAGCGGCGGCTCGCTGTAGGGGCGGTCTCGGGCGACGACCTCGTCCTCTACGGGGCCGCAGCCGGGAAGGTTGCCCTGGCATGGGTTCGGGGCGGCGAGGCTCCCGAAAAGGCTCTTGTTGCGTCCTGAAACGGCGAGTTGAGCCGAGGCTTCATGTCCAGCACGGCCCTGCTGCATCTGCGGGCCCGGCGTCCGGTCCCGGCCCTTGCCGTCAGAACAGACTCAGCAGCGCCTCCGCCGGATCCGTCAGGCCCGTCTCGCCGTCGGGCAGGGGGAGTTCGAACCAGACCGTCTTGCCGCGGGGGGTGCGGCGGGAGCCCCAGGCCGCGGAGAGGAGGCCGACGAGCTGGAGGCCGCGGCCGCCCTCGTCGGTGTCGCGGGCGCGGCGGCGGCGCGGCTGGACGAGGCCGGCGTCCCAGACCTCGCAGACCAGGGTGCGGTCCAGCAGGAGCCGCAGGCGGATGTCGCCCTCGCCGTAGCGCAGGGCGTTGGTGACGAGTTCGCTGACGAGGAGTTCGGTGGTGTCGACGAGCGCGTCCATGTCCCAGCTGAGCAGTTGGGCACGGGCGTACTCGCGGGCACGGCCCACGCTGCGCGGCTCGCGCGGCAGGGTCCAGTCGCCGACCGAGTCGGCGGGCAGTCCCTGGACGCGGGCCATCAGCAGGGCGATGTCGTCCTCGCCGTGGTGGGTGTCGAGGGTGTTGAGGACGTGGTCGCAGACGTCCTCCAGCGGGCGGGCGGGGTCGGTGAGCGCCCCGACGAACGCTTGCAGGCCCTCGTCGAGGGGGTGGTCGCGGGACTCGACCAGGCCGTCGGTGTAGAGGGCGAGCAGCGCGCCCTCGGGGAGTTCGACCTCCACCTCCTCGAAGGGTTCCCCGCCGACGCCGAGCGGCATGCCGGGCGGCACGTCCAGCATCAGCGCCGGTTCGCCGGGTTCGACCAGGACCGGCGGGAGATGGCCGGCGTTGGCGAAGGTGCAGCGGCGGGTGACGGAGTCGTAGACGGCGTACACGCAGGTCGCCAGGTACACCTCCGAGAGGTCGGCCTCGCGGGGGCGGCGGGCCGCCCGGGTGGCCTGCTGGACGCCGCCGGGGGTGCCCAGCCCGCGGGCGATCTCGTCCAGCGCGGACAGCACCTCGGCCGGTTCCAGGTCCAGCAGCGCCAGGGTGCGTACGGCGGTGCGGAGTTCGCCCATGGCCACCGCGGCGCGCAGGCCGCGGCCCATCACGTCGCCCACCACGAGCGCCGTGCGGTGGCCGGGCAGTTCGATGACGTCGAACCAGTCGCCGCCGACCTCGCTGGGCCGCCCGGTGGAGACGTTCCCGGGCAGGTAGCGGCAGGCGATGTCCAGGCCGGAGGCGACCGGGTCACCCGGCGGCAGCAGGGACCGTTGCAGTATCAGCGCCCGCTCGTGCTCGCGCCGGTACAGCCGGGCGTTGTCGATGCACACGGCGGCCCGCGCGGCCAGCTCCACCGCCAGGTCCCGGTCGCGGTCGCCGAACGGCTCGCTTCCCTTGGTCCGGGAGAACCGCGCCAGTCCCACGACGGTGTCGTGGGCGACCATCGGCACGGCGAGCGTGGACTGCACCAGGCCGCCGTCCTCGCCGGGGACGGTCTGCGGGCGCGCGGTGCGCAGGGCCGCGGCGGAGGGCGAGTTGAAGGGGAAGTGGTGCACGGCGCCGACCGGGACGGGGGTGTCGGCGCCGGCGAGGGGCACGTCGGAGACGGCGGAGGAGAAGGCGACCCGGCGCACCTCGGCGCTGCCGTCGGCGAGTCCGGGCGGGGTCTCGTCGCCGGCGAGCAGACCTTGGTAGAGGTCGACGGTGGCGAGGTCGCAGAAGCCGGGGACGACGACGCCGAGGAGTTCGCGGGCGGTGGTCTCCAGGTCGAGGCTGTTCCCTATGCGGGCGCCCGCCTCGTTGAGAAGGGCGAGATTGCGCCGTGCGGCGGCGGCCTCGCGGGCGGCGGCGCGGCGGGCGGTGATGTCGAGGCCCAGCCAGGCGATACCGATGGGACGGCCGCTGCCGCTGTGCACGCGGTAGAGGTTGATGGACCAGTGGCGGCGTTCGTCGGAGCCGGGTACGTACCCGGTGACGTGCATGTCCGTGACGGAGTCGCCCGTCTCCAGCACTCTGCGCAGCACCGCCGAGACGCGTTCGGCCTCGGACCGGGGCAGATAGTCGTGGACGCCCCTGCCGCGGTGGTCGTCGGGAGTGCCGCCGAAGATGGAGGCGAACCGCCGGTTGGCCCGGCGGACTCTGAGGTCGGGGTCGATCAGCAGGAACCCGAACGGAGATTGACCGAAAATGGCCTGCGAGGCGGCCAGGTCGGTCTCGATGCTGCGTAGGGTGCGCACGTCGACGACGATGCACACGGCGGCGTGGTCGCCGTCCTGGGTACGGGTCGGCATGACGTAGACCTCGGCAAGGCCTTCCTCGCCGCGCCCGCCGCCGACGGTGTCGGGCACCCGGAAGGGGACGACGCCGGTCCACTCCCGTCCGTCGAGGATCTCGGCCATCTTGCGCTGGCCGCGGTCGCGCAGGTCGGGGTCGACGAACGCCTCGATGGGGTCCATGCCGACGGCCCGTTCGGCCGGGACACCGAAGATCTGCTCGGCGCGCAGGCTCCACTGGTCGACCAGACCGTCGGCGCCGATGGAGAAGGACGCGACCTTGATGTAGTCGTAGATCGAGCCGGGCGGACTGCTCTGCCAGACGGCCTCACCGGGTGTCGTCCCGTCGGCGGCGAACGCGCGCGCGGCCTCGGCCGCGGGTCCGCCCGCGGACTTCGCCCTCGCGCCCTCCGACGAGTCCTCGGACTCCGTGGCCTTCGCTGGTATCTCGCTCACGCGAACCGTCCCCTCCAGCTCACCGCGTCCGGCACCGGTCACCGGAGGCGGCTGCCCGCAGTATCCAGCACTACGGCGCCGCACGACACGGTGTTCACGATCACAGCACGGTCCAGGCGTTTTTTGGACCGTCCTGCCAGAACACTTCCACTCTTCTAACCAGCAGACACGTCGTCGAATCACACACTCGGACACGTGTGGTCGGCGGAGTGCCGGCGGAGTGCGGCGACCCGGCGGAGAGTCGGGCCGCGTCCGCCCCGATCGGGCCGTGCGGGAGCGGGATTTCAGCCCGGCAGGACGAGCTCGAACCACACCGTCTTCCCGGTGTCATCGAGCCGGCTGCCCCAGCGGCGGGAGGCGGACGCCACGAGTTGGAGTCCGCGTCCGCTCTCGTCGTCCGGCCGGGCCTCGCGCTCGCGGGGCGGCTCCGGCAGCGGGTCGGAGACCTCGACCAGCAGGATGTCCCCGAGTCCGGACCGGGGCGCCGGGCGGATCAGGCGGACGCCGATGGGGCCGGTGGCGTGCCGCAGCGCGTTGGTGACGAGTTCGCTGACCAGCAGGGCGGCGGTGTCGCTGACCCCGTCCAGGTGCCAGGTGCCCAGCTGGCGGCGGACGACGGCCCGGGCGGTGCGTACGGCGCCGGGGTCCGCGGGGAAGCTCCACTCGGCGCGGTCGCCTTCGGTGTCGCTCACGCCGATCACTTCCTGGGCCTACGAGGCGCCCCCATGTCCGATTTCGTGGGGTTAATGGCCACATACCCGGTATAGCGAGGCGAGTACCGCGCCACAGGGCGCACCGTGGCACGAACGGCGCATGGCGAGCCCCGCTGGTCCGCCGGCCGGAGCGTCCTATCGCCTCGGGGGGTGCGCCTGCCGTGCGGCCCGGAGTTCGGCGTGCTCCCCGTGGTCCCACCGGTCGGCGACCCGGCGGACGGCGGGTACGTCCTGGTCGAGCCAGTCGACGTCCCAGATCCGGTCGCGGGTGAGCCAGCGCAGTGCGTCGTGGTCCTCCAGGGGCTGCGGGGCGGCGGAGCCGGGGCGCAGCCGGGCGGTCCAGGCCCACAGGACGTAGGGCTCCCGCAGCGGCCACTGACCGGGGACCCGCTCAACGGCCTCGGCGTCGACGCCCAGTTCCTCCCGCAGCTCACGCTCCAGGGCCGCCTCGGGCCGCTCGCCGGGCTCCACCTTTCCACCGGGCAGCTCCCAGCGGCCCGCGAGGTCGGCGGGTGCGCTGCGGCGCGCCGCGAGCAGTCGGCCCCCGTCGAACAGGGCGGCCCCCACCACCACGATGCGTTCCGTCATGGAGCCGGAGCCTACGGGACGGCCGGGCCGGGCCGTCCCGGGCGCCGCCTCGGCCCCGCCGGCCGGGGGCCGAAGGGTCGGGTCGGGCGAGCGGTCAAGCCGGGCGAGCCGGGGGCCGCCGGGAGCGCGGTCACCGCCCGGAGCGCGGTCGGCCTCGGCGGGCCATGCGTGATCGGCAGCGCGGCGATCGGTCGCCCGCCGGTCGGCCGCGCCGGCGATCGGGCACCGGTGATCGGTCACCGGTGAGTCGGGGTCAGGCCGCGGTCCGCTCCGTCAGTTGCGGGTGTTGTCCGCGTTCTGGGCGCCCGCTCGGGTCTGGCCCATCCGTTCGACCCAGTAGAGCTGTTTGTGGCCACGGCGGTCGAGGCTGTCCGCGATCTTCTGGGCCTCGGCACGGGTCGCGTAGCGGCCCACGCGGTAGCGATTGCCGTTGTCGTCCTGGCGTATGACGAGCCAGGGAAGTGAGGTGCCGTCACTCATTGCGCCCCTCGCCCCCTCCCTGCTCCGGCCCGCTCGGAAGTAGCCCGCACCCCGCCGTCTAAGGAAACCGCAATCCGCATATGCCCGAGCGTACGCCTTACCTTTACGCACCGAACACGCCTTTTCACGAAGAGGTACGCAACCAGCCAGAACGCAGGGGGCGCACGGGAGGAAACGCGCCGTGCACCGAGGGAGACGCCTCCGGTCGGGGGCGTGCCGGGCAGAGTGCGGGCGACCTGCGGGAACCGTCGGAAACGACTGGAATCCACCGGCTGGAAGAGGACGGTGAGGCACCGTTCGGCGGAGGCGGCCGCCCCGAAGGTCGTGCGCCTGTGCGCGGCGTACGCGCCGCGCGGACGGGTCCGGCCGTGCCACCCGCTCTCATCTCACGGGCAGGTGGTATGCCACCCGGTACCGGTCCGCCGGGATCACCACGTCGGCGGTCTCCACCGCGCGCCCGGAGGCGTAATAGGTGCGCTGGACGACGAGCACGACGTGACCCGGGACGCCTCCCAGGGCGAGGAGTTCCTCGGCGAGGCCGGGACGGGCCCCGACCTCCTCGGTGACGTTGTCCACGATCACGTCGATGGCGCGCATGCGCTCGACGACGCCCATGCCGCCGAGCGGGCCCTCCTCGGGCAGCATCACGGGTGTACGGCCGGTGACGGAGAGGGGCTCCCAGGAGGTGGAGAGCATCATCGCCTCGCCGGCCTCCCGGAACACGTATTTCGTGCACATGACACGATCACCCGGTTCGATACCGAGCCGCTCGGCGATCTGGACGCTCGCCGGAGTCTGCTCGCTGCCGGACTCCCAGGTGCCGCGCGCCTCGGCGTCGGCCTGCTCCTGCCGGAAGGGGGTGGCGCCGCCCGCCGGGCGGAACCCGGACCGCGCGACGCGGCGCGGCACGGGCCGCTCCCGGACGTACGTCCCGGACCCGGAGCGGCCCTCGACCAGCCCCTCGGCCATCAGTACCTTGCGGGCCTCCAGCGCGACGGTGTCGGAGACGCCGTACTCCTCGCGGATCCGGGCCTGCGACGGGAGGCGGGTGTGCGGGGGCAGTGAACCGTCGACGATCTTCTTGCGGAGATCACCCGCGACCCGCAGGTACGCCGGCTGCTCACCGAATGTCACTGGCCGCTCCCATCAGGTTGTACAGACAGCAACAGCGTGGCAACCGTGGGTTGGGCCGTGCAAGCAAAGGCCAGGGAATCACTCGATGTGATGACTTGTGCCCCGGCCAGCGTTTAAGCAGGCGCACTCACACGTCGAGGCGGTCCTCCGAGTCCCCGGAGTCCCCGCCACCCGAGCCACCGCCGAAGCCGCCGCCGTAGGGCGGGGTGGTGGCCAGACCGAGCGCCTTGCGGACCTCGACCGTCGTGTCGCCGTCCACGTACCCGTAGGCGGTGTCGTAGTGCTCGTAGAAGCTGTCGACTCCGCGCGCGCCGGCGGCCTTGCCCCACTCCGCGGCGGCGTCCCCCATGTCCTCGATCAGGGCGTCGACGGATCCCTGGACCGCCGACGGCCAGGTACGCGCGCGCAGCACCTCCGCCTCCGCCGCCATCCTGCCCTGCATGTCCCGGGCCCACTCCTGGTTGACCTTCAGGTCGTCCTCGGCGAGGTCCTCGGGCTCCTCCGCGAGCACGTCGTCGACCTTGGCCATCGTGGCCAGGAAGAGCATCTGGTCGGCGTCGAGGGTGGTCGCGTCGGCGCGCAGCGAGCCGGTGAGCGCGTCCGCTTCGGAGCCGGAGGTGAAGACGCAGGTGATCTCGTGGTCGCCGTACTCCCAGCTGTCGCTGGTGGGCCACAGGTAGGAGACCTCGACGTTCTCGGGGACCGCCCAGGGGTCCATGGCGTAGGCGGCGCTCAGCTCCGAGCACTTGTCGTCACCGATCTCCCACACCCCGCTCCTGCCCGGGTAGGCGGACTGGTCGAGCGGGACGACGGCGAACACCTCGGCGTCGTGCCGGCGGGAGCAGGGCACCTCGTCGACGTAGTCCACGTAGTCGTCGAAGTTCTTGCCGCCGCCGGGCACGTCGAAGCAGTCGCCCTGCTGCAGGGCCGTGACCGATCCGTCGCGGAAGCCCTCCTTGAAGCCCGCCCAGGCGTCGGAGGCCACCCCGGTGGACAGCGAGACGACCCACAGCGCCAGGCCGAGCGCCGACAGCACCGCCCCCGTGATCGCCATCGGCCTGCCGCGCTCGCCGCGCCTGCGGATCTGCACCAGCGCGATCACGCCGAGGACCAGTCCCACGGCGGGCAGGAAACACATCACGCCGAGGACGAGTGCGGCGATGGCGACGCCGTTGACCGCCGGCCGCCGGTTGAACGGGGTGTAACCCTGCGCCCAGGGCTGGTAAGGCGCCGGCGCCCCGTAGGGACCGGGGCCGGGGCCGCCGGGCGGCGGGTAGGCCGCTCCCGGGGGCGGAGGGGCCGGACTGCACGACGGCCCCTGCGGCTGCGACTGCGGCGCCCGGAACGGGTCCTCCGGCTGCTGGGGGTCGGCGGGCGGGGGTATGGACACCGGTACCGGGCTCCTGGTTCGAACAGCGGTGGGCACTGCCGCGGAGACGGGCGTACCGGAACCGATGCGCCGGAACTGGTGTGCGACCTGCGACAGACGACAGGGCGCATGGTAAGCGTGTGACGCGTGGGGCGGGTATGCGGGTCGCGAACACGACGATCCGGGCGGTCGCCGCGCCGGCCACCCAGCCGCCACGCGCCGGGGTGCGACCGCTGCCGGTCCTCCTCCCGTGGCAGCCGCCCTGGACCTGAACGCCTACGAAGTTGAATGAATGCTCACAAAAAGGGCCGAACTCGCCCTCGCGGCAGGAGGGGTCACCGACCCCAGGCCCTGCCGCGAGGACGAGTCCCCCGACCCGGAGGAGCAGCCCCCGGGCGCCGGGTGAGTGTCAGCGGGCGCGGCCGCGCGTCAGAACTGCAGCGCCCAGGCGTCGATGCGGCCGGTGTCCAGCCAGGCGTTGTCACTGACCCGCAGCGTCCACGTGCCGTCGGCGCTCTCCGAGGAGGCGTCGACGGTGTACGTGGTGTCGATGTCGTCGCTGCTGCCGCCGGTCCCGTACGCCTTGAGGGTGTACGCCGTGCCGTCGGGGGCGATCAGCTGGACCCGCAGGTCACCGATGTAGGTGTGCACGATGTGCACCTCCACGGCGAGGTCGGACGGCGCGTTGCCGGAGACACCACTGACGGTGACCGGCGAGTTGGTCGTGGAGTTGTCGCTGATCGCGTAGTCGGTGGTGTTCTCGAAGCGGTCACCGGTGGGCGGCGGGGGCGTCGTGCCGCCGTCGCCGACGTACAGCAGGCGGTTGGGCGAGCCGCTGCCCGGGCTGGAGACGACGCCGCTGGTCGCGGCGGCCACCAGGGCGTCGCTCACCTGGGACGGGGTCGCCGTCGGGTGGTCGGCCAGGTAGAGGGCCGCCGCTCCGGCCACGTGCGGGGTCGCCATCGACGTGCCGGAGATGGTGTTGGTCGCCGTGTCGCTGGAGTTCCACGCGGAGGTGATGGACGAGCCGGGCGCGAACAGGTCGAGGACGGAGCCGTAGTTGGAGTAACCGGCCCGGTAGTCGGACGAGGTGGTGGCGCCGACGGTGATGGCCTCGCTCACGCGCGCGGGCGAGTGGTTGGAGGCGTTGTCGGTCTCGTTGCCGGCGGCCACGGCGAAGGTGACGCCCGCCGCGACGGCGTTGCGGACCGCCGCGTCGAGGGTGCTGTCCACACCACCGCCGAGCGACATGTTCGCGACGGCCGGCTTGACGGCGTTCTGGGCGACCCAGTCGATGCCGGCGACCACCTGGGCGGTGGTGCCCTGCCCGGAGTTGTTCAGCACCCGTACGCCGACGATCTTCGCCTTCTTGGCGACGCCGTAGGAGCCGCCCGCGATGGTGCCGGCGACGTGCGTGCCGTGGCCGTGGCCGTCCTGGGCGGTGTTGTCGTTGTCGACGGCGTCGTAGCCGTAGGAGGCCCGGCCGCCGAAGTCGCTGTGGGTGATGCGTACGCCGGTGTCGATGACGTAGGCGGTCACACCCTGCCCGGCGGAGTCGGGGTAGGTGTACGAGTTGTTGAGCGGCAGCGCCTTCTGATCGATGCGGTCCAGGCCCCATGAGGGCGGGCTGGGCTGGGTGCCGTCGACGTGGAAGAGGCGGTTCTGGACGACGGAGGCGACGGCCGGGTCGGCGGCGAGACGTTTCGCCTCGATCCTGGACGCCTCGATCGCGTAGCCGTTGAGCGCCTTGCGGTAGGTGCGCTCGATCGTGGCGCCGTACTTGGTGGTGACGGCCTGGGCCTGGGCGGTGCCGGCGCGGGTGGCGCCGGGCTTGAACGTCACGATGTAGCTGTCGGCGACCGCGTCGGCGGCGCCCTCGTACTGGATGGTGCCCTGCGGGGCGGCCGTGGCGGGGAGGGCGGAGACGAGACCCGCGGCGAGTACGGCGGTGGCCGCCGCACTGATCGTGGCCATTCTTCGCCTGCTGGAACGCATCACTGCCATCTGAGGGATCCTCCTCAATCGGTGGTGCGCTGGTGGGGAGTGCGCGCGGCACGACCCCGACGGACCGGATGGGCATGCCCATGACAATCGGGGCGGTGCGTGCGTCAGCCGAAAGATTGGGGCTTCCACAGGAATTGCACAAGGGGCCCCGCACGGACGTAACAGGTTGGAAGCGCGACCGACATGACGTGCCGTCATATGCGACGGGGACGGGACCCCGGCCGGTCCCGCCCCCTGGCGCACGCCGTGGCCCGCCGCGCTGGCTCAGGCGGTCGGGACCGCGGAGCGTGACGGGTCCGAGAACGCGGAGCCGGGGACGCGGGGGACGGTGGCCTCGGCCAGCGCAGTGAGGGTCCGGCCGGGGCCGATCTCCATCAGGCGGTCACAGACCAGGTCGGTGGTGAGCGCGCGCAGCGTGTCCGCCCAGCGGACCGGCGCGGTGATCTGACGGCGCAGCAGCTCGGCCCAGTGCGGGCCGCCCCGGTAGGCGCGGGCGTCGGCGCCCGCGACCACCGCCGTGTGGCCCGGCATGAAGCGTGCGGCGGCCAGGACGGCGGCGACCGGCTCGACCGCCTCGGCCATCAGCGGAGTGTGGAAGGCCCCGCCCACCGGCAGCGGCGTCGCCTTCGCCGCCCCGGCCCGCAGCAGCGCCTCGGCGCAGCGCGCCACGTCGGCCGTCCGGCCGGCGATCACCGCCTGGCGCGGCCCGTCGTAGTGGGCGACCCAGGCCTGTCCGCCCCGCGCGTGGGCGTCGTCGACCACCTGCTCCACCCGCGCCGGGTCCAGGCCGGCCACAGTGGTCATCGCGCCCTCGGCCCGTTCGCAGGCCCTCCGCATCGCCGCGCCGCGCACCAGCAGCAGCCGTACCGCGTCCTGCGGGTCCAGTATCCCGGCGGCCACCAGCGCGGCGTACTCCCCCACACCGTGTCCGGCGCACGCTCCGGGGAACGTGGCCAGCGGGTGCTGGTGGCGCAGTTCCGTCAGGGCCACCAGGGCGAGGGTGAAGACGGCCAACTGGGCGTTGTCGGTGCGGCGCAGGGTCGCCGCGTCCGCGTCGAGGAGCAGGTCCGCCACGTCCCGGCCGGCCGCCTCGGCGACCTCCGCCACCACGGACCAGCCGTGACCGCGGGTCCAGGGCAGGCCCATGCCGGGGCGCTGCACTCCCTGGCCGGGGAACATGAGCGCCAGTCGGAGGGTCGTCATCGTCTTCCGTCTCCTTCCTACGGACCGGCGCGCGGCGGGCGAACGCTTCCCGTTCCCGGATATCACCGTCCGGGCCGCTTTTCCGGGGTTTCCCGGACGATGAAACACCACGATCGCGGTTTCGGCGGCCGGCATTCCACTTGAGTGGTGGGCGGATACGCCCAAGGAAGAGGGGCATGTCCCCTTGGTCGATTCCCCCTTGTCGACCGGCTTTTCGAACGCCTAGCTTTGTCGCCGTGAGTCCGGACGGAACACCGGCGGATCGACGGACCGCCGGCCATTCCGCGAGGAATTGCATGCAGGAGCCGGAGCCGGCTCTTCCCGAACGGCCGCCGCACGTCTTCCCCCTCGTGCGGCGGCACCGGCCCCTCCGCTCAGGCGACGGCGTGGGCGAGCAGGAACAGGTGGGCCAGGTGCTGCGTGGTCATGAACACGCGGTACGGGCGCCGGCGGCGGCCGCGCGAGTCGCCGGGACGTGCGGTGAGGACCACCGCGGCCAGCACCACGGCACCGGTGAGCACGACACCGGCGGTCGGCAGCAGTCGCGGCGCCCAGAGCGCCGCACCGGCGGTGAAGCCACCGCCCACCAGGCACGCGCCCAGCGCGGCCAGGCCACGGGTGCGCCGCTCGCCCAGGGTGACCGCCCAGGTGCGGCGGCCGGCGGCGGCGTCGCCGGCGATGTCGGACAGGTCCTTGACGACCGCGCCGACCAGCGCCATCCACAACGACATCGCGGACGCCGTCAGCAGCAGCGCCGGCGAGGTCGGCGAGACGCCGACGGCCAGCGGGCCGGCGCAGTAGGTGAGCAGCCCGGAGCCGAGGACCACGGCCATCGCGGCGGGCGTCCGGTTCTTCCACAGCGTGCGCGGCGCCGAGTACCCGTATCCGAGCCCCAGCAGCGCCACGCACAGCAGCAGCGGGCCGGGCCCCGCGCCGGCCGCGAACACCAGGGCGGCGCAGGCGGCGCACCGCACGACGGCGAGGGCGGTACGGCGGGACAGCCGGCCGCAGGCGATGGGCCGGGTGGAGCCGTTGATCCGGTCCTCGTGGTAGTCGGTGCATCCGTTGTAGAGGTACGTGTAGAGGATCGCGCAGAACCACGCCAGGGAGCCGAGCACTCCTTGGAGCACCGGCCGCGCACCGGCGATCGGGCCCGACCCGATCGCGAGCGCGATGCCGGCGAGATAGCGGAGCTGGAAGGCCGCCAGTACGGCGGGACGGGTTTCCCTCAGGCAGTCGAGCGCCGTTCTGGGAATACCGGATATCAGGTCTCGGGGCGCACCTACGGAGAGTGGCCATGTCGTCACCATCGGCATGTCGAGGAGCCTATGGTTCGCGAACCGCCCTGACTGCTCCGCAAATGTGCCACTCGTACTCCTAAAGTGGTACGCCCCTTCGGAGGCCTCAAGTCCGTTTGCCCCACGCCGAATCCGGGCGGAATCCGAGTCGAATGCGAGGCTCCGTTCCTGGTACGCCGGATCGCCGTCGAAGTGGACCGCTTCCTCTTTTCCCGCGCGCGCTTGGCTGAGGTGCGGCGGTCGCCGGTGTTTCCGGCATCCGCTTCCCGTGACGGGCCGTTGGCAGCCCTGGTCCACTTCGACCCCCGGGAAGCCTCATGCCCACCCTGCTGTCCCCGCGTCCGAGCGCACCGGCGCTCGCGCACGGGGAGATCCATGTCTGGTCCGTTCCTCTCGACCGGGTCCGGCTCGACGCCGACGACTCGGTCCTGTCACCCCATGAGCGCGCGCGAGCGGCGCGGTTCCGGCGGCCCGCCGGCCGCACCCGCTACCGCTCCGCGCATCTGGCGCTGCGCACCCTGCTCGCCGGCTACCTCGGCGTCCCCCCGCACGTGCCCCGGTGGGCCCGCCGCTGCCCCGAGCCGGAGGTGTGCGGCGGCTGCGGTGCCGGGCGGCCCGTGCTGCTGACCGGCCCTTGGCCACAGTTGGAGTTCAGCCTTTCCCACTCCGGAGCGGCCGCCCTGGTGGGCCTCGTACGGGCCCCCGGCACGGTCGGCGTGGACGTCGAACGGGTCCGGCCCGCCTTCGACTGGAGCCGGTTGCCGCAGGTGGGGCCGCAGAGCCGGGTGGCGGGATTCCGTACGTGGACCGCGGTCGAGGCGGTGGGGAAGGCGGCCGGTACCGGCCTGCGCGATCCGGTGTCGGTCGGGCCGCCGCGCACCGGCCGGCCCCGGCGGGCCCGCCGGTCCGGTGACCCCGCGGACTGGTACGTCCACGAGGTGCGATGCCCTGACGGATATGTAGGGTCCGTGGCCACAAGTACTCCTGACGCCGTCGTGAGATCATTTCTGTGGCCGATGTCCGGATCAGGCTCAGGATGCGAGATGGGCGCTTGCTCACATTGACATCCCATAACCACACAGTGATGATCGCAGGGTTGGTTCTGGAGGGGTGGGGGTCCCCGTTGGTGCATTCGGGCTTTACGGAAGCCGGCCGGAGAAGTTCGACAGCCGAAGAACTCCTGGCTCGTTCCAAAGAAATCGTCGCGGCCTATCGTGGTCGGCTTGAGGAGATCAAAAGCCCGCTGACCGCCGACGAGGCCACCTGGCACACCTGTGCCCTGCAGGCGGAGCGGATCATTCAGGACTGTGCCGAGAGCATGCGCCGCGGCTGGGCCGATGTGCGCGGCACCCTGATACAGCAGGTGGAGGGTCTGGGCACGGAACGGGCCACCCAGGGCATCGGCGGGGTGCACTCGCTGCGCGCCGGGGTCATCCTCTTCGACCTGGTCTTCGACGCGCTCGCCGAGTCGATGGTGGCCGAACCCGCCGAGCTGGACCGGTTCCAGGCGGGGGTGCGGGCGCTGCAGCGCGGCATCGGGATGCGGCTGGAGGCGGGTGCCCTCGGGCACGACACGTTCCTGCTGAACACGGTGCGCGAGGCCAACGCGGCGGCGCAGCGGCAGCTCGCCCGGGAGATCCACGACCACCTCGGCAACCACGTCAGTCTCGCCCTGCGCCAGCTGGAACTGCACGAGTTGACCCGGGAGAGCAGTCCCGAGGAGGTCGCGGTCCGGATCGGCGCCGTCAAGGACACCCTGACGGAGTCGCTCGGGATCATCCGCGATCTGGTCACCCAGCTGCGCCGGGCGGAGCGCGAGGGCACGCTGGAGTCGTCGTTCGCGGCGTTCCTGGAGTCGATGGAGATCACCTCCTCCAAAGTGCGCATCCAGGTGAACGGCAGCGAGGAATGGGCCACCCAGCCGGTGCTCGACGAGGTGTTCGTCGTGGTGCGGGAGTGCCTGCGCAACTCGCTGGCGCACGCCGGGGCCGACCACGTTCTCGCGGTGGTCGACATCGCGCCGCACAGCCTGCACGCCTTGATCGAGGACGACGGGTGCGGTTTCGACGTGTCGGCGGTGGCCACGGGAGGCCGGGCCAACGGCATCGCGTCGGCCACCGAGCGGGTCGAACTCCTCGGTGGCACCATCCTCTTCACCAGCTGCCCCGACATCGGCGGTACCCGGGTGACGTTCACCGTCCCGCTGATGGACTTCGCAGGTGATTCCGTTGAATCCTCGAAGTGAGCCGATCCGGATCCTGGCGGCCGACGACCACACGCTGCTGCGCACCGCACTGACCGAACTGCTCAACGCGGAGCCGGACCTGCGGGTCGTGGCGGAGGCGAGCAGCGGGCGCGGGCTGGTGGAACTGGTGGAGCGGCACCGGCCGCACGTCGTGCTGCTGGACGTGGAGATGCCGGACCATTCCCCCCGCGCGGCGGTGCGCCGGCTGCTGGAACGGTTCCCCGGGCTGCGCATCATCATCCTCACGATGTACGACGACCAGACGCTCGTCCACGAGCTGCTGCAGCTCGGCGCCCGGGGCTATCTGCACAAGAGCGTCTCGCGCGAGGCGCTGCTCGGCGCGGTGCGCAACGCCGCCCGCGAGGACGACCAGGTCACCATCCTGGTCCCGCGCTCCGGTTTCACCACGGGCGGCGACCAGGCGGGCGAGCAGGACGGCGGACCCATGTCTCCGCGCGAGCGGGAGGTGCTGACCTGCGTCGCCGAGGCCATGAGCAACCGTCAGATCGCGGCGCGGCTCGGCATCACCGAGGGCACCGTCAAGCGCCACATGCGCAACATCTTCGACAAGCTCGACGCGGTGTCCCGTATCGACGCGGTGAACAAGGCCCTGGCCCAGAAGCTGATCGCGGCCCCCCGGGGCCGCCTCATGCGCTGACGGCGCCCACGCCGCGCCGCGAACGGCCGGGCACCTCACCCACCGGCCGGACCGACGCCGACCGACCCCGACCGACGGCACCGACGGCACCGACGGCACCGACGGCCGGGGTATGCGGCGGCCGCCCGCCTCCCCCACCGGCCCCGACCCCGCCGAGCGGCAACCGGGCCGGCCCGACCGTGCCCCCGGCGCCGGGGGCACGAGAGGCGGGACGGGCGGTCTGCCTCATCGCAGGAGTGGCGGCCGGCCTGTCTCACCGCAGCAATGTCCCGCGCCGGGCCGGTGACCGCTTCTCCCCGCGCAACGCCACCGGCGGCCCTCCCCGGCGGCAATGCCTCCGCGCCCGGCCGGTGACCGCCCTGCCGGCCCGGTGAGGGTCAGGGGCGGCGGGCCTCCTCGTAGGAGGACCCGATGGCGGCGATGGCGTCGGAGATGCCGGTCAGGGGGAGGGAGCCGTAGCCGAGGAGGAGGGCCGGGGGGCCGGCGGGGCCGCTGAAACGGAACTGTCCGCCGCCGCGCACCAGGACGGAACGGCGCAGCGCGCCGTGCACCACCGCCGCCTCGTCGGTACCGGGCGGCAGCAGCGCGTAGCTGTGCAGGCCGGCCGCGCAGCCGCTGAGCCGGGCCTCCGGGAGGGACTCCCTCACGGCCGCGGCCAGCGCCTCGCGGCGGGAGCGGTAGCGGGAGCGGACCCGGCGCAGATGGCGGTCGAGCAGCCCGCTGCGCATCAGCTCGGCGAACGCCAGCTGGGTGAGGGTGTCGGAGCCCTGGTCCTGTCGGGAGCGGACCCGCTCCATCAGCGGGTACAGCTTCGGCGGGATCGCCAGCCACCCCAGGCGCAGGCCGGGCACCAGCACCTTGCTGGTGGTGCCCGCGTAGACGACCCGATCGGGATCGTCCTCCTGGAGGGCGGCGGGCCGGGCGAGCTGGTCGAACCAGAACTCGCCGTCGTAGTCGTCCTCGATGATCCAGCCGTCCCGCTCGCGCGCCCAGGCCAGCAGCTGCCGGCGTCGCTCCGGTGACAGCATCACCCCGGTCGGGAACTGGTGCGCCGGGGTGACCAGGACGGCGCGGGCGCCGCTGCGGTGCAGGGCCCCGACGTCCAGGCCCTCCTCGTCGACCGGCACCGGCACCGGGGTGATCCCGGTGTCGAGGATGAACCGGCGCTGCCCGTTGTGCCCGGGCTCCTCGATGGCGAGTTCGTGGATGCCGAGCCGCTGGAGGGAGTCGGACAACAGCGCCAGCCCCTGCGCGAACCCGGCGGTGACCATCACCTGCGCGGGCTCGGTACGCACCGACCGCACCCGGCCCAGATAGCCGGCGAGTTCGTTGCGCAACTCGGCGATGCCGGAGACCGGCGGGTAGTCCATGCCTTCGCGGCCGACGCTCTGCAGGACCTTCGTATAGGAATTCAGCCACTCCTGGCGGGGGAAATTCGCCAGGTTGGCGATACCGACCCGGAGATCCCAGCGCGCCCCGGTGGCCGGCCGCTCGTCCAGCAGGGAGGTCTCGCCGGCCGGTTCGGGCAGTTTGCCGGCGACCCGGGTGCCGGAGCCGCGGACCGCCTCCAGGTACCCCTCGGCGATCAGCTGCTCGTACGCCTCGACCACCACGCTGCGGGAAAGCCCCAGGTCCTGGGCGAGTTGGCGGCTGGACGGCAGGCGCGCGCCGGGGTGCAGGACCCGGTCCTCGACGCGGCTCTTGATGGCGTTCTGCAGCTGCGTGGTGAGCGGTACGGAGGAGTCCCGGTCCACCTGCACCGACAGATGCCAGGCCATCTGGTCTGCTCCGTTTCCCCCGCAGTGGTCTGGGTGTCCCCCCTCGTCCACTGGCCTTATTGAAGTCGCCAACGGCCCTTATTTATAGCACTCCGAGGGGAGACCCCAATGTCTGAAATGACTGGCGTACTCGCTCCCGAGATTCATCCGCGCGGCGGTGCCGCCCTCTTCGACCAGAGGATCGGACGCCGCACGCTGCGGGTGGGAATCGTCGGACTCGGTTACACGGGTCTGCCGCTCGGTCTCGGGTTCGCCGCCGCCGGTTTCCCGGTCCGCGGTCTGGACACGGACGCCGAGCGGGTCGGTCAGGTCGAGCGCGGCGAGTCGTACCTGCCGGACGTCGCCGACGCCGAGCTGGCCGCGGTCGCCGACCGGTTGAGCGCCACCACCGAGGCCGGCGAGCTGGCCGGCTCGGACGTCCTGATCGTCTGCGTGCCCACCCCGGTCACCGGCGACCAGCAGGCCAACCTGGACTACGTGGAGTCGGCGACGGACTCGATCGCGCCGCTGCTGCGCCGGGGGATGCTGGTCGTCCTGCAGTCCACGGTGCCGCCCGGCACCACGGCGGCCGCGGCGGCCCGGCTGGCCGGCGCCACCGGCCTGCAGCCGGGCGTCGACTTCCACGTCGCGATGGCCCCGGAGCGGGTCGACCCGGCCAACACGGCGGGCTGGCACCTCGCCAACACCCCCAAGGTGGTGGGCGGTCTCACCGACGAGTGCACCCGCCGCGCGGCGCTGCTCTTCGAGCAGGTCTGCGAGACGGTGGTGCCGGCCTCGCGGCTGGAGGTCGCCGAGCTGTCGAAGGTGTTCGAGAACACCTTCCGCCTGGTCAACATCAGCCTCACGCTGGAGCTTTCGGACCTGTGCCGGGAGCTGGAGATACCGGTCCGCGAGGTCATCGACGCCGCGTCCACCAAGCCGTACGGCTTCCTCCCGCACTACCCGGGTCCGGGCGTCGGCGGCGAGTGCATCCCCGTGGACCCGCTGTTCCTGCGCGAGGCCGCCGCGGCGGCCGGCACGGACATGAAGCTGGTGGCCGCCGCCTACGAGCGGGTGGAGCGCCGCCCGCAGCAGGTCGTCGAGCGGCTGGCCGAGCTGATGGCGGAGCGCGGCTCGGCGCTGCGCGGCGCCAAGGTGCTGATCGTCGGGGTGAGTTACAAGTCCGGTGTCGCCGATCTGCGCAACGCGCCCGCGCTGGACGTCATCCGCGGGCTGCGCGCCGCCGGCGCCCGGGTGTCGTACCACGACCCGCTGGTCCCGGACCTGACCGTGGACGGCGAGCCGGTCGCCGAGGCGGGCTGGTCGGCGGTGGAGCTCGCCCAGCAGGACGCGGCGGTGCTGGTCACGCCGGTGCCCGGGCTGGACCACGACGTGCTGTGGGGCATCCCGCCGCTGGTCCTCGACACCCACAACAAGCTCGCGGCGGTCAGCAATGTGGCGGTGCTGTGATGACGGCGGCCCTCCTCGGTGCGCGGGCGCTGCCCGCCGTCACCCGGGACGCGGTGGCGGGCCGTACGGTGTCGCCCGAGGCTGCCCGGGACGCGGTGGCCGAGCTGCTGGACGAGGCCACGGAGCCGGTGGACGTCGCCGCCTTCCTGACCGCGGTGGCGGTCGGCGGTGCGACACCGGTGCTGGTGGCCGCGGCGGTGCGGGCGGTGCTCGCGGTGGCCAGGCCGGTCGCCTGGACGGGCCCGGCGGCCGATGTCGTCGGCACCGGGGGTGACGGCAGCGACTCGGTGAACATCTCCACGCTGGCCGGTCTGGTCGCGGCCTCGGCCGGGGCGACGGTCGCCAAGGCCGGCAACCGGGCGGCGACCTCCCGGTGCGGGAGCGCCGACCTGCTGGAGGCGCTGGGTGTCGACCTGGACGCCGGGGAGCGCATCCCCGCCCAGCTGGCGGAGCACCGGTTCGCGTTCCTGTTCGCGCCGGCGCTGCACCCGGCGCTGCGCAGGATCGCGCCGGTCCGCCGCCGGCTCGGCTTCCGCACGCTGTTCAACCTGTCCGGGCCGCTCGCCAACCCGGTGCCGCTGACCGGCCGGCTCATCGGCACCGCGACGCGGCGCGACCAGGAGGTGCTGGCCGAGGCCGCGGCGCTGCTCGGCCACCGGCGGACCTGGGTGGTCCTGGGTGCCGACGGCATGGACGAGCTGACCACCGCGGGGCCCGCCCGCGTCATCGAGGTGGACGGCGGCGACCTCACTGAATTCACCGTCGACCCGGCCGAGTTGCCCCTGCTCCCGGCGGGCCGGGCCGAGCTGGCGGGCGGCGGCCCGGAGCGGAACGCGGCCCTGGCCCGCCAGGTCCTCGCCGGTACGGCTCCGCGGCCGCTGCTGGACACGGTGCTGTTGAACGCGGCCGCCGTTCTGCTGCTGGCCGGGGTCGCCCCCGACCTGGCGACCGCCGTGGGCATCGCCCGCGACGCCGTCCACGCGCAGGCCCCGGCCGCCCTGACCGACCGCCTGGCCGGGCAGGCCACCCCCGCACCCGGCCCGCACCCCGCACCGGGCACCACCCGCGCACAGGCCCCGGCCACTCCGGCCGTGCTGGCCGACCGTCTGGCGCGGCGGCGTACGGGAGGTGCCGAACCGGCCGCCACGGGGAGCGCCGGGCGCGCTCAGGGCCCGGCCCGCCCCCGGGCGCCGCAGCGCGGCGACACCCCGGAACCGGCCGCGCCGGCCGAGCACCTGGCGCGGTGGGGCGGGAGCGCCGCCGAACCGGCCGCCGCCGGGAGCGCCGGCCGCGCTCGGGCCGCGGGCGCCACGGTCGGCCGGGTCCGGGGAGAGGCGCCCGCCCCGCGCACCACGTCAGGCGCCGCCGGCGCACGTCCCGTACGAACCGACAGCAACCCGGAGGGCCGTCATGGCCATGCATCTCGATGAGATAGTCGCCGCCAAACGCGCGGCGTGGAGCGGCCCGGCCGCGGCCGACGCCGCCGCGCGCGGCCGGCTCGCCCCCGCCGAGCCGGGCCGGTTCGCCGCCGCGCTGGGCGGGCCGGAGGTCTCGGTGATCGCCGAGGTCAAGCCCGAGTCGCCGTCCAAGGGGCGGCTGCTGGACCCCGAGCAGGCGGTGCCCACCGCCCGCCGGTACGTCGCCGGAGGTGCCTCGGCGGTCTCCGTGCTCGCTGACACGCCGTACTTCGGCGGCTCGGCGGAGCTGGTGCGCACCGTCGCGGAGCACCCGGCGGTCACCGTGCCGGTCCTGTTCAAGGACTTCCTGGTCGACGTCCGCCAGGTGCGGCTCGCCCACGACAGCGGCGCCGACGCCGTCCTGGTGATCGTCCGCGCCGTCGACGACGCGCTGCTGACGGACCTGGTGCAGACCGCGCACGGCCTCGGCCTGGACGCGCTGGTGGAGACCTTCACCCAGGAGGAGGTGGACCGGGCGCTGGCCGCCGGCGCCCGCGTCGTCGGCATCAACAACCGGGATCTGCAGACCTTCGCGGTGGACCTGGACACCTCGGCCCGGCTGCGCCGCGACATCCCGCGCGGCGTGCTCACCGTCAGCGAGAGCGGCCTGTCCGGCCGGGCCGACATCGAACGCATCGCCGCGCACGGCTTCGACGCCGCGCTGATCGGCGAGTCCCTGCTCAGCAGCACCGACCCCGCCGCCCGCCTGCGGTCCTACACCGGGGTCCCGATTCTGGAGGTGGCCTCGTGAACGGCCGATTCGGCGAGTACGGCGGACAGTTCGTCGCGGAGACCCTGGTGGGCCCGCTGGAGGAACTGGAGGCGGAGTACCACAAGGCGCTGCTCGACCCGGAGTTCACCACGGAGCTCGACCGGCTGCTGAAGATGTTCGTGGGGCGGCCCACGCCCATCACCGAGCTGCACCGGCTCGGCCGTACGGAGAACGGCGTCAAGCTGTGGCTGAAGCGGGAGGACCTCACCCACACCGGCGCCCACAAGATCAACAACTCGATCGGGCAGGCGCTGCTGGCCCGCCGGCTGGGCAAGAAGCGCATCATCGCCGAGACCGGCGCCGGCCAGCACGGCGTGGCCGTGGCCGCGGCCTGCGCCTACCTCGGCCTGGACGCCACCGTCTACATGGGCCGGGTCGACGCCGAGCGGCAGGCGCCCAACGTGCAGCGGATGAAGCTGCTCGGCGCCCGGGTGGAGCTGGTGGAGCTGGGCACGGCGACTCTGAAGGACGCCATCAACGCGGCGATCCGCGAGTGGATCGCGCACCCCGACACCACGCACTACCTGCTCGGCTCGGTGGTCGGACCGCACCCCTTCCCGACGATCGTGCGGAACTTCCAGTCGGTGATCGGCCGGGAGGCGCGCGCCCAGTTCCTGGCGGAGAACGACCGGCTGCCGGACGCCGTGGTGGCCTGCGTCGGCGGCGGCTCCAACGCGGCCGGCATGTTCAGCGCCTTCCTCGACGACCCGGTCCGGCTGGTCGGCGTCCAGGCCGCCGGCGAGGGCAGGGGCGGCCAGGGCGGGCACGCGGCCCCGCTGCTCTACGGCGACCCGGGCGTCCTCCAGGGCACCCGCACCTATCTGCTCCAGGACGACGACGGGCAGATCCAGCTCACCCACTCGATCGCGCCGGGCCTGGACTACGCGGGCGTCGGCCCCGAGCACTCGTACTACAAGGACACCGGCAAGGTCGAGTACATCTCCGCCTCCGACGACGAGGCGCTGGACGCCTTCGCCGCGCTCAGCGCGCACGAGGGCATCGTCCCCGCGCTGGAGTCCGCGCACGCCGTGGCCGGCGCCCTGAAGACGGCCCGCGGCATGGCGCCCGGCAGCACCGTCCTCGTCAACCTCTCCGGCCGCGGCGACAAGGACCTCACCTCCGCCATGGCCGCCCTGCAGCAGCGTGAGGAGACCTCCCGATGAAGCGCCTCGAACAGACCTTCACCGACAACCGGGTCAAGGAGGAGACGACGCTGGTCGCCTACCTCACCTCCGGGTATCCCTCGCTCGGCGAGACCGTCGGCCTGATCCGGGCCGCCGTGGAGGCGGGTGCCGACGTGATCGAGCTGGGGGTGCCGTTCTCCGACCCGCTGGGCGACGGACCCGTCATCCAGGCCACCGGGCAGGCCGCCCTGGACACCGGCACCACCACCGCCGCCACCATCGACGTGGTCGCCGAGGCCCGCGCCGCAGGCGTGGAGGCGCCGATCGTGCTGATGGGCTACTGCAACCCGTTCCTGCGCTACGGGCTGACCCAGCTGTACGACGACGCGCGCTCGGCGGGCGCCGACGGCTTCGTCGTGCCGGACCTGCCGGTCGGCGAGGGCGCCGAGTGGCTGGCGCACGCCCGGGCCGCCGACCTGGGCCAGGCGTTCTTCACCGCGCCCGGCAGCTCCCCGGAGCGGGTCGCCGCCGCCTCCGCCGCCTCCCGCGGCTTCCTGTACGTCCTCGCCGCGAACGGCGTCACCGGGGTGCGCTCGGAGCTCGACCCGGGCATCGACGCCTACCTGGACCGGGTCCGCGCGGCCGGCGACACCCCGATGGCCGTCGGGTTCGGCATCTCCCGCCCGGAGCACGTGGCCGCGCTGCACGGCAAGGCGGACGGCGTGATCGTCGGCAGCGCGCTGCTCCAGGCGATCGGGGCGGCGCGCGACGCGGCCGGCCGCCGCCGGGCCACCAGCGAGCTGATCTCCTCCCTGAAGGCGGCCACCCGATGACCGAGACCACCGTGCCCTTCTTCAGCGGCGCCGCCTCCGCCCGCCGCGACTGGCCCCGACTGGCGGCGAGGATCCGGGAGGTGGCCGCCTCCGGGCGGTTCACCTCCGGTCCGGTCACCGCCGAGCTGGAGGCCGCGATCGCCGAGCGCACCGGCGCCCGGCACGCGGTGGCCGTCGCCAACGGCACCGACGCCCTGGTGATCCTGCTCCGGGCGGCCGGCATCGGCCCCGGCGACGAGGTGATCGTCCCCGCGTACACCTTCTTCGCGACCGCGTCGGCGGTGCTGCACGTGGGCGCGCAGCCGGTGCTGGTGGACGTCCTGCCGGGCAGCTACGCCATGGACCCCGAGCGCGCCGAGGCGGCGATCACCGAGCGCACCCGGGCCATCATGCCGGTGCACCTGTTCTCGCAGATGGCCGACATGGAAACGCTGAAGGACCTGGCCGACCGGTACGGGCTGCTGCTGCTGGAGGACAGCGCCGAGGGCATCGACATGGTCGCGGGCGGGATACACGCCGGCCTGTGGGGCAGCGGGGGCGTGCTGTCCTTCTTCCCCACCAAGACACTCGGTTCGCTCGGCGACGCCGGAATGCTGCTCACCGACGACGACGGGATCGCCGCCCGCGCCCGGCGGCTGCGCCAGCACGGCCAGGACACCGACGGCGCGTACGTCTACCACGAGGTCGGCTACAACAGCCGCTGCGACGAACTCCAGTCGGCGTTCCTGCTGCACCGGCTGGAGCGGCTGACCGAGGAGATCGGGCGCCGCGCCGAACTGGCCGCCCGCTACGACCGGCTGCTGGCGCCACTGGCCGGGAAGGTGACGACGCCCTGGCAGGCGCCCGCCAAGGCGCCCAGCGATCCGGTCTACTACGTCTACCTCATCGAGTGCGACCGTCGGGACGAGCTGGTCGCGTTCCTGGACGCGCACGGGGTCGGGACCGAGACCTACTACCCGCGCGCGCTGACCGAGCAGCCGCTGCTGGCCCCGCTGCCCGGCTCGCGCCACCCGGTGCCGGTCGCCGAGGCCGCCGCACGGCGGGCCGTGGCCCTGCCGATGTACCCCGATCTGACCGACGAGCAGGCCGACCGTGTCGCCGCCCTGATCCACGCCTTCTACGGAGCCGGAGCCGCATCGTGACCACCGCCGCCACTCCCGCCATCTCCTACTCCGACTGGCCTGCCCGCTCCGCCGACTGGGTCGAGGACGTCGTGGAGGTCTTCCGCGAGGTCGCCGAGAGCGACGAGTTCATCCTGAAGTCCCGGGTGGAGCGCCTGGAGGCGGAGATCGTCCGGCTCACCGGCGCCGCCCACGCCGTCGCCGTGGCCAGCGGCACCGGGGCGCTCACCGTGATCCTCTCCGCGCTCGGCGTCGGCGAGGGCGACGAGGTGGTCACCCCGGCGTTCTCCTTCGTCTCGACCGCCTCCACGGTCGCCCTGCGCGGCGCCCGCCCCGTCTTCGCCGACGTGGAGTACGAGACGGCGCTGCTCGACCCGGCCGCCGCCGAGGCCGCCGTCACCGACCGCACCCGGGCCCTGCTGCCCGCCTACCTGTTCACCGGCTCCCCGCGGATGGGCGCCTTCGCCGACCTGGCCGCCCGGCGCGGACTGCACCTGGTCGAGGACAGCGCGGTCGCCCTGGGCGCCGAGGTCGACGGCCGGCCCGCGGGCCGGCACGGCATCGCCGGGGTGTACTCCTTCTTCCCGGCCAAACCGGCCGGCGGCATCGGCGACGCCGGGATGATCGTCACCGACGACCCGGAGCTGGCCCGGGTGGCCCGGATGCTGCGCAACCACGGCCAGCCCGCCGGCCGCCGCTTCCACCACGAACTGCTCGGCTTCAACTGCCGCATGGACGAACTGACCGCAGGGTTCCTGCTGCGCAAGCTGCCCCGGCTCGCGGAACTCGCCGAGCGGCGGCGCGCCGTCGCCGAGCTGTACGAGGAGGGGCTGCGCCCGCTGGCCCCCGCGCTGCTGCCCCCGCCGGCCGGCTTCGCCGGGCGCTCGGTCTACACGTACGTGGTGCGCGCCCGGGAGCGCGAGGAACTGCGCTCCTACCTGGCCGGGCAGGGCATCGAGACCACCGTCTACTACCCGCGCCCGCTGCACCTGCAGCCCGCGTTCGCCGGACTCGGGCACGCGCCCGGCGACTTCCCGGTCGCCGAGCGGCTCTGCCGGGAGGCCCTGGCGCTGCCGCTGCACCCGGACATGGCGCCGGGCGCTGCCGAGCGGGTGGTGGACGCCGTCCAGCGCTTCTACGCGGCGGGCCGGTGAGCGACGGTGACCCTGCTGAACGGCTCCCGGATCACCCCCGACCGGCTGTGCGGGATCGGTGACGAGGCCGCCCTCGACCTGACCGGCCAGCTGGCCCTCCACCACGAACTGGGCATGGAGGCCATCGAGTTGCGCACCGTCGACGGGCGGGGCCTGCACGAGCTGCCCACCGGTGACGCGGCCGACCTGGCGCGGCGCACCATCGTCACCGGGCTGCGGGTGCCGGTCGTGGACACCCCGGTGGGTTCCTGGTCCACCACCGTCGGCGGCGACATGGACGCCGAGCTGGCGGTCCTGGAGCGCTCCGCCCAGGTGGCGGCCCTGCTCGGCTGCTCCCGGCTGCGGGTGATGTCGTACCCGAACGACGGCCGCCCGCCGGACGAGTGGCGTACGGAGGCGCTGCGCCGGATGCGGCTGCTGGCCCGTGAGGCGGAGCGGCTGGGCGTGACCCTGCTGCACGAGAACTGCCAGGGCTGGGGCGGGCAGAGCGCCGAGCACACGGTGCGGATGCTGGAGGAGGTGGCGAGCCCCCGGCTGCGCCTGCTGTTCGACACCGGCAACGGGCTGGCCTACGGCTACGAGGCGCTGGACTTCCTGTGGCGGGTGCTGCCGTGGGTGGACCACGTGCACATCAAGGACGGCGTGGTACGGCCCGACGGGAGCGCCGAGTTCACCATGCCGGGCGAGGGCACGGCCGACGTGGCCGGGTGCGTGCGCCTGCTGGAGGAGCACGGTTACCGCGGCCACTACAGCCTGGAGCCGCACCTGGCCCGCATCCCGCACCTGGGACTGACCGGCGAGCCCGGCGCGCTCGCCGCCGGATACCGCGAGTACGCCCACCGCCTCACCGCGCTGCTCGGTGTCGACACCACCGCCCGCGCCCTGTACTGGAAGGAGAGCCACCATGGCTGAGTCGACCCGGACGGCCCGCACCGGCACCGGCCTGAGCGCCGCCGACGTGGACTGGCTGACCGAGCTGATGGCCGTCGACTCGGTGTCGCCCCTGGAGGGCGGTCCCCTGGACGGCGCGGCGCGGGCGCAGCGGGTGTTCCTGGCCGGTGCGGCCGAGCGCGGCTTCACCACCGTGCTGCACCAGTCCCCCGCGCCGGAGCTGCTGGAGCGGCCCGAGGTGCCGGCGCCGGTACGGGAGGCGGCGGGCCGGGATCTGCCCGGTTTCCTGGCCGGGCAGCCCTCGGTGGTCGTCGGGTTCGGGTCGCCGCAGCCGGAGGAGCGGCGCCTGGTGGTCAACTTCCACGTGGACACGGTGGGCCCCCACGTCCCGCCGCGTCTGGAGGGGCGGGTCCTGCACGGCCGGGGCGCCGTCGACGACAAGGGGCCCGGGATCGCCGCAGCCGTCGGGGTGGCCGCCGCGTTCGCCGAGGACCCGGGCCTGGACGGTCGGGTCGAGGTGCAGATCGCCTCGGTGCCCGGCGAGGAGGGCGGCGCGATGGGCACGTACGGCACCCGCGCCCTGGTCGACGCCGGGTACACCGGCCGCCTGATGGTGTTCGCCGAGCCCACCGGCAGCACCTTCATGGACGGCTGCACGGCCGCGATGACCCCGCTGATCACGGTGCACGGCGAGGACTCCACCGACGACCACCCGGGCGACGGCCACAACGCCACCGTGCTGCTGGGCTTCCTCGCCGACTTCCTGTCCCGCCGGCTCGGCCCGCTCGCCCACGGCATGGGCGCCAAGCTCTGCGTGTCGGGCCTGCACACCGGCACCGCCCACAACCGGGTGTACGGCGACGGGCGGCTGCTGCTGAACATCGCCTACCCGACGACCGAGCAGGCGGAGCTGCTCGCCGCCTCGCTGGAGGTGCTGATCGAGGAGGCGCGCACCGAGTTCGCCCAGCTGCACGCCCACGACCCGTTCAACCGGCGCACGGTGCGGGACTGGCGGCGGGTGGTCCGCCTGGACTGGCTGAAGCAGGGGCTGCCCACGTTGCGCAACCGCGACCCGGAGGCCGAACTGGTGCTGTCCGAGGCGGGGTTCGTCCGTCACGACGGGCTGGCCGACGGCTCCGCGTTCACCTGCGACGCCATCTGGGCGCCGGGCCCCGGCCGCTACGTCGCCGCCTGCGGGCCGGGCCGGCTGGACGCCAACGGGGCGCACACCCCGGGCGAGTTCGTGGACCTCGACGACCTGGACGCCTACGCGCAGCGCGTCAAGGACCTGGTCCACGCGTTCGCGGCCCGCGTCGCCTGACCGGCCTCCTCCCCCCGTTTCCCTGTCGTACCCACACATTCGTCGTCCGTAGAGAGAAGGAACCCGCCATGACCGTCCGCGTCCCCCTCGCCGACCTGTCCTCCTTCGTCCGCTCCGTCCTCGCCGAGTGCGGCCTCGACGAGCAGGCCGCCGGCACCGCCGCCGACGTGATCACGTACGCCGACGCGCACGGTTTCACCACGCACGGCACGAACGGGCTGGTGAACATCTACGCGCCCCGCCTGCTGGACGGCCGGATCGCCGCCGACGCCGCGCCGCGCGTGGTCCGGGAGACGTCCGGGGCCGCCCTGCTCGACGGGGACCGCGGGCTGGGCCTGGTCACCATGGACCTCGCGATGGACATCGCGATGGACAAGGCCCGGCAGACCGGCATCGGCATGGTCGCCGTCCGCAACAGCACCCACTTCGGCAGCGCCGGCTACTACACGCAGAAGGCGGCGGCGGCCGGGCTGATCGGGCTGGCGATGACCAACTGCGGCGCACAGGGCGTCGCACCGCCGCTGGGCGGCACGGTGCGGATGCTCGGCACCAACCCGATCAGCGCCGCCGTACCGGTCACCGAGGGGGTGCCGTTCGTGCTGGACATGAGCACCACGGTGGTCGCCACCGGTAAGATCAAGGCCGCCCACCGGGAGGGCCGGGAGGTGCCCCGCGAGTGGCTGGTGCGGCACGACGGCACGCCGACCACGGACCCGGCCGCGTTCATGGCGGAGGAGGCGGACGTCGCCTGGCTCGGCGGGCCCGGGGAGACCGGCGGCGCCAAGGGCTTCGGCCTCGCCCTCCTGGTCGACCTGCTGTGCGGCCCGCTGTCCGGCTCCGCGTACGGCCCGCGTCCCGGCGTGCTCGAGGGGCAGCCCGCCGGCGACGACAACGTCGGCCACACCGCCATCGTGATCGACCCGTCGGCCTTCGGCTCGGCCCACGACATCGCCGCCGAGAACCGCGTCCTGCTGGACACCGTCGCGAACTCCCCGGCCGCCGCGTACGCGACGCGGGGTGTCACCTACCCCGGGGCCCCCGAGGCAGCCCGCTACGAGCGGTCGCGGCGCGAGGGCGTCGAGCTGCCGTTGCCGGTCGCGGAGGGCCTGACCGCGCTCGCCGGACGGCTCGGGGTCACCGCGCCCGGGGCGCTGGCCGCCCAGGACCTGCGAGCGGCGGCGTGAACCGCCGCGGCACTCCCCCGACGGACGACGGCACATCCCAGAAGGAGCCCACGACCATGCGTATCGGAGTGATCGGACTGGGCGTCATCGCGCCCTTCTTCCTGCGGGCCGTCGAGGACGACCCGGAGCTGCGGCTGACCGCCGTGTGCGACCTGGACGAGCGGAAACTGGCCGGGTTCGGCCCGGACACCGCCCTCTTCACCGACCACCGCGAACTGCTCGCCTCCGGCCTGGTGGACGGCGTGGTGGTCACCCTGCCCAACCACGCGCACGCCCCCGTGGTGGCGGACGTGCTGCGCGCCGGGGTCCACGTGTGCTGCGAGAAGCCGCTGACCGTCGCCGCGCAGGACGCGCACGCCCTGACGGCGCTGGCCGACGCCCACGGCGCGACGCTGTTCACCGCCTTCCACCGCCGCTACAACGTCCACGTCCTCGACCTGGCGGCCCGGCTGCCCGAGCGGGCGCTGATCTCGCACGTCACCGGCCACTACGACGAGAAGATCGAGGAGCACACCGGGACGGACCGCTGGTACCAGGACATCGACCGGTGCGGCGGCGGCTGCGTCATCGACAACGGACCCAACGCCCTGGACGCCCTGGAGACCGTGCTGGGCCCGCTCACCCTGAAGGACGCCACCATCGGCGACGTGCGGGCCGGCGTCGAGTTCTGCGCCGAGCTGCGGCTGGCCACCGAGGACGGCATCCCGGTGCGGGTCGACCTGGACTGGGCCCTGGAGAGCGGCGAGCGCAAGGACATCACCGTGCACCTCAAGGACGGCCGGGAGCTGCGCGCCGACATGCTCGACGGTTTCCAGGAGTTCAAGTCGTCCCTGGACCACGAGTACGCGGGCATCATGGCCGACTTCCACCGGGTCGTACGGGACGGCCGGGCCGAGCCCGACCGCGGCCCGCACATCGTCGACCTGGTCGAGGAGGCGTACGCCGTCGGCCGGACGAAGGAGGAGCGGCTGCGGATGCCGGCCAAGGACCCGGTCGGCGCGCGGCTGGTGAAGCTGCTGTTCCACCGGCGCACCGACCGCGGGATGCGGCTGTCGCCGTGGCGGTCGCGGTGCGTGCGCGCCGGTGACGTGCACGAACTGGTCACCACCACCGACCGGCCCGCCACCACCGGGGACCGCGTCGACCACGTCGGGTTCCTCGGCTTCGCGGAGTTCCCGGCGGGCACGGTGATCGAGCGGGGCGACCTGGTGACGGGGCCGGGCGGGCCGATCGGGCGGGTGGCCGGATTCGACGAGTGCCACGCGCCGAACCACTACAACATCCTCATCGACACCGACCGCGTCCTCACCGCCGAGGACCTGGACCTGCACACCGCGGACACCCTCACCTTCTCCGGAGGCACCCGATGACCGGCGCCGTACGCCGCACCCCCACCTTCCGCAAGATCGACGTCTCGCCCGAGGCCCGCGCCCTGATGCCCGGGGTGCAGGTGCTCACCCTGGAGGCGGACATCGCCCCGGGCGGCGTCGCCGCGGCCGACTCCGTGTGGGCCGAGGCGCACGCCCGGTGGACCGGCGCCAGCCGGTCGGAGGTGCGGTCGGCGCCGGCCGTGGCCGCCTACCGGGAGCTGAGCCGGCGCCTGGGCTCCCACCCCGACAAGCAGCCGCCGTCCGTGCAGGCGCTGATCGACCGGGGGCTGCGCGGCAAGCCGGCCGGGTCCTGGCCGCGGATCAACCCGGCCGTCGACGCGGTCAACGCGGTCGCGGTGCGCACCCTGGTCGCGCTCGGCCTGTTCGACCGGGACCAGCTGACCGGCGAGGTGCGGCTGCGGCTCGCCGACGGCACGGAGGAGTTCACCGCGCTCGGCGCGGACGGGCCGGTGGTGCCGGAGGCGGGGCGGCCGGTGCTCGCGGACGACGCCCGGGTGCTGTCGCTGTTCGCGCACCGGGACGGCGTCCACCAGGCGGTGACCCCCGGGACCCGCCGGGTGCTGCTGCTGGCCTGCGCGGTGCCCGGCGTCGAGGAGGACACCTGCCGGGACGCGCTGCTGGAGGCGGCCGCCCTGCTGGGCGGCCCGGTGTAGCCGGCCCGGCCGGGCGGCGGGTCACGGCCGGGCGGGGAAGTGGTACGGCACCGCCCCCGGCCAGTGGACTGCCCCGTGTTCCGGGGGTGTTGGTTGGCTGACGGTACGCCGCTGAACCGACCCTCGGACCGAAGAGGAACCGTCCACGATGACCATGACCGCCATCGCGCCCGCACCACCGCGCGCGGACACCGCACCCCTGCGGGTGACCGTGGCGCGGACCGCTCTGCCCCCGCACGCCCCGCTCGCCCTGTGCACCGAGCTGCGCCGGCTGCTCGGCGACGACCAGGTGTTCCTCTTCGAGAGCCTGGCCGGCCCCGACGAGGACTGCCGGTTCGCCGCCGTCGGCGCCGACGTCCTGGCCCGGGTCACGGTCCGGGACGGGCGGCCCGCCGTGGACGGGCGGCCCGCGCTCGCCGACCGGTTGCGGACGGCCGTGCGCGACGCCGCCGGTGACGTGCCCCGGCTGCTGCGCGCACTGGACCGGTGCTTCGCGGTGACGACGGACGTCCCCCTCGGCTCGTACGCGTTCGGGTTCCTCGCGGTCTTCGGCTACGAGGCGGCGTGGCACCTGGAGCGGCTGCCGCCCCGCGCCCCGGGCGGCGCCCCGGAGATCGCCCTCACGCTGTTCCGGTACGTCGTCCGCTACAACCTGGACACCGGCGAGGCCCGTCAGCTGTACGCGGACGCAGCCGAGTTCGGCGGGCCGGGCGCCCTCGGCGCCGACCTGACCGCTCTGGTGGACGGGCTGCCGGCCGAGGAGGCCCCGGTGCCTACGGCGCCCCGGCCCACCGCGGTGCGCGACACCGTGCGCCGGGAGGAGTTCACCGCCCGCGTCCGCCGCTGTCTGGAGCACATCGGGGCGGGCGACGTCTACCAGATCCAGATCGGCCACCGCCTCGACGTCACCACGCCGCTGCCGGCCCTGGACGCCTACCGCAGGCTGCGGCGGGCCAACCCGTCGCCGTACATGTACCTGGTGCCGTGGGCGGGCCGCACCCTGCTCGGCGCCAGCCCCGAGCTGCTGTTCCGGCTGGAGGGCCGGTCCCTGGTGATGCGGCCCATCGCGGGCACCGCGGCGCGCTCGGCGGACCCCGCCGAGGACGACCGCCGGGTGGCGGCGCTGCGGGCCGACGAGAAGGAGCGGGCCGAGCACATCATGCTCGTCGACCTGTGCCGCAACGACCTGGCCCGGGTGTCCGTGCCGGGTACCGTCGCGGTCGAGCGGATGACGGCGGTCGAGGGGTTCGCCCGGGTTCACCACCTGGTCTCCACGGTCCGCGGTGAGATGGCCGAGGGCGCCGACGTGTGGTCCGCGCTGGCGGCCACCTTCCCGGCGGGCACCATGACGGGCGCGCCGAAGGTGCGCGCCATGGAGCTGATCCTGGACATCGAGGGCCGGCCGCGCGGCGCGTACGCGGGCGCCGTCGGCCTGGTCGACGTCCGCGGCCGGGCCGCGACGCTCGCCCTGTGCATCCGCACCGCCGTGCACGACCCGGTGACGGGGACGTACGCGCTGCAGGCGTCGGCCGGCGTGGTCGCCGACTCCACGGCGGACGGCGAGTGGCGCGAGACACTGGTCAAGATGGGCGCGGTGTACACCGCCCTGACGGGCGAGGAGCTGACGGCGTGAGGGTCCTGCTCGTCGACGCGCGCGACAGCTTCGTCCACATCATCGACCACTACCTGCGCGGACGCGGAGCGGCCACCGAGCTGGTCGCCTCCCACGCGTACTCCCCCGCCGAGCTGGCCGCCCGCCGCCCGGACGCGGTGGTGCTCGGGCCCGGTCCCGGGCATCCGGCCGACTCCGGCCACGTGGAGCTGGTGCGCCGGTTCGCGGGCCGGGTGCCGCTGCTCGGGATCTGCCTCGGGCACCAGGCGATCGGGCTGGCCTACGGCGGCCGGATCGAGCGGGCGGCGCGGACCGTGCACGGCAAGACCAGCCGCCTCGCCCACGACGGCACCGGTGTCTTCGCGGGCCTGCCGGGCGGCACCGAGGTCACCCGCTACCACTCGCTGGCCGTGGCGGATCCGCCGCCGGACGCGCTGGTGGTGACCGCGCGGGCCCGGGAGGACGGCTGCGTGATGGGGCTGCGGCACCGCCGGCTGCCGGTGGAGGGCGTGCAGTTCCACCCCGAGAGCATCACGACGAGGTCGGGAGCGGCCTTCGTCGACAACTTCCTTGGAGGGATACAGCGATGGCCAGTGACATCCCCTGGGCGACCATAGCCGCGCTCAACGGCTCGGAGCGGCCGGACGGTCTCACCGCGCGGGTCCTGCGCGTGCTGGCGGCGGCGGCCGCCGAGCACGGCGTGCACCTGGACGTGATCCCGCTCGCCGAGTACCGGATCACGCCGTGCGGGCCGTGCGGCGACTGCAACGTGCGGCCCGTGCCGTGCGCGGTCGACGACGACGTCCCGGCGCTGGTGGACCGGCTGGTGCGGGCCGACGGGGTGCTGTACGCGGCGCCGGTGCACGGGTTCGGGCTGGCGGGCGCCATGCAGAACTTCATCGAGCGGGCCGGGGTGGGGCATCTGCGCTTCGAGCGCCCGCTCGCCAACAAGGTGGCCGGCGTGGTGGTCACCGGCCGCCGCTACAGCCACGACCGGGTGTACGGGCAGCTGATCGACAACGTGCTGCTCAACCGGATGATCGTGGCCGGCAGCGGCTTCCCCGCCTTCGTGCACGACCAGTTCGCGCCGGAGGAGGACCACGAGGGCATGGCCGCGGCGCGCGGCCTGATCGACCGCATGATCGACCTGCTGCGGGTGCTGCTGCTGCCGCACGGCGGCCGGGAGGACACCGCACGCCTGCTGTCGCTGCCCCGCAACGAGCGCGACGGGCTGCTCACCCTGGCGGGGTGACCAGCCCGTCGCAGGACAGGGGCGGCGCGTTCAGCGCACGGGCGGCGCCAGCGGGCCCGCCGCGTGCCGCCCGCCGATCAGCACCGACCGCAGTGCGCCGCGGTCCTGCAGCACCCGCAGGTCGGCCGCCGGGTCGCGGTCCCAGACCACCAGGTCGGCGAGGCGGCCCGGCGCCACCGTCCCGGCGTCGTGGCCGCGCCCGGCCAGCTCGGCGCCGTGGGCGCAGGCCCACTTGATGACCGTCTCGGGCGCGATGCCGGCCCGCTCGGCGTACATCACCAGCTCGTCGGCGTAGGTGCCGTGCGGCGTCCACGCGAACCCGAAGTCGTCGCCGGGCACGATCTTCAGGCCGAGGTCCTCGGCGAGCGGCAGGAAGCGCAGGGTGTTCTCGATCTCCTTCTCGAAGTCGAGGGCCTCCAGGTAGTCGGGGGCCTTGCCGAACCGTTCGCCGAGGGCGAGCAGCCGGTCCGGCTGGAACAGGCTCGGCACGACGAACACCCCGCGCTCGGCGATCTGTTCCAGCGCCGCGTCGTCGGCGTAGGTGGCGTGGTCGATGACGTCGACGCCCGCGGCGAGCGCGTTGCGGATGCCGTCCAGCCCGCGGGAGTGGGCCCGCACCCGGGCACCGCGGGCATGCGCGGTCCGCACCACCTGCGTCAGCTCCTCCCTGCTGAACAGCAGTTCCTCGGAGCGGGCGTTGGGGAAGGTGTCGTCGCCCGAGGAGAACACCTTGATGATCTCGGCGCCCTCGTCGATCTCCTCCTCGGTGTACTTCACCAGGTCGCCGAGGACGTCCACCACCGGCATCAGCTCGCGGGGCATCCGCTGCTTCAGGTCGGGGCTGCGCCGTCCGGGCGGTCCGGACACCATCAGGTCGCGGCTGCACGGGGTGACGCGCGGGCCGGGGATGACGCCGGCCTCGATGGCGTTCTTCAGCGCCATGTCGATCCCGGCGACCGAACCGGCCCCGACGAACGCGGTGTAGCCGCAGGTCAGCAGGTCGGCGGCGTGCCGTGCGGCGTGCAGGGCGACCTCCGGGACCCGGTACTTGAACAGGGTCTCGCGGCCGTTGGTGACGTTGACGTACGCGATGTGGGTGTGGCCGAGGGTCATGCCGGGCATGACGGTCGCCCCGGCGAGGTCCCAGCGGACGAAGTCGCCCTCGGCGGGCGCCTCGGCGGCCGGCAGGACGGCCTCGACGCGCTCGCCGGACAGCAGGACGGAGCGGGCCGGCCGCGAGGCGCGGCCCAGGCCCTCCTGGACGGTGACGTCGTGCAGCAGCAGTCGGCGGTCAGCGGTCACGGTGGTCGGCTCCTGAGGTGGCGTAGGCGGCGGGTCGGTCGAGCACGGCGGGCCCGAACACCATCCACACCATGGGGACGCCGGGCCGCGACGCCTGGAAGACCAGGCGGTGCGCGGCGCGGCCGGGCTCGTTGGTGACGGCGGCGTCGGCGCGGCCCTCGGCCACCAGCTGGGCGGCGTGCAGGGTGGACTCGGCGGACACCCAGGCGACCTCGTAGCCGCCCCGGCCGCCCTCGACGCCGTCGAGGAGTTCCACCAGGCGTCGGGTCTCGTGCAGGGTGGCCAGCCGCAGCACGCCTTCCGTCAGGCCGGGGGCGCGGGTGGCGATGCCGTACTGGGGGGTCGGGGTGGAGAAGGTGGCGTCCAGGCGCAGCGCCGGGGACCAGAAGAAGCGGGTGGCGCACTCGGCGGCGCCGGGCACCAGCGCGTAGCGGGGTCCGCCGCGGCTGCCGACGGCGGCGAGCAGTTCCTCGAACGAGTCGTAGGGCACCGGGTCGACGACCGGTCCGCCGAGGTGGGCGAGGCGGCGGGCGAGCCGGTCCAGGGCGACCATCGAGGTGGTGCCGTGGGGGCCGAGGGTGCCGACGCGCAGGGTGCCGGGGCGCAGCAGCGGCGAGTGCGGGATGCGGGCGGGCTCCCACAGGATGGGGAACGGCGTCAGGTCGGGGTCGGACAGGGTGGTGGCCGGGCCGGCCGGCAGGGGCTCGGTCATGCGCGGTGCCCCCGGGTTCCGGCGAGCCGGCGGGCGGCGGCGGCCTCGTGGTCGAGCGGGCCGCGCCGGTCGTGGATGCGGGCGGCCTTCCAGCTGACGAAGGCGCCGGTCGTGGTGACGGGGTCCAGCTCGGCCAGTGCCTCGACCCGGCAGCGCACCCCGAGCGCGCCGGCGACGCGGGCCGCGTGGGCGGCGTCCCGGCCGGGCGCGGAGCCGCCGGGCAGGTCGAGGCGGACGGTGAGCACGTCGTCGCCGGCCTCGTCCCGGTCGATGACGACCTGGTAGCCGTAGGCGTGGTCGACGCCGTCCAGGACGGCCTGCTCGATCTGCCAGGCCTGGAAGTGCCGGCCGCCGAGGGCGATCCGGTCGCGGGTGCGGCCGACGACCCGCACGACGGGTCCCCGGATGCCGCAGCCGCAGTCGTTGCGGCTCAGTTCGACGAGGTCGCCGGTGCGGTAGCGGATCAGCGGCTTGACGCCCTCGATCAGCATGGTGACGACGAGTTCGCCGGTGCCGTACGCGCCGAGGGACGCCCCGGTGTCCGGGTCGACGATCTCGGCGACGTAGTTGGGGCGGGCCAGGTGGAGCCGGCCGCGGGCGCAGGCGGAGGCGATGACCAGGGTCTCCTGGGCGCCGTAGAGGGCGTTGTAGGTGCGGGCGCCCCACGCCTGGTCGATCTGTCGGGCGAGGTCGGGGGTGCACATCTCGCCGGTGACGAGGAAGACCTTCACGGCGAAGTCGCGGCGCGGGTCGAGCCCTTCGGCGAGGGCGGCCTTGGCGAGGGACAGTGCCACGTTGGGGGTGCAGAAGACCACGTCCAGGGCGAGGTCCCGCATCAGCTGCAGGGCCTTGGGGAAGCCGATGACCGGGGAGTACGGCCAGATCTTGGCGACCGCCGAGCCGACGTTGCGGGCCACGTCGCCGAGGGTGTCGCCGAGCGAGTGGACCTCGGTGGGGCCCATGATGCCGACGCGCGGGGCGCGGTCGCCGAAGACGTCGGTGAAGATGTCGCGCCAGCTCTCCGTGACGTGCGCGTTGGAGGCGATGACCTCGCGGGCGTCGCGGGGGCACGGGGTGGCCGGGCCGGTGGTGCCGGTGGTCTCGTAGTAGAAGCACGCCTCGTCGAGGTCGCGGCTGAGGATGTCGTGCAGGGCCGCGCGCAGGTCGTCCTTGGTGGTGAACGGCAGCCGCCGCAGCCCGTCGAGGGTCAGCTCGCCGGGGGTCACGTCCGCGAGGTGGCGGGCGTAGAAGGGCGAGCCGTCGCGGGCCAGCGCGACGACCGTGCGCAGCTGCCGCTCGGCCCACTCCCGCCACTCGCCTTCGCCGAGCTCACCGGCGGTGTAGCGGTCGTGCAGGGTCAGATAGCGCTCGGTGAAGTCGCGGTACTTCCCGGACGTGGGCAGCCACATGGTTTCCCCCAGGTGGTTCGGCGGGTGCGGTGGACGGAAGTGCCGTGCACCAGGCGTGCCTGGGTGCGCCCGTACGCGTCCGGGAGACGGCCATCCGATACTGCGGGCCGCACCGCCGCGCCCTCAATCCGCCTTAGGTGACAGGCGGTTGTGCCCTGGGGGGAGTACCGCGCGGGAACGCGGTGGTCAGGAGGCCGCCTTGGCGGCGGTCACGAACCGTTCGATCAGGGCGGGGTCCTTCACCCCCCGGGAGCGTTCGACGCCGCTGGACACGTCCACGCCCCAGGGCCGCAGGACGGTGACCGCCTCGGCGACGTTGTCCGGGCCGAGTCCGCCGGCCAGCAGCCAGGACCCGGTGGGCGGGGTGCCGAGCGCGGCCGGGTCCCAGCGCTCGCCGGAGCCGGGCACGGGCGAGTCGACGATCAGCAGTTCCTCGCCGTAGGCGCCGGTGTCGAGGGGGGCCGGACCGCCCGGTGACGCGGCGCGGATCAGGCGGAAGCCGTCGGCGCGCAGCGCGGCGAACGCCTCCGGCGGCTCCCCGCCGTGCAGCTGGACGGTGTCGACGCCCGCCGCGGCGGCGGCCCGGCGCACCTCCTCGACCGGCTCGCCCCGGAACACGGCGACCGTGGCGACGCCCTGCGGAACCAGGGCGGCCAGGGCGCGGGCGGCGGCCGGGCCGACCTGCCGGGGGCTCGGGGTGAGGACGAACCCGACCGCGTCGGCCCCGGCGGCCACGGCGGCCGCCACGTCCTGCGGCCGGCTCAGGCCGCATACCTTGACGTACACGATGTGTTCCTCGTTCCTCCTGGTCGGTGACGAGCCCGATGCTCGCACAGGGGTGGGTGGCGGGGGTGGCGGTACCGCCGGTCAGGAGCGGGTGGCCGTGCGCGAGCACAGGAAGGCCAGGGCTCCGGCGGTGAGGCCGGCCGCCGTCACGGCGAGGGCGGCGCGGGGGCCGACGGCCGCCGCGAGGAGGCCGCCGAGCAGCCCGCCCAGCGGGATCACCGCCCAGGTGACGAACCGGAAGGTGGCGCTGACCCGGCCGATGAGCTCGGTGGGCACGGTGGCCTGGCGCAGGGTGACGGAGTGGATGTTGAAGACGGCGATGCCGAAGCCGTTGAGGACGTAGCCGGTGCCGAGCAGCGCGTACCCGAGGGTGCTGCCGGAGCCCGGCGCGAGCGGCAGCAGCAGGGTCGCGGCGGAGGCCACGGCCATGCCGACGACCATGGCGCGGCCCGTCCCGAGCCGTACGCCGAGGGTTCCCGCGGACAGGGCGCCGCCGAACGCGCCGACGCTGCCGGCCGCGATGACCAGGCCCAGCCCGGCCGGGCCGAGGCCCAGCTCGCGGAGGCCGTACAGCGGGAAGACGACCAGGACGACGTCCCAGAGCAGGTTGTACAGGGACGCGTGCAGCATGATCACGCGCAGGAGCCGGCTGCGCAGCGTCATCCGCAGCCCCGCCACGACGTCCGCCCGCACCGAGGAGCGGCCGCCGGCCGGGCGGGCGGGCCGGGCCTCGGGGGTGCGGATGCGCAGCAGCATGGCGGTGGCGAAGAGGTAGCCGAAGCAGTCCAGCAGGATCGCGAAGGGCGCGGTGAGCAGCTGGATCAGCGTGCCGCCGAGCCCCTGCCCGGCGGTCTCCGCGACCGAGCGGCTGCCCTGGAGCTTGCTGTTGCCCTCGACCAGCTGTTCCTTGCGCACCAGGGACGGCAGGTACGCCTGGTAGGCCACGTCGAACAGGGCGGTGAGCACCCCGGTGGCGAACGCGACCGCGCACAGCGCCCCGATGCCCAGGCCGCCCAGCCAGGCCAGCAGCGGCACGGCGGTGAGGATCGCGGCCCGCCCGAGGTTGGCGGTGATCAGCAGCGGGCGGCGCCGTACCCGGTCGGCCAGCACCCCGGCGAGCAGGGTGACGCACAGCACCGGCAGGTACTGGGCGCTGTTCAGCAGCCCCAGCTGGGCCGGGCCCGCGTCCAGCAGCACGATCGCGGTGACCGGCAGGGCGAGTTCGGTGACCCGGGAGCCGAGCAGCGCGACGGTCTGCCCGGCCCACAGCCGGCGGAAGTCCCGGTGGTGCCACAGTCCCCGGTGGCGCTCCGGCTCCGCCTCGGCCGCGGGTGCGTCGAGCAGCTCAGACGCGGACATCGGCGGCCTCCGGCAGGATCGGGTCGGGCGCCGTGTGCAGCGGGTGCCAGTCGAGGCGGTACGCCGCCAGCGTGCGCCGGATCGCCTCCTCGACGTCGGCCGAGCGGGCCGCGCGGTAGCGGAAGACACCGGCGGTGTGCACCGCGCCGCCGTTGCCGCTGAGCACCGCGCCGGGCGGCGGCAGCGTCTCCGCGTACATCCCGGGCACCCGGTCCACCAGCGAGGTCACCGCGTCCACGACGGCCGGCCGGACGGGCGGTTCGGGCATCATCAGGTATCCGGCGACCGGTCCGGACAGGTCCGTCGGCGCGACGCTCGGCTCCTGCCCGAGCTGGACCAGGGCGGAGGCGGCGACCAGGTCGACCCCGTACACCTCGTCCCAGACGTACCGGACCTGTCCCCCGCCGGCCCGCGCCCCGACCTCCAGGAACACCAGGTCGTCGCCGGCGGCGGGCGGGGTGCGGAACACCTCCAGGTGGAAGACGTCGTCGGTGATGCCGAGGGCGGCGCAGACCCGCTCGGCGAAGTCGGTCACCCGGCGTTCGAACTCCGGGTCGTCGTTGGCGACGGAGCTGAAGGCCGTACCCGTGGCGAAGTCCAGGCAGCTGCCGCCGCACCGCCAGGAGCGCGAGGTGAGCAGCACACCGCCCGACACCACCCCGTCCACCTGGTAGAGCACGCCGTCGACGAACTCCTCGCACTGCGCCTCGGCCAGGTCGACGGTGTCGTCGTCCTGGAGCAGGCCGTCGAGCTGCGCGGCGGAGCGCACCACGTGCACGCCCTGGCTGTCGGCGCCCGCGCGCGGCTTCAGCACGAACGGCAGGCCGTGCAGCGCGGCGAACTCCCGTACGGCGGCGGCGGTCGGCGTCTCCCGGAAGGCGGGCACCCGCAGTCCGGCCGCCGCGACCCGGCCCTTCATCACGACCTTGTCCCGCACGGCGGCGACCTCGTCGGGGCCGCGCCCCGGCACGCCGAAGCGGCGGCGGATCTCGCCCGCCAGTTCCAGGTCGAACTCGGAGAGCGCGAGGACGTGGGTGAACGGGCCGTGGCGGGCGACGAGTTCGGCGGTCAGCTCCAGGGCCTGCCGGGTGTCGCCCAGGTCGGGCAGCACCCGGATGTCCTCGGCCAGGCGCTCGTCGAGCGGCGCGCGCCCGGCCTCGGTGGTCAGGTAGGCGAAGCGGTCGGTGGTGTGGTCCAGGTAGCGGTGGTACTCCGCGAAGGAGTTGGCCCAGCGGTTGATGATCAGTACGTGACGGTTCATGGGGTCTCCGGACTCCGGATCGGTGGGGAACGGGCGGTCGCGGCGGGGCGTGTCAGCTGAACGTGACGGATGCCTCGGCGCGTTGCAGCAGCCCCGCCGTCTCCCGGTACGAGGCGCCGGACGCCAGCACGTAGCCGAGCCGGCCCGCCGAGCTGCCGGGGTCGGGCAGCGCGCTGCCCGGCGGCAGGAGCACCCCGATCTCCCGCACCCGGGGGTCGGACCGCAGCTCGGGGTCGACCCGGAACTCGCGGTAGCTGTCCAGGCCGGGCCGCAGGAAGTAGCGGATGCCGGCGCGGGTGCTGCCGCGGGGCGCGGCCGGCTCCGGGTTGGGCACGCCCAGGTAGCAGCGCAGCATGATCTCGTAGAGGTCGTGGCCGCGGGCGAGGCGCAGCAGGTCGGGGATGCGGTCGCCGGGCAGCCGGGCGGCGACCTCCATCAGCAGCGGGCCGCGCCCGGACATCCGCACCTCGGCGTGGAACGGGCCGATGCGCAGCCCGACGGCGACGAGCACCCGGGTGATGTACGACTCGATCCGGCGGGCCGGGGACGCGGTCAGCTGGGCCGGGACGATGTGCCCGACCTCGACGAAGTGCGGTTCGGCGCCGAGGAGTTTCTCGGTGATGCCGAGCACGTGCGCCCGGCCGTCCTCGACGTACCCCTCGACGCTGTACTCGGGTCCCTCCACGTACTCCTCGACCAGCACCAGGCCGGTGCCGCGCGTCCCGCCCGCCCGGCCGGAGCGGCGCGCACCGCGGAACGCCTCGCGGGCCTCCCGCGCGGAGCGGACCTTGCGTACGTCGAGGCTGCCCGACTGGTCGACGGGCTTGACCACGCACACCGGCCCCAGCTCGGCGTAGGCGGCGGCCGCGGACCGCTCGCAGGAGACGGCCCGGTGGCCGGGCTGGTCGAGGCCGGCCGCGTCGAGGGCCCGGCGCATGCGGTGCTTGTGGCGCAGGGGCGCCACGCCGTCCGGGTCGATGCCGGGCAGGCCCAGCGCCGCGGCGGCGTCGGCGGCGAGCTGCACGTAGTGCTCGAAGCCGGGCAGGATCGCGTCCAGCGGGGTATCGGCGTGCAGGGCGCGGATCCGGGCGAGGGCGGCGGCCCGGTCGGCCGTGTCGGCGCTGATCACCCGGTGGGCGCGGGCGCGGGCCTCGCGTCCGGCCTCGGTGTGGATGTGGCCGCCGCCACCGTGCGCGGCGCCGGCCGCGAGGACGAGCACGGTGTGTCCCAGCTCCCGTGCGCGCACCACGAGTTCGAGCCCGGAGGAGCGGGGCTCGACGATCAGTACGGTACTCATGCCGCCCTG
Source organism: Streptomyces sp. bgisy159 (assembly GCF_965341775.1). Lineage (GTDB taxonomy): Bacteria > Actinomycetota > Actinomycetes > Streptomycetales > Streptomycetaceae > Streptomyces. The sequence goes on along the minus strand of NZ_CBDQZH010000024.1, from coordinate 65,857 downwards.
CCTTCCTGAGCGGGCCCCGAGGGTTCGCCCTCCTGCGGGCCCGGGACGCCGGCGTCCGGGAAGGCGGCGGACCGGGCGGTGTCGAGCAGTTCCATGGACTCCAGGTGCTGGGCGAGCCCGCAGTGCGGTGCCGGGCCCTCGCCGCGGAAGTGGGCGTACGCCTGGGCGACGAACCGGGTCAGCGGGGCGTCCTGGACGACCTGGTGGACCGGGCGGCCGGCGATCCGGACCTGGCCGAAGTCGTCGTCGCCGGAGACCGGGTAGTCCGCCACGAGGGTGCCCTCGGTGCCCTGGATGTGCAGCCGGCGACGGCGCACCGGCGAGGACAGATCGGTGTACAGGGTGGTCAGCGCGCCCGAGTCGTGCCGCAGCCGGACCTCGGCGCCGCCCAGCCGGGGCAGCGACCCGGACGGCAGCGGCAGGTCCCAGCCGCGCGCGGCGCTCACCTCGGCCACCGGCCCGGCGAGGTGCAGGGCGAGCAGCAGCTGGTGCGGCAGTTCCACCTCGAAGGCGCTGGCGTGGCCCCGGGTCTGCAGCGAACGGCGGAACCGGGGCTTGCTCTGCTCCATGTGGTACGAGACCGGCTCACCGATCCGCCCGGCCGCCACCAGGTCCTCGGCGGCCTCGGTGACCCGGCTGGCCGGCCAGACGCTCATCGGCAGCACGACGGCACCGGTGACCTCCGCGACGTCCACCAGGTGCGCGGCCTCCTGCACGGTGGCCGCGATCGGCTTCTCCAGGATGAAGTGCCGGGCGCCGACGGACACCAGCTGCTCCAGGCAGTCCCGGTGGGCGTCCGGCGGCACCGTCACATGGAAGACGGCGTCGGCCACCCGGTGTCCGCCGGCCCACAGCGCCGTGACGGCGCTCCTGACGTCCGGCACCCACTGCCCGCCCGCCACCTCGGCGGGCCGGGGGTCGACGGCGATCACCTGCGGCTGCCCGCCGGTGACGTCCCGCAGCGCGCGGTGGTGCAGATCGCGGCCGGCGTGCCCGTATCCGATGATCACGGACGGCATTTCGCTTTTCCCGCTCATCGTCGATGTACCTCCCCTCGATTTCGTCCTGAAACGACCTTCCCAGCGACCCGGGAAAACCGGCCAGACCATTTCCCGCAGCCCGCGGCAGTCCACCTGGAACACCCGCTGCCAGGGGAAATACCTCGAAAGGAACACGGGTCTCGCCAAGGTGGCATTGGCCGGAACGCCGCGGCGCCCGGGAAACTCGCTACGGTGGATCGGCGCATTCTGATCGGCCGCGTGGATGCAATCCCTGTTTCACCCTTCTGTTTCACCTTCTGTTTCACCCCTCGATGAATCGGCCGGATTCGTCGACGCGACTGGAGAAGGAGACGATTGATGACGCTCGAAGGTCGGGTGGCTCTGGTCACCGGCGGCTCCCGGGGCATCGGGCGGGCCGTCGCGGTCCGCCTCGCGGCCGACGGCGCCGCGGTCGCCGTCAACTACCGTTCCCGCAAGGACGAGGCCGAGCGCACGGTGGAGGAGATCACCTCGCGCGGCGGGCGGGCCGTCGCCGTGCGGGCCGACGTGGCGGACGCCGACGAGGCCGCGCGGCTGGTGCGGGAGACCATGGCCGGCCTCGGCGGACTGCACATCCTGGTGAACAACGCCGGGGTGGCCCGTGACGGGCTCGTCCACGACCAGGACCCCGAGGACTGGTGGGAGGTGCTGAAGGTCAACCTCGGCGGCGTCTACCACTGCACCCGGGCGGTGGCCGGGCACTTCATGTCGCAGCGCGACGGCAACATCGTCAACATCTCCTCGGTCATGGGCGAGGGCGGCTGGATCGGGCAGTCCAACTACTCGGCCTCCAAGGGGGCCGTGAACGCGTTCACCCGGGCCGCCGCGATCGAGCTTTCCCGCTTCGAGGTGCGGGTCAACGCCGTGCTCGCCGGCTTCACCGCGACCGAACTCATCGGCGGGCTGCTGGAGAAGGACGGCGGCCGCGCCATCAAGCGCCAGCTGCCGCTGCGCGAGTTCGCGACGCCCGAGCAGGTCGCCGGCGCGGTGTCCTTCCTGGCCGGCCCGGACTCCTCCTACGTCACCGGCGAGCTGCTGCGGGTCGACGGCGGCTGGGCGGGCCAGCTGGGCACCGGCCGGCCCAAGTAGCGGGCCCGCGCGCCGGGTACGGCACGCACGACGGGCCCGGCAGCCACGACGGGCACGGCACGCAGGACGGCACCGGTCCGTGAGCGGGAGGGACATCTCCGGCTCACGGACCGTTTCGCGTGCGCCCCGCCGGACGCGCGCACGCCGGACGCCCGGCCGGGTCACCCCGGCCGGGCGGATGCGCGCCACGCACACGGGGCGTCAGCCGATACGGGCCAGCCCGCGGGCGCTCCGGCGGCCGGCGCCCCGGGACACCGCCAGCGGGTCCCAGTCGGCGCCGCGCGCCGGCAGCAGGTCCGGGTCGCCGAGCAGCGCGCCCCGGTGGACCTCGGCGAGCAGCCCGCGCCCCAGGATCTGCGCGGCGCAGGCCATCCCGCCGACGGCGGAGCCGGTGATGCCGGTGCCGTAGCGGGTGTTGGTGCCGACCATGTGCAGGCCCTCGACGGTGGTGCGGGTGTCGGGGCGGTTGCCCACCCCGCCCCACTGGGCCAGGCCGTAGGGGGTGCCGCCGGTCGCGAGGATGTAGCGCTCGTGGGTGATGGGGGTGGCCGTCTCCAGGTGCACGACGTGGTCGCGGAACGGCCCCAGCGCCTCCTCGGCCGCGCCGAGCATCGCCTCGGTCAGCTCGGCCTTGCGCCGCTGGTAGACCGTGTTGCGGCGGTAGCGCTCACCGGCCGCGGGGCCGGCGCCCACACCCCAGTACTCGTAGGAGGGCGGGCACAGCGTCATCACCTGGAAGTTGCTGTGGCCCGGCGGGCAGACGGCGGCGGTGCCCGGGTCCTTCAGCGAGGCGAACGACGCGAACAGGAAGGGCACGGGCGTGATGCTCTCCCGCGCCACCCGGTCGTAGTAGCCCTCGATGTCGTCGTCCCGGTACCACCAGAGGTTGGCGTTGGGACGCGCGGGCAGTTCGGTGTCGAGCGCGATGTAGAGCGTGGCCAGGGGGAGCGCCATCCGGGCCTGGCGGGTCCGGTTCACCACGCGGCGGCCGAAGTGCTCCTCGCCGACGAGGTCGAACACGGTCCTCGAGTAGTCGGCGTTGGACACCACCAGGGGGGCGCGCAGGACCTCGCCGTCGGTCATTCCCACGCCGGTGGCCCTGCCGTCCTTGACGAGGATGCGGGCCACCCGGCTCCTGGTCCGCAGCTCCCCGCCGTGCGCCTCCAGGGCCTCGACCAGCGCGGCGGCCAGGACCTGACCGCCGCCCTCGGGGTAGTAGGCGCCCCGCAGGTAGTGGTCGGTGACCGCCGCGTGGGTGGAGACGGCGGCCTCGCGCGGGCCGATCCCGTAGTTGGGCGACTGGGCGGCCAGTACGGTGCGGGCGCGCGGGCCGAGACCGCAGTGGTCGAAGAGGTCGGCGAGGGTACGGCGCCCCCACTCGGCGCTCACGGGCGTGCGGGCCATCAGGTCGGCCACGGACAGCTCACCGTCCGAGAGCAGCAGCCCCCGGGTCTCCTGCGCGACCGCCTCGCAGACGGCGGTGAACCGGGTGAGCCCCTCCGCCTCCCCGGGCAGCGCCTCGGTCAGCCGCCGGGTGTACGCCTCCCAGCCGACCGGCACATCCACCGTCAGGCCGGGCAGCACGATCCGGTCGAAGCCGCCCCGGTCCATCTCGCGGTAGGTCACCCGGTCACCGAGGCCCAGCCCGGAGAAGATCGCCGGCAGCACACCGTCGGGTCCGCAGTCGCCCAGATAGTGCACGCCCACATCGAACTCGTACGCTCTGCGGCGCCGGAAGACATGGCTGTTGCCGCCGGCGACGTCGTGCTGCTCCAGCACGAGGACGCGCCGGCCGCTCACGGCCAGGTACGCCGCACACACCAGCCCGCCCATGCCGCTCCCGACGACAATGGCGTCCCACTCGTCCCGCTTCAGCATGCAGGTCAACCATCCTGTTCTCGTAGTGCGGATCCCCGGACTCCCGCGGGGGCTCCCGGGGAAGTCCGAAGGGAGCTCATGGGGGCTCCGGGGGGACATGGGTGAGGCCGCGGGCGCCCGGCCGCTCCGGCGCGTCGACGACGCCACCGCATGCGGCACAGCCCGCGGGACGTGCGGGCGCCCGGCCGCCGCCGACGGCCGACCGGCGCCTTCGCCAGACCGCGGCGACGACGACTCCGCCGTCCGCTGACCCGAGCACGGCCGGCACCCGCCGGCGAGCCGGCCCCGTCCGGCGCCACCGCGACGACGCGCGGAGGCCCGCCCCGGCCGGCCGACGGCGGCGGCACCCCGACGCCCTCCGGCCCCGGCCGGGGCCGGCCGTGCGGGCTCACGTCCGTGCGGGCTCACGTCCGTGCCGGGCGCGGCCCGTCGTCGTCGGCGTGCGGGGCGCCGGTCAGGGGCGGGCGCGGACCAGGAGGGCGCCGGTGTTGCCGTCGTGGCCGATGGAGGTGACCAGGCCGACGGGGGGCGGGCCGTCCGGGCGGGGCGGGTGGGTGTGCCAGTGCGCGAGGAGCGCGGCGAGCTGGAGGGCACCGCTGGCGCTGTAGGTCTCCCCGAGCGCCTCGGTGACCCGCAGCCGCCTCGGCACCCGGCCGAGCGCCAGCCGTACCGCCCGCTCCTCCAGCCGGTCGAGGCCGACGTGGTGGGTGGCGCCCAGGGACACGACACCGACCTCGTCGGCGCTCACCCCGCTGCGCTCCAGCGCCCGCGTGATGGCGTCGGACAGTCCCTGCGCGAGGCCCTGCCGCCGCCCCGCCCGCCCGGTGGTCCCGGTCCAGCCCTGGAAGCCGACCTCGCAGGCCAGCAGGTCCGCCGGCGCCGGCTCCTCGGCCGCGGCCGAGAGGACGAACACGGCGCTGCCCTCGCCGACCGAGGCGGCCGGCCGCAGCGTCCCGGCGTGGTGCCAGGCCCAGGCCGCCGGGGCACTCAGCTCCTCGGCCCCGCCGACCAGCAGCCGGTCGGCACGCCCGGCCGCCATCGCCAGCCGGGCGTGCCGGAAGGCGTAGAGGCTGGCGCTGCGCCCGCCGGCCACCGTGGCGTTGAGGCCCTTGAGCCCGTGCCGGATGGCCATCTGCCCGGCGCTGCAGTTCATCACGCTGCCCGCGAACTTCCCCGGGTTGATGAGATACGGCTTGTCCAGGGTGAGCGTCTCGTACAGCAGGTCGGAGTATCCGGCGATGGAACCGGTGTTGGTGGCGAGCACCACGCCGGTGCGGTCCGGCCGGCCGCCGTCCGCCGCCGGCCCGGCCTCCTGGAGCGCCTGCCGGCAGGCGACCAGGCTGAGCCCGGCCAGCCGGTCGAGGTTCTTGGTGCCCTTGCGGCCCAGGTGGTCGGCGGCCCTGAAGCCGGCGACGGGCCGGACCGGCAGGGGCGGGTACGCCGCGTCCGCGTCGGTGTCGGGGACCGGCGCGGGCTCCCGGTCCAGCAGCCCGCCCAGGGCCGCCAGTCCGTAGCCCGCGCTGGAGACCACTCCGGCGCCGACGACCGCCAGGGGACGCACGGGGGCGGCCGTGGTCACGTGTACCTCCCGAGGATGGTGATGACGTTGTTGCCGCCGAAGGCGAAGCCGTGGTTCTGCACGATGGCCGGCCGCGCGTCCCGTCCCCGGCCGGGGACGCAGTCCACACCGGGCCCCAGTTCGGGGTCGGTCTCGACGAGGTTCGCGGTGGGCGGCAGGAAGCCCTGCTCCAGTGCGGTGCAGCAGGCGATGGCGCCGAAGCCGCTGGCCGCGCCCATGGTGTGGCCGAGCATCGACTTGATGGAGCTGATGGGCGGCAGCCGGTCGCCGAAGACCTGCCGGACGGCCCGCACCTCGGTGGCGTCGTTGGTCGGGGTTCCGGTGCCGTGGGCGCAGATGTAGTCGATCTGGTCCGGGGTGACGCCGGCGTTGCGGTGGGCGGTCTCGATGCAGGCCGCGATGGAGCCGGCGTCCGGGTGCACCATGTGGTCGGCGTCGCAGTTGGCGGCGTACCCCAGCACCTCGGCGTAGATCCGGGCACCGCGGGCCAGCGCGTGGTCGAGGGGCTCCAGCAGCAGCGCGGCGCCGCCCTCGCCGGTGATGATGCCGGAGCGGTTCGCGTCGAACGGCTGCGGCAGGTCGGTGGCCATGGCGCCGAGGGCGTAGAACCCGGCGTGGGTCAGCCGGTTCACCGAGTCGGCGCCGCCGGCCAGCATGAAGTCGGCCTCGCCGAAGCGCACCATGTCGTAGGCGTAGCCCAGCGCGTAGTTGCTGGCCGAGCAGGCGGTGGGAATGGTCTGGGCGTCGCCGCACAGGCCGAGTTCGGCGTTGACGGCGCCGGCGATCTGACCGGCCGGCAACTGGCCCACCAGGCGGGGCTCCAGACCCTTGAGGCCCTGGGTGACCCACTGGCCGCCCAGGCTCTGGGCGACGGCGGACTCGCCGCTGGTGGTGCCCATGATGGACCCGGACCGGCCGGCGGAGAGGGTGTCGGGGTCGATTCCGGAGTCCTCGACCGCGAGGCGGGAGGCCGCGGCGGCGAGGAGCGCGCTGCGGCCCCACCGCTCGGGGTCGAGGTGGCGCAGCACGGCGGCCGGGTCGAAGTCGTCGACCTCGGCGGCCTTGCGGCTGTGGAACGGGGTGGCGTCGAAGCTGCGGATCGGCCCGATGCCGACCCGGCCGGCCCGGACGGCATCGGCGAAGACGTCCACACCGATACCGACCGGGCTGACCGCTCCGAGCCCCGTGATGACGACTCGGCGCGGGGCGGACTCAGGCATTCGGGGCTGCGATTCCCTCGACGGCCGCCAGCAGCGCCCGCAGCGTGGTCAGGGACTCCAGCTCCTCCTTGGGCAGGACGTGGCCGAGCTCCTTCTCTATTCGGGACACGACGGTGATGAGGGTGAGGGAGTCGCTGTCGTAGTCCTCGATGAAGTGGCCGTCCTCGGTCAGCTCACCGTCCTCCAGCTCCAGCTCCTCGTTGACGATGTCGATGACTCGGAGCCGGAGGTCGGTGGCCGGTTCCATGCTCTGCACGGTCATGAGAGGTCCCTTCGTGGGTCGTTCGGTGGTCGGTCGGGCGGGTCGGTCAGTCGGTTTGTTTCGACGGCGCACGTCCGCGGCGCACAGGTGCGCGCGGCGGACGTCCCCGGGGTCAGGCGGCGGCCGGAGTCGGCGGCTTGAGGGTGATGGCGCCGAGCTGGGTCAGCATCAGCAGGTCCTGGCGGAAGCCCCAGTGCTCGACGACCTTGCCGTTCTCGATGCGGTAGATGTGGGTCTGCTCGACGTCCACGTCGCGCCCGGTCGGGGCGATCCCGAGGAAGTCACCGGTGTGCTTGCCGGTGAAGCGCAGCCGCAGGACCGCGCGGTCGCCCTCGGAGAAGCTGTCCAGGTGCTCCCAGGTGGCGCCGGCGAAGGCGCTGTGCACCCAGCGGGCGGTGCCGAGGTAGCCGAGCGGGCCGTTCGGCACGCCGGGCTGCGCCTCGTGGTCGACGAACTCCGGGGCGACGTACTTCAGGGCGGCCTCCTCGTCGAGGTCGTTGAAGATCAGGCCCATGTTCATCGACAGGTCGAGAGCCTCGCTCATGACGGTTCTCCTCAGGAGTGTGTGGAAGAAAGGTGCGGAACGGAAGGTGCGGAACGGGTTGGTGTGACGGTGGGTCAGCGGGCGGCGGAGGCGGCCGGGCTCAGTGCCCGGCGCCCAGTCCGCCGGTGACCGGGATGACGCCCGCGGTCACGTACGAGGCGTCGTCGGCGGCCAGGAAGCGCACGGCGGCGGCGACCTCTTCGGCCGTACCGGTGCGGGCCAGGGCGGTCCTGGCGAGGGCGGCCTGCCGGCGGGCGTCGGTGACGTTCTCGACCATGTCGGTCTCGATCATGCCGGGGGCCACCACGTTCACGGTGATGTTGCGTCGGCCCACCTCGATGGCGAGCGACCGGGCGAAGCCGATCAGCGCGGCCTTCGCGGAGGCGTAGTTGGTCTGGCCGGGTGCGCCGGACATGCTGTTGATGGACGACATGTAGATCAGCCGCCCCCACCGGGCCTTGATCATCGCCGGTACGACCTCACGGGTGACGCCGACGGCGGCCTGGAAGTTGGTCTCCATCACGGCCCGGAAGTCCTCTTCCGGCATGCCGATCAGCAGCTGGTCGCGGGTGATGCCGGCGTTGGACACCAGGATCTCCACGGCGCCCTGCTGAACGGTGACGTCCTCCACGGCGGCCTTGACCTGGGCCGGGTCGGTCACGTCGCACCGTACGGCGAAGAAGCCGGGCGGCGGTTCCCCGTTGCGGTAGGTGATGGCGACCTTGTGGCCCTCGGCCGCCAGGACCCGTGCCGTGGCGAGTCCGATGCCCCGGTTGCCACCGGTGACGAGGACGGACCGGCTCATGTGCGTCTCCTTCTGCTTCTGCGCTGTCGCTGCGGGCCTGCTGGTGGCATCGGGTCCGGCCGGCTCATCCGGCCGCGTCCCACAGGGCGTCGAGCTCGGCGCCCGCGCTGTCGGCGTCGGTGAAGAGCACCGCCCGCCAGCCGGCCGCCTCGGCGCCGGCGCAGTTGTGCGCGAGGTCGTCCACCAGGACGCAGCGCTCCGCGGGGACGCCGGCCCGCGCGGCGGCGAGTTCGAACATGCCGGGGGACGGTTTGCGGTGGCCCACCTCGAACGACAGCAGCACCTCGTCGAAGAGCCCGGCGGGGTCGATCATCCGCCGCCAGTGCCGGTCCCAGGTGGGCACCATGTTGGACAGCATCCCGACGAACGCGCCCCGGTCCCGCTGTTTGCGCAGCCGCGCCACCCAGGCGTGGTTGGTCTCCCGGCCGTCGAACCAGGCGTCGGCCATCGTGGTCAGGCGGAGGGTGACGCCGTGCTCGCTCTCCAGCACGTCACCAATCTCGCGGAGCCACTCCTCCTCGGTGACCAGCGGGGTGTCGATGGGCTCCATGATGTCGGTGGTGCCGTACCGGGCGGTGACGGTGGCCACCGCGCGTGCGACGCCCTGCTGGTCGAGGCCGGCCGCGGCGCAGAACCTCGCCATGGTGTGGCTCAGCGGAGGGGTGAGGACGCCGCCGAAGTCGGACCAGACGGCCAGTCGGGGCGGTGCGGTGCCGGGCTCGTTGTCGGTCATGGCGGGGGTTCCTCAGCTTCCGTTGATGTGGGAGGCGTCGACGACGGTGACGGTGAGTTCCGCGATCTCCTCCGCGAGGTCCTCCGTGTCGTGGCGGAAGCGGACCCGTATCTCGTGCCGGGTGCCGGCGGCGTCCGCGGCCACCCGGTGCGCGGTGGCGGTCAGCGGCACGTCGAGCTCGGCGAAGCGGTGGAACCGGCCGTCGAACCCGACGGCGTGGCGCGGGGCGCCGGCGTCGCCCGTGGCGCCCGCGCTGAGCAGCGCCAGCTGGCGGGCGGCCTCCACCAGGGTCATGGCCGGCAGGTGGTCGTAGGCGTGGTCGAACAGCGCCGGGTTGTCGAGGCGCGGTACGACCCTCGCGGTGACCGTCCCGCCGGTGGACCGGGGGTCGGCGAGGACGACGTTGAGGGGGTTGTCGCGGCCCACCCGCTCCGGGGCGATCCGCTCGACGGCGCCGGGCGTCTCGGTGAGCTGGGAGCTGAGCGGCGCGGGGGTGCCGCGCTGGGCGTGGCGCAGGATCTCGTTCTCGTGGTTCTTGAGGAACAGCACGTCCATGGAGTGGTCGGCGACGTGCGTCTCGCCCAGGAAGATCCGCTGCTCCAGGCGGCCCTTGCGGTAGCGGCCGCTGTGCCGGGCGGTCCGGCCGAAGAAGTCGGTGTCGACGCGGGGCGCCCCGGGTTCGTGGCCGATCCGCAGCGCGGGCAGGTTCCGCAGCGAGAACTGGAAGGCGTCCACGATCGCGAGGGTGCCGACCGGGACCCCAGCGTTGGTGTGGGAGCCGGCGATGGCGGCCTGCCGGCCGGCCTCCAGCAGCAGCAGCGCGTCGTGCAGCCTGGGCCGCTGCCGGTGGTCGCTGTAGTACAGGTGGGTCAGCGGCAGGTGGATCCCGGCCGTCACCGCCATGGGCCGCACGGTCCGCACGTCGGTGACGAAGACCTCGGAGATCGCGGAGCGGTGTGCGAGGGAGCGCTCGATGGTGCGCCCGTACTCGACGGCGGGGACCACGGACGGCGTGGCTTCTTCCGTCACCTGGGTGGTCATCAGTTTCCCTCCAAACCAGTTCTCTGGGTGTTCCGCCGGTTCCGGTCCGGCCGACGGGGGATGACCGCCGGACCGGAACCGGCCGGACCTGGCCGGCCGAGGGGGACGGCCGGCCGGGACCGTGCCGGCGAGGGCCGCCGGGGGCGGGCCGGCCTCCTGGCCGGTGCCCGCCGCCGGACCTTCGCCGGGGTGCCGGCCGGGCGGGTGCCCGGACCGGCCGGCCGCGACCGCGGCCGACGTCGACCGCGCACCGCGACCGGGGCCGGGTTCAGCCGCCCGGCACCGTCGCCGGCGTCAGCCGACCGGCACCGTCGCCGGGGCCTGCTGGACGGCGTCCTCGCCGGCGTGGGCCGCGCCGCGCCGGATGAACAGACCGCTCACCGCGCCGAGCATCACCACGGCCACCCCGATCCACAGGGCGGCCTCCAGGCCGTCGGTGAACGCGGCCATCGGGTCGCCGGAGGAGTTGTCGGTGAACCGGTGGCTGAAGACGGTGGTCAGCGCCGCCACCCCCAGCGCGCCGCCGAACTCGCGGCTGGTGTTGTTCACTCCGGACGCCTTGTTGTGCTCGCTCTCGCGCACCGAGGAGATGACCGTGGCGGGGTTGCCCGCGAAGACCAGGCCCATGCCGACACCGGCCAGGGCGAGGGCCGGCACCATGGCGCCGTACCCGACGTCGGGGGTGACGATCACGGCGATCCAGCCGAGGCCGACGCCCTGGAGGGCGCAGCCCGCCGCCTGCAGCACTCCGCCGCCGATCCGGTCCACGAACTGGCTGGCGACGGGCACGACGATCATCGGCGCGACGGTCCACGGGAGGGTGCGCAGCCCGGCCTCGAAGGGCGAGTAGCCCATCGGGCCCTGGAGGAACTGCGTCAGGAAGAAGATCGACCCGAAGACCCCGAAGTACATGGTGATCGAGACGACGTTGCTCAGCACGAAGGCGGGCACCCGGTACATGTGCGAGGGGATCAGCGGGGCCTTGCTGGCGCGCTCCGACAGGACGAAGGCGATCGCCAGCACCAGCGCGGCGGACAGCCCGATCACGGTGGCGGACGCCGTCCAGCCGTGGTCGGCGGCGGAGACGATGCCCCAGACGGCGGACACCACCGAACCGGTCACCAGCACCATGCTGACGACGTTCAGCTCCCGCTCGGCGCCCCGGCTCTCCTTGACCGCCCACAGCGCGAGGGGCAGCGCGAGGACACCGACCGGCACGTTGATCCAGAAGATCCAGGACCAGTGGATCTGTTCGGTGACCAGACCGCCGGCGAGCGGGCCGATCGCGATGCCGAGCCCGTTGACCCCGCCCCACACGCCCACGGCCAGGTTGCGCCGCTCCCGCGACACCGCGGCGACGGCCAGCGTGAGCGAGACCGGCAGGATGGCCGCCGCACCCGCGCCCTGCAGCACCCGGGCGACGACCAGCGTGCCCACGGAGTCGGCCAGGGCGCAGGCCACCGACGAGGCGGTGAACAGGGTGACGCCGGTGAGGAACACCCGGCGTCGGCCGAACCGGTCACCCAGCGCGGCGCCGGCCAGCAGCAGCCCGGCGAAGGCGAGCACGTAGCCGTTCATCACCCACTGGAGTTCGGACTGCCTGACCTCGAACTCCTTGCCGATCTCCGCCAGCGCGTTGGTGACGATGAGGTTGTCAAGCGACACCATGAACATGGGCACGGACGTGGCGATCAACGCCCACGTCGACATGCGGCCGTCGGTGGTCATCGGTTCTTCTCCTTGCTCGTGGGGGGGCACGGCACGCGCCGCAGGGTGATCCGGTCCGAGGTGCGCCCGGCCAGGACCTCGCCGACCTGGCCGCTGAGCACGTAGTCGCCGTACGGGGTCAGCGCGACCGTGGTGGGGCCACCGGTCGGCCAGGGTTCGGTGCGGCTGCGGACGGTGGCGCTGCGCCAGCCGTCCCGGGAGTCGAGGACCGTGACGGCGTCCACGCCGCCCGGCGCGCCGACGGCCTCACCGATGGAGTTGGTCACCACGATCAGGGAACCGTCCCGGCGCAGCCCGAGCCCGTCGGTGCCGACCAGCGGCCGGGGCAGCCGTACCTCGGTCACCCTGCGGTGCGCCGGGGCCTTCGGGTCGATGCGGTACATGACGCCGGTGTCGTAGCGCAGGGCGAGCAGATAGCCGCGCGGGTGCCAGACGACGCCGTTCAGGCCGACGATGTCGGCGGCGAACCGGGGGTCGGTCACCAGCGGGGTGACGTTCCCGTGCGGGTCGATCCGCTGCACCGTGTCGGACACGGAGTCCGTGACGTAGATGTTGCCCTGGTCGTCGTAGGTCAGGTCGTTGGCGAAGGTCCGCTCGCGCCCGCCCGCGACGTCGATCGTGCGCCGCAGCTCGCCGGTGTCCAGTGCGAAGATCGCCACGCCGGAGGTGGGCGGCTGGTCGCCGACGTCCAGGCGCTGGCGGATCCAGAAGTCGCTGTACGCCACGATGATGCGGTTGCGGGCGGTGTCCACCCGCACGCCGAGGGTGGAGACCATGCCGATGCTCGGGGCCAGCTGTGTGACGGTGCCGTCCATGCCGATCACCGACAGGTCGCCCCGCAGCGCGGACCCGACCACGAAGGCGCGGCGCGTCGGGTCCCAGGCGATGCCTTCGGGGTAGACGTCGGCGGCGCGGCTGTCGATGACCTGCGGCCCCCGCCACCAGCCGGCGGCCGAGTGCGAGTGCGAGGACGACGGCTGCGCCACGGCGGCGGAAGCCGGGAGGCCTATCGGGGCGATCGTCGCGAGAACGGCCGCTGAGGCGACGGCAGCTCGTAGCGGCAGGGTGCGGGACACTGCGTTCCTTTCGTCGGGGTGGGGGCGGTTGCGGAGACTCACTGCTCCGGACCGCGGCGGGACGAGTCACCGGACCCCGGCGGACCCCTACGACGGGCCACGACTGGCGAGAACCGGCGGGCAGAGCGACAACTCAGCGGCAGACGTGCTCACTTGCTCTCTTGCGACAGTCCGAATCTAGGCGCGCGTCCGGCGTTTCCCCAGGCCACCTAGGGCGCAGTGGGGATGTCACCTTGGAGGTAGCGGGCCGCCGGTCCGGCGCCCGGGACCGGTGTTCGCCCCTTGCCGACGGGTGATCCGTCCCGGGGTGAGGGAGCCGATCGCGAGCGGACATCGGCGAGTGGCGGCAAAGTCATATCCTCAACCACCCACTATGGGTAGCCTTTTGCACACCAGGGGGACACGCGGGGACAACTCGGGAGAGCCGTCGACGCCTGCGCACCGGCCGAAGCCGCGGCTCCGCAGTCCATCCCGGCCTTCCTCCGTCCCTGAAAGGGTGGCTGGTGATCGAGCTCATTGATCCTCGGTTGACGACGTACGACTTAGTCCTGAACGCCGACGACCCCACGCGAGGGTCCGGTCAGGAGCCTTCGCCGGGCCGCGAGCCCGAGGCCCTCGCCGGCCGTCTCCGGCTCGGCGGGCCGCACGCCGTCCGCCTGACCCCCGAGGAACTCGCCGCGGACCCGGAACTCGCCCGGTACGCCGAGGAACAGGCCGCCCTCTACGAGCACCACCTGGTCCGGCTGTCCCTCACCTTCGTCCCCCACGTCCGCGGGCCCCGCCTGAAGTTCGCCAACGTGGCCCTCCACCTCACCTCCGGCTGGGGACCCAAGCCCGTCGCCCACTCCATGGACCCGATCCGGCTGACGGACCCCGTGCAGGTCGAACGTGTACGCCGCCTCGGACCGCAGCTCTCCCTGCTCGGCGCGGACGCCTCCCTCGGCGAGATGACGCGGACCGTCGGCTACACGACCAACCAGCCCCTCGTCCAGGCGCTCGACCTGGGCGGCTCCACCCCGGCCTGGGACTTCAGGCCGACCACGGCGACCGAACTCACCGGCACCTACCCGCTCAGCCTCGTCGTGCGCTGCGGCGCGGGCACCGACACGGAGCTGCGATGCACGGTGACGGCCGGGGTGGAGAAGCCGTTGCTGCGCCGGTACAGCCGGGAACTGCCCGATCCGCTGCGGCTGAAGGCGTTCCTGTGACACCGCCGGACCCGGACGGCGCGCCCCTGCGCCGGCAGGAGGTGCAGGCACTGGCCGAGGTCTACCACTCGGCGGGCCGGGCCCGGCGGATGCTGCGCTCCGCGGGGTTCCCGGCGTGGGCGATCCCGGCCGGGGCCGACACCATGGGCGACTTCTGGGGCCAGGTCTCCTCGGAGCTGGAGGGCGGGGTGATGGCGGCGGGCCGGACCCGCATCCTGGCGAAGGCGCACGACGAGCACCCCTTCCATCCCGTGTTCGCCGCGGCGTCCCGTGCCCGCCCGGAGCGGGCGGCAGCCGCACCGGCGGCTCCGGTGGGTGCCACGTCGGCAGTGCCGGCAGGTGCCACGTCGGCGGCGCCGGGGCGAGCGACGGACGAGCGCCTGCGCGTGATGCTGCTCGGCGCCGAGCCCGCCCGCTACGGCGCCACCAGGGCGAGCGCCGAACTGCGGGCGGCCGTCAGGGAGGGCGGGCGCCTGGACATGAGGCCCTTCCCGGCCGCCGGCGGCGCCGATCTGGGGGAGATCCGCTCGATCCTGCCCCATGTGCTGCACCTGGCCTGCCACGGCACGCGCGACGAGCTGATCCTGGAGGACGCCGGCGGCGAGGCGCACCACCTGGCCGCGGACGATCTGCGCAACACGCTCAGGCTCGTCGCCGAGCACCGCGGTCACCGCCTGCGCGCGCTGGTCCTGCGGTCCTGCGAGGGCCAGGAGGTGGCGGAACTCTTCACTCCGTACGCCGACGTCGTCATCGCCCACCGCGGCAGGCTGGACGCCGAGTGCTCCGTCCTCTTCGCCGCCGCCTTCTACCGCGAACTGGCGGCCTCGGCCCACCCCGCCGACGCGCGGGCCATCGGGGCCGCCGCCCGCTTCGCGGCCCAGGACACCGTCAACCAGGCAGCCCCGTGCCGCAGCGTCCAGACGCAGCTCATCGTCCTGCCCGGCACGGCGTGAACGACCCGCACCACTGATCCACGTCTCGCACAGGAGCCGTCATGCCATTCAACGACGCGTCCGAGCAGCCGACAGCCGACGACCTCTCCGACGAGGTGGTGACGGGCCCGATCACCTGGGACATCGCGAAGAGCGACTGGGAAGAGCTGCGCGGCGGGCTGAGTGCCGCGTATCTGGACCTCACCGCCAGGAAGAGGTTTCTGCGCGACCTGAACTTCCCGCCGGCGCAGTACCCGCCGGACGCGGCCAGCCAGGCCGACTTCTGGGAGCACATCCGGGAACGGGCCGAATCGGGAGCCGTGTCCCTCGACTGGCGTGATCTCGCCCGGCTGGCGAACCAGGACCAGACGGCCAACCACCAGTCGGTCTTCGCCAGACTGGACAGCCCCGAGGAGCCCGCCCCCGACCCCGTGCCGCTCACGGAGCCCCCTCCCGAGGCGGCCGAGGCTCTGATCGGCACCATGGCGCCCACCATCCGCGGCTACGGCGAACTGCTCCCCGCCGGGGACCGCCCGGACCTGCGGAACGCGCTGCTGGAGAGCTGGGAGGAGCGGCTCGGCTCCTGGGAGGAACTGTCCGACTTCCAGCAGCGGCTGCTCATCCTGTGCCGGGAGATCGTCGACCAGCGGGGGGTGGGCCTCATCTACGCCGTCACCAACAGCGGCAAGACCACCCTGGCCCGGTTCGGCATGACGATGGCGGTGAACTCGGGGAAGACGTCGATGATGCTGCTGCCCATCAAGGCCCTGGTGACCCAGGAACACTCCGAGTGGCAGGCGCTCAAGGGCAGCGTCCCCGACATGAAGGGCCTGCTCGTCTACCCGGCCTCACGGGACTACCCGGAGAACGACCGTCCCGTCGGCGCCGGCTCGTACGACGTCGCGCTGGCCATCTACGAGAAGCTCGGGGTGTATCTGGTGCACCGGCTGTCGCCGTTGCGGCGCAGCGCCCTCCTCGTGGTGGACGAACTCCAGATGCTGGCGGAGCGCAGCGAGCGGGCCGCCAAGCTGGAGGCCCTGCTGACGCTGGTGAAGATGCTCCCCCGCGACCAGCAGCCGGCTCTCCTCGGCCTGTCGGCCGCGCTCTCGCCGGCGGCGGGCGAGACGCTGGAGCGGTGGCTGGGACACGACCGCCTGCTCCGCAAGCACTTCACCAACGTGCGGCCGGTGCCGCTCGACACCTACGTGGTGGGGCCGCGGCGCTGGCTGGTGCAGGAGAAGGCCCACCTGCTGAGCATGCCCGGCGACCACCAGTCACCCCCGCCTCCCTACGAGGAGCCGCACGATCTCGGCGACATCCGCGACAAGCACGCCAAGGCCCTCTCCCTGCGCTTCGAGGGACTGCCCGGAAGCAGGCTCTCCACCGCGCCGCTCGCGGCCGCCCTGGTCGTCCACACCCTGATGAAGGATCCGGACAAGCGGATCATCGTCTTCGTCCCCGGCCGCACCATCGCACAGAGTCTCGCGCTGGCCATTCAGGACCTGCTGCAGGGCACCAGCGGTCAGAAGCCGGTCGGCCGGCGCGGCTCGCCCTGGCACTTCGGCCGCTACCACGGGCCGGAGTCGCAGGCGAGGGACGACGCGGGCCATCTGTACGAGCGGCTCAGGAACTCGGATCTGCCCCTGCACGACCTGGTCATGCGAGGTCTGCGGCACGGCGTCGCCTTCCACACGGCCGCTCTGGCGCCCACCCTGCGGCGCCAGGTGGAGGAGGAGTTCAGGGAGCCCGACGGGCTGCTGCGGGTGATCGTGGCCACGGACACCCTGGCCGTGGGGCTCAACCTGCCCGCCGACGTCGTCATCGCGACGAGCGTCTCCGGCTGGGGCGGTGAGGGCGCCAACCGGATGCGGCGCCTGCTGCCGGCCGCCGATCTGGACAACAAGGGCGGGCGAGCGGGCCGGCGGCTCGAGAAGACGGTGACGGACCAGCTCGGGAAGTTCTACATCCTGGTGCCTTCCCAGAGGGACCTCCAGGAGATCGACGGCCTGGGCCCGGACCAGGTCAAGGCGCTCTCGACCGAGGAGGGCGTGTACCGGACCTTCGTCAACAGCACCGAACGCTCGCTCAGGGTCCGCTCCCAGTTCCGGGACACCCTCCAGATCAGCGGTCTGGTTCTCCAGGTGCTCTGCCAGGGACGCAGCGGGCTCACCCGGCGCCAGTGGCTCGACCGGGTCTCGGAGATCCTCGGCGGACTCCTCATCTCCTACGAACCCGACTCCCCCGACATCCCCGGCGCCGAGGACGTACTGCGGGAGCTGGAGACACGGAACCTGATCACGTTCAGCGAGGGCGAAGGCTACCGGGGCGGCGAGGAGGTGCTGTCGCTGTCCCCGCTCGGTCAGGCACTCGGCCAGTCGGGCCTGGAACTGGACGACGCGGCGGACCTGCAGCAGCTCGCGCGCCTCGCGATCGAGAACAAGGGCAATCTGGACCTGCTGTGGCACGCGTTCAAGGCCCGGTCGGTACAGCGGGTCACCGCCTGGGTCGCGTTGCCGGGACAGCCCACGAGCAACCACATGCCCTCGCTCAAGGGAGCCGTCCTCACCCTCCTGTGCGCGCACTGCCTGCCGGAGGACTCGGCCGAGGAGCCGACGAAGCGCTACTTCTCCCTCCGCTACATAGCCGCCAAGGGGCCTGCCGTACCGGACCGGCTGCTCAGCGAGAACAACCAGCAGATCTCCGACGACCTGCGCCGGCTCCTGACCGTCGACGAGGACGCGCTGACGATGGAGGACGCCAACGCGCTCCTGCGGGCGGTCGTCGCGTGGGAGTGGCTCAACGGGATTCCGTACGAGGAGATGGCCAAACGGATCGGCGGCGTGGTCCAGTCGTCCGAGCAGCCCGACCGCGGCAAACGGCGGGCGCCGTCGGTCAAGCTGTACTACGCGGACGTCGAGCAGCTCTGCGAACAGGTCGCCGGGTACCTGCGGGCCGCGGCCGAACTCTGCGTGGGCGAGGACGGCTCGGACCACTCCTTCCGCATGCACGCGCTGGCACAGCGCGTCGAATCGGGGCTGCCGACCTGGCTCGCGCGCGTCTCGAAGATGCGGATCCCCTCGCTGCACCGCGAACGCCTCGCCAAGCTGGCCGACCGGGACGAGCTCAACCCGCTGTCCGACCTCGTGAACGAGGACGTCATCAAGGCGGTGCTCGACGAGCAGGAGCGCGAGGCCATCCGGAAGACCATCGAAAGCCGGATTCAGGACGAGCGCAAACAGCTCGAACGGGTCGGCGGCGAGGTGGCCGGGGAGACCATTCCGGGCACGGAGGGCGAGACGTTCGCGGAGCTCTCGCGCGACCTCGACAACGCCGAGACGGCCAAGGCGTACCTGGACCGGCTGTGCGAGACCGTACGGGACATGAGGGTCCAGGCCACGGACACGGCGATGGAAGGCGGGTTCGCGGTGTCCGTCTGGACCGCCCCGGGCACCGGGGCCACCGTCGAGATCATGGTCCCCCTGCAGTTCGCGCTCACGGCCGAGGGCGCGCAGGCCGTGGCGGGCCGGCCCGCCCGGGTCATCGTGCGCGGCGCGGACTCCGGCGCCCGCAGGGTGCTGGAGGAGCGGGGCACCCAGGCCCGGTTCGTGACCATGGAGTACGTGCTGCAGACCCTGGCGCATCTCGTACAGGACCTCCAGCACGCCTTCTCGCCGGACCACGTGGTGGAGGAGCTCCGGAAGATCCGGGTGTCGTCGATCAGCCGCGACTGGTGACACCCCGCGCCCCGGGGATCGGGGCGTGACGACGACAGGGGGCGGCCGGAACGCCGGAGGAACACACACCGGCCGCCCACCTGCCGGAAGGTCCGGGCCGGGCCCTGACACGCGCCACCCGCCGGCGCGCTCCGCGTGCGATCAGGGCCGGCCTCCAGCACGGGCCACGGCGCGAAGCCGCGCCGGTCACTCCGCCCTGATCGCGTCCACGTACACGACACCCTCGGTCGCCGCGCCGCCGCCGCGGCCGAGGTACAGGTTGAACGCCGTCACCTCGGCGAGACGGGCCGCGTCGAGCACGGCTCCGGCGTGGGCGGTGTCCCAGGGTGCGGGCGCGAACGCGCTGAAGGGCGCCCTGACCTCCCGCCCGCCGGTGTCGGCCAGCGGGACGTTGTACTCGAAGCAGACGTCGTCGGCGACGATCTGGAGCGTCGCCCCGTTGCCCGAGCCGTCGCCCCGCAGCCGTCCAGGGCCGCCGTCCGGGCTCGCGAGGGCGTGCGGGAAGGCGCGCGGGGTCACCCGCTCGTCGAGGAGGGCTGCCCGCGCCGGTGCCGCGGCCGGTACGGCCGGCGCCCTCGGCCCGTCCCGCGCCGTGGGCCGGAGCGGAACCGGGTGCCGGGGAGCGGAACCGGGCGCGGGCAGGGGCGGAACCGGGCGGCGGGCGGACGGGCCAGGCTCACTTCGTGGCGCCTCGCGCGAAGCCGTTGTAGATGTAGCGCTGGAGGAAGAGGAAGATGACGAGCGTCGGCAGGATGACGAGGATCGCGCCGGCCGAGATGTCCTCCCAGTGGGCGCCGAAGGGGCCCTTGAAGCGGAACAGGGCGGTCGACATGGTGCCCAGGTCCTCGGAGGGCATGTACAGGAACGGGATGTAGAAGTCGTTGCAATGGCGCCGAGACTACGCCGCCGGATACGGGCCGCCCAGCATCCCACTCGATGTAATAGTTCCTGTACTAGACTGGCCCCTATGAAGTCACCCCGCCCCGGCGGCACGGAGAACATCTCCGTCTCGATGCCCTCGGAACTCCTCGGTGCCCTGCGGACCCGCACCGGCAAGCGCGGCGTGTCCGCGTATGTGACCGCGGCGGTCCGGCATCAACTCGCGATGGACGGCCTCGCCGAGATCGTGGCCGCCTACGAAGCTGAGCACGAACCGCTGAGCGAAGCCGAGATCCAGGCCGCGCAGCACGAACTGTTCGGTGACGCACCGGCGCCGTACGCGTCGAACGACAGCGCCGCGTGAAGGAGCCCGCGGCCAGGTCCCTGGTTCTGGACTCCCAGGCACTGTCGCTACTGCTGCGTAACGACCGCCAGATGGTCACCCGGATCGAGGCCGCACGGCGCGTAGGCGTGCCCGTCCTCGTGTCGGCCCTGACGGTGGTGGAGGCCGTCTACGGGAGGACGGACACCGCCCGGCTGCGCTGGCTTCTCTCCCGTCTTCAGGTCCAGGACGTCACCCAGGCGGACAGCCTCACCGCGGTGCAGTTGCTGGCCGACGCCGGTGGCCTGCACGGCCACAAGTACGCCATCGACGCCCTCGTCGCCGCGATGGCGCTCCGCTCCCCGGCGCCCGTCCTGGTACTGACCTCGGACCGCGACGACTGGTCGAAATTGTGCGGCGACCGCGTGCAGATCAAGGACGTCTGAGATCGGTGTTCGCCCCTCTACGACGAAGACAGGCCGTGCCGACATCGCTCACGGCTCATCGCGCCCACTGCTGAGGGTGTGCGGCCGACGCGCTGCACACGCGCAGCACGCCGATGTGGCGGCGGCTGGGCAGCAGGGGCAGGGATGCCGGTGCGAGGAGACTTCTGGTCGGGGGAAGGCCCCACGGCGATGTTGTGGTGCCCGGCAGCGCGGCGGGTATTGATCACCAGGTTGAAAGCGAGCCAGGGGAGTTCACACCGCCACGAGCCGGACCCTCTCGCCGCACAGCTTGGTCATGTCGTCGATATCCGACGTCAGCATGGCCACGGGGCGATGCTGCCGCAGTGCCACCTCGGCGACCGCCGCATCGATTGCGTACCTGTGTCCGTGCAAGCCGGCGTTCATCAGCAGCTTCGAGGCCGCCCTCGCCACCCACCGGGACGACTCGCAGCCCGGAGAGCACCCAGTTCAGGCGGGACTTGTTGGTACGGGAATGGACGGCTTCGATGATGGTGAGCGCACTGATCACGACCTCCATGCCGCGCGAGCGCGCCTCAGCGATCAGAGCCACCACCTGCTCGTCGTCGGCGAGCAGCTGCGAAGGTACCTCACTGTCGAGGGCCAGCGCCCCCTCGTGACTCAGCCTGCGGCGGGCCACTCGGCCTCCTCGGCGAACACCTCGTCGAAGACCTGCCGCGCTCGTTGACGTGCTTGTTCGGAGACCGGCCCCTTGCGGCTCTTGTAGTCCGCCAGGTACTCGTCCAGGCCCTGCCCGCGCAGTTCACGCTCGACCGCCTCGGCGATGAACGCGGAGAACTCCCGCTTCCCCACCCGCGCCCGGATCGCCTCCGCGGTCCCCTCCGGCAGCGACAGGCTCACCCGCGTCGCCGGGCCTTCCCCGATGCCGTACGTCGTCTCACCCATGCCCATATGTGCCAAACGAGTAGGAAAAGCACCACGGATCGAATCTGCGCAGCCCCGGAGTCGTGAAGAAGTCGTGCGGATACCGCCCCACCCGCCCAACTGCCGCATCGGGAGATCGCTGCCCGAAACCCAGCACAGGCTTCTCATCCCATCTCAGCACAATCCCAGCACGGTAGGGATGAGCAGGGGTGATGACAGGTGACGAGGGGTCAGCTATCCCAGCACCATCCCAGCACGGGAAAAAAACCAAGGGCCCGACCCCGAAGAGTCGGACCCTCTCTGACCTGCATGTTTGCCAGATCAGCAACGTGGTGATATGTCAGCCGCTACACGTTGAAGCGGAATGTCTGCGGCCTGATCCTGACCTGCGACGGAGCCCTGCGCAGGGCCCTGACCTAGGGTTTCCTAGTTGGAGTGCGTTGGCTCCCGACGGCCGTTTACGGGTGTCCTGCGGACTGGCTGCGGACCGGAGGGCACCCTCACTCGGATGGCGTGGACCTCTCGTCCGCCATACCCAGACGTGCCTGTTCCTCCTCGACGATGCGACGTGCCAGCTCGGTGTCCGACACGTCGACCGCGTCCGGGGTGGCTTCGGCCACGACGCTGCGGCGGGCGTAGGCATCGAACAGGCGCGTCTTGGCTTCCAGCATCTTCACCATGCGTTCGTCCACGCCTCCGGTGGCGAGGAGACGGTGCACGCGAACCGGCCTGACCTGGCCCATACGGTGGGCCCGGGCCACCGCCTGATGTTCGATGGTCGGCTTGATCTGGGGTTCGCAGATGACGACTACGGAGGCAGCCTGCATGTTGAGGCCGACGCCCGCTGCCTGGATCTGCCCCAGGAGCACCGCCGGGCCCTGGACACCGGCGAAGTCGTCGACGATCTCCTGGCGACGCTGGGCCGGGACGCCGCCGGTCAGCGGACCGAACACCGGAGTGGCCCCAGCGGTTCCGGCCGCGAGGACATCTTTCACCACGCTCAGTACGTCCTTGAAGTTGGAGAAGACCACCGTCTTCTGCCCGTTCTCGCCGGCCTCCTGAACGATCTCCCCAAGCCGGTCCAGCTTGGCCGACTTCTCGGGGCGCATGTACGCGGCCCTGCGCATGGCCATGAAGTTGCCCGCGCGCACGGCTTCGCGGTACGCCTCCTCGTCCGAAGCGCTCAGCTCCTCCCACTCGTCGGTCTGCTGAAGGCTCGGGAGTTCCGTCAGCACGTCCTCCTGGTTGCGCCGCAGGTAGACCGGGGCCACCGCCTTGCGGAAGGCGACCGATCCGGCCAGCGCGTCCCGTTCACCGAGTGAGTCCGCGACGTCGCCGTCGAGCATCCGGACCAAGTTGCGGAACTCCACGACCCGGTTCTCCATCGGGGTTCCGGTCATGAAGAGGCTGCGCTCACAGCGCTCCGCCCACAGGGCGACCGACTGAGACCGCTTGGCCTTCGGATTCTTCACGGAGTGTGCTTCGTCGACGACGAGGAGTCCGACCTCCCCGCCGCCCGGCGCCGGAAATCCGCGCAGTGCGTCGAACGTGGTCACCCCCACCCCGCCCCGCCCCTTCCAGTCGGCGAACGCGTCGTGCCGGTCGGGCCCGTGGAGCACCATGACGCGAAGGGCGCTGCGGGCCTCGATCTCCCGTGTCCAGTTCACGAGGACGCTCGCCGGGCAGACGACCATGAAGTGGCTCTGCCCCTCGTCTGCCAGGTGGGCGAGGACGGCGATCGCCTGGATGGTCTTCCCGAGGCCCATCTCGTCGCCGAGTATCACCTTGCGCTGCGCAAGCGCGAACCGTGCGCCGAACGACTGGTAACCGCGCAGGGAGACCCGCCGGTGCGTGTCGTCGAGGTGCTGGGTCCGTACCCGCTCCGCAATCTCGTCCGGCAGAAAGCCCTCTGCGGCAGCCGCGTCCGGCAGCCGCCCGGAAATCTCGGCGAGCAGGCTGTAGTACTCGGCGGAGCGGAGTTCGAAGTCCACCCAGGCCGCGACGTCGGACGAGAGCCCCCGGAGCAGGTCCACCGACGCCTGGGCGAGCAGCTCTGGCAGGCCGGCCTGCTCCGCCTCGTCCACCAGCGACCGGGTCTCGGCGACCGCCGCCCACGCGCGAGCCTTCTTCTCCCGGCCGGCCAGCAGCATCCGGACCCTTCCGGCGGCGGGCCTGGCGTCGGCCAGTAGCGGACCGAGCCGTTCCGCCAGGACGGTGGCCTTGTCGACCGCACGCCGGGCGTCCGGGCCTGCCTCCACCAGGACGTGCAGGGCCATGACGAGCGCGGTGGTGCGCGGTTCCGGCCGGTCCACGTCGATGTGGACGGCCACGGTCTCGTACACAGCCTCGGAGAGCCTGCGGGCGGCGGCGAGCATCTGGTCGACGGTGCGCTGCCCTACACCGGGAATCTGCCGCAGCCGGTAGGGGCCCGCTTCGAGAACACTGCCCACGGTGCGCAGTCCGCTCTTCTCGACGCTCCCCAGCCGCAGCCGCCCTTCGGTGACGTCCTGCAGCCGAGCGACGGGAATGGCGTCGAGTTCCCGTTTCACCGCCGCATCATGGATCGGCTTCAGTGCCGCCCGTACCGCCTCCACTGCCCTTCCATGGTCACCGACCACTGCCTGCGCCGCCTCGTACAGTCGCGTTCCCCTCGCGACTGTGTCCCGCTCGCCACGCCCCACGCTTCCCGCCCCTCTCCGACCCTCCCCGCATCTTTCCACCGCTCACACGGGGTCTCGACGGGCATTCGCAGCTCCCTGCTGATCGACCGAACCTCGGGACAGTCATTCACACCCCCAGACTTACGACCACCGGTAGGATTGGCACCATGAGCGGTAGTAGGAAGTATTCGATCAGCCTGCCCGAGGATCTCGCCGAGGCCGTACGCGCCCATGTCGGGCCCGGCGGTTTCTCCGCCTACGTCGCCGAGGCTCTCGAACAGAGGGTCGCCATGGACAAGCTGCGGGAGATCGTCGCCGACTTCGAGACCGACAACGAAGCCCTCACCCGCGAGGAAGTCGAGGCCGCCCGGGCGCTGCTGCGCCACGACCACCGGCAGGCCGGCGGGGCCGCCGCCTGATGCCCGGCACCCTCCTGCTCGACAGCGAAGGACTCTCGAAGCTCTACCGCAAGGACCGCACCGTGGTGGCCCTGGTCCAGGCGGCGTCGGAGGAGGGCGTCCGAGTCGCCACCAGCGCCATGACCACGCTTGAGGCCGACTACGAGCGCATTCACCCGGCCCGCATCAAGTGGGTCCTCTCCCGCGTCGACGTCCACGACGTCACCAAGGAGATCACCGACCGGGCCGCAGTCCTCCTTCGCACCCATCACCTTCACGGCCACAAGTACGCCATCGATGCCGCTCTCGCCGCCATCGCCCGCAACGCGCCCCAACCGGTCACCGTCCTCACCTCCGACCCCGAGGATCTGACACTCCTGTGCGGCCCTTCCGTGGAGGTCGTCAAGGTCTGAGACCGCATCGCCGCCATGCCGCCCGGCCAAACGCTGTCACCGCATCGCGGGATCGAGGACTCACTGCGGATATACAGCTGTGCCCGACCCAGCAACAGGCGGGTCGGGCACAGGTATTGACATAGCGTCAGACGTTGAAGCGGAACTCCACCACGTCCCCGTCCTGCATCACGTACTCCTTGCCCTCCATGCGCGCCTTGCCCTTGGCGCGGGCCTCGGCCACCGAGCCGGTCTCGACCAGGTCGTCGAAGGAGATGACCTCGGCCTTGATGAAGCCCTTCTGGAAGTCGGTGTGGATGACGCCGGCGGCCTCGGGGGCGGTGGCGCCCTTCTTGATGGTCCAGGCGCGGGACTCCTTGGGGCCGGCCGTCAGGTAGGTCTGCAGGCCGAGGGTGCGGAAGCCGACGTGGGCCAGGGTGGCGAGGCCGGGCTCCTCCTGGCCGACGGACTGGAGGAGCTCCAGGGCCTCGTCCTCGTCCAGCTCGGCGAGGTCCGCCTCCAGCTTGGCGTTGAGGAAGATCGCCTCGGCGGGGGCGACCAGGGCGCGCTGCTCGTCCTTGAAGGTCTCGTCGGTCAGCTCGTCCTCGTCGACGTTGAAGACGTAGAGGAAGGGCTTGGTGGTGAGCAGGTGCAGGTCGTGCAGCGGCTCGGCGCGCTCGGTGCCCTGGACGATGCCGTGGGCGAAGAGCGTGTCGCCCTTCTCCAGGATCTCCTTGGCCTCCTCGACGGCCTTGACCTTCGGCGCGAGGTCCTTCTTGATCCGCGACTCCTTCTGGAGGCGGGGCAGCACCTTCTCGATGGTCTGCAGGTCGGCCAGGATCAGCTCGGTGTTGATGGTCTCGATGTCGTTCTTCGGCGAGACCTTGCCGTCGACGTGGACGACGTTCTCGTCCTTGAAGGCGCGGATGACCTGGCAGATCGCGTCGGACTCCCGGATGTTCGCGAGGAACTTGTTGCCCAGGCCCTCACCCTCGCTGGCGCCCCGCACGATGCCCGCGATGTCGACGAAGTCGACGGTGGCGGGCAGGACCCGCTGGGAGCCGAAGATCTCCGCGAGCTTCGTCAGGCGGGCGTCGGGGACACCGACCACGCCGACGTTCGGCTCGATGGTGGCGAACGGGTAGTTGGCCGCCAGCACGTCGTTCTTGGTCAGGGCGTTGAACAGGGTCGACTTGCCGACATTGGGCAGACCGACGATTCCGATCGTGAGCGACACGTTGCGACTTCCCGTATGTGGTGAGGGCCAGGGGGCCAGAGGACCGGCCGATCCACCAGTCTACGGCGTGCCCGGCCGCGCCCCGGTGGACCGGTCGAACGCTTGGCCAAGCTCTGTGCCCCGGCGTGTCTGACCCCCGATTCGGCACATAAACAGACCTAAGTTGGTCCGGTGGAGCAAAACGGAACGCGGCCCCCGCACCACGGAACGCGACAGAACCCCCCGCCGCTGCCGCCCCAGACGGGCCGCGAGGGGGGCGGTTCCGCGCGCGTGGGAACGGGAAGCGGGGGTCCAGGGGTGGAACGGGCCGACGGTCCGCGGGAAACGGCGGGCCGGCAGTCCGACGGGCCGGAGCGCGGGCGACCGGGTCGGGGGCGGCCTTCTGGCGGGCAGCCCTCGGGCGACGGACGGGGGGCGGGGAAGCCGGCTGCCGGGTCGTCGTCCGGGCGGGGGCCGTCCGGCCCGGATGTGCCCCCGGCGTCTCACCCGGCGCGCGACGGGAAGCCGGCCCGGGCACCGCGCACGCCGCAGCCACGTGGCGGGGAGCCGCGCCGTCGGCGACCGGCGGTCACCGGAGGGCCCTCCGCCGCGCACCCCGCCGGTGCGGGCGGCCCCCGCCGCACGGGGCGCAAGGAGTCCACGGGGGGCGTGCGGAGTGCTGGGCGCGCCGGGCGTGCGGAGCGTACGGCGCGGGCGACGCCGCCGGGCGGGCGCCGTCCCGCCCCGCCCCTGGTACGGGATCTGCGGCGGCTGCCGAACCCCCGGCTCACCGGGCTCGGAGGCGGCCTGCTCAGCGGAGCGCTGATGCTCGGGTTCGCGGCCCTCGACCGGCTGCTCTTCGGGGCGTCGCTGACGGCGTACGGCGTGCTGTTCCTGCCGGTGTGCCTGCTGACGGCGCTGTGGGTGCGGCGGGGCGACCTGGTGGCCGCGCCCGTGGTCGTGCCGATCGCGTTCGTCGTGGGGCTGACGCCCCTGGCGGAGGGCGACGGCGGGGTCGGGCCGTGGCTGATGGGCCTGATGACCGCCCTGGCCACCCAGGCCGCCTGGCTCTACGGCGGGACGCTGCTGACCGCGCTCACGGTGCTCGTACGGCGCGTGCACCTGGCCGGTATCCGTCGGCGGGCGCGGAGCGGAGGGGCGGCGGCACCCCGCTGACCCGGGCGGGGAGCGGACGGGCGGCGGCCGAGACCCCGACGGCCCGCCGACTCAGCGGCCCGGCGCCCCGACGGCCCGCCGACTCAGCGGCCCGGCGCCCCGATGGCCGGGCGACCCGGCGCCCCCAAGGGCCAAGCGCCCCGATACCCAAGCGGCCCGACGGCCCGACGGCCCGGCGACCCCGCGGCTCGCGTCCCGACGCCTCCACGGCGCGGCGCCTCCGCGGCCCGGGCCAGGACCCGGCCGACGCCGCGCCCCTGCCTGCCGGACGTCGCTACCGTCCCGGCGCCCCTAAGCGCACAGCGCTCGCCCGCCGCACGCCCGCCGCACGCCCGTCACTCACCCGTCGCCGCTCGCATCGCCGCTCCCACGATCCCCGCGTTGTTCTGCAACTGGGCCGGGACGATCTCCGCCTTGATGCCCTGGATGTGGGGCAGGAACTTGTGCGCCTTGCGGCTGACGCCGCCGCCGATGACGAAGAGTTCGGGGGAGAACAGCATCTCGACGTGGGCGAGGTACTTCTGGACGCGGCGTGCCCAGTGCTCCCAGGTCAGCTCGCCGTCCTCCTTGGCCTTGCTGGAGGCGCGCTTCTCCGCGTCGTGGCCGTTCAGTTCCAGGTGGCCCAGTTCGGTGTTGGGCAGCAGGACGCCGTCGGCGAAGACCGCGCTGCCGATGCCGGTGCCGAAGGTCAGCAGGATGACGGTGCCCCGGCGGTCCTTGCCCGCGCCGAAGTTCATCTCGGCGACGCCCGCGGCGTCGGCGTCGTTGACGACCGTCACCGGCAGGCCGCCCAGCCGCTCGCCGAACAGCGCCCGTGCGTCGGTGTCGATCCAGCTCCTGTCGACGTTGGCGGCGGTCCGGATCGTCGACCCGTCGGTGACGACGCCCGGGAAGGTGAGTCCGACCGGGCCCGTCCAGCCGAAGTGGTCGACGACCTGTTTCACGCCGTCGGCCACGCCCTCGGGCGTCGCGGGCTGCGGGGTGAGCACCTTGTGGCGCTCTTCCGCCAGGTCGCCCCTGTCCAGGTCCACAGGGGCGCCCTTGATCCCGGATCCACCGATGTCCACGCCGAAGATCTGCATGGCTCCACGTTACGACGGACCACCGACGGTCACTCCGCGTGGTCGTCGAACGTCACTCGCCGGTGGCCGCGCGCCCGGTGACGGCCTGTGCCGGCCCGCTGCCGCCGCGCTCGGCCACCAGCGTCGCCGCCTCCTCGCGGAGATCACGGCGGAGTTCCTTGGGCAGCGAGAAGATGATGGACTCCTCGGCCGCCTTGACGATCTCCACGTCGCCGTAGCCGCGCTCCGCGAGCCACTCCAGGACCTGCTCGACCAGCACTTCGGGCACGGAGGCCCCGGAGGTGACGCCGACCGTCGTCACACCGTCCAGCCAGGCC
Organism: Streptomyces sp. bgisy159; assembly: GCF_965341775.1. Lineage (GTDB taxonomy): Bacteria > Actinomycetota > Actinomycetes > Streptomycetales > Streptomycetaceae > Streptomyces. Next base: position 37,197 of record NZ_CBDQZH010000024.1, on the reverse strand, counting down.
TCGTCGATCTCGTCGGCGAAGTCCACCAGGTAGGCCTGGCGGGCGCCGGCCAGCTTGGCGACCTCCACGAGCCGCTTGGAGTTGGAGGAGTTCCGGGAGCCGACCACGATCACCAGGTCGGCCTCGGCGCCCATCTGCTTCACGGCGAGCTGACGGTTCTGCGTGGCGTAGCAGATGTCGTCGCTGGGCGGGGAGATCAGCTGCGGGAACTTCTCCTTGAGCGCGTCGACGGTCTCCATGGTCTCGTCGACCGACAGCGTCGTCTGGGACAGCCAGACCACCTTGGACGGGTCGCGGACCTCGACCTTGGCGACGTCGCCCGGGCCGTCGACGAGCTGGATGTGGTCGGGGGCTTCACCGGACGTGCCGATGACCTCTTCGTGGCCCTCGTGTCCGATGAGGAGGATGTCGTAGTCCTCGTTGGCGAAGCGGACGGCTTCCTTGTGGACCTTGGTGACGAGCGGGCAGGTCGCGTCGATGGTGGCGAGACGGCCGCGCTCGGCTTCCTCGTGGACGACGGGGGCGACGCCGTGCGCGGAGAACATCACGATGTTGCCGGGCGGCACCTCCTCGGTCCGCTCGACGAAGACGGCGCCCTTCTTCTCCAGGGTCTGCACGACGTACTTGTTGTGCACGATCTCGTGCCGGACGTAGACGGGGGCCCCGTACTGTTCGAGGGCCTTCTCGACGGCGATCACGGCGCGGTCCACGCCGGCGCAGTAGCCCCGGGGGGCGGCGAGCAGGACACGGCGGCCAGGCGAAGCTGTCATGGTCCCCATCGTACGGGCCGCACCCGGCGGGTCGGTGAGCACGCCGGACCGGGTGCTCCCGGAGACTCCGGACCGTGTCTTCACGGAACTCCGCACCGTGTCTTCACGCGACGCAACTCCGGACCGGATGCTTCACGAAGCTGGAAGCCGACGGAGTCCTGTCGTTCCGTTCGCGTCCCGTCGGTTCAGCTCCGGTGGCGGTCCCGGCGGCGGCTCCAGACCATCAGGGCGACACCGGCCGCGGCGAGTCCGGCGCCCACGGCGCCGAGGGCGAGGAGCGGGGTGCGGTCGGTGCCGGTCCCGGCGAGGTGACCGCCGGGCCCGGGACGGGGCCGGCGGCTCCGGTCCGGTCCGTGGGCACGGCCGTCACTCTCGCCGGGCGTGGCGCCGGTCCCGTTCCCGGCCGGTCTCGGCGAGCTGTCGCCGGTGGCGCTCTCCGACGGCCGCCCCGCACCGCCCGACGGCCTCGGCGATCCCGCCACTCCGCCCTCACTCCCCGACGACCAGGAGGCGGCGGCGCCGTGGGCGACGGCGCTGCCCGGTCCCGTCGCCGCGAGGGCGAGGGCGAGGGAGCAGGTGGCGCCGCCGGTCAGGAGGAGCGCGCCCCGCAGCCGACGTGCTCCTGCCCTCCCGCCGTCACCACCATCCACTCGAACCCCTTGCACCAGCACCCTTTTCATGCGTTTTACACATCTTGTCACGATCTCGAAATTAGAGATCTCCCGCCCGTGCCGGGCGCCGCCACGCCGCACCCACCCTGTCCGCGCCCGCCACGCGCGCGTGTCCGACGGCCTGACCCGTTGTCGGTGGCGGCGGTTACGCTCACCGGCATGGCTGTGAACACGTCCGCGGACGCCCCGCTGCCCGTCGGCGAGGTCTCGCGGCTCATCGGGGGGTGGATCGACCGGCTCGGCGCGGTGTGGGTCGAGGGTCAGATCACCCAGTTGTCGCGGCGCCCGGGCGCGGGCGTGGTGTTCCTCACGCTGCGCGACCCGTCGTACGACATCTCGGTCAGCGTGACCTGCTACCGGCAGGTGTTCGACGCGGTCGCCGATGTCGTCGGCGAGGGCGCGCGCGTGGTCGTCCACGCCAAGCCCGAGTGGTACGCGCCGCGCGGGCAGTTGTCGCTCAGGGCCGCGGAGATCCGGCCGGTCGGCGTCGGGGAGCTGCTGGCCCGGCTGGAGCAGCTGAAGAAGTCCCTCGCCGCGGAGGGGCTGTTCGCGGCGGAGCGCAAGAAGCCGCTGCCGTTCCTGCCGCAGCTGATCGGGCTGGTCTGCGGCCGGGCCTCCGCCGCCGAGCGCGATGTGCTGGAGAACGCGCGGCACCGCTGGCCGGCGGTCCGCTTCGAGGTGCGCAACGTAGCCGTGCAGGGCGTGCACGCGGTGCCGCAGGTGGTGCAGGCGGTGAAGGAGCTGGACGGCCTGGACGGCGTGGACGTGATCATCGTCGCGCGCGGCGGGGGCAGCGTGGAGGACCTGTTGCCGTTCTCCGACGAGCAGCTGGTGCGCGCGGTCGCCGAGTGCCGTACTCCGGTGGTTTCGGCGATCGGGCACGAGCCGGACCAGCCGCTGCTGGACTTCGTGGCCGATCTGCGCGCCTCGACGCCGACGGACGCCGCGAAGAAGGTGGTGCCCGACGTCGGGGAGGAGCTGCAGCGCGTGGACGTGCTGCGGGACCGGGCGCGGCGGTGCGTGCGGGCGTTCGTGGAGCGCGAGGAGCGGGGGCTGGCCCATGCGCTGGCCCGCCCGTCGATACAGGACCCGCACCGGATGATCGACGAGCGGGCGGACCAGGTGGCGTCGCTCACCGACCGCGGGCGCCGCTGCCTCGGCCATCTGCTCGACCGCGCGGACTCGGAGCTGACGCACACGCACGCGCGCGTGGTCGCCCTCTCCCCCGCCGCGACGCTTCGGCGCGGGTACGCGGTGCTGCAGCGGGCGGACGGGCATGTGGTCCGGGATCCGGAGGAGGTCACGGCGGACGAGACGCTGCGCGCGCGGGTCGCCGAGGGCGAGTTCACGGTCCGGGTCGACGGCCGAGAAGGCGACGGCTGAGAAGGCGACCGCCGACAGGCGACGGCCGACAGGCGAAGGCAGGCGAAGGCCGAGAAGGCCGAGAAGGCCGAGAGGCTCTGAGGGAACGGGCGGTCAAGGATGGGTGGCATGACGGGAAAGGCCGACGAGGCGACGCTCGGGTACGAGCAGGCGCGGGACGAGCTGGTCGAGGTGGTGCGCCGGCTGGAGGCGGGCGGCACGACGCTGGAGGAGTCCCTGGCGCTGTGGGAGCGCGGCGAGGAGTTGGCGAAGGTGTGCCGTCGCTGGCTGGAGGGTGCGCGCGCCCGGCTGGACGCGGCGCTCGCCGAGGAGGAGACCGAGGGCGCGGTGGGCGATGCGGACTCCGGCAAAGGGAAGGGGTAGCGGGGCCGCCGGGCGGCTGTGAGGTGGGTCACCCCACCCCGGGCTTTGTTGAAGGTTGAACAGATCTTGCGTACCGTCGAGGACGTAAGCCGGTCCGGCCGTGCCCGGATCCGGACACGCACCCGAGGAAAGTTCACGCATGACTCTCGTTCTTGACCCCGCCGCCCAGGACCTGCTGTTCCGCGAGGCCCGCACCGCGAACACCTTCACCGACGAGCCGGTGACCGAGGAGCAGGTCCAGGCGATCTACGACCTGGTCAAGTACGGCCCGACCGCCTTCAACCAGACCCCACTGCGCATCACCCTGGTCCGCTCCGCCGAGGCCCGCGAGCGCCTGGTGGGCCACATGGCCGAGGGCAACCGGGCCAAGACGGCCGCGGCCCCGCTGGTCGCGATCCTCTCCGCGGACAACGAGTTCCACGAGGAGCTGCCCACGCTGTTCCCGGCCTTCCCGCAGGCCAAGGACGCCTTCTTCGCCGAGCGCCCGGTCCGCGAGGGCTCCGCCGCGCTCAACGCCGCGCTGCAGGCCGCGTACTTCATCGTCGGCGTGCGCGCCGCCGGCCTGGCCGCGGGCCCGATGACCGGTTTCGACGCCGAGGGCGTCCGCAAGGAGTTCCTGGACGGCGACCACACCCCGCTGATGGTGGTCAACATCGGCAGGCCGGGCGAGAACGCGTCCTACCCGCGCTCCCCGCGCCTGACGTTCGACCAGGTCGTCACCACGGTCTGACCTCGCGGACGCGTACCCGAAGGGGCCACCGGCATGCCGGTGGCCCCTTACGTGTCAGTTGCGGTTCACGCCATCTTCAGCGCCCTGACCATCGTCGTCAGCTGCTCGAAGGAGCCGGTGCCGGCCACCACCGTGGTGGAGCCGTCGTCCCCCTTGAGGACCAGCGCGTCGTAGCGGCCGCCGGTGTAGCGGGTCCAGGTGCGGCCGTCGATCTCCTCGACGGTCTTCGTCTCGCGCGCGCCCTGGCTGGCCTCGTCGATGAACTCGGCCCGCTTCCCGGTCGTCGACTGCTCGATCCCCACGTACTCCCCGTCCGGGGCGTGGAACCCGAGGTGCCAGCTGTCGGAGTCGGCGCCGCTGAAGCGTACGGAGGTGGCCTTCCAGGCGTCCGGCAGGCCCTCCGGGGCGGCCACGGGGTACGAGGCCGCGCGGCGGGCCGTGAGCAGTTCGACCCGGTAGTCGACGCGCGGGAGGTCGGGGTCCTTGTCGTCGTGCGGGACGAACACGTAGATCACCGCCGCCGCGATCATGATCACTCCGAGGGAGAGGATCATGTCCCGGACCGTCTTCTGCTTGCCTGTCGAACCTGCCACGCCCCCTATCGTCGCAGGTGCCCGGTCCGCTCATCCGTGGGGTCCCCTGCTCATTTTGTCGGACTGACGATAGAGTCGGGGCGCAACCCTCATCCGGCCGTCGTCGTATCAGAAAGGTGCGCTCCGATGACCGAGAATCATCATCTGCCGTCCGAACTCGATGTGCCCTCCGAGGCCCCCGACCGCAACCTCGCCCTGGAACTGGTCCGGGTGACCGAGGCCGCGGCGATGGCCGCGGGCCGCTGGGTGGGGCGCGGTGACAAGAACGGCGCCGACGGCGCCGCGGTGCGCGCCATGCGGGCCCTGGTCTCCACCGTCTCGATGAACGGCGTGGTCGTCATCGGCGAGGGCGAGAAGGACGAGGCGCCGATGCTCTTCAACGGAGAGCACGTCGGTGACGGGACCGGCCCCGAGTGCGACATCGCCGTCGACCCGATCGACGGGACCACCCTCACGGCCAAGGGCATGCCCAACGCGATCGCGGTGCTGGCCGCCGCCGAGCGCGGGTCGATGTTCGACCCGTCCGCCGTGTTCTACATGGACAAGCTGGTGACCGGTCCCGAGGCCGCCGACTTCGTGGACATCGACGCGCCCGTGTCGGTGAACATCCGGCGGGTCGCCAAGGCCAAGCGGGCCACGCCCGAGGACGTCACCGTGGTCATCCTGGACCGGCCCCGCCACGAGGGGATCATCAAGGAGATCCGCGAGGCCGGCGCCCGCATCAAGCTGATCTCGGACGGCGACGTCGCCGGTTCGATCTACGCACTGCGCGAGGGCACCGGAGTCGACATGCTGCTCGGCATCGGGGGGACGCCCGAGGGCATCATCTCCGCCTGCGCGGTGAAGTGCCTCGGCGGCACGATCCAGGGCAAGCTGTGGCCCAAGGACGACGAGGAGCGGCAGCGGGCGATCGACGCCGGGCACGATCTCGACCGGGTGCTGACCACCGAGGACCTGGTGACCGGGGAGAACGTGTTCTTCGTCGCCACCGGGATCACGGACGGCGAGCTGCTGCGCGGCGTGCGCTACCGGTCGGAGACCGCGATGACCGAGTCGATCGTGATGCGCTCGAAGTCGGGGACGGTGCGGCGGATCGACTCCGAGCACCGTCTGAGCAAGCTCCGGGCCTACAGCGCGATCGACTTCGACCGCGCCAAGTAGCCCGAGGGCGGCCCGACGGCCGCCTTCCACGACGAAGAGGTGCCCTCAGTGCGGTGAGGGCACCTCTTCCGCGTACCGGAGGCCGTCGCCGGACGGCGGCTGAGTGGCCCGGATGCGCCCGGCGGGACGCGGCGGGCGGGACGCGGCGGGCGGTGCGCGCCCGGCCGGGCACCTCGCCCGGCGGCACGCGGTCCGGCTGTACGGGGTCCGGCGGGCGCGGTCCGGCGGGCGCCCCGGGTGCCTGCGGGCGCGGTCCGGCGGGCGCGCCGGGTGCCGGGGGCTCAGCCGGCCTTGGCGATCGGCGCGGTCGTCCGCGCCGCCTTCTTCAGTTCCATCTCGCGGCGGCGGCGCCGGGCCAGCACCACGCGGCGCTCGGCGGCGGTCAGGCCGCCCCAGACACCGTAGGGCTCGGGCTGCAGCAGGGCGTGCTCGCGGCACTCGACCATGACCGGGCAGCGGGCGCAGACACGCTTGGCGGCCTCCTCACGGGAGAGCCGGGCGGCGGTCGGTTCCTTGGAGGGCGCGAAGAAGAGGCCGGCCTCGTCGCGGCGGCACACCGCCTCGGTGTGCCACGGGGCGTCGTGGTCCCTGTCGCGCGCCGGCACCCGCGGGGCCGGAACAGCAGCTACCTGCAGGGACGAATGCGGCGGTTGCAGCACGGTCTACTCCTGACGACGGCTTCGCGAGCGAGAGACGATGCAGCAAGGTCTACCCGCTGTACGCGTGCCTATGCAGTGAGTTCCCAACCGCCGTGCCCCGCAAGGTCGTTGTCGGTCCCGGCCGTCAGCGGTCCAGATGCCTGCGCAGGCTCCGGTCCACCTTGCGGTGCACCCGGTCGAGGATGTCCGCCACCAGCCTGCCGCGGCGCGGCCGTCCCTCGACGCTGCCCAGGACCGCCCAGCCGTCGAGGTAGACCACGGGCGCGTCGGGTTCGGGCGCGTCCATCGTGTCCACCTCGAAGCTGCCGAGGACACCGCCGCCGGTACCGCGCAGCGACACGTTCTCCGGGACGTACACCTCCACACTGCCGAAGAGCGAGAACGCCTTGATGACGATGTGCTGGTACTCGAAGAGCGCCTCGCTGAGGTCGATCTCGACACTGCCGAAGATCGCGTACGCGTGGATCCGGCGGCCCGCGCGCCAGCGGCCCCGGCGGGCGGCGCTGCTGAAGACCGCGACGACGTTGTCGTACGGGCCGGCCGGCAGGGGGCCCGGGGCGGGGCGGCTCGGCGGGCCGGCGGTGGTGGCGCGGCGGGCGTGGGCGGCGGGCAGGTCGCGTATGAACACGTCCAGTTCACCGACCGTCTTGGCGGCCAGGGCGCCCGTCACACGTTCGGAGTGCTCCTCGGGGCTGAGCCGGCCCTCGGCCAGCGCCTCGCGCAGGATGTCGGCGATCCTGTCCCGGTCGGCGTCCGAGGCACGCAGCTCGGCGGCCGGCGCGGGAGCGGGGGCGGGGGCGGGGGCGGCGGGAGTTGCCGCGGAGGCGGGGGGAGTGGTCGCGGGGGCGGGCTGCTTCTGAAGGTCCACGACAGCAGCGTAGCGAAACACGATAGATCGCGACACCCCTCCTCCGGGACCGACTGAGCCCTACCTCACAGACGAGCTGTCAGCGGCAGGTTCTACGCTGGTGGGCGCTGCCAATGACTGCCAGCCGCTGTCTGCCGTGAGTGAGGAATGGGCGAGATGCCTGAGTTCGCGTACACCGATCTGCTCCCCATGGGAGAGGACACCACCCCCTACCGGCTGGTGACCTCCGAGGGTGTCTCCACCTTCGAGGCCGACGGGCGGACCTTCCTCAAGGTGGAGCCGGAGGCGCTGCGCAAGCTGGCCGAGGAGGCGATCCACGACATCCAGCACTACCTGCGCCCCGCCCACCTCGCCCAGCTGCGCCGCATCATCGACGACCCCGAGGCGTCCGCCAACGACAAGTTCGTCGCCCTGGACCTGCTGAAGAACGCGAACATCGCGGCCGCGGGCGTGCTCCCGATGTGCCAGGACACCGGCACGGCGATCGTCATGGGCAAGCGCGGGCAGAACGTCCTCACCGGCGGCGAGGACGAGAAGGCCCTGTCCGAGGGCATCTTCGACGCCTACACCAAGCTCAACCTGCGCTACTCGCAGATGGCTCCGCTCACCATGTGGGAGGAGAAGAACACCGGCTCCAACCTCCCGGCGCAGATCGAGCTGTACGCGACCGACGGCGGCGCCTACAAGTTCCTGTTCATGGCCAAGGGCGGCGGCTCGGCCAACAAGTCGTTCCTCTACCAGGAGACGAAGGCCGTCCTCAACGAGGCGTCCATGATGAGGTTCCTGGAGGAGAAGATCCGCTCCCTGGGCACGGCCGCCTGCCCGCCGTACCACCTGGCGATCGTGGTCGGCGGCACGTCCGCCGAGTACGCGCTGAAGACCGCCAAGTACGCCTCCGCGCACTACCTGGACGAGATCCCCGCCGAGGGTTCGCCGCTCGGGCACGGCTTCCGGGACAAGGAGCTGGAGGAGAAGGTCTTCGAGCTGACCCAGAAGATCGGCATCGGCGCGCAGTTCGGCGGCAAGTACTTCTGCCACGACGTGCGTGTGGTCCGGCTGCCCCGGCACGGCGCCTCCTGCCCCGTCGCCATCGCGGTGTCCTGCTCCGCCGACCGCCAGGCCGTCGCGAAGATCACCGCCGAGGGCGTCTTCCTGGAGCAGCTGGAGACCGACCCGGCGCGCTTCCTGCCGGACACGACCGACGAGCACCTGGACGGCGCCTCGGACGTCGTCAGGATCGACCTCAACCAGCCCATGGAGACGATCCTCGCCGAGCTGACCAAGTACCCGGTCAAGACCCGGCTTTCGCTGACCGGCCCGCTGGTCGTGGCCCGCGACATCGCGCACGCCAAGATCAAGGAGCGGCTGGACGCGGGCGAGGAGATGCCGCAGTACCTGAAGGACCACCCGGTGTACTACGCGGGCCCCGCGAAGACCCCCGAGGGTTACGCCTCCGGCTCCTTCGGCCCGACGACAGCCGGCCGCATGGACTCCTACGTCGAGCAGTTCCAGGCGGCGGGCGGCTCCAAGGTGATGCTGGCCAAGGGCAACCGCTCGCAGCAGGTCACCGACGCGTGCGCCGCGCACGGCGGGTTCTACCTCGGCTCGATCGGCGGCCCCGCCGCGCGCCTCGCGCAGGACTGCATCAAGAAGGTCGAGGTCGTCGAGTACGAGGAGCTCGGCATGGAGGCCGTCTGGAAGATCGAGGTCGAGGACTTCCCGGCGTTCATCGTGGTCGACGACAAGGGCAACGACTTCTTCAAGGACCCGGCCCCCGCGCCGACCTTCACGTCGATCCCGGTCCGGGGACCCGGGCTGGGCTGACCCCCCGTTCCCGCAGAGCAGGAGCCCCCGGCCGGTCCGGCCGGGGGCTCTTCGCCGCTCGGAAGGGCAGCGGCTGCGGCAGGTCCTCTAGCAGTAGCCGTCCACCCGGGTGCCGGCCGGAGCGAGGCTGGGCCAGGGACGGCCCGCCCTGTCGGAGGCAGCGGACCGCAGGAGGTCGAGGAGAGTGCACCCCGGGTAGCCCCGGAAACTCGCGTACATGCCCCGGTAGTGGCAGTTCCAGTAGCTCACGACCCGCCGTTGGGTGCGCGCGAAGAAGGCGGGGTTGTCCACGAGGAACTGCCCGTAGGCGAGGTGGCCGCACGTACCGGGCGTGGCGAGATCGCGGAGTTCATCGCAGAGGGAGACCAGGATCTCCAGAACGTACTCGCCGACCAGCCGCACGACGAAGGGGATGACCCACGGGTCCGTGGAACCCACGACCTTCTCCAGGTGGCGCTGCCTGACCATCCCGTCGCAGTGCCGGGAGTACAGGCAGTGCAGAAGCTGCCGTTGGCGCGGCGAGAGCGACGCCACCGCGCCGGCCGACGGCTCGTCGTTGTAGAGGCGCTCGGGGATCACGACCTGCCTGCCCTCCACAGCGGCCGAGAAGGAGCCGTGCGGCGGGAGCCGGGAATCGGGCATCACCGCCAGGACTGCCTGAGCATCACCTGCGAGTTCGGCCGGGAACGCCCTGGTCAACGGATTGCTGCGGTCGGAATGCGGCTGCACCAGGGGAGCATAGGCGGATGCCTCGGCCAGAGTGCCGGCATTTAAGGGCCCCACACCCCGCTCGACCCGGCGCGACTGTGCGCCAGAGCGCTATGCGTCCGCGGAGGGCTTGCGCAGGACGTACGTTCCCTTGGCCGGCAGCACGCCGACCAGCCCTTCTTCTTTGAGGTCCCGGATGGCGCGCCGGATCGTGCCCAGCGCCGCGCCGTACTCCTCGCAGAGCAGGCGCTCGCCGGGGAGTCTGGCACCGATCGGGAGCCGTCCCGTGCGGATTTGTTCGCGCAGGTCGGCGGCGATCTCCTGCCAGCGGTAGAGCGGAAGTCCCTCAACGTCGGTCATGAGGCCATGCTGCGGCGGCGTACAGGAGTACGCCCGGTCAGGCTGCGCTAATCTGCAGACAACTGCAGCATGACGCAGTTAGGCTGTGACAACGCAAACGGGCCCCAGTCCGGGAGCAAGCCGTCCTGGGGCCCTGCCGTCCACGACTGACAAGGAGTCGCCGACGATGACCGACAACCTACCCTCCCTCGCCCCTCCCCCCGGCCTCCGCCGCCTCCCCTGGACCACCCCCGAGGGCAAGCCTTGCCTCGTCCCCCACGGGAAGGGGTTCATCAACAGCCTCGCCGACGCCACCGAGGAGGACATCGTCGCCACCGCCCTGGACCAGGGCGCGGGCGCCGTGCTGGACGCCGGACGTCCCGAGGCCACCGTCGAGGAGCTGCGCAAGGGCGTGCGCTTCCTGGGGCACCTGCTCAACGACGTCATCCGGGTCGCCGTACTCCGGGGAGAACGCCTGGCGCACCTCGAAACGTCCGAGGCGTAACCCGCCCGCCCCGTCCACCCCGTCCACCTCCGCCCGTCTTCGTCCGCCTCCACGGGGAACAGTTGTCACGTTCCGGATGCTGTGACTCGTGGAGGTGATCGGCAGTGGCCGACGAAGAGCAGAGCTACCGCGTCGAGCACGACTCGATGGGCGAGGTCCGGGTCCCGGCGCACGCCAAGTGGCGGGCGCAGACCCAGCGCGCGATCGAGAACTTCCCCGTCTCGGGGCAGCGCATCGAACGGGCCCACATCGAGGCCCTGGCCCGGATCAAGGGCGCGGCGGCGAAGGTGAACGCGGAGCTGGGAGTGCTCGACGAGGAGGTCGCGGAGGCGATCCGGGAGGCGGCCGACGAGGTCGCCGGGGGCGCCTGGGACGAGCACTTCCCGGTCGACGTGTTCCAGACCGGCTCCGGGACCTCGTCGAACATGAACACCAACGAGGTCCTCGCCACCCTGGCGAGCGAGCGGCTGGGCCGTCAGGTGCACCCCAACGACCACGTCAACGCCTCGCAGTCGTCCAACGACGTGTTCCCGTCCTCCATCCACATCGCCGCCACCGCCGCCGTCACCCGCGATCTGATCCCGGCCCTGGACCACCTGGCCGCCGCGCTGGAGCGCAAGGCGGCGGAGTTCGCCGACGTGGTGAAGTCGGGCCGTACGCACCTGATGGACGCCACCCCGGTGACGCTGGGCCAGGAGTTCGGCGGGTACGCGGCCCAGGTGCGGTACGGGATCGAGCGGCTGACCGCGTCCCTGCCCCGGCTGGCCGAGCTGCCGCTGGGCGGCACCGCCGTCGGCACCGGGATCAACACCCCGCCCGGCTTCGCCGCCGCCGTGATCGCGGAGGTGGCCCGGGTCACCGGGCTGCCGCTGACCGAGGCACGCGACCACTTCGAGGCGCAGGGCGCCCGGGACGGCATCGTGGAGACCAGCGGGCAGCTGCGGACCGTCGCGGTCGGCCTCACCAAGATCGCCAACGATCTGCGCTGGATGTCCTCCGGGCCGCGCACCGGGCTCGCCGAGATCAGCCTGCCCGATCTGCAGCCCGGGTCGTCGATCATGCCGGGCAAGGTCAACCCGGTGATCCCCGAGGCGGTGCTGATGGTCGCCGCGCAGGTCATCGGCAACGACACGACGGTCACCACGGCGGGTGCGGCCGGCAACTTCGAGCTGAACGTGATGCTGCCGGTGATCGCCAAGAACGTCCTGGAGTCGGTCCGGCTGCTCGCCAACGCCTCCCGGCTGCTCGCCGACCGCACCGTCGACGGCATCGTCGCCCACCGCGAACGCGCCCTGGAGTACGCCGAGTCGTCGCCGTCCGTGGTGACGCCGCTCAACAAGTACATCGGGTACGAGGAGGCCGCGAAGGTCGCCAAGAAGGCGCTGGCCGAGCGGAAGACCATCCGCGAGGCCGTCCTGGAGGGCGGCTACGTGGAGCGCGGCGACCTCACCGCGGAACAGCTCGACGAGGCGCTGGACGTGCTGCGGATGACGCGCCCGTAACCGGCGGTGCCCGCCGTGTGAACCGTGACGGACACCGCAGCGTCGGATGGAGTGGGCACCTAATATCTGTGCATGGCAGACGGTGGAGCGGTGACGGGGGAAGCGCGGTCGAGCGGACCGGCGGGTTACTGGGCGCCGGGGAGTCACATCCTGTGGCGCTACCGGGAGAACGCCGGCCCGCGCTTCCACATCGCCCGCCCCGTCACCGTCGTACGCGACGACGAGGACGTGCTGGCGGTGTGGATGGCGCCGGGCACCCAGTGCGTGAAGCCGGTCCTCGCGGACGGCACCCCGCTGCACCAGGAGCCCCTCGCCACCCGCTACACCAAGCCGCGCTCCGTGCAGCTGGACCACTGGTTCGGCACCGGGGTGCTGAAGCTGGCCCGGCCGGGCGAGCCGTGGTCGGTGTGGCTGTTCTGGGAGCCGGGCTGGCGGTTCAAGAACTGGTACGTCAACCTGGAGGAGCCGCTCGTCCGCTGGGCGGGCGGGGTGGACTCAGAGGACCACTTCCTGGACATCTCCGTGCACTCGGACCGCAGTTGGCACTGGCGGGACGAGGACGAGTTCGCGCAGGCCCAGCGGGACGGGCTGATGGACGCCGGCCTCGCCGAGCGGGTGCGCCGGGCGGGGCTGCGGGCGGTGGAGGCGATCCGCTCCTGGGGGCCGCCGTTCTCGGACAACTGGGAGAACTGGCGTCCGGATCCGTCCTGGGGGGTTCCCTCGCTGCCCGAGGACTGGGACCGTACGCCCGCGCGCATGTCCTCATGAGACCCTTGATGCGCCCCGGTGCAGGAAACGTAGGATCGTCCTCCGCACGGGCGCACCGAGGCAACTCCGGGAGCAGGCGCCGGGTCTGACCGAACGTCACCGAGGGGCGGCAGGACGTGAGCGAGGGGTACGAGGACACGACCGGTCCGGTCCGCGCGCGGACCACCGGTGGCACGGGAACATCCTCCGACCACTCCGGAAATCCGTTCCCGGGACACGTATTGCGGGTATCGGCACTTCGGCGGGCAAAGCCGCACCGGGACCTCGCCGTCACCTTCCCGTCGTCCGCCCGCCGGGCGGGGCACGCGGGCGGCGGTGCCGCCCGCGCACGCGGAACCGGGCGTGGGACGGCGTGCGGCCGTACGGCGCAGGAAGGAGTCGACGCGATGGGGCTGCCCCCGATCGAGCGAAGCCGGGCGCGGGGAAACCGGGGACCGACGACAACGCCGCAGAGGCGCGGGCCAGGCGTCGCGTGGCACGCGGGAACGTGACGGCAGGGCCCACCGCCCCGGACGGATGGATTCGACACGCGTGACGGAGCACCCGACATCCTTCGAGCGCCCTCAGGGCGTCGACCCCACGGACCCCCGCGGGGCGCTCCTGCGTACCCAGGCGCCCGCGGCGGCCGCGGCCTTACCGGCCGGTTCCGACCCGGAGCACTCCCAGCCGTCGGCGGCCGAGCCGGACAGCCACCGGCCGCGCCCGGCCCCCGAGACCATCCCCGTGCAGCCCGGCGCCGACGAGCGCGGGGCGGGGCCGGAGCGGCGCACCGGTCAGCCGGTGTCGCCGGGCCGGCCCACGCCGATGCGGCGGGACGGGGACCGGCTGCGGTTCGTGGGCGCGGCGACCCGGCGGATCGCCCGGGGCCTGGACCTGGACGAGATCGTGATGGGGCTGTGCCGGGCGACCGTGCCGACCTTCTCCGACGCGATCCTCGTCTACCTGCGCGATCCCCTTCCGGTCGGCGACGAGCGGCCGTTGGGGCCGGTGGTGCTGCGGCTGCGGCGTACCGACCGGATACCGCAGGAGCGGGACACCGAGGCCGGCTGGGCGCAGCCCGTGGCGCCGCCGGAGGCGCCGGAGCTGTCCGAGCTGTCGGCGGCGATCGCCGAGCTGTGCGAGGTACGGCCCGGCGGGGCGCTCGCGGAGGTGCTGCGCGGGGTGCGGCCGGTGTTCGCGGACGCCCCGGCGGCCCGCGCCGCGCTGCCGGAACTCCTCGGCGACGAGGGCGAGTCGGTCGTGCCGTGCGGCCAGCGCGCGATCCTCGCGCCGCTGCGCGGGCGGCGCCGGGTGATCGGGGCCGCGGTGTTCATCCGGGGCCCGGAGCGCATGGCGTTCGAGGGCGACGACCTGCTGGTGGCCGCCCAGCTGGCCACGCACAGCGCGCTCGGCATCGACAAGGCGGTGCTGTACGACCGTGAGGCGTACATCGCCGACGAGCTGCAGCGCACCATGCTGCCGGAGACGCTGCCGCGGCCCACGGGCGTACGGCTGGCGTCGCGCTACCTGCCGGCCGCCGAGACGGCGCGGGTCGGCGGTGACTGGTACGACGCGATCCCGCTGCCCGGCAGCCGGGTGGCGCTGGTCGTGGGGGACGTGATGGGGCACTCCATGACGTCGGCCGCGATCATGGGTCAGCTGCGGACCACCGCGCAGACCCTGGCCGGGCTGGACCTGCCGCCGCAGGAGGTGCTGCACCACCTCGACGAGCAGGCGCAGCGGCTCGGCACGGACCGCATGGCGACCTGCCTCTACGCCGTCTACGACCCGGTGGCGCACCGCATCACCATCGCCAACGCCGGCCACCCGCCGCCCGTGCTGCTGCACCTGGGCGGCCGGGCCGAGGTGCTGCGGGTGCCGCCGGGGGCGCCGATCGGCGTCGGCGGGGTGGACTTCGAAGCCGTGGAGCTGGACGCACCGGCCGGCGGCACGCTGCTGCTGTACACCGACGGTCTGGTGGAGTCCCGGCTGCGGGACGTGGCGACCGGCATAGAGCAGTTGCGGGAGAAGCTGGCGGCGACCGCGCGGCTGACCGGGCCGGACCATCCGCCGCCGCTGGAGGCGCTGTGCGACGAGGTCCTCGACATGCTCGGGCCCGGCGACCGGGACGACGACATCGCGCTGCTCGCGGCGCGGTTCGACGGGATCGCGCCGAGCGACGTCGCGTACTGGGTGCTGGACCCGGAGGTCTCCGCGCCGGGCCAGGCCCGGCGGCTGGCCCGGCGGGCGCTGGACCGGTGGGGTCTGGAGGAGCTGAGCGACTCGGTGGAGCTGCTGGTGAGCGAGGTGGTCACCAACGCGGTGCGGTACGCGTCGCGGCCGGTGACCTTGCGGCTGCTGCGGACCGACGTGCTGCGGTGCGAGGTCGGCGACGACGTGCCGCAGCTGCCGCGGCTGCGGCAGGCCCGGGCCACCGACGAGGGTGGGCGCGGGCTGTATCTGGTGAACCGGCTGGCCCGGCGGTGGGGGGCCACCCGGCTCAGCACCGGGAAGGTCGTGTGGTTCGAGCTGGTCAGGCCGTGAGGGGAGCGGGCCGCGGGCCCGCTCCCCTGCGGCGGGTCAGCCGCCCGACTGCGGGTTGAAGACGTCGGGCGGACCGGTCGGACTCTGCGAACCCGTCGGCGGCGCCGTCGACGGATCAGGCGGCGTCGGCGCCTCCGAGGTGGCCGGCGGCTCCGAGGTCGGCGTCTGGGACGGCGGCGCCGAGGACGACGGCGGTGCCGAGGACGACGGGGGCTCGCTGCTGGGCGTCTCGGACGGCGTCGAGGACGGGGACTGCGACGGGGTAGCCGACTTCGTCGGCCGCACCGCCGCGCCCTGGTCGGTCTCCAGGTCGAACTTGGAGACCTCGGTGGAGACGCCGAAGGTGTACTGCGCCCAGATCTGGGCCGGGGGGCCACCGCCGTTGACGCGGCCCTTGCCGGGGAGTTCGCCGGTGGCGCCGGTCATGTTGACCTGGGCGTGGGTCTTGGCGTCCTCACCGAACAGGCCGACCGAGGTGACCAGGTCGGGGGTGAAGCCGGAGAACCAGGCCGACTTGTTGTCGTCGGAGGTACCGGTCTTGCCGGCGACCTTCTGGCCCTTGCGGTCGGGGTTGTCGCGCACGGACCGGCGGGCCGTGCCGTCGTCGACCACGCCGGTCAGCACCGAGGTGACGGTGTCGGCGGCCTCGCGGCTGATGACCTGGTCGCCGACCGGGTCCGGCAGTTTCAGCGACAGGGCGCTGTTCTCGACGTCCTTGAGGATCGCCGGGGTGACCTTCTTGCCGTGGTTGTCGAGGGTGGCGTAGACGCCGGCCATCTCCAGGGGGCTTGCGCCCATGGTGCCCAGGGTCTGGGCGGGCACCGCCTTCAGGTCCTTGGGGTCCATGCCCAGGTCGGCGGCGGTCTCCATCACCTTGTCCATGCCGACGTCGACGCCCATCTGGGCGAAGGCCGAGTTCACGGACTTGTTCATGGCCTCCTGGACGGTGACGTCGCCGTAGCTGACGTCGTCCTCGTTCTCGGGGGCGAACGCGATGTCGCTGCCGACGACCGGGCGCTTGCTCTTGCCGCTGTAGAGGGTGTTGGCGGTGATCTCGTCGCCGTCCTGCGTCTTGGCGCCCTTGTCGAGGGCGGCGGCGAGGATGACCGGCTTGAATGTGGAGGCGGGCTGGTAGTCGGTGCGGGTGGCGTTGTTGACGTAGTGCTTGAAGTAGTCCACGCCGCCGTACATCGCGACGACCGCGCCGGTCTTGGGGTCGACCGAGGCGGCGCCCGCCTGGATGTCGCCGTCGACCTTGCGCTTGTCGGGGTCGAGCTTGCTGGTGAGCTGCTCCTTGACGGACGCCTCCAGCGCCTGCTGCTTCTTCCGGTCGATGTTGAGGGTGATCGTCCAGCCGCCCCGGCCGACCAGGGCCTCGGCCGCCTTGCTGTTCTCGGCCACGCCCTGTGCGACCAGCTGGTGCCGCAGTTCCCTCTCCGCCGCGTCGACGAGGTAGCCGACCTGGCCCTTCTTGGCGGGCGCGGGCTTGGGGTCCTTCGGGATCGGGAACTTCATGGCGTCGCGTTCGGACTTGTCGAGCCACTCCTCCTCGACCATGTTGTCCAGGACGTAGTTCCAGCGCTGCTGCACCAGTCTCTTGCCGGTGTCGCCGGCGACCGCCCAGTCGTACTGGCTCGGCGCCTGGAGCAGGGCGGCGAGGTAGGCGGCCTGCTCGACGTTCAGCTTGTCGGCGTCGACCCGGTAGTAGGCCTGGGAGGCAGCCTGGATTCCGTAGGCGCCGCGGCCGTAGTAGCTGGTGTTGAGGTAGCCGGCGAGGATGTACTCCTTGGACTTCTCGCGGTCCAGCTTCAGGGAGATGACCACCTCCTTGAGCTTGCGGGTGACCGTCTGCTCCTGGGTGAGGTAGTAGTTCTTGACGTACTGCTGGGTGATCGTCGAGCCGCCCTGGGCGCCCTTGCCGGTGAGGGTGTTGAGGACGCCGCGCGCGGTGCCCTTCAGGTCGACGCCGGAGTCGTCGTAGAAGCTCTTGTTCTCGGCGGCGACGAACGCGTTGCGGACGTCCTTGGAGATCTTGGAGAGGTCGACGTTCTCGCGGTTGAGCTCGCCGTCCCGGGCGAGGA
The DNA here is from genome assembly GCF_965341775.1 of Streptomyces sp. bgisy159. Lineage (GTDB taxonomy): Bacteria > Actinomycetota > Actinomycetes > Streptomycetales > Streptomycetaceae > Streptomyces. Next base: position 19,749 of record NZ_CBDQZH010000024.1, on the reverse strand, counting down.
TCGTGCCGTCGCTGTACTTGAAGGTGTTGCTCTGCTTGAGGGCGTCGGCGTTCACCTCCGGGATGTCGATCATCAGGTACAGCGTGATGAACGTGCCGATGCCGAGGAGGCAGACGCCGAGGAAGGTGCCGAGGATCTTCTTCCAGGTGAACAGCCTGCGTATGAGGCTCCGGTCGCTCTTGGCGCCCTTCGCCCCGCCGCCCCGCCTGGCGGCCCGGCGGGCCGCGGCCCGGCCGCCCTCGGCGACCGACGGCGAGGCGGAGTCCGTCGCCGAGGGCTCCGACGAGCGGTTCCTGGGCGCGGCGCGGCGGCCACCGCGCTGGCGCGCTCGTCTCTCTTCCGCTCGTCCCATGAGTCCGCTCGCTCCGCTTCCTACTCGGCAGTCACCCCAGTGCCCAGGGGGCAGGTCAGCTCAGAAAGCTAACACCGCTCTCTATGACAAAGGGCCCCCGATCCGGGCCTTTCCGGGCGGGGGAGGCGTGAGAATCAGCACGCCGTCCACCGGAACCGACGTGCGAGAGGGGCACAGGGTTGCCGCGCGACGGTAATCTGATATCACTTAGATAGGCACAAGCTAGCGAGGCGCCCGACCGGCGACTCGCCCGACGAACGGGGGGACCCACCCATGCCCACGCACGACGCCTCAGCCGCCACCGCCACGCCCACGGCACCGGAGATGCCGGAACCACGGGTGAAGGAGTTCCCGGCGCACAGCATCGGCGGCGGGTACGCCCTGCTGCTCGGGCTCGTCGGGCTGCTGGCCGGGATCGGGCTGATAGCCGGCGGCGCCGCCGCGGCCGTGGCCGCCGGAGTCAAGGCTTCGCTGATCGTGCCGGGCGTGCTGGCCGGGCTCAGCGCACTGCTGGCGATGTCGGGGCTGAACATGGTGGCACCGGGCGAGGCGCGGGTCGTCCAGCTCTTCGGGCGCTACCGCGGGACGATCCGCGAGGACGGGCTGCGCTGGGTGAACCCGTTCACCTCGCGCACCAAGATCTCCACCCGGGTCCGCAACCACGAGACCGCCGTACTCAAGGTCAACGACGCCTACGGCAACCCGATCGAGCTGGCCGCGGTGGTGGTGTGGAAGGTGCGGGACACCGCGCAGGCCACCTTCGAGGTGGACGACTTCCTGGAGTTCGTCTCCACCCAGACCGAGGCCGCCGTCCGCCACATCGCCATCGAGTACCCCTATGACGCGCACGAGGAGGACGGGCTCTCGCTGCGCGGCAACGCCGAGGAGATCACCGAGAAGCTCGCGATCGAGCTGCACGCGCGCGTGGAGGCGGCCGGTGTGCAGATCATCGAGTCCCGGTTCACCCACCTCGCGTACGCTCCCGAGATCGCCTCCGCGATGCTCCAGCGCCAGCAGGCGGGCGCGGTGGTCGCGGCGCGGCGGGAGATCGTCGACGGGGCGGTCGGGATGGTCGAGGCGGCGCTCGCCCGGATCAACGAGCGGGACATCGTGGAACTGGACGAGGAACGGAAGGCGGCGATGGTGTCCAACCTGATGGTCGTACTGTGCGGGGACCGGGCGCCGCAGCCCGTCCTGAACACCGGGACCCTCTACCAGTGACGGACCGACCGGGGAACGACTCCGACGAGGGTCCGGCGCCCCGGCGGCGGTCGCAGCAGCGCAAGCAGGTGCTGCTGCGACTGGACCCGTCGGTGTACGAGGCGCTGGCGCGCTGGGCGTCCGACGACCTGCGGTCGGCCAACGCGCAGATCGAGTTCCTGCTGCGCAAGGCGCTGGCGGAGGCCGGACGGCTGCCGCGGGGGGCCGGACCGCTGCCGCGCCGCGGCCGCCCCCCTGTGTCAGAACCGTGACAATCGGCTGCGACCTGCGGCTCCACGACTGAGAGAGCGGTTGCCCGCACGCTCCGCGAGGGAGTCCACACCCGGTGTATACGCACCGGGTATACACGCTGTGTAGAGTCCTCGCCATGTCCATCGGTCACACCCTTCTCGGACTCCTGGAGTCCGGACCCCGCCACGGTTACGACCTCAAGCGGGCCTTCGACGCGAAGTTCGGTCACGACCGGCCGCTGCACTACGGCCAGGTCTACTCGACGATGTCCCGGCTGCTGAAGCACGGCCTCGTCGAGGTCGAGGGCATCGAGCCGGGCGGCGGGCCCGAGCGCAAGCGGTACGCGATCACCGACGCCGGGATCACCGACGTCGAACGGTGGCTCGCCACGCCGGAGCAGCCCGAGCCGTACCTGCAGTCGACCCTGTACACCAAGGTCGTCCTCGCCCTGCTCACCCACCGCGACGCCGCCGACATCCTCGACACCCAGCGCTCGGAGCACCTGCGCAGCATGCGGATCCTGACCGACCGCAAGCGCAAGGGCGACCTCGCCGACCAGCTGATCTGCGACCACGCCCTGTTCCACCTGGAGGCCGACCTGCGCTGGCTGGAGCTGACCGCCGCCAGGCTCGACCGGCTCCGCGAGGCGGTGACGGCCCAGTGATAGCTCCCGCCGGTTCCCTGCTCACGGCGCAGGATCTGCGCAAGGCCTACGGTCCGACGCTCGCCCTGGACGGCGCCGGGTTCTCCATCCACCCCGGCGAGGTCGTCGCCGTCATGGGCCCCTCCGGCTCGGGCAAGTCGACGCTGCTGCACTGCCTCGCCGGCATCGTGACACCCGACTCCGGGTCGATCATGTACGACGGACGCGAGATGGCCACGATGAGCGACGCCGAGCGCAGCTCGCTGCGGCGCAGCGAGTTCGGGTTCGTCTTCCAGTTCGGGCAGCTGGTGCCCGAACTGACCTGCGTGGAGAACGTCGCCCTGCCGCTGCGGCTGAACGGCACTTCACGCAAGGCCGCCGAGCGCACCGCGCTCACCTGGATGGAGCGGCTGGAGGTCGACGACCTCAGCCGGAAGCGGCCCGGCGAGGTCTCCGGCGGCCAGGGCCAGCGGGTCGCGGTCGCGCGGGCGCTGGTCACCAGCCCCCGCGTGGTGTTCGCGGACGAGCCCACCGGCGCGCTCGACTCGCTCAACGGCGAACGCGTCATGGAACTCCTCACCGACGCGGCCCGCACCACCAACGCGGCCGTCGTCCTGGTCACCCACGAGGCCCGGGTGGCGGCCTACTCCGACCGCGAGATCGTCGTACGGGACGGCAGGTCGCGGGACATGGAGCGGGCCGTATGAACCCGCGCGCATGGGGCCGCGACCTCCGCCTGGGCCTGCGGTTCGCGGTCTCCGGCGGGCGCGAGGGCTGGGTCCGGCTGACGCTGACCGCCGTCGGCGTGGGACTCGGTGTGGCGCTGCTGCTGCTGTCGACCGCGCTGCCCACCGCGCTGTCGGTCCGGCACGACCGCGAACAGGCCCGGATGGACTTCGGCTCCGGCGAGACCGTCTCCCGCACCGACGACACGGTCGTCGTGGCCCACACCGACACCTCGTTCCGCAACAAGGACATACGGGGGCGGCTGCTGGAGCCCATGGGGCCGCGGGCCCCGCTGCCGCCGGGCGTCGACGCGTTCCCGGCCGCGGACGAGATGGTCGTCTCCCCCGCGCTCAAGGAGCTGCTGGAGTCCGACGGGGCCCGGCTGCTGCGGGAGCGGCTGCCGTACCGGATCACCGGCACGATCAAGGAGGCCGGGCTGGTCGGCTCGCGGGAGCTGGCCTACTACGCGGGCGGCGAGAAGCTGGAGGAGCGGGCCGGCGGCGCCTGGGTGGTGCGGCTGAACCGGTTCGGCGAGGCGCAGCCGTCCGAGGAGCGCACCGACCCGGTGCTGGTGCTGCTCAACCTGGTCGTGCTGGTCGTGCTGCTGATGCCGGTCGCGGTGTTCGTCGCGGCCGCGGTACGGATCGGCGGCGAGCGGCGCGACCGCCGGCTGGCGGCGCTGCGGCTGGTGGGCTCCGACGGGCGGATGACCCGGCGGATCGCGGCCGGCGAGGCGCTCGCCGGGGCGCTGCTCGGGCTGGTCGTCGGCCTCGGCTTCTTCCTGCTCGGCCGTCAGGTGGCGGGCTCCGTCGAGGTGTTCGGGATCAGCGTGTTCCCCAGCTATCTCAACCCCTCGCCGGCGCTGGCCGTGCTGGTCGCCGTCGCCGTCCCGGCGGCCGCCGTGCTGGTCACGCTGCTCGCGCTGCGCGGCGTGGTGATCGAACCGCTCGGCGTGGTGCGCACGGCCAAGCCGACGCGGCGCCGGCTGTGGTGGCGGCTGCTGCTGCCGCTGGCGGGCCTCGGCCTGCTCGCGCCGATGCTCGGCCAGGGCCGCGAGAACGGGAACTTCAACGAGTACCAGGTGGTGAGCGGTGTCCTGCTGCTGCTCGTCGGGGTGACCGCGCTGCTGCCCTGGCTGGTGGAGACCGTCGTCGCCCGGCTCGGCGCGGGCGCCCTGTCGTGGCAACTCGCGGTACGGCGACTGCAGTTGAGCAGCGGCACGGCGGCCCGGATGGTCAACGGCATCGCGGTGGCCGTCGCCGGCGCGGTCGCCCTGCAGATGCTGTTCGCCGGCGTCGAGGGCGACTACACCAAGAACACCGGCAAGGACGTCTCGCGGACCCAGATGGACGTACAGGTGCCGAAGAGCATGGCGCTGTCCGAGGCCGCGGACCGGTTCGCCGACACCCGGGGCGTGCGGCGGGTCATCAGCCTGTCCGAGGGATACGTCGCCAACACCGCCTGGACGGGCGAGGGCACGGAACTCAGCGCCCCGCTCTCCGTGGGCACCTGCGCGGACCTGCGGGAGCTGGCGAAGCTCCCGTCGTGCCGGGACGGCGACGTGTTCGTCCTGGACGGCGCCGAGTACGACACGGACGGCCCGCAGATGGCGAAGGCGGGGGCCACCCTGCACTTCAGCCCCGACGACGAGAACGGCCCGGACCTCACCTGGAAGGTGCCGGCGAACGTCAAGCACGCGCAGTCCGCAGCCGACATGAACGGCATCCGGCGCGGCGGGTTCCTGCTCACCCCGTCCGCCCTGCCGGACGACGTCTCCGAGGCGGTCAGCGGACAGCTGTACCTGTCGATCGACGAGTCCGTGCCCGACGCGTTCGAGTACGCGCGCAACACGGCCGCGCAGGTCAACCCGATGAGCTCGCAGTCGGTGTGGTCGGCGACCCAGGAGTCCAACCGGTTCGCCTCCATCCGTACGGGGCTGCTGGTCGGCGCCTCGTGTGTGCTGACGCTGATCGGCGCGAGCCTGCTGGTGTCCCAGCTGGAGCAGCTGCGGGAGCGGCGCAAGCTGCTGTCGTCCCTGGTCGCCTTCGGCACCCGGCGCCGGACCCTGGGCCTGTCGGTGCTGTGGCAGACGGCGATCCCGATCGCGCTCGGCCTGCTGCTCGCCTCGCTCGTGGGGGTGGCGCTGGGCGCGCTGCTGCTGGGCATGACGGACACGCCGGTGATCCTCGACTGGTGGAGCGTGGTGTCGATGACCGGGATCGGCGCGGGGGTCGTGCTCGGGGTGACGCTGTTCAGCCTGCCGCCGCTGCTGCGGCTGCTCCGGCCGGACGGGCTGCGCACCGAGTAGGACCCGGGCCACCGGACACCGGGCCCCCTCCCCGCCGGAACCGACCGGCGGGGAGGGGGCCCGGTCCGCGTCTACAGGCTGTACTCCTTCACCACCCGCCGCGCCTGGGCGAACAGCATGCCCACGTTCACCGACTTGCGGCAGACGACGACCGCCACCACGTCCTGCTGCTCCGTCAGGCGCAGGAACAGGTGGGTGAGGTTCTCGCTGTTGACCAGGATCTCCTGGAAGAAGTGGGTGTCGTTGCTGATCCCGCGGCGCTCCTTGAAGACGTCCTCGATCATCACCACCGTGCGGCCCTGGAACAGGTCGAGGGTGGCGCCCGCCAGCAGGTCCAGCACCTCCGGCGGGTGGTTGTCGACGGTCTCGTACGAGAGCAGCATCCCGGTGGCCATGTCGACCACGCCGGCGGCGACGCAGTCCGGGGCTTCCGAGCGCAGGGACTTGACCAGGCCCATCACCTGGTCGGAAAAGCTCGTAGTCATCCGTTTCGTGGCCATGGTTCAGACTCCTTGGGGGGTCGTCAGGATCGCGCCGATGCGGTCCAGTGCGGGCAGGCTTGCGGTGTGCAGCCGGTCGAGGTCCAGGCCCTCGTCGCCGAGTACGACCATCAGCGCGGTGTCGCCGAGCGCGTAGAAGGCGGCGCAGCCGTGGCTGCCGTAGGTGACCGTCCGGTGCAGGGCGCCGCGGTCGGTGGCCGCGGCGGTGCGGCGGGCGAGTCCGAGTCCGGCCGCGGCGAGGGCGGCGAGGCCCTCCGGGTCGATGGAGTCGGCGGTGTCGGCGGCGATGAGCAGTCCGTCCGCCGCCGCGACGGCGGTGTCGGTGATCCCGGTCACCTGCTCGCGCAGACCGCGCATCTCCCGCGCGAGGGCTTGGTGGTCCATGGCTGCAACTCTCCTATTTCCTGTGTTCATCAGCGGATACGTCACTCGGCCCCGCCCCCGCCCGCAGCCGGAAGAACGGCCTGCGCCGGGGCAGCTCGGGAGGTTCGAAGGGCCCGCCCGGTCCTCTGGGGGACACCGGCAAAGACTCTTGCTCCGTCGCCTCCGCCCCGCCGGCGCCGCACGGAGACTCGGGCGGCGTGCCGCCGCACGGGGGCGCGGGCGGTGTGCCGGGCGGGGGTGGGGCGCCGGGCGCGGGCGGTGTGGGGGTCGGCGGGGCGCCGGGCGGGGGCAGGGCGGGCGTTGGCGGAGCGCCGGGCGCGAGCGGGGGCGGCGGGGGTGCCGGTCGGTCGGCGGGCGGGCGCCGGGACGGCGCGGGTTCCAGCGCGGCGGCCTGCGCGGGTGCGGGTGCGGGTTCGTATGCGGGGGCGGGGAAAGCCGACCGGGTGGCGGGCGCCGGTAGCACGGGGGGCGGTGGATCGAAGGGGCGCCCCGGCGCGGGAGCCGACCGGGCCGCCACCGGCACCCCGGAGAGCCCGTCCCCCGGCGGTGCCACGCCGGCATCCATTCCGAGCACGAGCCGCTCGCTCCCGCCGCCACCCGCCGCACCGGCCGGGCCGGTCCCACGGGAATCTGCCCGGCTGCGGTGACCGCGCCCCGGGGAGTCCTCGCGGCCGGTCCCCCGTCCGGAGGCCACCGCGCCCGAGGCCGCACCGCCGACGACCGCACCGCCGACGGTTCCGCCTCCGCAGGGGGACTCACCCCGAGTGCCACGCCCGGCGACCGCACCGCCGAAGCCCACACCGTCCCCCTCCCCCACGGCCCCGCCCTCGCCCCTGAACGGGCCCCGGGCCGCACCCCGGGCCCCGTCCTCGGCAGCCGCACCGGCGGAAGAAACGTCCACCGCACCGTCGGAAGAACCGTCCACCGCGACGCCGGAGGAACGGGTCGCCGGAGCCGGACCGGTGCCGGGGCGAGCGGCGGGGGCCGGTCGGCGCACGGAGAGGTCCTTGCCGGCCGGGAGGTGGACGGGGATCGGCCAGGGGTTCTCCAGGCACTCCAGCAGGCCCTCGCCGAGCATCCGGGCCACCTCCACGGTGACCGCGTACACCCCGCGCCCGGTGCGGAACGCCAGGTCACGGGCGGTACGCCGCCCATCCGCGTGGGCGAGCAGCTCACGCCGCTCGGCGCTGAGGCACTCCCCGGTGTACGACAGCGGCGCGGGCACCGGGCGCTCCCGGTCCGGCCGTACCGGACAGGGCAGCGCGGCCAGGGCAGCGAGCCGGCGCCCGGCCTCCTGCAGCAGCCGCTGGGGCGGTTCCCCGACGGGGACGGCGGCGGGCGGCGGACCGGCCGCGGGCCCGCGTTCGAGTGCGTCGACCCGGCCGGCGACGACCGCGAACACGGCGTCCCGCAGCGCCATCGCGCACACCACCCGCAGCTGCGCCGCCCCCGCGTACCCGTGGGTGACGATCCCGTCGGCCGGCCAGCGGGCCCCGCCCGCCTCGCGCACCAGCCCGGCCCACTCCTCGCCCTGGATCCGCCCGGACCGCAGCAGCAGCGCGTCCGCCCCGGGCGCACCCGGCGACTCGACGGCGACGACGAGCCCGCCGCGCAGGTGGAAGACGCCGCCGGGTGCGCCGGACACCCGCAGTACCCCGGTGAACCCGTCACGCCCGCACGCGCCCAGTGCGGCTGCCAACCCCGACATCACTCCCCTTGGCCCTTCGCACACGCGCCTGACGTGTAGCTCTGAGGGGGGTATGTGTATCAGCCGTGTGGGGGACGAAAGCGGTTTACGTCCCACCCTGCCCCGAGTTGGCGGAACTTGGACTTCTGTGATGTTCACATGGGCTTTGTTCGACGCCCATTTGAACGACTGGGGGACTTCAGGCGTCGCTGTCGAGCACCCGTACGGGCAGCGGCCGCAGCGCCTCGCGCAACGCGTCGGCGAGTTCCGCGTACTCAGCCTCCCGCGCGGCCCCGGCGCGCATCGCGAGGGCGATCCGGCGGGTGGGCGCGGGCTCGGCGAAGGAGCCGGTCAGCAACTGGCTGCTGCGCGCGGTCTCCAGCCGCAGCGCGGTACGCGGCAGCAGCGTGCAGCCGAGCCCCCCGGCCACCAACTGCACCAGCGTGGACAGCCCGGCGGCGGTAGTCGTCACCGGCGCGCCCACCCGTCTCCCACCGCCGCCCTCCCCCGAGGGGCTTCGCCCCGCCCCCTTGAACCCCTGCCCCGCCTCCCGGCAGATGTCGAGCGCCTGGTCGCGCAGGCAGTGCCCTTCGTCGAGAAGGAGGAGATCGAGTTCCTTGAGCGCCTCCCGGGGGATGCCCTCCCGGCCGCCGAGCCAGTGATCGAGAGGCGTGAGCAGCACGAAGTCCTCGTCGAACAGCGGAAGTTCGGTAACCCCGGGCACACCCAGGGGGACCGCGAGCAGCAGCAGGTCGAGGCGGCCGGTGTGCAGCCCGTCGAGGAGGCTGGCGGTCTGCTCCTCGTGCACCTGGAGGTCGAGATGCGGATAGCGTTCGTGTACCAGGCGCAGCACGGTGGGCAGCAGGTACGGCGCGACGGTCGGGATCACGCCGAGCCGCAGGGCCCCGGTGAAGGGCGCCCGTACCGCCTCCGCTTCCTCCAGGAGTCTGCCGACCTCGTCCAGCACCGCCTTGGCGCGCACGGCGAGCCGCTCACCGGCGGGCGAGAGCAGCACCTTGCGGGTCGTACGTTCGAGGAGGGTCACCCCGAGGGCCTCCTCCAGCGCGGAGACCGCGCCGGACAGGGCGGGCTGACTCATGCCGATGGCCGCGGCGGCGTCGCGGAAGTGGAGGTGCTCGGCGACGGCGGCGAAGGCGCGGAGCTGGGCGAGACTGGGCGGGCGCTTCTTACCGGCGTTCGTACTACCAACGGTCACTGATAACTACCTCCGATCAACTCGACCGAGTGTAGCTATTTCCTGGATCAATCCGCCCTGTGTCACGATCAGCGGTGTCCAACCCATGGGAAGCGTCCGCTATCCGGATGCTTCTTCGCTGCAAGGAGAGCTAGTGCTCACTGTCGGTGACAAGTTCCCCGAGTTCGAACTGACCGCCTGCGTCTCGCTGGAGAAGGGCAAGGAGTTCGAGCAGATCGACCACAAGACCTACGAGGGCAAGTGGAAGGTCGTCTTCGCGTGGCCCAAGGACTTCACCTTCGTGTGCCCGACCGAGATCGCGGCCTTCGGCAAGCTGAACGAGGAGTTCGCCGACCGGGACGCCCAGATCCTCGGCTTCTCCGGTGACTCGGAGTTCGTCCACCACGCCTGGCGCAAGGACCACGACGACCTGCGTGACCTGCCCTTCCCGATGCTGGCCGACTCCCGGCACGAGCTGATGCGCGCGCTCGGCATCGAGGGCGAGGACGGCTTCGCGCAGCGCGCCGTCTTCATCGTCGACCCGAACAACGAGATCCAGTTCACCATGGTGACCGCCGGCTCCGTGGGCCGTAACCCCAAGGAGGTCCTGCGGGTCCTGGACGCCCTGCAGACCGACGAGCTGTGCCCGTGCAACTGGACCAAGGGCGAGGACACCCTCGACCCGGTCAAGCTGCTGGCCGGTGAGTGAGTCATGTCCCTCGACTCGCTGAAGTCCCGCGTACCGGACTACGCCAAGGACCTCAAGCTCAACCTGGGCTCGGTCATCGGCAACTCCGACCTGCCCGCGCAGCAGCTGTGGGGCACGGTGCTGGCGACCGCGATCGCCTCGCGCTCCCCTCTCGTCCTGCGCGAGCTGGCGCCGGAGGCCAAGGCGAACCTGAAGCCGGAGGCGTACACGGCCGCCAAGTCGGCCGCCGCGGTCATGGCGATGAACAACGTCTTCTACCGCACCCGGCACCTGCTGTCGGACCACGAGTACGGCACCCTGCGCGCCGGTCTGCGGATGAACGTCATCGGCAACCCCGGCGTCGACAAGGTCGACTTCGAGCTGTGGTCGTTCGCGGTGTCCGCGATCAACGGCTGCGGCATGTGCCTGGACTCGCACGAGCAGGTGCTGCGCAAGGCCGGTGTCGACCGTGAGGTGATCCAGGAGGCGTTCAAGATCGCCTCGGTGATCCAGGCGGTGGGCGCCACGCTGGAGGCCGACGCCGTGCTGGCCGAGGTCGAGTAGTCGCCCTTCGCTCCGCGGACCCCGCTCACTCCTCGTGGGCGGGGTTCTCCGCGTTTCCGGGCGCCTCGCCGGGGGCCGCGCCGCTCCGACCGGCCGGACCGGCCTGACCGGCCTGACCGGCCTGACCGGCACGTTCGGCCTCACCGGGCTGACCGGGCTGACCGGCCTCGCCGCCGAGCGCCGCGGCCGGGGACAGCTCGGCGGTACCGGCGAGCACCGCGTGCTCCTCGTGGGCGCGTTCCCGGGCGTACGCCGCCAGATAGCCGACCACCGTGTTGGTGACCGCGACCAGCGGCACCGCCACCACCGCGCCGCCGATGCCGGCCACCATGCCGCCCGTGGCGACCGTGAGCACCACCGCCAGCGGATGCACCCGCACCGCGCGGCCGAGGATGAACGGCTGCAGGATGTGCCCCTCGATCTGCTGCACCGCCAGCACCACCGCCAGCGTCATCACGGCGGTGAACACGCCCTGCGTCACCAGCGCCACCACCACCGCCAGCGCGCCCGAGGCGACGGCGCCGACCAGCGGGATGAAGGAGAACAGGAAGATGAACACGGCGAGCGGGACGGCCATCGGCACATCGAGGAAGTAGATGCCGATACCGATGAACACGGCGTCGATGAGGGCGACGATGACCGTGCCGCGTACGTACGCGGTGAGCGTGGCCCAGGCGCGCGGACCGGCGCCGGCGACGCCCGGGCGCGCGGCGGCGGGGACCAGCTTCAGGGACCACTCCCAGATGCGCTTGCCGTCGTAGAGCAGGAAGAGGGTCGAGAAGAAGGCCAGCAGGATGCCGGTCAGGGCCTCGACGACGACCTGGACGCCCTCCAGCCCGGCCGAGGTGATCTGGTCGGTGTTGGCCCCGATCGCCTCCCGCAGGTTCTTGGCGATGCCGTTGATCTGCTTGTCGGTGACGTGGAGGGGGCTGTCGAGCAGCCAGCGGCGCAGGTCGTCGATGCCGTCCTGGACCTGGTCGGAGAGGTCGTCGATGTTCTCCATGACCTGCCAGGTCACGAACCAGCCGAGCAGTCCGATGACGACGAACCCGAGGAACGCGGTGAACGCGGTCGCCAGCCCCCGCGGCACCCCGCGCCGCCGCAGCCGGGTCACGGTGGGCTCCAGCAGGGCGGTCAGCAGCAGCGCGACCACGAAGGCGAGCACCACCAGCTGTACGGCGCTGATGATCCGCATCAGCACCCAGACGGTGCCCGCGAGCACCAGCAGCCGCCAGCCGGCCTCGGCGGCCACCCGGACGCCCCAGGGCACCGCCTGGGCCGGGTCGGGGCGGGGAACGGGGGGCAGCACCACGGTGGGCCGGGGGTCGGCGGGCGGCGGGGGCGGCTCCGGTTCGGCGTGTTCCCGTTCGACCTCGGCGCGGCGCTCGTCGAGTTGCCTGCCCATCCGCGTCAGCCCGGCTCCGAGCCGGCCGAGCCACCCTGGCACTCGCGACATGATCCGTCCCTTTCCCCCGTCTCTCCCCACCGCTCCCCCCAGGAGTCGTCGGTGTACGACCGTACAGGGCCGCAGCCCCTCACCCTAGGACGGGGAGGGGCTGCGGAGGGTTGAGCGGGCCCGGGAACCGGGCGGATGCCGCGAGGGCCTAGTACCAGTGGTTGGCCTGCCAGAAGGACCAGGCGTCGCAGGGGCTGCCGTAGCGGCTGTTCATGTAGTTCAGCCCCCACTTGATCTGGGTGGCCGGGTTGCTCTGCCAGTCCGCTCCGGCGCTCGCGTACTTGCCGGCGGGCAGCGCCTGGAAGAGGCCGTAGGCGCCGGAGGAGGGGTTCACCGCGTGGTAGTTCCAGCTGGACTCGTGGTCCACGATGTTGCTGAAGCACTGGAACTGCCCGCTGGGCACCATGGAGCGGGCCATCGCCTGGATCTGGGCGACCGTGTAGGAGCTCTGGACGGGGAAGTCACCGGCGCTGCGGCTGGCCTTGAGCTTGGCCTCCTCGCGCGCCTTCGCCGCCTTCTCGGCTTTCTCCGCCGCTTCCTTCTTCGCGACGGCGGTCTCGGCGGCGGCCTTGCGGGCCGCTTCCTCCGCGTCCTTCTTGGCGGACTCGTCCGCCGCGATGGCCTGGAAGTTGGCCTGCTGCGTCAGGGAGGCGGTCTGCACCTGGGCCTGTTCACCGACGGGTATGTCCGCGAGCAGGGTCGCGTCACTCGCCGTCGCCTCCGCGTCGTTGCTCTGGGCGACACTGCCCGACGCAACGCCGACGACGCTTCCGACAGCGGTGACCGCCGTGGCCGAGGCCACTGCGAATCCCCGGACCGAGATCCGGCTCACACGGTTTCCTTCCAGCATCGCCCGCCTCGGTGACCCTGGCGGACGCAATCGTGCCCCTGGCGCTGGCCTCCCAACTACGGGGTCACGGAGGCGCGGGCCCGGTGGACGACTCCCTTGACGGAAGCGCCGCTTGGTGCTCGGGCGGCATACGACGGCGTTATGGAGTTGATGAGTCCTGCTGTGGTGCCGTACCGCTGGGGGTACAGCCGTGTCGTATGCGGGGCCTGACAGGATTGAGACTCTGCCGTAACCCGGCGCCGCGAGGCAATTCTGTGCTGCGTGTTAAAGGTCACATCTGGTTTGGGCCCGGAGATTTCGCCGAACGCCCCCGTACGACGACGCCGCCCCGCTAGGCTCTCGGCCTTTGCGGGGCGGCGCCGACCGGCTCACCCGAAGGGTCAGCCGCTGTTCTCCTCCAGCATCTCGGTCACGAGTGCGGCGATCTGGGACCTCTCGGACCGGGTCAGGGTGACATGCGCGAAGAGCGGGTGCCCCTTCAGCTTCTCCACGACGGCCACGACACCGTCATAGCGCCCAACGCGCAGATTGTCCCGCTGTGCCACGTCATGGGTGAGTACCACCCGCGAGTTGGCGCCGATCCGGGACAACACGGTCAGCAGGACGTTCCGTTCCAGCGACTGGGCCTCGTCGACGATCACGAACGCGTCGTGCAGGGAGCGGCCGCGGATGTGGGTCAGCGGGAGCACCTCCAGCATCCCGCGGGCGGTGACCTCCTCGATGACCTCGCGCGAGGTGACCGCGGACAGCGTGTCGAAGACGGCCTGCGCCCAGGGGCTCATCTTCTCCGCCTCGGAGCCCGGCAGATAGCCGAGCTCCTGCCCGCCGACGGCGTACAGCGGCCGGAAGACCATCACCTTCTGGTGCTGCCTGCGCTCCAGCACCGCCTCCAGACCCGCGCACAGCGCCAGCGCCGACTTGCCGGTGCCGGCCCGGCCGCCCATGGAGACGATCCCGACGTCCGGATCGAGCAGCAGGTCCAGCGCGATCCGCTGCTCGGCGCTTCGCCCCTTGATGCCGAAGGCCTCACGGTCGCCGCGCACGAGCCGGATGTTCCCCTCGGGGGTGACGCGGCCGAGCGCCTTGCCGCGCTCCGACTGGATGGTCAGGCCGGTGTGCACGGGCAGGTCGGCGGCCTCGGGGACGTGGAGGTGTCCCTCCTCGAAGAGGATGTCCACCTGTTCGCCGGGCAGCGTCAGTTCGGACATCCCGGTCCATCCGGAGTTCTCCGTGATGGCGAGTTCGGCGCGGTACTCCTCGGCGAGGAGACCGACGGAGGAGGCCTTGATCCGGAGCGGCAGGTCCTTCGAGACGACGGTGACGTCGAACCCCTCGGCCTGCAGATTGCGGGCCACCGCGAGGATGCGTGAGTCGTTGTCCCCCAGGCGGTAGCCGGTGGGCAGCACGCCGGGGTCCGAGTGGTTGAGCTCGACACGGACCGTCCCGCCCAGGTCCCCGATCGGGATGGGGGCGTCGAGGCGTCCGTACCGCACCCGGTAATCGTCCAGCAGGCGCAGTGCCTGCCGGGCGAAGTACCCGAGTTCGGGATGGTGCCGCTTGGCCTCCAGCTCCGTGACCACGACGATGGGGAGCACGACCTCGTGCTCGTCGAAGCGGCTCAGGGCGTTCGGGTCGGCCAGCAGGACGCTGGTGTCGAGAACGTAGGTGCGCCGGTCTGGCTTGTGGCGCTTTGTGCTGGTCACCACGGAAGGACGTACCCCCTCGGATGAGGTCGGGGAGCGACGAGGAGTGACTGGACCGGTCTCCGGCCCCGCTGCACCGCGGGCCGGCGACCGGCCCTCCGCTGCGTCCGTGCTGACCGCACGTTCCGGCTGGTGCAAAGGGCCTCCCGGGCGGACGACCCCGTGCCGCCCGCTGAGGATCCGACACCCGTGGTTCGGGCATCGACCTGCTTGCCTTATGCCCTCGAACACGCGCCGCCATGCCGACGCTTGTCACGGCAGGCCGGTGAACTCCTTGTTACATCCGTGGGGAATGGGGTACGCGGAGGGTTTCCCCGGGGGCGCCAGGGGGACGCGCGTGTGTCCGGCGCGCGGTCCGGTCGGGCCGCTTCAGCCGCTTCAGCCGCCGAAGCGGCGGTGGCGGGCCGCGTAGTCGCGCATCGCGCGCAGGAAGTCGACCTTGCGGAAGGCCGGCCAGAAGACCTCGCAGAAGTAGTACTCGGAGTGCGCGGTCTGCCACAGCATGAAACCGGAGAGCCGCTGCTCACCGCTGGTGCGGATGACGAGGTCCGGGTCGGGCTGGGCGCCGGTGTAGAGGTGGCGGCCGATCATCTCGACGTCCACCGTCTCGGCGAGGTCCTCCATCGAGGTGCCCTTCTCGTGGGCGTCCAGGAGCATGGACCGCACGGCGTCGGCGATCTCCTGCCGGCCGCCGTAGCCGATGGCGACGTTGACCGTTATCCCGGCGATGTGCGCGGTGGTCTCCTCGGCCTCCTTCAGTGTGCGCTGCATTCCGGCCGGGAGGATGTCCAGGGTGCCGACGTGGTGCACGCGCCAGCGGCCGTCGGCGGCGAGGGTGCGCACGACGTCCTCGATGATGCCGAGAAGCGGACCGAGTTCGTCCTGCGGCCGGTCGAAGTTGTCCGTGGACAGCAGCCAGAGGGTGACGACCTCGACGTCGGTCTCACTGCACCAGCCGAGGAACTCCTCGATCTTGTCGGCGCCGGCGCGGTGGCCGTGCACGGTGGAGGAGCCGGCGGCCTTAGCCCAGCGGCGGTTGCCGTCCATGATGACGCCGATGTGCTTGGGCACCTGAGCGTGGTCCAGGTGGCCTTCCACCCGGCGTGCGTAGAGCCTGACCAGCAGGCCGCGCAGCTTGTCGCGCAGGTTCACGTGATTGCCACCCCTCCGGTGCGGATGCGGTCCCCGCAGGGGCGCAGCCTACCCCGCCGGGGGCGGGGCGGGCGCCTTGAGGCGGGGGGCGGGGCGGGCGCCTTGAGGCGGGGGTGGGGCGGGCGGATGGGGGCGGCTGCTGCGGGCGGAGGGACAGGACCGGGGTCGGCCGGGGGGAGGGGCCGACTGGGCGGAGGGACGGGCGCCGGTCGGTGCGCACAAAAAACGGGCCGGTCCGTGGGGGGGAGACGGACCGGCCCGAGGGGGGGTTTCCACCATAACCCTTCGTAAGTGATGCTGCGTGCATCGGCGGGTCACAACTACTCTCCGGAGTCGCCCGGCGACGCGATAAGGGGCCCGATAGGGGTCGTTCCTGGGGTACGGATGGCCGAAAGTCGGCGGATTCCCAGGCCGAACGGAGGAAACGGGGGTGATTTCGGAGGTTTGAGGGACGTCCCTCCGATGGGCTACCCGAGGCGCGAACGCCCGCTTGACGCGCACGCCACCGCGCAGCCCCCTCCACTGCGCGGTGACGCCCGCGCAGCTTTGCTTACGCGAATTGCCTTGGTCTGAACTTACGTGAGACTTACGTGTGACGCGAGGGATTTCTGATAACGATGTGGACACCTTGCGGAGGGACTTCCGGCCATTTCCGGCATGGGGGTGCTAGAGGGCGGCTCACCGGGCAGGGCGGGACACGGGACGGCGGGCAGGGCGGGCGGGGCACGGGCGCGGCGAGTGGGGCGGGCACGGGACTGCGAGTGGGGCGGGGCACGGGGGCGGCGGTCGGGGCGCGGCTTGGGGAACGGGCAGAGGGCGGCTCACCGGGCACGGCGACGCGCGGCGGGTGGGGCGGGCGGCGGGCAGGGCACGGGGGCGCGGCTTACCCGGGCCGGGCGGCGGGCGGCGGGTGTCCGGGCGACGGGCAGCGCACGGGGCGCGGCTTACCGGGCCGGGCGGCGGGCCTCGATCAGGTGCCGGGCGCTATGGGCGACGAAGGCACCCTCGCTCCTGATCCGCTCGTGCAGGGCGCGCAGCCGAGGCTCGTACGCCTCCACCGTGAACCCCGGCACCATCCACACCACCTTGCGCAGGAAGTGCACCACCGCACCGATGTCGCGGAACTCCATCCGCAGCCGCTCCGCCCTCAGGTCGACGACCTCCAGCCCGGCCGCCTCCGCGTCCGCGCGCTCCCGGTCGGGATGCCTGCCCTCGCGGACCTCGTCCGGCTGCGGCCCGAGGAAGTACTCGACGAGCTCGAAGACGCTGCTCGGCCCGACGTGCTGCGCGAAGTACGTCCCGCCGGGCGCGAGCACCCGGGCGATCTCGGCCCACCGGGGCCGCACCGGATGCCGACTGACGACGAGGTCGAACGTACCGTCGGCGAAGGGCAGCGGCGCGTCGTCGGCGACCGCGACCACCGCCACCCCGCGCGGGCGCAGCAGCGCGGTGGCCCCGGCCACGTTGGGCGGCCAGCCCTCGGTGGCGACGGCGAGCCCCGGCGCCCGGGGCGCGGCCCGCGCGAGGGCGAAGTCCAGGGCCTCCCCTCCCCCGGTGTCGAGATCGAGCACGGCGGCGGCCTCCGCCAGCCGCCCTGCCAGGGACACCGCGTACCCCCAGGAGGGCCGCGCCTCGGTGGCCCGGCCCTCGAACCAGGAGAAGTCCCACCCGTCGGTCGGCACGGAGGCGCCTTCGGCGACGAGGGCCTCGTAATCGTCGCCGCCGCGGTCGTTGACGCTGCCGTTCACAGGTCCTCAGCTCGCGGCGAGGGGACGTACGTCCTCGGCCACGAACCGGAGGAACCCCTCGGGGTCGGGCTCATCAGCGGTGGGGAGGAGTACGACGCTGTCGGCGCCGGCGTCGGCGAAGCGCCGTACCGCAGCGGCGACCGTCTCGGCGTCACCGGCGACGCCGAGCCCCGGAACGGAGTCGAGTCCGGTGGCGATGAGTTCCCCGCGCAGCCGCTCGGCGGCGCCCTCCCCGGTGGCGGCGAAGAGATAGACGACGATCTGGTGCGGCCGCGTGGCGCTGCCGTGGCGGGTCCCCTGGTCGGCCCCCTCGCCGTCGCTCCGGCCGATCCGCCGACCGGTCCCCTCACCATGCCCTTCGCGGTTACCGTCGCCGTTCCGTGTGCCGTTCCGTGCGCCGTTCCGCCCGGCTGCCGCTCGCTCCCGCTCGACGATCCGCCGGACCTCCCGCACCCGCTCGGGTGAGGCGGACTCGTTGAGCACGGTGCCGTCGGCGACCTCCCCGGACAGCCGGACCGTACGTTCCCCGACGGCACCGACGAGCACCTCGGCCGGCGCCGCCCCGCTCCCGGTCGGCGGCCAGTCGAGCCCGACGTCGTCGAGCCGGACGTACCGCCCCTTGACGGTGACCCGCTCCCCGTTCAGCAGCGCCCGCAAGGCCACCGTGTACTCCCGCAGCAGCGTCACCGGCGAGTCGACACGCGCCCCGGCCTGCCCCATCCAGTCCTGCACGCCGTGCCCGACCCCGATCCGGGCCCGCCCGGGGAACATGCGGTGCAGGGTCGCGGCCTCCATGGCGGTGACGGCGACGTTACGCAGCGGCACGGGCAGCAGTCCCACGCCGACCCGCACCCGCTCGGTCCACGCCAGCACGGCGGCGGCGGACGAGATGCCGCCCTGCCGGAAGCAGTCCTCCCACAGCCACAGCTCGTCCAGTCCCGCGTCGTCGACGAGCCGGGCGATGTCCCGCAGCCGCTCGGGAGGCAGCTGTGGCCGGAAGATGGCGCCGATGGAAGTCATGAGGGCTTCCTATCCAGACGCCGACGACCGGGACAACTCGTTTAACGGAACGGCCCAATTGGCAGATCGGAGGGGAGGGCTGGTCAGGAAGGTGGGAGGCGGCCGGTGGCGACGGTACGACGAGAACGCTGGCCGGACGGCGGCGGGACGCTGCGGGTGCCGGTGCCCGGCGACGACGCCGAGGACCTCCGCGTCCCCCTGGAGTTCGCCACCTCGTACCGTGCCCGTACGAGGGGGCTGCTGGGGCGGGACTCCCTGACCGGCGCGATGCTGCTGTCCCCCGCGTCCGGCGTCCACACCTTCGGCATGCGCATGCCGATCGACGTGGCGTACCTGGACCGCACCCTGCGCGTCCTCGCCGTACGCACCATGCGCCCCAACCGCCTCGGCCTGCCGCGCCCGCGCGCCCGGCACGTGCTGGAGGCGGAGGCGGGGGCGATGGCGGGCTGGGACCTGCGGGCGGGCGTCCGGGTGTCGGTGCACCCGGGCTCCTGAGCGGAGGGTGGAGTCGATGGGAGGGAAGGGGGCGAGTCTGAGTACGGATGCTCATGCAATGCGGCGCGCCCGTCACTGGAATGGTTCCGGGCACCTGACGTGATCCCGTTCACCTCCGCGACGCCGCGAACAGGCATGTCAGCGGCGGTGGTTAGAGTTTCCGCAGCGGCTACGGGTTTCAGCCTGACCATTCGGGCCGTACGGGGAGGATGTGCTGTGTTGCCGAGCGAAGACGGTTCGGGTTCGAACCCGACGTCGACGTCGTGGGTGTCGTCCGTGTTCGACTTCGCGAAGGACGCGCGGGCCGACCTGGCCGCCGAGCTGTCCTCCTTCACGGACTTCCGCCGCCGCGTCGACGAACTCATCCGCGACCTCAAGGGTTCACCGGCGGGCCCCGGCAAGGTGGCCCAGGACCAGTTGGTTCGCGCCGAGTTCGGGGGCGGCGACGGCGCGTGGGCGGAGGCGGCCGGCCTCTACGGGGCGTACGAGACGGTGATCACCGAGCTGGAGAACCTCTCCAAGCTGCTCTCTGACTGCATGGAGGGCATGAGCATCGCCGTCCTGGCCTCGCACAAGGGCTACGAGAACATCGACCTGGACGTCCGGGACCGCATGGCCGCGATCAGCGCCGAGACGACGGCCCACTACGGCGGCACCCACACCCCGGGCACCCCGTCGGACACCCACACGGGTACCGGCGCTCAGACCGGTGAGGAGGCCGGCGGAACCGGCGAGAGCGGCACGACGAACGGAACCGGCAACGAAGCGGGAGGCACCATCTGATGACGGGCAACACCCCCGGGACCGGCTCCACCCCGTTCGAGAC
>NZ_CBDQZH010000023.1:0-118652 GCF_965341775.1 Streptomyces sp. bgisy159 | reverse complement strand
GGGGGGGGGGGGGGTGCGCCTGTTTCTTCCCCCCCCCCGGCCCCCATGTAATGCTGAACGGCAGGCTCGTGTCGGCCCGGCCCGACGACCTGGCGGCGCTCGCCCGCGAGGTGGCCGCAGACCTCACGCCTAAGCAGCGGGCCACCTCGGCCACGTCCGCCACGGCGCTCGCGCCCCGCATTCCGCGGCCACGCACCTCCTCGTCGTCCGG
The DNA here is from genome assembly GCF_965341775.1 of Streptomyces sp. bgisy159. GTDB lineage: Bacteria > Actinomycetota > Actinomycetes > Streptomycetales > Streptomycetaceae > Streptomyces. The sequence continues at coordinate 118,441 of NZ_CBDQZH010000023.1, read as the reverse complement.
TGCAAGGTCGCACAGCGGTTCGTACCAGGTCCCCGCGAGCGACCAAGACCGGACATTGGCTGTGGGCCTTGCGGGAGAGGCGGCGGTGGCCGCGTGGCTGCAAGAGCAGTTCGGGGTCGAACCACAGGACTCATGGAAGTCCGGCCTGCGAGTCCACGGGCTCGCCGGCGCGCAGCCGGGGGACGACCGACTCGGCTACGACTTCCTCATCCACGACGGCGACGCGACCTACCTCTACGAGGTCAAGGCATCCACCGGCGACAGCGGCGAGATCATCCTCGGCGAATCCGAGGTTCGACGCGCTTCTCGCCTGAAGCCGGACGAGACGTACTTTATCGTGTACGTCTCTCACGTCCTCGACCGCGACCGCCGCAACATCACCGTCCTGCCCAACCCATTCGGCGCCCCCGACCTCGCAGGCTACGAACTGGTCAGCACCCAGCTGAGGCTCCGATTCAACCTTGGCTGAATCAACAAATTCGCGCCCGGCTGGCCGTGGGACGACGGAGGTGGCTCGCTCCATCCACGCATGCCCGCCCTCGGTCCACATTGCCGCCGAGTTCCTCGAACAGCTCGCAGGACAGGGCCTTCCTTCCTGGCCGGATCGAGCCGCGGATCCTCGGGGTGCGCGTGGCCCGGTGACTTTCGCGCACAAGAACAGCGCCATCAGCCGGCCGGGCCTGCTCTCCAAGTCCGGCCGTCGCTCGCTCCACACACGTTCCGCTAGGGCCGGGACGGCGAGGGAATGACCCCGTAGCGTTGCCGCGTCCAGCCCTCGTGGCATTATGCCCCCGGTCCTCCCAGTTGATCATGTAGAACTCCGGGCCGGTCACGTTCGCCCACGTCAGGTCGGCATGGGGCGGCCGCCACTCCTCCACCGTCGTGTCGGTCACCTCGGGAAGGACCTCCCGGTCCCTTGGGGCCGATGGGTGCAAGCATGCGAATTCAGTGGAGAGCGGCTCCTGTTTCTAGGCAGAATCGCTGTCGTGGCTCCGATGTTGACCGATATGCCGTCGGACCGGCTGAACGCGCTGGTCAAGCACCCGTTCCACCGGGAGAACGGTGAGCGGCTGATCGGGTTCATCAAGGACTTGCGCGAATGCCACAGCGCCGAGGACTTCGTGACGTTCCAGCGGGAACTTCTGCTAGCCACACTGGCCGCGAACCGTGCGCGTGCGGAGCGCTCGCGAGTGATCAAGCGGCTCAGGAAGGGGCAGTCGCTGCCTGCCGACGCGCCTGATCTCGTCGTCGGTGATCCTCGCGACGTGGAGGACTGGCGACTGGAGTCCGACGTTCTGGAGCGTGTGGGGCGCCAACTGCGCTCGATCGGTGACGCCATGGCCTGGCGGGCATTCCGGTACGACCGGCGCTACATACTTGCGCTGCGCCGCAACGAATCACCGGGGCCAATGACCCTCAGTAAGGAGGGCACGGTCCATGAGATCCAGTTCGCGGAGCAGCAGTGGATCGAGAACAGGTGCTTCGCACTGCTGCATGACATCACCGACTGTCTGCGTATCGGCGACGTGACCGTGTTCCGTGATCGGGGCGACGACGAGCAGGACATCCTCCTTTACGAGCTGAAGACGAATCCGAGGCGGCGGGAGAGCACCCAACTGACACGGACCCGGTTGGCGGCGGAGGCACTGCACACTGGCGGGCCGCTCCCCGGTCCGGACAAGGCCGTTCTCGTCGAGACCGGTGTGCCCTACGCCACCCATATGTCCGTGCTGAGTGACGCCTTGGGCCGCGCCCACCAGGAGGGGCTGAAGACGATGCGCGTGCCGGGGCAGCGTGGTCTCCTGGCGCTCGACATCGCGGCAGCTGGGAACAGGTGGGATGCGGAGGAAGCGGCCCGACAGTTCCACGCCGCATACGCGGCACTGCTGCGTCGTATGCGACTGACGGTACAGCGCATCTGCTTCAGCAGCGGAGACAGCGCGGCGCGCAACACCATGGCCGTGCCGTGGGGCATCTATCCGCTCCAGCCAGCGCAGTGTGCCGGCCTCATCGCGGATGTTCTCGTCTTCACCGTGACACTGTCGTCCGACGACCTTGTTGACGAGCTTGGTAAGCATGGGTTGGACGCTGAGTGGGTACTGCCGAGCGGAGCTGAGATGCAAACAGCCCAGCCTGTCATGATCATTCGAGGGCACGGCCATCAGGTCACGATGGCTAGAGCAGGGCTCGAGCAGCTCGTGCTGGAGCTTAGCGATCTACAAGTCTGGGCGCGCGGCATGGACCAGCTGCTTCGGAAGGGCAAAGCCGGTCGGCAGCCGTGGCCGTACTTCGCTGATGAGTACAAGGTGTGGGCCTGACGCCGGCCGCGTATCAGGTTGCCCCTTGAAGTCGACGTGTTTCCGATGACGCATCACGTGGAGTGCGTTGCCATCCTTGAACCGGCCGCAAAGGGCTCCTGACCTGCGGTTTTGCCTGTGCGCATTATGTGCGGTGTGGGCGTTACGGGCGATATCTTGACGCTGAAATGACGCTCGTGACGCTCATTTGACGCTCGTTCTGATGGGGTGTCAGGCGGATCGCCGGGCAGGTTAGGTTCTGCGAGCCGGCGGGACATCAAGCCGGGCACTTGGCAGCTTCAGTCGGAGCCGTGGGCGGCAGACTGCAGGTTCAGCGGCGGGCCGTGGCGAGCAGGTCACTTCGCCGGTACCTCGGCCGCCCAGCACGCTTTGCTCCAGCCCGGCCGCTAGGGTGGGCGGCCTGGAGCGAGGAGGAAGACGATGGCGCTGACCACGTCGCTGGCCGGCCGGGTCCGGAATACGAGCCTGCCCAAAAGCCATGCCCTTCTGCCGCTCCTAGAGGCCGTGGTCAACGGCATTCAGGCGATCGACGCCCGGTTCGGCGACGACATGGAGCCCGGTCGTCTGAGCATCAGGATCCGGCGCAGCCAGCAGGAAGCACTCGACTTCAGCCATGTCGGCCCAGGACGCGCGGCGTTGAAGCCCATAGTCGGCTTCAGCGTCGAGGACAACGGAGTGGGCTTCACTCCGGAGAACATGACATCGTTCGAGACGCTGGACAGCGACCACAAGGCCGACATGGGCTGCCGCGGTGTGGGGCGCCTGCTCTGGCTCAAGGCGTTCGACAGGGTCACGGTCCGCAGCGCCTACGAGGACGAAGCCGGATGCCTCAAGGGGCGGCAGTTCCGCTTCTCCGTCCAGGGAGAGGTTGAGCCGGACGGGGAAGCGGACACTCCAGCCGAGGTCGGCACGACCGTGAGCCTCGACGGGTTCAAAAGGCCCTTTCAGCAGAGCGCGCTGAAGACCGTCGAGGCCATTGCCCGTGAGGTATTCGAGCACTGCATCTGGTACTTCCTGCGTCCCGGCGGCGCGCCCGACATCACGGTGGCAGACGATGACGGGGCGGTCTCGCTCAATAGCCTCATGCACGACTTCGTGTACTCCGACATGCAAAGGACATCGATCGAGGTCAAGGGGGAGAGGTTTGAGATGGTGAGCCTCCGCCTGAAGTCCTCGCCGAGGAATCTCGCGCCACGGCTGTACTGGTGTGCTGCGAACCGTGTGGTGGTGGAGGAAAACCTCACCAGCAGGGTGCCAGGGCTCTACGGAAGGCTCAAAGACGCGGAGTCCTCCCCGTTTACGTACGTCTGCTACCTGTCCTCCGACTTCCTGGACAGCCACGTCCGCGCCGACCGTACGGCCTTCGACATCAGCGAACGTGTGCCGGGCACCCCACTGATCGAAGATGTGTCGATGGACGACATCCGGGAGAGCGTGCTCAAGGAAGTCGAAAGCATCCTCGCCGGGCCGCTCAGCGCAGCACGCGAGGAGGGCAAGGCCCGGGTCCACGAGTTCGTCAGCAACCGTGCTCCGAGATACCGGCCCGTCCTGTCGCGACTCGAGCAGCTCGGCGTATCCGTGGATCCGTCCATGAAGGACCAAGACCTCGAACTACTGCTGCACAGCAACCTCCAGAAGCTCGAAGCGTTCGCGCTGGCCGAGGGCCACGCCGTCCTGGGCGAAGCAGGCTCCGCCCAACCGGAGGGCTACGACGAACGGCTCGCCCGGTACTTGAACACAGTGACCGACATCAACCAGTCCGACCTGGCCGCCTACGTCTCGCGCCGACGAACGATCCTCGACGTACTCGCCAGGCAGATCAGGTCCGACGACCAGGGTAGGTACAGCAAGGAGGACGCGATCCACTCCCTGCTCATGCCGATGCGGACCGACTCGAACGAGATCGGCACCGATGCCTCCAACCTCTGGATCATCGACGAGAGGCTCGCGTTCCACGACTACCTCGCCTCTGACAAGACGCTCAAGAGCATGCCGATCACGGGTTCCAATTCGACGAGGGAGCCCGACCTGCTCGCGACTCGGCTCGTCGGCTCGCCGGTGCTGGCCGCGGAAGGGGGAACGCTCCCGCTGCCGTCCATCGTCGTGATCGAGGTCAAACGGCCGATGCGCAATGACGCCTCGGAAGACAAGGACCCAATCCAGCAGTGCCTGGAGTACGTGAAGCGTGTGCGCGCCGGCGGAGTGAAGACCGCGCTGGGGCGGCCGATCCCCCCGACGCGTGAGGCACCTGCCTTCTGCTATGTCCTCGCGGACCTCACGAAGACGATGGTGGACAGATGCGAATACGCGGGCCTGCGGCCCACCCATGACGGCATGGGTTATTTCGGTTTCAATGAGCCGTGCAAGGCATACATCGAAGTAGTGAGCTTCGACCGTCTCGTCAACGCCGCCACCGAACGCAACCGGGCGTTCTTCGACAAACTCGGACTCCCCTCCAGCTGACTAATGAGTGGAGCTATTCCATCCGACCCCCGGAGGATCAGTAGGCGTCGATGCTCCGGCTGGCCTCAGAGAGCTCGGAAGGGGCCGCTCGTGCCGAGTCGAGGCCCCGTGCCCATCCGTCGGCTCAGGACTACTGTGCTGCCCCGCGCAGATGTCTGGCCAGCGTGGTCACCGCGATCAGGGGAGACGTGGTGGACAGGATGCAGGTGGACAGGTGACACATGAGGGGCTTGCAGGGTCCCTCGCTCATTCCAGACGTCTGCTGTCCCGGAGGTGGGGCAGCCCTTCGCCGGTACTCTTCCCGGAGAATCCGGCACCTGACGTAGGGGGAGGGCGATGAGGGTGAAAGACGACAAGGCGTACGGGGTTCGCTGGTGACCGGTACCGGGCAGCAACCGGCAGACCTCCACTTCCCCGCTCTGGTCAACGGCCTCGACTTCCTGGTGAGTGCCGTCGGCTCACTGTCCGGTGACGACGGGCAGCCGGGACCGCGCGATATGAAGTACGCGGTCCTGCACCTCCAGGCTGCGGCTGAGACGCTGCTGAAGGCCCGGCTGGAGATGCACGATCCGGCGCTGGTGTGGACAAAGGTGGAGCTGTTCGACCAGCGCAAGCACGAGGCCGGTGACTTCAAAAGCTGCGGCGTCAAAACAGCGATCGAACGTCTGCGTGACACTGTGCGGATCGAGAGCACGATCGATCCGGAGGACGCTGGCCTCAGGGCCCTGGGCAGCCTCCGCAACCGGATCATGCACTTCGGGTTGAAGGACACGGTCCTCGCCGTACAGGCGCGCACCGTTCCCGTACTCGATTTGCTGGTCGGCTTCATCAACACCGACATCCTGCCCCAGGTCCACGAGACCGATGAGGCATGGTCGGTTGAGCAGCACATGGAGCAGGTACGCGACGGTTTCAAGCACCTCACGGACTTCCTCGCCCTGCGCATGGAGACCCTGCGCAGTCGGTTGGACGGCTATGAGAGCTCGACGGCCTCGTGCCGCTCCTGCGGTCAGTTCACCGTCGTACTCGACGCAGGAGCCCAGGATCTCGCCTGCCTCCTGTGCGCGAGGCAGTACGGCACCGGCGAGGATGCCGCGTGGGAGTTCATCGGCTCCAGCAAGCACGTCAGCATCACCGACGGAGGCGGCGACCTCAACGGCTGTAGCAGCTGCGGCGCCTACTCCGTGATCAGCACTCCGTTGGCCAGCTCGCCCGGAGAGGACTCCTGGATTTGCTTCGACTGTGGATCCACATACGAAGGCGTCTGCACCTTCTGTGACCAGGCCGCCGAACTCGTCCCCGACATGGACATGTGTGGCGACTGCTACGAGATCCGCCTGGCCAACTTCTGACGGTGTAGTCGGAGGTCAGGGTACGGCGATCCGATTGACCCGATCCGGGAATCGGCCAGGGGTGCGTCTTACACCACCGGTGCTCGCGACAAAGGACCTAATGATGACCCACGACCGGATCCGGGCTGGGCACACCCTCCTCCTTCACGCGCACTCTATGTGCTTAGTTCAACTACAGCCCGTACCCGTAAGGTTGAGATTCAGGCGCCCTGCCGACCGCCTCGCCCCATGGGGGAGCGGCGGCCGTCTTCGTGCTGTTCGCCGTCCTGGTTCACCTGCTGACCTGCGCCCACGGCCATCTTCCGGCCGGCAGGCAACACCGACAGCATCGCATTGGCTGCCGGCCCTTCGTGTGCTCAGCCGCCGGCGCGGCCCCGGAGGCATGCCGCAGGCCGGCGGGGAAGAGGTGCGGGATGCCTTGTGTAGCAGGTGCTTACTGATCATTTCAGAATGAGTTTGGTTCAGGAGCTTGGCAGTTGGCCTGGTGGGCGGCAGAGTTCTGCAGGTGTCGGATGATCTTGTGCCTGATGACCTGTGGGCTCGTGTCGCCCCGCTGCTCCCTCCTCGCCCGCCGCGGCGCCGGCGGTATCCCGGTCGGCTGCCGGCGGATGACCGTGCGGCCCTGCGCGGGATTGTCTACGTGCTCCGCACGGGTGTGACCTGGGCTGACGTGCCGACCAAGACGATCGGCTGCAGCGGCGTGACGTGCTGGCGGCGCCTGCGGGACTGGACCGAGGCCGGCGTCTGGCCCCGCCTGCACGAGATCCTCCTCGCGGAACTCCGCAAGTCCGGACTGTTGGACATGGAGGACGCCGCGGTCGACGGCTCGCACGTCCGGGCCCTCAAAGGGGGGCTCACACCGGACCTTCGCCGGTCGACCGCGGCCGCCGGGGCAGCAAGCACCACCTGATCACCGACCGGCACGGAACGCCCCTGGCGGTGTCGTTGACCAGCGGAAACCGTCACGACGTCACCCAGCTCATGCCCCTGCTGGACGCGATTCCCCGCATCCGCGGCCTGGTGGGCAGGCCACGTCATCGACCACGGCGGCTGTTCGCCGACCGCGGCTACGACTACGACAAGTACCGTCGCCTGCTCCGCGCTCGCGGCATCACGCCGAAGATCGCCCGCAAGGGCACCGCCCACGGATCCGGCCTGGGCAGGACCAGGTGGGTCGTCGAGCGAACCTTCGCCTGGCTTCACCAGTTCAAACGCCTGCGGACTCGCTACGAGATACGAGCCGACCTCCACCTCGGACTGCTCCAACTCGCCTGCAGCATCATCTGCTTGAGACGACTCCGAACCTCATTCTGAAATGATCAGTTAGAAGGCCCCTGGCGCATCTCGTCGGCAGGTGCTTTGACCTGCCACGTTCTTCCTCGCTGACACGCTGTCAGGGGTTTTGTGGGACGTATGTGGGACGAGGGCCCCTCTGGGACGGATGGGATGCGGGGGTGCCCGACTGTGCCAGGTGGTCACCGTCTCACATCTCCTCACCTGTTCGGTGCGCCCACGCGGAAATAGATCTACCCCCCTCCTGCGTTCTCGATCTTCGAGCCGAGGAGGGGAAGGTGTCGGGCCTGAAGCTGTTTCACACGACGAATGGCGGCGTGACGGAGGTCATGCCGCGTCTTGCCGAGGTCGAGGCGGATGTGCAGGGCCTCGTCGAGGCGCACATGGAGACGATGCTGGGGGTGCGGTTCCTGGCGAGCGAGTACGTCATCGACTGCGCTGACGGTGGCCGGATCGATTCGCTGGGGCTCGATGAGAACGGGGCGCCGGTGGTCGTGGAGTTCAAGCGCGGCACCGCAGCCGGCGTGATCAATCAGGGCTTGTATTACATGGCGTGGCTGATGGCGCACAAGGACGCCTTCCGGTACCTGGTACGCGACCGACTCGGGGTATCGGCCGCGTCCCAGGTGCTGTGGAGCGCACCCCGGCTGATCTGTGTCGCCGGCGATTTCACACGCTACGACGGGCACGCCGTACGCGAGCACAGGCGCAGCATCGACCTGGTCCGCTACCGGTTCTTCGGCAAGGACCTGATTGGACTTGAGACCGTGGCTTCCGTCACCGGGCGGACGCCGGCCGCGCGGCGGGCTCGCCGCAGCGCGGTCGGGCTGCCGCCCGCTCGAGAGCAGGACGGTTCGCTGGCGGAGCTGGCGGAGGCGGTTGATGAGGTGCTGCTCGGCCTCGGGGACGGCGTCAGCCGGGTGCAGCGGAAGCAGTACCGGGCGTATCAGCGCCTGCGGAACTTCGCCTGCGTTTGCCCGCCGCAGAAGACCAAGCTCCTCGTCTATCTGAAGGCCGACCCGAAGGAGGTCGACCTCATACCTGGCTTCACTCGGGATGTGACGGGGCTGGGCCACCACGGCACGGGCGACCTGGAGGTGCAGTTGCGCTCCGAGCGGGACATGGAGCGGGCCGTGGACCTCTTCCGCGCCAGTTACGCGGCGGCGTAGCCGTCCGGTGTGTTTGCGACGTGAAGGCGTACGGGGGGCTGCTTTGGATGTCGTGGTGGTCGTGCCTTCCGACGTACGGGCAGGTAATGGCGGTGGACCATCAATGATGCGCGGGATCGCCGGTTTGGCCAACCGGCGATCCCGCACTATGTTGCCCCGCTTCGAAGCAGGCTGCGTTCACTTGCCCGAGCCGTCATCAGCTCGCCGTAATCGTTAGCGGTGCTTCGGGTGCCGGGCGGCCTGCGATGCTAGCCCGCATCCTCCCTGAGCCATCGGGGGGGAAGGGAGGAGACCGAAGCCGTCACTGACCGCGCCGACTGATGCGAGTCAGTCCACGGTGCGCCGGCTAGGTCGTACTCGTCGTGCGGGCCCCAGCCGATGTGTCGGGGCAGGGCCAAGCGCCCGTAGGCAGGCCCCGGCCGAACTCGTCGAGTGACGCCGGGACGGAGTGCTCATCGTGCGCGCCTACTCGTGGATGCCCGGCTCTCGCACTGACATCGGTCCGGTTCGAAGGCAAGTCCGGGCGCGACCAGTTCGTCGGCCACCGCTTCAGCGGGGGTGCCCGACGCGCGAACCCGTTGGAGTCCAGGGCCGCGGGCGTGGCACGACTTCAGGTGTCGTCCCGAGGGAACTTGTGATCCCTGCCGCAGCGCATTGTGATGTCCCCGCTCGTCTTGTCGAACTTGTGGAACAGGAACAGCTCCCGTGCGTCGCAGTCCTCGCAGACCTCGGCCCGTGCCACGGGCCACAACGGCAACGGTCGCGGGGATGAGGGGCCCTCCACGTAGATGCGGTCTGGGTCGAGGGTGTCGGGGAACGAGCGCTCGAAAGGCTCCCAGTCAGGATGGCTTCCTTGGAGACGTCGCCCGATCAGGGTGAATCCGCCGTTCCCGGCGTACGCACAGGTGTCGACCAGTTCCCAGCGGAGGGCGGACAGCCAGCCCACCGATTCCAGGGCCGCCACGACCAGCGGCTGAAGCGTCTCGACCTCCCGCTCCAGCTTGTGTTCCGGCTGCACCCTGCTCGCGTGGCTGGAGTCGTTCCGCATCCCGCGCAGTTCGCGCAGCGTTCCGAGCACCCCACCAGGGTCCAGGGAGCCCTCCAGCTCCGGAAGTTCGGGGATAGGCCCGGCCTTGACCAGGGCTTCGATCTGTTTCTCCCATGTCCCGAAGGTCGCACCGCCCTGCGAGAGGGATCTGTTTCTACGAAGGGTGTCAACGTAGCCCTGGTCACGGTGTATCTGGACCGCCACGGCAAGCACCCCGACACAGCGCGCCACGCCTTCCGCGAGTTTCAGGAGAGCATCCTTGCGAGGGGCCGACGTCGTGGCGATGCGGTACTGCCGGGCCAGCGCCGCGACGTGGTACGGGTAGGTCCACTCGGCCCGTCGGACCGGGTCCCCGAGCGGTTGGACAAGTTCTTCGATGATGCGCGCCTCGTATGCGGATGCCTTGGCGACACGGCGCATCTCGTCGAGACCAGCCTGCATACCTTGGAACACGTTCGGCAGGATTCTTGAGGTCGTGACGGCGAGCGCCGCTCTGCCGTGGTCGAGGTCGTCCAGATGCGCGTTGAACTCAGGGTCCTTGATCAGCTCGACAGGCACGGGCGAGTTCATGGACACGCGCGAGTAAGGGCCGTCCTCTTCGCTCGCCCGAGTCCGCATCCACTCGCACAAGGCTCGGCCGTTGTTGCCGATAGGACGCAGCACGGTCAGACCGGTCACGGCGTCCCCGAACTCCGCAGGCAACACACGCCAGTTGCCCGCGAGTCCCACCACGTCACCGCCGGTACAGATGGCCACAGCCTGCCCTGGCCGGGCAGACTCCGAGAGTTCCGCCGCGGTCGCCACCGTCTGGAGGTCTCGGCCGCTCAGCAGAGGCAGGCCCGTGGGCCGCCTACCGGGTGAGCCGGTTCCCACGCGCCGTGCCACTGTGGACAGTGGACCGAAGCCCGTACCGGGCACGCCGAACAGGAAGGGGGCCTGGGGCAACGTGTAGCCGGTCTCGACGCCGATCTGATCGCGCAACAGGTTCGGGTACTCGGGCGCGATCTCCTGCTCGATGAACTCGTCCACATCCTGTCCCAGCGGCACCCGCACCTTGTGCCGCAGCTCGGGATCCGGCAGCGGACGCCCCCGCGTGTCCTTCTGGAGCTCCCCCTCCGGGGCCGATACGGCCACCGCCTGTCGTACCCGGCGCGACAATGAACGCGGGAGCTCCGCCGACAGACCTGCGTTCCTCAGGGCCGTGGAGAAGGCGCCCTCGAACGCGTTCCAGGTGGGCCAGTTCTGCCCGTTCAACGCACGAAGTGCTCCCACCAGGGCATCCGTTCCGTCGAAGGATGCACGTGTCGGCCAGGATTCGGCATCGCTGACGGTGTCGTCGCTCACCGCGAAGTACTGCCGCAGCTGCTGCTCGACCGTGACCTCCTGATAGCCAAGGTCATCAACGTCGAGGAGCAACGCCCCGTCCTCACCATCGGCTTCTTGCTGCTCCCCCAAGTTGCCCCCGTATGCGACCTCGTAGTGCTCGCCGAGGCGGGCGATGTGCTGGTCCGTCAGATAGTGCCGCTTACTCGCCAGCGTCTCGCGCAGGGTCGCGAAGTGGCCTCGGGCATCCAACGCGATGACTTTGCCCCGCAGCCGGGGCGGCTTGCGGTTGGACAGCAGCCACAGAGACGCGGAGAGACCGGTGTTGACGAACAGATGCGTGGGCAGGGCGACCACACCCTCCAACAGGTCGTTCTGTAAAAGCCACTGCCGGAGCTTCGCCTCGTCCGATCCGGTACCGCCCCGGTTCAGCGTCAAGGCAGGGAGCAGGATGGCTGCCCGGCCGCCACCTTCGGCCGGAGGCCGCATACGGGCGACCATGTGCTGCACGAAGAGCCAGGAACCGTCACTGATACGCGGCAGCCCCGCCCCGAAGCGGCCGTCGTGGCCCAACTCCTCAGCTTCGCGCTTCACTTCGCTGTGTGTCCGTCGCCACTCCACCCCCCACGGAGGGTTCGACAGCAGATAGTCGAACGTCTCACCTCGGTGCCTGTCGTCGCTGAGGACGTTCCCGAAGCAGATGCCCGTCGCATCCGTGCCGCTCATGATGCGTTCGGAGCGGGCGATCGCATAACTCTCCGGGTTGATCTCCTGGCCGAAGACCCTCACCTCGGGGGGACTGTCCAGGCCGCGCAGGTAGTCCTCGACGGCGGTGAACATGCCCCCGGTGCCGCAGCACGGATCATGGACGGCGATGGGCCGGCCCGCCCGGTCAAGCGTCGCCGCGTCTGGGCCGAGCAGCAGTCTGGCGGCCAGCGTGGCCACGTCGCGGGGGCTCGCGTGCTCGCCCGATCGCTCCGGCGCCGCCTCGACGAGACGCCAGACCAGTTCTTCGTACGCCGACCCCATCTCCTGGTCGGAGACGGCATCAGGACTCAGATCGAGCTCTGCGAACCCGGACACAACGCCACGCAGCACACGCGCGCTCGCCAGCCTCTGTACCTCAGCGGCGAATTGAAACGCGTCCAGTACTTCCACGACCTCGGCGGAGAACACTCGCGCAAAGCCCTTCAGTGCTTCGGCGAGCAGCTTCTCGGCATCCGGTGACGCCTCGTCAACCGCGGTGAGCAATCCGCCGAGGCTGTCCCGAGTGTCCGTAGCTCCGCCTGTCTCGTCCAGTCCGGCCTGCGCCGAGTCCGAGCTTGCGGCCGCGACGCCGCCTTCCCCCTCCGTGGCCGTCACCTTCAGCCCCAGGCCCACCTCATGCCGGCGCAGGCAGTCCATCCGGCGCAGAAAGGTGAACGGGAGTATCACGTCGCGGTACTGATGGGCCGGCATGCTGCTCCGCAGTAGATCCGCTACAGCCCAGCAGGCATCCACCAGTGCTCGGCCTTCGACCCCAGCCACTTACCCTCCCAGGCCCGGCGGCCACCCACCAGCCGGGCGCCGGTCATCATCTCACCCCGTGACAAACGTGATGATGATTGGTGCGCCAAGGGGCCCAGCGAGTAGACGCGCAACCTCGGGGTCGTCCAGGCGGGCGCCCCCATCCTCGGTGAGCCGGCACGTCCCTTCGACCTTCCCGCCGAGCGGGATGGCGCGGAACGTGTTGTGGACAGACTCTTCGCGTTCATAGAGTGCATCGCCCAGGTGCACACCTTCGCCAAGGGCTGGGGATCGCCGCGCCTCAGATCGGCATTACCCGTGCTGCTGCTGTCGTTCAGCCTGCCGAGTCCGGCGCTGGCCCCATCGTCGTCCTCAACCCTCGTGTCACGGATGTGTCGGAGGAGAGCGATGAGCAGTACGAAGGGTACCTGTCCTTCTTCAACGTGCGAGGGAAGGTGTCTCGCCCTCTGAGAATGACCGTGGAGACCACATCCCTCAACGGTGCCACGGTAACCAACGTCTACCAGCGCGGCCTGGACCGCCTCGTCAAGCACGAGATTGACCACCTCGACGGCCTGCTGTACACGGATCGTATGCAGTCAGGGGTTCTGCCTATCCGCGTTGAGGAGTACCGGCAGACCGGCCGGGCATGGGCGTACGACTCCTGACCCGGAGCTCCCAGTGACGATGGAGGACGTGGGCGGGGAGGACCCTCAATGACGTGGGACGATCTGTGTGTCCGCTGTCCGCGACGTGGATGCATGGCCGCTGCGGTTCGTACGGTGACGACAACGGCCCGCCGAAGAATCCGCCATTGCTACCTGGGCGGCTTTCGGCGGAATCTACCTGGGTGCGGTGACGCGTAGCCGGATGGCCTCATACCCATCCGGCTAGCGCGTGTGACCTGACCAGTCAGCAGCGGCATGGGCTGGCCGATCAGACGATGTATTCCTCCATCAGCTCGGCGAGGTGGACGATGGCGGGCCACGTGGTGGCGATGTCGGTGTGGGCGTGGAGGCGTCGTTGGGCCTGGACGTACATGGCCCAGTCGGCCGGGTTGTCGCCGTCTTGGAGGAAGGCGGGCACGATCTCCAGGGAGGTCGGGTTGGAGCAGGTCCAGGTCCGGTTGCCGGTCTGGGCCGGGTCGAACTTGGTGATCGTGAGAGGGGTCTGATTCTGATCGGGGCGCGGGTTGATGCCCCAGAAGGCGCGTTCCCCAACTTCGACCAGGCCGGAGAATCGTCCGTGACGGGTGACGGGGATCAGCTCGTCGGTGTCGTCGCCGGCGCTGACCATTTCCTGGGTGACACCGAAGGCCCTGGGCACCGCAGAGCGATCGCTGCGCTCACGTAGCCGGATGATGCGCAGGCCCGGTTGGTCGCCGGGCTTACGGCGGTCTGGGTCCGCGTTGGGGGCCGTGAGGTCGATGCCCGGCAGCACGAGCTGGTCGAAGGTGATGCGGCTGTCCTGGAGCCAGGGCCAGATGTCCTTGTCGCTCGTCCGGGCGCGGCGTACGAGCAGCAGGCGATTGGCGGTGGAGTCGAGCGACAGGGCGTTGGTGAGGAATTCGGCGAGGGCCGCGCGTGCGGTACGGGGCACGCGTCCGCGGCCGGCCACGAGGGCTTCCGGTAGGGCGGTCAACGGCATGGGGCGCTCGGTGGGGCTGCCCGTCGTCGTCATGAGTTGTGCCGTGGGTTCCTCGTGGGTGTGCTGACGGATCAGCATGGGCACGAGCATCCGCTCGCCTGCGGGGGCGAGCCAGACGGTGATCAGCTCGAAGGGGCCTTCGATGCCGGGTGGGGCGGGGAGTTTGGGCAGGTGTCCGGCCTGGCGGAGGGCGTCCCGGAGGGCGGAAGTGGCGCGCTCGATGTCGGTGGTCGCGAAGTCGGTGCCGAGGAAACGCTTGGCGAGGGCTGCTTTGCTGGGATTGGGGTTGGCCGGCGGGATGGGGCGCAGGCCCTGGACGTTGCGGCGCAGGCTCGGGAGGACTTTCTTGAAGAGGGTTTTGGGGTCGCGCTGGTGTGTGCGGGAGAAGTAGGCCGCGCCTTCCATCTCCACGATGCAGGCGATGGGGTGGGCGAGGCGGGGGAATGCACGGGTGATTCGCGCCGTGCGTTCGACCTCGCTGGCTTCGTAGGCGGCCCGCCGGGCTGCCGGGTCTGACTCGGTGGAGCGTGGCAGACCGGCGGCCAAGTCTTGCGGGTCGTGGCGGTGGAGGGTGAGGTTGATCGGTCCGGTGAAGCTGGCGCACGCCGCTGTTGAGGTGGCGGGAGTCAGGCCGAGTTTGTCGGCGGCAGCTGTCTGTAGACCTTGCCAGGTGCGGTCGGAAGAGGCCCAGACTTCGATTTCGTACGTGGGGGAGTCGGGCAGATGCATCGGCAGGCGTGTCTTCGACCGGGTCCGTGCCTTGGGGCTGGGCGTCAGGGGGACCAGCCCCTTGTCCTCCAGTTGTCGGGCGACCTGAGTGAGGACCTCCATATGGTCGCGGGGCTGGTAGCCGTGGCCGACAGGGTGGTCGTGGGTGGCACGAGCCGGCGGGGCGCCGTCCTGGTTCGGATGGCGGTAGGTCATGCCGGTGCTGTGGACGATGTGCGCGGCGAAGGGCTGAGCCGCCGCGTTGCCCGGGGCGGCGCGCAGTTCGTCGAGGCTGGGCGGCTCGTGGTGGGTGAGGCGGGCGAGGATGCTGGCGACGCCCGGCTGCCAGGTCCATGAGCTGTCCTGTCCGCGTCGGCGGATGATGACGGAGCTCTGCAGGAGCATGGGACGTTCGCGGCGGTGGATGAATCCCTCTTTGGCGGAGAGCAGGACGCTGGCGGTGGGGTCGCCGTTTCCGCGGCGGGGGATGTAGTCGAGCGCGTTCGTCGCGAAGCGGGTCATGCCCAGGTCGAGGTGGAGGTGGACTTCAGGGACCCCCGGCACGGTTTCCAGGTGGAGGGTGAGGACGTCCACGCTGGCTCCGGCCGCGCCGTCGTCATCGATGAGGGGCTCCGGCTGGCCGAGATGCAGGGCGCGGCGGCCGTCGGCCTGGGTGGGGCCGAGCCGCAGGTCACGGCGGTGGCCCAGGAGCTGAAGATCGGTGGTGGTGAGATGTTCGGCGACGAGGCTGGGCAGGAGGTCGAAGACGTGCGCGGGAGGGTTGGCGGTGCCGTTGAGATGAAGGCCGTGCTGGGCGAGGTCGAGGTCTTCGGGGATCCATTCGAACTGTCCGGCGCCTTCGAGACGGCCGTACCAGTCGGTGTCCGGCACCTGGGGCGCCACATGAGCGGAGGCCCATGCCGACAGCGCGATCAGCAGCAGATCCGGGTCGATCTCGGTACGCGCGCGCAGCCAGGCCGGATGGCGAGGGTCCCAGTGCACGGAGGTGATCTCCGGGTCGATGAGGGTGATCAAGTCCCTCAACGACCTGGTGGGCAGGCTGTCGGGTCCGTTGCGCTTTCGACGGCCGGGGCGGGCTTCCCAGGCGTCCTGCAGAAGGCTGAGCATCCCCGGTGGGCAGGTCGCTCGGTAGCCGGTGACGGGCCAGCTGGCCCCGGTAGCGAAGGTGAGCACGGTGGCCTGGGTGGCGCGGTAGGCGGGCATCAGCGGTGACCCCAGTCGATGTTGTCGAGGAGATGGGAGGCCAGGCCCCAGCAGGCGCGGGCGAGTTCATGGTCGAGGCGCTGTGCCGCGGTGGCGGTCGGGCCTGGATCGGTGAGCCAACCGTGCAGGAGTTGCTGGGCGGCGACGATCACGCTCGTGCGGGGAGTGTCGGCCGCGGTTTCGTCGAGCGTGGCGGTGCGGGGCGCGAAGGCAGCGTCGCAGAGGTACACCAGAACCGGTTCGTTGCCACGGATGCCGCGGCCGATTGTCTGGTGGAGCGGGACGAGGAAGTTGCCGACGAACGCCGCGTGTTCGACCGGGTCGGTCAGGCGGGAGAACAGGACCGGCTCTCCGACCCGCTGCTGCCAGCGGCGGCGTTCGCCGTGGCGGAGTTTGCGCGCGAGGTCGACGGGATCGACCGAGGGGTCGGCCAGCTCGATCGGGTCGCGGAGGCGGCGCATCGCCTCGCGGCTGAGCAGGGACAGCGGGAAGGTGGCATCGTCGGCGGGTGGGTGGATGCGGGCCAGGTAGAACACCGCGCCGAGGGCTGCGACGCGGCGGGCGTTGAGGATGTTGTGGCCGCGTTGGACGGCGCCTTCGGCAGCAACCAGGATGTCGGCGTCGGACGCGGCAAAGGTGGGCAGGCGGCGCCTCGGGATGCTGTGCCGGGTGGGCGGGTCGTCGTCGCGAATGACGTGCAGGGCCGTGTACGGGGTCTTGTGGTTGATGTAGTCGGCGACTGTCTGGGCATCGCGGGTGCTCTGCACGGTGAACAGGACCTGCTGACGGTCTTCGGCCAGCCGCAGACGGGCCTGCTGGAGCAGGGACTCGCGCGCACCGGGGGCCGGGTTGCAGATCCAGTCGGCGGCCGTGCACAGCGCGTGGGCATGGCGAATGGGGTCGCCGCCGGTGCCCGAAGTAAAGACGGGACGGCCGTCGGGGTAGCGCGGCGGGCGGAAGAACATCTTGCTCTCCTTCAGCGCCGCCCTGGCCTTGGCCGGCTCCCGGAGTACCAGGTTCGGGGCGACGTCCAGGTGGAAGCGGGGCGAGGCGGGCATCCAGCTGGTGGCGGAGGCCAGGACGACATGCGGTCCCTCGATGCCCTCGGCTGTCAGGAGATCATGGAGGTGGTAGAGCAACCAGCGGCCGACCCCGCGCAGCCACAGGATGCTGAACGACCCGCTGTCACCACCGGGGTTGGGCTGCCACTGAAGTGCCATCAGGTTCCCGGCAGCCTGTTCGGGCACGAACGGCATCAGGTCACGTGGCGGCTGCCGGCTCCAGAAGTCCTCTCCGTCGCCGATCGGGGAGGAGCTGATGGCGTGCAGCCGTTGGGCGACTTCGAAGAAGGAGGTCGTGATTCGCGCGGCCCACACCCCGGCCTGCAGCAGTTGTGCGTACTCCGCCAGCGTGCCTCGGACCTTCGCCTCGTCGATGGCGGGCTGGTGTGTCGTGATCCATGCCTCTGCGGCCTCCTGGGCTGAGACACGAGTGTCGTGGGCTGCCGTCATCGCCTCGATCAGCTCGGCCCAGTTCGCCGCAGGAGCCTGAAACGGGGCGGAGAGCAGCGAGGCGAAGTGCGCTTCGAAGTAGTAGTCGGCGGCTTCTTCCTGTTCCGCCTTGTCCGTGAAGTCAGTCCGTTCACCAAGGCCGTGAAGGCTGCGGGCCAAGCGCCGCATGAGGCTGTAGCCGGTGAACGGACCCTCGGCGATGACGTCGCGCAGTGCGTCCGCACCAGAGGCGATGACCAGCCGGTACAGCTCGGTCAGTGCCTGATCGTGCCGACGGAAATGTTTGTCGCCAGCCGTCACCTCCGGGTTCAGCAGATCGAGGAACCAGGAGTGCTCCAGCCGCTGCCCGATTCGGTCGCCTACCCGGTGACTCCAGCCCCTGCCGGGCTGGGAAAGGATCTCGTGCAGCAGGAACCGGTCGTCGAATTGCTGCTGCACGGTGTCGGCTTCGTCGACGAGCAGGACGGACAGGTGGTGCTGTGCCGCTTCGGCGACGCGGACCTCGATATGGGACTGAGGCATCCTCGTCGAGGCCAGGCCCGCCGCGGTCGTCACCCACACCTGTGCTTCGGCAACCTTGCGTGCCGCCGTATGCGAAGGACACTGGGACAGAAGCGGGCAGTCTCGACGCCCGCTCTCGCCGACGACGGTGAGACGGCCTGTGCAGGGCCGCTCCTCGCGGGGCAGCGGGGCCCGGTCGGTCCTGCTGGTCAGCCGCAGCTCCTCTAGGTAGCACTGGTCGTCGGCGAACGCCGCGGCAGGGTCCAGCCCCGTGGGGAATGTCGTCTCGCCGTCGTGGAGCAGGGAGCGCCAGAACCGGTCCTTGTGGACGCCTTCCCGGGTGCGTCCGAAGATGGGCACGGCATCGATGCCCAGGGCCTGCAGGAAGCTGACTTTGGCGAACACGTCGCTGCCGGAGGCGAGGACGAACCCGACCTTGCCGCCGCGGCGGGCGACGATGAAGGCGATCAGGTCCAGCAGGGTCGACTTGCCGCTGTTCATCAGGCCGACCACGTGCCACATGCGGTCAATGGTCATCCGCCACTGCTGATCGAGGAGATGACCTTCGGTGTGGTCGGCCAGCAGGGCTTCCATCTGCTCGAACCGTTTGACGAAGTCCCGGTTTTCGATCTCCGGATGGGCTTCCAGGAGTTTATCGATCTGTTCAGCAGCCCACTGGAAGTCATTCCGCGTGAGGTGGATGGGCTCCTGCACTCGGGAGACTGCTGCGGACAGCACCGCGGGTGCCGGCGCCGGGATGAGAGTCTCGGGGACGCGGATCTGTTCCCGCCTGCCGTCGGCCCGCTCGAAAGAACACACCGAACCCGGCGGCACCGGCCGGTACGGGGACGCCGTCTGGTAGGGGGCGATTTTCTGCAGCGTCTGACGGTAGAGGTCATGACGGGCCGCGGCGTACGGGGTGGACCGCCGGGTGAACACGGTCGACAACTCCGGCTTGTGGCCGCGCATGTCGCAGGGTTCGAAGCCCCGCACCTGTACCGGCAGCTTCACGTACTGATCGAGCTTCTCCCGCATGGTTCCGGTCTTGGCAAGCGGGCCCATCACCTCCCGCAGAGTCCGCAGCTGCGGACCCAGGTCCTCATCCAGACGCATGTAACCGGACAGCACCGGCCACAGCGCGCCGACGCCCTGGCCGGGCAGATGGTCGTCCAGGAACGACAGGCCCATCTCCAGCGCGCAGATTTCCCACGGCCTGAGGGGGCCGAGCAGGGGGCGCACGCTGTCGTCCGTCAGCTCCTTCACCAGTTGCTTGCTCCAGGCGCGGGTGTCCCTCATCGCGTTCCTCCTCCCTGACGTGCACGGACGGTGGCCTGCCGCAGGAACGTCTTCTCGTCGAGGACTTCGACGCCGGAAACGCGGCCCTGCAGTTCGCGCTCAAGGTCCGTGCGGTAGCCGGGAGTTCTGAGGCGGTGCATGGGGATGACGATGATGCGTCGCCGCGCCGGCACGCGTGGATCGCAACGAAAGCCCCGGGCGAGTAGGGCAGGGCTTGAGCAGTCCTTGGCATCGACGGCCCAGAGCTCCGCCTCTGCACCCGGTTCCCGGGCCTCGAACGCCAACGCCATATCCCACGCGTCCAGGCACGGCCAGTCCTCGATGCACAGTGTGCCGTCGGCGAGTTCGCCCAGGCGGTCCAGCAGCCGTCCCTCCAGCAGTCCCGGATCGTGGAAGAACTGGCGGGTTGCCCGGTGCTGGGCCCAATACGCGCCCAGACACGTCACCTCGTACCGCTCTGGCACCCCTGTACAGCCGGGAGCCCCACAGCCAACGGCCCCGTCGTCAACCGGATTCCGGCAGTCGGCACAGCGCCGCAGGCGAACTTTTCCCGGCGCCTGGACCGGGTGGTGGACGTAGGCGACGCGGACGAACTTCGCGAGGAACGAGTCATGGTCGGAGTCCGCTGCCGGGAGTTCCCGCGCCAGCGCCTGGACCTCGCGGTCCGGGAGCACCGGATGGTCGATCAGCAGGCGCCGCAACCGGCAGTAGACCCGCTGGACAGCGTCGTCGTCCTTACCGTTCATCCGGGCACACAGCATCAGGGCGGCAAAAACCTGATTCTGAACGAGCTCCGCCTCGACGTCAGCGTGCTGGATCAGGTCTGCCGCCTGCTCGGCGAACTCAGACAGGGCATCACCCTCCAGCAGCACCACTTCGAGATCGCCCTCGGTGAGCGACAGCGGTACAGGCCACGATCCCAGCGGGCGACGGCACCAGTCGAACAGCTCCAGGTCGTTGCTGGGGCCTTCCAAACCCAGTGACTGCGCCTTCCACCACAACCGGCCGCGTGCATCACGCCAGGCACGCGGCAATGGCCCCGACCCGTCCGTGCCGCGGGCTTGAACGCCGGCCCGCTGTCGTTCGAGGCGGATTTTCACCAACGCGGCACACAGCAGCTCCACCAGCAGGTAGTCGTCCTGAGCGGTCCGCGAGTCTCTCTCTCCGCCGAGGCGGGCGTCCCGCGATGCAGGGACCGCAGCAGCGGGGCGGTGGTCATCTGGAAAGTCGCCGTCAACCGATGGTGCCTGCGTACCCCCGGAGGCCGACGCAGCCGCTTCCTGAGCAACATTCATAGCCGACCGGTATACCCGACCGCACTGACAACGTCTCTCGGAATTCGAATGTCTATGCGATTGACCCGCTCATGATTTCGGTTATCGTCGGCTGGCGCTGCCGGACAGCACTGTGGTCGGCGGCGCTACGGCCTGCGGGATGCTTCGATGGGGATCTCTGAAAACCGCTCTGCCTTCGACTCCGGGAAGGCGCGCGGCCCGCGCTGTCAGTGGTGGGTGGTGGGATATGCCGTAGCACCGTTGCCGATGTCTCCGGAGTCGCCCGCATGAGCTTAGATATGACGGCCCCTGCCTCTCGCGAGCCGAAAAATGGCATCGGAGCGAGCCCGGTACCTCGCTCGGGTTGCACCGATCGGACACGAGCAGTGAGCCATCGGGCTGCGTCCTGGGAGGTCTGGTGCGGGCTGCTCTCGAGCGATGGGGTCCGGCGGGCGAACCTCGCAGTGGCGACAGGGGGCGTGCAGGGCGCCGTCGGCTACCCGCGCGCATATGCCCGAGGGCACCGCAAGGTGCGTCCCGATAGCGGCGTCGTTTGCCGTTTTCGTGGTTTTGGGGAGGCGGATATCGTCTGTGAGTCTCCCGCGCAGGGAGCGCGACGCTTCGCGTGTGCTCACCCGGCAGGCCAAGCCTGGTGTGTACATGCAGAGCCCGCCCTAAAGACGCAGATCGAGATCAGCCCGCACGACGAGGCATGAGCAGCATGCCCACCGCCATCTTCTACGGTGAAGTCAAGTAGCCTCCACCACAGGGAAAGAGACCCGTGTGCAGACGCGTACCGTGTGCCTGTCCCTCCTACTCGTGGCAGTCCTGGGCTCCGTGACCGCCTGCGGCCACGGCGCGAGCACCGCATCCAAGGAGACCGACGGCAACGCCAAGGGCAACGAGCAGACCAAGGACAGCGGCACCCTGACCGTCGCCCTGGGCCACAGGGCCAAGTCGCCCGACGGTACGACCGCCACCGTGTCCGACTTCACTCGGGGCGTCACGAGCGAGTACGCCTCTGTCAAGCCGCAGCCCTTCGTCGCCTTCAAGGTGACCGTGCACAACGGCGCCAGCGAGATAATGGACCTCACCCGGTTCTCCCTCTCCTGCGCCGACGGCGAGCCGGTCTACGACAGCACCCAGGGACTCGAAGCGGCGGGGTCGGCGACCTGGGGGGCGAAAAGCTACGTGGACCCGGGGGAGGACGCCACCTGGAAGGACGGCTGCCCACTCCCGAAGGACGCGCACAAGGTGCAGATCAAGGTCACGCCCGAGGCCATCAAGTACCAAACCGCGATCTTCTCGGGCGAGGTCAAGTAGCCCCGACCACAACCGCCACGGGCGGACCATGCCTCAGATCGATCATGCGGCGTGTGTTACGTGATCAAATTTTCGACCTGCTGCTGCCGGACCTGGCGTCGGTGACCGTGACTGACCTCCATATCGCCGGCACGACACTCACCATCACTGCTGCGCCGCGATCGCGCGACGGCGCCGTACCCGTCGTGTGCCGCCAACTCATGCGTGTCACGGCCCTTACCGGCGCAGGCCGGTCGATGTCACCATCGGAGTTCGTGCGGTGACGATCAATCTGACGGTTCGCCGGAGTCGGTGTGAGACTTTGTCCACACCGGACTTTCGCCGAGCAGGTCGAGGGACTGAGCGAAGACAGCACAACCAGTGGTCAGCAGATCAGAGGCTGGGCCGACGCGGTGACGACCCACCAGCGGGTGCTGCGACGCAGCGGAGCCCCGATGGTTCGCACTCCTGTGGCGAGGGAGGGCCTTTGTCAGAGGTCGTCCGTAGCATGTGGGTTACCTGGAGGAGGTGTTGTGGCCGTACCTGTCGCGCAGCAACGCAAGTTGACCCAGCGTTCCGGCAATATCTGCGCCTTTCCCGGATGCGGCTTACTGCTGACGGCTCAGGGGACGCCGGAAGACCCCGTTGTGGTGCTTGGCGAGATGGCCCACATCGTGGCGGAGAGCCCGAACGGTCCGCGGGGCGATTCACCGTTGACGCCGGAGGAGCGCAATCGGTACGAGAACCTGATCTTGCTGTGCAATCAGCATCACCAGCTGATCGACTCCGAAGGTGCGCTGGCGAAGTACACGGTGGAGCGTCTGCACGCCATGAAGGAGACTCACGAACAGCGGATCGAGCGCAGGCTTGGCGGGCGTTCCAACGTGCCGACGGAGCTGCCCCCGATGGTCAACGACACCGTGTACAGCAACGTGCTGCCGGTTACGCAGATGCCGCGCTACATCTACGGAGCTCCTTGCTCTGTCGGCCGGGAGAACGAGGTCCGGCCAGCCGCGGCATCTGCTGGGACGATGACGCCGTTCATCCTGCGTGAGGGGCGGTTGTGGGCATTCCAGGACTTGCGGGACACCAGCAACCCGTTCGTCGACGTGGTGGCGTGCACGGAGACCGAGCGCTTCTCCACCAAGGAGTGGTGGACGGATCCCGACAGGCTGGGGTGGTACGTCGCGCTGCTGAACCGGTCGCTGAACAAACTCACCGGACGTCTCGGACTGCGGCTCGACCACGACCACCACCGCTACTACTTCGAACCGGAGGCTGCTGGCGTTGAACGCTCCGTGCCGTACCGGCCGTTGAATGCCAGCAGGGCGACCCGGAGCGTCGTATGGCAGCCCAAGAAGCGAGCGACCGGGGAGGCTCGCAACTATTGGCTTCACCGTGCTGTTTCGCTGCGCTTCTTCCTCATCGGTGACAACCAGTGGTGCCTGAGCGTCAGACCCGAGTTGCGTGTCACCTCCGACGGCTTCGAGTCCATACAGGCCAAGTACATCGGGCGGCAGGTGACCCGGAAGAAGTCCCGCCTCTTCAACCACGACCTCCTGGGCGAAGTGCAGTTCTGGCGGGACTTCCTCGGCAGGAGCACTCCGCGGATTTTCTTCCCCTTCGGCACGGACAGGCAGAATTTGATCGTCTCGACATCGCTGAGTAGCGGACAGGTGCGCTGGCCGGGCATTCCCCCCGAGCACGACATGCCCTTCAAGAATGTCGACTACGTGGACGACCTCTTCACCTGGGCCGAGGCGGAGCGTCTGAGCGAGGACGATGATGCCGCCGACGAAGACGACGACGCGGAGGAAACGCTGCGATGACGGCACGCCCTGCTCCACCGAGGATCTCGCCCGCCGGCTCCCCGTCGCTCATCGCTAGCACCTACTTTCCCGAACCGCTGCTGCAGTTCGCCGACGACGGCCTGCACATTGACCCCAAGGCCGGCATCGCACGCTACGGGCCGCGTTCCTGGACGGCATCGGGCCGCCATCCCACCCGGCTGCGCGTGGGGCTGATCGGTACCGCCGAGCTCGTCGAGGCGGCCCGTACCTGGATGAGCAGTCGCGCCGAGGGCGTACGCGGGGATCTGAACAACCCGGAGTTCCCTGGGTGGATGCCCGACCGCGGGTTCTTCTCGTCGCTGGAGTTCGACGACGCGTGGAATGAAGAACTGGGGCAGACCGAACTGCGGCAGGTACTGGAGATCAAGTCGCAGAAGGACCGCTTCCACGCTGCCTTGACCCTGTTCGAGGCCAAGTTCCGGCAGTTGGCAGAGCGTGACAGCGTCCCCGACTACGTCGTGATCGCGCTGTCCGACCAGATCGTGACGCGCTGCGGCACGGCCGACTACACCGGCAAAGAGACCGGCGCGGTCCATCGCGACCTGCGCCGGGCTCTCAAGGCGAGCGCCATGAAGTTCCGCATACCAACGCAGATCGTCCGAGCGCCCACGCTCGACGGGCGCGACAGGACACCGCCCTCCCGCATCGCCTGGAACTTCTTCACCGCGATGTACTGCAAGGCGGGAGGCTATCCGTGGAGTCCGTACGGCCTTACGCCTGGGACCTGCTACGTCGGCATCGGCTTCTATCGGCCACTGGGTAGCGCGGATGCGACGATGCAGACCAGTCTCGTGCAGGCGTTTGACGAGCGAGGGGAAGGACTGGTTCTCCGGGGACACGAATTCGAGTGGGATCCGAACAAGACCGGGAGTCGTTCGCCTCACCTGACGGCTGACGGCGCGCACCAGCTGATGGCCCTGGTACTCGACCGGTACGAGGCAGCCATGAAGCAGACCCCGGCTCGCATCGTGGTCCACAAGACCTCGCGCTACTGGCCGGACGAACGTGACGGCTTCCGCGCGGCGATCGAGTCCCGTGTGCGGCGCTACGACCTGATGGCGCTTGAGGTGCAGAGCCGGGTACGTCTCATCACCACATCGAAGTACCCGCCGCTGCGCGGAACCCGTTTCACTTTCGGTGACTTGGACTACCTGTACACGACGGGCTACATATCCGCGCTCAACGAGTTCCACGGGATGCACGTTCCGGCGCCGCTCCAGGTCGCAGACCATGTCGGACAGGATTCTTCGCGAGATGCTCTGCTGAAGGAAGTCCTCGCGCTCACGAAGCTCAATTGGAACTCGGCCGCATTGGGCGGACTCCTGCCGATCACGATCAAGTTCTCCGGGCTGGTCGGCGAGATCATGAGGGAGATCCCCGCAGACCGGGAGCCACTGCCTCAGTTCAAGTTCTATATCTGAATGCACGAGGTGCCGGCCTCGGGCAACGCCCCCTTCTCGTCAGCTCCCTGCCGGCGAAACGGCTGTACGACCTGCGGCATTCGGCGCTGTCCACCTGGCTGTACGTTGGCGCGACCCGCCCGAGGTCCCCTGAGGGCGTCGAAACAGCGGTGAGGTTCTCCTGTCCCTGGACGCTTTGTCTTATGACCGGCGCGCGGCTCAGCGGTACTGCTCGGTCTCCACGAAGCCCGCGTCCGCGTCGAAGGCGGCGGCGGGCGGGTTGAATCCGGGCGGGCTGTCCTTCAGGGCCAGGCCCATCCCGGGGAGCTTTTCCATGACCTCGGCGATGGACTTCGCACCGAAGTTGCGGACGTCCGGGAGGTAAGCCTCGGAGCGCTGAACCAGTCGATCGGGCCTCCGGCACACGTTCTTCACGTGCCTCGTGCTGGTTGCGGAAACAATTCTCCGCCCGTCCGACGTTGTCCATCTCCTATGCGATAACGGGGGTGGTCGGCTTGAAGTTGTTCCGGACGGACGCATCGCAAAGCGGCGTGAGCGAGGTCATGCCGCGTCTTGCTGAGGTCGAGGCAGATGTGCAGGGTCTCGTCGAGGCGCACATGGAGACGCTGCTAGGCGTCCGTTTCCTGGCGAGCGAGTACGGCACCGGGCTGGTCCACAGGGGCCGGATCGATTCGCTCGGGCTGGACGAGAACGGATCGCCAGTCATCGTCGAGTACAAGCGCGGCGTCGACGCCGGCGTCATCAACCAGGGCCTGTTCTACCTGGCGTGGCTAATGGACCACCGTGCCGAGATCGAGCACCTGGTCCGCGACCGGCTCGGGATGAGGGCCGCGTCCAATGTCTTGTGGAGCAGCCCTCGCCTGATATGTATCGTCGGCGACTTCACGCGTTACGACGTGCATGCCGTGCACGAGCACCGGCGTTCGATCGACCTGGTTCGCTACCGACTCTTCGGGAGCGACCTGCTCGGGCTTGAGACCGTGGCGTCCGGGAGCGGCGGCATGCAGGCGGCACGCCGGGCCCGCCGCCGGGCGGTTGCCCGGGCGACAGCCGACGTCCAGGACGCGTCGATGGTTGAGCTGGCGAGCGCGGTCGATGAGGCACTGCTCGGGCTCGGGGACGGTGTGAACCGCGTCGAGCGCAAGACGTACCGGGCGTACCAGCGGCTGCGGAACTTCGCCTGCCTCTGTCCGCCACAGCGGAGCAAGCTGCTGGTCTACCTGAAGGTCGACCCGAAGGAAGTCGACCTTGTCCCGGGATTCACCCGGGATGTCTCCGGTCTCGGTCACCACGGGACGGGTGATCTGGAGGTGCAGTTGCGTACGCCGAGGGATGTGGAGCGGGCGCAAGATCTGTTCCTGGCGAGCTACGCGGCGGCGTGATCGCTGGCGGTTTCTCGGTCGTGCCTGCTCACGTGGTCGGTCCGGGCCTGTCGGGTGATGCCTTTCGGGATCACCTGGCAGTTCCCGGCCGGTGTCATCAAGCCAGGAGCCAAGGCGGAGACCACCCACCGTGCGGGAAACCTTCGACGAAACGGGTGTCCACTGTGCGGTCCGGCAGCGCCTTGGGAACCGGCTTCATCCGGTGACCGGCGTGCTGTGCGAGTACTTCCTCTGCGAATACCTGGCAGGCGAAGCCAGCAACACCGACGCAGTCGAGAACATCGACGTCATATGGGTCCCAAGAAACTCGGTCACCCGCTTTATCCCCGTCGATACGATCTTCCCACCCATCCTGGCTGTCCTGGAGGAGCAGCGTGACGCAGCAGAACGCGGAGGAGCAGCCGGGCATCGCCGCGGCCATCGTCGTCAGCGGGGGGCGCGTGCTAATGGTGCGGCGCCGGGTCAGCGAGGGACAGCTCTCGTGGCAGTTCCCGGCCGGCGAAATTGAGCCGGGTGAGAGCCGCGAAGACGCCGCCGTACGAGAGACCCACGAGGAGACCGGGGTGGAGGTGGTTGCCATGAAGCTGCTCGGCGAGCGGGTCCACCCGAAGACGGGTCGGTTGATGTCGTACACGGCCTGTGAAGTGGTGGGCGGTACTGCCTATGTCGCGGACGCCGAGGAGTTGGCTGAGCTTGCGTGGGTCGCCCATGACGATATTCCGCAGTACGTGCCATATGGGCTGTTCGAGCCGGTGCAAGCGCATCTGGACGCAGTCATGGCAACCTGAGTGGTTCCAGCTCAAATGGGTGATCTCTTGAGCTCGAGTAAGTGCGTTGGAATCAAGGCTGGAACCGGGGCGTGGCTGGTGGAGGCGGACCTCAACCTCGGTGAGCAGGACCTGCCTGCCCCTCGTGGTGAAAGCCTAGGTGGGTAGACAGCACCGGCCACCGCATCGACATCGAGATGAGCGCGAGCGTCCTCCAGGCCGAGAAGGGCCTCAGCCGCCCGAAAATTCGCCTGTGTTCCGGGTTGTTCAGGTGCCCCATTCCATCCGTACGGGCTCGCGGGCTGCGGCGAGGGCGCCGTCGAAGTCGGCGAGGCGTTCGGCGAGGGTGGTGGTGGCGATGCGGGGCGGTAGGGCCGCCGAGAACTTCAGGCCGCGGACTGCCCGCGGGTCAACGGTGGGCAGGGTGAGGGAGTCGGGGAGCTCGGCGCGGGCGGTTTTCCAGTCGGTGGGGGAGAGGTCCTGACGGAGGCGGACATGGGTGTCAGTGGGGCGCTGTACGGGGTCGGCGAGGCTGCCGAGGGAGGCGGTGAGGGTGGCGTTGGCGCGGTACCCGGCCCAGGTCCACCAGCGGGTGGCGTCCGGATCGCGGACCAGCAGGGTGCCCGCCGGGTGTACTTCGTAGGGTGCGCGGTCCATGCGGAGTTCAGCAAGGGCCGCGACGGCGCGGCGGGTGAGGCGGACGTCGGGATCCGTGCCGAGCAGGACGTCGCGCATGGCGCGGGTGAGGACGTACGACAGCCCGCGGGCTTCGCTGCCCTGCCATTTGGCGATGCCGCCGTCCTCGACGGGTTCCACGAAGGCACGGCGTCGGGCCCAGTCGATGAACGTGACCTGCCAGCTGCGGCCGGCCAGCAGCAGGCGGCGCGGGCCCGGTCGTTCTTCGGTGAGGACGGTGGGGTCGGTGGTGCCGATCTCGGTGCGTCCAGCGAGCACCGTGAACTCAGGGGGTGCGGTGAAGGAGGCGGTCAGCTCCATGAAGTGCCGGCGGCCGAAGTGCTTCTCGGCTTCGGAGCCGATGAACAGCATGCCGCCGTCGCTGTCGAGGAAGCCTTCCGCGACCAGGTGCGACAGGAGGGGCGCGGCAGACTGGTCGAAGGGAGCCAGGCCGTTCCACTGCTCGGGCCACAACCGGTCGCCGACGCGGTGTTCCTGCAGGGTGACGGCGAGGATCTGCTGGGCGACGAGATGGCGGGGTGAGGGGGGCGGGGTGACGGGTTCCACCCAGCCACGGGCCCACAGAGTGAGCAGGCCGGCGGCTTGGAGCAGGGTGTCGGGCCGGGTGGCGAGGAACAGGCAGTTGCGGGATGTGCCGGCGCGACGCCCGGTGCGGCCGATGCGCTGCAGGAACGAGGCCACTGTGCCGGGGGAGTCGATCTGGATGACACGGTCGAGGTCGCCGACGTCGATGCCGAGTTCCAGGGTGGAGGTGGAGACGATGACGCAGTCGCGGGCTTCGGCGAATGCCTGCTCGGAGCGTGCGCGTTCGTCGGTGGACAGCGAGGCGTGTGAGAGGAACACGGTGACGTCGCGGGCGCGCAGTGCCGCACCGAGTTCTTCCACCTGCTTGCGGGAGTCGCAGAAGACGAGCCGTTTCTCGCCCCGGTGCAGGGCGGAGATCACCTTGGCGGCGTTGGCGAGCGATCCGACGTAGTCGAGCTCCACCTCCCCTGCGGGGCGCGGGTGTTCGGTGGTCCCGGTTGTGGCGGGCAGAGTCACGCCGGGGGCGACGACCCGGCCGGGGCGATCGGCGGGGCGTGCGCCCTGGAGCCAGATGAGCAGGGCGTCGGGGTTGCCGACTGTGGCGGACAGCCCGATGCGCTGGATGCGGTGGCCGGCGAGCCGTTCCAGGCGTTCGAGCACGGCAAGCAGGTGCCAGCCGCGGTCGTCCCCAGCGAAGGCGTGCACCTCATCGACGACGACGGCACGCACCCGGCCCAGCATGTGTGCGTGGTCGGTCTTGACGCTGATGAGCATCGCTTCGAGCGACTCGGGTGTGGTGAGCAGAAAGTCGGGGGATTCGGTGCGGATGCGACGGCGTACGGACTCGGGGGTGTCGCCGTGCCAGAGGGCGGCTCGGCGCCCCAGCCACTGGGCGTAGCTGTCGACCCGGTGCACCAGGTTGTTCAGGAGCGCCTTGAGCGGGGCCAGGTAGAGGACGGAGGTGCCGGTCCAGCGCTGCTCTCGCATGGCGGACAGCAGGGGGAAGGTGGCGGCCTCCGTCTTCCCGCCCGCCGTCGGCGCGAGCAGGACCGCGTCCTCACCGTTCATCAGCGGGTGCACGGACGCCTTCTGCAGCGGGCGCAGATCGGGCCACCCGAGCGTGTTGACGATGTGGTGCAGGACTACCGGGTCAAGGCGCTCCAGCGGGTCAGTGCCGCGCGGCTGCTCCTGCACGTCTGCAACTCCAGGGCTGTTCGTCAGAGTTCGGGACTTCGGGAACTGGGGCGTCAGAGGTCGATGTCGAGGTCGTCAGCCGAGGCGGCCGGTGCGGGCGCGGCGAAGTTCCGTTCGGTGGCGGTGAGCTCACTGCTGCCCACGGTCAGCTTGTAGTGCCTGCGCGGGTCGAAGTCGGGGAACTGATCGATCCGGTCGAGTACGTCGCCAACCAGCTTCTTCAGATACAGCCGTGGTGCGACTCCGACCTTCCCGCCCAGTGCCCCGCCCACAGCCCGGGCCAGGTCGGTGAGGTAGGCGTCGTCGGCAAGCTGCTTGATCCTGTCGGGGGACTGGGAGCCTTCGGTATACAGGTCGCGGATGGTGGCGCCCAGGCCGGTCAGTGATGCCTCGGTGAATCCGGGCAGCCGGATCTGGACGGCCCGCGGGTTGTCGAAGCGGGGGTCGGTGGTGAAGTCGGTGGCGAGGCGCTGGGCGAGCGGTGCGAGTCGCTGTACGCCCTGTTGCCCATCGTAGAAGGCGGGCGTGCCGGTGATGATGAGATACAGGCCGGGGAAACGGCCGGAGTGGACCTCGTCGATGAGCTGCCGCAGCGCGTTGAGTGCTTTGTCGCGGGCGTCGGAGCGGACCCGTTGCAGGGTTTCTACTTCGTCCAGGACGAGGACGAGGCCGGCGTGCCCGGCGTCTCTCAGCACGGTGAGCAGGCCCTGAAGGAAGCCGAAGGCACCGAAGTGGTCGAGGTCACCGCGGACGCCTGCACTGCGCCGGGCGGCTGCGGCGACGTGCGGCTGGCCGCCGAGCCAGGCCATCACCGCAGCGGCGGTGGCCTCGTCGCCGGCATCCAGGGACTGCTTGTATCCGCGCAGGGCGGTGGCGAACGCGGGGGCGTGTCGGGACACCTCGGCCAGGCGGGCAGTGAGCAGCCGGTCCACGGCCTGTGGCAGCTCGCTCTCGCTCGCGCCGTCGGCGAGTGCATCCTCCTCGAGTGCGTAGAACCAGGCGTCCACGACCGGCCGCAGGGCGCTGGGCGGGAAGCTGGCGGTGGCCAGGCGCTCAGTGAGTCGCCGGTAGACCGTCTCCAGCTTGTGCAGCGGGGTCTCGGTCTCTGACACCTGCACCTCGGCCACGGCAAAGGTGCGCCGTTTGGCGCGCTCGCCGAGCCAGCGGGTGAAGAAGGTCTTGCCGGATCCGTACTCGCCGCGCACGGCCTTGAACACCGAACCGCCTGCGGCGACAGTGTCCAGTTCCTCATCGACGGCCCGCTCGAAGCGGTCTAGTCCGGTGGCAAGCAGGTCGAGGCCGCTCTCGGGGACAGCGCCGCGCCGCAGCGCGTCCACGACAGCACGCCGCCGCACCGCGCTGACCGGGGTGGCAGCCCCGGATGCTGAAGATCCAAACGCGTTCACCCGAATAGTCTCCCATCCGGCTGCCCACCTGGCCGGACACCCGTGCGTGCACCGCGCCGCCGGTGCCCGGAGCGGCCGGGCGGGCCGACTGCACCGCCCGGCATGGCCGCAGACCCCCGGTTCACAGTCCGAACTGCTCGATCAGCTGGCCCCGGTGCAGGCGCAGGGTGCGGTTGTCGGGGAGAATTTCCAGGATCTGGGCGCCGTCATAGTTGAGAAGCTGGGCCAGGGTCGCGGCGAAGCCAGGGGCTCGGGTGGCGGGCTGGCCGGCGCGTTCGGCCAGGGCGGTCATGGGCAAGGTGCCCGCTTCGACCAGCGCGGCCAGAGCCTTCGGCAGGACCGCCTTGTCGCGTGGCACACGGGCGAGCAGTGCCAGCTGTTCCTGGTACAGCTCGGTGGCCATGAGGCGATTCACCAGTGCGGTGGCAGGGTCCTCTGTTTGATCGGAGACGGGTACGGCCGCAGGCTTCACTACAGGGGCGACAGGTTCCTGTGGTGCGGAGGGTGCGACCTCGTCCTCGCCGAAGAGACTGATAGCGCCCTCTGTCACGGGCGGGGCTGACTTCTTGGCCTGCTTGCGGCTTGGGCGTGCAGCGGTGGCCTCGGGTGCCGCGATGGCATCGGCTCCGGCCTTCGTCTCGGCCTCGAGTCCGGTGGTGGCGTCGTTGTCCTGCTCCCACCATCCGGGCGTAAGGTCGCCCAGCTCCCGCCACCCCGTAGGTGGCTCCGCGCCGAACGGCAGTAGGGCGAGGAGGGGGATGGTGAACTCGGCGAGGGTTGCCCCGCCGTGGTAGCCCGCCTTGAGCGCGGTGTACCGGGCGTCGTGGTCCCGCAGCGCGACGATCCGCGATCCGGGCTCCGGCCAGACCACCCGTGGTCCGGCCAGCTCAATTTCGGCCGGTGCGACGGGTCCGCCGGGGGCGCGGTGACGGGCCGACCCTATGGCGCCGGCGGCCGTGTCGATCTTGCTGCCGCGTCGCTCGACCACATGGCCGTGGTCAGAGGTGAGGAGCACGGTCATGTCGTTGGCGCGGGCGGCCCGCAGCAGCGGTTCCAGGCCGCCGATCTCCTTGATCTCCCAAGCGCCGTCGCCAAGCTTCTGCTCCTTGGCGAGCCGGTCGTCGACGGTGTTGAGGACGACCGCGACATGGGTGCGCTCGTCGGCGAGCGCTTCAGTCAGGGCGGTGGAGAAGGGCGAGCCGGTGTCGGGGCTGCGTAGATCGTCCTTGTGGAAGACAGCCGCAGGGGCCCCCTTCCAGCACGGGTGCTGAGGGAAGAGCCGCTTTTCGTCGTTCTGGTCGCCCTTCATCAGGGTGCCAGCGAACAGCGAGGTGCGGGAAACGGTGGTGAGAGTGGGCAGCGCAGCGGCCACGGCGCGCCTCACCGGTGCTCCGGTCGCGTCCTGCAGCGGGTCGAACTCGGACCAGTGTGCGTGCAGTTCCTCACCCAGTTCGGCTGCGATCGCCGCACTCATTCCGTCGATGAGGAGGAGCAGGACCCGTCGGCCGGGACAGTCCACGACGGGCGCGACGACCCGGTCCAGGAAGCTTTCGACGGTGAGCATGGCGCCGGGGGCGGTGCCATCTGCGGTCCACACCGCGAGCCGCTCGGAGAACGCGCGGTCCAGCTCACGACGTTTGCTGCGCACCTGCTCGCCGATCCGGCTGTAGGCGTTGGCGAGTGCGTCATCTGCGTCGCCGCCCGCGTCCAGGTGTTCCAAGGCTCGGTCTACCCAGCCGAGTTCGCGGATCTGGCGGTCGGCGCCGTCTGCCACCGAGGCGATGTCGACTTCAGGTTGGGACGCCAGCCACCGCCGCAGCCGCGCTGCCATCCGTACCCGTTCAATACGGGCCTGGGTGGCGCCGTCGACGGCCAGGGCGTGTTCGGCCAGCGCGGTGATGGCAGCCGTGACCGTCTCGGGACCGCCGTCGGCGAGGGCGCGGCCCGCGGCGGTGAAGCGGGCATCCAGTCCGGCGGCGAGCAGCGGACTGGCAGCGGCGGCGGTCTGCGCCCCGAACTGTGTGACGAGCTGTGCGGCCCTGCTCAGGACCGGGTCCGCGAGCCGGTGTTCGCCCCGGTCGACGAGGCCGCGGACGTACGCCTCACCGCTTTGCCCGAAGGAGGTAAGGAGTCGGTCGAGGTCGTCGCCCTGGGCGGGGGGCTGGTCGCCGAGCCATCGCTCGGCGCGCCCGCGCGCCCGGTACAGGTCGTGGTCGGCCTCCGCGTGCCCCCACAGGGCCGCGCAGACGACCGCGTAGGCGGCTGCGTCCGCCCCGTGGTCGGCGTCTACCAGGGCGGTAATGATCTTTCCGGTGGAGCCGGCCTGTTCGGGTTCGGCGAGGAAGCGGGCCAGGCCGGCCCGTTCCGGTCCGCGCAGGTCGCGCAGGAGGTTGGGGCCGCCTGGGATGTGGGTCCACCGGAACAGGGTGATGGGGTCGATGCGGTCTCCGTCGTCGTGTGCGGCCGGCCCGCCCAGCGCGTCCGTGTCACGGCGGCCGAGCCGGAGCCGACGCCGGGCCAGTCGGGTGAGGGCTTCGTCTCGGGACAGCAGTCCTTTACCGAGGGAGGGCCAACCGCGGCTGGCCGCCGCGTCAAGGAGCGCTTCGGCCGCCCAGGTCTCCCTGCGCAGCCGCCCGTCGAGACCGCGCGCGTCGAACGCCTCCTGCACGACCTCCCAATTGTCGACGGACCGGATCCTTCCGCCGTAGACGCGGGCGAGCAGCCCGGGGTCGAGGTCGGTGTCCTCGCGGTCGGTGAGGACGACCAGGACTTTGGGGTCGGGAGGAGTCGGCGCGTCGAGGTGGCCCAGGATCTGCTCGTGCACGGCCAGCACCGAGGGCGCGACGACCACCCGTGCCTGCAGCCCGCCCGCCGTACGCTGCACGGCGGGCCCGTCCCAGACGGGAGCGGCCCGCAGCAGCAGTACGCGGACCGTGCCGTCACCGAGCCGACTGCGGGCGGCGAGGTACTGACGGACGGTTCCTGCCGACAGCCGGGCGGGGCCGGCGGTCGCGGTGACTGCGGTGACCGTGTCGGACATCAGTCGACGACCTTCCAGATGACCTCGACGGTGGCGTTCGGGTGCTCGGCCGCGAGCGCCGCGATCTCCGCCTGCAGTTCGGCGGCGGCCCGGGCGGCGGTAGTCCGCCCGCCGCCGGAGCGGGCCACGGACCGGGACGGTGTGCGCGGCCCCGGCTGCTGCGGCGGCTCCGGCAGCACCTGCGGGTGGGCGGAGCCGCCGTTCAGGTCCACGCTGTCGGAACTCGGCGGAGGAGTGGGCGACGGCTGGGGGCGCTCGGCCGTGCTCTGGCGAGACCTCAGCAGGGACAGCACTTCCCGGCCGCTGGCGTGCAGCACGCCCGGCAGATCGGGGTAATCCCCCGGGTCGCCAGCGGCGGCATCCCGCACCCGCTCCAGGACGGCCGCACCGTCCACGCCGAGGGTGTCGGCCAGGCCCAGCTGGTCCCAGCTGGTGTTCTGCAGCGCGCTGGCTACCTTCCCGGCACTCTTCAACGACATGCCGTACCGGTGTGCGGAAAAGTCGCCGAGAGGGAAACGGGCGAGCCGGTCCACGACGGTCTTCGCCTCGATGCCAGCTTCCGTCACCTCCTTGACCAGCTCCTGCGCCCGGCGGGCAAGGACGAGCCGGGGGGAGTCGTCGTTCAACTGGAGGAAGTCACGGTGCTTCTCCAGCTCCCCGACGAGCCGTCCGGCGTCCTGGCCGAGTGAGGCGGCAGCCTGCTTGATCTGTGCGGCGAACTGGTTGACGATCCGGCCGCGCCGCAGTTGCGGCGCCTGGTCGCCGAGCATGGTCTCGAACCGCTTGCGCGCCTCTGTCCAGTCGCTCTCCGTGGGCAATTGCTGCTCGCGCAGGGCGTAGTCCGGCTTCAGCTCGTGCGGTGCGGGCGCGGGTTCGATGGGGACGCCGCCGCGCACCCATACCCGGTCGGTCATCTCCGCGTACGCGGCGGCGAGCAGCCGACGCAGCGGCTCGGGCAATCCGCGCGGCTCGGGAAGGTCGGTCCAGTCGGAGAGCTTGACCAGGGTCGGCTCGGCGGTGCTGTTCCGGCGGGCTCGGTCGTTGAAGTGGTCGGGCCAGGCGGTGGACTGCCGGTAGTACGCCTCCCTCATGGCGCCGAGCCCAAGACCGCCCGCGATCCGCGCCATGGTCTTGCGGTCCTTGCTGTCGACCTCGGTCTGCCCGTCACGGTTTTCGGCGGCCTTGCGCACATACTCGAAGACGGTCTTGATCTCGGCAGGCTTCACCGGCCTGCCAGTGCCGTCCGGGTCCAGGTCGGGGTGGGCGGGGTACTGATGGGCGAGCAGCTTGCCGGCCAGGTCACGGGCGGCGGTATCCAGAGTTGCCCCGAGCGGAAGCCGCAGCTCGGGTACGCCCTGCTGGGCGACCAGGTGGGTGTCGAAGCTCAGGTCGACGACCCCTTCCTGCTTCTGCGTGAGCCCGTACGCCTGCCGCAGCGCCTGGGTAACGCGCTCGGTGAGGATGAGCAGCTGCGACTGGAGCATGCCCTTGGCGCGCTCTTTGTCGTCGGCGTTGAGGCTGCGCGCGAAGTCGGAGTCGAAACGGGTCTCGTCAGCGAGGGCCTTGTCGATGACGACGAGGCGTTCGAAGTCGCCGCGGGAAGCATCGGTCAGGTGAGTGGGCAGCCAGGCCAGCGTGCGCGAGTCACCACCCGGCTTCTCCCGCAGCGCACGCAGCCGCTGCAGGTCATCCATCGGCCCGAACTCGCCCTCGTCGTAGGGGAAGTCGACAATGAGCCGCCAGGCGTCCTCCTGGCTGGGCCGCAGGGTCGCCTCGGGCAGCGAGTCGACATCGGCGACGTTACCGAAGACCACCTCGACCTGCCGTTCGGTGCCCTTCCACACCAGGTTGAGCACGTCGTACGCGTCGAAGCCGCCAGGCCCGTCGCTGACGCCGAGCGCCTCCTTGAGCAGACCGCGCATCTTGGCACGCCGGTTGTTCTGGTTGTTGTGGACCTGGGCGTTGGCGAGGACGGCGTCCAGATCGACGCCGGTGAGCTCCAGGCGCACCACCGCACCCGGCCCGGTACCAGTCACCTTTATCTCGGGGAAGGTCGCCGCCCACTCCTTCGCCTTCTGCTCCAGCCTGCCGACCTCGGTCCCCGCGATGCGAGTAGTGATGGAGCCGTGGTTGAGGGCATGCAACCGCGCCAGAGTGAGGTCGGCCAGCGCGGGCACACTGGGCGCGAGCGCAGACAGCAACAGGGTCTGCAGCAGTCGGCTGTCACCGGTGAAGTCGCGGCAGCGGGCCGCAAGTTGAGGGTCGCCGAGGGTCTCGGGGCGGCGTCGGTACGCCTCGACCTGGTCCTCGGTGACCTGGTTGGTCTTCAGTAGGTACGGGCGCAGCTTGTCCCGGTACAGCTTGTCGGCAGCCTCGAAGTGAACACTGGTCTCCCCGCTGAACGCCTTGTCGCCGCCGCCCGCGATGGCCGGGTACAGATCGCCCAACGGCACAAGCTGCCCGAGCCGCCAGTCGTCGCGGTGATCGACGAGCAGCTGGCTCATCAGCTTCAGGCCGGTGCGGGAGCGCTGCAGGGCCGCGGAGATGTGTACCAGGGTATCCATGAACGCCGGCGGGAACGGGTACGTCCGCCTGAACGCGCCCTCGTCCGCGCCGGTGGTGGACTTGTCGTGGCCGAGCAGGGTGTCCCATACGTCCGGACCGAGCCTCTTGGCCTCGGCGAACGCAGTCTCCACCTTCGCCTCGGCCTCCGGGCTGGTGGGCTTGAGCAGGCGGGCCTGCGCGATCTGTGGGAGGTTGCGGTCTTCCAGGACGATCTTGTCGAAGCGCCCGCCGCTGAGCTTCAGACTGTCCTGGACGGCGGCCTCGGCGGCCCCTGACATCTCCTCGCCGACCAGCTCACGCAGGTCGCGCTGGCGGGCGATGAATGACACCACCGGGATGGCGCGCCGTTCGTCGCCGCCCTCCACAAAGTTCGTGATCTTGTCGGCTTCGCGGGAGACGAACTTCTGGTCGTGGATGCGGGAGGCCAGCCACAGGATCAGCTCGTCCATGAAGAGGACGAGCCCGTCGTAGCCGAGGGACTTGGCGTGCGCGGCGATGATGCCGAGCCCCTTGTCCAGCGAGACGAACCCGTCGGCATCCTCGGAGGCGTTACGTGAGAACGACGGGAACAGGGTCTGGGTGAGGTCCTGCACGAGTCGGGCCCGCAGTTCCCGCGGCGTGGAGGGGTTCTCCAGGTCGAGGTCCTTGGTGTTCTCGTGCTCCTCCGGGGCGTTCACCGCCTGATCCAGCAGTTCGGTGGTCCAGGCGAAGGAGTCGCCCCACTCGTCCTCCTGGCCGTCGCCGGCATCGGCGAGCTGCTCGATCACCCGCTCGTCGCCGTTCCGGCGGCGCTGCTCGGCGAAGTCCTCGAAGAGCCCGTCGGTCCGGTAGACCTGCGGCAGCGGGCAGCCGGGGTGGAGTTTCCGTACGTGCTCGACGTACTTGCCGAGCACACGCTGCTCCAGCGACTTGGAGCCCAGCATGTGGTAAGGCACCAGCAGGAACTTGCGGTCGTCCGCATCCAGCCAGGCGTGCCGGGCTCGCACGGGGTCGAGGTCGCGGCGCGCCCGGGCGGCTTGGTTCCGCGACAGCAGCGCGTAGAGCACCGCCATGAAGTGCGACTTACCGGAACCGAACGAGCCGTGTAGATAGGCAGCCTTCGACGAGCGGCTGTCCAGCGCGGACTTGATCAGGTCGAGGGCTTCGTCGAAGTTGCCGAGCAGCCGGTCGGTGACGACGTAGTCCTTCAGCGCCGCTTCGGCCCCCTCGGGCGTGACCGCTTCGTTCAGCTTCAACACGAAGTCGGAGGTGGACACCGACTCCGGGATGTCGATCAGCTCCCGAAGCAGCGGCCGGTCCTCGGGACGAGGATTGTTCCTGTTCATGAAAGCCATGGTGTGTCTGCTCCTCGCCCTGCTCAGGCGGACTCTGCGCCGCTGACGGCAACGGTGACGGTGTCCGTGTCGGCGTCCGCGATGGACGTCTGGATGGCGGCTTTCGAGCTCGCGCGCTTCTTCGGCGCGCCGGATCCACGGCTGGCGGCGGACGGACGCCAGGCCCGCAGCGCATCGTCGGTCAGCCCGAGCTCACCCTGCTTCTGCTGCCTAAAAGCCAGAATCTCGGCAGCCGGCGACGCCCCGAACTCCGGGTCGTATTCGCCATACCACTGCTCCAGCCACGGCTGCAGCTCAAGCAGCCCGGCCAGGTAAGGCACGAGGTCGTCGTCGCTGAGCCCAGCCTGCTGGATGTACGAGGCGAGCGCGAGGGCCTGCTCCAGGTGATCCCAGCCGGCCCACCCGTACAGCTCCGGCGACTGCGCGCTTACCGTGCCATACGACACGAACCGCTCCTTGGGCACGTCGAGCTTGCCGCGCGCTCGCCAGAAGCTGTGCTTCGGGAAGTCCGCTGAGGTGTACTTCGGCGGCAAGGGTGTCCGCTGACGGACTTTCCGCTTGGCGGGCTCGTCGGGCGCCGCGTCCTCCTCTCGCTGCAACTCCCAAACCTGCTCCCAGTCGGCGCGCTTCCTCAGCCCGGTCGGCTTGTACCGCAGTGCAGACAGGAACGGCACGTGCTCCTCGGACAGGAGCTCCCGTACGGTTTTTACGAGATCCTGCCGGGGCGCGTACAACTCGGCGACCGACGCGAAGTCCTCGTCGGCAGACAGGTTCTCGGCGAGGCGGGCGAGGGTGGTGACGGTGGGGTTGCCGCTAGCATCAAACCAGTACGCGCGATCCTCGACCCGGTTGAGGAGCCAGGACTTCAGCGCATTCTGCCGCATCGTGTCCCAGCCATCGGTGGCCCAGCGCCGCTTGTACTCGGGACGCTCCACCATGCCGATGGCGCGGTTCGACTCGATGGCCTCGATCCGCCTCTGCACGACCGCCCGATAGTTGGCGGGCCAGTGCTCGGGGATATCCGTGATCGGGGTGGACCCGAGGCGCTTGAACCATTCGTCGCTGGCCTCCCCGGCGGCGGCTCGGCGAGCCAGCACGATCTCGAAGGCTCTCTCACCTAGGGCGAGTTCGGGCACGGCGGAGGCATCGGCCAGGCGCAGATCCTCGGAGTGCAGGTCGTAGAG
The DNA here is from genome assembly GCF_965341775.1 of Streptomyces sp. bgisy159. Lineage (GTDB taxonomy): Bacteria > Actinomycetota > Actinomycetes > Streptomycetales > Streptomycetaceae > Streptomyces. The sequence goes on along the minus strand of NZ_CBDQZH010000023.1, from coordinate 79,142 downwards.
GGAGTAGACCTGCCAGTCCAGCTCCTCCTGGAGGGCGATCATCCGGGCACGGGCGGAATTGTACTGGGCTTGGGTATTTCGGAGAGCAGAGGCGGTGGGGACGGTTGCGGTAGCGAGGGCGGCGGGGGTCGCCGCGGAGAGCTGCCGGGCGAGAGCGTCCAGCTCAGTGGCGAGGGCGGTGGGGTATTCAGCGGGGAGTGGGAACTCCTGGAGTTTCGTGCTGGTGAACTCGTACCTTTCCATGAATTGGGCCGGTGTCCATCGGTTGCCACCCCCGCTGTTGTTGTCAGCCCCCGCCTTGTTCTGGCTTACCATCTGCATCCAGTATCCGGCAGTGGAGCTATTGAGCAGCCCAAGTAGCTGCACATGCTCCTCCTCCGTCGCACCCTTCTGCAACTTGATCACTGGAGCGGACTGCTTGAATACTTTGCCGCCTCGGTCCAGGGCAAAATGATTGTGTGTGGCCACGAAAGCAAAGGAGATTCCCAGCGGGACGGAGTATCGTTCCGGGTGCCAGCGGCTCCACTCATACCATGTGAGCCCAATTTCCTCATGCGTTCCCCCTGGCTCCCGTCGCTCACGCAGCATTGTGCGATGAACCCAGAGGTGGTGTGAAATATCGGCTGAAAGCTCGGCTTTGAGGTCACTTCTGCGATATGGAAATACTGACTCCGTGGTAACTGAGATCTCCCAATCCCGAACGGAGTCGCCTTCGGCAAGTGGTGTGATGTGTTCAGGGCTTACTCCGAAACGCGACCAAGTCCCAACTGGGCTGAAATACGCGGCGTCGTTACCTGTATGCGTATACCGTCCAATCGAGCGGCACAATTCGCCCAAACGCCTCGCTTTTGCTTCCTCGAGATTCCCGAGCATCTCTTGTCCACCGTCTGCGAGTACCCAAGGCTGTTTGGCGAAGTATCGGTTGCGATCGAGGTCCCCGACGGAAACCCACTGACTGACAGATCCCGGTTCCTCGATCTGCTGGACGATTGCTGTCCACACCAGTCCTTCCTCAGCATTGAACGGTGCCGAGGGCTCGCCCTGAACGCTGCGTACAGTTCGGATCGTCGCTTGTCGCTTAGATCCTTCCCTCGGTCGTCCGACGAGGATCACCGTCGGTGTCCCGTGCCCCGGGATGTATGCTCCCGACGTGTCGATCACTTCGGTGAGTTCAACTTTGTGGGCGAAATACTCCTCGATGAGCTTGGTGCCGAACTCCCGCTTCATAAAGGAGTTCGCTGTGATCTGGCCGACCATGCCGTAGCCGTTTCCGGCGCTTCCGCCCTGTCTAGCCAATTCAAAAAACCGCTGGGCGAAAGGCACGGATAGCGCGTACTGCAGTTTGCAAGCGCTGTATAGATCCTTGTACAGCTGGTTGAGCTGCTTGTCCTTGACCGTGATGTATGGCGGGTTGCCCACCACCACGTGGTAGCGCCCCTGCTCTAGGATGCCGGGATACTCGTGCACGTCCTCTGTTGCGTACGAGAAGTCAGCGAGCGGGTCACCGGCTGCGCTGCCGTCCTCCCCCTCAAGGGTGAGCCCCAACTGCAGCTCCAGTTGCCGGTCCTTGATGAGCGAGTCGCCCACCGCGAGCTGGATGGGCCACTCGTAGCGCCGCGCCTCTTCGAAGGTGCGCATGCCGCTCGCGGCCATCGCCGCGACCAGGAGCCGGAAACGGGCCACTGCGACTGCGAACGGGTTGAGGTCCACCCCGTGGACCGAGTTCAGGGCCGCTCGCACCCGCTCGTAAGCGTCAATCTCGGGCCGCTGCTCAGCCCACATCCGCACAAGCCGCCGGAATGCGCCGAGCACGAAGTGGCCGGACCCGCAGGTCGGGTCGATCATCTTCAGCTCTTCGAAGCCGAACTCCCGCACTGCCGGGGTCATCGTCCGGTCGAGGATGAACTCCTCCACGAACTCCGGCGTCTGCAGCAGCGCGTACGTCTTGCGGGCCGCCTCGCTTAGATCCTGGTACAGGTCGCCCAGGAATCGGGTGTCCCAGCCCTCGGTGCCGTCCTCGCTCAGCGGGTCACTGAAGTCGTGCACGAGGGCCGGACCACCCGCCCCTTCCTCCCCACTGACCTCACCGGTGCGCTGCTCCCGCCAGAATGCGAGCAGCGCGCCGGCGCCGTCGTGCGACAGTGGGATCTGATAGAGGGGGTTGTGATCGCGATCGAAGAGCAGCCGCCCGGCCTGCCCGGCGCCCAGCTCGGCGAACGCCGTCTCCAGCCATCCGCGGTACGTCGGGTCGGCGTCCTCCTCCAGGTATTCCTCGAACCGAGCCTGGGCGGTCTCCCGCCCCGCCACGTCGGGGGAGGTGATGTACGGCTCGGCGATCAGCCGGTTGTCCTCGCTGAACCGCACGAAGACCGTGCCGAGCACCCAGGCCACCGCGACCTGGGTGATCCGCTCGCCAAGCCAGGCGTTCCACGTTGCCGCCGTGCGGCCCAGCTTCCGGGCCTGCTCATACTCACCGCGCAGTCGCGTCCCGACCTCAGGGACGGCTTTGACCTGCTGCTCCAGGTCGGTCTCTGCCGCCGTGACCTGTTTCTGTAGGTCGGCGAGGAGGGTCTGGCGGTCGATCACGAACGGCTCCAGTCGAGAATGGGAGAAGACGGAGAAGATCAGGCTAGAAGGGGGAGGCGGGTCAGGCGTCCGGTTCGAGGTGTTTGCGCGCGACCCAGGCGTCAGGCACAACGATCCACTCGTCGAACCCCGCCTGGTAGGGAACACTCTGCCCGGCCAACCGCGGCGCCCGTGCCGGATCGGACTGGGCCACGAGCAGCCACAGCGGGCTGCCGCCCTGTCGAGCCTCCTCCGAGAGGCGCCCGAGCAGGTCGAGCGCGTCGTAGCGGGCCAGCACCGCAGTGTCGGTGAGCAACAGCGGACCATCGGCCTCCGCTAGCTGCTCCCGCAGCTGCGGCTCGATCCGCCCCCACGCCTTGTCGGTGCGTATGCGCAGCTGTTGGTGAGCCCGACTACCCGGCTCGGCGGCGTCCGCCTTGAGGACGGTCTCCCAGGTCGGCCGGGCAGCCTCGCCGACCACGCCGCGCAGTTCGGCCACGAACAGTCCGGTCACCGACACCGGCCGAGCCCCGTATGGCTCACCGGCCAGCCGCTGCACCGCGTCCTCGGCCCGCCGCTGGGGCACGGTCAGGACCCGGAAGCCGTCCTGCCGCGCCGAGTGCATAAGTCGCTGCTCAGCCTTGACGGCAGCGGCGACGGCCGCGTCCGCGTCGTACTGAGTGGGGGCCGAGCGGCGCGCAGCCGAGGCACCCCAGCTCGCCGAGGTCAGCCCGGCAGTGGCGTCCCCAGAAGTGCGATCCGGGATGAGCCGGAGCACCTTGTCGTAGCGGGTGGCCAGTTTCAGCTCGAAGCCGGCCTCCTTCAGGGCGCGGACCAAGGCGCTGCCCGTGGGCAGCTCGCGCGGCGCCAGCGGATCGGTGCCCAGGTCGGGGAAGCGGGTGGCGACCCGCTTGTGCAGCGCGTCCACCGTCAGGCCCGGCTGCCGCTCCTCCTCGACGCCCGGCTGCACGGCGACCACGCCGGCCTGGGTGATCCGCAGCGCACGCACCAGGTCCAGGTCGCGCGCGTAGATCTCCAACCGCGGGGTGAGCGCGGCCCGGGTGGAGGCGGCGACCGCGATCTCGGCCGTCCGCCGCTCGTCCCAGCCCAGGCTGCCCGGCGGCCGTCGCACCGCGTCCAGCTCGGTGAGGACCGTGCTCGCCGTCGGCAGGGACTCAAGCGCTGCGAGCCGGTCGGCCCGCACGCCCAGGTTCAGCGCGTACTCCTGCAGGGCGGGCAGCGCCGGGGTGTCCGGACCGTCCACGTCCTCCCGGACATCCAGGGCGAGCAGGCCGAGTACCGGATCGGCGCCCTTGGGCATGCGGGCGTGGAAGTAGCGGAAGAGCGGCGGGGACTCGTTGTCGTAACTCTCTCGTTCGACCACCGCACGCAGCAGCGACAGGGCGAGTGCACGCCGGTCGCGCCGCTCCACGTGCTGGGTGCCGCGCCGGGCGATGAGCGCGTCGGCGAGCTCGATCACCGGGGCCACCCGGCCGCGCTCAGCCAGAAGCTCCACCACCTGCTCACGCAGCAGCCCCAGGGCCGCGTCCTTGTACCAGCGCTCGCGCGCCTTCTTCACGATCTGCGGGATCCGGCCCGCGGTCAGGCCCACCGCATCGGCGACGTCCCGCTGCCGAACCCAGGCCAGGCCCCCGGGCAGCGTCCCTGTCTCATCAGGCAGCCGCAGCAGCAACCGGATGGCTTCGCGCTCCTTGGCATTGGAGCGGGCACTACCGCTGGACGGCTTCGGTACGAGACGGGCGGCGAGCGCGTCCAGGCTCAGGCCGCCCAGCACCTGCGGGTCGACGCCGTCCCCGTCGGCGGCGACCGACTCTGCGACCGCCCGCTCCAGGTCGGAGAGCTCCTGGCCCGCCGCCTTGCGGGCCTCCGCGCTGAGCGGCGCGGGAGCCGCCTTGCCCAGGCGCGCGTTCCACTCCTTCTGCCGGCGCTGGATCTCCTCCCGGGTGCGCGAGCCCATGCCCGGCGCGGTGAGGAACTTCTTCGCCGAGTAGTCCAAGACGTCCCCGACGGTGTTCAGCCCCATCGCGAACAGCTGCGACTGCGCTGCGACCGTCAGACCCGCCACCGACAGCGGCGTGTTCCGGTCGGCGCGCTCGGCCTGCTGGTCGCGGACCTGCTCGGCAGAGACGTCGTCGTCCTCCCGCCCGATCCGCGACTGCGCCGCCGACCCCGCAACCGCGTCGGTGCCGCCCTTCGCCCCGCGCCCCGACTTCTCACCGTGACCGTTGCTCGGCGCCGTCGTCTGCTGTGCGTCCAGGAAGATCCGCTGCCAGGCACGCTCCATCGGCTTCAGATCCGGGAAGCGGTCCTTCACATCCCGGGCCAGCGCCTTACGGAAGAACGCCACCAGGCCGTCCCGGACGGCCGGCTCAAAGGCGTCGGCCGCAAGCTGAGGGTACGGCCACTCCTTCGCATCCGTCTGCCGGGCCGTGACCGAGCCGTCACCCCAGCGGGGCAGCTCGTTCGACGCCATCTCATGCAGCGTCACGGCCAACGCATACCGCTCGGCGTGCCCGTCGTACGAGCCGCGCGTGATGACGCCCACGAACGGGTCGAGATAGCCCTCGGTGCCCGCCTCGATTTCCTTCGCCGGGTACCCGGCGAGCGAGAAGTCGATCAGCACCAGCTGACGGGTGCCGTTGGGGCGGACCCGGATCGCGATGTTGTCCGGCTTCAGATCCCGGTGCCAGATCCCCTCCGCCTCCAAGTGCTCCACAGCACCGAAGAGGTACTTCCCGTACGCCTCCAGCTGGTCCATGCCCAAGCGGCCGTTGTCCCGCAGCTGGCGCGCAACGGTGTCCTCCCTGCGGCGCGGCCCCTTACTCGCACTGCCGTCCTGGTCCTTCAGCTCCCGGCTGTCGCCCACGTACTCCAGGACCAGGACCCGGCGCCCAGCCAATGTCAGGGGCTGCGGCTCGTACAGCGAAATGATGCTGGAGTCCCTGTGGATCCGGCCCAGGACCTCCGCCTCACGATCCAGGACAGCATGCTTGGCCTCGCTCAGCGCGACCTTCAGCACTGCCACCGGCAGGCCGCCGCTGCGCCGAGGCTCGCCCTCCAGATCCCGCACCAGGAAGGCCCGCGCGGTCGAGCCTGTACCGAGGCGGCGCACGACCTCCCAGCGTCCGGCCAGTACGTCCCCGGCCACGGCCTCCAGCGGGTCCTTCTCCGGCTCGGATCTTTCCTCGCCCACGCCTGCGGCTGAACCGCCGTCCCCGCCCGCGACTGCAGCCGCATCCCCGCCGCCCGGGACCTCCTCGACGAATGCCTGCTCGACGTACTCCAGCATCTCCAGGAAGTCGTCGACCGTGGACAGACGCCGACCCGGTTCGTACGCGGTGGAAGCCTCCACCAGATCGTCGATGTCCGGATTGAGACCGTCGACGAGCGCGCTGGGACGCAGACTCTCGCCGGCCTCCAGACGTGCCATGACCTCGCTCTGGCTCGCGCCAGGCGCTTGCCCGGTCACCAGCAGATACGTGAGCACGCCGAGCCCGTACACATCGAGGCGTACTGGATCGGCCTTCGGAATCCTCAGCTCCGGAGCCAGATAAGGATCTGCCTGCTCGGCGACATGGAACCCCGTCACGTTAGTCGGAGCCAGGGTCAGCGGCCGGCCGCGGCTGGAGCTTTGCCCAGTGGCGATCTGCCAATCCGCGATCTGCGTCCACGGACGCAGCCAGCGCTGCTCCTCGCCGAGCTCCCGCCCGCGTGGACCGCGGTCGCGCGGAATCACATGCACCGCGTGCGCCGACAGCGTGCGGTGGTGGACCCGCCGGGAGTGCGCGGAGCGCACCGTCTCGGCAAGCTGCCGCACCAGCGCGAGGCGCCCCTGCAGGTCGAGACCCTCACCGTGCTGGACCAGGTAATCGTCCAGGCGCAGCGTCTCCGGGTGGTAGTCGAAGAGGATCGCGGGCCCGGCGGGATGCCCCGACGGCAGATAATTCTTCAGCTGTACCGCACCGGGATGACGAAAACGGCTGAGTACCGATGCCTCGCGGGCGGCGGCACGCTCCACCGAGCGCCGCTCGTCGTCGGAGGCACCACGTTCACTGAGGAAGACCCGTACCCGTGCCAGATCGTGCAGCTGGGAATGGCGTCCCAGATAGTCGGCCCAGGACGGCCCGGAGTCGAACGCCTTCGCCTCCAGGAGGTAGGAGCCCACCTCGTGCTGGCGGCGGATCGGTGCGATACGGAGCTTCTTCAGGGCTGCATCGACAAAGCGGGATGCCTCGGCTGTGATCTGGTAGCGGACGTCTCCCGGCGGCACGGCCAGCATCTCCACCAGCTGCTTGACCGTGAACACGCCGTTCATGTCGGCAGCCGGAAGGTTCACCTGAAGCTTGTCGTCCGTGAAGCAGACAGCCTCACCCACCCAGATCTTCGTTCGGTGCGCGGGCCGACCGGAGACGCCGTTGATCAGGCCCGACAGCTCCTTGGCCTTCCGGTTCGCCAGGTGCAGCGGATTGCCGTGCCGACGGCTGGTCCCGCTGGGCGTGGTCTGCACCCAGTCGTTGCCGCCGCCGTGGACCGAGCCGTGCCAGTCCTTCAACTCGACCAGGAAGACCCCGGCCGGCGCTACCACCAGAAGATCGACCTCACGGACGTGCCCGCTGTTCGCGGTGAACATGAAGTTCGTCCAGGCACGCCACGGCTCCTCATCTGGCAGACGTCGGCGGATCGCCTCAAGACCACGGCGCTCGTGCTCATACTCGGACTCGGTGACCGTCGTCCACCGGTCTTCCAGCATGCGGCTCCCCGTCCGTGTCTGTAAGCCTGCCGTAGTTCCTGCCGCTGCGTTCAGGAAGCACAGCTCAACCCTCGGACCGAATCCTAAAGGGTGTCACTGACATCAAGAGCGGCCTAAGCGTGCTACGACCGAGGCCGCGGAATCCCAGACCTGGCGTTGATGGAACGGGGCAGAGTGCGCCGCGAACGAATGTGCGCGGGATCGCCGGTTTGGCCAACCGGCGATCCCGCGCCATGTTGCCGCGCTCGTGTGCGTCAATGATCAGCGTGCACGTGTGGCGGCTGGGTCGGCCGTAACCGTGGGCGTGGTCGGCGGACTGGTAGCGAGGCTGGTCCTGTGTTCGCGGCCCGCAGGCTCTGCCTGGCGCGTGCCGGTCTCGTGGGCGAGGGTTTCGGAGAGATCGGCCAGCAGCGAACTCGGGGTATGCGGGGACGCGGTGATGGCCCAAGTGGGCCGGTCCGGTCCGGGGCCGGCCCAGACGGTCCAGGTGGCCAGGTTCTGATTCGGGTGTTGTGCCGTGGAGGCGTCGAACCGGATGCCCACGTTCCCGTCGGGGGATGTCCAGCGGATCCATCGCCCGTCCACGGTGTGCTTCCATCCGGCGTCGGAGAGCGGCTGGGTGGCCGCGGTGACCGTCTTCTCGTCCACCAGGACGCCGGTGGTCGTGTCCCAGCCGTCGCCGTCGGCGAGGTGATTCAGAAGTTCCGCTATCACCGGGGCGGGGGTGGAGCCGGTCGCGGTGAGGACCCACATGCGGTCGGAGACGGGCGTCTCGTAGGCCGCTACGGTCCAGGCGGTCTCGTGGGCCGGGGTCTCGTGGACGCGCTCGATGCGCAGGGTCTGCGACTCGTGGATGGCGTGGGTTGTGTCGTCGGACCAGGTCCGCCACTTCTCGAACTCGCTGTGCCTGTCGAGGAAGGAGTCGAGGAGGGCGTCGTGGTCGCCGGCATCGGCCAGGTAGACGGGGACGGTCTTCGGCTCCGGGCGGTGAGGCCCGGGTTTCGCTGCGCCGAGGTCCAAGGTGGCGCGGGCCTCGACGGCGGCGCGCTCGGCGTCGGTCAGGGGTGCCGGACCGGGGCGCATGTCGGTGCCGTGGATCTTCTCGAAGGCGAGCAGGGCCTGAGTGGGTGAGTCGAAGGTGTCGGCGACCTGGCGCAGGTGGTCCTCGCCGTGGAGGTAGACGGACTTGCCGCCCCGGTGGAGGTACGTGCCTACCGCGACGGTGGTGTGGCCGTCGTGGGCGTGTGCGTGGATGAGGAGATGGCCGTGGCGGATGTCGTCGTGGATCTTCTGCGCGTGGTTGGAGACCTCGCGGATCTCGCTGCGGGTGCACCACGGCATCGGATAGTTCGCCCAGGTCCATTCCTCGTCCATGGCCTCCCGGAGTCGAGGGGTGATTTCGACGGTGATGCCGTCGGCGGACAGGTGCTTGGCTGCGTCCTCAGCCCAGTAGGGCTCCTCGTGGTCGATGCGGGCTAGGACCAGGACGTTGTCGGCTGCGACGGTCCAGTCGGCTGCCTCCAGAGCCATGAGAGCGATGCGGGCCTGGCTGCCGGTCAGGACGGCGGTCACGGCGCTGGGATGGGTGGGGTGGGTGTCGAGGCGGACGTGGGCGTCGATAGGGGGAGTCACGTGGGGGTGTCGTCTCTTCTGCCGGTGGCCGGGCCTTCGGGTCCGGCCACCGGCGTGTGCGGGGTGCTATCGGGTTGCTCGCGCGGCGCGGGTGGCGTGAGCGGCCGTCGTGGTCGGCGGGCCGGCGCGAGTGGCGGCTGCCGGGCGCGGTCGTGGTGGCGGGACGGTTCCGGTGGCGTGCTGCCAGCGGGTGCGGACGGCGCTGATGTCGGCGAGGGCGCGGCGGGCGCCGACGACGAGCTGGAACGGGGTGTTCGCCGGGTCTCCGGCGTACGCCGAGATGCGCCGGCAGGCGTGGTCGGCGGTGGCTAGGAGGGAGCGCTGCAGGGCGCGTTCGGCCCAGTGCTCCACGGATCCGGCCGGTTCGGCCAGCAGGCGGAGCACCTTGCTGGGTTCACTCGCGTTGTCGAGCAGGCCGCGCTGTTGGGCTTCCCATAGGACGGTGACGGGGTCGACGGGCTCGCGGCGGCGGGCCAGGGCGGTCAGGCATTGCCACAGGCCGGCGTGCAGGGGCCGGGTGAGGTCGTCGGGGAGCAGCCACCGGACGGACTCGATGTCGGCGGGGTGGGCGGTGGCGGTTGCTAGGAGCAGCTGCTCCTCCTCGGCTGCCTCGGTGTGGTCGGTGGTGATGGTTGGCGGCGGTGCCGCGGTGCGGGGGAGCACTCCGGCGCGCGGCGGGAAGCGGCTCGTGATGTCGTCCACGACCGCGGTGAGCGCGTCGGCCTCGGCGAGCACTGTCTCGACTGGGTGCGGGAGGGACGCGTCGTTGACAATCTGGGTGAGGCGTTCGGCGGCCGTCTGCAGGCGTCGGCGGGCGTGTTCGGCCTCGACCATCCGTGCGTAGGCCGGTGCGTGGCGGGGCCAGGGGCAGACTTGGACGAGGGTGTGCAGGTAGGAGGCGGTCAGTCCGCGCGCCTGCTGGCGGCCCGTGGCGAGCACTTGGTCGAGCCACTTGGTGTTCTTCGCGTGCTCGGCGGGGTCGGGCGGAGGCAGTGTGCTGATGGCGGCGAACAGGGCGGCGTGCGCGGGGGTGGAGAAGGAGTCGGCGGCGATGCCGGTCACGTCGCTGAGACGGTGTGGATCCAGGAGAAGGGCGCCGAGGAGGGCCTGTTCGACGTGGAATACCGGCTGCGGCGGTGCGATGGCGTCGAGGTCGTCTTCTTCGGGTTCGGGGGCGTGGGGCATCAGGCTGCGAGGGTGAAGTCGTCGGGGTCGAGGGTGACGCCGAGGTGCGGGGCGAGGAGGTGGCCGGCGAGCAACGGGGGCACGGCGTTGCCGATCTGGGAGAACTGCTGGCCCTTGTTGCCGGCCCAGGGGTAGTCGGCGGGGAAGGTCTGCAGGAGGCCGGCCTCGCGGGCGGTGATCCGGATCGGCTCCGGCACCGCCGACGTGTCCGTGTCGTCGGTCGGAGGCGAGGCGGGTTCGGCGACCCAGGTGCACTCGTTCGCGCGGTGCCCGAAGAACAGCGTGCCCGCCGGCTCGGACAGCGGGCGGACGGTGGCGTTGGCCTGGTTGTTGCTGCGCAGGGACCAGGACCAGCGGTGGGCATCGGTGGTGAAGGTCGGCGCCGGAGCGTCGGCGGCACGGTTCTGCCGTGCGCCGTGCCGTGCCTTCCAGCCAGTTCCTTCGCGGCGGGACTGCAGGAGAACACCGTCCGGCCTGGGCGTCCAGGTGCCGCGCTCCCGGGCGTCGGAGAGCGACTTGCGGGAGCCCGAAGGGAACGGTTCGGGTCCGCCGCCGGGCCCGCCGCCGGCGCAGACGGTGGGAACGGGCCGGTCGGTCGCGCCCCATCCCAGGGCTTCGGCCATGCTGACCCAGCGGGCGCGGCCCGGACCGAACAGCGAGTCAGGCTCGGCGACCTGGGCGTGCGTGGGGGCGGGAGGCTGTGCCGTACGGACCCGGGAGGCGAGTAGGATCGCTCGCCTGCGCGTCTGTGGAACGCCGAAGTCGGCGGCGTTGAGGATCCCGTACCAGACCGAGAACCCCCAGGACCGCAGAACGGCCGCGTACTGCTTCCACAGCGGCAGGACGTCCGGCACTTCCTCCATCGCGACCCACTCGGGCTCGCCGACCGTGTTCAGGGCATGCAGGTAGCGCATCGGCTCGGCCGCGAGTAGGGAGCGCTCGTCGCGGCAGGCGGCGAGGAGGCGCTCGCGGGTGTCGCGTCCGGCGGCGAGGTCCTCCACTGCCGTGTGCACCAGCGGCTGGTCGAGCAGGCCGAGGCGTTTGCCGGCCATGCTCCATGCCTGGCACGGCGGGGAGGCGATCAGCCCGCGCGTGCGGCCGAGGAAGGGCCACGTCGGATACATGGCCACGTCGGTCCGGATCGTCAACTGCCCGGCGGCCACGCGCGTCTTGCCGGCCCATTCGTCCCATTCCAGGCCGACGTCGCGCACACCGAAGACGCCCAGTGCCCTGCTCCAGCCGCCCGGCCCCGCGAAGAGGTCGAGTATCACGTGGCCAGCCCGAAGTCGTCGCGGGTGAGAACGTCCGTGTCCCCGCGGCACGCCCAGGGGGAGCAGCCGTCCACGACGCCGTTCTCCAGCGCGTCGGCTTCGTCCGCGTCTATGCGCAGTGCTGCCCGTTCGGCGGCGGTGACGTGGTCGATCGGCGCCTGGCTCAGCGGGACGCGGGAGCGGTGCAGGAACGCCTCGCCGAGCAGTCGGCTGCCCGAGGCGTTGGCGCGGGCATTGCCTTGCCGGATGGCCGCATCGAATTCGACGACGTCCGCCCACTCGGAAGGGGATGTGTCCCTGATGTGCCTCCACTGCGCATTTCCGTGGAACGGGCATCCCAGGCAGCTCGATTTCGGTGTCTTCGCCAGCCCGAGCGAGGTCAGGTAACGAACGCAGTCCGCTCTGCTCCAGCCAAGGTCCAGGAGTGGATGCCGGTTGCGCATGTATTTCACGTCGGCGTCTTTGGCGCGGTGGAACTCGTCGGTGGAGATCCCCACCCACTGCTCAACGAACACGCCCTTGGGGATGCGCGAGGGGTAGGGGTGTCCGAGGAGTTCGCGTACCTTCTGCTTTATTGGTTTCACCTTGTATTCGCCGGTGCACTGCCTGCGGGTCATGCCGGGCCGCCCGTCCTTGTTCAGGATGTGCAGGGGCATGGAGGCGAAGCGGTGGTCCGGATTCAGGGCGTCGCTGCGAATGTTTCCGGCTGAGACGCGGAGGACCGGTATGCCGGCGGGCTTGGCTATCTCCTGTTCCAGTCGGTCCAGGTGGGCGTAAACGGCTTTGGGTTCCCATCCGGTGTCGGCGAATATCGCGTAGTCGACCTTCGGGAGGATCCCTTCGGCGGAAAGGGCGAGCAGGGTGCTGGACTGAACTCCCGCGCCCAGGGAAAGGGCACGGAATTGAGGCTGATCTGAAATGGTCTGTCCTGGAGATGGGGAAATGGGGGGCGCGCCCTCAATGAGGCTGGTGCGTCAGCCGGCTGGGCGGGATTAGCCGGTCGCGGTGTATGGCGTGGTGGAGGGTGGGGATGCGGTCGAGGAGGTCGGTGGCCGACTCGATGAACTGCTGTGGTGAGGGGCGGATGAGGATGGCCGGCCCCTTCGTGGCGTTGGCTCGGCGGCGTTGGTTCTCCACGGCGCGGGCGAGGGCTGAGGTCAGTTCGGCGCTTGCGTCCTGGGCGGCCTTGGCGATCTGCGCGATGTGGTCGAGGAGCAGCAGCTTCCCGGCCGTGGTGTGCGGCGTGTGCTGGGCGAGGTCGAGGAACAGCCGCAGGGCGGCGCTGGCGAGGTCTTGGGCGTCGTTGATCCGCGCGGCCAGTGCGTGCGCGTGGCCGATGGCGTTGGTGCGCAGGGCTCGGTGCAGGACAAGGGCGTCGGCCACGATCCGGTCGAGGGCCTCGGTCAGGGTGGAGCGATCAGAGCGATCAGGCACGGGTCTCCGTGAGGGTGGTCGGGTGCAGGGCTCGGGCGAACGCGGCCGTCAGGTCCGGGGCTTGGGCAGGGTCGGTGGCCAGGGCGCGGACGACGGGGGTGCCGATGACGACGGCGTCCACCAGCGGGGCGACGCGTGCGGCGAGGGCTGGGGTGGAGATCCCGACTCCCGAGACCACGGGCAGTGGGCTCGCGGCGCGTAGGCGCTGGGTGAAGCCGGCGAGTCCGGGGATGTCGAGCGGGCCTCGGTAGCCGGTGGGGCCGTGGTGGCGGGTGCGTAGAGCCATCCGGAGGCGCCGGCGACCGCGGCCGGGAGGAGGGGGTCAGGGGTGGTGTGCGGGATGAGGTGTGGGGTGCGAAGGCCCGTCGCTCGTGCGATTTTGTGCCAGCGGGCCGTTTGGTGGGCGGGCAGGTCGACGATCATCACGCCGGCGGCGCCGGCGTCGGCGAACAGGCGGGCCACGTACGCGGGGCCGTGGCGGCTCACGGGCTCCCAGTAGGTCATGACAACGGTCGGCCGGAGGCTGGCGGCGTGTTCGACGGCGCGCACGGCGTGGTCGAGGGCGTTTCCGCTGCGCAGGGCGCGGTGGTAGGCGGTCTGAATGACGGGGCCGTCGAGGGCGGCGTCCTCGGTGGGCAGGCCGACCTCGAACAGGTCGGCACCTGCCTGCGCGAGCTGGTCGAGGTGCTGGCGCTGTGCGGTTGCCGGGTACAGGCCGGCGGGGACGAACACGCCCAGCGCACGGGGTCCTTGGGTGAGGCGGGTGTGGAGGGGATCGGCGGTGGCCAGGTTGGAGCCTGCCTTTCCCGGCGGGGGCTGTCGCCGGAGGTCAGCGGCGGCGCCCGGCCGGTGGAGTCGTGGGCGCGGGTGGGCTGGCGGTGTGGCGCGGTTGCGCGGCAGGCGGCACGGGCGCGGCGGGCTGGCTGCTGAAGGCGGGGGCGACGGCGTCGAGGGTCTTGGTGACCTGCTCGGCCTGGTCGTGGGCGTCCCGGAGCTGCTCGGCGACGCTGTCGGGGAGCCGGTCCCATTGGGCCTGGTACTGGTAGCGCTGGATGATCTCGGTGGCGTTGCGTAGCTGCTCGGCGAGCTGTTGCAGGATCGCGGTCTGCTGCTCGGGGGCGGTCGCGGTGTGAGTGGCCTGCAGGAGCGCGTCCAGGGCGGTGGGCAGCGGATCGTCGTCCGTGGGAAGGCCGTAGAGGCGGGCGTGCAGTGCTTGGGCGAAGACCGTCACGGGGCCGCCGCAGGAGCCGTGATCGTACTTGGCTGCCGCCTGTCGGCGGACGCTGAAACTGACGACCACGTCACGGGGAGCAGCGCCGGGGCGGATCTGGTCGGCAAGCGCGCAGGCGAGGTCATGCGCGCTCGGGGTGTCGGATGACGTGGCAAGACTCCAAGAGGGAAAGCGGTCAACGGCTGGAGTGCGAAGGTGTGTACCGCCGCGCGCCCTTGGCCGCGGCTCGACGATCGTTCACACCCCGACCCCCCGCGTGGGGTCAGCGGGTGCGACGGCGGGCCGCAGGCGTGGTCGGTGAGCCGGGGGCGGCAGCTGACGGGCGGCGGGGAGCGGGAGGGATGTCGGACGGCGTGGGGATGCCGAGGTCGACGCGGACACTGAGACCGTGGGTGTAGGCGTGGGTTTCGGCAGCTGTCACAGCGCCGAGCAGGCGGCGCTCGTCTAGTCCGTCCGGCGGCCGATAGGAAGAGCCGTTCGGGGTGAAGCCGTGCCGTTCCAAGAGGGAACGGGCGGCGGCGGTCCTGGCCGTCACCGCCACGGTGCCGTCACAGAAGTGGAAACGAATCTCCGGATCGGCGACGGGACTGCCGGGGCTCCAGCGGGTCGTCCAGCAGAGATCGATCAGGTCGTGGGTGTGGGCCAGGAGCCCGTACATGGCGACCCCGGCGCGATCGTGCGCGTCCTGGGCAGTGCCCGGGGGGAGCAGGTAGAGCGTGCGGCCGAGGTGCTCGCGGGCGAGGAACCCGGCCTCGGTCAGCAGCCGGTCGGCATCGTGGATGCGGCGGTTGATGATGACGAAGGTGTGCCCGTCGTCGGTGGACCCGATGAACACATCGGGGATGTCCAAAAGAGACACGGTGGTCCAGGGGATCGGGGAACGGGATCTGGTGGCTGTTTCAGCGGGCCCGGCGAGCCTGCACGTGGTGGTACCGCGCCTGCCGAGCGGGACGGCCGCGGCGATGACCGCGTCCAGCGCTGCTGACGGACGTCATGTCGTCGCGTTCGTGGGATGCATAGGTGCCGATGAGCGTGTCTTGTCAGGGCGCTTGCCACAGTGTGCGAGCGATCTGCGAGGTTCCGCGGTCCGTCCGCGGCCGGGACGGCGTGTGCCAGCCCGGCCTTGGAGGACGGTGGGCCAGGACGCGCCACCCCGCGCCGCGCAGCGAGGCTCCGCTCTCCCCTGCCTGCGTATAGGTGATCAGCCGCCGGTATCCGAGCGCTTTGGCCGCTCTCCAAGCAGCTCCGTAGAGCAGGGAGTTGGCGTTGCGTGTGCCGTCACTGGCGGTGCGGGTGACTTCGAGGGTGGTGCCGTCGTCCAAGTGGCGGGCGACAGGGCGGCCGACCACGGCCACGGCGCGCAGGATGTTGGGCTCGTCGGCGGCACCGAGGGAGAAGATCTGTCCGGCGGGCGGCGGGTGGTGCCGGTGCCAGAGGCGGACGAACTCCTTGGCGTCCCGAGAGCGGACGGGCACCAGGTGCAGGCGCGATTCGCTCACGCGGCGGGCCCGAAGTCGGACTGGACCGGTGCGTGCTTGGCGATGGCCCGGGCGGTGATCGCCTTGGATGCGCGGTCGGACGCCGCGGACAGTTCTGCCGCGCCGGGCTCTTGGTACCACGGGCGCAGGTCGAGCATGGCGGCGCGCAGACTGGTGGCGAAGCAGAGGGCCGTGCCCTTGGGCAGGGCGCGGATCTCGTCTGCGGGAAGGATCCGCTGCTGTCGCATCGACACCGAGGTCGACTTGCCGGACTCGGAGTGCGAGGTCGAGGTGGTCTCGACGTCGTGGTCGCCGATCAGGCGGGACAGCTTGTCCGCGAAGTCGGGGTCGTCGATACCGGAGCCGATGACCTTGACGGTAGAGGCGGACCACATGGCGTCCATGCCGGCGTCCCCCCAGACCTTCTGGCCCTGGCGGTAGGACTGCAGGATCGTGATCGGGATGATGCCGCGCGACCCGAGGTGCGAGTACAGGTCCGGAAGGTCCGAGATCTTGCACACGTTGGCGGCCTCGTCGAGGATCGCGAGCATGGGCGGGTCGAGGCGTCCTCCGGCTCGTTCGGCCTGGGCGGTCGCGGCCCGCATCACCGAGTCGGCGCACGCCGCGATCAGCGCCGAGGCTCCGCCTCCGCCGTCCTTGCTGAGCAGGAAGAGGGTGTCGGTGGAGGTGACGAACTCGGACGGCCTGAACTCGGGGACGTTCTTCTGCGGGGTGACCCAGGCGGCGATCTCGCTGTTGAGCAGCGCGGCGGCGTACTGGCGGGCGGTCTCGTAGATGCCGTCCCTGGTTTCCGGCGGTCCTTCCACGGTGCCCTTGAGTTGGGCGGCGATGGCGGTGAATCCGTCGTCGCGGAGGATGTCGAGCGGGGTGCGGTCGGCGGGGAAGGCCAGCCACTGCATGACGTCGGTGATCGGCCGCTCGTCCAGGGCCGCGGCGAGGAAGAGCTGCGCGAGGATGTTGGATCCGGCCTTGGACCAGAAGTCGCCCTGTTGGGAGGCGTCCACGGAGGCGGCGAGGAAGTGGCCGGCCAGCCGCCCGGCGCCGTCGAGGGTTTTGGCGTCCGCCAAGGGATTCCACCACATCTCGCGTGCGGCGTGCGCGATCTGCTGCGGGTCCATCGACCACACCCGTCCCACGGCGGCGCGGGCGTCGTAGGTGGCGGTGAACGCATCGCCGGCGGCCTTGTTCGAGGTCAGCAGGACCGGGCCGGGCGCGGCGAGGATGGAGGGGATCGCGAGCGAGGTGGTCTTGCCCGAGCGGGGCGCCATGATGGCGACGGCCACGTCCTCGTAGCCCATGCGGATCTCCTGCTTGGTGCCCTGCAGGTTGCCGAGGAGGATGCCGGTGTCGCGGGCCTCGATGTGCTTGGCGTCCTTCAGGCTCGGGCGCAGGGAGCGGGCCTTCTCGGTGATCGCCTTGGCCATCATCGGTTCGATGTCCCGGGCCTTGGCCATGCCGGTGATCTTCTTCTTCCGGCCGCCGCTGCGGTTCTTGTGCCGGGCCAACAGGATGCCCGCTGTTGTCCCGAGGGCCAGGAGGAGGAGAACGGGAACGATGCGTGCCCCGATCAGCAGGGGTGTTTCTCCAGCGTGGGGCCAGAGGCGCTGGGGGTGGAGCAGGGCGGTGGTCGGCTGGTACGGCGCCCAGCCGCCTCCGGTGAGGTAGGCGGTGATGTTGCCGGACAGCCAGGCGAGGTGGGACAGGGGGACGACGACGGCTGCGACTCCGATCAGGAGGCGCAGGACGATGTCGTACCCGTCGGTGGAACTGTTGGAGGAGGTGGGGGGCAAAGAGTTACGTGCCTTCCGGGCGGGGGCGGGGCATTCAGCGGCTGCGGCTGTTCCTGGCCGGCGGCGGGCGCGGCGGGCCTGGAGTTGCCGGCGGGATGTCGCTGAAGGCGGCGATGAGTTCGACCGGGGTGCGGGCGCCGAAACTCGCGTACCAGGCGGGCCGGTCCGGCTCCGCTGCATGGTTGAGGGTCCACCACTGTCCGTCGGGATCGGGTTCCAGGCGCAGGAGGGTCTCCTGGTCCGGGCTGGAGAGCAGGACGCGGGGTATCAGGGGGTCGTTGCCGTGGCTCCAGCCGCAGGCGCGGTGCAGGGAGACGGTGATCCAGGCGGGGGCACCGCCGCCGACCAGATGGCGCGGCGTGATGAAGTCGACCTCGACGGTCTCGGGAGTCGGGGGCGTGCTCACTTCCGTGCCGTAGCTCGCCGGTCGGGCGCGGTGGCCGGGGCCGGTGTCGGTGTGGGAGCCAGGGGTGAAGGGGCTTTACGGGCGGCCGTGTTGATCTCGCGGAGCGCCTTGCCGTGGGTGGCCCAGTCGTCGAGGTAGCTCCACGATTCGGCGTGATGTGCGGCGAGTGCGTCGTCGAAGTCCGGGGTGCCGGGCTTGGCGGTGGCGGGGAGGGCGTCGCGGGTGACCAGCCATTGCTCGTGCAGTTCGTCGAGTCGGTCGAGTGCGTCGCGCAGGACGCCCAGCTGGTAGACCCAGCGGCTCTGCACGTTGGTCTCCGGCAGGTGGGCCAGTTGCGTTTCGGCCGTGGCCAGCAGGTGACGGGCGCCGTACCGGAGCGGCTCGAATGCCTCGGCGGTGTCGGCGTCGCGCTGGCTCGCGCGCCTTCCGTAGGCGTGGTCGTCGTAGGGCCAGCCGTCGAGGTCGGTGTGTTCGTCGGAGTAGGCGTCCCAGGCGTCGCGGATCTTCTTGCTGTCGCTCACGTAATGGTCGAGGTGACGGAGGAGGGCGCGGTGGGCGCGGTGATCGGCGGAAATGGGAAAGGGGTCCTGTCGGTTCAGCGGCGGGCGGCCGGCTGGGCGGTGTGGGCCTTTGCCGGCGTCGGTGCGGGTTTCGTCTGCTGCCTGCGGGCGGAGCGTGCCCGGGCACGGAGCGACTCGATACGGGCGGTGTGGGCGTCGACCACCTGCTGCGGGCGCAGCGGGCTGGGCTCCTGCACGGCGCTGTAGTGGCCGGTGCGGTCGTACATGCCGCGCTGGAGCGGGCTGCGGTCGGCCAGCGCGGTGAGGAACGATCCGACATGGTGGGCGGGGACGTCCTTGTCGAAGTAGGCGTGCCAGATGCGCGGGCCGGGGAACTGCCCGTCGCCGGGCTCGCAGGTCTCAACGTGCCAGGACGACCGGCCACTGAATTCGCTCAACGGGCGCAGTTCGATGTGGCACATGGAGTCCGGCGAGCGCGCCGTACCGTCCGAGTCGCGGTGCCAGCCCGCCGAGGTCACCGGCTGCCACGGGTCTGGCTGTTGTGGCGGCGGGGCGATGAGGGCATCGGTGAAGCCGGCGAGGACCTCGGCGGGCACGAGTTCACCGAACTCGGCGTACCAGCCGGGCTCGGTGTCGGTGGGCTCGGCCCGCAGCCGCCACCATGCAGAGGTGGCGGACTGCGGGTCGAACTGGAGGCTGTGGCGAAGGTCGGGACTGCGCAGGACGATCTCGGCACTCAAAGGGTCGGAGACGGCGCTCCATCCGGCGGCGGCCAAGCCGTGGGTGACGTGGCGGGCATCCCCGGGGCCGGCGAGATGGCGGGGGCTGGTGTCGAAGGGGATCCGCCAGGCGTGCTTGTCGGCGAACCCGGCGAGCTGCCGTTCGCTCAGCGGCACCGACCGCACCCCGGCTCACTCGCGGCGGCGCTGCCGATCACCTTGCGCAGCTCGTCCAGGACGTAGTGGAGCATGTACTGGTCGGTCTGCACCCACGCCGCGGCACGCAGCTCGGTGACCAGATCACTGATCTTCTCGCTGCGCGGTGTGTTCGGGTGGCTCTGTACGGCGCGGGCGAGGGCGCGCAGGGTGTCACCGAGCTGGATGGGCAGGCCGGTGTATTCGTCGAGGAGGGGCTCGACGAGAGCGAGCGCCTCCTTGGGGTCGGGGTTCTCGCGCAGGTATTCGGTGAGACGGCACAGGGTGTCGGTCGCGGCGCGGATGGTGTCCGGGGTGAGTGCGGGCATCGGGCTCCTCGGGGTGGTGGGTGTCGTGGTCAGCGGCGGGTTCGTGCGCCGTCGGCGGCGTGGGCGCGGGCGGTGGTGCGCGGTCTGGTGCTTCGGGCGCTGTTGCGGGCCCAGGTGGCGGCCCGGGCGGCCGTGATGCGGGCCTGCTGCCAGGCGCTGAGCTGGGAGGGCTCGACGGATACCGACCAGGTGCGGATCTGCGCGCTGTGCGGGACGCGTCCGCGTGGGCGCATCACGGGGTCGGGGCTAGCGAGTTCGGTGGAGAAGGCTTGCACGAGGTGCATCGGGGTGTTCGGCGTGAAGTGGGCCGTCCAGCCGTTGCCCTGCTTGTCCTGCGCTCCGCTCCACCACATCGCCGTGCCGTCGGGGTTCTGGCCGTACTGCATCCACGCGGTGCTGTCGGGGCTGGTCGCCACGTAGTTTTCGCCCTCGAAACGCGTGTGCCAGTTCTGTTCCTGCAGCGGAGCCCAGACGTTGGGGGCGTGTGCGGAGCGGGGACGGGTGAGGGCGTCGGTCAGGCCGGCGACGATCTCCACCGGGGCCTGACGGCCCAGGTGCGCCGACCACTCGCCGCTGGCCCCGTCTGCCCGGCCGTGGATGGTCCAGCCGCCGGGAAGGACGTAAGGGTCGTAGGCGACGCGGACGGTCCGGTCCGGGCTCTCCATTAACAAAGGGCCGCCGGTCTTGGACTTGTCCCGCCAGCCCGAGGCACGCAGGAACTCCGAGACGTGCCGGACGTCGCCGCCGCCTGCCAGGGCACGGGGCTGGACGAGGTAGTGCTGCTCGGCCTGCTCGCCGGGCCCCCAGCCCTGCCACTGCTTCTTCTTCACCGGCGCCGCCGGACCACGAGCGGTGCGGGCACTGGGCGCTTCGCCTCGGTGGTGGCGGGCTGGGTGCTGACGTGCGCCAGGGCGTCCTTGTGTTCGTCCAGGTCGAGGGTGATGTCGTGCAGTTCGTTCGAGGCACGGCCCAGAGCGAGCCACACCTCCGCGGGGAGCGCGCCGCGCTCTGCCTGGTCCTTGGCGAACACGCTTCCGGTGGCGACGAGGTGAGTGACGCCGCCGAGGACTCCGGCGTCCGGGTCGAGAACGCGGGCGATGACCTGCGCGGCCTGGGGCGGGGGAAGCTGCGAGAGGTGGTCGGCGAGCTGGCCGAGCTGGCGGGTGATCTCGTCGGCCAGTCTCACCGGATAGGGGGCGGGGTGGGACATGCTCCTCCGGGGCGGTGAACGGTCAGTGGTGGTGGCGCTGCCCGACGCGCTGTGACTCGGTGAGGACGCCCCCCGGGCGGGCGCCGGTCAGCGGGGAGGTGTGGTCGGGACCGGTCGGTATGCAAGCGCGCAGATAGCGGCGGAACAGGGCTGTGGCGAGCCGGGGCTTGAGCCGGTTGCTGATCGGTGGGGGTGTGCGGGGTGCTACGGGTTTCTCCGGGAGTCGGGCGGTGTGCTGGGCGGCCCCGGCGTGGTGCCGGGGCCGCTCGGGCGTCTTACGGGGTACAGCGGGCCGGTGCGGAGTGCGACGGGGAGCCGTCCGGTGCCGGTTGCTGCGCTGCGGGACGGGCCGCTCTGGTGCGGAGGCCGTGCATGGCCCGCCGGTAGGTGGCTTCGTCGAAGACGCCGGGCGTGCACTTGACGTCATGACCGGTCAGGAGCAGGGAGGGGATGCCCAGGTCGGCCTCCGCCTGGTTCATCGAGTCCTGGCGGTTGGCGTACGGGTGCCGGACGGGGTCGGCGGCATGGATGCCGGGGCTGAGGTAGGCGCGGTTCGTCCGGCGGGGTGCTGGAGGGCGGTACCGATGCCGAGCGCGTCGAGGCGCGGGCCGATCTCGCGCAGGGCGCGGGCCTGGACCTGGGTGTCGTCACCACCCAGGCGGTAGATGCCGCTCTGCGGGTCCTGGATGAAGCCGTGGGCGACGAGGATCGTGCCGGCCCGGTCGTCGGCGGGGGCGGTGGCGACGCTGCCGTCCGGCTGCCAGGTCAGGACGATCCGGTCCGGCTGGGAGGGCTGGATGCCACCCAGGGCGTTGTGCCGGACCTGTGCGAGCGCACGGTCGTAGCGGGCGAGCAGATCGCCAGCGACCTGCTCGGCACTCAGGAACGGGTCGTCTGCCAGGGCGACGCCGTTGGGCTCAGGGACAGCCCGGTACGCCTCGTCGGGCAGGGCGCGCGGGGCGACGGCGGCGAGAAGGAAGCCGTCGCGTCCGTCGTGCCGGTCCAGGAGGACGAGCTGGGCGCCGTCGGGGCGGCTGAGGACGGCTGCCTGCGTCAGCGGGTGCTCGCCGAGGGAGGCGGCGACCAGGTCCAGGTCCCAGATCCGGTCGGCGAGTTCGGCGAGGTCGTCTTTGGCATCGGCTGTCAGGTGCGTGCTGGTCCAGGTATCGGGGAGTTCACCGGCGAGGACGTCGGCGTACGAGGCGAGGTGCTCGGAGGTGTCGTGGTCGTGCATGGTGTCCTTGGGCAGTTGCAGGGGCTCAGCGGCGCAGGCGGGTGGCACCGACGGGCGGCGGTGCCGGGGCCGGCAGTGCACGCGGCGGGGGTGGGCAGGCGCACACGGCGGAGCGTTCGGGCTCGTGGTCGGGCACCTGCTCGGCGCAGGGGCGGCGGCCGGGGTGAGGGGCGTGCCGGTCGGCCAGCCGTTCGCGGGTGTACGCGAGGTCGGAGTGGATGACGCGGACGTATTCGTCGGCGAGGTAGCGCAGGCGCCGGGCGGTGTGCGGATCGGTCGCGTTGCCGAGTCCGTCGAAGAACTCCGCCAGAGCGCCGAGGGTTTCCTCCAACCCGGCGAGGATGCCGTCGTGGGGCGCGGTGAGTGCGGTGAGGATGTCGGCTGCCTCGGCGGTGTCGGTGGCTTCGCGCAGGCGTTCGGCGAGGTGGGAGACCGAGGTACCGAGCGTGGGATAGCGCGCGGGGCGGGCGTCGGTGTCGAAAGGTTCGTCGCAGTCGACGTGGTACCCGGCAGCCCGCAGGCGCGCTACGGCATCGGTGGCGAGACGGGACTCGTCGTCCTCGGTGAGGCCGGCGGGGCCGCGGTGGTAGGTCTCGTGGAGGCGGACGACCGCGATGAATCCCGCGCGCTGGAGAATGCTGTGTGCCTCCAAGTCGTCGCCGCGCGCGAGGAGTTCGCTGGAGCTCGAGTCGCGGCGGATGTCCATGAAGCGGCCGGTATGGGGCAAGAAGGCGTTGCTCCTACGGAGATCTGTGGGCGGTGTGCCGGGCTACGGGCGGTGCGGCGGCGATCCGGGACCGGCGGACCAGGTGGGCCGCGGTGGTGTCCAGGTCCTGCTGGATCGCGTGGAGCCGGCGGGCGATCAGCTCCAGACCGTGTGCTGCTTCGGTGCTGGCGGCTCCGGGCTGGCGGGCGATGCGGTGAGCGGTGTGCTCGCTCAGTCCGCGGACCGTGGCCAGCGGGCCGGCCTGCTCGTCGGCGAGCTGCGTAAGGACGCTCGCGAACTGCGCGGATGCGGTGGGCGCCGTACGGACAGCGGGGCGTGTCGCGGGTCCGGTGCGGGCGGGGATCAAGTTGAGGTCCTGTTCGATGCGGCGTGCCTCGTCCGCAAGGCGCCGCAGTATGTCTGAGGGCGGGGTGCGCCAGGTGCCGTCGAGGTGGATCAGGTTGGCGATCAGGTCCAGGCGCCCGGGCTGTGCCTGGACGGCGATCCACCGCCAGCCGTGCTCTGCGGCGCCGGGTATCTCGATACCGGCGGCTCGCGCGAACCGGTGAGCGGTTTCGGCCCACTCGGGACCGGTCAGCTCCCGGTCGTCCGGGTGGAGGCGGATGTCGAGATGGAGGATCGCCCGTCGGTCGTCGTCCGCACTGGCAGTGAACGGATGCTCCAGGTAGGGATCTTCGAGGTGCTCGGCCCACTGAGCGGATGTCCAGGTTCTCTGCTCGTCGTTGGGGGTGTAGTAGTCCAGGTCCGGCCAGTGGGCGACGATGGTGTACTCCGTCAGACCCTCGTTCGGGGAAAGGGGCCGCCCGAGTGCCTCGGCGAGCGGGTCGCGCGGCGAGTGGGTCCGCGCGTGCAGGCGGGGGATCATGACGGCACCCCGCTCGACGTGCGGGTGGGCGGCCGGTGCTGATGAAGGTCGCGGGCTGTGCAGAGCAGGGAGCGCTCGCGGACCAGGTCGGCGTGCACCGAGGTGTCCCCCGGCGGGAGACAGTCGATCGCCCTGTCGATGGCGCCCAACCCTTCGTCGTACCGGCCCAGCCGGCGCAGGGCACCCGCCACGCGGAAGAGGACGATCGGGTCGCTGCCGGTGGCGAGGGCCGGTCGGGAGCTGAGGGCCAGGAGACGCTCCGCGTCCTGGTCCAGGTCCTGGCCGAGCCACAGCCCGTGCAGCAGGACGTGCAGGGTCTTGGTGTGCTGCCCGGCCTCCGCGAGGACCTCGTCCATGACCGCCAGGCCCTCCGGGCGGGACTGGCCCAGCAGCGCGAAGGCGTACAAGGCCCGGGTGTAGCAGTCCAGCGGCTGACGCGCGGTTTCCGCGAGTTGTTCGACGAGGCGTTGGAGGGTGGGGCAGCGGAAGTCGAACCGCAGGGCGCTCAGGTACAGATGAGCCAAGGTGCGGGCGGTGATCGGGTCAAGGCCCATTGCGGTGACGTCCTGCGGGGACAGCAGGGTCAGGACGCTGTGGCCGGCCGACCGTGCCGCCCAGGCAGCATCCGCGCACACCTCGGCCGAAGTTCTCCAGTCGGCCTCGATGTCGCGGAGGTCTTCGGCCAGGTGAAGCGGCCAGGAAGAATCGACCGGAGATGCGGTGGCTTGGGCCCTGGCTCTGTCGAGCGCGGCGGAACGGCCGGGACGGTGCGTGGGGGAAGTCATCGGCCACTCCGGATGTCCGCGATGTGCACGAGCTGGCCCAGGGCGGTGGTGGTGTACCAGCCGCAGTCGATCAGCTCGTCGCGGTCGGCGAACCGCGTAAAGAGGGCATCCTCCATGGCGCGCAGGTAGATCAGGCAGTCCGGGCAGCGGCGCGAGAGGTGCACGAGGTAGCGGGGGTGGGCGGTGACGTAGGACTGGGCGCCGCCGGTCGCATCACGCAGCCGCCAGCCGTCCTCGTCGGTCGGGGTGTGCCAGGACGGGGCCACGACGCGCATCGCATCGCCCCACAGTTCGCCGCCGGCCATCCCCTTCAGGACGACGACGGTGTCACCGGCCTGGAAGTGGGCGTGAGTGATGTCCCGATCGGGGGTGAGCGGGTCGGGCGTCGGTGCGAACGCCGAGGTGGGGCGGGGGCTGGGACATGAGGTCCTTCCACGCAGATGCTGGCGGGGTGGGAGCATCAATAGTCCGGAGGAACGCCGGTTTGGCTAACCGGCGTTCTCCGGCTATGTTGCCCCGCCGTCAGCGGAACGGGTTCTCCGTCCCGCGGTCCGCCTCATCGGCTGCGTCGAGGAGTTCGAGCAGGTCAGTGCCTTCGGCGTCGCGCTGGTCGATCCACCATCCGGCACGGGTGATGGTGCGGGCCTTCTCCTCCAGCTCCGCCCAGTCCGCCTCGTCCCACGTGCCCTCGACCACGAGTGCGGTGTGCGCGGATGTCATCAGCTGGTGGCGGGAGCGCTCACCCCAGTCCAGGGCCTTGGCCGGGCCCTCCAACTGCGGCATGTCGAACTGCTTCGCCCACGCGAGGGCTGCCTCCTGCTCCTCGGCCCGCTTGGCCGCGAGCCACCCATCCTTGGACTCGGAGTCGGCGTCGCGTGCGGCCTTCCAGCAGTCGGTGCAGTCCTTCGACGCGAGCCAGCGGGCGAAGCTGGCCCGCTTGTCGGCAGGGCGATTGGACAGGTCGTGATCCACTCGGTGGGAGCAGGCGTGCTCCACGGTCCAGTGCGTACGCACGGCCATAATTCGATCTCCTCAAAGGGGTTGGAAGTAGTGGGGTTGCGCCCTGATCAGGGCGTCATGTACCGGCCACGGAGCAGGCACCGGCGCCAGCCGCACCGCGCCTGCCCGCGGGGCCCAGATGTCGGCGCGCGGCGAGAAGGACGGTGAGAGCGAAGGCCGCGCCGGTGCCAGGGAGCGCCGGGCCGGCGAGCGGCTGCTTGGCGAGGTGTCCGGCGAGGGCGGCGCGGCGGGCGGGATGCTTGGCCAGGAAACACGGCCACCAGGAGAGGTGTGCCTGCAACGAGGCTTCGCGCGTGAAGACCAGGTGAGTGGGAGTCGCTGCAGCTTGGGCCCCCAAGAAACGGCTACCAACTTGCCTGGGTGTCAGTGGGGTTGGCTACCATGGACGTGGTTGACGAGATCCTTGAAAGGCATGGTGCATCGGTGATGATGGCCAACCGCTACGGCGCTCCATCCGAGGAGCGATAGGCGCGCCTGGCCGGCGCTTCCCTATCGCGACGCCCGCTGGGCGGCGACGCTGTGACGTGAATCCAGCGCAGGCTGCACCCTGCCCTGATTCAGGTGACGGCGCTCCGACGGAGTATGGGAGGGCCCTACTTGTCTGCCACCACTTCTACCTGTGACCACCGCGTGTATCACGTTGTCGTCGTTGCTCTGGTATCCGTCATCGCTGGGCTGGTTGCGGGGATCGGCTCCGCTGTTCTGGGGCAGCCTGCCCTCACCGCCGTCGCTTCTGGCGGTGCGGTCCTTGCCTTCACCTACGGCGCCGGCATGACCGCCGTGTCACACGTGAGTAAGCGTCAGCAGTAGTCGCTGCTCCGGGGCGGCTGGCATGGCCGCCCCTAGGCCGTGAGCGCTCAAGACAGCTCACGATCGTGCTCGTATTTTGCGAGGGCAAGGTTGATCGCGTACTGCTCCATGGGCTCGTGTTCGTCAAGACCAGGTGGGACATGGGCTTAGTGAGCGTTTGATTCTGGTATTGGATGGTTCAGGGGGAATTCCAGGAGCCGGATCGAGCGCTCAGCGAAGCGATTCGCCGGAAACATCGCTTCTGCGGCAATCGGCAGAGCTGTAGTGCGCCGGTTTCCTTGTAAGTGCTCCTGTCTCATTTGGAAATCTACCGGTACGCGCCGTGTCGAGAACGCACGCCCCGGTGCACCCGGCAAACCCGCACACGCCCTGGCCAGACCAGCTGCCGCCCCATACGCATCCGTTATGCAAACTCCACGGCCCTACCCCAGCGACCTGTCCGACGCCCGCTGGGAACTCATCCGCCCCACCCTCGAAGCCTGGCGCCAGGCCCGCAACGGCATCCGCAAACCCACCCACGACCTGCGCACCCTGATGAACGCCATCCTCTACGTCGACCGCACCGGCATCCCCTGGCGCTACCTACCCCACGACTTCCCGCCCCACCAGAGCGTCTACGGCTACTTCGCCCGCTGGGAAGCCGACGGCATCTTCGACCAGCTCACCGGCCTGTTACGCGGCAAAGTCCGTCAGGCCGAAGGCCGCACCAGCGAGCCCAGCGCCTGCCTGATCGACAGCCAGAGCATCAAAACCTCCGCCACCGTCCCCCTGACCAGCCAGGGCATCGACCCCGCCAAGAAGATCATCGGACGCAAGCGGCACATCGTCACCGACACCCTCGGCCTCCTCCTGGCCGTCACGGTCACCGCCGCCAGCGTTCACGACTCCGCCGCAGGCACCCCACTCCTCGCCGGCATCGCCGCACGCCACCCCACCATCACCAAGGCCTGGGCCGACAACGGCTACAAGACCAAAGCCGTTGAACAGGCCGCCCACCTCGGCATCGACCTCGAGATCGTCCAACGCGACCCCACCGTCCGCGGCTTCCACGTCCAACCCCGCCGCTGGGTCATCGAACGCACCCTCGGCTGGCTCATGCACCACCGCCGCCTCGCCCGCGACTACGAAACCCACCCCCACCGCTCAGCCGCCATGATCCAGCTCGCCGCCATCAACCTCATGACCCGCCGCCTCACCCACGAAGCCACCCCCAACTGGCGCGACAGCTAAGCCAAATGAAACAGACAACCGAGAATCAAACGCTCACTTAGCGGTGTCGGGCGGTGGTGCTGGCGCGGGGTGGCGGCTTGGGCGGTGTGGTGTCCACGGCGGGGCGCGGACGGGTGCGCAGCACGGGGGTGCGGTGCGGGGGCAGGACGGCGACGGTCGCGCCGAGGTCCTCGGCCGCCTCTTCGGCTTCGCGGGTGAGGAACTCGATCTGCCGGCTCAGCGCTGCCAGGCGGGCGGCGATCTGGCGGCCCTGCACGGTCTCCAGGGCGCTGGCGAACTGGCCGCTGGTCTCCAGGAGTTCCTGCAGGCGGACCATCGGTCCGGCGTCATAGCCGCGCTGGACAGCGCTGAGAAGCGCATTGGAGGCGTCACCGGCACTGTGGCCTTCGACGACATCGCGGATGAGGTCCTGCAGGGACACCTCCGGGACCGGTGCCGGGCGGTTGAACCGGGAGACGTCCGCGCGCAGCACGCCGGGCGGAACCGGAGCGGGCAGCACCTTGCCCGCCTCGTACTCGTGGGCGTAGTGCCCGATCACCTGCTAGCCCGGTGCGTCCGGATCGCCGCGCAGCGCGACCACCGTCGAGTCGTCATCCTCGACCAAATAGGCGAGGGTGATCGGCTGCCCGTCGGCGGAGTACCACGACTCGGTCAGCTCCAGCTCGCCGCGCCTTTGCGCGGCCTGGGCCTTCTTGGTCCACATTTGCTGTTCCTCGTCGGTCAGCGGAGCCTTGTGGTGCTGGCCGCCCTGCTGGTCGGCGAGGTTGCTGGCGATGGAGCCGTGGTCCGCCCAGGCGGCCAGGTGCGGCCACAAGGCCGCGTGCTGAGCGCGCTCGGCCGGGGAACCGGGTGCGGCTGGCCGGTCGAGCGCCCGGCGGATCTCGGCGGCCGAAACGGCCAGGCCGTCCAGGACGGCCCGCCACCCGGCCAGGTGCCGAGCGGGTGGCAGCTCATCGAGCGCCAGGCGGGCGGCATCGAGGAGAGCCTCGGCGTGCGGGGCGAGGTGGGCGGCGTACGCCTCCACCGCGGCCTTGTCGCGGTGGGCTCGTGCGGCTGCCGCGGCGCCCGCGTGGACGGTACGGCCGTAGCGGTCGCGTGTCATGTCGAGCGCGGCCTCGGTCTCGCGGTCGATGACCGCCAGCCGCAAACGGAAGTCGCGTGCCGCGTTGGCCAGTTCGGGAGCGGTCGGCAAGGGGCCGTCGGGGGTCGGACTGCTCGCGGGTGTCATCGGGACCGCCCGCCGGTCGCGGCCGTCAGATGGACGGTCGGAGCGTACATGGGCTTCGGCGGGATCGGCCGGGCCGAAGGCGGGGAGGTGGTGGGCGGTGTAGAGCGCTGCGTCGTCCGGCCGGCGGCGGCCTGGGCGAGACGGCTGCGGCGCTCCTCGAGTCCGTGGGGCCGGGCGGGGTGTGCCGGGCCGGCCGAGAGGGACGGGTCAAGGCGGATGTCGGCCTGCACGGTGTAGCCGTGGCGGCGCAGGTCGTGGACGGCTTGGCGGGTGCGGCGGACTCCGTCACGCTCGGGCTCGCTGAGCCGGTACAGGCCGGGTTCTCCGGGAACGGGCTCGAACTGCTCGCGCTCCAGGTACCAGTGGGCGAGGTGCGCGGGCATAGAGGCGGTGAAGGAGGCCACGAAGCCGTGTTCCTCGTGGTCGCCGAAGGCGAAGTGGGTGCCGGGTTGCAAGGGGGCGGTGTTCTCCTCGGGGCGGGGGCGGAAAGGTCAGGGGCCGCGGTGCGCGGGCCGGGCCGCGGTGAGGGGGCGGGCCGGCGCGGCGACGGGCAGAGCCGGGCGGCGGTGGGGTGCGCTGATGCGGGTCTGCCGCAAGAACGTTTCGCCGTCAGTGAGCCAGGTCTCGATGGCCGGCCACGCGCGTGCTCGGCGCTCCTGCTCCGGCACGAAACCGCCGTGGACGATCTCGTCGACCAGGGTCTCGGCATCGATCACGGCGTCGGCCAGACGGGAGAGGGCCGCGGCGTCGTCGGGCCACGGGCTGCTCGCGGGTCGGCACCGGTCCAGCAGCGCCGGGGCGTGGTCGACGACGGTCAGGAAACGGCTCCAGGCGTGGTCGAGGAACAACCCCGTCGCGGCGCCGAGAGCGGCGGCGCTCAGCGGGGTGGCGTCGCTGTAGCGGCCGGAGGCGTTCATGGCCTGCCAGGTGTCGTGCTCGCAGCGGATGTCCCCGAGCACGGCGGCGATGGCCGCCGTCTGGCGGGCGTGGACGGCCTGCTCGTAGGCGGGGAGGTACCGGCCGGTGAGGGCCTGGGCAGCCCGTCCGGCAAACGGCGGCAAGACGATGCTGCGCGGGGCGTGGGGATCGCCGTAGCCCCCTTCTAGCCCCTCGGGCGAGAAGGCCCCTACCAGGTAGTCGAGTTGACGGCCGGGGCGTTCGATGAACAGCAGCGTGGTGCCCTGCACCGCGTCGGTGAGGAGCGCGGCGTAGGGGATTCGCTCGCTCTGGACGGCGCGGCCGAGTTCGCCGCTGTCCCAGATCCAGGGGACGAGGTCTTCCTGCCAGGCGGGGTGCGAGTAGATCTCGAACGAGGCGCGCCACTGGCCGGGCAGGAGGCGCGTGAGGTCGCGGGCGGCGTCGCCGATGAACCGGCGGCTGCTCGTGTGCACGCTGGTGTGGTGCCGCTTCGCGCACCTGATCAGGTCGACCACGGTGGTCTTGGTGCCGTCCGCGGGCAGGTGCCAGACGCCGTCGTCGTCCCGCTGGAAGCCGTTCTCCGCGAGGGCGGTGTGCGCCCAGGGGTACTGCTCGCCCGAGGCGATGGCGACGATCCCGGACTCTCGGCTGTGCGTCAGGATGATCTGCGCCTCAGCCATGGACCAGGTCTGTAGGGAGCGCGACTTCGTGAGCACGGGCTCCCGCAGAAACATCGAAATCCGCACGCAGTGAGCAGTGGCGCTGTAGGTGGAGATTGAGCAATCGGTGGTTCTCCTAGCTCGGATAGGTAACGGCGAGTGAGGTACTAATGGCCGCGGTGAACGTTGGTTCCGGTAACCAGGGTCGGCCTTGACGCTGGTGGACCAGGTCGCTCTCGGCCCAGCAGGTCGGCGCGGCGGCTAGAGTCCAAACTCCCTTGCGAGGCAGGAGATTGGCTATGAGCGACCTGGCGATGGTGGCCGTCGTTAGCGCGTACAACCTGCGCTTCATCCGGTACTGGGACGCCGAGAGCCGGATTGTCGGGGATGCGGGGCCGAAGGTGACTCGACCCCTGCCCGGTGTTCCCGGCCTGCACATGTTCTATGACCAGTCGGACGTGGATGCTCCACACCAAGATCTCAATGAGGTGGGTCGTCGGGTCGTCGAAGCTTTCGGTCATCCGCGCCAGGACGAGATGCGTGGGCAACTCTGCATCTATCTCGCTGACGCAGAGGGTGCCCCGGTGGACATGCCGCCCTGGTTGCGCGACCGCATCCAGGAGGAGGTCGGCCGCGCCCGCGCTGACACCCGGGCTTGAGAAAGTGACAACTACTGAACGTTGCCAATGCTCATGATCACGCGGAAATGCTCACGAATTCGCGGATCCTAGAAGGTCCTCGCCGTGCAGGACGGAGCGCAGGCTGCGGCCGTACGCCCAGGCGTGCTCGCGGGCCGCCACCTCCAGCTGGTCGTATCCGACCTGGGCGGTCATCTGCCCGTTCCACTTGCGGTACCTGTACACGGGCACTGGCAGCAGGATCCCGCGCGCGAGCGCGGTGACGCCGAGGGCTGCGCAGTAGTCCTCGCCCTGGACGAGGCCGCCCATCGGCGCGGCGCGCACGAGGTCGGTGCGGGCGAGGATCGTGGTCGGCCCGATGGGGATGGTGTCCGCCGGCGACTTCCAGTACGTCCACACGTCGCCGGCCTCGTGCCGGCCGGGCGGCGTTGGACAGCGCCACAGGGTGGTCGAGCCGTCGGGGTAGTGGTCCTCGCTCCAGCCCGCACACCAGCCGACCCCGGTCGACTCCAGGGTGTTCAGCCGTACGGCCATCGCATCGTCGGTGAACTCGTCATCGTCATCCGCCCAGTTGGTGTACGGGGTGCGTACGTGGTTCAGGGCCAGGTTGCGGGCGCAGGCGGCGCCGACCGGCCGGGGCAGCGACAGGGTGCGAACGCGGGCATCCTGTGCGAGCGGGGCCGGCAGGCGGTCGGGCGAGGCACCGTCGAGTGCGATCACGGCCTCCCACGGCACGGACTGCCGGGTCAGGCTCGCGTGCATGGCGGTCAGGTAGTCGAGCCGGTCTTCGCGCAGGCGGCTGGCGATGACGACGGTGATCAGGGGCGTGGTGTGCGGGGGCAGGGAAGGCTCCGGGAAGACGAGGGAAAGCTAGCGGCGGGCGGTGGGGCGAGAGGGGCTGGCCTTCGCCGGGGCTGCGGCAGGAGCGCTCGGAGTCGGCGTGCTGCGCGATGCCCGGATAGCGGGCGGGGAGTCGAGGGAGGACCAGGCCGCCGGGTGGTCGCCTGAAGGCGGTGCGCGGGTCGATGGACCAGCTCACGATGGGGCCGATGTCCTCGTGCAGGAGGCTGATCACCTCGACGCCCTCCTTGTGCAGGACGTACCCCCACTGCATGTCCTGGTCGTCGGCGGTCTCGTCGGTGACCGACATGCGTACCGGCGGCGAGCCGTCCGGGGTGACCAGGTGGTCGAGGGTTCGGCTGGGCCAGTGCTCGCCGCCGGTCAGCGCGGTCACTAGTGCGGGCGGGGCATCGTCGAGGAGATCGGTGCCGAGTTCGTCCCAGCCGACGGCGACGTCGTCGATGAGGTGCCGGCACATGGCCTCGATGTCGCGTCCGAACTTGTACTGGTAGGCGGCCAGGAGGAGGGGGAGGTGGTGGCTGGGCACGCCGTCGAGCTGGACGTGGATGCCGGTGTAGCCCGTGCCGACGGTGGGGCGGGCGATGAAGGAGCGAGTGGACAGGGAGCTCTCCGCAGCAAGCAGGGGGCGGGAAATGTTCGGCGGCCATCAGGTAGCGCGCGGGTGCGTCTATACGCGGTCTGACCAGGACGAGACCGGCGGGCCGGAGGCATCGGTGCGGGCACACGTGTAGCCGATCAGCCGGGACGGGGCGGCCTTCGCGGGGACAGCGGCGGCGTCGTTGCACACGAACGTGTACCTGATGGAGGTGCGGGACACGTCGTGGAGCCAGGCCCGGTCCTCCTTGCCCGGGTTGATCTGCAGGCCGGAGTGCGCGACGGCGTCGGTCTGCGTGTGCATGTGGGAGAAGAGAACCAGCGCGCCGCCGTCGGCGGTCTTGAGAGCGTAGGCGTCCGTGTAGCGGTTGGCGGCGCCGGCGAAGACGGTGGTGCCCTGGTCCCCGAAACGGGTGCCGGTCTTGTCGTGGACCTCGATCTGCCGCTTGCTCGCCGTGGTCGGCGTGAAGACCTTCGTCCCGGTGTGCGTGCCGCCGGTGGCGAAGTTGTCGAGCACCGCGGCACGCAAAACGCCGACGTCGGCGGCGAGGTGCTTGTTGCCGTCGGCGGCGACGGCCGTTGCGTACCCGTCGTGGTCGAGTGCGATGTCCGGCAGTTTCGGGCTGTCGAGGTCGACGACGGAGACCAGCTCCCAGCGCTTGTGCTGGGGTCGTTCCGCGAACACCGCCAGACGCGAGGGGGCCTTTTCCTTGTCGTCTGAGAGCGCGGCGGCGAACCAGCGGTCCTGTCCAGCGGCCAGGCGCGGGATGTACAGCTTGGCGCTGGCGGTGTCGTAGGACCAGGGCTTGTAGGGCGTGCGGTCGGCCGCGGGCAGCCCCTCGGTCTCGGTGTAGTCCGAGACGGACATGGCATACAGCGGGCCGTCCTCGATGGTGTCGAGCAGGGCGCGGTTGCGGTCGGCGTTGGCCTCGTTGTTGATCTGCGAGTAGTGGGTGATGACGGCGCGGGCCTGGGCGGCGCTGAGGGCAGGTGCCGGCTGCGGCGCGCTGCTGGCGCTGGGCGTCTGCTTGGCGACAGCGGTTTCGTCGTCGGCACAGCCGGTGAGGGCCAGGGCGAGGCAGGCGGCGCCGGCGAGCAGCGGCAGGGTGCGGCGGGTGATGCGGATGGAGACTCCAAGGTCTGGGGGCGGGGCGGGTCAGCGCGTACGGCGGATCGGGGACGCGGCCTTCGCTGACGCCGGCGGAAGGGCGGCGCTGGTGGTGGGCGCCGAGTGGCGCAGGTTCACGCCGATGCCCTGGGCGGTGAGTTGCTGGACCACGGCGTGGACGCGAAGGGCGCGACCGGTGTCCCCGTAGGCGGTGGGCAGGAGGAACGCTGCTTGGTGCGGGTGGTACTGGAAGCCGTGGGCGTACAGCGTCATGCGGGCATCGACCGGCACGCTCTCGTACGGCGCGCCGAGGGCGCCGTCGCTGTAGAGGGTCAGCGTGAGGACCTGGTCGACCTGTGGCGGTTGGGGCCGGTGCGGTGGCTGGGGCTGGTGCGCCGCGTTGTTGAGGACGGCCTGCAGGGCTTCTTCGTAGCGGGGCAGCAGCCGCCGGGCGACTCGTGCTGCCGCGCGTGCGGGGTCCTTGGGAACGGCGATGCCGTTGGGTTCCTCGACTCCGGCGAAGTGGCGGGGCTTGATGTGCGTGCTGTCGGGTGCGAGCGGGGCGACGACGAACTGGTGCAGAAAGCGGGGGCGGTCGGCCACGTACAGCCTCTGGTCGGCCGGCCCGTGGAGCACGGCGTCGTGGGTGAGGACGTACTGGCTGACGACGTAGTCGACGTGGCCGGTGTCCCAGAGCTGTTCGGTGCGGGGGAACTGGTCCGCGTACTGCGAGTGGCGCTGGTACTGGCTGGTCCAGGTGCCGGGCAGGCGCGCGGAAAGGGCGGCGGCGAAGGCGGCCAGGTCGGTGCGGAGTGAAGTCATGTGTTCCGGGAGGGAAGCGGTGGTCCGGGGTCAGCGCGTGTGCCGCGGCTGTGCCGGCGGGAGCACTCGCGGGGGCAGGGACGGTGTACGGGCCGGGCTGGAGGGCAGGCGCGGTGCCGACGCGAGCGGAGTGAGGGCCCGCATCCTGTCCTCGGCCACGTGCAGGACCTCTCCGAGGTTGCGGATCTCGGCGGCGGCGTCGGCGAGGTCGTACGACAGGTCGAAGCCGTCGTCCTCCTCCGCTTCCTTGGCCTTCTCCCCGGCTGCTTCGAAGAACTCGCCGAGCTGCGCCAGCAGTCCGTCGGTGGGCTCCAGGATCTGGTGCAGCAGGGCAGCGGCATCCGTATGCGACTCCGCTCCGTTGAGCCGGTCGGTCAGAGCGCGCAGCGCGTCGCCGTAGACGTAGATGGGAGCGTCGTCGGATGTGCCGGGGACGCCCTGGGCCTGGGGCGGGGGCGTCGGCTGGGCTGAGTGCACGTGTGGGCTTTCGCCGGGCAGGACGGGGTGCGGCAGCAGTCCGAGCTTGGCCAGGCGGTGGTTGATCGCCTCGATCAGGGGCTGGGCGCTGCCGCCGTGGCGGGCTTCGGGCCGCTGAGGAGCGCCGGGGTCGTCGGAGGGGGCCGAGTCGTAGAGGACCTCGAACAGCGACGGGTCGTCGGGGTGCTCACGCGTCGCGATCCAGCCCTCGGGGTCTCCGGGCGGGCGCTCGGAGGACGGCTCCTGCGGCGGACCGATGATCAGGTAACTGTCGTCGGGGAGAGAGACGCGCACGATGTAGGCGCTGAGGCCGAACTCGATGTCGCACTGCAGGCCGCGCGCCCGCAGCGGCGTGGTGATGTGCGCGTGGCGACGCCACAGCTCCTGCCACCACGGGGTGTCCACGTTGCGGTGGTCGGGAAGCGGTGCGAGCGAGGCAACGCGGCGGGAGTCTGGGGTGCTCGCTTCGTCAGCGGCCACGGTTCCTCCCGCGGGAGGAGGCGGGAGATCGGTGCGGTGGAGGCGTCCGTCCAGTGGGGGTGACTCCCGGCTGCGACTCCTGACTGAAGCCGAGTTCGTACTCGTCGTGGGTGGCGATCAGGTCGTGTTCCATCTGGGCGTCCTGGTCGGCGACCTGTGCCATGAGGTCGTCGACTTCGGCTCGGCGTTGGTGGTATTCGGCCCATTCGGTGGCGTTCAGGTGAGGGGGACGTTTCAAGAGGACTCCGTGTGCAGGCGGTGGCGGTGCCGTGTCGATCAACAGTGGTGGTCCCTCGGGATCGCGTTTGCGAGAGTCGGGCGGGACTGGAACCGCAGAAAGAGAGCTATCGGCGGGGTGCGGTACCGGGGGACGGAGGAGCGGGCGGGACGCCTGCGCTGGCCCCAGGCTGGCCGCCGGTCGGTGTCGCGGGGGTGGGAGCCGGGTCGTAGGCGGCGCGCAGCCTGCTCAGGCCGGCCTCGTCGGCGAGGGCCAGGACCGACAGCGCCCGGCTGGCCGCCGTCATCAGCAGGTTTGAGGGAGATCCCTTGGCCGCACCGCGGTTCTCCCGCCGCCACCGGGCGGCGGCGACGAGGTAGTCGCTCACGGCGCGCAGTGCAGGTTCGGCGGCGTCCAGGACGTGGTCGGTGACTGCTTCGATCTCTGCCGGAGTCTGAGCCGCGGCGAGGGCGTCCAGGTAGGGGGTGAGATCAGGTGCGGGCCACGGCTGGTCCGGCAGCGGATGCGCGTCGCGGAAGGGCTGCGCGTCGCGTCGCGCCCACCGCTTCAGGTCGCCGCGGGTGGCGAGGTTGTACCGGGCGGCGTGGATCTGGTCGGCGTCGCGGCCGACGTTGTCGTACAGGTCGAAGTCCGGGTCACGCGGGGAGATGCGAGAGTCCTTCGATGGGGTGTTGTCAGGATTCGTGAACTAGACGCTTTTTCAATGCATTCGGGCGTCGGTGTCGAAGAGCGCCAGCTCGTTGGGATGCAGCAGGTGCTGGACGATGAAGGATCTGCCAGCGACTTTCCACAGACCACGGCCCCGGTTGAGGTGCGCGATGGCGTCCATTTCCACAGAGGTCAGGCCGAGCAGGGCGGCGGCGGCGTGGAGTTGGTCGGTCTCCTGGCGGTAGATGATCCGGGTGCTGCAGTCGGCGAGGAGGCCCTCGGCGAGGGCGCGGCCTTGTGATCCGGCGTCGCCGGCGGTGAGCAGGTCGGA
Organism: Streptomyces sp. bgisy159; assembly: GCF_965341775.1. Classification (GTDB taxonomy): domain Bacteria; phylum Actinomycetota; class Actinomycetes; order Streptomycetales; family Streptomycetaceae; genus Streptomyces. The sequence continues at coordinate 42,711 of NZ_CBDQZH010000023.1, read as the reverse complement.
CAGCCGGTGGATCACCATGAGGTTGGCGATACCGAGGCCGCGGCTGAGCTTCCACTGGGCCTGCATCCGCTGCAGCAGGCCGACGTGCCGCATCAGTCGCCACGCCTCGTCGTACACGATCCAGCGCCGGCCGCCGTTCAGGTCGGAGAGGGCGGACTCCATCCAGGCACTTGCGCAGGTCATGGCCAGGACGAGGGCGGTGTCGTCGCCGGATCCGCCGAGGCGGGACAGGTCGATGGTGAGCATCGGCGCGTGCGGGTCGAAGGCGACGGTGGATGGGGCGTCGAACATGCCGGCCAGGTCACCGTGGACGAGGCGGCGCATCGCGTGGGCCAGGTCGCGGGCGGCGTCGCCGAGCTGGCCGGACATCACGCCGGCGGCTTCGTCGAGCGCACTGGGGGTGTTGAGGGTGGCGGCGACGTCGCCGAGGAGCGGGGTGCGGCCGGTGGCGGCGGCGCGGGTGACGACGGCGTCGAGGGCGACGTCGAGGGCGGTGTGCTCCATGGGCATCAGGTCCCGGCCCAGGACGGTCCGGGCGAGGGAGCCGAGCAGGAGCAGGCGCCGTTTGCGGATCTCGCCGACCCAGTCGGCCTCTGTGACGCTGTCCGGTCGCGGGGCCGCGTCCAGGGGGTTCAGGCGTCCGGGCAGTCCGGGGCCGAGAGCGACGGACCGGCCGCCGAGGGCTTGAGCCACCGGTGTCCACTCGCCCTTGGGATCGCACGGGACGTAGACGCGGTAGCCGAAGGCCACCGAACGCAGCGCGAAGGACTTGGCGAGCGCGCTCTTGCCCTGGCCGATCACCCCAGCGAGCAGGAGGTTGGGGTTGGTGAAGCCCTCGACCTTGCCGTACAGCGCGAACGGATCGAAGACGAACGATGCCTCGGCGTGCACGTCGCGGCCGATGTAGATGCCCTCGGCGCCGAGCCCGCCTTCGGCGAGGAAGGGGTAGGCGCCGGCGGCCACGGCGGTGGTCATGCGGTGGGCGGGCAGCTTCAGCCGGTTGTTGCGGGCGGAGGCGGGCCCGGGGCGTCCGCTCGGGGGGTAGAGCGGAGCGGGCATCTCGTGCTCGGCGGGTGTGCTCTCTGCCTGGTGGGCGCTGGCTTCGGCGCGGGCCTTGGCGGTGGCTTCGGCGAGCTGGCGGCGGGCTGCCTTGCGGCTGGCCCGGTCGGTGCCGTGCGGGGTGAACAGCGGGCTGGCGGAGGCGCGGCGGGCGCGGCGAGCGGGCCGGTGACTCATCGGGGGCCCTCGATTCTGCGGGTGGTGCTCATCGCACGCAGGACGTGGTGTGCGGGCGGAGGTCGGTGGGGGTGGTCTTGCGCCGGATGCTGTGCCCGGCGGCGAGGTGGCGTTGGCAGATGGTCAGCACGGGCGGCCCTTCGGGCAGCCGTTCCGGATGGCACGCGCTCGTCTCGGTGTCTGCCTGCGCTGGGTTGCCGGGCAGCAGGTGGAAGGCGGCGTGGATCTCGGTGGTGGCCTGCCACAACCGGGTGTGCGCGGTGGCGAGGTGGCGGCCTGCTGCAGGATGCGGGGGCCGCGTTACCTCAGCCAACTGGTCGATGAGCCGGTGTAGTTCGGTGAGGTGGGCGTGGAGGGTGTCGAGGTGGCCGCGATCCGGGGGCGCGGCACGGTTGAGGGCACGAGCGTGGTGGCGGACGCCTGCGGTGGCGGCCCGAAGGTAGGGGTGCGCGTCGGGCTCGCTGGGACGGGGAGGGATCAATGGGAGGTCCTTGCCGCCAAAGAGGCGGGAGCGGGGTGCGGGGGCGAACTGGCAGCTACAGGGTGGTGCGGGCGAGGGGAAGTGCGGCGACGGCGAACGCGTCGGGCTGCTGGTAGTTCAGCCGTCGCAGGTCGACGCCCGAGGTGACGGCGTGGGTCTCGATCTGGGCGCAGGCGGCGTCCAGGAGGGCGTCGGTCTCGGCGGTGACGGTGACGAGGCCGGTCAGGGCCACGTCCGCGTGCCCGGCGATGAGCTGGCGCTCACGCTGCTTGACGTCGGCGTACTCGACGGAGTCTTCCTCGCTGTCGACCTGCCCGCGGCGTGCGCGCTCGTTGGCGTCGGCGATGATCGCGGCCTTCTTGCGCTGGACGTCCCGCAGCGCGGACTCGAGCCCCTGCGGCACGTAGATGAGGGACAGGCTGCGCCGCACGCCGGCCGTGAACATGAGGCCGTGCATGAAGCCGGCGTTCGTCTCGGTGCGGGGCCAGTTCTCCACCCAGTACGTGGCGTGTCGCGCGCTGTCGGTGGCGAGGCGGTCGTACTCCTCGACCTGGACGACGGGACCTGAGGCTGCGGGATCGGCCTCGGCGCGGCCGGTGTCGGACCACTGCTGGAGTGCGGCCAGGGCCCCCGGGTCGTAGGCGGTGCGGATGACGGCAGCGATCTCCCGCGCGGTCAGCCAGCCGGTGACCATCAGTCCGGCGTTGCGGGCCGCCTGGGCGATGGACGCGGTGGTCTGCTCCATGACGGTGAACGCCCCGGGCAGCCCGCCGCCAGCCTGCGAGATCAGCCGCCGGGCGGCCTTCAGATCGAGGGAGATGGCGAGGTAGGTCTCATGAGGTGCGGCGGCGGGACCGGCCGAGGCGACCAGTTCGGAGTAGATCTGTCCGGCGACCGGTGTCTGGGGCTGCCCGTTCTGAGCCCAGTGGCGGGAGAGGGTGTCGCCGCTGTCGGGGACGGTGCGTTCCAGCACCTGCACGGTGGCGATGTGCCCGGTGCGGGCGATGCCCGCGAGCGCGCGTCCCCAGCTGCCCACATTGTGGGTCTGGGTGGCGGGGTCGAGGAGGGCGAAGGCGCGGCTGCTGACCCGGGCGATGGCGGTCAGGGTCTGCCGGTGCGGGTCGTGCACGGCCGCGGCGCCGTTGGCGGAGTCGCCGGGTGTGACCACCTTGAGGGAGGCGGCCGTGCCGGGCAGGTGGAGGATGCCATCCTGCCGGGGCCGGGTGACGGGCCGGGCGAGCCAGAGCGTCTGGCCGGTGCGTCGGCGCTGTGCGTAGCGGGTGACGATCGGCGCCCAGTCGATCAGGGAGCGTCCGTGCCGACGGATCACCACGAGCGCACCGGAAGCCGCCCACAGCGGTGCCAGGGCGACGGCGCCGACCAGCCCGGTGGAGACCACCGTCATCAGCAGCAGCGCCAGCGTGCAGGAAACAAGGACGAGTTGCGGCAGGGAGAGGCCGAGGAGGATGCCGCGGCGGGACCGGTGCGGAAACTTCACCGTGACCGGAGCGACGGAGAGATCAGTCAAGGGGCGGGTCCTGAAGACGCGGGCGGAAACCCGGGGGCGGGGGTGCAGTACACGTCCCGCCCCCGGTAGACGGACAGGGGATCAGAGGCCGGTCGCAGGCGGCGGCGGTGAGGCCGTCCCGCTGGGCGTGGCGTTCTGTGCCCCAGGGGACGGCGGTGCGCCCTGCGGCGGCGGGGTCGTGGTCGGCGGCACTGACTGCCAGCCGCCTTGCTGGCCGGACGCGGCGCTCACGCCGGATCCACCCGGCCCCGGGCTGCCGCCCACCTGGCCGCTGGTGTCATCCGACACGCTCGTCGGCGCGGGCTGGACGGCCTTCTCCAGGCCGGACTTCATGGCACCGCCACCGGGCGAGCCGCCCGTTCCGCCACCCTGCGAAGCGTCCTTGCCGCCGCCGCTGTCGCCGGTCGGGTTGGCGGCGATGTCGCCGGGGAATCCGCCTCCGCCTGCGGCGTCGGGGCCTTGCGCGGCGGCGACACCCGCTCCGGCTGCCGCGCCGCCGGTTCCGGCGGTGGCGGCTGCTGCCGCGGCCTTGCGGGCGACGTTCTCGGCGTGGGCCTTGGCGATCTGCGCTCCTGCGCCGCCGGCGCGGTGGATGGACTCGCCGTCGGTGCCGTCGGCCGCCCAGTGCACGAACTTGAAGACGGCATAGGGGCACAGCAGCACCAGGATCATGATCACGATGCCGGACATGACGTCGGCGAGGGCGGCGATGCCGTCGGTGGCGTCGGTCTTGCCCATGGCGGCGATGCCGAGCACGAAGATCACAGTCATCAGCAGCTTGCTGACGACGAGGGTGGCGGTGGCTTCGATCCAGCCCTTGCGCCAGCGGCGTGCGACTTCCCAGCCGCCGCCGGCGGACGCGAAGACGGCCAGGGTGACCATGACGAGGATGCCGACCTTGCGGACCATCATCACGCACCAGTAGAGGAAGGCGCCGATGGCGGCGCCGAGACCGACGACGACCGGGACGAGCCAGCCGAGTCCGGCCAGGGACCCGATCTGGCTGACCTTCACGATGCGGCGCACGGCCGACTCGATGCTCAGGTGCGCGGTCTTGAACAGGCCGTCGCTGACGGCGTCGACGACTTCGACGGCGACCGTGGTCAGGGCGATGGCGCAGAACGCGAACAGGACCCCTGACATGGTGCCGGTGAACGCCTGGGTGAGGGCTTGTCCGTCGCGTCTGACGGCGGCCCGGACGAGCTGCGCGCAGAAGGTGGCGACCAGCAGGACCAGGCCCAACGGCAGCAGCATCTCGTAGTTGTCGCGGAACCATCCGGCGTTCAGGTCGACCCTCGTGGTGGTGTTGACCGCCTTGGTGGCCAAGTCGGCCGCTGCCGCAGCCAGCTCACCTGCGGACTTCGCCATCCAGTCACCGATGGCCTTGCCAGGGTCCGAGGCGAAATCGACCGCGTCGCCGACGGCACAGAGCTTGTCCGCCAGGGGGTAATCACAGAAACCCACGGGGAATTACTCCTCCTTATATCGTGTCAGGCGCGGGTCACTGCGTGACGCTCGGAGCGATGGCGGCCAGGGCACAGTCGTGGCCGGGGCGGCACTGCACGGCGAGGGTCACGGCGCGGTCCTCGGCTCCGCCGCCGCCCTTTTTCCAGGCGATCTGCTGCGTGCCGTTGACGGTGACGACGTAGACGTACGCCTCGGTGATCGCCGAGGGGTCCTCGGCGAGGGCCTGCTTGAACGCGCCCGGGTAGTGGCCTTCGGTGACGCGGGCGGTGGCGTGCTGGTCCTGGTCGGCCATCCGCGACCACAGCAACGGATCAGGGACCTGGCCGGAGACGGACGCCCAGTCGGCGTAGGCGGGCTCTTTGGTCATCCACGGGCGCATGCCGGCGAGCTGCTGGTCGCGGCTGGTCTCGCGGGTGTCGTAGGACCACAGCATCTGGGCTGCTGCCTTGGCGTACGCGACCGGCTCGGCGATCTGCGGAGGCTTGGGCACGGAACCGGAGTCGGCCTCGGGTTTCGGGGCGGGGGCCTCGGAGGAGGACGGGCTGTGCGTCGCGGCCGGCCCGGCAGCGGTCGGATCCCGGTGGGCGTTGCCGCTGCCGGACAGCCAGGCGACGGCTGCGGCGATGGTGAGCAGGACGGTGACGACCAGAGCGACGATGGCGACGCGCCGGTTGGCCGACCAGCCGACGCCGTAAGAGGACAGCGAGAGGGTGGGCAATCGGTTCCGCATCAGTGAACCTGCGAGCCGAGGGTGGAGAAGAACGCGACGATTCCGTTCGCGGCGCCGAGGCCGAGGGCGGCGCCCGCGGCGACGACGGCGCCCTTCTTGCCGTTGGCCTCGGCCTGGTGGCCACCGGTGTGGTGGCCCCAGGCCCACACGCCGAGCGAGACCGCGAGGGCACCGACGACGGCGATGATCCCGAACATGTTGATGCTGTTGACGACGTTCTTCAGCACGCTCAGGCCGGGCAGGCCGCCGCCCTTGGGCGAGATCCCTGGGTCGTAGGCGAGCTGGATGACGCGGTCTGCGAGAGGGAGGGACATAGGTGTGGCGGGGCTCCTTGCATACGCGGGCCAGACGAGGGGCCGGCGAGAAGAGGGGAAGCAAAGGGGGGGCGGGGAGATGCGCGCGGGGCGCGGAAGATCGCCGTGACCGGCCGGCCTGTCCGGAGCGGTGTCCGGGCGGGTGGCGTCAGATGACGCGGCGGGCGGCGAGAATCGTCCAGTCCTTGATCGGGGTGATCCGGACCGGCTTGGTGGTGCGCGGTGCCTCGATCACGAGGCCCTCGCCGATGTACATGCCGACGTGCTCGGGACGGCTCGCGGTGCCGCGGCTGAAGATGAGGTCACCGGGCTTGAGTTGGGCGGGCGAGACCGCCTTGCCCTCGTTGACCTGCGTGTACGTGGTGCGGGAGAGGGTGACGCCGGCGTGTGCGTACGCCTGCTGCATCAGCGAGCTGCAGTCGCAGCGGCCCATCGGGTCGGGGCCGTGGGCGTTGGTGCAGGATCCGCCCCACTGGTAGAGGGTGCCGAGCTGGTGCATCGCCCACTCGATGGCGTTGCGTGCCTTCGGGTCGGCGTCCTTGGGGATCTTGTATCCCTTCGGGACGCTGCCCTCGGGGATCGGGCCGAAGCCGGAGCCGTCCTGGCCTGGAGCGCAGCCGGTAGTGCCGGCTCCCGGGTCCTTGCCTGGGTTCGGCTCCTTGGCGTCCTTGTTGTTGCCGGCGCCGGGGAAGGTCTTGGCGATGGCTTCCTGCAGCGCGGTGGCCAGGTGCTCCCACTGCGCGTAGGCGTCCGGCAAGCCGGACTGCTGGACGGCTTGGGCGGCCTGGGTGACGGTCATCTGCTGCCACCCGTGCACCTTGAGCAGGTGCTTGTAGAACTGCTCGCTCGCGTACGTCGGGTCACGGATCTGCTCGGCGGTGCCCCAGCCCTGGGAGGGACGCTGCTGGAACAACCCAAGGCTGTCCCTGTCGCCGTAGTTGAGGTTGCGCAGCCTCGACTCCTGCATCGCCGTGGCGAGCGCGATGACCTGGCCCTTCTTGGGGACGTCGAGGCTGATACCGGTGGCCACGATCGTCTGGGCATTGGGCACCTGCTCGGCGGGCAGGTCCAGGCCCTCGACGTGGACGTTCTTGCCGGACGCCCCGTCGAGGATCTTGGTGACCTGCTCGGCGACCTTGCCGGTGTTGATGTCGTTCAGGCAGATGAGGAAGCTGCTGCTGCTTTGAACGGCGTTTGCGGAGGACGCCATCATCATGCCGGTGCCGGCGAGCAGAAGCGGGGAGAGGAAGACGACGCCGATGCCGGCGGCGAGCGCCTTCAACCGGAGCGGACCGCTCGTGGGTCAGCGAGGTCGGGCAGGGGTGGGTAGCGAGACGTCATGAGCGTGTCCTTCGGGGGTGCGGTGTCCGGCGTGCCGCGTGCGCGAGGCGTGGTGGAAGGGCGCGGCGGCCGGGGTGGGCGATCAAGGCGGACCGATGTGGGGCGAGTTGCCGCTCGCTCCCAGCTGGCCGGGCCGTGAGCTAGGTGTGCCGGGGCAAGGGGGTACCTCCGTGAGGTGTGGCGGGGGAGTAGCCAGCGGCGGTGTGCGCCGGGCGGTTCAAAAACAGTAGATGCGGATTGGCGGTTGACCAAAAAGCTGGCGCGAGGTGCCGGAATCCGGCACCCTCGCACGGCACTTCTTGGTCGTCGGCGGATTCGCCTCTACAGTTTTTGGACTCCCCTCGCCTCCTCGGTCTGCGGCCCTGGGCTTCTGCACGCCCACTTCCGGCCTGCGAGGACTCCTGTGCGAGGCGGCTAGTTCCCACCGTGAATCCGCACCCGAATAGGGGCCCCTCTTTGCCTTTTTCCCTTCACCAGGGCGACGCCCTTGCCGTTCTCTCCGGCCTTCCGGACGGCTGCGTCGACTCCGTCATCACCGACCCGCCGTACAACAGCGGTGGCCGGACCGCGAAGGAGCGCACCACCCGCTCCGCGAAGCAGAAGTACACCTCCGCCGATGCCAAGAACGACCTCGCAGACTTCACCGGCGAGAACATGGACCAGAGGTCCTACGCGTTCTGGCTGACGCAGATCATGACCGAAGCGCACCGTCTGACGAAGACCGGCGGGACCGCGCTGCTGTTCACCGACTGGCGTCAGCTCCCGACGACGACGGACGCGATCCAGGCCGCCGGGTGGCTGTGGCGCGGTGTGCTGGCCTGGCACAAGCCGCAGGCCAGGCCGCAGAAGGGCCGGTTCACCCAGAACTGCGAATTCATCGTCTGGGCGTCGAAGGGGGCGATCGACGGCTCCCGGAACCCGGTCTATCTGCCCGGCATGTACTCGGCGTCGCAGCCCTCGGGCGCGCAGCGCCGGCACATCACGCAGAAGCCGGTCGAGGTGATGCGCGAGCTGGTCAAGATCAGCCCCGAGGGCGGCACGGTCCTCGACTTCTGCGCCGGCTCCGGCTCCACGGGCGTGGCCGCTCTGCTGGAAGGCCGGGACTTCATCGGCGTGGAGAAGACCGAGCACTACGCGTCGATCGCGGCCGACCGGCTCACCGAGACGATCCGCGAAACCCTCAAACAGGACGACGTGGACCTTACCGGCTGAGCCCCGTCCTTGCCTGCTGCCAAGGCGACCGGCTCCCCAAGCGTAGCCGCCGGCGCAATACCGCCGCAGTGGCCGTGCAGCTCGCCGGATGGGCCGCGCGCAGACGCTTCCGTCCTTTTCTCATCCCGTGTCTCGTAGGAGGCCGAGCTTTTCAATGCCCGAATCAACAAAGTCGCCTGACGATGGCGAGTTGGAGCCGGTTCGTATTCCGGATCGACAGCTGGAGGGAATCGAGGCGAGCGTGCGGCGGCTCATGGAGCAGTCGGCGCAACAGGCTCAGCAGCTCGACCACCTCGCGTCCGCCCCGCCGCCCAGCGGATCACCGTTCGCCGCCTTCGGTATGCCAGGACTCGGCGGGCCGCCTCCCGCCGCTCCACCGGAGCCCCGCCCGATCCTGGAACTCGACGGAGAAGAACGCGAGGACGAACTCGACGCCCTGTCCGACTGGGTGGATGACTTCTTCCTCCCGGTGTACGGGGCGGAGGTCACCACCGCGGCACCCTGGTGCCTGCAGTGGCAGGAGCACGACGACGTCGTGGCCTGGCTCCACGCCCTATGGCTCGCCTACCAGCAGCACAAGGATCCCGAAGCCGGGCTGTCCGGCCTGTTCGTGTGGCACCGGGACTTCCTCACCCACGCCGTCGCGGCGATCCGCGCGCCGGGTGGGCCGCTGTCGGCCTGCATGACCTCGCCCGACCGGCCCGCGCACCGCCTTCTGCCCGGTCCGCCGCCGTCCGTGCGCACGGAGACGGCGAACACGACACAAGCCGCCGAACCGGACGAGCCGACGTCATGACCGCGGGAGCGGGACAGCCCGCCTTCGGACTCAGTTTCGACCCCCGCGCGCTGACCGATCTCCTCCAGGCCCCCAGCGACATCCGCGACCTCACCCTCGCCTACCTGCAGGAAGTCGTGAACGCGCAGCGCTTCGGTCTGCGTCTCGACGGTGACCTGGAGGGATTCCGGAAGCTGTTCGTGGACTCGCGCAAGGACTGGCGCGTCGTCTACGGCGTCCGCCCGGCACCCGCGGAGTCCGCGCATCCCAAGGAGATCCACGTCGTCGCCATCCGGCCGCGAGCAGGCAACGACGTCTACGACGAGGTCGGCCGCCGCCTGGGGATGACCCGCCGGCCGCTGAGCGCCCGCACCCACGCGGCACGCTCGCGTTCCCCGCAGCTGACCACCCGCGCTCCCGTGCCCCGGCCCGGTCCGCCGCCCACCGCACTGCCGGGGCTGCCCCGTCCCGCCCCAAACCCCGCGCACCATCACACCCGCTGAACGCACCGAGGTCCGCCTATGCCCCCTCCACCCGCGCCGACACCAGGTCGGCGCGCGGTCTCCCCGCTCGACCACCGCCTCCAAGCCGTCACCGGGCACGACATCGACACCCTGTGGGCCTACCGCGACCGCGGCGTCCTCGACGAGCAGCACGCCCACCTGGCCGACCGGCACCGTGAACTGGCCAAGGCCCAGACCAGCGTCACCTTCTACCTCCGGCTCCTCAACCGCCTGTCCAGCGGCGAGTTCGACGTCGACAGCGCCCTGTTCACGCGCATCGACCGCACCGTGGACCAGCTGGAGGAGGCCGCCGCCGCGCGGGACGCCGCCGCCCGGGCGGTGCTCGCCGCCCTGGAGCCCATCGAAGCCGCAGCGGCGGCTTCCGCGCCCGACGCACGGCAGCTCTCGACGGATGACCAGGCGGCGCTGCTCGCCATCGCCGGCGGCGCCAAGCTCTACGAACACCTGCTGACCGGCCGGATGTCCGTGACAGCCGCCTCCGGTACCCGCATCCCCCACGCCAAGCTGCAGCAGTTGGAGGACGCCGGCCTGGTCGTCCGGGACACCGGCCACCCCGTGCACGCAGGCCAGCCGGTCGCGCTCACCGACGCCGGACGGGCCGCGCTGTTCGCCGCCCGCCGGGCTCCCACGGTGCAGGCGCCGAAGGTCTCGGCTCGCCCCGGCGCATCGCGGCCCACCCCGGCGCAGCGGCGCTGACTTCACCGGAAGGCTCTTGTTGTCTCCCACTGACCCGGCGCCGGACCGGAAGTCCATCCCCCAAGTCGACTTCAATCTGGACGACCTCGACGCCGACGAGGAGAAGTACCTCGACTTCTACCGCAAGGTCGCCGTCCACGAGGACATGCTCGTTCCCCTCGCCGAACACCACGACGGCCCGCACAGCTACTACGTCCTGTTCGACCGCACCGCCACCTGGGGACACCCCGGCATGCCGCAGGTGCTCGCCGTGCATCTGCAACGGGACCACGAGAAGCGGACGTTCAGCTTCGAGCATGCCCCTCTGCCGCTGCCCGCGATGGCGCAGTCCTGGCTCATCCACCGTGGCTGTCCGTCCGATGCCATCGCCCTCGCCCCACTGGGCCCGCCGCCAGCGGACGAGGCCACGCGCGCGCTGGAGTTGCGCCTCGCCGGCGACGGCGACCACTACGCCATGGGCTACTCCTACACCAGCGACGACCCGGACGACATGGTCATCGTCGTGGCCCTGCGTGCCCTGGACGAGCGAGCTCCCTCGCCGTTCCGCGTCGTGGTTGAAGAGGTCGACACCGAGACGTGGACGCACACCCTGCGCGAGGGCGGCTTCGACACGCTCGGCGAGGCACTGCAGTGGTGCGACGACCGCCTCGCGGGCGAGGCCGGCCCTCTTCCGCCGGTCCGCCCGGCAGCCGCAGTTAGCCGCCCGGCCGGCTTGCCGAAGGCTCCTGCCCCGCGCCCGCCCGGCCGCTCACGCTGAGCGTCAAAGCCGACCAGGGCGGCGCAACATAGCCGACGATCGCCGGTTAGCCAAACCGGCGAATATCCGGACTCTTATACAGCCGCCGGGACAACACCCGCGGCACCTTCCCCGCAATCCCTATGCCTTCACGGAGGTTTCTTCCGCATGCGCTCCACCCGAATTGCCATATCCGCAGCCATGCTCGGCGCACTCGCTCTGCCTGTGCTGTCCGCCACCACCGCCAGCGCGACCCCCGCGAGCAGCTGCTCGTCCCAGCCGCCGCTGCCGTACGAGGTACACACCAAGGCCGTGACCATCCGGTCCAAGGCCACCACGAAGTCCACCGCGCTCGGCGTGCTCTACAAGAACCACAAGTTCACCGTGCACAGGAAGAGCGGCAACTGGCTCTACATCACGGACAAGACCACCGGGGTCAAGGGCTGGGTCTCCGGCACGTACGTCTACCGCGACGTCCGAATGTGCCTGGACTGACAGAGCCCAGCAGGTGCCCGTAAGCGGCTCAGCCACCGGGTACGGCAGCCCCTCCCACCCCAGGGATCGGCCTTTCCAGAACAGGAGATTTCCCTTTGCCCGATAGCATATCCGATGAGTCTGAGGATGTCGTGGGCGTGCTCACCGAACGGATCGAAGCGCGCTTCGACATGGGCATGAACCAGTTGAAGGCCGCGGTCGCCGCCGCGCCGACCGCGAATCCCGATGCCAGCGACGTCGTCAAGTGGCATGGCCTTCTCGTCGAGGCCCAGTCCGTGCTGGAGCGTGCGGAGGACGACCTCCTCGCTGCGCTGCAAACCCAGCCCAGCGAGATCGACGATCCGACGATGGGCCTCGCCCACCGGGTGAACGCGGCCGTCACCGCCCGCGACGGCCGAGCCATGGTCGTGCGCTGGCTCCTCGACCCGGACGCCCCGGGGAAGAAGGACCTCGCCGCCCAGCGCCTCGCCCGCCTCCGGCCCCGAACCGGCCCGGCGGTGCAGACCAGCGCTCCCCACCGGCCCGCCGGCACAGCCGCACCGGCATCGGCGTGGCGGCCGGCAAGGACCGCCCGATGAGCCGGGACAAGGCCAGCACCATGGACGCCGACCTGCAGAAGGTCTTCGGCAACCCGCTACCCGAGCTGTACGAGACGGCTGCCAGCCCAGGTGCCTCGCCCGCGCTCGCCCGTGCCCTGGAGCTGCGTTCGTTCCTGGCGCTCACCGAGGAGCAGGTCGCCCGCGTCCGCGACCGCGTCCACGCCGACATGGACCCGGACCGCGACATGGGCGAACTGTCGGCGGACAAGCTCCGCTTCGACGCGCAGTGGCTGGAAGCCGCACTGGAGGCCCGCGAAGGCTACCGCGCCGCCCTCGGCGGACTGCTGCGCACCATGCCCCCGCCTGCCCAGCAGGCTCGGCCCGTACGAACGGCTCAGCTCAGGGCCACCGCAACCCTGCCCCCGTCTGCCGCCCCGGCACCGCAGCGTGCCGGGGCGGCCCGGGCCCGCCGACCGTGAAAGCCCACGCTTGCCCCACCTCACGTCCACCGACATAGCCGGACGGATCGAGGACTTGTACGGCGCGCCGCTCGCCGACCTCGAAGCCCACGCCCAGGACCAGCCGCCCGGCATGCTCTCCGCCCTGCTCGGCATGCACGACGACCTCGCCCTCGCCGAGCGCAGCATCGACGTCCACCGCGACCACCTCGCCCGGCTCATCCACCCCGAGCGGCAGATCGACCCGCACGAGGTCTCCCACCTCCTCGACGGTGCACGCCGGCTCGCCGAAGCCGTCGCCGTCCGCGACGTCCAGGCCAAGTCGGTCGCCGCCGTCCTGCAGAGCCTGGCCCGCGTCCCGGCCCCGACGCCTGCCCCGCCGGCTCCCTCGCCGTCCGTTCCAGCTCCGCCTCTACCGGTGCCGAGCCCGGCACACAGCCGCTGACCCAGGCGATCTCTCTCTTTCCTTCACCCAGGAGTTCCTCCCTTGGCCATCACCGCTCTGCCCCCTGACACCGACGCCGACATCGCCCGGGTCACCGAGGCCCTCGCCATGATCACCCCACGCTGGAACGTGAGGATCCTCCTGGCCCTCTCCGGCCCGCCGCTGCGCTACAGCGAGCTGGCGGCCAAGGTGTCCTGGCTGCAGAACGGCCAGCTCCACCCCAAGCTCAAGTCTCTGTGCGACGCCGGACTCGTCGAACGCACCGAACACACCGCACGGCACGTGAGCTACCGCCACACCGAACGTGGCGCGGCCCTGCTGCCGGTCCTGCCGGTGATCGTCACCTGGGCCGAGGAACACCTGGAGAAGGCGGACGGTCCGCTGCCCGCGATCGAGCAGATCGAGGACAGCCTCACCCTGCTCACCCGGCGCCACGCCGCCGCCATCCTGTGGGTGCTCAAGTCCCGACAGGAGGTCAGCGGCCGGGCTCTGGCCCGGATCGTGATGCCCAGCAGCGACTGGACCAACATTTATCCGCCGCTGCGGCAGCTCGTCGCCGACGGCCTGGTCGACACCGACGGCATCGGCCAGCCCTACCGGCTGTCCGCAGCCGGCGACGGCCTTGGCCCCGTGCTCGGCGCCCTGTCCGCCTGGTCCGCCGGGCAGAGCCTCGACCAGGCGGCCCAACACCCGGTCTGGGGACACCCGCAGGCGAAGCCCGCGCCGAGGCCGTGGCTCAGCAGCCAGCCACGGCCGACCCCCGCGGCGCTCCCACCCGCTCGCACGACCGCATCCTCTCCGGCGTGGCACCACCGCGATCTCTTCTCGCACGCTACGACCGCCCGCCCGAAGGCAGCCATCCCGGCGGGAGGCCCGCGCCGATGAGCACCCCCTTCACCCCTGCCGAAGTACGCCACGCCGTCGAACTTCTCGCCTCGCGCTCCTTGATCCGCCTGGTCACCGAGATCGACGACAACGGCGCCATACCGCCGCGACGGCTGGCCGGCACCCTACCCGACCTCTCCACGCACCAACTGCGAAGCGCCTCCGACACGGCCCGCGCCCACGGCCTCGTCCGGATCGCACCCGGCTCCGGTCTCGAACTTACCGAGGCAGGAGCGGAGTTGACCGACCTGTACGACGCGATGGCTCGCTGGGCCCGGCGTCACGCCGTCCCGGCCCCAGTCTGCGAGTTCAGCCGCCGTATCCGGTACGTCCTCGACCTTTTGGCACCGTCGCTCTCCACCGAGCGCGCCGACGCTCTCTCTCCGCTGACCGGCGACGGTGCCGAGGCGGGGCTGGCCCGTCCCCGCACCCTCCTGATCCAGTGGCTGGCCGACAACCCCCAGGTGGCCAGGGTGCCCGAGCCTGAGCCGGTCGCGTGAGCGCAGCGGTCACACCGCGGCACGCACGCCACACCGGCGGGCTGATGCGCAGCATCTACCTGCCGCGCACGGCGGACGCGTTGGCGTTCGCGATGTCCACCTACGGCATCCCGCTGCTTGTCCTAGCCACGACGCGATCCGCTGCGCTGACGGGCGCCGCCTTCGCCCTGGAGTGGATTCCGCGGCTGGCTGCGTTCGGATGGGCCGGCTCGGTCGTTGACCGGCGCGGTGCCTCGGTGGTCTTCCACCTTGCCTCCCTGGGGAGGGCGCTGGCCCTCGCCGCTGGCGCGGTCCTGCTCCACCTCCACCCGTCCGGCACCGTGGCGAGCGCGACCGTGATGGTGCTGGCGGCGACGACCGGCGTGCTCACCGAGTTCAGCTATATCGCCGCCGAGACCGCGGGCGCCGCCGCCGGACGGCGAGCAGGACGGCGGGCCCACCGCGTCCAGGCCGTCCTGCTCGGCATCGACCAGACCGCAACCATGGCCGGGCCAGCGCTCGCCGCAGTGCTCCTGCTCGCCGGGCCGCCGCCGATGCTCGCAATGATCAGCGTGCTCTCGCTGCTGGCTGCCATGCTCGCCCTGCGCACCCCGCCCTCGCCCGTGGCACCGGCCCGCGCGCCGAAGGGACAGTCCAGCGCCGGACTGCTCACCGGGTGGCGCACCATCCGCTCGCTGCCCGCGCTCGGCTGGCTCGTGACCGGGCTGACCCTGTCCAACCTCGCCACCGGCCTTCTCCAAGCGGCCGGCCCCGTGATCGTCGTCAAGCACTTCGGGCAGTCCACCACCGCCGTCGGCCTCGTCTGGTCCGCCGCTGCCGCAGCGACGCTCCTCAGCGTCACATTCTGCCGGTTTGCGATCGACCGCCTCGGTCTGTGGCCGGTCGGCGCCGCCTGCGCCGCCCTCGCCTCACTCGGCTGTCTCGCCGCCGCCCAGGCCCCCGACTACCGGTCCTACCTCGTCCTAGTCGCGGTCCTCATGGCGGGCGAAGGAGGCATGACGGTCGTCCTGCGCACCCTGCGCTCCCGCCTGATCCCTCCGGAGAAGTTCGGCAGCACCCTGTCGGCGACCATCCTCATCCTCCTGCTGCCCTTCCCCGTCGCCGGCGTACTCACCGCGCTCGCCCCGCCCGACGCACTGGGACACGTCATCACCGCATGCGCCGCCCTGCAGGCCATCGGCCTGTTCTGCTCCTTCGCCCGCCTTCGCACCGATCCCGTCCTGCGCACCTGACCCTGCTGCGTCCTCAGCCTGTGGAGAACTTCATGTCTATCGCCGCCCTCGGATCGCACCGCGCGACCGGTCGCACCATCACCGAGCAGTTCCACGCCTTCGACGCCCACAACCCGAACGTCTACCGGGCCCTGGAACGCATGGCCGCCCGCCGTCTGGCCTCCGGCGCCACACGCGTCGGCGTGAAGGACCTCTTCGAGGACCTGCGCCGCCAACTCCCGTACGGGGTCGCCGGGCTGAACAACAACTTCACCGCCCTCTACGCCCGTCGGCTGATCAGCGAAAACCCGCACTGGGCTGCGGCGTTCGAGTTGCGCCGCCGTCGTGCCGACTGACAGCTCTCGGTTTCCTCCCGCCTAAGCATCCTCGGCCGGCACCGACTTCGCCGCTCTGCTCCGCCGGCCCCGCTCGCGGCGGCTGCTCGCCGGACACTCAGCGGCCCTGCGCCGCCGAGGGCCGCCGTCCACATATCCCTGCCCCCCTCTTTAGATTCTGAGGAGCCTGTTCTTGCCCGACCGTCCTGTCGTCCTGGTCGTCGCCGCATCCGACATGGAGGCCGAGGCGTACCGCGGGTACTGCCTTCAGTCCGTGGCCGCCGTCTACGACGTCGTCCTGATCACCGGCGAAGAGCCCTCGTGGGAGACGCCGTACCTGCGGGACTGCGTGGTCGTGTCCGATCCGACCGACCAGGCGGCGCTGTCCGCCGCCGGCCGGGACCTGGCCGACCGCTACGACCTTGCCGGCGTGTTCACCTGGACCGAGTGGTACCTCGTCCCGGTCGCCCGCCTCGCCCGCCAGCTCGGCCTGCCCACCACTGCCCCGGAAGCCATGCAGGCATGCCGCAACAAAGCCACCTCCCGTACGTTGTTCGCCCGGCACGGGGTTCCGTCGGCAGCCTCGGTGAGCGTGCGCACGCGTGCCGAGGCCCAGGTGGCGGCCGAGCGGATCGGCTACCCGGTCGTGCTGAAGCCCGCCGCGCACGCGGCCAGCATCGGGGTGATCCGCGCCGACACCCCCGAACAGCTCACCGCCGCCTTCGCGTTCGCCGACCAGGCGGCCGGGCTGGGACTCGAGTCCACCAGCGTGCTGGTGGAGGAGTATCTCGACGGACCCGAGGTGTCGGCCGAGTGTGTCACCTACGGCGGTGAGACCACCGTGGTGGCCGTCACCCGCAAGACGGTCAGCGCCCCGCCGTATTTCGAGGAACTGGCCCACTCGGTCGACGCCGCCGACCCACTGCTCGACGTGGTCGCACCGGCGGCACGCGCCGCGATCCACGCCCTGGGAATCACCGACGGCGTCTCCCATGTCGAGATGCGGCTGGTCGACGGCCGGCCGCGGCTGGTCGAGGTCAACGGCCGGATCGCCGGTGACATGATCGGCCATCTCGTCCAGCTCGCCACCGGCATCGACCTGCCGCGCACCGCCGCCGACATCGCCTGCGGCCGTGCCCCCGACCTCACCCCGACCCGGTCCTCGGCCGCCGCGATGCTGCTGCTCTACCCTGACACCTCCGGCACCTTGCTCCGCCTCGGATTCGACGGCGTCAGCCCGCGCTGGTTGGAACGCGTGCACTTCCAGCACCAGGTCGGCGACCAGCTGCTCCTCCCGGCCGACGGCGGCAACATGTTCACCGCCCGTATCGGCTACCTGATCACCACCGCGCCCACCGCGGACCTCGCACAGGCCCGCGCCAAGCAGGCTGTGCGCCATCTGCAGGTCGCCCTGGTGCCGCACACGGCCGACGAGCCTGCTGCGGGTGGCCGCCCCGCATGACCCGCGCCGACGCTTCCGTGCGCCGCAGCCGTGTCCTGCTGACCAGCTACTTCCTCGGCCTGGGCGTGGTGATGGCGGTCTGGGGCGCCCGGATGCCGGCCGTCCAGCACGCCGCTCACCTCACCACCGCCGGCCTGTCGCTCGTCCTGCTCGCCGCCGCTGTCGGCATGGTTGCCGGACTGCAGGCCGGCGGCCGACTCGCCCGGCCCGACCGACTTCCCCTGCTTCTGATTGGCGGAGCTGTCGCACTGGGAGCGGCTCTCGCCGTGCTGGGGCAGTGCCGGACGCTGACCTCACTACTCGCGGCGGCTGTCACCTTCGGTGCCGCGCACGGTGTCCTGGACGTCGCCGCCAATACCGCGGCGGTTCGCTGCCAGAACGCCGCCAGCCGGCCGGTCATGTCCTCCCTGCACGCCGCGTACTCGATCGGTGCCCTGGGCGGTGCCGCCATGGCCGCTGCCACTGCGCGCACAGCCCACAGCGCCTTGTTTATGGCCACCGGCCTCGCGCTGACCGCGACCGTGCTCGTCGCCGGGCCGCGCACCCTCGCGCTGAGCGGCGCCGACCAGCCCAAGCTGCCGGAGCCCCAGGGGGCCGGTCAGGGCCGGGCGGGAGGTGTGTGGCTGTTGGGTGCGCTGGCGGCTGCGAGCCTGCTGGGGGAGGGGGCGGCGGCCGACTGGGCCGCAGTGCACCTGCACACGCTGCACGCCACATCCGCCCTCAGCGCGACAGCGTCTGCCCTCTACAGCATGGGCATGGCGATCGGCCGGCTCACCGGCGACTGGCTCACGACCCGCTTCGGCGCTCCTGCCGTGGTCCGCACCGGCGCTGCGCTCGCCGCCGGCGGACTGACCACCGGCGTCCTGGTCGGCAGCGTGCTTGCGGCGCTGGCCGGCTGGGCGGTCTTCGGGCTCGGCCTGTCCAGCACCGTCCCCTCCCTGATCACCGCCGCCGGCAGACACGGCCCGAGGGCCGTCGCCACGGTCTCCGTCACCGGCTACCTCGGCCTCCTCGCCGGCCCCGCCGTCATCGGCGCCCTCGCCAGCGCCACCACCTTGCCCACGGCCCTGCTGCTGCCCGCGCTCCTCGCAGCCGCTCTCGCCGCCCTCACCCGCCGAGCCCTGGAGAACACCGCCCCTTGACCCGCCCCACCGGCCCCGACGCCGTCATCCTTGACTACAACGGCGTCCTCGGCCTGCAGCCCACCCGCGCCCAGTGGCTACGGCTGGCCCGTACCGCTTCCTGGCCCGAAGACGATCTCGCAGCATTCCAGCGCGTCTTCTGGAACGCCCGCGACCTCTACGACGCCGGCCAGCTCAGCGACCTGGCGTACTGGGCCCGCGTCCTCGGCTTCCATCCGGGCCCCCGCCTGTTGCGCGAACTCCTCGCCGCAGACACCGACATGTGGACCGCGACCGACGAGGGCGTCCTGTCCGTCCCGCGCTGCGCCCATGCCACCGGACTGCCGATGGTGCTGTTGTCCAACGCACCCACCCACCTCAGTACGGTGCTGGACACTTACGACTGGCGCCGAATGATGACCCAGGCGCTCTACTCGGCCCGCCTGCAGCTGTGCAAGCCCGACCCGGCTATCTACCAGCAGGCGCTGGCGGCCACCGGGGCCGGTGATCCACGACGTGTCCTGTTCGTGGACGACCGCCCCGACAACTGCCAGGCCGCCGCCCGCTTGGGCCTTCGCACGCTGCACTACACCGGCTCGACCGACGCCCTACGAGCAGCTTTGCTGCCCGCTGACTGACTCATCCGCCCACGCCGCCAATCAGGAACCCGTGTCCCTCCACGACGACCCTCACACGCCTGACGGAGACGTCTTCGTCTCACCGCGCCATCTCGCCAGCAGCACCAACACCGGCGACCCCGCCCTCACCCCGCTCATCGACCATGGCTGGGACGTCCAGCACGACGACCTCGGCAACGTGTACGTCAACGCTCCCGACCGGCGCATGCGCCTGGGCTACCTGCCCGAAGGCGAGGACGACGGGCTCTGGCGCATCAACGCCTACAAGGACCAGTTTGGCCCGCCGACATGGGGCGTCTGTTTCAACGACCGCGTCCCCACCGAGTTCGTCCAGGCGTTCACCACCGCCCTCGCCACCGCCTACGAACAGGGGCCGGACGCCTACCTCGCCAGACCGGTCTCGGGAACCGACGAGCACGATCCCTTCCTCGCCGTCGTGCCTCTCCTGCAACAAGGCTGGGAGATCGACCGTCCCCGCTGGGGCGTGTTCGCCGTCCAGGCCCCGGACGGCCTCGCCGGTCTGGAGTTCACCACCGGGGACCTCGATCGGGAAGCCGAGCTGACCACCCGTGACGCTCGCTGGCAGCTGTGGGCGGGAAGATCCATCGACCGGCCCGTCTGGTACGCGACGGCCAGCACCGACACCCCCGTCGCCCTGCTCACCGCAGTCACCCAGTGCGTCGCCGATCCGGCTCCGCTTCCCCGGTGGCGCCAGGACACCCTCAGCTACATCGAGGGCATGGCCCAGCTCACCCCCATCATCCCACCGCAGCCGCAGGCCCCAACTCCGCTCGACGTGCAGCGGGCTGCCTCTCGCCGGCCGGCCGCGCTGCCGGCTGCGAGTGTCCCTCGGTGGAGCACCAACAGCCGACCGGCCCTGCCCGGCCCGCGCCGATAGCGCCGGCCCGTCCCCGACCGGAGATCCCCCTTGTCCCTGCACGCCGCCGAGTTCTTCGCCGAACTGTGCCTCCCCTTCCACGACCACGCCGTCGTGGGCGCCACTTACTTCGCCGCCCCGGTCCCGGGCGCACCGCTGCGGCTGCGGATCGACTTCACCGCCACCATCCACGCGGACACCTACGGCGGACTTCGTGTGGCGGTCATCCACCCGGACCGCGGTGAAATCGACGTGGTCTCCCTCAGCTTCCTCGATCACGGCACCTTCCACCGCCGCGACGAAGCCCACAACACCCGGCCGAACACCAAGCAGTACGGCACGTTCAGCACCAACCGCCGCCCCGGTCGGCCCCCCTGGGAGGGAGCCGTCACCACCGGGCTGCGCGACGCCATCGAGCAGTACACCACCGTCTGGTTCCCCGGCGCCTGGGCCGCGACCACGCCAAGCCCCGCGGCGAGCCGCGCAGCGCACCGGGCGCCCGCCCCGCCAGCCACCCGCAGCCAAGCCCGCACCCGCTGAATCCCCGTGCGGTGACCGACCTTCCACCAACCGATCAAGGAGCCCCCTTCCTCGTGCACGCTCATTTCGTCCGTGGCGCCGTCCGATCCGCCGCAGTCGTCGCCGCAGTGACCGGCACCCTCACCTGGGCGCCGGCCGCGAACGCCCAACCCTCCGAACCGACCCCCTCCGCGTCGGCCACCGTTGCCGACACACCGGCCCCGGACGCGGGCAGCGTCGAGATCACCACCAGGGACACGGCCGGCGATGGGCTCCCCGGCGCCGCGTTCCTGCTGCTCAACTCAGCTGGCCAGGAGGCCGGACACGGGACAACCGACGCGCAGGGCAAGCTGACCTTCCCCGACCTCGCCCCGGGCATCTACCGACTCAAGGAGACCGCCTCCAACAGCCCGCTCCACGAGGTTGTCGCCGACCAGGACGTCATCATCACGCCTGGCGCCACCACGCGACTGACGATCACCGAACCATTCAAGGCCGCCAAGGTTCTCCTGCAGGCCAAGGACGACAAGACCGGCAAGCTCCTGCCCGGCGCAACGGTGAACATCGGCACCGGCACATCGACGCTGCTCACCCTGACGACCGGGGACAAGGGCACGGCCTCAGGGGCGCTGCCGGTGTCGAGCCGCAACATGGAGTTCTGGGTCAAGCAGGTCAAGGCACCCGCCGGATACGACCGCTACAAGCCGTCCAAGACATTCACCGCGGGCCCCGGCGCTCCGGTGACGGTGACCGTTACCAACACCAAAGCCGCCACCAGCCCGAAGCCCCACCCCTCGGACAAGCCTACGTCCAAGCCCACCGGCACCCCGACTCCTGCGGACACGCCGGGCGACGGGACCGGCGGGGTCAAGCCCTCAGCGCCGGACACCGGCACAGCGGATGCTGACTCCTCGTCCACCGCAGCCATGGCCCCGGACGGCGACTCCTTGCCGCCGACCCCGGCAGGCTCCCTCGCCCACACCGGTGCCGACGCCACGCCTTGGATCGCCGCAGGCGCGGGGATCCTCGTCATCGCGGGCGTCGTCACCCTGCTCGCCGTCCGCCGTCGTACGACGACCGAGTCCGAGCCCGACGACAACAGCAAGACCAACTAGCCGAACATCAACCACCGCCGCAGGCCCCCGTGAAGCGAATCCGGGGGCCTGCTGCGTCTATCGACGCCGAACCGCACCGTTCAGAGCATCATCGAGGACCTGGAACAAGTCGGCTACCTCACACGGGAGCGAGACGGGCGGCGCACGCGATACTTCCTTCGCCCGGATGGGAGGCGGCGCCATCCGGAGGAGGCCCCATCTGCGCCTCGCGACGCTGCTTGAGTTGTGTGTCCGCCAGGACCAACAGAGTGCAGCCGGCGGTTCTGTAGACTGCCGTTCCGCCACGCAGTCGTGATCCACCTTGGAAACTGAGGGGCGGGCGCGTGAGCACCTGAGCACCACGCACGCTGACGCTCAGTCGGCGCTCACGGACGCACAATCGGTAGGGAACTTCCCGCCACACCAGCGGCCCGTGATGCCCTTGACGCTTCGGACCGCCCTTGGGGGTGCCGATGAGGACCAGCGGCCGGTGATCAGTTCCCGCCTACGACTGTCGGCCGCGCCCCAAGATCAGCGAATCGTCTCTGTGCGTTCGGTGCTCCAACCGCCAGGCGCCAGCTGCCGCCTGTCATGCCGGCAAGGGGAGCCGCTCCTTGGCGCACCCCCGAACGCTTGGTATCGGCTGATGTGGAGATTTAGGCGCGTGCCGGGGGCAGGTCGTAGCGGCTGACCGCCAGGTAGGTCTCTGGTGTCGCCGCTTCGAGGAGGCTCTCGTCGCCTTCCAGGTCGAGTGCCGGCTCCTGGGATCGGCGCAGCAGGCTGCTCCAGTCGCTCGTCGCACCCCGCTCGTAGGCGTCGCGGAGCAGGAGGCGCAGCCGGGGGCGGGCTTCCTCCTGCTGCTCGCGGAAGATCCGCCGCTGGGTGAGCCGCTGTTCTTCCTGGGCTTCGTCGCTGAGCTCTTGGTCACCGCTCGGCTCGTCCTCGGCGCGCAGTCCTGGAGTGCGCCGGGCGATGGCGAGGTCTTCCTCATGGAGGCGCTCGCAGGCGGCGAAGAGCTTCCGGGACATGCCGAGGTGCACTTCGGTTCCGGGGATGCGGCAGGTGAGGAAGTCGTCGAGCCCTATGGAGCGGATACCGGCGCGCAAGGTGTGCTGCTCGGCTTGGAGCGCTGCTCCGCGGGCATCGGCCCGCATGGCGAGGGTGAGGCCGTCGTGCTCCAGGGGCGTGGTGAGTCCGGTGCGCCGACGGCGAGAAGTGCGGTCTGCGGGCACGGGCACGGTGCGCAGTTGCGAGACGGGAGCGGAGCGCAAGGCGAGGTAGGTGAGCATCTGGGCGCGGGCCGCGCCGATGAGCGCGTCGTCGCTGTCGCCGAGGCGGTCTTCCAGGTTGCCCGCGCCCGCCGCCTCCTCGTCGATGCCAGACCCATCAGGGCTGAGGGGCGGCTGGCCAGGGTGTAGGTCGTGGTCGATGGTGAGGAAGAGATCGTCACCGGGACGTACGGACGCTCCGACCAGGACGGTGCGGTGCGCATACGCGCCGAGGATCTTGCTGCCGGCCGCCAGCTGCGCCCACCCTTTGCGGAGCGTGCCCAGGCCGACGTCGCCACCCTTGGCCTCGATCAGCCAGTACCTCTCCTCTGCCTCGTGGCGCCCCCACAGGTCGGGCAGCTTCTTCTTCGGGTCCTTGAACGTGTCGTACAGAGCGGGGATGGGCCCGCCGAGTTCGAGGTGCTCGGTCTGGCCGAGGCCCAGCAACGAACGGCAGGCCCACTCGGTCATCGTCATGCCCAGCCGGTAGCCGGCGGCGTTCTTCGCGCTGCGCTCGGTGCCGTGCGCGTACACCGGGTTCCAGGTCAGGCGCCGGCCCTTGGCCCCAGGCACAGGGTGACGGGGCTCGACGACGTGCGCGCCAAGGTAGGCGTACAGCGGAGAGACCCGAGCGACCAGTTCCCCGTGTGCGTAGCGCGGCTGGTTCTGCAGGTGCGGGGTGACGTCGCGGCCGACTTCGGTGGCAGCCTTGATGATCTCCCGCCACGTGGTGGTCGGGGCGTACCAGCCGTCGGCCGCCGGGAACCCGTCCGATCCCGCCCACGCCTTGTGCTTGGCCGTCCGCCACTGCCGCCGAGGCTTCTTCGCGGGTCCGTTTCGGAACAGGACTGGTATGTCGAAGCTGTCGGGGTAGGTCAGCGGCGGCTCGTCGGGGATGTGCGCGGGGATCATGCGGTTCACTCTGGCATGTGCTCAGACCGCTCCCGGAGCCGGGTATCGAGCCGTCTACGGAGCCGCGGCGCAATCGATCCGGCTGGTAATTCAGTCTTGGCGCCGGACATGGACACGTCGAGCTGGCCCCCATACCGCACGGTACTCAGGGTCGGTCCCGGCGCACGTCGTTTCGCCGTCGTTCGAGTTGAGGGAGCCAGTGCTCGGGCGGCTGCGGATCCGTGGCTGCTACCGCCCAGCCGTCCTCTTCTTGAGGGTTCCGGGGAGCCCAGGTGCGCGGTGGGCGCAGTGCGAGGACATCCTTGACGAGTGCCCCCATAGCATCAGGAAGGTCCCGGTCAGGATCGTTCAGCAGGAGAGGAATACCCAGCGGGCCCCGTCGGGGGGCTGATGTCCGGTAGGTGACCTGGCAGGACGCGTTCGCTTCAAAGACGACGCCGCGGGCGTCGGTCGGCCCCTCCTCGTCCGAGAACCAGATCAGCCGGTCGCCGGCTACCAGGCGCTCCCTGCCATGGAGCATGCCGTTCCGCACGGTTCCGTCTCTGTCGAGGAAGGGAACGGGGTCCTCGTAAGCGCCGGGATCGTTGTCGCTGATTCCGGCCACGTGCCCGGGGTCATGCGTGGAGTGGATCTCCAGGAGGTCGCCGTCCGCGTGGGCCATCCAGATGTCGAGAACCTCAGCGGACGAGCTGAGCAGATGGGGGTACGCGGTGAGCACGAACAACTGCCCTGCCCTCAGTGGCAGGACGACTCGGTCATTCGCGGGCAGGCGATGAAGCGCAGGGATCGGCTCCCAGCTGTTGATACCGGTTACCTCCCTCTGGCACCGGCGGATCGCCTCGATGGCCGTGTCAAGGGAGACGCGGAAAAACTCCTTGCTTGCGTTAACGCGTTGGGCGGTGAGGAGGCGGTGGACAGCCTGTTCGACGTCTTTGGGCCGGGATGTGTGGGCCCTGAAGAGCACGTCGAAGGGGAAGGGGACCGATGTGCCCGACAGGTTCTTGGCTCGGTCCTCCGCGAGCAGGTCTGTGTAGCCGATCTTGAGCATGTCCGGGAAGGCAGGGTTCCGCTGGACGTACACGAACCCAGTGGTCCGAGGAGAGGGCAGAGGAGTCCCGTTGCCCGTCTTCCGTGAGCTGCCGGTTTTCTGGTGCCTCTTGGTGCCCCTGGAGAATCCGGAGAGCGTGACTGGCGGGTCGGACGACAGTACTTCGATCCCACCTTCGAGGTTGTGACGGGATGAGACGGTGATGCGGCGTCCCGAGAAGAAGTGCTCCACCTCAGCGCGGGACAGACAGCGCAACGCTTCTTCGAGCGGTTCGATCCCCTCATGTTCGTCGTAGTTGCGGTTACGGAAGTCTGGCAGGGATCGGGCCAGTGCATTGGTGGCGGCTTCCGTGATCAGACTGGCGAGCTCCGGACCGATGTGTGCGTACACAGTGCCTAGGTGGGTGGACTCGATTTCGTCGTACTCGTTGTGTGCTTGGGCATAGAGGTCGATAGGGACGCCGGCACGCTTCGCGATGAGGAGCAGCTCGCAGGCGTGGCCTGGGTTGTCCAGGTCGAAGACGAAGTGGGCGTGCATGCCCGGGGACTCCGTCCTGGGCTTACGGCAGATGAGTAGAAGGCGGTTCCGATGTTCGGGATCCCGCTCGAAACCGAGGGGCAGCACCCCCTCTGTGAATGCGGCGAGGGCAGCCTCCGCCTCTGCTGCGGTTCGGACGATGATGTTCCACCAGGGCAGAGGGCCGAAGGTGCCATGTACCGCTTCGGCATCAGGAACACAGGAACTGCCTGGGTACGACTGCCGGAAGTCGAGGGAGTGGTTCAGGAAGGTCTGAATGCAGGCGTCCTGGAAGCGCTCCTGATGGGTGCGTGCCCGCAGCATGTCGCGCTCTGTGTCGCTCAGGCAGCCGATCGCCTCGCCGAGCATCTCTAGCTGCTCGTTGACCAGTTTCAAGGCTCGGGCGATCACTGGCCGCAGAGCGTGATTCTTCCGGAGCTGTCGACTTACCTCTCGAAGGTGCTCCTTGGCCGCGGTGCAGTAGGCCACATCTGCGCCCAACTTCCATAGGTGCCTGGCCTCGTCGGCGGGAAACTGCGCCAGCCACAGGCGATGAGCGTCGTTGCCCTTCCTGATCAAGGCAACTGAGGCGGCATGCCGCACATGAGCGTCGCGTTCCGCTTCCAGCCTGGACCAGATGGTGTCGGAGTACGCATCAAGAGATATGACTGAGAGAGGCACCAGAGCCTCTCCGGTGCGAGCCTCCACGCCCCAGTGCCGGGCCAGTTCCCTGGCCACTTGGGCGGCGGTTGCCGCGCGGGACGACCGACGTGACCAGTGGTCCAGGAGGAGGGCATACGTGCTCTCTGGATCCGCAGCGCGCAGTCCGAGGCCGAACAGCAGGACGGAACCGACAAGGCCGTCGCGCTCCACGTGCCGGCGGACATGCTCGACCAGGCTGGTGAGTTGATCCGTGTCAGGCTTGGGATCGGCGAAGACCGGGTGCTTTGCCAGCAGTCCCGTGATGTGCGCGGTGGACCGGCCACGCGCGTCCAAGACGGCGATCCGCAGGATCAGGAGGGCACGCAATAGATCCAGGTCACTCGGGTTACCGACGATCCGCGCCGGATCCAGCAACGGGTGGTGGCGACCGACAGAGGTGGCAATCCCCGCGCAGATCTTCTGGATCCACTGCTCGCGCAGGTCGGTCAAGCCAGTAGCGGAAGGCACAGCTTTAATCCCCCTGTTAGACAAGGACGGTAATGGAACCCTCTCCGACATCCGCACCGGAGACCGTCCTCGTGAAAGCTCTGCCGGCGCGTGCTGTCGGCGACCTGTGGGACATGCAGGCGCCTGGCAGACGCCATGCCCATCAGCCCTGATGGCCTGGAGGGCCACGGCCAGGCAGCTCATCATCCTGGGCTGTCGCATCTGCGGAGTGTAGGAGGTGCCGCTGACAAGAGACCCGCATCGCGACGTTCCCGCTGACTTCCTCGGGCCCGTGGCGGTGTGGGAAGCCCCCACGACTTGGTTCGCTGTCAAGCGCCTGGATCAGATGCCAGGGCGACTGGCTTCACTGTCCAAGGACGACAGTTCGCCGGGGGCAGACAGGAAAGATCACAGAAAGACTGGCCAACCTGCGCGGGAGCATGTCAACGTAGACGACCTTGCAAGAAACCCCAGGTCAGAGAGGTGATTACCCGTGACCGTGGCTCCCGCCGGCCCTGGATTCTCCACCACCGTCGAAGCCCTGCGGCTGCGCGAGTGGCAGCTGGGTCCTGGCCAGCCCACGCTCGTCATGGACCAGTTCTCCGCGGAGGACTTCAACCTCATCGTGGACGACCGTGCGGACGTACACGTCAGCTCCAAGGACGGCCGGTTCTACCTCGGCTGGTTCCCGCTCGGTCGTCCCGGCACCGACGGCGAGGGATGGAAGATCGCCGTCACCGGCACGGCCAACGTACCCGGCTACCAGCTGTCGTTCGACACCGAGACGCCGGCCGACATCGTCGCTGCCGCCGTGGCGCGCGTGCTGGAAACCTCACGTCGCGTATGACAGTGCCCCACGCGTAGTCCTCGCTGGGAGGGTGGCCGGCTGACTGCCAGGCCGCCGGCTGATTCCACCGCTCACCGTTTTCCTCACCCAAGGAGGCCGTTCATGACGTCCACGGAGATGACCGTCGGCGATCTCATCGACCTGCTGTCTGGTTGCGACCGCAGTGCTCCCGTCCGCCAGGCCATGAACCCGTTCTTTCCGATGGCACACCGCTTGGCGCAAGTCGTGCAGTCCGTGGACGAGACCGGCCAAACCGTCGTCTACCTCGCCGAAGACCGAGACGAGGGCTCACAGCTCGGCCATCTGCCGCCCGAGGTCGCCGTCGCTCTGACCTGGCAGGGCGACACGCAGGCACCGCCGCGCCGCCCCCGCCGCCGTGCCGGCGGCAACTAGACCCGCACCGAGCCCTTTGGAGGCGCCCCTGTACCCCGAATTCCCGCCCAACCCGTCCACTCCACGCGGCGGCCAGCTCGCGTTCTGGGTCGGCCCCCGGCACCTGGCCGGTGACGATGGGCGCCTCTACGACACCGTCGCCGACACGCTCGCCGGCCTGGGCTGGACGAGCCTGACGATCGTCCGTGGACGGCACGAGCCGGACGAAGCACCCGAGGACCGCCAGGTCCTGCGCAGCACCGTCCTGCACATCAGCCCCGACGCGCGCTGCTGGGCGCAGTGGAGCCTGGCGGACGAGCCGTTCCACCTGGGCGACTTGCCGATCGCCTGGCAGATCTCCGCCCGTGCGGACACGAACAACCCGCTCGCCCAGTGGTCGGCCTACTTCACCCCCGACGTCCCCGGCGAGGCCGTGACCGACTTCCTCGTCGCGCTCGACGCCCGCGACCAGCCCGCCCTGCCGCTCGCCGGCCCCGAGCTGGTCCTCGACACCGTCGCCGCACACGGCTGGCTCCGCGACATCGACCAGCCCCAGGCGGCAGCGACGGACCCGACGTTCACCTCGCACATCAGCCTTGGCGAGGTGCCGCCGCTCATCCAGGACGCCGACCCGCGCACCCTGGTCGCCGAGGCCGACGCTGCGGGACCGGCCGGATGGCAGGCATGGGCCGAGCCCGCGCTGGGCACGCAGTGCCTGTGGGCGGCGTCCTTCGCAGCCAGCGTCCCGCACGACCTGGTCGCCGCGTTCGCCGCCTCGCTCAGCTCGACCGCACCGGTCCTGCGCCGGGTGCTGCCGGCGAGCACGCGGGACCGGCTCCTGCGCGCCCCGGCTGGCTGAACGCCGGTGTCCGTCCTTCATTCGACGCATGAAGCCCGGCCTCCCCGATTTCGGGAAGGGCGGGCTTCATGCTGCTGTGTTTGCCGGTGCGCTGAGGGGTTCGGACCGTGACGGCAGTATGTGACGACAGCGGCGACAGAACCCGTAATCCCCACCAGCAGTGCCATCTTGCCTGCCCAGACGATGCGTTCCACGATCTCGCCCCGATTGTCAGACCGGAGTGCCATCGTTCGTCCATGTTCACCCTTACGACGACCACCTCATGGTCAACCCGCGCATCTGGGGCCAGCCGGCCAGCGCCAACCCGCTACTCCAGCTCCGCAACATAGACGGCGGGGAGTGGTTCCAGCGGTACGGCGACAGCTTCGAGGCCGTGTGGGCATCCGCGCGCCCCTGGGCGCCCGACAGACAGGAGTAGCACTGCCGTGGGCAGGACCGAGTACTACCACGACCCCAAGGCCCCCAAGGCCAACACCCTTATCCCCGCCAGCAACCTGCTCGTGGTCAACGACGAAGGCGCCATCCTTCTCCAGCGACGCCGCGACACCGGCCAGTGGGCCCTGCCCGGAGGAGCCCAGGACATCGGCGAGAGCCCGGCGCAGTGCGCCGTCCGCGAGTGCGAGGAGGAGACCGGCATCGTCGCGGCGGTCACCGGCTTCCTCGGCGTCTACTCCAACCCGGAGCACATCATCGAGTACACCGACGGCGAGATCCGGCAGCAGTACGAGGCCGTGTACATCGGCCGCCCCGTAGGGGGGAACCCCACCGTCAATGAGGAGGCCGACGGCGTGCGCTGGGTTCACCCGGACGACCTGGACAAGCTCGACATCCACCCGAGCATGCACGAGCAGATCGGCCACTACCTGACCGGGGCTTACCCCTACCTCGGCTGACTGCTCGGACTTACAGCTCCACGCCGGCCTCGACCGCAGCCGCCCGCACCCGATCCGCACTCGCGTGGATGTGCGGGGCGGCCTGGCGGATGAAACGCCCGACCACGCTGTCCTCGCCGTAGCGGCCCAAGATCTCCTGCAGCCGCTCATGGGGCGTCGTCCGTCGGCCGTCCGGCGTCGTGGTCATGTCGCAGTAGACCAGCGCGTTCACGAGGAGCGGATCATCCAGGAGGGGGAACTCGTCGGCCAGCTCAGTCCGGAGGCCACGCTCCGCGGCTTCGAGCAGCGCATACGAGTGGTTCGCGACCAGGCGGACAACCCGTCCCTCCGCCCCGTGCACGTCCCGGAGATACCGTGCTCCGTCCAGCGGATGGAATCCCGTAGAGACGAGCGGGGGCGCGTAGCCGATGTCATGCAGCACCGCAGCCGCTTCCAGCACCTCCGCGCTGTTACCGGCCAGCGGCGCCAGCGTCTGGGCGCAAGCGACAACGCCCTGCGAGTGTGCCCACCGGCGCGGGAGGCTGCGACTCAGCAGCTCACCAGCCAGTTCGTACGCCCAGTCAACCTTGGTCGTTGCCACCTGGGGAGGATATGGCAGCAACGGCGAGGAGGTCTTGGGCATCCGTGGCCGTGAGCAAAGGGGAAGCCTGGACGCTGCGGGAGCCGCTGAAGCGATTCTCGATTGCGGACCTGATCGCCGCGTACGTATCCTTCCGGGCAACGCGTTGACGGAGACGAGTAGCTAGGGATCACGCGAGCCGAGAGAGCTGCTGGCAGCTGGGAAGGCAGCCTCGCGCCCCAGGTGAATCCCCTCCCGAGTGCGGGGAGGAACGGCCTTAGGGAAGGTCCAATGCCCCGCCGGTTGACCCCCGTGACCGGGTCGTGAATGAGGCCACCATCTGCTGGTGGCGAAGGCGCGGTGGCACCGCGAGTTGCCCCTTCTCGCCCGCGCTCCCAAGGGATCACGTCATGATGACTGATCGAACGGAGCACGGCAGGATGATCGATGTCACCCTGATTCGCCAGAACCCAGTCCGTGTCCAGCAGGCGCTAGCCAAGCGGGCGGTCCACGTCGACCTCGACGAGTTTCTTCGACTGGACGACGACTACCGACAGGTGCGGGCTGAGATGGAACGCCTCCGTGGGGAGCGCAAGAGGATCTCGGGCGAGATCGCGAAACGGCAGTGGGTTGGCGAGGGCGTGGCAAGTCTGCACGGTGAAGCATCGGCCGTGGGCGAGCAGCTGACCGCCGTCGGGGCGCGGCTCATCGAACTGGAGCAGGCGCGTCAGGTCTTCCTTGATCCGCTGCCGAACCTACCCGACGCGGACGTGCTGGCCGGGGGCAAGGAGAACAACGAGGTCATTCGTGAAGCCGGCCAGCGTCCGGAGTTCGGTTTCACGCCCAGGGACCATGTGGAGCTCGCTCGAACTCTGGGCTTGGTCGACTATGAGCGGGGCACGAAGCTCGGCGGCAGCGGCTTCTGGATCTACCGGGGTGACGGCGCGCTCCTGGAGTGGGCGCTGCTGAACCACTTCCTGGAGGCTCATGTGCGGGACGGCTATGAGTTCGTGTTGCCACCGCACATCCTGACCTTCGCGGCCGGGTACACGGCGGGCCAGTTCCCCAAGTTTGCGGAGGAGGTCTTCGCCTTGGAGCAGGGGGAGCACGGTCCGGAGCGGTTCCTGCTACCGACCGCGGAGACAGCGTTGGTCAATCTGCACCGGGACGAGACGCTGCCCGAGTCGGAGCTGCCTCGGAAGTACGTCGCGTACACGCCGTGCTATCGCAAGGAGGCCGGCGGCTATCGCACGGCTGAGCGGGGGACCCTGCGCGGTCACCAGTTCAACAAGGTCGAGCTGTTCGAGTTCACCCGCCCTGACGCCTCGGACGCCGCACACGAGGAGCTTCTCGGCAGAGCGGAGGACTTGGTAAAGGGACTGGGCCTGCACTACCGGATCACGCAACTCGCGGCCGGCGACACCAGCGCAGCGATGGCCAAGACGTACGACGTCGAGGTGTGGCTGCCGAGCATCGAGGCGTACGTCGAGGTCAGCTCGGTGTCGAATGCCCGCGATTACCAGGCGAGGCGTGGCAACATCCGCTACCGGCCCCAACAGGGGAAGTCGACGTTCGTCCACACGCTGAACGGCTCAGGTCTGGCCACGAGCAGGCTTGTGCCCGCGCTACTGGAGCAGCACCAGCGGGCCGACGGCACGGTGGAAGTACCCGACGTGTTGCACAAGTGGATCCCGAGCGGCGTCCTGACAGCACCGCCCTCGGCCTGAGCTGAGCGGGCTGTCTGTCGAACACTGAACGGGTGGGCCCCAGGTCAGAGTGCCCAACCACGCCGGTTGGCCAGCCATCGCAGTGTGACCTCTCCACACCACGTCTGGTGCTGGCGAAGATGCGGTGACCAGTCTGCTGCGGGCTGTCCGCCGGAGGTGAGGAAGAAACCGGAGAGAGCGGCGAGCGCCGCATCGAGTTGTTCGTCGGCGACTCCGCGGGCGGTGGGGTGCTGGGTGAACAGGGCGGTGGCGTCGTGTCCGTCGGCGTAGGCGGTGGCCAGGAGCAGGACGAGGTCGAACCAGCTTGCACCCAGGCAGGGCCAGTTCCAGTCGCAGATCCACGCGGCGCCGTACGCATCGATCAGCACGTTGTCCTGTCGTAGGTCGTGGTGGAGGACGGCATTGCCTGCGACGGCCTCCCGCCATCCGCTTTCCAGGCTGGCCAGCACGTCCAGTAGGTCGAGTGGTACCCAGGAAGGCAGGGCGTTCGTGGGCGTGGCGCCGCGGGCGAGGTTGCGCCAGTCGGCGAAGTCACCGCCGTCACCCACCGGCTTGAGGCCCACATGCTGGAGTGCTGTGGGTGGGGTGGAGAGTGCCTCTGCTGTGATCCTGTACGCGTCGAGAGTGGCCGTTAGCTCATCAGGCTTCCACGGTGTGGTGGGCATGCGGCCACCGGGGACAGCGTCGATGCCGAGAACGACCCATCCGTCGTGCTCCTCAATCCACTGCAGGCGTGGCGCCGGAATCTCTGCCGGGAGCGCCTGGTTGATCAACGCTTCCCTGCGGTAGGAGTCGGCCACCACGCTGTTGTCCAGGCTCTTGACCGCCTTGACGAACAGAGGTCCGAAGGCCCCGCGGAGTACAGCGGCGAAGCCGCTGGTAAATCCGCTCCCTGCGCTGCGCCCGGCATGTACCGAGCCTCCGAGGCGTCGGGTGATGAGCTGGCGAACGTCTTGTGGGAGGTCCTTCCAGTCTGGGCGTACCGCTGTGGCGTTGTACTGAAGGCGCGAGGTGATGATGTCGGGCATTCCGTCAGGATGGGGGAGCTGTGTTTCCCGGCGCCACGAAATTGTCACGCGGATCCGTGTCCGTGCATTCGCTGACTGAGCCTCGTAGGCTGCGCCCCGGGTAGCGTCATCATCAGTGCGACTGCACCTCCTCCTTCCTGGCGCCGTTGATCGTCGGGTGGCCGCACCTGCTTCCGAACCTGCCCACTGGCACGATCATGATCTACGCAGAAATCTCGCTGTCGTCTCGAGGCCCGGCTCGCTATCCTCCGTCGCAACGCGATGACGGAGACGAGTAGCCCGGGATCACGCGAGCCGAGAGAGCTGCTGGCAGCTGGGAAGGCAGACTCGCGCCCCAGGGCGAAGACCCTCCTGAGTGCGGGGAGGAACGGCCATGTGGTCCTATGCCCCGCCGGCTGGCCCCGTTACCGGCCACGAATGAGGCCGCCACTGTCGAGTGGTGGTGAAGGCGTGGTGGAACCGCGAGTCCCCTTCTCGCCCGCGCCCCCAAGGGATCACCATGACGCCCTGGAGGGCTGCGATGATCCATACGACCGATCGTGTACTGGTATCCGACCTGCGCGAGCACTTGGGTCGAACCGTTTCCGTGTCGGGCTGGGCGCACACTCTGCGCCTGCTGAGTAAGGTCCAGTTCGTCGTCGTACGCGACCACACAGGCATGGTGCAGGTCACCCACCGGCGCGGCGGCGCAGGCGACGACATCGAGGCCGCCCTGCAGCAGCTCACGCCGGAGTCCGCGGTGCGGATCACCGGCCGCGTCGCCGAGAACCCGATCGTGAAGCTCCACAGCCTGGAGATCATCCCGGAGCGGGTCGAGGTCCTGAACCGGGCCGCGACACCGCTGCCCATCGACGAGCAGACGGGCCTGGAGCACCGCCTGGACTGGCGGTTCTTGGACGTACGCCGCCGTTCCGCCGCTCAGCTGATGTTCGCCGTGCAGACCACCCTTGAGCAGGGGATGCGCGAGTACGCCTATGCCCAGGGCGCCACGGAGATGCACACCCCCAAGCTCATGGGCACCGCCTCGGAGTCTGGCGCGGAGGTCTTCGAACTCGGCTACTTCGATCGCAGCGCCTATCTAGCCCAGTCGCCGCAGTTCTACAAGCAGATGGCGATCTCGGCCGGAATCGAGAAGGTCTTCGAGATCGGCCCCGTCTTCCGTGCAGAGCCGTCGTTCACCTCCCGGCACGCCACCGAGTTCACCGGCGTCGACGTCGAGCTGGCCTGGATTGACGGCGTCGAGGACGTTATGGCGTTCGAGGAGCAGATGCTCGCCCACGCCATCGCCAAGGTCGTCGGTGCACACGGCGATGCGGTCCGGGAGCAGTTCGGCGTGGAGATCACCGTCCCCACGACGCCCTTCCCCCGCATCACCATGGCCGAGGCGCACGACATCCTGCGCAAGGGCGGCTGGGACTCGGAAGGAACCAAGGAGGACCTGGACCCGGAAGGCGAGCGGAGCATCAGCGCCCACATCCAACAGGCCACCGGCCACGAATTCGTGTTCATCACCCACTACCCCGTAGGCATCCGGCCCTTCTACCACATGCGGCCGGCCGACGACCCGAGCGTGACCCTGAGCTTCGACCTGCTGTGGAAGGGGCTGGAGATCACCACCGGCGCCCAGCGCGAGCACCGCTATGACGTGCTGCTGAAGCAAGCCGCCGAGAAGGGCGTGAGTCCGGAGCCGATGCAGGACTACCTGAACGCGTTCCGGTACGGGTGCCCACCGCACGGCGGGCTGGGCATGGGCCTTGGACGCGTACTCATGGTCTTGCTCGGACTGGAGTCGATCCGCGAGGCCACCTTCCTCTTCCGCGGACCGAACCGGCTCACCCCATAGCTGGCCTCTGTGTATGGCTGGCCTAGCGTCGGGTTTCCCCTCAGGGGTCGCGTTCACTGAGAGCATGGACAGGTGAGTATTGAGGGAGTGGGGCGCTGGGTGCCGGCTCGTCCCGAAGATATAGCTGTCATGTTCGCTGCGGCCGACTTCCCGTGGTGGATCGCTGGCGGGTACGCGATCGAACTCGCCGTCGGCCGTGAGCTACGCCCGCACGGCGATCTCGATGTCCTCGTCCTCCGACGGGACCAAGCTCGCGTGCGCGGTCTCTTGACCGACTGGGACCTGTACGTGGCGGACCCACCTGGCATGGGGCGGCTGCGCCCGTGGCGTTCTGGGGAGACTCTTCAGCCGCCCCTCCACGACATCTGGTGCCGACGCACGCCTGAGGCACCCTGGTCCGTGCAGCTCATGCTGGACGAGGCGGAGGGCACCCATTGGGTCTCTCGGCGTACCCCACGGATCCGGCTTCCGATCGAGCGGTTGGGACGAAGAAGCGGGACTGGCATCCCCTACCTGGCGCCCGAGGTGCAGCTCTACTACAAGGCGAAGGCGACGCGGGAGAAGGATGAGACAGACTTCGAAGCGGTACTGCCGCTGCTCGGCGAACCTCAACGCATTTGGTTGGCGAACGCTATCGCGGTAACCGTGCCGGACCACCCATGGCGGCAGCGTCTTACGCCACCGGACGCACACAGATGAGACGTCGGCCGCCGAGCGCGGTCCGGGGTGACACGAAGGTGGTACGAGAGTTGTACAACCTGAAGCCCTGGCACTCCATGAGTGAACACTTGGTCGACGAGGCAATGGCGACGCCACGCTAACCAACCGCAGGCAGATCAGGCCGATTTCAGTGTCCACGACCAGTTCTTTAGCTCGTCGGGAGGGCGGTCTGATTACCCGACGCTGCCTCGTCCTCCGTCCGCAGGACGCACCGAGGTGTTACCGGCTCAGTGCGGCGTCGAGATATACCTGCACCGCGTCGAAGAGGCCGTATGGCACGTACGCGGGAATCTGGGCATGCCGGACCCATGCCACCTCAGCCAGTTCATCCTCGTCCGCGACGTAAGGAGCGCCGGACTCTACGACACAGGCCACGTAGGTCATCTTCCGGCCAGTCTTGGGGTGAACCCGTTCTCCGAGGACCTTGAGAGCGGTCACCTCCATGCCGACCTCTTCGCTCGTCTCTCGCACGGCTGCTTGTTCAGGGGTCTCCGTCGCCTCGATCTCGCCCGCAGGGAACTGCCACGACAGTTGACCTTCCGCGACCCGGCGACGAACCATGAGCACGGCGCCGTCCTGGACCACGATCGCGGCTGCGATGCCCGGTCGCTCTTGTGCCGTTTGCTCGGTCATACGTCTTCCTCCAGTGCTGCCAGCATCGGCGGGTAGATCGTGTCGACGGACATGAAGCGGCCCTGTAGGTTCTCAGATCCCGTGTCATTTTCTCAGTCGCGATGTCATGTGACTGGCCGAACTGACACGGGATTGAGAATCGCTGGCCACTGCCGTCACTCGTTTGAGGACTCCGTTGCCAGCGGGATACCGCACAGCGGGCAGCCGTTTGCGTGGTCGTCCTGACAGACGTAGCCGATGGCGCCATCCACGCACCATTCGGCGGCCTCCTCGGACAGCAGGTCGGGCCCGGCAAGGAGCAGCCGACGAAATTCCGTGGTGTCCGCAATGTCGGCCGGCCGGTTGGTGAACCACTCGTCGAACCAAGGCTTGTCCCGGTGTATGCGCCAGTGGGCATTCTCCCGGTCGTCGACGGCCGTAAGGAACCGATCGACGATGCGCCCCCAACTCGGTGCTCCGAACCAGCCGTTGTCGAACGCGCACAAGGATTCGACCAGGGTTCGCAGACCGAACTCCTTCTCGCTAAGGCAGTACCTTCGCCCCCATGAGATCGCGACCTGTGCCATCTCCGCGAGTTCTACGCGCGGATCATCCTCGTGTGCCGGGTCGTCAGGGTTGTGGCAGGCCAGCCCGAGCTCGAGCACAGACTGCCCGGTCGGTAGAACCCGGGACGGGTTGACGATCGCGAGACCGAGACCGATCCAGTCGACATGGTCGAACGACAGCATCGAGCGCACGAGTCGGGTGGTTGCCGCGTTGATCCGCATCATTGTGCCGTCGTGCAGCGGACTCTTCCCGGCATGCCAGTTCTCGACGGGTGTGTTGCGCCACACGGCGAGCGTGATGCGGGTGGCAGCGAGCCACAGCAGGGCGTCGTCGTCGAGGTGCCCGAACCGCTTGGCGCACTCCTGGGCGCCGTAGGTGATCAACTCTTCCGGTTTCGGCCACCTGTGGCTGTCGGGCCCTTCAGGCCCTTCAGGCGCGTACTCGTAGTCATCGGCGTACTCGTCGAGGATCGCGCTCAACTCGGCTGCGCTGTAAGCCTCGCTGTACTCGGAGCTGTCCGGCTCCTCGACGGTGTACATGTCGTGGTCCCAGGAGACGTACACATCGCCCCAGAGCACGACGTCATCGCACTCGCTGGCGTTGTCCGTCACAACCGGCCTGATGGTGATCGGGGCAGTACGCCCGTCGGTTCGCTCGCCGTCCTTCTCGGCAGCCCATGCAGTGATGACCCCGAGCGGCTTCGGAAGGAGAGGACCGACCTCGGTGATGCTGAACGGCTCGTCGTCGTCATCGGTGTCGAACCGGCTGTTGACGAACGCGACCGCCTCGGAGGGCGAGCTGACGATGGACTGGGTACCACTCTCGTTGTCAACCACTCGCCACAACGCGCTGTTCTTCACGATGCTCTCCGATCGCGGTGAGTGCACCCGGGGCGGGTGCGATGCGCCGGGTCGCTCGGCACTGACTCCAATTATGGGCTGATCA
The DNA here is from genome assembly GCF_965341775.1 of Streptomyces sp. bgisy159. Classification (GTDB taxonomy): domain Bacteria; phylum Actinomycetota; class Actinomycetes; order Streptomycetales; family Streptomycetaceae; genus Streptomyces. The sequence continues at coordinate 5,227 of NZ_CBDQZH010000023.1, read as the reverse complement.
ACCCGTCCGTAGTCCCGCAGGCGCTTGTCAGCGACGACGCTCGGGACGTTCGTGTGCAACGAAGGTGTGTGAGTGGGTGGAACGGATGGTTGCCGATGCAGGTTCGTGACGCCCCGGGCCGCGTTGCAGCCTGCTGGACAGCCTGAGGAAATGACACCGATCTGAGACAGCCGCCTGCCGACACAACGTGAGACTCAAGGGAAATATCCAGGTCACAGGGTCGGCGCCTGACACTGAAATCGAGAACCTACAGGCCCGCCGCATTCTTCGCCACCCAAGCCGCTCTTCAACCGCATCATTGTTCGTTGCGTCCCCTGCCAGGTACACGCAGTGGACACCCGTCGCCGGATGGATCCGCTCAACCAGACCGCGCCGTACAGCACAGCACACGCCCGTCTAATCCAGCGTCTCGCGGGCAGCCGCGGTCCCTCCTGCCGCAGATCATCCCGCCGCAGCTGTTCCTCGCTCCGTAGAGGGGGGAAGTTGCCGCAACCGACCTCGTCCTTGGCGAATGCCAGGCGCTCCGCCTCTTCCCGCTCGATCAACTGCCGCACAGGATGCCGCACATCACCCACTACATTAATCAACTTACGGATGCTTTCACCTGACGGCAGGTCGCCAGGACCCCACAGCGAGAGCCCAAGGAGTCCAGATGACGCTCTCTTCGCCTGGTGCACGGGCCGTGGACTTGCGCGTTGAGTCGGTTGATGACGTTCTCGAACACGTGGAGCGGTCCCTTCAGATGCAATTGCTCCGTGACACCGTGCTGTGCAAGCGGCGCTCGGTTGGGGCGCAGACGGACCGCGGAACCTGGGTGAGGGTTGAGCGGCGCAGCTTCGACCGGATCGGAGCACAGGGCTGGAACGGCACCGAGGCCGCAGCGGTCTTGCATGGAGTGTCTATGCCGAAGTGGTACGCGGGGCTGGCGTGGCGCGAGCGGGGCGAACCGGTGATGTGGCGGGCAGACGAAATGGCGCTGGTCACCGCCCCGCCCGTAGGGCAAGCCGCCCTGGTGATCGAGGATCCTCAACTGTCGGACGGCTGGTGGGCGGCGCTCAATGCTTCGCTGGACGCACTCGCCGCGCAGCGCACGCACCGCATCGCCACTCCGGACACCGAGACGGCCACCCAGGAACTGGTGACTGGGACGATCCGAGCAGTCTTCCCCGAAGTAGACGCCACCGTGGATGAGTGGACGCCGGCACATGCGGATCTGACGTGGGCGAACGTGACCGGGCCCGAGTTCTGCATCCTCGATTGGGAGGATTGGGGGATGGCGCCGCGCGGACTGGACGCGGCCACCCTCTGGGGGAACTCCCTTGCCGTCCCCGCCCTGGCCCAACGAGTGTGGGCGGAGCGTCGGCCAGACCTGGAGAGCAGGTCTGGCCGGCTGATGGCCCTGTTCTTCTGTGCGAAGGTCGTAGGGCCGCACGCCCATCCCCAGGATCCCCGCTTGGAGCCCGCCCGGAAGGAGGCGGCGCGGCTCATCGCCGAGCTTCACTCCTGACGGCGGTTGCGCACGAGGCTGCGGTAGTGGCGGACGGCCTCCTCGTCCACCGCGAAGCTCTGGGCGTTGGTCAGCTCTCGCAGGTGGTCGGGGTTGTCCGTGCCGACCGCTACCGCGTTCACGGGCGGGAGGTGGTAGGCGGCCCTGAAGGCAGCCTGCACCGGGGTGGCCTGCTGCCGGGAGCAGGTAGGACGGGGTCCCTCAGTCAGCCCCCGCACCCTGCCGCTCCTCTTCCTCCCCTTCGGCTGCGCCCCTCCGGCCGCACGGGTTTATGCGAGGACACGCATAGTCGTGTTCGTGCATAGACGCTGCGCCCCGCCCCCTCTAACGTCATGGGCGGGCGGCCCAATCGGGGCCAGAGCAAGGGGGTTTGGCATGTCCGAGCGTTCGGCACTCACCCGGCTCACGGGCAATGGCAACGGCGAGTGCGGAGAGAAGGACTGCCCGAACGTGTACCGCACGGCCGCGGGGTCGTTCGTGGTGCAGGGTGACGTGTCCGACGCCTTCACCCCGCCCGCCGGGGAAGGGCTTGTGGAAATCCCGGAGGCGGTTCTCAGGGAGGCGTTCCGTGCACTTGGATGGTGACGCCTGGAACGACTGCTTCGATTCCATGGAGCGTGAGGCGTGGAGGCTGGAGACGCTGCCCGTCTACACCATGCCCCAGGAAGCGGAGAAGTTGAAGCGATTCCTCGCCGGGGAGAAGTCGCCGGACGATTACACATCGGCCTGGATGGATGAGGTCCGGCAGTGGGCCTCGGAAGGAAAGAGAGTCGGCAGGGTGCACGTCGTGACCCGCCCGCTCTCGGACTACCTTCGGTTCGAATTCGAGTACTACTACCGGCACCACGTGAAGGCGGGCGAGGATATCCGTATCCTCGACCTCACCGACCGGGAGAACCCGGGACTTCCAGATCAGGACTTCTGCCGCCACCCGGCATACTCCTGCCGGTAGAAACGGACAGGCCGACCTGAAACAGGCGGTACGCGTCACACGGAAACGTGCTGGTGAGGAAGAACTTTCCATACAGTGGATCAGCTCGTCAACTCACGTTTATCGCGGGGTAGGGTGCTTGAAGTGACGACGAAGTCCACCCAGGAAAGGATCATGAAAGACTCGACCGAAGGCCAGGTGAGCCCCAGGGGGCTCATGGACCGCCTAAACCGCCTGTTCGACACAGTGCACCCGCCGGACCGCGGCCCCTTCAGTAACGCCGAGGTGGCCGAACTCATGGAGAAGCGCGGACTGGGCAAACTGTCGGCCCAGTACCTCTGGCTCCTGCGGACTGGGCAGCGAGATAACCCGACGAAGCGTCACCTCGAAGCGCTAGCAGGGTTTTTCGGTGTGGACCCCGCGTACTGGTTCGACGACGGCGTCGCCGAAAAGACCGTGCAGGAACTTGAGTTGCTCGCACTGCTTCGCGACACGAAGATCAAAAACGTTCTCCTTCGCCTGTCTGACGTTTCCGCAGACGGAAAGGATGCCGTCCTGGGAATCGTCGAGAGCGTACGAAAATCCGAGGGGTTGCCGCCCTCAACTGGCTCGTAAAACGGCCGCGTTCAGTAAGTGATCAAGGAAAGCAATGTGGTCCGCACGTAGGCTGCGCCGGCCTGACCTCTTGGCCGAGCTGCAGCTCCCGCATGTCACCAATATCCGCGACCTCAGCGACGAGGTCTCACGCCGCACGGGACGGAAGGTGGTCCTGGAGGCCCGTGAGCAGGCGCCCTCCGTGTGCGGGGCATGCGCCGTCACGGAGAGTGCCTTCCACGTGTACTACGACCCGCGGACCAGCTCCCTGCACCAGGACCACATCATCGCCCACGAGTTCAGCCACCTGCTGCTCGGCCACCATGAGAACCGCCCGGCGTCCGCGCTCTCCTCAACCATCTTCACCAGGGTGGGCTCGGCCACCGTCGAGATGATGCTGGGCCGTACCAAGTACGACGAGGACGAGGAGCGGGACACCGAGCTCCTCGCCTCGTTGATCCAGCGCCGGATCATCGACCGGTGGCTGCGAAGCGACGAGTCCTCCGGAGACGAAGTGCAGGACCGGGTCACGCACACGCTGCTGCGCCGACGGGTGGCCCGGCCGTGAAGGACCTGCTCCACCCGATCAGCCTCGTCGTCGCCACGCTCGGCTTCCTCTGCTTGCTGCGGGACGTGCCGACCCGCCGCCGAGACCCCGCCTTCACCGCGCTGGCCGCCGTCTTCTTGCTGTCAGGGCTGTCGTTCCTGTTCTCCATCACACTGATGTGGCAGTACCTCGACCATGTCCTGGGTGTGGTGAACCTGTCCGTACCCCTGGCGATGGGGTGCGTGGTCGCGCTGCTCGCCTGCCAGCAGATCGTCCTCACCTACTGGGGATCACCCCCCGAAGTTGCCCGGAGGAGGGCACGGGGGTGGCTAGCCGCCTGCTTCGCTGTGATCGCAGGGCTGCTGGTGCTGTTTGTCCTGCTGACGCCGAACGCGCCGCGACCGATCAACTTCACGCTGTACTACGCGCATGATGGCTGGTACGCCGCGTATCTCACCCTGTACGTCACGGCCTACACCATCGGTGAACTGTCCCTCGCCCGCGCATGCTGGCGCCTGGCCCACCGCAGCACACGCGGGTCCGTCCGCGTCGGCCTGCGCATCGTCGCCCTAGGGGCCACTGTCACGCTCGGATACAGCGCTGTCCGCATCGGCAACGTGATCGCCGGCGCCTTCAACACGTCGCTCGCAGACTGGGAGGGCTTCGCGTGGACCTGCGGCGATGTCGGCGCCATGCTCACGCTCATCGGCTGGCTAGTGCCCACCATCAACGATCAGGCTCAGAGCCTCCAGTACCGGATCAAGCAATACCGCAGCTACTACGGCCTACGCCCCCTGTGGCTGGCGTTCTACAGCGAGGCGCCCGAGATCGCACTGCCGATCGACCGAGTTGACCCGGCCCAGAGGCGCCGCTTCCGTAGCATCTCGATCCGGCTCTACCGCCGAGCAGTCGAGATCAGAGACGGACGGTTCGTGATCCGTCAGTACCTTGATGCCGCAGTCCGCGAGGCCAGCGAAGCCCGCCACCGGGCCCGAGGGCTTCACGGAGAAGAGCTGTCCGCGGCCGTCACCGCCGACCAGATCCTCGCCGGAATCGCCGCCCGGGCCGCCGGTACCCGCCCGGAGTCCGACCAGCTCACCGAGTTCGCCGACTCCGAACGCCAGACCAGCAGGCCCATGGACGACATCGACGCTCTCCTCGACGTAGCGCGCCACCTGCCCCGCCAGCCCGCACGAGCCCCCCACCTTGAGCAGGTCTCCGCATGACGACCGACCTCACCCACCAGCCCGCCCACGTCCAGCTCCAGGCCCTGGATCGCCGCGAGATCTCCAGCCGCGAACTGCTCGACCTCCACCTGGCGCAGATCGACGCCAGCCAGATCAACGCCGTCGTCACCCGCGACGACAGCACGGCCCGAGCCGTCGCACACGCAGCCGACGAACGCCGCGCCCGCAACGAGAGCACCGGCATCCTCGACGGCCTTCCCCTCACGATCAAGGACAGCTTCGAGACGGCCGGCCTGCGCACCACCAGCGGTGCCGAGGACCTCGCCGATCACGTTCCCGCACACGACGCCGACGCCGTCGCCCGGCTCCGCCACCAAGGCGCCGTCATCATGGGCAAGACCAATTCCCCGGCGTACTGCCAAGACCTGCACACCGACAACGTCCTGTTCGGCCCCACGCTT
>NZ_CBDQZH010000022.1:0-123969 GCF_965341775.1 Streptomyces sp. bgisy159 | reverse complement strand
TGACGCCAAGGCCCGCACCAGCCGGTCCAGTGCCGCCGTGTAGCGGCGGTACTCGTCCAGAAGGGCGGCGTCCTCGTCCTGCCGGGGCCGGATCTCCTCCAGGTCCCGGCGCAGGGAGCCCAGCTTGCGCACCAGGGCGTCGGTCTCCGGCACGCGTGCGGCTTCCAGGCGTCCGTCGTACACCTGGGTGGCGTACCCGGCGATGTGACCGTCCAGGTCCAGGAGCACGGAGTTCCAGTCGCGGAGCTCCTCCAGGGCCGGGTAGTCCGGGTAGGGCATCGCCCGGAACGCCACGAAGGCCTCGCGGAACTCGGCCGACTCAGTCATGCCAGGTCACGATCTTTCCGTCCTTGGTGTAGATGCCTTCGCCGCCGAACAGGCCACCCCTGATCTTCCATCCCATCTCGCCGTTGTTGAGCTTCCAGGGGACGCGGTCCTCCGGCTTGGTCTTGTTCCAGAGGTCCTTCGCCTCCTTGGTGTACTCGGCGAGGGTCCGGCCCTTGCCGTGCTTGTCGAGGTGGTACTTGGCGGTCTCCTCGAGGCTGCCGAACGTCGCCTTGTCCCAGTCCTCCAGTGCCTTGGCGTCCTCGCCGCAGAATCCCTTGCCGGCGTTGTGCACCAGGACCGGGGTGTTCCCGGCGAGCACATAGTAGGTGTGGAGTTCGTCGACCGTCAGGTTGTGGACCCGCTGCTCGGCGGCGGTCCACGCCTCGGTCCCCGTGACGTCCGTGTGCTCGCCCGTGTCCGTGCGCAGCCGCATGCCGGGCCGCAGGTCACCGGCGTCGACCCAGGCTGCGTCGACCGCGCCGTCGCCAACCCGGAACGGATGCCCCGCGGTGGCGACCACCGTCCCGCCGGACCGGTCGCCCGACCCGTGGACGCCGACGCCGACGAGGCTCTTCGTGCCCTCCCCGACGATGGTGTTCACCACCGGCTCGGCCGCCGTACGGCCGGACAGCGGATCGGTGGCGAGGACCCGGTCCCCGACGCGCACCTCTTCGATCGGCCGGGTGGTGCGGTCCGCCATGAGGACGCGCGTGCCCGGCACGAAGCTGTTGCACGGGGTCTTGCGGAGCACCTTCAGCCGCAGGGCGTGCAGCGCCAGCCCCTCGAAGCAGGACCCGTCCGGCTTGGTGAGGCACTTCTCGATCTCCTCGGCACCCACGTACCAGGCGATCAGGCGGTCGAGGTACGTGGTGGTGATGCACCCCATGCCGCCGGCGCCGTCCGCCCCGCAGACCAGCAGCGTCTCGCCGGGCTTGAGGTCACCGTTCGCCAGGGCGTCGTGCCGGTAGGAGACCAGCCGCTTCTCCAGGGCCCTGCGCAGTTCCTTGTCGGACAGCGGCTTGCTGGGGTCGGGGGTCTCCTGCTGGATCTGCGCCTTGAGTTCCTCGACCAGCTTGTCGGCGGCGATCTTCAGGGCCTCCGACGACGCCCTGGCCGCCGCGGCGGAGTCCTTGCCCGCCTGCTGCGCTGAGAGCCGCGCCTGGTAGGCCGACGTGCCGGCCTGCGCGGAGTAGCCGGAGGCGACCGTGGCGGAGTGCTGGGCGCTCGCCGCCGAGCGGGCCGCCGACTGGGCCGCCTGCTGGGCCGAGGCGGCCGCCTTCCTGGCCGTCTTCGCCGAGTCGGCGGCGCGGGCCGCGTCCTGGGCCGCCTGGTCCGCCGAGGCGTCGGCCTGCCGGGCGTAGGTGTCCGCCTCCTTGGCCGACGCGTCGGCCCTTTCCGCCCACAGGACTGCGTTCTCGGCGTCCTTGCGCGCGTTCGCGGCCACTTTCTGCGCTTCGGCGGCGTCCTTCTGGGCGAGCGACGCCGAGGTGTAGGCAGCCTGGAGCAGGACGCTGACCTCGGCGATGTGGGCGGCCGCGTTCGCGTCGCGCTGGCGCGCCTTGTACAGGCCGACCTCCAGGAAGGGGCGCAGCGCGGTCGGCGGGCCGGACAGTGCGGCCTGCGCGGCGGCCTGGACCTCGGGGCCGCCGGTGGCGAGGGCCTGGGTGACGGCGACCCGGTCGTCGTCCTGCTGCGCCTCGTAGCGGCCGACCTCCAGGAAGTGGGCCACGTCGTCGGCGGTGCCGTCGAGTGCCTTGCTCGCGGCGGCCCGTACGCCCGGACCGCCCTCGGCGGCGATCTTCGCCACGGCGACGCGGTCGTCGTCCTCCTTGCCCGGGTAGGCGCGGGTACGCAGCCACTCGCGCACCTGGGCGATCGGCTGGTCCAGGACCTCCAGGGCGGCCTGCCGCTGCGCGGGGATCGCGGTGGTCTGCGCGATGTGCGCCACGCCGGCCCGGTCGTCCTGCTCCATGGCCACGGCAAGGGTGGTGCTCACGAATTCGGCGACGTCCGCGTCGGTGCCCGACAGGGCGATCTCCGCGGCGTCCTTCACCCAGGTCCCGGCGGTGTCCAGCAGGTTGACGGCGGCCTGCCGGCCCTTGGCGGCCGTGACCGCGGGGTCGGTGGCGGCCTCGGCCTCCTGCAGCAACTGCTGCGTCTCGGTGTCGAGTTGCTGGCGACGGCCGAACTCGTACTCGGCGGCGGCGACGCGGGCGTCGTAGGCCCTGGCGGCCTCCTCGGCCGCGAGCACCGCCTCGTCCTGCTGCTGGGCGAGCCGCTCCGCGTCGGCCTTGCGGGCCAACTGGACGACGGTCGCGGCCTGGTCGGCCGCTGCCGTCGCCTTGTCCGCCGCCGTGCTCGCCGCGTTCGCCGCCTCGGTGGAGGCGGCGGCGGCGTCGACGGCCTTGCCGGCCTCGTCCGCCGCCTTGTCGGCGGCGGCCGCCGCGGCCCTGGCGTGCACGGCGGCGCTGTTGGCCGCGTCGCGCGACTGCCGGGCGGCCGTGGCGGCCTGGTTGGCGTTCACCTGCGCGGCGTTGGCCGCGCGCGTGGCCTGGCCGGCCAGCCGCTTGGCGCGGGCCGCAGCGGCGACGGCCTCGTCGCTCTTGGCGCCCGCCTCACCGGCCCAGCGGCCCGCGTCGGCGGCGGCGGCCGCGGCAGCGGCGGCGTTGGCACCGGCACTGGCCGCGGCGGATGCCGCCTTCGCGGCGTTGTCGGCGGCGATGCCCGCCTGGTCGGCGGCGTCGGCCGCCTTCTCCGCCCCGTCGGCGGCGTCGCGGGCCTTCTGCGCGGCCTCGCGGGCCTGCTTGGCCCGGGTGGCGTCACCGGCCGCGGCAGCGGCGGCGGACCTGGCCGAGGAGGCGGCGCCACCGGCGCGGCTGGCGGCATAGGCGGCCTGCGCGGCGGCGGTCGCGGCCACCCGTGCGGTGGCGTTGGCCGCGGCGGCCGCCGCCACCGCCGTGCGGGCCGACTGGGCCGCCCGGTCGGCGGCGGCAGCGGCGCGGGACGCGGCCGCCGCGGCCTTGCCGGCCGAGTCCTTGGCCGCCAGGGCCTCCTGGGCCGCGACCTGGGCCGCCGCCTTGGCGGCCTCGGTGGCCTGCTGGGCCTTGGCGGCCTCCTCCTTGGCGGTCTCGGTCAGCTGACGCGCCTGCTTCTGCGCGGCGTCGGCGAGTGCGGCCAGCTGGGTGACGGTGAGCAGCTCCTGGTCGCGGGCCGCCGCCACCTGCCAGCCGTCGTCGAGGAACTCCTGGACGTCCTCGGCCGTGCCGTTCATGGCCTGCTCGGCGAGCTTGCGCACGTTCGGGCCGCCGGAGTACATCAGCTGCAGGACGCGGACCCGGTTGTCGTCCTCACGGGCCCGGTACTGGCCGTCGCGCAGGAACGTGATCACGTCGTCCGTCGTGCCGTCCAGCGCGGCGCTGCCCGCGCGCTTCACGCCCGGACCGCCGAAGGCCATGAGCTGGCCGGCCTGGACGCGCAGGTCCTCCTCGTAGGCCGGGGCGAAGGTGTCGTCGAGGAACGTCCGCAGTTCCTCCTCGCCGCCGCCGAGGGCGGTGTCGGCGGCCTTCCGGACAGCCGGTCCGCCGATGGCCATGAGCTGGGCGACCTGCACCCGCAGGTCGTCCACCTCCAGCTTCGGCAGGTCGGTGCTCATGAAGGCCTGGATGTCCGCGTCCGAGCCGGTCAGTGCCGCCGCGGCGGCCCCCCGTACGCCCGGGCCCCCGTACTCCCACGCCTCCAGTACGTCGGATCTGTAGTAGACCCATGTCTCGCCCTCGGCCGCCGCCGGCCGCAGGTCGACGCCCAGGACCATCACCAGGGCCGTCAGTATCGCCGCGAATCCGCGCCATCCCGGCACGGTCCGCAACCTGGCATTCAACGCTCTACTCCCCCAAGGTCGATCGACCACAGAAAAAGCCCGCTCATCCGCGGGCTCGGCACGGTCGGTTTTTGCCACGACCCTACCGCCCGACCGGTGACAATGGATCATTTCCAGCCATCAACTGGCTTGATAACGGCTGCGGTTGTCACGACCGCAGCCGGTCAGGGAACAGAGGGGCTGTCCGCCTGCCGGATCACTCCCGCCGGTGTACGGCGTGCACGGCAACGCCCCGCTCGACGTCCTCGGGCTGCGGCCCTGGGCGGGAACCGCCTCCGGGGAGCCCGGCCGTGCGGTGGCCGGCGAGAGCGCCGGTGCGGGCGCCGGCCCGTGGTGGCTGGCCCCCTCCCGGGCCGGGGACATCATGGGGTTCCGTGCATCCCGTACCGCCCACCGGCGCGGAGGGTTGTCCGTTCCGGCAACGAGCGCGTCAGCCGGACGGCTCCACCGCACCGGCACGGCAGCACGGGCGCGCCGCGCCAGACACGTCCGTCTGATCACGTTGCCCGACAGCGACCGCGCCGAAGCCTTCGCGCTCGTCGGGGACCTGACGCAGCGCTGGGAGGCGATCTGCTGGGACGACGTGAACGACAGGCTGGAACAGGGGCCGGACGCCTGAGAGCCGGGGCGGGCCCGCGATCCCGGAGCCTCCTCCAGCCCTACCGGGCGGCGCGCAGCCCCCGGATCACCAGGTCCACGAGAGCGTCGAACTCCGCTTCGACGCCGGGGAGTTGCCACTCGCGGGCGTAGCACGGGTCGTGGAAGCGGCCGGTGGCCTGGAAGAGGGCGCGGGCCGAGACGGCCGGGTCCGGGGCGGCGAAGGTGCCGTCGGCGTTGCCGGCCCGGATGATGTCGGCGAGCTGGCCGGTCAGGTCGGCGACGTGGTCGCCGACCGCGAGGCCGTTCTCCTCGACGAGGACCATGTAGGTGGCGAACAGCTCCGGGTCGTCGCCCGCCTTGTGCCGCTTGGCCTCGAACAGCGTCGCCAGCCAGTTCCGCAGCCGGGTCGCGGGGTCCACGTCGTCGTCGGCGGCGACCGCCGCCAGGCGCTCCGTCGTACGGTCCAGCCAGCGCTTGGACACCGCCTCGCGCAGCGCCGCCTTCGTACGGAAGTGGCGGTAGACGCTGCCGTGGCTGACGCCGAGCGCGCGGGCCACGTCGACCACGGTCGCCTTCGCCGGGCCGTGGCGGCGCAGCACCTCCTCGGTCGCTTCGAGGATGCGCTCGGCGGTCAGGGTCTCGGTGGTCGCTGCCATACCTAGACGGTACCCGGCCGGATGTCAGCGTTCGCTGTCGAGCATCGCCATCTGCGCCGCGGCATAGCGGGTGCCCGCGGCGGCGTCGGCCGGCACGGCGCCCTCGATGGCGGCGAGGTCCGCCGCGTCCAGGGTCACGTCCAGGGCACCCAGCGACTCGGCGAGGCGCTCACGGGTGCGCGCGCCGACGAGCGGCACGATGGCCGTGTCGTACCGCGGGCCCCGGGAGAGCACCCAGGCGATGGCGATCTGCGCGACCGTCGCGCCCTTCTCCTCGGCGATCTTCCGCAGGGACTCCACCAGGCCGAGGTTGTGCCGGTAGTTGTCGCCCTGGAAGCGGGGGGTGTGGGCGCGCCAGTCGTCGGCCGCGAACCGCCGGTCCGGCGTGTAGTGCCCGGAGATCAGCCCGCGCGAGAGGACGCCGTACGCAGTGATGCCGATGCCCAGTTCACGGACGGCCGGCAGGATCTCCCGCTCGATGCCGCGCGAGATGAGCGCGTACTCGATCTGCAGGTCGGCGATCGGGGCGGTGGCGGCGGCCCGGCGGATGGTGTCGGCTCCGACCTCGCTCAGGCCGATGTGCCGTACGTAACCCTGTTCGACCAGTTCCGCGACGGCGCCGACCGTCTCCTCGATCGGCACCTGCGGGTCGAGGCGGGAGGGCCGGTAGACGTCGATGTGGTCGACGCCGAGGCGCTGCAGCGAGTAGGCGGCGAAGGTCTTCACCGAGGCGGGCCGGCCGTCGAAGCCGAGCCAGCTGCCGTCCGGGCCGCGCAACGCCCCGAACTTCACGCTGAGCAGGGCGTTCTCACGGAGGGCCGGGGGTGCGGTGCGCAGTGCCTCGGCGATCAGGAGTTCGTTGTGGCCCATGCCGTAGAAGTCGCCGGTGTCCAGCAGGGTCACGCCCGCCTCCAGGGCGGCGTGCACCGTGGCGAGCGACTCGGCGCGGTCCGCGGCACCGTACATGCCGGACATGCCCATGCAGCCGAGACCGAGGGGGAAGACGTCGGGGCCGGTGGTGCCGAGGGTGCGGGGAGTGTGCGTCGTCGTCATGGCACCCAGCCTCGCACGACGAATGACAGATTTCAATATCTGTCATTCAATACTTGTCCGACCGCCTGCCGCCCTACCACCGACACCCGGCAGCCCAAAAGGTTGTACGCACCTCCGTTGCACCTTCGTCCCGCTTCTGCACCGCTTTCTATACCGAACATAAATCCAATTGACATGTAAAGGACACGTGCAGGGATGATGGGGCATCAGTGGATCTTGCCGGTCGCCTCCCGGCCGCGGATCCGTTCCTCATGACTCTGGAGACCCACGTGGCCAAAAGCTCCGGCACGCGCGTGCGTCAGACCCTGGCGCGCGTCACGGCTGCGGCGCTCACCGCCGCTCTCGCGGCGACCGGCACCAGCGCCTTCGCCGCCGACGACAGCGGGCCCACCTTCAAGCCCCTGAAGCCCTCGGCGTCTGCATCGCACAAGAGCACGTTCACCGGTTCGACGGCAGGCACCGCGGCCGAGGACGCACAGATCAACGCCCTTTACGGCGTGGACAACAACGGTGACCTGTACGCCTATGTGCCCAACGGCACGGGTGGACTGGAGGCCCGGGAATACGCCGGCAAGGGCTGGCAGGACACCCCCATCCTCACCCAGGCCGACCACGACAACGACGGCTGGGCGGACGGCCTCTGGCACGTCACCTACGGCGACCTGTACAGCTACCGGGACGTGGACCTCACCCACGTCAAGGTCGGCTGGGGCTACGACATCTACGACAAGCTCTTCTCCGCCGGTGACGTCGGCGGCGCCGCCGCGGACGACCTGCTCGCCCGGGACAAGAGCGGTGTGCTGTGGCTGTACCTCGGCTACGGCGACGGCCGGGTGACCTCGCGCATCAAGATCGGCGCCGGCTGGAACGCCTACACCCAGATCACCGGCAAGGGCGACCTGACCAACGACGGCCACGACGACATCGTCGCCCGCGACAAGTACGGCGTGCTGTGGCTCTACCAGGGCACCGGCAGCTACAAGGCGCCGTTCAAGCCGCGCACGAAGATCGGCGCCGGCTGGAACATGTTCAACTACCTGATCTCCGTCGGTGACATCGACCTCGACGGCACCACCGACCTGGTCGCGCGGGACACGGCCGGCGCGCTGTGGCTGTACAAGGGCACCGGCTCGGCCGCCGCCCCGTACAAGCCCCGCGTGCAGATCGGCACCGGCGGCTGGAACACCTACCGCGTGATGTTCTGATCCGTCTGGTGATCCACCCGGTGATCCGCTTGGCGGCCTGACCCGCCTGGCGATCTGATCCGCCTGAGGCTCCGGTCGCCCGCCTCACCGGCACGGACGACGCAGCGGGCCGCTCCCTCCCGGGGGGCGGCCCGCTCTGCTGTCGGCGCGCGTTCAGCCCGCGGCGGCGGCGCACTCCGCGCACGTACCGAAGATCTCCACGGTGTGCGCCACGTTGACGTACCCGTGCTCCGCGGCGATGGCCTCCGCCCACTTCTCGACGGCCGGGCCCTCGACCTCGACCGCCCTGCCGCAGGAGCGGCAGACGAGGTGGTGGTGGTGTTCGCCGGTGGAACAGCGGCGGTAGACGGACTCGCCGTCGGAGGTGCGCAGGACGTCGACCTCGCCGGCGTCGGCGAGGGACTGCAGGGTGCGGTACACCGTGGTCAGACCGACCGAGTCGCCCTTGTGCTTGAGCATGTCGTGGAGTTCCTGCGCGCTGCGGAACTCCTCGACCTCGTCGAGCGCCGCCGCCACGGCGGCGCGCTGCCGGGTGGCGCGGCCCTTCACGGGCGGTCCAGCGGTGGTCACCGGTTGTCCTCCTTGATGGCTCGCGCGTCAGCGCCTGCCGGGCCATTGTGCCAGCCCGGACCGGGCGCGGTCAGACGCCGATCCCGTCCCCGGCCTCGCGCGTGGCCGGAATCGCGCACTCCATGGGGTCCGGTTCGGGCCGCTCGGCGGCGAGTGCCCGGGCGCGGCGCCGGGCCAGCGGGGCGGCCAGCGCGGTCAGCGCGACGAAGGCTCCGATGGTCAGCAGCACGATCGTCGCACCGGGCGGGACGTCCTGGTAGTAGGAGGTGACGGTGCCGCCGAGGGTCACGCTCACGCCGATCGCGACGGCGATGGCGAAGGTGGCGGCGAAGCTGCGGCTGAGCTGCTGCGCGGCGGCCACCGGGACCACCATCAGCGCCGACACCAGCAGCAGTCCGACCACGCGCATCGCGACGGTGACCGTCACGGCGGCCGTGACCGCGACCAGCAGGTTCAGGGCGCGCACCGGCAGGCCGGTGACCCGGGCGAACTCCTCGTCCTGGCTGACCGCGAAGAGCTGCCGGCGCAGGCAGAGGGTGACCACCACGACGAAACCGGCGAGCAGGCAGATCGCCGTGACGTCCGACTCGGAGACCGTGGACAGGGATCCGAACAGGTACGACGTCAGGTTGGCGTTGGAGCCGCCCGGCGCGAGGTTGGTGAACATCACGCCGCCCGCCATGCCGCCGTAGAAGAGCATGGCGAGGGCGATGTCGCCGCGGGTCCTGCCGTACCAGCGGATCAGCTCCATGAGGACCGCGCCGCAGACGGAGACCAGGGTGGCCATCCACACCGGTGACCAGGAGAGCAGGAAGCCGAGGCCGACGCCGGTCATGGCGACGTGGCCGATTCCGTCGCCCATCAGGGCCTGGCGGCGCTGGACCAGGTAGATGCCGATGGCGGGGGCGGTGACGCCGACCAGCACGGCGGCGAGCAGCGCCCGCTGCATGAAGGGGTAGTCGAGGAATTCCATCAGCTCAGCAGTCCCGTGCGGATCGGTTCGGTGCCCGCCGGCGCGTGCGGGTGGACGTGGTCGTGGCCGGGCAGGGCGTGCTGGCCGACGGCCTGCGGGGGCGGTCCGTCGTGGGTCACACAGCCGTCGCGCAGGACGACCGCGCGGTCGATCAGGGGCTCCAGCGGGCCGAGTTCGTGCAGCACCAGCAGGACGGTCGCGCCCCGGGAGACCTGTTCGCGCAGCGTGCGGGCGAGGACCTCCTGACTGGCCAGGTCGACGCCGGCCATAGGCTCGTCCATGATCAGCAGTTCGGGTGCGGCGGCGAGGGCGCGGGCGATGAGCACGCGCTGGTGCTGGCCGCCGGAGAGGGCGTTGACGGAGTCCTTGGCCCGGTCGGCCATGCCGACCAGGTCCAGGGCGCGGCGTACGGCCTCCTGGTCGGTCCTGCGGAAGAGGCCGAAGCGGGTGCGGGAGAGCCGGCCCGAGGAGACGATCTCGGCGACCGAGGCGGGGACCCCGCCCGCGGCGGTGGTGCGCTGCGGGACGTAGCCGACGCGTGCCCAGTCGCGGAAGCGGTGCCGCTCGGTGCCGAACAACTCGATCCGCCCGGCGGTGACCGGGACCTGGCCGATGACGCTGCGCACGGCCGTCGACTTGCCGGAGCCGTTGGCGCCGAGCAGCGCGACGACCTCTCCGCGGTGCACGGTGAGGTCGATGCCGCGCAGGACGGGGCGCGCGCCCAGTTCCGCGCGGACGCCGCGCAGGGATATGACGGGCTCGGTCATGCCGCCCTCCATTGAAGTGGTCACTTGGCTCCCAGGGCCGATTTCAGGGCCGTGAGGTTGGCGTCCATGACCGCGAAGTAGTCCTGGCCCCGGGACTTCTCGGTGATGCCCTCGACCGGGTCGAGGACGTCGGTCTTCAGGCCCGCGTCCTTGGCGAGGGTCTTGGCGGTCTTGCCGGACACCAGTGTCTCGTAGAAGACGGTGGTGACGCCGTCTGCCCTGGCCTCGCCCTGCAGTTCGCGGATCCGGGCGGGGCTGGGCTCGCTCTCCGGGTCGAGGCCGGAGATGGCCTCCTGGGTCAGACCGTAGCGTTCGGCGAGGTAGCCGAAGGCGGCGTGGCTGGTGAAGAAGACCTTGGTCCTGGTGTTCCGCAGGCCGTCGGCGAACCGGGTGTCGAGGTCGCCGAGCTGCTTGACCAGGGTCTCGGTGTTCTTCCGGTAGTCGGCGGCGTGGTCGGGGTCGGCCTTCTCGAAGGCCTTGCCGACGCCTTCGGCGACCTCGGCGTACTTCACCGGGTCGAGCCAGAGGTGCGGGTCGCGGGCGTGCTCGTCGCCGCCCTCGGACTCCCCGCCGCCGTGGTCGTGCCCGTCCCCGGTGCCGAGGTCCTCGAGAGTGGTGAGCTTCGCCGCGTCGATCTTCGTGGGGGTGCCGGCCTGCCGCACCGCGTCGTCGACGGCCGGCTGGAGGCCCGCGAGGTAGAGGGCCGCGTCGGCCTCCTCCAGCTGGGCCCGCTGCCGGGCGCTGACGTCCAGGTCGTGCGGTTCGGTGCCGGGCTCGGTGAGGCTGGTGACATGCACGTGGTCGCCGCCGATCCGCTCGGCGAGGAAGGCCATGGGGTAGAACGACGCGACGACGTCGAACTTGCCCGTGTCGCCCGCGGCGGCGCTCTCGGTGGAGCAGGCGGTGAGGGTCGTGGCGCCGAGGACGGTGGCCAGGGTCGCCGCCACGGGTATGAGGTGTCGTCGTGCGTTCATGACAGTCATTTTCAACAAAGATGGAAACCGTTGTCAACAATGCGGTATCCGGGGACCGATTTGGTTGAGGGGGAGCCCCCGCCGGTACCCTGAAGCATTCGCTGTGAAGCGCATCTCGCTTCGTCGCCCGTCGTCGTAATGAAGAGAGCACCGTGGCCGCCGACAAGATCGACACCATCGTCAGCCTGAGCAAGCGCCGTGGCTTCGTTTTCCCCTGCAGTGAGATCTACGGCGGCCAGCGCGCCGCCTGGGACTACGGGCCGCTGGGTGTCGAGCTCAAGGAGAACATCAAGCGCCAGTGGTGGCGTTACATGGTGACGTCGCGCGAGGACGTGGTCGGTATCGACTCGTCCGTCATCCTGGCCTCCGAGGTGTGGGTCGCCTCCGGTCACGTCGCCACCTTCACCGACCCGCTGACCGAGTGCACCTCCTGCCACAAGCGGTTCCGCGCGGACCACCTGGAGGAGGCGTACGAGGAGAAGAAGGGCCGCGCCCCGGAGAACGGCCTCGCCGACGTCAACTGCCCCAACTGCGGCAACAAGGGCCAGTTCACCGAGCCCAAGCAGTTCTCCGGCCTGCTGTCGACGCACCTCGGCCCGACCCAGGACACCGGCTCCATCGCCTACCTGCGTCCCGAGACCGCCCAGGGCATCTTCACCAACTTCGCCCAGGTGCAGACCACTTCGCGTCGCAAGCCGCCGTTCGGCATCGCCCAGATGGGCAAGTCGTTCCGCAACGAGATCACGCCGGGCAACTTCATCTTCCGCACCCGCGAGTTCGAGCAGATGGAGATGGAGTTCTTCGTCAAGCCGGGCGAGGACGAGAAGTGGCAGGAGTACTGGATGGAGCAGCGCTGGAACTGGTACACCGGCCTGGGCCTGCGCACTGAGAACATGCGGTGGTACGAGCACCCGAAGGAGAAGCTCTCCCACTACTCCAAGCGCACCGCCGACATCGAGTACCGCTTCCAGTTCGGCGGCAGCGAGTGGGGCGAGCTGGAGGGCGTCGCCAACCGCACCGACTACGACCTCGGCGCGCACTCCAAGGCCTCCGGCCAGGACCTCTCCTACTTCGACCAGGAGGCCGGGGAGCGCTGGACACCGTACGTCATCGAGCCCGCGGCCGGTGTCGGCCGCGCCATGCTCGCCTTCCTGCTCGACGCCTACATCGAGGACGAGGCGCCCAACGCCAAGGGCAAGATGGAGAAGCGCACGGTGCTGCGCCTCGACCACCGCCTGGCCCCGGTGAAGGTCGCCGTGCTCCCCCTGTCGAGGAACCCGGAGCTTTCCCCGAAGGCCAAGGGCCTCGCCCAGGCGCTGCGCCAGCACTGGAACATCGAGTTCGACGACGCCGGCGCCATCGGCCGCCGCTACCGCCGCCAGGACGAGATCGGCACGCCGTACTGCGTGACGGTCGACTTCGACACCCTGGACGACAACGCGGTGACGGTCCGCGAGCGCGACACCATGAAGCAGGAGCGGGTCTCCCTGGACCAGATCGAGGGCTACCTGGCCTCGCGCCTGATCGGCTGCTGACCCCGGCGGCAGAGCCGCCTGGAAGTCGCGCGCCCCTCGCCCGTCTCGCTCGGGTGAGGGGCGCGCTGTGTCGTCGCCGGGCGGCGCCCTGTGCCGTCGTCGGGGGGCGCGCTGTCGTCGAGCGAGGTCAGCCCGCGGTCATGTCCCGGTTGTAGCAGGAGTACGAGCCGTCGTCCTCGCGGCCGACACTGTCGTACGACCAGCAGTGCAGCATCGGCGCGAGGGTCCACATCCGCAGGGCGACGATCACCACGAGCAGCACC
Source organism: Streptomyces sp. bgisy159 (assembly GCF_965341775.1). Taxonomy (GTDB): domain Bacteria; phylum Actinomycetota; class Actinomycetes; order Streptomycetales; family Streptomycetaceae; genus Streptomyces. Next base: position 111,169 of record NZ_CBDQZH010000022.1, on the reverse strand, counting down.
ATGCCGATCCGTCCGGCCGTACTGCGCCACCCCGCGCACGCCAGCCCCGCCACGCCGGCCGGCGCCGCGAGCACCAGCATCCAGACGACGACCGGCGCCCTGTTCTCGCGCAGCCCGGGGAAGGTCTCCATCTCGATGGTGCCGGCGTGGCTGAACAGCGCCAGGCACACGGCGAACAGCAGCGACACGACCGCCAGGCAGCCGCGGAACCCGGGAGACGACACCGCTGCGGCGTCCGCGGGATCGCGTTCCCGCACCACCGGCTCGCTCAGGGCTGCTTCCCCTCCATGGCGAGCAGTTCCTCGTTGGGGACGGCACCGCCGAAGCGGCGGTCGCGGGAGGCGAACTCGACGCAGGCCCGCCACAGGTCACGGCGGTCGAAGTCCGGCCACAGCACGTCCTGGAACACCATCTCGGCGTAGGCGCTCTGCCAGAGCAGGTAGTTGGAGGTGCGCTGCTCGCCGCTGGGCCGCAGGAACAGGTCGACGTCCGGCATGTCCGGGTAGTACATGTACTTCTGCAGGGTCTTCTCGGTGACCTTCGCCGGGTCGAGCCGGCCCGCCTTCACGTCCTCGGCGAGCGCCTTCGCCGCGTCGGCGATCTCGGCACGGCCGCCGTAGTTCATGCAGAAGTAGAGGGTGAGCCGGTCGTTGTCCTTGGTCTGCTCCTGGGCGACCTGGAGCTCCTTGGCGACGGACTTCCACAGCTTGGGCATCCGCCCCACCCAGCGCACCCGGATGCCGAGTTCGTCGAGCTGGTCACGGGTCTTGCGGATGAAGTCGCGGTTGAAGTTCATCAGGAAGCGCACCTCTTCGGGCGAACGCTTCCAGTTCTCGGTGGAGAAGGCGTAGAGGGAGATGGCGCCGACGCCGATCTCGACCGCGCCCTGCAGGACGTCGAGGACCCGCTCGGCACCCACCTTGTGCCCCTCGGTGCGCGGCAGCCCGCGCTCCTTGGCCCAGCGGCCGTTCCCGTCCATGACGATGGCCACGTGCTTGGGGACCAGCTCACCGGGGAGCTTCGGCGCGCGGGCACCCGACGGGTGCGGCTCCGGCGCCTTGTACTCCCGGCGCTGCCGCCCCAGAAACCCGCGTACGACCATGGTGCTCTCGTCTCCTCTTCCGGTCTTGCCCTACGGCTTCGGCCCAGATCCTGGCTCAGGTCTCGGCACCTACTTCTCCACGTACCGCAGCGAGCGCAGTCCGCGTTCCAGGTGCCAGTGCAGATAGGCGGAGACCAGGCCGCTCCCCTCCCGCACGTACCGCGGCTCGCACGCGTCCGCGGTCTCCCAGTCTCCCGTGAGCAGCGCCCCCAGGAGGACCAGGGTCTGCGGCGACGGTACGACACTCCCGGGCACCCGGCAGTCGGCGCAGACCGAGCCGCCGGAGGCCACGGAGAAGAACCGGTTCGGGCCGGGCATTCCGCACTTCGCGCAGTCGTCGAAACTGGGCGCGTACCCGTTGACGGCGAGCGACCGCAGCAGGAAGGCGTCCAGGACGAGGTGCGGGGCGTGCTCGCCGCGGGCCAGGGTGCGCAACGCGCCGACGAGCAGCAGGTACTGCTGGACGGCGGGCTCGCCCTCGTGGTCGGTGAACCGCTCCGCGGTCTCCAGCATGGCCGTGCCGGCGGTGTACCGGGCGTAGTCGGCCACGATCCCTCCGCCGTACGGCGCGATCGTCTCGCTCTGCGTGCACAGCGGCAGCCCGCGCCCCACCAGCTCGCCGCCGCGCGCGAAGAACTGCACGTCGACGTGGGAGAAGGGCTCCAGCCGGGCGCCGAACTTGGACTTGGTGCGCCGCACGCCCCGCGCCACGGCGCGCACCCGGCCGTGGCCGCGGGTGAGCAGCGTGATGATCCGGTCCGCCTCACCCAGCTTCTGGGTGCGCAGCACGATGCCGTCGTCGCGGAACAGACTCATGTGGCCCATTCTCGCCTACGCGCGAGGGGTCCCGTGCGGCAGCCACTACGATCGCCCGGTCCGTGAGGGAAGGTGGCTGGATGTGACGGGGCGGGCGGCACGTGGCGGAGGCCGTGGCGGGCGGCGGGGGCTGGGGCGTGACTTCGGGTGGCTGTGGGGCGCGTACTCGGTCAGCGCGGTGGGGACGTGGCTGGCGTTCGACTCGTTCCCGCTGATCGCGGTACTGGTGCTGGACGTGGGTCCGGCCCAGCTGGCCGCGCTGGCGGCCGTCGGGCCCGCGGTGGGGGCGCTGGCGGCGGTGCCGCTCGCGCCGTGGGTGGAGTTCCGCCGCAAGCGGCCGGTGATGATCGCGGCGGACCTGGTGCGGTGCGCGGCGCTGCTGAGCGTCCCGGCGGCCTACGCGCTCGGTGTGCTGGGGCTCGGCCAGCTGCTGCTGGTGACGGTGGTCGTGGCGTCCGCCGACATCACCTTCAGCGCGGCGAGCGGGGCGTTCCTGAAGGCGCTGCTGCCCCGCGAGGACCTGCTCGCCGCCGGCGCCCGCTTCGAGGCGACCGCCTGGACGTCGACCATGCTGGGCCCGCCGCTGGGCGGCTTCGCGATGGGCGTGCTCGGCCCGGTGACGACGGTGACGGCGAACGCGGTGAGCTATCTGCTGTCCGCCCTGGGGCTGCGGGCGATCGGAGGCGGGGCGGAACGGGCGGTCGCGGGCGGGGCGGCACGAGCGGTCGGGGGCGGGGCGGAACGAGCGATGGTGCGCGGGGCGGGAGGAGAGGCGGCTACGGCTGGTGGTCACGGGGGGCGTGAGGGCGAGGGGCAGGCGGGCCGCGCGGGCAGCGGGTACGAGGTCGGTGCGGGCAGCGGGCACGAGGGCCACCGTGGGGACCGTGCGGCCGGTCGTCGGGAGCGTATCGGCGGCGGAGAGCTGCTGGAGGGTTGGCGGTGTCTGCTGAGCCACCCGGTGCTGCGGCCCCTGTTCCTGAACGGTGTACTGGTCAACGGGCTGATCATGGCCGCCTCACCACCGCTGGCCCTGCTGATGCTCGGGCCGCTCGGCTTCTCGCCCTGGCAGTACGGTCTCGCGTTCGCCCTCCCGTGCGCCGGCGGGCTGCTCGGCTCCCGGCTGGCCCGGCGGCTGCCCGAGCGGTACGGGCGGCGCCGGGTGCTGCTGGCGGCGGGGACCCTGCGGGCGTGCTGGTCGCTGGGGCTGGTCCTGGTGCGGCCGGGGGCGAGCGGCCTGGCGCTGGTGATGGCCGTGCAGTTCGCGCTGATCACCTGCATGGGCGTCTACAACCCCCTGCTGGCGACGGCCCGCCTGGAGCTGGCCCCGACCGACCGGACCACCCGCGTGCTGGCGGCGTGGTCGGTGAGCAGCAAGGCGGCGATCGCGGCGCTGACGGCCCTGTGGGGGCTGCTGGCCGGTCTGACGGGCCCGCGGGCCGCGCTCGCCCTGTCGGGGGCGCTGCTGCTGGCCACCCCGCTGCTGCTGGCCCCGGTCCGCCGTGACCCGTCGGCCCTGCTCCCGACCGCGGCGCCGGCCGCCGAGGCCGTGCGGGCATCTGAGTAGGACAGCTCATGGTGCCGCCGGCACCATCCGGGAGACCATCGGAGGATGACGATGATCAACGCGGTACGACGGGGCCTGCTGCCGGTGGCGGCGCCGGCCCTGCTGGCCCTGCTGGTGACGGGGTGCGGCGCGGAACGGGCGGACGACGACACCGGCGCGCGAGCGCCCGGCGGGGCGGTTTCCGCACGGCCGTCGGCGTCCGGCGCCCCTGCGGACGTCACCTGCCCCGGCGAGACCCCGACCCCGACACCGACCGCCACGGTCGAGGACCCGGCGATGCACCCGCCCGGCGACCACTACGCCGAGAACCACGGCTTCATGAACCCCCTCCCCCTGCGCGGCCAGGCCCGCTGTGCCGGTCTCGCGGCGGCGGCCCGGATCGAGGAGGCCCTCGAACCGCTGCGCACGAGCGGCGACTTCGACCCGGCGCACACCCGGGCCGCGCTGACCCGCCTCGGCTACGACGACGCGGGACTGCGGGTGTACCCCTCCGGGCCGACCGCCGTCGGCTTCCTCATCGACGACTCCGGGATGTGCCTGGAGGGCGCCATGAACCGCGAGGCCACGAGGACCGACGCCTTCGGCGGCTACCCCGACCACACCGGCTGCGACCGGCCGAGCGGCGGCCACTGACCACGTCCCGCCATCACCGTCCCCGGCCCCCACCCGGCTCTCACCCGACCCCGCCCAGACCTCATCCGGCGCTGGTCAGGCAGGCTCCCGCCGCTCACCCGCCATTCCCCGCCACTCCCTCGCCGCTCACCCGGCACTCCCTCGGCGCTCACCCGGCCGACGGGAACCGTCGCACGTACCGCCGCTGCCATGGGGTCTCCACCGCGCGCCGGTCGTAGTGGCGCCGCACGAAGGCCACGGCCTCCTCGGGCGGCACCCCGTCGAGGACCGCGAGGCAGGCCAGGGCGGTGCCCGTGCGGCCGCGGCCGCCGCCGCAGGCGATCTCGACCCGCTCGTCGGCGCAGCGCCGCCACGCCTCGCGCAGCACCGCCGGGGCCCGGTCGCGCTCGGCCGGCAGCCGGAAGTCGGGCCAGCGCAGCCAGTGGGCGTCCCAGGGCAGGGCGGGGGGCGGCCTGCCGAGCAGGTACACGCCGTAGGCCGGGAGGGGGGCCGCCGGATCGAGCGGGCGGCGCAGCCCCCGGCCCCGCACCAGCCGCCCGGAGGGCAGCCTCAGCACCCCGGGCTCCCCCGCCCGCCAGCCCGTCGCCGTCTCGTCGGTCACGGACCCATTCGACCGGTGACCGGGAGGCGACGACAACCGGTTCCGCCCGTCCGCCCCGCTCTCGAAAGGAATTCCGCGTCCCGGGCAACCCGTTCGTCCCACGCGGTGGTCTGGAGGGCGAGGAGGGGGTGCTGGATGCACGACGGGCTGGAAGGCCAGTTCCAGGAGTTCGTCAGGGCGCGGTGGTCGCGGCTGGTGCGGACCGCCTATCTGCTGACGGGCGACGTCCATGACGCCGAGGACCTGACGCAGACCGCGCTGGCGAAGGCCTACCGGTCCTGGCGGCGGGTGGCGCGGACCGACAACCCGGAGGCGTACGTCCGGCGGATGCTGGTCAGCTGCAACAGCGACCGCTTCCGCAAGCGGCGGGTCAGGGAGTCGCTGACCGACGCGCCGCCGGAGGTGGCGTCGCGGGACGAGGGGCAGCGCAGGGTCGACGAGCGCGGCACGCTGCTCGCCGCCCTGGCCGGACTTCCGCCCAGGCAGCGGGCCGTGGTGGTACTGCGCTACTGGGAGGACCTCTCCGAGGCGGAGGTGGCCGAGGTGCTCGGCTGCTCCGCGGGCACGGTCAAGAGCCAGGCCTCCAAGGGGCTGGCGAAGCTGCGCGCGTTCCCGGGGCTGGCCCCGGCCGTGAGCGCGTCCGGGCAGGGAGGTGGACGGTGAGCGAGACACCCGACGAGGTGCGGCAGACCGAGGACCGGGGCGACGACTTCGAGGAGCGGCTGCGGGAGTTGCTCACCGAGGACGCGTACGCGATCCAGCCCTCGCCGGCGCCGTATCCGGCGATCCGGCGGCGCGGTGTGGTGGAGCGGCGCCGCAGGACGGCGGTGGCCGGCGCGGCGCTGGCCGCGCTGGCCGTGCTGCCGGTGGGGGCGTACGCCATGGCCGGGGGGAACGGGGGACGGGGCGCTGACACGGCGGCATCGATGCCGTCGGTCAGCGCCCCGCAGACCTCGGCCGGGACCACTGCGGGGACCCCGGCCGGGACGGCGTCGGCGGACCCGTCCGAACCGCAACGCCCCGCGACTGAAGGTCAGTTGCTGGACGGCGTCACCTTCGAGCAGGCGGCCGGGGACCTGGAGAAGTGCCTGGCGAACGACCGGTCCCTCCCGGCACCGAAGGCCGGGACCCGGCCGGACCTGGGCCGGGCCGCCGACTACCGGATCCTGCTGGCCATGCGCGCGACCGGCGACTCCAACACCCCCGGCGACGGCCACTTCGTCGTCGCGGTCCGGGAACGGCCCCAGCAGATCCGGGTGATCTGCACCGTCAAGGACGGCGAGATCACCGGCATGAACACCAGCGGGGGCGGCGCCGCCGGCCCGGACCTGCCGCCGGTCGCGGCGGACATCAACAGCGGGAAGCTGTACCAGCAGTCGTTCCTCGACCGCGGCCACTGGCGGCTGCCGTTCCGCTGGGGGCTCATCGGCACGGTCGAGCCGTCGGTGGCCCGGGTGACCGTCGACTACGGCGACGGCTCCGCCACCGCCGTACTCGACCATGGCTGGTTCGTGGCCACCGGAACGCTCCACCGGCAGGTCACCCTCGCGCCGCACATCAAGGGGTACGACTCCTCGGGCAAGCTGGTCTACGACTCGGACAAGGACAGGACGTACGAGAAGACCCTTCCCTAGGCCCTAGGAGTCCCATGCCGCTCCCCGCCCCGCTCACCGGTGTCGTCCCGCCCGTCTGCACGCCCCTGACACCGGAGGGCGAGGTGGACGTGGAGTCGCTGCTGCGGCTGGTCGACCACCTGGTCGCGGGCGGGGTGGACGGCCTCTTCGTGCTCGGGACGTCGTCGGAGGCGGCGTTCCTCACGGACGCGCAGCGCGCGCTGGTGGTCCGCACGGTCACGGGTCACGTGGCCGGCCGGCTCCCCGTCCTGGCGGGGGCGATCGACATGACGACACCGCGCGTCCGGGAGCACATCGCGTCGGTCGCGGCGGCCGGGGCGGACGCGGTGGTGGTGATCTCGCCGTTCTACGCCCGCGTCGGCCCGGCCGAGACCGCCGCGCACTTCCGGCTGGCCGCGACGGCGAGCCCGGTGCCGGTGCTCGCCTACGACCTGCCGTCCGCCACCGGCGCCAAGCTGCCCGCCGAGGTGGTCCTGGACCTGGCGGCGGAGGGTGTCCTTGCCGGTCTGAAGGACTCCAGCGGCGATCTGGCCGCCTTCCGCGACATCGTCACCGGCACCCGCGGGGTTCCGGCCTTCAGCGTGCTCACCGGCTCCGAACTCCTCGTCGACTGCGCCCTCGCCGCCGGCGCCCACGGCGCGGTGCCCGGCCTCGCCAACGTCGACCCCGTCGGCTACGTCCGCCTGCACCGCCTGTGCCGCGCCGGGGACTGGGCCGCGGCCCGCGCCGAGCAGGAGCGCCTGGCCGCGCTGTACCGCGTCGTCCACGCCGCCTCCCCCGCCCGTATGGGCCCCACCTCGGCCGCCCTGGGCGCCTTCAAGACGGCCCTGCACCTCCTCGGCGTCATCGCCTGCCCGGCCACGGCCGCCCCGCAGATCCCGCTGTCGCGGGAGGAGACGGCACGGGTCCGCACGACCCTGGAGACGGCCGGGCTGCTCTAGGCGCCGAAGCCCGGAGCGGGGCCTGTACTAGTCGGGGCGCGTGACGCCGGTGCTGGTGTGAGGCCGGGTCCAGGGTGCGGTCCGGGACGGAGCGGCGTGGTCAGGACGGAGTGCGGGCCGCTGCTGCCAGGAGGCGGGGGACGTCGTCCGGGTGGATGGTGAGGGCGGTGCCGACGGTGGTGAGGACCTCGCGTTCGGCGGGGGTGTAGGGGCCGTCCGCGAGGGCGATGCGGGCGCCCTGGAGGAGGATCGACTCGCGGCCGATGGCGGCGAGGTGCGGGGCGAGGGGGTCGAGGGCCTCGTGGAGCTCTATGGCCAGGCCGGGCCCGCAGGGCGCGTCGTAGGCGCGGCCGGTGTCGGCGGCCACGGCCTCGACGAGGGTGGCGAGCTGCTCCTCCGTGCAGTCCGGGAAGCCGGCGAGGCGCACCGCGGCCGCGGCGGTCTCCAGAGCGGGGCGGGCGCAGGCGCCGCCGGCGGCGAGGACCGCGAGGGCGACGGTGTGGACGGCGTCGCGCAGCATCGCGGAGAACCGGACCGTCGTCGGGTGGTCGAGGACGTCGGTGCCGAAGTGGCGGCGGCAGGCCGCGCACTCCACGACCGGCCCGGTCTCCCCGCGCGGCAGCACCGGCACACCGAGCAGGGTGAACCGCCGCCGTCCGGTGAGCCGCTGGTAGTTGCGGTCGCCGCCGCAGCCGGGGCAGAAGAACTCCCCGTCGCCCACGGGCGTCCACGCGGTGCGGGTGCCCAGGATGCGCGCATGCCTGGCGGCACGGCCGTCTCGTCCCCGTACTGGCAGCACGTCGCACCTCCGTAACCCCACGGCAACATCGCCGCGCTTGCGTGATGTTAGCCACATCGGGGAGGCGGAGTCATCACCCAGAACGAGACCTCTCCGTGACCTGCACAAGGATTGGCCGGTATCCGGCGGTGCCCCCGCGCCCGCGGGAAGGGCGCGGGGAGCCGCCGGGCGCTAGCGTGCCGCGCGGTTGACGGCGGAGACGACCGCCTTCAGCGAGGCGCGGGTGGTGTTGGCGTCGATGCCGATGCCCCACAGCACCTTGTCGCCGATGGCGCACTCGATGTAGGAGGCGGCCTGCGCGGAGGCGCCCTCGCTCATCGTGTGCTCCTGGTAGTCCAGCAGGCGTACGTCCAGGCCGATGGACTCCAGCGCGTCGAAGAAGGCCGAGATCGGGCCGTTGCCGGAACCGGTCAGCACCGTGTCCTGGCCGTCGACGGTCGCCTCGACGGTGAGGGTGTCCACGCCGTCGGTGTCCGTCGTCGACTGGTTGTTCTTGACCTGGATGCGACCCCAGGGGTTGCCCGGGTTGGGCAGGTACTCGTCCTGGAAGACGGCCCAGATCTCCTTCGGCGTGATCTCGCCGCCCTCGGCGTCCGTCTTGGCCTGGATGATCTTCGAGAACTCGATCTGCATCCGGCGCGGCAGGTCCAGCTTGTGGTCGTTCTTCAGGACGTAGGAGATGCCGCCCTTGCCGGACTGCGAGTTGACGCGGATGACGGCCTCGTAGGAGCGGCCGACGTCCTTGGGGTCGATGGGCAGGTACGGCACGGCCCACTCGATGTCGTCGACGGTGACGCCGCGGGCCGCCGCGTCGGCCTCCATCGCGTCGAAGCCCTTCTTGATGGCGTCCTGGTGGGAGCCGGAGAAGGACGTGTAGACCAGGTCGCCCACGTACGGGTGGCGCGGGTGGACCTCCATCTGGTTGCAGTACTCCCACGTGCGACGGATCTCGTCGATGTCGGAGAAGTCGATCTGCGGGTCGACGCCCTGCGAGAACAGGTTCATGCCCAGGGTGACCAGGTCGACGTTGCCGGTGCGTTCGCCCTGCCCGAACAGGCAGCCCTCGACGCGGTCGGCGCCGGCCATCAGCGCCAGTTCGGCGGCGGCGACGGCGGTGCCGCGGTCGTTGTGCGGGTGGACCGACAGGCAGACGTGCTCGCGGCGGGAGAGGTTGCGGCCCATCCACTCGAAGCGGTCGGCGTGCGTGGACGGCGTGGAACGCTCGACCGTGGCCGGCAGGTTCAGGATGATCTCGCGGCCGGGGCCGGGCTGCCAGACGTCCATGACGGCCTCGCAGACCTCCAGGGCGAAGTCCAGCTCGGTGTCGGTGAAGATCTCGGGGCTGTACTGGTAGCCGAACTCCGTCTCCGGACCCAGCAGCTTCTCGGCGTACTCCATCACCAGGCGGGTGCCGTCGACGGCGATCTGCTTGATGTCGTCCCTGGAGCCGCGGAAGACCACGCGCCGGAAGACCGGGGCGGTCGCGTTGTACAGGTGGACGGTGGCCCGCCTGGCACCCTTCAGCGACTCGACGGTCCGCTCGATCAGGTCCTCGCGGGCCTGGGTCAGCACGGAGATCGTCACGTCGTCCGGGATCGCGCCCTCTTCCTCGATGATCGAGCGCACGAAGTCGAAGTCGGTCTGGCCGGAGGCGGGGAAGCCGACCTCGATCTCCTTGTAGCCCATCTTGACCAGCTGGTCGAACATCCGGCGCTTGCGCTCGGGCGTCATCGGATCGATCAGGGCCTGGTTGCCGTCCCGCAGGTCGGTGGAGAGCCAGCGGGGAGCGGCGGTGATCCGCTGCTCCGGCCAGGTGCGGCCCGGGAGGTCGACCTGCTCGTAGCGGCCGTACTTGTGGATCGGCATGGGGCTGGGCTGCTGGCGGTTGGCCATGATGCTTCGGGCTCCTCAGGGTGTCCGGACGGACGGCCGACGACGCAACGCCAAGCTCCGCGGGGAGGGGGTCGGCCTCGACTACAGGCCCTCGCCGCGGCAGCTAAGGAGAAGCAGCCCGATACGCATGGTGCTCCGCAGCCTAGCGAAGCCGTCCGGTGCGCGCGGGCCTGTATCAGTATGCGGGACCGCGCGGACAAGAGGGGCAAAAAGTGCGTCATACCACTGGAGCCCGGCAACCAGGGGGGCGAGTCGGTCTGTTTCACCAATCATGGTTGCGGGTGGTGACAGTCACGTCACGGAGTGCAATGGTGCGAAACATGACGACCAACGGGGGCCGAGAGCCCGTCTTCTGCACCGTCGTACCACCCCACGTCCTCGACAAGCTGGCCCGCAGCGACGACCCCGCCCGCTCCGGACCCGCCCGGCGCACCCTCGCCCGGGACAACGCGCTGCGCGGCCGGCGCCAGGTGACCACCGAGTTCCGGCTCGCGTCCGCGCCCTCCGCGAAGGCGCCGTCGGACCAGCCGCTGCGCACCGTCTACGACGCCGGGCACGGCACCGACCTGCCCGGCGCCCCGGCGCGCCGGGAGGGCGAGGAAGCCGGCCCGGACGCCACCGTCAACCGCGCCTACGCCGGCCTCGGCGCCACCTTCGACCTCTTCCTGCGGGAGTACGGCCGGCACTCCGTCGACGGCGACGGCCTGCCCCTGGACGCCACCGTCCACTACGACCGGGACTACAACAACGCCTTCTGGAACGGCGAGCAGATGGTGTTCGGCGACGGGGACGGCGAGATCTTCCTCGACTTCACCCTGCCCGTCGACGTCATCGGCCACGAACTCACCCACGGCGTCACCCAGTACACGGCCAACCTGACCTACTACGGCCAGTCCGGCGCCCTGAACGAGTCGATGTCCGACGTGTTCGGCTCGCTCATCAAGCAGTACACGCTCGGCCAGACCGCCGCCGAGGCCGACTGGCTGATCGGCGCCGGACTGCTCGCCCCGGCGGTCACCGGGCAGGCCCTGCGCTCCATGAAGGCGCCGGGGACCGCCTACGACGACGACGTCCTCGGCAAGGACCCGCAGCCCGCGACCATGGACGGCTATGTGCGCACCGGCCGCGACAACGGCGGGGTGCACATCAACTCCGGCATCCCCAACCACGCGTTCTACCTCGTGGCGACAGCCATCGGCGGGCACGCCTGGGAGAAGGCGGGCCGCATCTGGTACGACGTGCTCACCGGCGGGGAGCTGCAGGAGCGGGCCCTGTTCGCGGACTTCGCCACGCTGACCGTCCGGGCGGCCCGCGAGCGCTTCGGCGACGGCACCGACGAGTTCCAGGCGGTGGAGAAGGCCTGGGAGCAGGTGGGGGTGCAGATCCTGTGACTCCGTACTAGACAGGACCCATGCGTATCGAAGTGCGGCGCACGGGCGGGTTCGCGGGGATCGAGCGGCACGCGGAGGTGGACACCTGCGGGCGTCCCGACGCGCGCGAGTGGGAGGCCCTGGCCCAGCGGGCGGTGGCCGACGGCCGGGGCAGCCCTCCGGCCGGGGTGCCGGACGGCTTCGCGTACGAGCTCACGGTGGACGGGACGACCGTGTACTGCGCGGACCCCCGGCTCACCGAGGAGCAGCGCGAGCTGATCTCGCGGGTGCTGAAGGAAGGCGCGTAACACGCGGCCGGCGCGGGGGCGTTGACTTCTGTTACCGGCGGTACCGATGATCCGCGCATGGCGACTGACACGACTGGCGCGCGCATCCCGACGCCCGCGATCCCCCCGTTCCCGGCCGGCTTCCTGTGGGGCGTGTCGACGTCCGCCCACCAGATCGAGGGCGCGGCCGACCTGCGCGAGCGGTCCGTGTGGGACGTGTTCACGGACGGCCCGGGACGGGTGAAGGACGGCAGCACGGCGGCCGTGGCCTGCGACCACTACCACCGCTACCGCGAGGACGTGGCGCTCCTCGCCGACCTGGGCGTGGACGCCTACCGGTTCTCCGTCTCCTGGCCCCGGACGCGCTCGGAGGGCGGCGCGGACTTCTACGACCGGCTGGTGGACGAGGTGTGCGCGGCGGGCGTCCGGCCGGTCGTGACGCTCTACCACTGGGATCTGCCGGCCGCCTTCCAGGAGTCGGGCGGCTGGCTGCGCCGCGACACGGCGGCCCGCTTCGCGGAGTACGTGTCGCTCGTCGCCGACCGGCTCGGGGACCGCGTGAGCAAGTGGATCACGCTGAACGAGCCCGCCGAGCACACCCTGCTGGGTCATGCGCTGGGCACTCACGCGCCCGGCGAACGGCTGTTGTTCGACGCGCTGCCGGCCGCCCACCACCAGCTGCTCGCCCACGGCCTCGGCGTCCAGGCGCTGCGCGCGGCCGGCGCCACGGACGTCGGGATCGCCAACTCCCACGGCCCGACCTGGCCGGCGTCGCGGGAGCAGCCGGACGTCGAGGCGGCCGACTTCTACGACCTGCTGCTCAACCGGCTGTTCGCCGACCCGGTACTGCTGGGCCGCTACCCGGACGGCATCGCGGAGCTGATGCCCGGGGAGGTGGAGGCGGACCTGAAGACCATCGCCGAGCCGATCGACTTCTACGGCGTCAACTACTACGCCCCGACACGGGTGGGCGCCCCCCAGGGCACGGAGATCGACTTCGGCGGGGTCCGGATGCCCGCCGAACTCCCCTTCTCCGTGCGGGAGATCGAGGGCGTGCCGGTCACGGACTTCGGCTGGCCGGTGGTCCCCGAGGCCCTCACCGAACTCCTCACCGCCTTCCACGACCGCTACGGCGACCGCCTCCCGCCGATCGTCATCACCGAGAACGGCTGCTCCTACGAGGGCGTCGAGGACCAGGCCCGGATCACCTTCCTCGACGGCCACATCCGCGCCCTGCACCGTGCGATCGACGCGGGCGTCGACGTACGCGGCTACTTCGTCTGGTCCCTCATGGACAACTTCGAGTGGGCCGAGGGCTACGCCCGCCGCTTCGGCCTGGTCCACGTGGACCGAGCGACCCTGGAGCGGACCCCGAAGGCGTCGTACGCGTGGCTGCGGGGGGTGCTGCGCGCTCAGCGGGGGTAGGCCGGGCCTCGCGTCAGGACAGGGTGAGCACGCAGAACTCGTGGCCCTCGGGGTCTCCCAACCTGCCCCCTTTGCGCATCCGTGGTGCGCGTTGTGCAGCAAGCCGGCGACGGTGGCTGACCACTTCCCCGAGTCGCGCCGTTCGCTGGTCGCTCGGGGCGTGTCCGACCCGGACGCGTGGTCTTGGCTCCGTCCGCTGTGCACGTCGTTTCATAACCGTGAGACCGCGAAGCATCAGCCGGGCGGTTGGGCTGCCGAGCGGGTCCGTCCTCGTTCGCCCGAGCCCCCGACCAGGGGGTGGCCCCCTCCCCGAGCCGCAAAAAACGGCAGGGAGGGAAAAGACTCGCATGGCCCATCAGAGCGTTTCTGTGGACTCTCTTTCCGATCGCGGACGTGCAGCCATCGCCCCGTCATGCTTCCCGAACGGGGGGGGTGGCGGGGCTTTTGCTATGCCGGGACCAGCTCGGGACGGACAACCGTACGAGCCCGCTCGTACAGAGCTTGCGCATCATGGTTGCGGATGTGCGGCCGGATCAGGTTGAGCATATCCGTCATGCGCTTGTCGATACGGCCCGAGTTGACTAGGGGGTAATCGTCCAGCGCGAGCCCCCACGTCTGGCACGCGGCCTCAAGGTGGCCCACGGATAGTTGTCGCTCGGCGAGGATCGCCCGTTCTTTGACGCGCGTCCGTCGATAGATGCTGCACCGAAGCCGATCCGATTCCTGCATGGCAGCAACAGCTCCGTGCACGTCGCCCATTTCGAAGCGCACTTGGCTGGTGTGGTAGTTGAGCGATGCGGGGTCGTACGAGCCGAACACCTTCCCGCGAGACTCCGCCTTATCCATGGCCACTTCGGCTTCCTGCAAGTACATGAGTGCGGACCGCCGGTCCCCAATCTGCGCGGCGGCGTGCGCTTGCTGGCCAGAGAGGAAGGCGCGCATCCGCGGACCAGCCTGAGGTGAGGATGCCGCGGCAGCATCGGCGAGCCGCTTTGCCATCGGCCCTTGGCCCAGGTCTACGGCTTGCACGCTCATGCCGCGGAGCGTGGTGCAGTACGTCAAGTGGTCTTCCGACGCTCCCGCAAGCTCTAGCGCTTTGAGGTAGTAGCCCTGTGCGAGACCGTGCAACCCCTCGTCAACAGCCATGTATCCGGTGAGATAGCAGAGATCGGAAGCCGCGGACATCATGGCTTTCCGCACGTCCTCGGGACCGTCCGTCCGCAGGAACGGGGCAACTGTGTTGACGAGGAAGGTTGCGGCGAGCGGACGAGCGGTGCGGCCCCCGAACTGGTCATCCATGGACGAGAGCTGTTCCGTCATGGCGGAAACCGTGTGCACGTCGGACATGCCGATACGGGTTCGCGTGCCTTTTTGAGCAGCCTCAATCCGCCCCACCACGTCTGGCCACTCGGGGACGGTCAGTGCAACGGAGAAGAGAGCGACGCTCAGCACGCTACGGCGGGAAGGGTCCATGTCCAGCCTTCCAAGATCAATGACCCCGTCTACCGTGCCGGATGGTGTCGCCTCCGTCCCGCTGTCAGGGGCCGGGAAGCCAACTTCCGCGTACGTGACGGGTCGCCCAAGCCGTCGGGCGAACGCTTCCAAGATCAGCGACCGGGCATCCTCGCGCGGAACGCTGCCGCTCAACCACTGGTGAACGGAAGGTGCGCGGTACTGCTTCGGGGTGCCGCGCTCGGTTCCAATCCGGTTGATCGCTTGCGCGCATTGCCGCAGCGTCCACCCGGTCTCGCGGAACAGACGCTCTAACGCTGTGTTCGGCTCGCTGGTGCCCACGGACGTTCAACTCCCCATGCACGACTGCGCTAATCGCTTAACGCTCTTAATCCTTGTGCGCTTCCCAACAGTACCGCCGGGGGTGATCACGCGGTTACCTGGAGCGAACAGCCCAGGTCGCGGCGGAAGGGGATGGGCGAGTGAGTGCAGAGTCGGTACCGCCCTCCGTGGGAGTGCTGATGATGGACACGAGCTGTAACCGTGTCGGAGAGTTCTGCGGGGTCGCAGGCCCGTACTGGTCACTACGCCCCATCGGTGGCGGGATCGAGTGGGAGGCCGAGCCCAGACGCGTGCGCCCCGCGGACCCGATGGAGCGTCTGCACGCGGAGACCGCCCGCGTGAACGCCCGGAGCCGGGGTGAACGGCTGTGACCACTACGACCCGTCGCATGTTCGCGTTCGCCGACTGGACGTTGCGCCCGGACCAGGACGACGACGCCCCGCCCACCACCTACGCGTTCCGGTGTCTCACGCTCACCGAGGACGACACCGAGTGTGCCGCGGAGTCTCCCGCGAGCGAGGACCCGACCGAGCCGCAGACGTGGGCGTTCGACCACATGCGCGAGCACCCCGAGCACACCAGCTATGCCGAAGTGATCGAACGCCCGTGGGTCATGTGGCGGGGGTGCCCGGTATGAACGACAGACCGGACCCGGCGGGCTACTGGGCAGAGGTACGCGCGGAAGGCCCGGTGTACGGCACGGGCGAGACCGTGCCGTACGTCTTAGGCACCACGCAGAGCATTTCCCCCGTGCTGGTGCTCCGATGGCTCCGCGGCGAGGCACTGCGCATTGCGGACCGGCTCGACCCCGACCCGCACCGTTCGGCGTGGGTACAGCCGACCATGCGCGCGGCAACCGTCCCCGTCCCGGACTGCCCCGCGGAACTCCGCATGTGGGCTACCGCCCCGGACGAGCAACGCGAGGCACGCGAGCACATCAAGGGCGGGCACCCGCTGTTCGTCAAGGTTCCGGACACGGACTGCACGTACACCCGGTCCGTCTGGCCGGTCCGGCTCCCCGCCGACGAGCCCGACCAGGTGACACCCGAGCCGATAGCCCACCGAATCGGCGGACTGTCGCACCCCCTGTACGTCCTCGCTGCGGACCCGTGGGCGTAGCGCGCTGATACTCCCGCCCTCGCCACATAGGACCCGGACCAGGACAGCACGGAGCCGCGACTCGCTCTGTGGCAGGGGGCGGGGCTCAACCCCGGTCGGCTGTCGTGCGTGACGGTCCGGCAGCCGACCGGTTCTGTAGGAGCACGACGAGCACCACCCACACCGCAAGAACTGGCTACACAGGAGGAACGCAGTATGAACACCGCAGCGGCTACGTCCGTTCCGTTCGGGGTCCGGCACCTGGTCTCGCCGGCTCCGACGAACAGCGAAGAACCGGTCATCACCTACAGCGAGGAGCTTCAGCTCAACGTCTCCGCCGAGGGTAACCCGTGGCACGCGATCACGGCCGAGATGCCCGAGACGCAGACCGAGACCAGCAACGGTGACGGCTCGGCTCCCGGCTCCGACTCCGGAACCGACCTGTACTGACATGCCATCCATCCTCATCCTGACCGGGCGGAACGATCTCACCGCCGATGCAGTGGTTGAGGAGCTGGTGAATCGCGGTGAACAGGTCGTCAGGTTCGATACTGCTGACTTCCCGACCGCTTCCCGTCTAGCCGTCTCCCTCACCGGGAACGGCTGGACGGGGCCTCTCACCGGCTCCCGTACGGTCCGCCTGGAGTCCGTCAAGTCGGTGTGGTGGCGACGCCCCAACGAGTTCCGCACACCGGGCTACTGGCCGGGACACGCTCGCGCCCTCGCGGTCTCGGAAGCGCGCTCCGGGTTGCTCGGCGTGCTCGGTTCCCTGCCCGTGCGGTGGGTCAACCATCCGAGCAAGGATGCTGCCGCGAACTACAAGCCCGTTCAACTGGCGGTTGCCGCTCGCTGCGGGCTGGACGTACCCCGCTCCGTGATCACATCTGACCCCGAGCACGCCCGCACGTTCATGGGGGAGGACGCGGTTGTGTACAAGGGGCTCGGCGGTGGCGTGCTCGGCCCGGAGGGGAAGCGGCAGTTCCTCCCCGTGGCGCTCGTCTCCGCGGACGAGGTGGACGACGGAGTGAGCAGCACCGCCCATCTGTTCCAAGAGCGTGTGGACAAAGCGTACGAAGTGCGCTTGACCGCGATCGGGGAGCGCATGTTCCCCGTGGCCATCCATACGGACAGTGAAGCCGCACGGCTCGACTGGCGGACGGACTACCAGTCCCACCGATACGAAGTGGTGGACATGCCCCCGAAGGTAGAGAAGGGGGTCCGCCAACTCATGGACGAACTCGGCTTGTTCTTCGGCGCGCTGGACTTCGCCGTCACGCCGGACGGACGTTGGGTGTTCTTCGAGGTGAACCCCAACGGTCAATGGCACTGGCTCGCTGTCAGGGCTGGCGTGCCGCTCGTTGAAGCCATGGCCGATGCCCTGCAAGGAGAGCCCGCATGACCGAAGCGCACCCGTGGACCGAAGCCGCCAAAGTGCTTGCCGACCAAGTGACCGCCGACGCCCCCGCGTGGCACGAAGCCGTGAGCAACACCCCCCGTCACCGGCTCGTCCCCCGCTGGTGGCAGCGCATCCCGGACAGCCCGACGCAGGAATGGGCGTTGGTGGACTTCCCCGAGGACTCCGCCGAGCGGCTGCACGCCGCGTACACGGATGAGACGCTGGTTACCCGCGTCGGTCCCACGCACGCCGACCACGCGACCCCCGGTGAACGCGGGAAGGGCGACCCCACGTCGTCCAGCACCCTGCCGGGGCTCATCGTGTCCATGGCGCACCGACTCGACGTGAAGCCCGGCCACAAGGTGTTGGACGTGGGTACGGGCTCCGGGTACTCCGCCGCTCTGTTCGCTCACCGTTTCGGGGACGAGAACGTGACGAGTGCGGACGTGGACCCGTACCTGGTGGAGGCAGCCCGGACCCGCCTCGCCGAGTTCGGACGCACGCCGCGCGTGGAAGCCATCGACGCCACCGGGGAACTTCCCGATGCGGAGTATGACCGCATCATGGCGACTGTCTCCGTACGGCCCGTCCCTCCGTCATGGCTGCGTGCGCTCCGTCCCGGCGGACGGCTGGTCACGACGATTGCCCACACCGCCCTACTCATCACGGCGGACATGGGAACGGACGGCATCGCACGCGGCACGGTCCAGCCCGATCCGGCAACGTTCATGGAGACCCGGCAGGAAGCGGACTACCCGGCCAAGCTGAACAGCGTGTTCGTGTCCGCCCGTGTGAGGGAGGGCGAGGACGTGCGGCCCCCGGACGGTCCGGTTCCCGACCTGTGGCAGGAATGGCCGCTCCGGTGGCTGTACGAGCTGGACACGCCCGGAGTCGAGACCCGAGCGGCCACGTACCCGAACGACGGGCGGCGGGTGGTGTGGTTGCTCGCTGCGGACGGGGCATGGGCGCGTGCCGAGGACGGGCCAACGCCACTGGTCCACCAGGGCGGACCCCGCCGGCTCTGGGATGACCTGGAACGAGTCCGCCGCAAGTGGGAAGAGAACAACCGGTTCCCTCTTCACACGATGCGCGCGGAACTCTCGCCCGCAGGCAGTCACCTGCTGTCTCCGGACGACACATGGCGATTCCCGATCTGACCACGCCAGACCCTGACCCCGGCAACGCGGACCCGCCCTGACAGTCCGCGTTCCGGTCCCTGGCACCCGATCCGACACCGCTACCCCTCCGGGCTCGTCCGCTGTGAACGTGCGCAGACGCGTTGGGGTCGGTCAGGCATGCCCAGGGAACGTCGCCCTGACCGACACGGGGTGGACACCGTCCGGCACGGTCTTCGCGACGGCGACCGGACCCGGCCGACCGCCGGGTGCTGACGGCCTTGATCTTGACCATCACGGGTCGCGGTGGCATGCCGGCGCTCCCCTGTGCCCACCGGCGGCGGGGACGGTCAGAAGCCCAGCTTGCGGAGTTGCTTGGGGTCGCGTTGCCAGTCCTTGGCGACCTTGACGTGGAGGTCGAGGAACACCGGCGTGCCCAGCAGGGCCTCGATCTGGCGGCGGGACTTGATGCCGACCTCCTTGAGGCGCTTGCCCTTGGGGCCGATGACGATGCC
This sequence comes from Streptomyces sp. bgisy159, assembly GCF_965341775.1. Taxonomy (GTDB): domain Bacteria; phylum Actinomycetota; class Actinomycetes; order Streptomycetales; family Streptomycetaceae; genus Streptomyces. The sequence continues at coordinate 92,186 of NZ_CBDQZH010000022.1, read as the reverse complement.
CTTCTGGCTGGAGCGTTCGATGTAGACGAAGGCGTGGATGTCGAGGAGGGGCTTGTCGGCCGGGCGGTCCTCGCGGGGCAGCATCTCCTCGACGACGACCGCGATGGAGTGCGGCAGCTCGTCGCGGACGCCCTCCAGCGCGGCTTCGCGGATCAGCTCCGCGATCATGACCTGCTCGGGCTCGTCGGTCAGGTCGCCCTCGGGGTAGAGGGCGGGGCCCTCCGGCAGGAGCGGGACGAGCAGGTCTGCCAGCAGGTCCACCTGTTTGTCCTGGACCGCCGACACCGGCACGATCTCCGCCCACTCGAAGCCGAGCTCCTTTCCGAGCTGGTCGATCGCGATCAACTGCTCGGCCAGGGTCTTGGAGTCGACGAGGTCCGTCTTGGTGACGACGGCGACCTTCGGGGTCCTCTTGATCCCCGCGAGCTCCTTGGCGATGAAGCGGTCGCCGGGGCCGATCTTCTCGTTCGCCGGCAGGCAGAAGCCGATCACGTCGACCTCGGCCCAGGTGGTGCGTACGACGTCGTTGAGCCGCTGGCCCAGCAGCGTCCGCGGCTTGTGCAGCCCCGGGGTGTCGACGAGGATCAGCTGGGCGTCCTCCCGGTGCACGATCCCCCGCACCGTGTGCCGCGTCGTCTGCGGCTGGTTCGCGGTGATCGCGACCTTCTTGCCGACGAGAGCGTTCGTGAGGGTGGACTTGCCCGCGTTGGGGCGGCCCACGAAGCAGGCGAAGCCGGCGCGATGGGGTGCCCCCGAGGATTCCGACGGCTTGGATGACTGGCTGCGAACGCTCATGGCCCCCATTCTCCCTGATCCACGGAGCCCCGCCGCACCGCCCGTCCCCCCGTGAGCTTCCGGAAACCCGCCCGCAACGAAACGTCTCGGAAACACACCCGTACGCGAGCGGAAACGCGCGCCGGTGACCCTCTGACGAGCCCCCGCACCGTTGGAGACGACCGTGACCCTCGCCGCCGCAAGCGTCGACACCGGCGACACCGCCTGGCTGCTCGCCGCCACCGCCCTCGTGCTGCTGATGACCCCGGGACTGGCTCTCTTCTACGGCGGCATGGTCCGCGCGAAGAGCGTCCTGAACATGCTGATGATGAGCTTCGTGTCGATCGCGCTCGTCACCGTGGTCTGGCTGGTCTGCGGCTACTCGCTCGCCTTCGGCGACGACATCGGCGGCGGTCTCCTCGGCGGCCTGGACCTCGCCGGGATGTCCGGCGTCGGACCGGACAGCGTGCAGGGCACGGTGCCGACCCTGCTCTTCGCCACCTTCCAGCTGACCTTCGCGATCATCACGGCGGCACTGATCAGCGGCGCGATCGCCGACCGCGCCAAGTTCGGCGCGTGGCTGGTCTTCGTACCGGTGTGGACGCTGCTGGTATACGTTCCGGTGGCGCACTGGACGTGGGGGCCGGGTGGCTGGATCCTCACCCGCCTCGGCGCCCTGGACTTCGCGGGCGGCCTGCCCGTGGAGATCACCTCGGGTGCCTCGGGTCTCGCGGTGGCGCTGGTGCTGGGCCCGCGGCTGGGGTTCAAGAAGGACGCCATGCGGCCGCACAACCTGCCGATGGTGGTGCTGGGCGCGGGCCTGCTGTGGTTCGGCTGGTTCGGCTTCAACGCCGGTTCGGCCCTGGGCGCCAACGGCCTGGCCGCCGCCGCCCTCCTCAACACCCTCGCCGCCGGCTGCACCGGCCTGCTGGGCTGGCTGTTCGTGGAGCAGAAGCGGGACGGCCACCCGACCACCCTGGGCGCCGCGTCCGGCGCGGTGGCCGGTCTGGTCGCGATCACCCCGTCCTGCGGTTCGGTCTCCCTGCTCGGCGCCCTCGTCGTCGGCCTCACCGCCGGAGTCGTGTGCAGCTACGCGGTGAGCTGGAAGTTCAAGCTGAACTACGACGACTCCCTGGACGTCGTCGGCGTCCACTTCGTCGGCGGGGTCATCGGCACCCTGCTGATCGGCCTGTTCGCCGAGCGGGCCATGACCGGCGGCGCCGAGGGCCTGTTCTACGGCGGCGGGCTCGCCCAGCTCGGCAAGCAGGCGGTCGCCGTGCTCGCCGTGGCGGCGTACGTCTTCGCCGTGACGTACGGCATCGCCAAGCTGATCGACAAGGTGATGGGCTTCCGGGCGAGCGAGGAGGAGGAGCACACCGGCCTCGACCTTACGGTGCACGCCGAGACGGCATACGATCACGGCGTCCTCGGCCACGGTGCCCCGGTCACCGCCCACTCCGTCGTCCCCAGCGCCCAGAAGGTCAAGAGCCAGACATGAAGCTCATCACCGCCATCGTCAAGCCGTACCGCCTCGACGAGGTCAAGACCGCCCTGCAGGAGCTGGGTGTGCAGGGCCTGACCGTGACCGAGGCCAGCGGGTACGGCAGGCAGCGCGGCCACACCGAGGTGTACCGCGGCGCCGAGTACCAGGTGGACCTGGTACCGAAGGTCCGCATCGAGGTCGTCGTGGAGGACGCCGACGCGGAGCCCGTGATCGACGCGGTCGTCAGGGCCGCGCAGACGGGGAAGATCGGGGACGGGAAGGTGTGGGCCGTGCCGGTGGAGACGGTCGTGCGGGTACGGACCGGCGAGCGCGGGCCCGACGCGCTCTGACCCCCAGCGCCCCGGCCGCGCCGGCGAGCGCCAGGACGACCGCCGCCACGAGCCACGGCACCGCGAGGAACGAGGCGCCGGCCCGCTCGCGGGTGTCCCGCGCGGCGGCCGTCACGGTGACCCGGCCCCGGTCCAGCTGGGGCGCGCCTCGCCACACCTCGCTGAGCTCGACCTTCTGCCCCGGCAGCAGCTCGGCGGGGACCTTTGTCAGGTCGCGGTCGAGGAGGGTGCGGCCGAACAGTCCGCGCGCCGTCAGCCGCACCCGGGGCGCGAGGGTGACGTTGCCGGTGTTGCGCAGGACGTAGTGGACGGTCGCCGTGCTGCCGCCGAGGCCGGGCACCAGCGGCCGGTGCTGGACGATCCGTACGTCCTCGACGGTGAGCGCGGGCAGGGCGGGGCCGCTGACCTGGAGGTACACCCGGGCGCCGACGGCCCGCCGGACGCCGAGGGCGACACCGCCCGCGGCGGCCTTCTCCGTCCGTTCGTCGAGGGCGACGATCGCCCCGGGGTGGTCGCCGGGCTCGGCGTCCTCGGGCACCCGGAGGGTGAACGGCACGGTGACGGAGGCGTGCCCGGGGACGGTGATCCGGTCCTTCGCGGGCCGTGCCCAGGCTCCGACGGCCCGCATGGGCTCCTCCGCGCCGCGCACGGCGAAGCCGCCGTCGCGGGGGGTGTTGTAGGCGTCGGCGGCGTACAGCCGGAAGGTCAGCGGGCCGGCAGTCCTGTTGGTGACGACCACTTCGTCCCGGACGGTCTGGCCGGGGTCGGCGGCGATCTGGAAGTAGGGCCGCGCGGCGACGGCCGAGGAGACGGGCCGCACGGACCAGCTGCCGTTGTCGGCGGCGCGGGCGGTGCCGGGGGCGGCGAGGAACAGTGCCGGGAGGAGCAGGCTCAGGAGGAGGCGGTGCGGCGTACGCATGGGTGCGGACCCCCCAGGGGCGTCGGGCAGGTCGGGCGGGTGCGGCCCCGGGTTGCACGGCGGGGCGCCCGGCCTTGGTCGACTGGGTGTCAGGTGAGGGTGAGGGTCAGGACGCCGGCGTAGCCGCCCGGGGGCGTGAAGGCCGGTACGTCGAGGGAGAGCCGGGCGTCGGCGGTGAACTCACCGCCGGTGAGCGCGGCGTCGGCGGCGGACGCCAGGGTGGCTCCCGCGCTGCCCACGGTGCCCGCGGAGCCGGCCCGGCAGGTGCTGGGGCTGCCCGCCTCGGTGGCGCAGGCGGGTGTCCAGCTCAGGTTCCCGGCGGGGACGGTGGCGCCGGGTCCGGTGAAGTCGGTGACCTTGCCGGTCAGGGACCAGCCCGCGGGACCGCCGCGGAAGTCCTTGACGGTCACGCTCCGCAGCGCGCCGGTGGCGGCACCGCCCTCACCGAAGTCGACGGCGGTCAGGGCGACGGAGTCCCCGGCCTGGGACATGGACAGCGTCCCCGCCTTCACGGTGGCCGTCAGCTTCTGGCTGTTCGCGGGCACGGGAGTGTCGTCGACGACGACGTACGCGACGGGCCCGGCGCCCTTGTCCGCGGACCACGCGCCGCCCTCGTAGGCCACGACACCGGTGGTGGTGAGGTCGTTGACGACGAGCGAGCCGCTGAAGGCTCCCTGGGCGTCGGCGGTCACGGTCGCGGTGTCCGCGGTCTGGGCGGACCCGGACCGGCCGGCGAGGGTGACGGCGGCACCCGGCGTGAAGTGGCTGCCGGTGACGACGACGCTCGCCCCCGGGCTGCCGGAGGCCGAGCCGAGGGAGATGGCCCGGGTGTTGGCGGGCGGGTCGTCGGCCGCCGTGACGGTCTCCGACACCGGGGCGGGCGGGTCGGTCACCGTGCAGGGCGTGTCCAGTTCCAGGATGTAGCTGGTGTGGATGTTGTAGTCGCCGGGCGACAGAGTGATCGCGCCGGGCGCGGTGACGGTGAAGGTGCCGGTCATCGAGAAGGACGGGAAGGCGCCCCGGCCGGGCACCGGCGGGTTCTTCCTCGGTCCGGTGACGGTGACGGCGCCGGTCTGCGCGCCACCCAGGGCGACCTTGCCGGTCGGGGTCATGATGTCGGCGGGCAGCGCCAGGTCGGTGGGGTTGCTGGCGGCGGGCGAGACCACGGTGTAGGTCACACCGACGGTGTCGCCGACCTTGGGGCTGGCGTTGTCCACCTCGATCTTCGCGGTGGTGGTGCCGTCGATCGGCGGGAGTCCCGCGACGGGCGGCGGGATGCAGTGCGTCGGGAAGTCGACGTTCACGGAGGCGTTCGCGGAGGCGTTCGCGGCGGCACCGGCCGGGGTCGCCAGCGCTCCGCCCGCGGTGACCGCGAGCGCGGCCGCCCCGAGCAGCGCCGCACAGCGCCGTCGACGGGATCTTCGGGTTGTCGGACCCATGGTCTCCCCTCCTGAGGGATGCGGGCGCAGCGGCTCTTCTGCGCCGACGGGGGTCATTGACGTGGAGGGGAGGTGAGAAGTCAATGGAACTGCCGCCTAAAACTGATGAACCGTCAAATGACGTGCCATCAGCCTTCGGCGGCAGGGCGCGGATCCGGGAGCTGTTCGGCCGAGGGTGCGGGCGCTCAGTCGAAGACGAACGGTCCGGGCGCCTGCGGCCCGGTCGCCGTACAGGTGATGGTGATGCCGAAGACGACCATCTTCAGCGACCCGCCGTACGCCTCCAGGCTGTCCCCGGAGGCCACGGTGCCGGGCAGCGGCCCGACGGTGACCGGGTCGCCGGCCGCCATGGCCGGGTTCTCGGTGCCGGCGAAGACGGCGGTGGTGCCGTCCGGCCGGACCAGGGTGAGGGTGGAGTGGATGCTGTCCGCGCCGAGCGCCAGCGGCACCGTGATCGCGGTCGAGCTGAGGGTGAGGGTGGCGTCGGTGCCGTCCTGGGTGGCCGTGAGGGTGGCCTCGCCGCCGCCGAAGATGCCGCAGCTCGCGGTGATCGTCGCCGTGTCGGGGGCGACGGCCGCGGCCGTGGGCGCGAGGGCGAGGCCGGTGACCGCGAGGGCCCCGGCCAGCAGTGCCGCACCTGTTCCTGTTCGCTTGCCTGTCATGGGTTCCGGCTCCCTTCCCGGATTCCGTGCGCGACGACGGACCCCGGCCCGTGAGGGGTGGGTGCGGTCACCTGGCCCCGGGCCGGATCTGACGGTCCGTCGGGAATCAACCATTCCATTGATGCGCGGGGCAGCGGACCCGACAAGGTTGAATTCCGGCCTACTCCGCGGGGCCGGCCTGCCCCCGGCGCCGGCCTACTCCGCGCCCCCGGCCTGCACGGTCAGCCGTACCGTCCCGTCGGGCCCCGCCAGCAGCACCGGCGTCTCCGGGCCGCCGAGATCGCCCACCGCGGCCCGGTCCTCGGGCGCCACCCCCTCGGACTCGCTGACCACCGCCGCCGCCTCCAGCGACTTCGCCCCCGACGCCACCGCCATCGCCACCGCCGTCCGCAGCGCGCTCAGCCTCAGCGACGCCAGGTGCACCGAGCCGGCGACATACGTGCGGCCGGTGTCGTCCCGTACCGCCGCCCCCTCGGGCACCCCGTTGCGGGCCCGGGCCGAACGGGCCAGGGTGACGATCTTCCGGTCCTCGGGGTCAAGCGCGTTGCTGTCGGTCATGCCCCGAGCATACGGAGCCCCGCCGCCGGCCACCCGCTCACCCCGCCACCTGGTACATCGCCCCGCGCCGGCCCTCCGGCGTGGCCAGCCACTCCAGCTTGGCCGCGGTGTTCGCCTCGTCCAGCGGGGTGTGCAGCACGATCGTCAGGTCCGGCCGGGCCGGCACCCGCAGTGCCGTGGACTCCACGACCAGCAGCCCGACCAGCGGATGGTCCAGCTCCTTGCGGATCTGCCCGGCGTCCTCGATGTCCCGCGCCTCCCACATCGCCGCGAACTCCGGGCTCTTCGACCGCAGTTCGGCCACCAGAGCCCGGTAGCCCCCGTCGTCGGGACGCGCCCCGGCCACCGCCCGGAACTGGGCGACCACCGTCCGGGCGTTCCGCTCCCAGCTGTGCGAACGGGAGCGGTACATCGGGTCGGTGAAGAAGTCGACCAGGCAGTTCTGGGTGATCTCGGGCCGCATGCCGAGGACCGCCCCGGCCGCTTCGTTGTACATCACGCAGTGGTAGTACGCGTCCATGATGTGCGCCGGATACGGCATCCACGTGTCGATCAGCCGGCGCAGCCCCTCGCAGCGGGCCTGCCGCTGCTCGGGCGCCACCTCCGGCACCGGCGGGTTCAGCCCGGCCAGCACGTACAGATGGCGCCGCTCGGCGTTGCTCAGCCGCAGCACGCGGGCCACCGCGTCCAGCACCTGCGGCGAGACGGAGATGTCCCGGCCCTGCTCCAGCCACTGGTACCAGGACGCGCCCACCCCGGCGAGCACCGCGACCTCCTCGCGCCGCAGCCCCGGCGTACGCCGCCGGCCCGCGCCGTCGGGCAGCCCGGCCTCGGCCGGCGTCACCCGGGCCCGCCGGCTCCTGAGGAACTCGCGCAGCTCACTGCGCCGTCCGGTCGTCAGCGCGTCCGCCACGTGTCGCTCCCCCTCGCGTGTCTGGTGGTGCCACCACCACCATAAGTTCCGACTCCCCTGGATTGTTCCGGCCGCCGCAGGCTTCCCGCATGGCGATCGACACCCGACCCACCGACCCCCGACACCCCGACTCCTCCTCCCCGTTGTCCCCCTCGTCCGACACCCCCCGGCTGTCGACGCGCGACAGGCTCGTCCTGTTCGTCCTGTGCGCGGCCCAGTTCATGGTCGCGCTGGACTTCTCCGTCCTGACCGTGGCACTGCCCGCCCTCGGCACCGACCTCGGCATGTCCACCTCGGCGCTGCAGTGGGCGGTCACCGCGTTCGCGCTGCCCTCCGGCGGCTTCCTGCTGCTCTTCGGCCGCATCGGCGACCTGTTCGGCCGCCGCCGGCTCTTCCTCACCGGGCTGGCGCTGTTCGGCGCGGCCTCCCTGCTGGCCACCCTCGCCTGGGACCCGGCGTCCTTCCTGACCGGACGAGCCCTGCAGGGACTCGGCGCGGCGGCGATCGTGCCGACCGGAATGTCCCTGCTGACCACGACGTTCGCCGAGGGCCCCGCCCGGGACCGCGCGCTCGGCATCTCCGGCACACTGCTCTCCCTGGGCTTCACCATCGGCATGATCGCGGGCGGCGTCCTGACCGACGCGCTCGGGTGGCGCTCCACCATGGGCCTGCTGACCCTGTGCACCGTGCTCGTCCTGCCGCTCGCGCCCGGCCTGCTGCCGGAGTCCCGCACCCCGGAGCGGCCCCGCCTGGACGTACCCGGCGCGGTCACCGTCACCGGCGGACTGCTCTCCCTGATCTACGCCCTGTCGACGGCCGCCGACCACGGCTTCGCCCGCCCCGACGTGATCGTCACGCTGATCGCCGGCCTCGCCCTGCTGACCGCGTTCGCCGTCGTGGAGTCCCGCAGCGCGGCCCCGCTGGTCTCCCTGCCGATGCTGCGCCGCCGCACGGTGGCGTGGGGCAACCTGGGCGGCCTGGTCACCTTCTCCATGATGTCCACGGTGGTCTTCGTCCTCACCCTGTACCTGCAGGAGGTCCTCGACCTGTCCGCGTTCCGGACCGGTCTCGTCTTCGGTGTGCAGGGCCTGCTCTCGGCGGTCGCCGGCACCTTCGCCCCGAAGGTCATCGGCCGCCTCGGCGCCCGCCGCACCCTGGTCGCCTCCCTGACCGGCCAGGGCCTGCTGATCGCCACCCTGCTGGGCCTTGACGAGGGCGGCCGGTCGGTGTGGCTGGCCACCGCCGCCGTCGCGCTGGCCAGCATGTGCCACCTCGGTGCGATCATCTCCTACGGGCTGACCGTGACCTCCGGCGTCCCGGACGAGGAGCAGGGCCTGGCCACCGGCCTGGTCACCTCCACCCAGCAGGTCGGCATCACCGTCGGCATCCCGCTGCTCGGCGTGCTCGCGACCACGTCCGACAGCCTGCTGGCGGGCGTGCACCTGGTGCTGGCGCTGGACGCGGCGATCGTCCTGGCGGCGGCGGTCCTGGTGGGCCTCGGCCTGCGCACCCGCCGCACGGCCTCAGGAGCGGTCGAGACGGAGCCGCTCGGCTCGCGGTAGACCGGCCACGACCAGGTCGTACGAGTCCTCCACGAGCTCCCGGACCAGCCGGTCCGGGAGCTCGCCGTCGGCCACGACGGTGTTCCAGTGCCGCTTGTTCATGTGGTAGCCGGGGGTGATCAGCCCCTCGTGCTCACCGCGCAGCCGGACCGCGTCCTCCGGGTCGCACTTGAGGTTGACCGTCAGGGGCCGCGCGTCCAGCCGGCTCAGCGCGAACATCTTGCCCAGGACCTTGAAGACCGAGGCCTCCGGGCTGAACGGGAAATCCTCCACCGCCTCGTTGAAGGACAGACACAGGGCGCGCAACTCCTGAGGGGTCATTCCGGACCGGACTCCTTCCCCGGGGCCACCACCGGCTCGGCCGGCTCCACCAGCACCGTCACGATCTTGTTCCGGCGGCCGGCCGCCGCCTCGGCGGTCAGCCGCAGCGCCCGCCCGTCCGGCAGCTCCACCAGCGAGGACGCCCCGGCGATGGGCACCCGGCCGAGCGCCTTGGCGAGGAGGCCGCCGACGGTCTCCACGTCCTCGTCGTCGTACTCCTCCAGCCCGTACAGCTCACCCAGGTCGGTGATGTCGAGGCGGGCGGTGACCCGGAACCGGTCCTCGCCCAGCTCCTCCACCGGCGGCAGCTCACGGTCGTACTCGTCGGTGATCTCGCCGACGATCTCCTCCAGGATGTCCTCGATGGTGACGATCCCGGCGGTGCCGCCGTACTCGTCGATCACGACGGCGACGTGGTTGCGCTCCTGCTGCATCTCGCGCAGCAGGTCGCCCGCGTTCTTGGTGTCGGGCACGAACGTCGCCGGCCGCATCGCCGTCGACACCAGCTCGCTCTCCGCGTCCCGGCTGATGTGCGTCTTGCGGGCCAGGTCCTTCAGGTAGACGATCCCGACGACGTCGTCCTCGCTCTCCCCGGTCACCGGGATCCGCGAGAAACCCGAGCGCAGTGCCAGGGTGAGCGCCTGCCGGATCGTCTTGTAGCGCTCGATGACCACGAGGTCGGTGCGCGGCACCATGACCTCCCGCACCAGGGTGTCGCCCAGCTCGAACACCGAGTGCACCATGCGGCGCTCCTCGTCCTCGATCAGCGACTCGGCCTCCGCCAGGTCGACCATCGCCCGCAGCTCCGCCTCCGAGGCGAACGGACCGCGCCGGAAGCCCCGGCCCGGGGTGAGCGCGTTGCCGATGAGGATCAGCAGCGACGGGATGGGGCCCATCACCCGGGCCAGCGGCAGCAGGACGTACGCCGCCGCCGTGGCCGTGTTCAGCGGGTGCTGGCGGCCGATGGTGCGCGGGGACACCCCGACGGCGACGTACGACACCAGCACCATCACGCCGATCGCGGCGAGCAGGGCCTGCCAGGTGCCGTCGATGTCCTCCAGGCACATGTAGGTGACGAGCGAGGCCGCCGCCATCTCGCAGGCCACGCGCACCAGCAGGGCCACGTTGAGATAGCGGGTCGGGTCGGCGGCGACCTGGGCGAGCCGGGCGCTGCCGCGCCGCCCCGTCCGCACGGCCTCGGCGGCCCGGAAGCTGGACACCCGGGCGATGCCGGCCTCCGCGCACGCGGCGAGCCACGCGACGACGACCAGGGCGGTCGCGCCGAGCACGAGTTGCGGGGTCATGACACAGTGGGCGCCGGGGACGGGCCGGTCAGGCCCCTCTCCGCCCGCCAGCCGTCCACGATGGCCGCCTGCAGACCGAACATCTCGGCCTTCTCGTCGGGCTCCTCGTGGTCGTACCCCAGCAGGTGCAGCACGCCGTGGACGGTGAGCAGTTGCAGCTCCTCGTCCATGGAGTGCCGGGTCGGCGCGTCCTCGCCCTGCTTGGCGGCCACCTCCGGGCAGAGCACGATGTCACCGAGGAGGCCCTGCGGGGGCTCGTCGTCGTCCTTGGACGGCGGGCGCAGCTCGTCCATCGGGAAGGACATGACGTCCGTGGGCCCCGGCAGGTCCATCCACTGGATGTGCAGCTGCTCCATGGCGTCGGCGTCCACCACGATCACCGAGAGTTCGGACAGCGGGTGGATGCGCATCCGTGCGAGCGCGTAGCGGGCGATGTCGAGGATCGCCTGCTCGTCGACCTCGGTGCCGGACTCGTTGTTGACGTCGATCGACATGGTCGTGCGTGCTCTCTACTTCCCCTTGTGCCCGGCCCTGCCGCCCCGGCCGCCCTGGTGGGTGCCGTTCTGAGTGCCGTGCTTGTCGTCGTACTTCTCGTACGCGTCGACGATACGGCCCACCAGCTTGTGCCGTACGACGTCGTGCGACGAGAGCCGGGAGAAGTGGACGTCGTCCAGGCCCTCCAGGATCTCCTGCACCTGCCGCAGACCGCTCTTGGTGCCGCCGGGCAGGTCGACCTGGGTCACGTCACCGGTGATCACGATCTTCGAGTCGAAGCCGAGCCGGGTGAGGAACATCTTCATCTGCTCGGGCGAGGTGTTCTGCGCCTCGTCGAGGATGATGAAGGCGTCATTCAAGGTACGGCCCCGCATATATGCCAGCGGCGCCACCTCGATCGTGCCCGCCGCCATCAGCCGGGGGATCGAGTCCGGGTCGATCATGTCGTGCAGGGCGTCGTACAGGGGGCGCAGGTACGGGTCGATCTTCTCGTACAGCGTGCCGGGCAGGAAGCCGAGGCGTTCGCCGGCCTCGACCGCCGGGCGGGTGAGGATGATGCGGTTGACCTGCTTGGACTGCAGGGCCTGGACGGCCTTGGCCATGGCCAGGTAGGTCTTGCCGGTGCCGGCGGGGCCGATGCCGAAGACGATGGTGTGCTTGTCGATGGCGTCGACGTAGCGCTTCTGGTTGAGCGTCTTCGGGCGGATGGTGCGGCCCCGCGAGGACAGGATGTTCTGCGTCAGTACCTCGGCCGGGGTCTCCTGGCCGTCGCTCGTCCCTGCCTCGCTCGCCTTCAGCATGGCGATCGAGCGTTCCACTGCGTCCTCCGTCATCGGCTGCCCGGTGCGGAGCACGAGCATCATCTCGTCGAACACGCGCTGGATCAGGGCGACTTCCGCCGGGTCGCCGACCGCGCTGATCTCATTGCCCCGGACGTGGATGTCGGCCGCCGGGAAGGCCTTCTCGATCACGCGCAGGAGGGAGTCGCCGGATCCCAGCACGGTCACCATGGGGTGCTGGGCGGGAACGGTGATCTGGGCTCTCGCCGGTTCCTGCGCGGGGGTCTGAGCTGTGGGTGTCTGAGTCATAGGCCGGCCCCAAGGGCCTCTACGTCCTCCCGGATGCGTCTCGCCTGCCACGAGGGCGGCCTGGCGACTTCCAGAGTACGTCAGGGCGCCGACAGGACCGTAGGGCTTTTCCGACCGCACGCCGCCCCGGCCCTCACGCCGACCTGCGGAACCCGATGGTCGGCACCGCCCGCCGCAGTGGCCAGGGGCGGGCCTGTGCGCGGGCCGGGAGCAGGGCGTCCAGGAAGGCGTAGCGGTGCAGGGCCTGCGGGTCCTGGCCCTCGACCGACTGGACCCTGCGCCACCAGGCGGCGATCTCCGACCAGCCGGGGGCGGAGAGCGAGCCGCCGAACTCCTGGACGGACAGGGCCGCCGTCAGCCCGGCGAAGGCCAGCCGGTCGGCGAGCGGCCAGCCGGCCAGGGTGCCGGTGACGAAGCCGGCGACGAAGACGTCCCCGGCGCCGGTCGGGTCCAGCGCCTCCACGGCGATGGCGGGTACCTCGGCACTCTCGCCGGTGCGCCGGTCCACGGCGTAGGCGCCCTCCGCGCCGAGGGTGACGACGGCGAGCGGTACGTGGTCGGTGAGGGCGTGGGCGGCGCGGCGCGGGCAGTCGGTGCGGGTGTAGCGCATGGCCTCCTCGGCGTTCGGCAGGAACGCCTCGCAGTGCTTGAGGTCGGGCAGCGCGGCCAGGTCCCAGGCGCCGGTGTCGTCCCAGCCGACGTCGCCGAAGATCCTGGTGCCCTTGGCGGCGGCCTGCCCGATCCAGGGCGCGCCGGTGCCGGGGGCGAGGGAGGCGACGGCGGCGCGGGCGGCGGGCGGGCAGTCGGGGGCGGGTTCCTCGGGGGGCGGCTCGTGGCCGTGGGAGACCATGGTGCGCTCGCCCTCGTAGGCCATCGACACGGTCACCGGCGAGTGCCAGCCGGGCACGGTGCGGGACGGGGAGAGGTCGATGCCCTCGCCCTGTTCGAGCGCGTCCCAGCAGTAGTCGCCGTAGTGGTCGTCGCCGAAGGCGGCGGCGAGGCAGGTGCGCAGGCCGAGGCGGGCGAGTGCGCTGGCCATGTTGGCGACGCCGCCGGGGCTGGAGCCCATGCCGCGTGCCCAGGACTCGGTGCCGCGCACGGGGGCCGAGTCCAGGCCGGTGAAGATGATGTCCAGGAAGACGGTGCCGGTGAGGTACACGTCCCAGGGCGGGTCGTCGGGTCCGCGCAGGGCGGCCAGGGGGTCGAGCGGGGCGGGGTCCCGGGTCGGTCGCTGCTCTCCGGTGGACGGCGCGGGTGTCTCTCCGGTGGACGCGACGGGCGCGGTGGACGCGGTCACGGCGGTGCTCCCTGAGGTGGTGCTGACCCGGCCAGTGTGCACCAGATCACGACCGTCCCGGGCGACTCTCGCCTTCACCGCAGCTCGTGAGGGGTGCGCGGCTCACGCCGCGCGCCCCGGCGGGCGGGGGGTGTCAGACGCGGTCGGGCGGGCGGTGCGGGCCGTCCGGGAGTCCACCCGGCCGGGGTCGCCGGGGCGGACCACGCCGCCCTGTCCGACGGCGCTCATGACGCCGGCTGGTCCGCCCGCGACGCGGTGATCCGCTCGTCGGTCCGGTCCAGCGCCTACCAGCGCGGCATGACCGGCGTCACCCAGCCCGGTTCGGCCACCCGCATCGCGGCCGCGTCGTCCCGGTCGCGCAGCGCCCCGTCGTCGGCCAGCCAGCGCCGGTGCAGAAGGTCCAGCCGGTCGCGGTCGAGTTCGACACCGAGGCCGGGCCGGTCGGAGACGGCCACCCGGCCGTCCTGGAAGGCGAGGCGCTCGGTGAGGACGTCCTCGGACTGCCAGGGGTAGTGGGAGTCGCAGGCGTGGTGCAGGTGCGGCACGGTGGACGCCACGTGGGTCATGGCGGCGAGCGAGATCCCGAGGTGGGTGTTGGAGTGCATGGACACTCCGACTCCGAAGGTCCGGCAGATCGCGGCGAGTTGCCGGGTGTTGGACAGACCGCCCCAGTAGTGGTGGTCGGAGAGGACGACCTGTACGGCCCCGCGGGTGAAGGCCTCCGGGATCTCCGCGAACGTGGTCACGCACATGTTGGTGGCCAGCGGCACGTGGGTCCGGGCGGCGACCTCCGCCATGGCCGGGGTGCCGAGCGTGGGGTCCTCCAGGTATTCGAGGACGTCGGCGAGTTCCCCGGCGACCCGCAGCGAGGTCTCCACCGACCAGGCGCCGTTGGGGTCCAGGCGCAGGGGGTGGCCGGGGAACGCCTCGGCCAGCGCCCGTACGGCGGCGATCTCCTCGGCGGGCGGGAAGACGCCGCCCTTGAGCTTGAACGACGTGAAGCCGTACACCTCCTTGAACCGGCGGGCCAGCGCGACGATGCCGGCGGGGTCGAGGGCGGCGCCCCAGTCGTCCGTCTCGGCGGTGACGCCCTCGGGGTGGGCGGCCCACTTGTAGAACAGGTAGGCGCTGTACTCGACGGTGTCGCGCACCTTGCCGCCGAGCAGCGCGTGCACGGGGCGGCCGAGCGCCTTGCCGAGGGCGTCGAGGCAGGCGACCTCGAAGGCGGATGCGACGGACAGCCGCAGTTTGTCGGCGGTCTGGACGCCGCGCAGTCCGCCGACGTCGACGGCGTCGGCCACCCGTGAGGAGTCGACGGCGACCTCGTCGGCGAGCAGGAGCAGGCTGTTCAGCTCGTCGACCCGGCGTCCGACGGCCTTCTCGGCGAACGGCCGGGCCAGTTCCAGGTACTTGGTGTCCCCGTAGGTCTCCCCGAGGCCGGTGGTGCCGTCGGCGGTGACCACCTCCACGATCAGCCGGGGGGTGTACGGCTGGTGCACGCCCTGGGTGTTCAGCAGGGGCGGGTCGGCGACGAGGATCGGCGTCAACCGCACTTCGCTGATGGTCAGGTCACGGGTCATGCCGTCTCCCCATATAGACGTCGTCCATATATGAGTATGGCGATCTCGTCGCCGCGACGGAACCCCCGGGCCGGCCGGCGTGGGGGGGTGTGGTCAGAACCGGTGGGCCGCCACCTCCGCGAGGTACCGCGCCCGCCGCTCCTCGTCGTCGTCCAGGAAGGCGGCGAGGAAGGAGTTGCGGGCCAGTTCGCGCAGCCGCTCCTCGTCGAGCCCCAGGGTGCGGTGCACGGCGTCGAAGGTGTCGCCGACGTAGCCGCCGAAGTAGGCGGGGTCGTCGGAGTTCACCGTGCACAGCAGACCCGCGTCGAGCATGGCGGGCAGCGGGTGGCCGGCGAGCGTGTCGACGGCGCGCAGCCGGACGTTGGACAGCGGGCACACCGTCAGCGGGACGCGCTCGCGCACCAGCCGGTCCACCAGCGCCGGGTCCTCCAGGCAGCGCAGGCCGTGGTCGATCCGCTCGACGCCGAGCACGTCCAGGGCCTCGGTGATGTACTGCGGGGGTCCCTCCTCCCCGGCGTGCGCCACGCGCCGCAGCCCGAGCGCGGCCGCCGCCTCGTACACCGCGCGGAACTTCGCCGGCGGGTGCCCGACCTCGGCGGAGTCGAGGCCGACCCCGGTGATCCGGTCGAGGTACGGCCGGGCGGCGTCCAGGGTGGCGAGCGCCGATTCGGCCGGCTGGTCGCGCAGGAAGCACATGATGAGCCGGGTGGAGACCCCGTGGTTCTCCTCGCTGCGGCCCAGCGCCCGCCACAGCCCCTCGACGACCGTGCCGAGGCCGACGCCGCGCTGGGTGTGGGCCTGCGGGTCGAAGAAGATCTCCGCGTGCCGGACGCCCTGTTCGGCGGCGCGGGCCAGGTAGGCGTCGGCGAGGTCGGCGAAGTCCCGCTCGGTGCGCAGCACGGTCATCAGCTCGTAGTACAGGTCCAGGAAGGACTGGAGGTCGTCGAAGTCGTAGGCGCGGCGCACGGCGTCGGTGTCGGCGTACGGCAGCGTCACCCCGTTGCGCTCGGCCAGGGTGAACGCCAGCTCGGGCTCCAGGGTGCCTTCGATATGGAGGTGCAGTTCCGCTTTGGGTAGGACCATCAACGCATCGTACGGCCGTTTCACCTGCGTTTCGGAACCGGCACCCGGAGCAGATCGCGCGCCACGGTCAGCTCGCCCTCGAACCCGGCGGCCCGGGCCTGCCGCTCGAACTCCTCGGGCTCGGAGTAGCGCTGGCTGAAGTGGGTGAGCACCAGGTGCCGTACGCCCGCGTCGCGGGCCGCGGCGGCCGCCTGACCGGCGGTCAGATGGCCGTGCTCCACGGCGAGGTCGGTGTCCTCGTCGAGGAAGGTGGACTCGATGACCAGCATGTCGCAGCCCTCGGCGAGGGCGTGCACCCCGTCGCACAGCCGGGTGTCCATGACGAACGCGAACCGCTGTCCGCGCCGGGTCTCGCTGACGGCCTCCAGGGGGACCCCGCCCAGCGAGCCCTCGCGCTGGATACGGCCCACGTCGGGGCCCTGGATGCCGTGCGCGGCGAGCCGGTCGGGCAGCATCCGGCGGCCGTCGGGCTCGACCAGCCGGTAGCCGTAGCTTTCGACGGGGTGGGAGAGCCGGTGCGCTTCGAGGGTGTAGGCGCCCGTCTCGGCGATCACGCCGTCGGCGGCAACCGGGGCCTCGGTGACCCCGACGGTCTCCCGGTAGGCGGTGGCGTACCGCAGCCGGTCGAAGAAACGCTGCCCCGAGCGGGGGTAGTGGGCGGTGACCGGGTGCGGGACCTGGTCGAGGTTGACGCGCTGGATGACGCCGGCCAGGCCCAGGCTGTGGTCGCCGTGGAAGTGGGTGACGCAGATCCGGTTCAGGTCGTGCGCGGCCACCCCGGCGCGCACCATCTGGCGCTGGGTGCCCTCGCCCGGGTCGAACAGGATGCCCTCGCCGTCCCAGCGCAACAGGTAGCCGTTGTGGTTGCGGTGCCGGGTGGGGACCTGGCTGGCGGTGCCGAGGACGACGAGTTCGCGGACGGACATCGCGGTTATCCGGGGGGCCAGTTCAGGCCACGGCCGCCGAGGACGTGGGCATGGGCGTGCCAGACGGTCTGGCCTGCGCCGGCGCCGGTGTTGAAGACGACGCGGTAGCTCTCCAGCTTGTCCTCGTCGGCCACGGCCTGCGTCTCGCGCAGGACGTCGGCGGCGAGTTCCGGTGCGGCGGCGGCGAGGGCGGCGGCGTCCCGGTGGTGGGCCTTCGGGATCACCAGGACGTGGGTGGGCGCCTGCGGGTTGATGTCCCGGAAGGCGACGGTCGTCTCGGTCTCCCGCACGATCGTCGCCGGGATGTGTCCCGCCACGATCCTGCAGAACAGGCAGTCGTCCTGCGGCTCCCCTGCCATACGTTTCCTCCGGTGGGTTCAGCGGAATATGGGGCATCGTATCGTCGCCGGTCCCGGCCGACCGCCGCCGCTCGCGCGGTTCCCCGCGCCCCGGGGCGGGCCGGCCCGGCCGCGGTCAGGGCAGGGCCGGGGGTACTTTCGCGGGGTGCTCGTCGAGCGCCGCCAGTGCAAGGCGGACGGCCTCGTCGAGCTGCGCATCCGTGCCGGCCGCGTGGTCCTGGGGCCGCTGGACCACCTCGACGTCCGGGTCCACCCCGTGGTTCTCGACGCCCCAGCCGTAACCCTCCAGCCAGATGGGGTACTTGGGCTGGGTCACCAGCGTCCCGTCCACGAGCCGGTACCGGCTGTCGATCCCGATCGTCCCGCCCCAGGTCCGCGTCCCGACCACCGGGCCGATGCCGAGCGCCTTGATCGCCGCGTTGACGATGTCGCCGTCCGACCCGGAGAACTCGTTGGCGACCGCGACGACGGGCCCGCGCGGAGCGTCCTCCGGATAGCTGAACGGCCGCATCCCGCGCGGCACGTCCCAGCCGATGATCCGCCGGGCCAGCTTCTCGACGACGAGCTGCGAGGTGTGCCCGCCGCGGTTCTCGCGGACGTCGACGACCAGGCCCTCCCGGGCCACCTCGACGCGCAGGTCGCGGTGGATCTGCGCCCACCCGAACGCCTGCATGTCCGGCACGTGCAGATAGCCCAGCCGGCCCGCCGACCGCTCGTGCACATGGGCCCGCCGGTCCGCGACCCACGCGTGGTAGCGCAGCGCCTCCTCGTCCGCGAGCGGTACGACGACCGCGTGCCGGAGCTCGCCCCCGCCGGCCGGGGAGACCGTCAGCTCGACCGCCTTGCCCGCCGTACCGACGAGGAGCGGTCCGGGCCCGGTCACGGGGTCGACCGGACGCCCCCCTACGGCGACGATCGCGTCACCGGTCCGCACCGCGACGCCGGGTGCGGTGAGCGGGGAGCGGGCCTGCGGGTCGGAGGTCTCCGAGGGCAGGATCCGGTCGATGCGCCAGGTGCCGTCCTCGTGGCGGGAGAGGTCCGCGCCGAGCAGCCCCTGCCGGGGTCCGCCGCCGTACCCGCCGCCGGGCATCACGTAGGCGTGGGAGGTGCCCAGCTCGCCGTGCACCTCCCACAGCAGGTCGACCAGGTCGTGGTGGGTGGCGACCCGGTCCAGCACCGGCCGGTAGCGGTCGAGGACGCCGTCCCAGTCGACACCGCCGAGGTCGGCGCGCCAGAAGTTGTCCCGCATGATGCGGCCGTTCTCGTCGAACATCTGCCGCCACTCGGCGGCCGGGTCGAGGGTCTGCCGGATCCGTCCGAGGTCGACGCTGAGGTTGGAGTCGCTGTCCTCGTCGCCGGAGGCGCGCCGGTCGCTGGGGACGACCTTGAGCTTGTCGTCGGTCCACAGCAGCAGCCGCTTGCCGTCGCCGCTGACCTCGAAGTCGTCGGCGTCACCGGCGAGATGCTCGACGCGCTGCTGGAGGAGGTCGTAGCGCTGCAGCTCGGTGTCCGGGCCGGGGTCCTCGGGGGTGGCCCGGGAGGCGCCGAGGACGCCGCTGACGGGGTGGCGCAGCCAGAGCACACCGTCCTTGGCGGCGCGCAGCCCGGAGTAGCGCCCGGCCTCCACCGGGAACGGCACTATGCGCTCGGCGAGCCCCTCCAGGTCGATCCTGGTGGTCCGGGTGCCCTCGCTGTCCGGGGTCTCGTCCTTGTCGGGCGCGTCCACGGGCCGCCCGTGGCGCTGCGGCCCGAACGGGGACGGCGTGGTGGCGGCCAGGGTGATCAGGTGGGGACGGGCGGCGACGACGAAGGACAGGTCGAAGGCGTGCTGGTCGTAGACCGGGTCGAAGGCGCGGGTGGACAGGAAGGCGAGGTGTTTGCCGTCGAGGGTGAAGGCGGGCGCGTAGTCGCGGAAGCGCAGCGGGGTGGCCTCGGTGACCGACAGGTCGGTGGTGTTGGCCAGCTTGAGCTGGCTGAGCGGGCGCGGCCCGGGGTGGGACCAGGCCAGCCACGCCGAGTCGGGTGAGAAGACCAGGTCGCTCACGTCGCCGTCCTCGCTGCGGTCGACCTCACGGACCTCGCCGGTCTCCCGTTCGACGAGGAGGAGCCGTCCGTCGTGCGCGGCGACGGCGGCCCGGCTGCCGTCGGGTGCCATGGCCAGCTCCAGCACCCGGCCGAGGCGTCCGGCGCCCAGCCGGCGCGGAGTGGCGCCGGGGGCGAGGCCGGTGGCCGGCGCGAACTCCAGGGCGTCCTCGCCCTCGGCGTCCGTCACCCACACGGCCCACTCCTCGCCGTCGGCGCGGAAGGTGCGTGGCAGCCGGGCCCGTACGCCGGGCTCGGCGGCGAGCGCGCGGGCGGGCCCGTTGCGGTGGGTGACCCAGTGGACGGCGCCGCGCACCTCGACGGCGCTGCCCCGCGCGGTGTGGTCGGGGGCGGCGCCGCCCAGCCAGCGGGCGGCGGTGATCTGGCGGGGGCGGCGGTCGACGCGCTGTCCGCCGAGCCGGATGTCGAGCCGGCGCGGCTCGGCGCCGTCGAGGTCGTCGAGGATCCACAGCTCACCGGCCGAGCAGTAGACGACCCGGGTGCCGTCGCCGGCCGCGTGGCGGGCGTAGAAGCCTCCCCCGAGGGGGGTGTGGCGGCGCAGGTCGGAGCCGTCGGCGAGGGAGGAGTACAGGGCGCCGGTGCCCTCGTGGTCGGAGAGGAACGCCAGGCGGTCGCCGGCCCACACCGGGCACTCCAGGTTGCCGTCCAGGTCCTCGTGCAGCCGGACGAACTCGCCGGTGCCGTCCCGGTCGATCCACAACTTGCCGGCCATGCCGCCCCGGTAGCGCTTCCAGTGGGCGGCCTCCCGGCTGGCCGCGGACTGCAGCACGGTGTGCGGACCGTAGGCGATGTCGCCGACCGGCCCGTACGGCAGCGTGGTGGCGGGTCCACCGTCCAGCGGGACGGCGCGCGCCCAGCTGCGGCGCAGCGTCGCCTGGTCGTGGGTGCTGAGCGCGAGGACGTGGCCGTCGGGGGTCCAGCCGCGCACCCGGGTGTACCAACTGCCCCAGTGCGTCAGGCGGGTGGAGGGCCCGCCGTCGACGGGGGCGATGTGCACCTCGGGGCCGCCGTCGCGGGTGGAGGCCCAGGCGACGGTGGCGCCGTCGGGCGAGATACGGGGGCTCGACACGGGGACGTTGTCGGCGCTGACCCGCCAGGCGCGACCGCCGTCGAGCGGCGCGAGCCACACGTCGTCCTCGGCGGTGAAGGTCACCAAGTCGCCGTGCGGGTGGGGGAACCGGAGGTATGCGGCGGTCGTCGAGGACTGTGTCACCCGATCAACCCTATGCACCCGTCCGGCCTTCGGACAGGGGTTTCGATCACTTGGCGCGGCAGCGTGGTGGCCGCCGGGCCGGTCACTTGCCCTGGACGGGGCAGCGCGGATCACCCGGGCACCACACGGTGGTGGTGACGGTGACGGTGGGACGCCCCGGGTCGTTCGGCCGCCCGGTGCCCGGGGGTTCGACCGGGGAGGGGCTGCGGGAGCCGCAGTCGCCGAGACCGCTCACCTTGAACAGCTGCCGGTCGCCCACCTCGGCGGTGAGGTCACCGCGCACACAGGCCCCGTCGACGGCACGGGTGACCCGTCCCTTGACGGTGATGTCCTTGCCGTCGCCGGTCCGGCCCTCGCAGTCCACGGAGGCGATGCCCCGCTCGCCGGCCGAAGCCGTCGCGTCCCCGCCGTCGCCGTACCGCGCGGTGCAGGTCAACCACTGCACCTTCACGTGGTGTTGCTCGATCTCGTGGGTGGCGGCCCGGTCGGTGGTGTACGCCACGGAGGCCGCGCCGAGCCCGCCGCCCGGCTCACAGGCGACGGCCCCGCCGACGCCCAGCACCACCACACCCGCCGCGCCGGCCAGCCGTACCCCGCGCGTCCGTCTGCGAAGCGCCCTCATGCACGGCAGCCTGCCACGGGTGTTCCCGGCCCGGAAGACGACATGCGGCCACGCGCCGCGACGCGGAAGGGACTTTCCCGCCAGGCCCTAGCGTGGCCCCATGCGGAAGAAGAGCAGTCTGCGCCGGCTCACCGTGGCCCCGGACACCGTCTGTCTGTGGTCGCTGCGCCACCGGCACACCGACGGTGAGGCCTGCCGGGACGTACTCACGCTGATCCTGGACGGAGTGCGCACCCGGCTGGTGTTCGTCACCGGTGAGGGGCGGGCGGTGGGCGGGGGGTATCTGCCGTCGGGCCTCGCGGTGGACGAGGAGGGGCGGTACCTCAATCTCCATGAGCCTGGCGTCGTCGCGGCGTTCGTCGACGAGGCGGCCCGGCGCGGGCTGCTCGCCGAGGGCGGGGCGTACGACGGCTGGGAGTTGTTCGAGGCAGTCGCGGTCAGCCGCGCGGCACCCCCTCCCGCGGTTCCGCCGGATTCCCCTGCGGGTCGCTGAGGCCGGGCGCGGCGCGCGCGGCCGGTCGTTGAGGCCGGGCGCCGCGTGCGCGGCCCGTCGTTGACGGGCGACGCGCACCCGACCGTCGGCGGAGCCGCGCGGCAGGGGCACAGCGGGCGGTGGCCCCGGCAGGCGGTGGCCCCGGCGGGGCAGGGGTCCCGGCGGACGGTGGTCCCCGCACGGCAGGGGCCCCGGCACGGCAGAGGTCCGCGCCGGTTCAGGACCAGCGTCCGGTGCGGCCGAGCAGCAGGGCGGCGGCGGCCGTGCCGGCCGTCGAGGTGCGCAGGACGCTGGGGCCCAGCCGGTACGGGTGGGCCCCGGCCTGGGCGAACAGCGCCAGCTCCTCCGGCGCGACACCCCCTTCGGGCCCGACGACCAGCACGATGTCGCCGTCGGCGGGCAGTGCGGCGGTCGCCAGGGGCTGCTCGCCGCTCTCGTGCAGGACGGCGGCGAAGTCCGCGTCGGCGAGCAGCGCCGCGACCTGCTTGGTGGTGGCCGCGTCGGCGACCTCGGGAAAGCGCACCCGGCGTGCCTGCTTGCCCGCCTCGCGGGCGGTGGCCCGCCACTTCCCGAGCGCCTTCAGCCCGCGCTCGCCCTTCCACTGGGTGATGCAGCGCGAGGCGGCCCACGGCACGATGGCGTCGACGCCGACCTCGGTCATGGTCTCGACGGCGAGTTCGCCGCGGTCGCCCTTGGGCAGGGCCTGGACGACGGTGAGCCGGGGCCGCGGCGGCGGCTCCTCGTCGATGCTCGCCAGGTCCATGACGACCAGGCGGTCCTTGCCCTCGGCGGCCTTGACGACACCCTGCGCCCAGTGGCCCTGCCCGTCGGTGAGAACGACGTCCTCGCCGGGCCTGAGCCGCTTGACGGAGACGGCGTGCCGCCCCTCGGGCCCGTCGAGGACGTACTCCCCTCCGGGCAGGTCCGACGGGCGCAGGGTCTCGACCACGAAGACGGGTGCCGTCATCGTTCCTCCTCGTAGTACGACAACGCTGTCCGGGCCGCGGCGAGTTCGTCCGCCAGCACCTCGACCAGCCGCCCGGCGGGCAGGTCGCGGGCCATCCGGTGGCCCTGGCCCGCCCACAGCGCCATGCCCTGCGGGTCGTCCGCCTTGGCGGCGGCCTTCCGCAGCGGCGCGGTGAGGTGGTGGACCTCCGGGTAGGCGGCGGGCGCGTACGGGCCGTGCTCGCGCACGAACCGGTTGACCAGGGAGCGCGCCAGGCGCCCGGAGAAGGCCCGGGTCAGTTCGGTCCGGGTGAACAGGGGGTTGGTCAGCGCCTGCTTGTGCGCCGGGGCGGCGCCGGACTCGGGGGTGGCGAGGAACGCGGTGCCCAGCTGGGCGGCGCTCGCGCCGGCGGCGAGGACGGCGGCGATCTGGCTGCCCCGCATGATGCCGCCGGCGGCGACGAGGGGCAGCCGGACGGTCTCCCGGACCTGGGCGAGCAGGGCGAGCAGCCCGATGCCGGCGCCGTCGTTCTCGGGGAGGTCCCGGTGGGTGCCCTGGTGGCCGCCGGCCTCCACGCCCTGCACGATCACCGCGTCGGCGCCGGCCCGCTCCACGGCGAGGGCCTCCTCGGCGGTGGTGGCGCTCACCAGGGTGACGGTGCCGGCGCGGCGCAGCGCGGCCAGCGCCTCGGGGCTCGGCACGCCGAAGTGGAAGGAGGCCACCGGCACCGGGTCGTCGAGCAGGACGGCCAGCTTGGCGTCGTAGCCGTCGTCCCGTCCGCTGTCCGGGTCGCCCAGCCCGGTCTCGTACCAGCCGGCCTCGCCGGCGAGCTGGTGGGCGTAGAGCTCCAGTGACCCGGTCTCGGCGAACTCCGGCTGGGGCACGAAGAGGTTCACGCCGAAGGGCCTGCCGGTGAGTCCTCGCAGCCGCTTGATCTCCTGGTACATGCCGTCGGCCGTCTTGTACCCGGCCGCCAGGAACCCCAGTCCGCCCGCCTCACTGACAGCGGCGGCGAGCGGAGGCACGGAGACACCGCCCGCCATCGGTGCCTGCACGATCGGCAGGGGGAACAGATCGGTCAGTGCGGAGGACATGACGGCATGTTGTCACGTCCTCCGGACAACACCGAACCCGGGCTTCCGATGGCGTGGTCCACTGGTCGCGAGCCGCCTCAGCGGCCGTTGAAGGCGTCCTTCAGCCGCGAGAACAGCCCCTGCTGACCGGGCTGGAACTGCCCCTGGGGGCGTTCCTCGCCGCGCAGTTTCGCCAGTTCGCGCAGCAGGCGCTCCTGCTCGGGGTCGAGCTTGGTCGGGGTCTGCACCTCGACGTGGACGATGAGGTCGCCGCGCCCGCCGCCCCGCAGATGGGTGACGCCCCGGTTGTGCAGCGGGATCGACTGGCCGGACTGGGTGCCGGGCCGGATGTCGACCTCCTCCATGCCGTCCAGGGTCTCCAGCGGCACCTTGGTGCCGAGGGCGGCCGCGGTCATCGGGATGGTCACCGTGCAGTGCAGATCGTCGCCGCGCCGCTGGAAGGTCGAGTGGGGCAGCTCGTGGATCTCGACGTACAGGTCGCCGGCGGGACCGCCGCCGGGGCCGACCTCGCCCTCGCCGGCCAGCTGGATCCGGGTGCCGTTGTCGACACCGGCCGGGATCTTGACCGTGAGGGTGCGGCGGGAGCGTACCCGGCCGTCGCCCGCGCACTCGGGGCACGGCGTCGGCACGACGGTGCCGAAGCCCTGGCACTGGGGGCAGGGGCGGGAGGTCATGACCTGGCCCAGGAAGGACCGGGTCACCTGGGACACCTCGCCGCGGCCGCGGCACATGTCACACGTCTGGGCGGAGGTGCCGGGCGCCGCGCCCTCGCCGCTGCACGTGGTGCAGACGATCGCCGTGTCGACCTGGATGTCCTTGGTGGTGCCGAAGGCCGCCTCGTCGAGGTCGACCTCCAGCCGGATCATCGCGTCCTGGCCGCGCCGCGTCCGCGACCTCGGGCCGCGCTGCGACGCCGTGCCGAAGAACGCGTCCATGATGTCCGAGAAGTTGCCGAAGCCGCCGGCGCCGAAGCCGCCCGCGCCGCCTCCGCCGGCCTGCGAGAGCGGGTCGCCGCCGAGGTCGTAGACCTGCTTCTTCTGCGGGTCCGAGAGCACCTCGTAGGCGGCGTTGATCTCCTTGAACCGCTCCTGGGTCTTCGGATCGGGGTTGACGTCCGGATGCAGCTCGCGAGCGAGCCGCCGGAACGCCTTCTTGATCTCATCCTGCGACGCGTCGCGGCGCACGCCGAGAACGGCGTAGTAGTCCGTGGCCACTTACGACTCCGCCAGGATCTGTCCGACGTACCGTGCCACTGCGCGTACCGCTCCCATCGTTCCCGGGTAGTCCATGCGGGTCGGTCCGACCACGCCGAGCTTGGCAACCGCCTCGCCGCCCGAACCGTAGCCCACCGACACCACCGAGGTGGAGTTGAGTCCCTCGTAGGCGTTCTCGTGCCCGATGCGCACGGTCATGCCCGAATCCCCCGCCTCGCCCAGCAGCTTCAGGAGGACGACCTGCTCCTCCAGCGCTTCCAGGACGGGTCGGATGGTGAGGGGAAAGTCATGTCCGAAGCGGGTCAGATTGGCGGTTCCGCCGATCATCAGCCGCTCTTCGTTCTCCTCGACGAGGGTCTCCAGCAGGGTGGAGAGCACCGCCGAGACAGTGCTGCGGTCCTCCGCCTCGAAGGCGTCGGGCAGGTCCTCCACGAGACGCGGCACGTCCGTGAAGCGGCGGCCGGCGACCCGGCTGTTCAGCCGCGCCCGCAGATCCGCCAGGGACGCCTCGCCGAACGGCGCCGGGCAGTCGATCACCCGCTGCTCGACCCGGCCGGTGTCGGTGATGAGGACCAGCATCAGCCGTGCGGGGGCCAGCGCCAGCAGTTCCACGTGCCGCACCGTGGACCGGCTGAGCGACGGGTACTGCACGACGGCGACCTGCCGGGTCAGCTGCGCGAGCAGCCGCACGGTGCGCGCCACGACGTCGTCGAGGTCGACGGCGCCGTCGAGGAAGTTCTGGATCGCCCGCCGCTCGGGACCGGTCATCGGCTTGACGCCGGCCAATTTGTCGACGAACAGCCGGTAGCCCTTGTCGGTGGGGATCCGCCCGGCGCTGGTGTGCGGCTGGGCGATGTACCCCTCGTCCTCCAGGGCGGCCATGTCGTTGCGGACCGTGGCCGGGGAGACGCCGAGGTTGTGGCGCTCGGTCAGCGCCTTGGAACCGACCGGCTCCTCGGTGCCCACGTAGTCCTGGACGATGGCACGCAGCACCTGGAGCCTTCGTTCACTCAGCATCGCGCGCACACCTCCAGCGGTCGCTGTCCCTTGACGTCTCGCCTGGCACTCTTCGCGGGTGAGTGCCAGCGTTCCCCGGCCCAGTGTACGGCGGTGGGGTGCGCACTGGGCAAGGTCGGTCCCCTCGTACGGGTCTTACGGATAGCGTCCCGGTATGACGGTGACTTGGGAAGAGCTGGGCTGGGAACGCCTCGCGGCCGGGGTGGGGCGGTGCCGGCTCCCGGTCTGGGACTGCACGGCGGGGCTGGTCGTCGGGGCGGACGCGGCGCTGCTGATCGACCCGGGGGCCAGCCTGGCCGAGGGGGCGCGGCTGCGGTACGAGGCGGAGGAACTCGCCGGCCGTCGTGTGACCCATATCGCGCTGACGCACCCCCACTTCGATCATGTGCTCGGGGCGGCCGCGTTCGCGGGCGCGGAGGTGTTCGGGGCGGTCGGGGTGGACGCGGTGCTGGCGCACGCCGAGGAACTGCGCTCGGACGCGGTGCGGCAGGGGCTGGACCCGGCGCTGGCCGAGGAGGCCGCCGACGCCGTGGTCCGGCCCCGGCATCTGGTGTCCGGCGAGTGGACGCTGGGCCTGGGGGGCGACTGCCAGGTGCTGCTGGCGAACGTGGGGCCCGGGCACACCGCGCACGACCTGGCGGTGCTGGTCCCCGGCGAGCGGGAGGTGGTGTTCTGCGGCGACCTGGTCGAGGAGTCCGGTGAGCCGCAGGCCGGGCCGGACGCGCTGCCGGGGCAGTGGCCGGCCGCGCTGGACCGGCTGCTGAAACTGGGCGGTGAGGACGCGGTGTACGTGCCGGGTCACGGGGCGGTGGTGGACGCGGCGTTCGTCCGGGCGCAGCGGGACGCGCTCGCGACTCGTTTCGGCGTGTCCTGAGCGCCGGCCGCCGGCTTCTCCTATCGTCGTCCGAATGCGCCAGTACGCCTCCGATCTCACTCCCCCGTGGAAGAAGCAGCAGCCCGTCCCCGAGGTCCCGGCGGAGCCGGGCCTGGTGGTGGAGGAGCCCGGGACCGGTTTCTGCGGCGCGGTGATCCGCTGCGAGGCGGGCACGGTGACCCTGGAGGACCGCTTCGGCAAGCACCGGGTGTTCCCACTGGAGCCACGCGGGTTCCTGCTGGAGGGGCGGGCGGTGACGCTCGTGCGGCCGCCGTCCGCGGCGCCGGCCCGTCCCGCCCGCACCGCGTCCGGCTCGGTGGCCGTCCCCGGCGCCCGCGCCCGGGTGGCCCGCGCCGGCCGCATCTACGTGGAGGGGCGCCACGACGCCGAGCTGGTCGAGAAGGTGTGGGGCGATGACCTGCGCGTCGAGGGCGTGGTCGTGGAGTACCTGGAGGGCGTGGACGACCTCCCGTCGATCGTGGCCGAGTTCGCCCCCGGCCCGGACGCCCGCCTCGGTGTGCTGGTGGACCACTTGGTGCCGGGTTCGAAGGAGTGGCGCATCGCGCGGTCGGTGACGAGCGAGCACGCGCTGGTGGTGGGCCACCCGTACATCGACATCTGGGAGGCGGTGAAGCCGTCGGCCGTGGGGATCCCGGGCTGGCCGAAGGTGCCGCACGGCCAGGACTGGAAGACGGGGGTGTGCCGGGCGCTGGGGTGGCCGTCCGGCAACACGGGCGCGGTGTGGCAGGCGATCCTGAAGAGGGTCGGCTCCTACAAGGACCTGGAGCCGGAGCTGCTGGGGAGGGTGGAGGAACTGATCGACTTCGTCACGGCAGCCGGTGACGCCGAACCCCGGTGAAGGTTCCGAACTCGCTCGTGTCCAGTTCCACACCGAGCAGTTCGAGCAACACGGGGTCACCGAACTTCGTGATCCACTGCCCGCGATAGTCGGCTTGATCTCCGTCGCCGATGGGGTCGGTGAGGAGAACGCAGTGAGCCATGATCGGGTCGATGATCAGGTAGGCAGGGATTCTGCCTGCTGCGTAGATAGATCGCTTGATCCCGTAGTCCCGGTCGACGCTCGTCTTCGAGACCACCTCGACCACCAATGTGACCATCTGGGACGGCACGAGGTTCCCTGAGTCCGGAGCCACACCACGTTCCAGTACCACGAGGTCCGGAATGGGCTCGCTGGCCTCGTCGATGATGTCCAGGTCCGTCGTCTGGAGTCGTTCCCAGGGCTTGCGCGGAATCTGGTCCTGCACGTCCGCCACGATCCGGTTGTGCACCAGATCGAGAGCAGCCATCATCACGATTTCCCCCCGGAGAAGCTCGACCCTGACGCCCTCGGGAGGCTCAAGCTCCTCGAAGTACTTGGTCATCCCACGCTCGTCCACAGCGGTCATCTCCGTGGCCCTCCACATCCGCCGCGTACTTTTGGCGGCAGCCTACGAACCAGGTTAGGGATCGAACCGGCGCTCCGCACTGATTCACTCACCCGAGTGATCAGTCCACGAGGTCCCGTACCACCGCGTCCGCCAGCAGCCGCCCCCGCAGGGTCAGCACGGCCCGCCCCTCCTCGTACGGACCGCTCTCCAGCAGCCCTTCGTCCAGTGCCCGCCGCGCGGCCGCGAGGCCCGCCTCGCGCAGCAGGTCCAGCGGGGCTCCCTCCCGCAGCCGCAGTTCCAGCAGGACGCGTTCGACGCGGCGGTCCTCCGCCGAGAGCAGTTCGCGGCCCGCCCCGGGCGACCGTCCGGCGGCCAGCGCCGCCGCGTACGCCCCCGGGTGCTTCACGTTCCACCAGCGCACCCCGCCCACGTGCGAGTGCGCGCCGGGGCCCGCGCCCCACCAGTCGGCGCCGCGCCAGTACAGCTCGTTGTGGAGGCAGCGGGCCGGTTCGGAGGTGGCCCAGTTGGAGACCTCGTACCAGTCGTAGCCCGCCGCCGACAGCACGGACTCCGCGAGCAGATAGCGGTCGGCGTGGACGTCGTCGTCGGTCGCCGGTATCTCGCCGCGCCGGATCCGTCGGGCCAGCTGGGTGCCCTCCTCGACGATCAGCGCGTACGCCGAGATGTGGTCCGGGCCGGCGCCGAGCGCCGCCTCCAGAGACTCCCGCCAGTCGTCGTCGCTCTCCCCCGGGGTGCCGTAGATCAGGTCGAGATTGACGTGCTCGAAACCCGCCGCCCGCGCCTCCACGACGCATGCCTCGGGCCGCCCCGGCGTGTGCGTGCGGTCGAGCACCCGCAGCACGTGCCGCTTGGCGCTCTGCATGCCGAAGGAGACGCGGTTGAAGCCGCCCTCGCGGAGCGCGGCCAGGTACGACGGGTCGACCGACTCGGGGTTCGCCTCCGTGGTGATCTCCGCGTCGGGCGCCAGGCCGAACTCCTCGCGGATCGCCCCCAGCATCCGCACGAGGTCGCCGGCGGCCAGCAGCGTCGGCGTCCCGCCGCCCACGAACACCGTGCGGACCTCGCGCGGGTCGTCGCCGAGGACCTTGCGGGCGAGGCGGACCTCGTCGATCAGGGTGTCGGCGTAGTTGTCCCGGGAGGCGAGGACACCGCCGGTACCGCGCAGCTCGGTCGCGGTGTAGGTGTTGAAGTCGCAGTAGCCGCAGCGGGTCGCGCAGTACGGGACGTGCAGGTAGAAGCCGAGAGGCCGGTCGGCGGACCCGGCGAGCGCGGTCGCGGGCAGCGCGCCGTCGGCGGGGACGGGCTCGCCGTCGGGGAGTGCGGAGGGCATGCGTTCCATTGTCCCGCACGCGGCCGGCTACCGGGTCGCGGGCGTCCGCTCGGCCTGGAGCACCAGCAGGGCGAGGTCGTCCTCCGGCGGGCGCCGCCCGAAGTCGTGCACCAGGCTCCGGATCCGCTCGGCGATCCGGTCGGCGTCGAGGCCCGCGCAGGCGGCGAGCGCGTGGGCGAGGCCGTCGCCGTCGTCGAACTGACGCGAGCCGCAGCGCCGCTCGGTGACGCCGTCGGTGACGCACAGCAGGCTGTCGCCGGGCCGCAGCAGCACGCTCTCGCTGGTGTACGTCACGTCCTCGACGACGCCGAGCAGGGTCTGCGGCCGGGCCGCGGTACGGACCTCGCCGTCCGGCCCGAGGATCAGCGGCAGGGGGTGGCCGGCGGAGGCGAGGGTGCAGCGGACGCCGCCGTCCGCGAACGGCACGAGTTCGCCGTACAGCAGCGACAGGAAGCGCGTCTGCGGCCCGTCCTCGGGGCCGGCGGGGCCGACGAACGCCCGGGCCGCCGCGTCCGCCGCCTCGGTCGCGTCGTCGAGGAGCAACTGGTTGAGGCGGTCGAGGACGTCGGCGACGCGGTAGCCCTCGCGGGCCAGCAGCCGCAGCCAGGGCCGGGCCAGGCCGATCACCACGGCGGCCTCGGGGCCCTTGCCCTGGACGTCGCCGACCGCGAAGCACCAGCGGCCGTCGCCGGCCGGGAACAGGTCGTAGAAGTCGCCGCTGGGCCCGCCCCGCTCGCACGGCTCGTAGACGAGCGCGCTGCGCACCCCGGGGATCTCGGCGACCGCGCCGGGCAGCAGGCCGCGCTGCAGGACGGCGCTGATGGTGGCCTGCCGGGCGTACTGGCGGGCGGCGCCGACGGCGAGCGCGACCCGGCGGCCGAGGTCCTCGACGAGCCCGGTGACCTCGTCGGGGAAGCGCAGCAGTCCGGCCCGCCCGATGACCAGCGTGCCCAGCGGCCGGCCGCCCGCGATCAGCCGGTACGACAGTGCCGCGCCACGCGCGCCGAGCGCCTCGCCGGGCCACGGGTAGGTGTCCGGGCCGGAGCGGGGCGGCTCGGTGAGCGGCGGCGGGTCCTTCTCCAGGGCGCGGCGCAGCTCCTCCAGGTGGCGTTCGTCGCCGTGCCAGACGCGGGCCAGGCGCTGCCAGTCGGCGCCGGCCGCCTCGCCCCAGGAGACGCGCCCGGGCACCTCGTCCTCCAGCCAGACCGCGCACCAGTCGGCCAGGCGCGGAACCAGGAGCTGACCGGTGAGCGAGGCGACCAGGTCCTCGTCGAGCTGCCCGGCGAGCAGGTCGGACGCCTCGGCGAGGAAGGACAGCGCTCCCCGGTTGAGCCACTCCCGGTCCCGTCCGGAGGCGGGCGGCTCGGCAACGGGCGTACCGGGGCCGGCGAGGCCGAGGGGGTCCGGGTCGGGTGCCAGGCCGGCCAGGGGATCGTCGTCCGGGGGTTCCTCGCCGGCGTGCCCGGCGACCAGCCGCGCCCACACCGTCTTGACGCCCGAGCGGTAGGTGACGCCCCAGGACTCGGTGAGCAGGGTGATCAGCCGCAGCCCGCGCCCGTACTCCGGTGCCTCGCGGCGTGGGGTGCTCCAGGGATGCGCGGGGTCGCTCTGGCGCGGGGTGCGCGCCGGGTGGTGGTCGGACACCTCCACCACCAGGGCGCGCGCCTCACCGGTCGCGGTCCCGTCGCTCTCCTCGACGCGGCAGCCGACCTCGATGTCCGTTCCGGCGTGCACGACGGCGTTGGTGACCAGTTCGCTGACGACCAGCACCGCGTCCTCCGCGAGCTGCTCCGGGACCGTCAGCCCGAGCCCGGCCCACTCCCGCAGCGCGTCGGTCAGCAGGCCGCGGGCGGCCCCCGGCGCGAGCGAGCTGCCGGGGAGCGCCGTGCGCGCCGTCCAGGATCCGCGGGCGTGCGCGACGGACGGCTCCCCGGCGTGGGACCCGCTCTCCCGCTGGGTCGGTACGGCCCCCATGGACGGCTCCCCGGAACGGCTGGATCGACAACGCCTCGAACAGCCGCCAGGGTGACAGACCGAACCCGTTCCTAAGCACCGAGTTACAGAAGTAGACCGAAGTCGAACGTTTCGCCGCCGGGTCCGTCCGGAACTCCGAGGGCCTGTGCGCGAAAGAACCGGCCCTACGCCTCGCGCGACCCCTCGTACATCTCGTCGATCAGGTGCTTGTACTCCCGCTCCACGACGGGCCGCTTCAGCTTCAGGCTCGGGGTGATCTCACCGTGCTCCACGTCGAGGTCCCGCGGCAGCAGCCGGAACTTCTTGATCGTCTGCCAGCGCTGGAGTCCCTGGTTGAGGTGGTCCACGTATCCCTGGACGAGGGCGACCGTCTCCGGGGCGGCGACGACCTCCGCGTACGCCTTGCCCGCCATCCCGTTCTCCTCGGCCCACGCCAGGATGGCGATCTCGTCCAGCGCGATCAGGGCCGTGCAGAAGTTCCGGTCGGCGCCGTGCACCAGGATGTTGGAGACGTACGGGCACACCGCCTTGAACTGCCCCTCCACCTCGGCGGGCGCGATGTACTTGCCGCCGGACGTCTTGATGAGGTCCTTCTTGCGGTCGGTGATGCGCAGGTACCCGTCGGGAGACAGCTCGCCGATGTCGCCCGTGTGGAACCAGCCGTCGGGCTCCAGCACCTCGGCGGTCTTGTCGGGCAGCTTGTGGTAGCCCTGCATGATGCCGGGGCCGCGCAGCAGGATCTCGCCGTCGTCCGCGATGCGCACCTCGGTGCCGGGCAGCGGCTTGCCGACCGTGCCGGTGCGGTAGGCCTCACCCGGGTTGACGAAGGAGGCGGCGGAGGACTCCGTGAGGCCGTAGCCCTCCAGGATGTGGATGCCGGCGCCGGAGAAGAAGTACCCGATCTCGGGGGCGAGCGCGGCGGAGCCCGAGATGCACGCGCGCAGCCGGCCGCCGAACGCCTCGCGGATCTTCGCGTAGACCAGCACGTCGGCGACCTTGTGCTTGGCTCCGAGGCCGAAGGGCACGGACATGGTGCCGGTGCGCCGGAAGGTGTCCTGCGCGACCTTGGCGTACTCGCGGGCGACCTCCGCGGCCCACTGGAAGATCTTGTACTTGGCCCCGCCTGCGCCCCGGGCCTTGGCGGCGACCCCGTTGTACACCTTCTCGAAGATGCGCGGGACGGCCGCCATGTAGGTCGGCTGGACGACCGGCAGATTCTCGATGATCTTGTCGACCCGGCCGTCGACGGCGGTGACGTGCCCGACCTCGATCTGGCCGGAGGTGAGGACCTTGCCGAAGACGTGGGCGAGCGGCAGCCACAGGTACTGCACGTCGTCCGGTCCGAGCAGGCCGGTGGCGGCGATCGCCTTCGCCATGTACGACCAGTTGTCGTGCGGCAGGCGCACGCCCTTGGGGCGGCCGGTGGTGCCGGAGGTGTAGATGAGGGTGGCGAGCTGCTCGGAGGTGAGCGCCCCGACCCGCTCCTTGATCAGCTCGGGTTCCGTCGCCAGCCGGGCGGCGCCGCGCTTCTCCAGCTCGTCCAGGCCGAGGATCCAGTCGCCGGTCTCCACGCCCTCGGAGTCGATGACGACCACGTGGGTGAGGTCGGGCAGCTCGCCGCGCTTGTCGACCGCCTTGGCGAGCTGGTCGGCGTTCTCGGCGATCAGCACCCGGCTCTCGGAGTCGGAGAGGATGAAGGCCGACTCCTCGGCGTTGGTCTGCGGGTAGATCGTGGTGGTGGCCGCGCCCGCGCACATGATGCCGAGGTCGACCAGGATCCACTCCAGACGCGTGGAGGAGGCCAGCGCGACGCGCTGCTCGGGCTCGATGCCGAGGTCGACGAGGCCGGCGGCGATGGCGTAGACCCGGTCGGCGGCCTGCGCCCAGCTGAGCGACTTCCACTCGTCGGGGCCTTCGCCGGAGGCCGCCGGCACCGGGTAGCGGTAGGCCTCGGCGTCCGGCGTGGCCGCCACCCGCTCCAGGAAGAGGCCCGCGACGGACGGCGGACGGTTCTCGATCAGGGTCTGTGTGTCGCTCACGACATCCTCCGGGGCCCGCGACGGTGCGGCTGGCTCAGTGCGGCTGGGTTCACTCACGGGTCGTTGTAGTGCGGTCACTCACGGCTCGATGCGTTCACGCACGGCTCGCTGCGGTCATCCACATCCGCTGCGTCACGCTCGCGCCGTTGTTTAACTCACGAGTAACTATCGAGCAGGGATCAGAGTAGAGCCCGACCGGCCGGTTCGTAAGGGCCCGCGCCCTGTCACTTCCCACAGAGAGTGCCACGTCGAGGCCCGAGGGGCCCGCCGCGCTCTCGCGCGACGGACCCCCCGTTGCCCGGTTCACACCGCCTGCCACCGGTAACCCGCGGTTACTTCTTGCTCTTGGCCGACCCCGAGCCGTCATCGCTGGAGAGCACCGCGATGAAGGCCTCCTGCGGAACCTCCACGGAACCCACCATCTTCATCCGCTTCTTGCCTTCCTTCTGCTTCTCCAGCAGCTTGCGCTTACGGGAGATGTCACCGCCGTAGCACTTGGCGAGGACGTCCTTGCGGATGGCGCGAATGGTCTCGCGGGCGATGACCCGGGAGCCGATGGCGGCCTGCACCGGCACCTCGAAGTTCTGCCGCGGGATCAGCTCCTTGAGCTTGGCGACGAGCCGCACGCCGTACGCGTACGCCTGGTCCTTGTGGGTGATCGCCGAGAAGGCGTCCACCTTGTCGCCGTGCAGCAGGATGTCGACCTTGACCAGGCTGCTGCTCTGTTCGCCCGTGGGTTCGTAGTCCAGGGAGGCGTATCCGCGGGTCTTGGACTTCAGCTGGTCGAAGAAGTCGAAGACGATCTCCGCGAGGGGCAGGGTGTAGCGGATCTCCACCCGGTCCTCGGAGAGGTAGTCCATGCCGAGCAGGGTGCCGCGCCGGGTCTGGCACAGCTCCATGATCGCGCCGATGAACTCGGTCGGCGCGAGGATGGTCGCCCGCACGACCGGCTCGAACACCTCGTCGATCTTGCCCTCGGGGAACTCGCTCGGGTTGGTGACGGTGACCTCGCTGCCGTCCTCCATGATCACGCGGTAGACCACGTTGGGGGCGGTGGCGATGAGGTCGAGCCCGAACTCGCGCTCCAGCCGCTCGCGGATCACGTCGAGGTGGAGCAGCCCCAGGAAGCCCACGCGGAAACCGAAGCCGAGAGCCGCGGAGGTCTCCGGCTCGTAGACCAGCGCGGCGTCGTTGAGCTGCAGCTTGTCCAGGGCCTCGCGCAGCTCGGGGTAGTCCGAGCCGTCCAGGGGGTAGAGCCCGGAGAAGACCATGGGCTTCGGGTCCTTGTAGCCGCCGAGCGGCTCGGTGGCGCCCTTGTGCTGGCTGGTGACGGTGTCACCGACCTTGGACTGGCGCACGTCCTTCACACCGGTGATCAGATAGCCCACCTCGCCGACGCCGAGGCCGTCGGCCGGCAACATCTCGGGCGAGTTGGTGCCGATCTCCAGCAGCTCGTGCGTGGCGCCCGTCGACATCATCCGGATCCGCTCACGCCTGTTGAGCTGACCGTCGATGACCCGGACGTACGTCACGACGCCCCGGTACGAGTCGTACACGGAGTCGAAGATCATCGCGCGGGCGGGGGCGTCCTTGACGCCGACCGGGGCCGGGATCTCCTTGACGACCTTGTCGAGCAGCGCCTCCACGCCCAGGCCCGTCTTGGCCGAGACCTTGAGCACGTCGGACGGGTCGCAGCCGACCAGGTTGGCCAGCTCCTCGGCGAACTTCTCGGGCTGCGCGGCCGGCAGGTCGATCTTGTTCAGTACCGGGATGATCGTGAGGTCGTTCTCCATCGCCAGGTAGAGGTTGGCGAGGGTCTGGGCCTCGATGCCCTGGGCCGCGTCGACGAGGAGGATGGTCCCCTCGCAGGCGGCCAGCGACCGCGAGACCTCGTAGGTGAAGTCGACGTGCCCCGGGGTGTCGATCATGTTGAGGATGTGCGTGTTGCCCGGGTCGTTGGTCGGCGCCCAGGGCAGGCGCACGGCCTGGGACTTGATCGTGATGCCGCGCTCACGTTCGATGTCCATGCGGTCGAGGTACTGAGCACGCATCTGCCGCTGCTCGACCACGCCGGTCAGCTGGAGCATCCGGTCGGCGAGGGTGGACTTGCCGTGGTCGATGTGCGCGATGATGCAGAAGTTGCGGATCAGAGCCGGGTCGGTACGGCTCGGCTCGGGCACATTGTTAGGGGTCGCGGGCACGCAGGGTCCTGATTCTTGAGGTATCCGCAGGGCAGCGGCTCGGGTCGGATCGATACGTAGCTTCCATGGTCCCACGGGTGGGAAGCGGCAGCCGGTTTGGGCCACTCCGAGGGCCGCTGGTAGTGTGGGGGGCTGTGTCTCATGCCCTCTCAGCGCGAGGCACGACCCCAAGAAATCACCTGGTACGGGACCGGACGATCCCAGTGGGATCCCTCCTGCCCCGTGCCTGAACCTGAAAAGGCTCATTCGTGGCGAACATCAAGTCCCAGATCAAGCGGATCAAGACCAACGAGAAGGCCCGGCTGCGCAACAAGGCCGTCAAGTCCTCCCTGAAGACCGCGATCCGCAAGGCCCGCGAGGCCGCCGCCGCGGGTGACGTCGAGAAGGCCACCGAGCTGCAGCGCGCCGCGTCGCGTGCGCTCGACAAGGCCGTCTCGAAGGGCGTCATCCACAAGAACCAGGCCGCCAACAAGAAGTCGGCGCTGGCTTCCCAGGTCGCGTCCCTCAAGGGCTGAACCTCTTATCTGGTCTGATCGCCGGCAGGACCCAGGGCGGGCCCTCTCTCATCCGCCCCCGACCGGCACCCGAGCTCGCTCGCGGCCTGCGTTCGCCACGCGGGAGCGAGCTCACCCGGTATTGATCACCGGCATTGATCACCGGTACTGATCACCGGTTTTCACCGAAGGCCCCGGCATCTCGCCCTTCCCCAGGGCGGGTGCCGGGGCCTTCGGCTTGCCGGACTGCCGTTCCGGGCGCTCATGCCCAGAATTCGTTGTCCATGTCGAGGTCCATGGAGCACTCGTCGAGATCGCTCACCTTGTCCCCGACGATCCGGAAGACGATCACCTCGTCCGCGTCGAACCGCTTGCCGCCGCGCTCGGCGGTGATGTGGTGCAGTCCGACGGCATGACCCCGGCCGTCGACGAAGACGTTGCGCGGTTCCACACGCATCGTCCCGTTCGTCTCCTGCATGAGCCGGCCGTACATCTCGATGACCGAGTCCTGCCCCTTGTAGTCACCCGAGAGCATGTGGGTACCGGGCACGTGATGCGTGCAGTCCGCTGTGAACAGTTCACGCAGGCCGTCCATGTCACCACGGGAGAAGGCTTCATAGCCTCTGCGGACGAGCGCGGCATGCGGGTGTTCAGCCATGACGATCGCCACCTTTCACTGCCTGGGAGAGGTGCGGCTGATACGTACAATTCTCCTCGCTGGTCGGGCGGCGGCGACTGGATCACGGGTCCCACGGGCGGGTCCCGGTTCTCCGGGCCACAGGCGGGTCCCGGTTCTCCGGGCCACGGGCGGGTCCGGGTTCTCTGGGCCACGGGCGGGTCCGGGCTGTCCGCCTCACCGGACCAGGCCGGAGCCGGGCTGTCGCGGCCGGAGCCGGGCTCTCCGCGTCACCGCCCCCGGGAACGGGCTGCGCGGGCGATCGTCACCACGGCCTTCTCCAGGGCGTACTCCGGGTCGTCCCCGCCGCCCTTCACGCCGGCGTCGGCCTCGGCGACCGCCCGCAGCGCCACCGCGACCCCGTCCGGCGTCCAGCCGCGCATCTGCTGGCGCACTCGGTCGATCTTCCACGGCGGCATGCCCAGCTCCCGCGCCAGATCGGCGGGCCGCCCGCCGCGTGCCGAGGACAGCTTGCCGATGGCCCGCACGCCCTGCGCCAGCGCACTGGTGATCAGCACGGGCGCGACCCCGGTCGCCAGCGACCAGCGCAACGCCTCCAGTGCCTCGGCCGCCCGTCCCTCGACGGCCCGGTCGGCCACCGTGAAGCTGGACGCCTCCGCCCGGCCCGTGTAGTAACGCGCGACGATCGCCTCGTCGATCGTCCCCTCCACGTCGGCACAGAGCTGCGACACCGCGGAGGCGAGTTCCCGCAGATCACTGCCGATGGCGTCGACCAGCGCCTGGCACGCCTCGGGCGTGGCCGACCGCCCCGCGGCCCGGAACTCCTGCCGCACGAACGCCAGCCGGTCGGCCGGCTTGGTCATCTTCGGGCAGGCGACCTCCCGCGCGCCCGCCTTCCGCGCGGCGTCCAGCAGCCCCTTGCCCTTGGCCCCTCCGGCGTGCAGCAACACCAGCGTGATCTCCTCGGCGGGCGCCGGAAAATACGCCTTGACGTCCTTGACGGTGTCCGCCGACAGGTCCTGCGCGTTCCGCACGACAACGACCTTGCGCTCGGCGAACAGCGACGGGCTGGTCAGCTCGGCGAGTGTGCCCGGCTGCAGCTGGTCGGGGGTCAGGTCCCGCACGTCCGTGTCGGCGTCGGCGGCCCTGGCGGCGGCCACCACCTCCCGCACGGCACGGTCGAGCAACAGCTCTTCCTGCCCCACGGCGAGCGTCACGGGGGCGAGAAGGTCGTCATTCGCAGTCTTCCTGGCCATCGCCCCTCAGCATGTCACGCCGCACTGACAACCCGCCGCCCACCCGCGAGCCCGGGGCTCTTCCGACGCTTCACCACGGAGGTCGGTCCCTGGAAGGGCCCTACGGCTCCTCACGCCAGCCCTCCCACTCACCGGCGAACGCGTCCAGCTCCCCCGGGTCCAGCCGCCCGGCCTCGTCCCGCACCACCACCAGCCACTGGGCGTCCTCCGCGTCGTCCTCCCCGGCCAGCGCGTCCCGGACGAGCTGCGGCTCCTCGTGGATGCCGAACCGCTCCCCCAGGGCCTCGGCCACCTCCTCCGCCGCGTCACGGTCGGGCAGCACCAGGACATGTCTCACATCGCTCACGGCCCCATTGTCCAGGCACGGCGCGAGCCGACACGTCCGGCCGGGGGCGGCCCCCGCGGTCCCCGCCGCTGCCACCCCGTGCGCCCTCTCGGTCCGGCCTCGTCACTTCCGCCAGAACAGGTGGTGCGTCACCCCGCTCGAACTGGGCACCACATCGCAGTGGAACCGGTCGAACAGCTCCTCGGGCGACTCCCACAGCCTCGACCCCGCCCCGAGCTTCACCGGCGAGACCGCGACGTGCAGCGTGTCCACGAGGTCCGCATCGAGGAACTCCCGGATCGTGGTGGCCCCGCCGCCGAGCCGCACGTCCTTCCCCCGCGCCGCCTCCCGCGCCTGCTCCAGCACCGTCGCCGGGTCCCCGTCCACGAAGTGGAACGTGGTGTCGGACAGCGTGAACGACGGACGCGGATGGTGCGTCATCACGAACACCGGCGTGTGGAAGGGCGGCTCGTCACCCCACCACCCCTTCCACTCGTGGTCCTGCCACGGCCCCCGCTGCGGGCTGAACTTGTTGCGCCCCATGATCTCGGCCCCGATGTTCCGGGCGAAGTCCCGCGTGAGGTAGTCGTCGAGCCCCCGGCTCCCCGCGTGGTCCGTCCGCATGGGCCAGCCGGCCGTGGCCATGGCCCAGGACATCAGCTGGACCGGATCGGCGTGCCCGAACGGCCTCTCCAGACTCTGCCCCTCCCCGGCGCCGTATCCGTCACTCGACACAGTGAAGTTCTGGACCCTCAGCAGCTGCTGCATGACGTGCCTCCTACGCGTTCGGCAGTCGATTCCCGACAGGAGGGTGGACCGCCGTGACCGACGCCCCTTATCGCCCGCAGTGTGTGATGTGAATCACCTTTCGATGGGCTTCCGTACCTCCGGTACCCGGCCCAGCTCGATCCCGAACCGCTCCCGGTACACCGCCAGGACCTCCTCGTCCCCCGCCAGCTCCCGGCGCACCACCGTCCCGTCCGCCGTCGTCTCCTTCAAGCGCCGCCCGCTGAGCGTGATCCGCCCGCCGTCCTCCGTGTTCCGCGAACACACCAGCGACCGGGTGAAACCCGACTCCGGCGAGGTCCGATGCCACCATGCGCCCGTCACGAAGTCACCGAGCACCCGTGGCCGCAGCTCCAG
The DNA here is from genome assembly GCF_965341775.1 of Streptomyces sp. bgisy159. GTDB lineage: Bacteria > Actinomycetota > Actinomycetes > Streptomycetales > Streptomycetaceae > Streptomyces. Next base: position 52,689 of record NZ_CBDQZH010000022.1, on the reverse strand, counting down.
CCGGTACTCCACCCTGCCGTTGCGCACGACGTCGAGGTCGTCCGCCTCCTCCGCCTCGACGAGGCGGAACACCCCGCCGGGCTCGACCTGCTCGCCCCGTTCCCCGAACGCCAGCGGATAGTGGCTGTGCTCCCCGAACCCCACATCCGCCAGCCACTCGCTCCCGTCCTCCGCCACCACCCGCAGCGCCATATGGTCGTACGGCACCCCCCACCGCCGCTCCCCCTCGCCGTGCACCCGGGCCGCGAGCAACGCCACCTCGAAGCCCAGCGCGCCCAGCAGCGCCCCGAACGCCCCGTTCAGCTCGTAACAGAACCCGCCCCGGTGCGCGCCCACCACCTTGTCCACCAGCCGCTTCTCCTCCAGCACGATCTCCTCCCCGAGGTGGATCGAGAGGTTCTCGAACGGCACCGCCCGCAGATGGCGCACATGCAGCTCGCGCAGAGCCTCCACAGTGGGCCGCGCGGGGCGCTCGGCGCCGAGGCGGCGTAGATAGGCGTCAACCTGTACGGAGTCCATGTGACCAGTCTCCTGGCTTGCCGCCTGTCCCTTCCTCCACTTGCTCTCCGCCTTTTGCCCTCCGCCTGTCGCCCTCCGCCTTCCGGCCTCCGTCTCCGGGTCCGGACCGTGCTGTGTCCTACTCCGCTTGCCCTCCATCCCGGGCCCCTCCCCCTCCCTCCCCCCGAGGCTTCCGCCCGCCCCTTCCTCTCCCTCCCCCGAGGCTTCCGCCCCGCCCCTTCCCCTCCCTCGGGCCTCCGCCTCCAACCCTCTCCCCCTCCGCCACCACCGCCCCCACTTCACCGCCCCTCGGCCCCCCACGCCCGCAGGTCCGACCGGCTGCCGCCGACCGCCAGCGCCCCGTCCCGGTCCGTGCGCAGCACCACCGCACCCGTCGCCCGCAGCGCGGCCAGCGTGGTGGGAGCGGGATGACCGTAGGTGTTGTCCGCCCCGACGGAGATCAGCGCCACTCTCGGCGCGACCACGTGCATCAGGTCCGGGTCCTGATAGGCCGAGCCGTGATGGGCCACCTTCAGGACGTCCACCGAGCCGAGCAGCCTCGCAGCCGGCGACCTCAGCAGCGCCTGCTGGGCCGGGGGTTCGAGATCCCCGAGAAGGAGCAGCCGCAGCCCCGCAGAGCGCACCAGCAGGGTCACGCTGGCGTCGTTCGGCCCGTCGGCCTCCGGGGCCGGCCGGGGCGGCCACAGCACCTGCCAGTCCACGGCTCCCACGCGCCGCCGCTCGCCCACCACGGCCCACCCGACCGGTACACCTCGCGCCGCCGCCTCCTTCCGTACGAACTCCACCTGCTCCTCGGGCTCCTCGAACCCGGTCGTCTCGATCGCGCCCACCGTCCGCCCACGCAACACCCCCGGCAGCCCGGCCACATGGTCGGCGTGGAAGTGCGTCAGGACGACCAGCGGGACCCGGGTGACGCCCAGCGTGCGCAGACACCCGTCCACCAGCGCCGGGTCGGGCCCGGCATCCACCACCACCCCGGTCGCCTCGCCGGCCGCCAGGACCAGCGCGTCGCCCTGTCCGACGTCGCACACGGCCAACCGCCAGCCCGGCGGCGGCCAGCCCGTGATGACTCGTGCCAGCGGCGGTGGCCGCACCACGGCCAACAGGAACAGCAGCGCGCACGCGCCGCACAGCCACGGGTGCCGCAGCAGCCGGCGCCCGGCTGCCACCGCCGCCGCCGTGACGAGGGCGAGCAGCAGCGCCCCGGTCCAGCCGCCGGGCCAGTCGACTCCGCTGCCGGGCAGCGCCGCCCCGGTCCGTGCGACGCCCGCGACCCACCCGGCCGGCCACCGCGCACACCAGGCCAGCACCTCGGACACCGGCATCGACAGGGGCGCCGCGGCCAGCGTCGCGAAGCCGAGCACCGTGGCCGGTGCGACCGCGCACTCCACGAGCAGATTGCAGGGCACCGCCACCAGACTGACCCGCGCCGACAGCACCGCGACGACCGGTGCGCACACCGCCTGCGCCGCTCCGGCGGCCGCCAGTGCCTCCGCCGGCCGGGCCGGTACCCCGCGGGCCTGGAGCCCGGCGCTCCAGCGCGGTGCCAGCGTGAGCAGGGCTCCGGTGGCGAGAACGGAGAGCAGGAAGCCATGGCTGCGGGCCAGCCACGGGTCGTACAGCACCAGCAGCAGCACCGCCGTCGCCAGGGCGGGGACCAGTGATCTGCGGCGGCCCGTGGCTAGGGCGAGCAGCACCACCGCCCCGCACGCCGCCGCCCGCAGAACGCTGGGGTCGGGCCGGCAGACGACCACGAACCCGAGCGTGAGTGCCCCGCCGAGCACCGCGGTGGACCGCAGCGGGATCCCGAGACGGGGTGCCAGACCGCGCCGCTCGGCCTGTTGGGCGAGGCCGGGCGGTCCGATCAGCAGGGCGAGGACGATGGTGAGGTTGCTGCCGGAGACGGCGAGGGTGTGCGCGAGGTCGGTCGCCTTGAACGCCGCGTCCAGTTCCGCCGTGATCCGCGAGGTGTCGCCGACGACCAGGCCCGGCAGCAACGCTCGCGCGTCGCCGGGCAGCGGGTCGGTGGCCTCGCGGAGCCCGGCCCGCAGGCGTCCCGCGAACCGTTGCGCAGCCGACGCCCGTGCGACGACCCGCGGCGCGATCGGGTCCCGGACCCGGAGCACGGCCGCGATCCGGTCTCCGCGCGTGAGGGCGGGTGCCAACCGTCCGGTGACCCGTACCCGCGTCGACGGGAGCAGCCCGAGCCAGGCCGAGCGCGTGTCCTCCGGCCCGCTGGCTCCGGGCTTCCGCAAGCCGTCGGGGCCGGCCCGCGCGTCCGGATCGGCGCCGGCACCCGGCCCGCGCCCGGTGTCTGCCTTTCCGGCGTCCACCACCAGCAGCACCGGTGTCCGGGTCGTCACCGCCGTGCCGCCCGCCTGCTCGACGCGGAGCACCTCACCCTCGGCCAGCACGGACGGGTTCCTGCTGCGGTCCCCACCGGCCCGGGGGCGGGTGAGCCGGGGATCGGAGGTGAGCCGTACCTCCGCGGTGACAGTCATGTACTGACGGGCCAGCGCCGGCACCGGCCCCCGGCGCAGATCCGCCCCGTGCAGCCCGGCCGACGCGGCGGCCGCCGCCACGCAGAGCAGTACACCGGCCACGGTCACCGTCCACCGGAGGCGGTCGCCCGCGGCGGCTTCCGGTGAGCCGCCGACCCCGCCCACACTCTGTCGCGCGGCAGCCCCACCCCCGGTACGGCGCCGTGCCAGGAGCAGCACGCTCCCCACTACCGCGCATCCCAGGGCGACGGCCGTCACCACGGTCGGCGTCGCGTTCAGCGTGAGCGCCGCCGTCGCCCACGCGGCGAGCGCGGGGGGCACCAGCCGCAGGTCGGCCGGCCCCTCCTGCCGGGGGTTGGCGGCGCCGAGCCGTTTCCCCGAGTCCGCGTGCACGGCCTGCCGGGCGGCGACCCCGGGGCTCGCTCCGCTCTCCGTCCGGACGTCCGTCATGGCCGCACCAGGTTGCGCAGGTCCGCGAAGCGTCGCTCGCCGATGCCGTTGACCTGGCGCAGTTCGTCGACCGAGCGGAAGCCGCCGTGCCGCGTGCGGTGGTCGAGGATGTGCCGGGCGAGAACCGGGCCCACTCCCGGCAGGGTGTCGAGCTGTTCCAGCGTGGCCGTGTTCAGCGAGAGGGGAGCGGTGGGTCCGGCACCCGGCGGTGGCACTCCGGCCGCTGCCCCGGCCGTCCCGGCGGCAGCGGCCGACGCGGGGAGCGGGGCGCCGACGACCACCTGTTCTCCGTCGACCAGGAAGCGCGCCCGGTTGATCCCGCCGGTGTCGGTGCCCGGCCTTACCCCGCCGGCCGCCCGGAGCGCGTCGGCGACCCGGGAACCTGCGGGAAGTCGGTGGATTCCCGGCTCGCGCACCTTGCCGCTGACGTCCACGACGATCTCGGCGGCTGTCGCGGCCGGGGCGGTGGCCGGGACGCCGGCGGCGCCCGTGACGGACGCCGTGCTGTCGGCCACCGCCGGGTAGGGCGCCGCCGCGCGCACCGTCTCGGGGGCCCGCACTGGCTGCGGTCGGCCGCCCCAGAAGTGCTGTGCGGCGAGGACGGCGGCGGCGAGCAGCACCACCGAGAGGGCCAGCACGCTCCTGCGCTCCATGGCGCAGTGTGCCTGCGCCCACAGCGGCAGCCGCTCCCGCAGGGCCGCCGCGATCCTGCCCCGCCGGATGTCCGTCCTCGTCTCCGCCGACCGCCCGGCCCTCTCGTCGGCCCCGGGCTCCGCCGACGATGTATCGGAGGTGGCGGCCGCCGGAGGCCCCGAAGCAGCTGCCGCCCCGAGGCTCGCGAGCGGAGCCGATACCGAGAACGGAACCGATGGCGCCGATGGCGCCGATGCGGAACGCCAAGCCGATACAGCCCGTGGCGCCGGTGGAGCCGGTGCCGCCAGTGAAGCCGGTGCGGCTGAAGTCGAGGGCGCTGGTGGCGCCGGTGGGATTGAGGCAACCGGTGGAGCCGGTGGCTCCTGTGCCACCGAGGCCGCCGGTGGATGCGAGGCCGCAGTGGCCGCCGGGGCCGGACCGGCTGCCGGACCGGCGAGCGCGGCCCGATCCGTTCCGGAGGCCGAGGACGGCCCGGTGTCGGGAACGGGCGTCCCCAGGGCTGCCCCGTCTCCCGGCGGGCCGGTCCCCGACTCCCTTGCCTGCACGGCCCGTTCGGTGAACAGCACCTCGGCGCGGCGGCGGACGTCCTCCGCCGAGGTCCGCCGGTGCCGCGAGGGCTCCCCTGCCGGTGGGCGAGAACGGCGACGCGTACGGCCGTCGGAGCCGGGTAGCCGGCCGGGGCCGCTGGTCGCGGTCGTGCTGCGGGTGCGTGATCGGAATGCCATGCCACGAGCATCGGACATCTCACCCAGCCACGATGATCTTGCTTGATTTCCGTGGATGACGGGCCAGTTGTGGACAACTGCGTCACCCACACGAGGGATCCGGCCCCGAAGAGCCCGGGTGACGCCTCATCACCTCGGCGAGACCACGACCCCGAGCAGCCCGGGTCCGGTGTGCGCCCCGATCACCGCGCCCACCTCGCTCACGTGCAGATCGGCGAGTCGGGGCACCCTCTCGCGCAACCGCTCCGTCAGAGCGGCGGCCCGGTCGGCGGCGGCGAGGTGGTGGACAGCGATGTCCACGGGCGCCCCGCCCGCCCGCTCGGCGACCAACTCCTCCAGACGGGCGATCGCCTTGGCCGCCGTCCGGACCTTCTCCAGCGGCTCGATCCGCCCGCCCTGCAACTGCAGCAGCGGCTTGACGGCGAGCGCGGAGCCCAGCAGTGCCTGCGCGGTGCCGATACGGCCGCCGCGGCGCAGGTAGTCGAGGGTGTCGACGTAGAAGTAGGCGGAGGTGCCGCCGGCCCGCTTCTCCGCGGCCGTGACCGCTTCGTCGAGAGTGCCGCCGGATTCCGCCGTCTCGGCCGCGGCGAGCGCGCAGAAGCCGAGCGCCATGGCGACCATTCCGGTGTCCACCACCCGCACGGGCACCGGCGCCTCACGGGCGGCGACGACGGCCGCGTCGTAGGTACCGGACAGTTCGGCGGACAGGTGCAGGGAGACGATGTCGGTGGCGCCGGACTCGGCGACCTTGCGGTACGTCTCGGCGAAGAGCTGCGGGCCGGGCCGCGAGGTGGTGACGGGGCGTCGCCTCTGCAGAGCCTGGGCCAGCGCGCGGTGGGAGATCTCGGTGCCGTCCTCCAGGGCCTGGTCACCGAGGACCACCGTCAGGGGCACGGCGGTGATGCCGTGGCGCTCCATCGTCCGCTGCGGCAGGTAGGCCGTTGAATCCGTGACGATCGCGACATGGCGGGACATGAGCTGGAGGTTACCTGCCGTAGCGTGCGGGTGGCAGCCCGGGCCCTCGCGGGCGGACTGCCCTTGACCGGATCCGTCGCCCGGGCCCGGCCGGTACCGGGCACGATTCCGGCCCTGTCCCGAGACGGAACCGGGAACCGTGCCGAGCAGTGCGGGCGCGCGCCGATCCGCTGCCGGTCCGGATTCCGGATCAGGTGGTGCTCTCGGGACGGGGCTTCTTCTGCCAGGGGTAGGTGGGCCGTACCCCGGGCGGGGTGATGGCCGGCCGCACCGGGTCGGGGTGCGGGTCCGAGGACTGCGTCCTTGGCCGGCCGTCGTCCGCGGCACCGGGAGCCGGGGCCTCGGGCCAGGGCGGCGGGGTCTGCGCGGGGTCCTCGACGGTCCAGTGTCTGAGGGCGCCGGCTTCGACGTCGATCTGGGACCTGAGGGCGTCGAGGTCGTCGTCGGCGAAGCGCCGGGCGCGGTCCCGGGCGGCCCAGCGCAGAGAGTCCGCCGAGCCGGTGATGCGCTCGGTGCGTTCGCGGAGGTCGGGCAGCCGGGCGGTCAGGGTGGCCCGGTCGGGCTCGGACTCGAGGCGCTTGAGGTCGGCGTCCAGTTCGTGCCCGTGGGCGCTCAGCCGCCGGAACAGGTCGAGGGACTCCTTGAGGGATTCGTCCTCGGCCGCTCCCGCGAGCAGCGCGTCCTGCGTGGCGCGCATGGAGGTACGCAGCTTGAGCCGGAGCTGGGCGATCTCGGCGGCCGGCCCGAACTGGGTGAAGGACTTGGCGCGCAGGGTGTGGTCCTCGACCGTGCGCCGGGCCTGGGTGAGCGTGCGGTCCACGCCGCGCCGGGCCGCGCCGACCACCTTCACCGTCGCGTACACGCCGAGCGCCAGGAAGGCGACGAGGAACAGGACGACGACGGCGATCACTGTTTCCACGGCGCTCCTCCTCCAGCGGGCACGGCGCGCTGCGCGCCATCTCTCCACGGTAAACGCCGCGGGCAGACCGTGGGTTCCTGCGGAACCCCGAACCTGCCCGCAGAAAACCCTGAGCCGTCTCCGGGATCACCCGGAGACGGCTCTGGTCACGCGCTACGCCGGGACGATGTTCACCAGCTTGGGCGCCCGCACGATGACCTTGCGGATGTCCGCACCGCCCAGCGCCTTGACGACGCCGTCGTCGGCCAGCGCCGCCTTCTCCAGCTCCTCCTCGGAGATGGTGGGGGGCACCTCCAGCCGGGCCTTGACCTTGCCCTTGATCTGCACGACGCAGGTCACCGTCTCGTCGACGACGTAAGCCGGGTCGGCGACCGGGAAGTCCCGGTGGACGACCGAGTCGCCGTGGCCCAGCCGGTGCCACAGTTCCTCGGCGATGTGCGGGGCCAGCGGAGCGATCAGCAGTACCAGCGACTCGGCGACCGGCCTGGCCACCGTGCCGCCGGCCTTGGTCAGGTGGTTGTTCAGCTCGGTGATCTTGGCGATGGCGGTGTTGAACCGCAGGCCTTCCAGGTCCTGGCGGACGCCGTCGATCGCCTTGTGCAGGGCGCGCAGCGTCTCCTCGTCGGGCTCGGCGTCGGTGACGGTGATCTCGCCGGTCGACTCGTCGACGACGTTGCGCCACAGCCGCTGCAGCAGGCGGTACTGGCCGACCACCGCGCGCGTGTCCCATGGCCGGGAGACGTCCAGCGGGCCCATCGCCATCTCGTACAGGCGCAGGGTGTCGGCGCCGTACTCGGCGCAGATCTCGTCCGGCGTGACCGCGTTCTTCAGGGACTTGCCCATCTTGCCCAGCTCGCGCCTGACCGGCTCGCCCTCGAAGAAGAACGCCCCGTCGCGCTCCTCGACCTCGGCGGCGGGCACCGGGAAGCCACGGCTGTCGCGGTAGACGTAGGCCTGGATCATGCCCTGGTTGAACAGCTTGTGGAACGGCTCCGCGGAGGAGACGTGCCCCAGGTCGAACAGGACCTTCGACCAGAAGCGGGCGTACAGCAGGTGCAGCACGGCGTGTTCGGCGCCGCCGACGTACAGGTCGACGCCGCCGTGCGGCAGGCCCTCGCGCGGGCCCATCCAGTAGCGCTCGATGTCGGGGGCGACCAGCTGGTCCTCGTTGTGCGGATCCAGGTAACGCAGCTCGTACCAGCAGGAACCGGCCCAGTTGGGCATGGTGTTGGTCTCACGGCGGTACGTCTTCGGGCCGTCTCCCAGGTCCAGGGTGACGTTGACCCAGTCCTCGTTGCGCGACAGCGGCGTCTCGGGCTGGGTGTCGGCGTCGTCCGGGTCGAAGGTGCGCGGGCTGTAGTCCTCGACCTCGGGCAGCTCCAGCGGCAGCATCGACTCGGGCAGGGCGTGGGCGACGCCGTCCTCGTCGTAGACGATCGGGAAGGGCTCGCCCCAGTAGCGCTGACGGCTGAACAGCCAGTCGCGCAGGCGGAAGTTGACGGTGCCTTCGCCGATGCCCTCGCGCTCCAGCCATTCGGTGATGCGCGCCTTGGCCTCGGCGACGCCCAGGCCGTCCAGACAGACGCCGTCACCGGCGGAGTTGACGATCTTCGCGTCGTAGGAGGCGAAGGCGTGGTCCCACGCGGACGGGTCGGTACCCCGGCCGTCGGTGGGCTCGACGACGCAGCGGATGGGCAGTTCGAAGGCGCGCGCGAAGGCGAAGTCGCGGGTGTCGTGCGCCGGGACGGCCATGATCGCGCCGGTGCCGTAGCCCATCAGGACGTAGTCGGCGACGAAGACGGGGACCCGCTCGCCGTTGACCGGGTTGGTGGCGTACGCGCCGGTGAAGACGCCGGTCTTGTCCTTGGCCTCGGCCTGCCGCTCGACGTCGGACTTGGACGCGGCCTGCGCGCGGTACGCGGCGACGGCCTCGGCCGGGGTGGCGTGACCGCCGGTCCACGCCTCGTGGGTGCCCTGCGGCCAGGCGTCCGGGGTGAACTTGTCGACCAGGGGGTGCTCGGGCGCCAGCACCATGTAGGTGGCGCCGAACAGGGTGTCGGGGCGGGTCGTGAAGACGGTGATGCGTTCGCCGTCGATCGGGAAGTCGACGCGGGCGCCCTCGGAACGGCCGATCCAGTTGCGCTGCTGCAGCTTGATCGCCTCGGGCCAGTCCAGCTCCTCCAGGTCCTCCAGCAGCCGGTCCGCGTAGGCGGTGATGCGCATGTTCCACTGGCGCAGCTTGGCCTTGAAGACGGGGAAGTTGCCGCGCTCGGAGCGGCCGTCGGCGGTGACCTCCTCGTTGGCCAGGACCGTGCCCAGGCCGGGGCACCAGTTGACGGGCGCGTCGGAGGCGTAGGCCAGGCGGTAGCCGCCCAGGACGTCGGCCTGCTCGACGCCGCTCAGCGCGTCCCAGGAGCGGCCACCGGGGACCGGGCGCTCACCGGAGGCGAACTGGGCGACGAGTTCGGCGATGGGGCGGGCCTTGCCGGCCTCCTCGTCGTACCAGGAGTTGAAGATCTGCAGGAAGATCCACTGGGTCCACTTGTAGTAGTCCGGGTCGATCGTGGCGAACGACCGGCGCTTGTCGTGGCCCAGGCCCAGCCGACGCAGTTGGGCCGTCATGTTCTCGATGTTGGCCTCGGTGGACACGCGCGGGTGCGTGCCGGTCTGCACGGCGTACTGCTCGGCGGGCAGGCCGAAGGCGTCGAAGCCCAGGGTGTGCAGGACGTTGTGGCCGGTCATGCGCTGGAAGCGGGCGAAGACGTCGGTGGCGATGTAGCCCAGCGGGTGGCCGACGTGCAGCCCCGCACCCGAGGGATACGGGAACATGTCCATGATGAACTTCTTGGGCCTGGCGACCAGCTCCGGATCACCCGCCAGGTCACCCGCGGGGTTCGGCGCGGCGTACGTCCCGTCGGCGTCCCAGAAGTCCTGCCAGCGTGCCTCGATCTCGGCCGCCATCGCGGCCGTGTAGCGGTGCGGCGCGGCCGTCTCGGCGGCAGCGGGGTTCGTCTCGCTCATGATCCTCAAAGCTCCATCGATCGTCTCTGCCAGCGGCTTCCCCGCGGAAACGAAAAATCCCCTCGCACAGGAGGGGACGCCGCGCCGACTCCGATCGCGGTCTCACCCGCGATCGGGACTGATCAGCGCGGCTCGCTAAGCAGAAGGCGTACGGCACGCATGCGGTCAGGGTACCGCAGGCATTGAGCAGGCCGCGACGCGCTTCCGTATGGCTAGGGAACACACCACGCGCGCGTGGACGCGTGGGACGGCGAAGGAGGAGCACTGCACCACGATCAAGGTTTACTTCGCGTACCAGCCCCTACTGGGCGCCGGACCCAGCGCATTGTCATTTGATAACAACGCAATAACTCAAACCTCGTACTCGTCGGTATGGCGCCGCCTAGAGTTCGCCAGCGGGACCGCTTTCCCGAACCGCTCGGAGTTGCCCCCATGAACCCTCGTCGTAGTAGCAGCTCGCTCCCCATGCCGGGCCGGTCGGCCTCCGGGGTGGCCTACGCTGCCGTCCTGCTCCTCATACCCGTGGTCGTCCTGCTCGGAGGCAACTGGCTCCAGGAGTTCCTCAACTTCGGTGCGGGCGTCCTGTCCCTGGTCTGCCTCACCTGCTCGGTGATCTGGGGGCTGGTGGCCCAGGACCGGCTCGTCCTCAACACACGCCAGCGCATCGTGGCGCAAGGCATCCACCGGGTGACCGCGGTCGCCTCGATCGCGTTCCTCCTGGTGCACATCACGGTCAAGCTCGCCCTGGACCACACCAGCTGGATCGCCGCCGTCATCCCGTTCGGGCTGCTGTTCAGCGACAGCGACGCCATGCAGGGCAGCGCCTTCCTGATCGGCCTGGGCACGGTGGCCGCGCTCCTGATGATCTTCGTCGCGGTGACGGGCGCGCTGCGCAACCAGTTCGCGTCGCCCGCACCGGTCGCGGCTCGCTGGCGCGCGATGCACATGCTGGCCTACCCGGCCCTGTGCGCGGCCCTGCTGCACGGCCTGTTCGCGGGCCGCGCGGCGAAGCCGTTCTTCATGATCTCCTACGAGCTCTCGCTGGCCGGTGTCGTGGCGGCGCTCGCGCTGCGCGCAGCCCCGCGCCCGTTCAAGCGCAAGGTCGCCGCCCGGCTCACCGCGCTGATCGGCGGCGAGGGACGCGACTTCCGCGAAGGGCGTGATTTCCGCGAAGGGCGTGATTTCCGCGAGGACCGTGACCTTCGCGGGGACCGGGACCTTCGCGGCGAGCGCGACCGTCGCGGGGAACCGGCGGACGGCTGGGCCGGAACAGCGCCGGGCGGTTCGGCGCTGCCGGGCTACGAGAACCGCGCGGCCCGCGCACCGGAGGCCGATTCCCGGTCCTCCTCGCGCCTGTCCCCGCCGTCGGCGTCGGCGTTCTACGACACGCCGACCGCACCGGAGCCCGCCAACGGCTTCGCGGCCGCCTACCGCGCCGTCTCGACCCCCTCGCGCGGACCGCGGACCCCCGCCGACCAGACCGCCCACATGGACCCACTCGATCTGCAGGCCACCGAGGCGATGCCGCGGGTCGACTCCGGCGGCAGCACCTCGGGCAGCTGGCCCATCCCGTCCCCGCCCCCGGTCGGCGAGGCACCCCCGTCGGCGTACGACCCGCTCCAGGACACCGGATACACCATCCCGGTCTATGGCAATCCGGACAGCGGCGGATACGGCGGACGTGATGTGTACGACACCGGTGAGACGAACACGGGGTACGGCGCGTACAACCAGAACGACACGTACAACAGCGGTCCCGCCAACGAGACGAACCCCGGCGCGTCCTACGACACGCCGGGTCCGGGCGAACCTTGGAACGCGCCTTCCGGAGGCTATAGGTGAACGAGGCCCTGCCCGACGTCCCCGAAGTCCGCGTGGTCGGCCTTCCGCAACTCACGTCGGGCTTCGACCTTGTGGAGCGACTCGACCTGCCCATGCACCTGAAGGTGCACGGGCCGCTCGAACCGATGGGCGGCGAGCAGCTCGCGAAGCTCGCCGAGAACATCAACCTGAAGGGCCGCGGCGGCGCCGGCTTCCCCTTCCACAGGAAGCTGCGCTCGGTCGCCGAGTCGGCGATCAAACGCGGTGTCCGGCCGGTCGTCGTCGTCAACGGCAGCGAGGACGAACCGGCCTGCCGCAAGGACACGGTGCTCATCAACCGTGCCCCGCACCTCATCCTGGACGGCGCCCTGCTGTGCGCCGAGGCCCTGGGCGCCCGCACGCTCGTGGTGGGGGTGACCCGGGAGTCCACCCAGCGCTCCATGGAGGCGGCGCTCGCCGAACGCGGCCTCAGCAACAGCCGTCGGTCGGCTCTACGCGCGTGGGTGCAGCGCAACCCGGTCCGCATGGTCACCGGAGCCGCCGCGTCACTGATCCGCTCGATCGACGGCGGCCCGGCGATCCCGCCCGGCCGCAAGATCAGTGCCTCGCAGAGCGGCGTCGGCGGCGCACCGACCCTGCTGTCGAACGCCGAGACGTTCGCCCAGCTGGCCATCGCCGCCCGCATCGGGCCGGAGCGCTACGGCAACACCGGCCTGTACGACGAGCCGGGCACCGTCATGCTCACGGTCTCCGGCGCCGTCGCCCGTCCCATGGTGCTTGAGGTGCCCACCGGCGTGCCGCTGCGCTACGTGCTGCAGCTGGCCGGCGCCCCGCCCGTCCCGCAGGGCGTGCTGACCGGCGGCTACCACGGCAAGTGGATCGACGCGGCGACCGTCAACGAGGCGGTCGTCTCCCGCAACTCCCTGGACGCCGTGGGCGGGTCACTGGGCGCCGGCGCGATCCTGCCGATCAGTCAGGAGACCTGCCCGCTGGGCGAGTCGTTGCGGGTGGCGCAGTGGCTGGCGGAGGAGAGCGCGGGCCAGTGCGGCCCCTGCTACCTGGGACTGCCCGCCGCCGCGCGCGGCATGGAGGACATCCTGAACGGCGGCGGTCCGGCCGCCCTGGAGGCGCTCAAGCAGGTCGCCAAGAACGTCAAGCGGCGCGGCGCGTGCTCGCACCCGGACGGTTCCGCGATGTTCCTGGAGTCGACGGTCAAGGCGTTCACCGACGACCTGGCCGCCCACGTCCTCGGCAACGGCTGCGGACGGCCCGTGGAGGGCGTGCTGCCGCTCTTCGAGGGGGGCAGGGTCCCTACGGGCATTCCGGGCGGCGAGAGCGAGGAGAACGGCCCCAGCCGGCAGAAGATCTTCGTCGACTGGACCCTGTGCCGCGGCCACGGCCTGTGCGCGGACATCCTCCCGGAGGTCTTCGAGTTGGGCGCGGACGGCTTCCCGACGGTCGCCCAGGCGAACGTGCCGCGCTACGCCGAGGACAAGGCGATGCGCGCGGTACGGCGTTGTCCGGCACTGGCCCTGCGCATCGAGGAGGACACGCGCGGGCAGGCTCCGTCGCGCAACCTGCCGGTGCTGTCCCAGGGCCGCGGCCGCCGGGCCCTGGGCCGCTGACCGACCCCGCGGGGCCGCCCACGCGGCGGCCCCGTGCTCCGGTCCGCGCCCCCACCGGGGCGGACCGCGGCCTCCCGAGCGGAAGCGCCTCGCCAAGAAGACGAAAAATCCCGCCGGATCATAGGATCCGGCGGGATCTGCTGTGGAGCTAAGGAGAATTGAACTCCTGACCTCCTGCATGCCATGCAGGCGCTCTACCAACTGAGCTATAGCCCCTCGCGTCACGCGGTGGAACCGCGCTTTTCCGCTGTCCTCCGGGTTTCCCCGGCGGCGACGCCAACATTACACGGTCCGGAGGGTGGAACACCAAATCGGTTTCCCCGGGCCCGGACGCGGACCGCGATGTGGTCCGCGTCAGGCCGTCACGAACGAGTAGAACCGCTTGAGCGTGCAGTGCTCCTCCAGGAGCCGGCCGTAGATCGGCTCCCCCTCCAGTTCGCGGTACGTCTCGATCGGGTCGCCTTTTATGATCAGCGCCCGCGCGCACTCCTCGCACCAGTACTGGTAGTCGGAGTTGACCGGCTCCATGTCACGGACGATCGGATTGCCGCTGCCGCACCAGTCACACTTCCGCCTGTGTGCACCCATCGATCAGCTCCAGCTGTGGCCGCAGGACGTGCACACGTACGAGATGCCGCCGTTGTCCCCGAGGACCTGGGCCACGTGCGCGGAACCACAGGAGGGGCAGCTCAGGCGGGTCACCGTTTCCCGGGTCGTCGCCCCCGCGAAGAGGCCGCCGACCTCTTCGAGGATGCTCGCAGGCATCGCCACTCCCTCCCGTCGGGCCGCGCCCCCTTCCGGCCGTTTGATTCTGCCACGACCGGACCGACACGGTCAGCGACGCCGTCGTACCAGTCCGGACACGGCACCCGCGACGGCCGTCGCGGCGAGCGCGCACATGCATGTCAGAAGAGCTTGCCCAGAGGTATACGCCGACAAGGCCCCGAGTGACTCAAGCCGGTCGAGGAAGAGTGCTCCGAAGGCGGCCACCCCGACCAGCTGGCCGAGCTGGGTGACCGTGGCGAGCAGCCCGCTGGCGTCCGCCGCGTCCTCGGGCCGCACCGTGGCGAGTGCCCCGGTGAGCGTCGGGCTGAAGGCGAGGGCGACGCCCGCCCCGACCCCGAAGTAGGCGGCGAACACCAGAACGCCGCCATGGGTGCCGCTCTCCAGCGTCAGCCCCACGCCCAGCACGGCGAGGGCGAGCAGTACGAACCCGGCGGGAATCAGCAGCGGTTGCCACCGGGCGGGCCACCGGCGCCAGGTCAGCCCGATCACACCGAACACCAGGGCCGTCGGCGCGAAGGTCAGCCCGGCCCGCAGTGGGCTGTCCCCGAGACCGCCCTGCAGGTGCAGGGTGAGGGCGAACAGGAAGCCCGCGTTGACGGTCATCGCGCCCGCGATGCGCAGCACGGCGAGGCCCATCCCGGGGTGGCGCACCACCCGGGGCGCGATCAGCGGGGTACCGCCGCGCCGGGCGAGCCGGGACTCGTATCCGCAGAACAGGGCGAAGACGGCGGCACCGGCGGTCAGCGACAGCCACGACCACAGCGGCCAGTCCTTCTCCTGGCCGAGCACCAGCGGCACGGTCACCAGCGAGACCGCCGCCGCCAGCAGCACGAGTCCCGGCCCGTCCAGGCTGCGGGTGTGGCCGGACCCGGTGCCCCGCGGCAGGACGCGGTGGCCCACGGCGAGCAGCACCAGGCCGACCGGCACGTTGACCAGGAACACCGGCCGCCACCCGGTGCCCAGCAGGTCGGCGCTGACCAGGACGCCGCCGACCACCTGCCCGGACGCCGCGCCGAGAGCGAGGACCGCCGAGTACGCGCCGAGCGCCCGGATGCGGGCCTCGCCGGTGAAGGACCGCTGGATGAGACTGAGCACCTGCGGGATCATCAGCGCCGATCCGGCGCCCTGCGCCAGCCGGAAGAGGATCAGCTCGGTGGCGCCCTGGGCCAGCCCGCAGGCGAGGGAGGCCGCGGTGAAGAGCGCGAGCCCGGCGAGGTGGACCCGGCCGTGGCCGAACCGGTCGCCGAGGCGGGCGCCGGTGATCAGCAGAACCGAGTAGGTGATGGCGTAGCCGGCGACGACGAGTTGCAGATCGGCGCCGGAGGCACGCAGGTCGGAACCGATCGTGGGGGCCGCGACGTTCACGATGAACACGTCGAGCAGGGCCATGAACTGGGCGGCGAGGAGGACCGTGAGCAGCGGGCGGGGCCGATTGTCAGTGGCGGGGTGTTTACTTTCCGTAGTGACAGCGGCGGGCGCCACGGCGGTGCCCGGTCGAGGTGTGGTCGTCATGCCGTAAAGCCTGACGACGCCTCGATACGGGTGCCGAGTGCCCGCTGATGCTGGTACTGACAGCACCTGTCAGGTCAGCGGTGGGAGTTCGACCATGGGGGACATGACGATGGCGACGACGCAGCGGCGCAGGCCCGAGCTGGCGGCCTTCCTGCGCAGCCGACGCGCCCGGGTGACACCGGCGGACGTGGGGATGCCGCCGGGGCTGCGGCGCCGGACGCCCGGGCTGCGCCGCGAGGAGGTCGCCCAGCTCTCCGGCGTGGGGGTGACCTGGTACACGTGGCTGGAGCAGGGCAGACCGATCAACGCCTCCGCGCAGGTGCTGAACGCGGTGGCGCGCACCCTGCGGCTGGACCCGTCGGAGCGGGAGCACCTGTTCCATCTCGCCGAAGTGCCGTACCTGCCGCCGTCGAAGCCGTCGGCGCAGTGCGTCGGGCCCGAGGTCCAGGGCATCATCGACGCGCTGGTCCCGCGTCCGGCCGTGGTCTACAACGCGCGCTACGACATCCTGGCCGCCAACGCCGTCTACCGCGACCTGTTCTTCAGGGCGGACGACGCGAGCCGCACGCAGCCGCGGAACGCGCTGTGGGCGCTGTTCACGGTCCCGCAGGAGCTGTGCCCCCTGGTGTCCCGGGAGACCGAGCTGCCGACGATGGTGGCGACCCTGCGCTCGGCGTACGGGGTGCATGCCGGCGAGCCGGCCTGGGAGGAGTTCATAAGGGCGCTGGCGGCGGCCAGTCCGCAGTTCGCGCGCCTGTGGGGTTCCGGTGACGTGGCCCAGCCGGGGCGGCGGGTGAAGGTGTTCCGGCACGCGACGGTGGGTGAGCTGCGGATGACCTCGATGTCGTTCTCGGTCGACGGGATGCCCGAGTGCCGGATCGTCGTCTACACGCCGGAGGACGAGGAGAGTTCGCGACGGACGGCGCTGTTGTGGAGCCGCTACGCGAAAGAGCCCGTCGAGCAATGAAAAATCCCGCCCCTCGAAGGGACGGGATCCTCATCTACCGATCTTTGACAACTCAATAGAGTGTCGACCAGTGGAGCTAAGGAGAATTGAACTCCTGACCTCCTGCATGCCATGCAGGCGCTCTACCAACTGAGCTATAGCCCCTCGTCCACGCGGCGGAGCCGCATGGTGTCGCGCCCCGCTCGGCGGGGCGAACAAGAAGAACTTTAGCCTGCGACCTGCGGAAAGTGAAATCCGCGGTCAGTCGTCGTCACCGAGGACCGGTTCCGGCAGGGTGCCGGCGTTGTGCTCCAGCAGCCGCCAGCCGCGGGCGCCCTCGCCGAGGACGGACCAGCAGCAGTTGGAGAGACCGCCCAGGCTCTCCCAGTCGCGGGCGTCCAGGCCGAGCAGCCGGCCGATGGTGGTGCGGATGGTGCCGCCGTGGCTGACCACCACGAGCGTGCCGTCCTCGGGAAGCTTCTCCGCGTGCCGCAGCACGACCGGGGCGGCCCGGTCGGCGACCTCGGTCTCCAGTTCGCCACCGCCGCGGCGGACCGGCTCCCCGCGCTTCCAGGCGGCGTACTCCTCACCGTGGCGGGCGATGATCTCCTCGTGGGTCAGCCCCTGCCAGACGCCGGCGTACGTCTCGCGCAGCGCCTCGTCGACGGTGACGTCCAGACCGGTGAGCACGGCCAGCTCGGCGGCCGTGCGCGCGGCGCGCGTCAGGTCCGAGGAGACGATCGCGTCGGGCCCGAGGGAGGCCAGCAGCCGGGCGGCGCGGCGGGCCTGGGCCACGCCGGCCTCGGTCAGCTGGACGTCCGTGGTGCCCTGGAAACGGCGCTCCACGTTCCACGCGGTCTGGCCGTGCCGCCACAGGATGACGCGGCGGCCGCGGCCGGTCCTGCGCTCGGACACCTCACCCGTGGCGCTCACCACTCACCCCCGGGTTCGACCGCGTCCGCTTCGGCGGCCTGCAGCTTGGCGTGCTCCTCGGCCTTGCCCCGGGTCGCCCTGGCGTCCTCGGGCAGCTCCAGCTCGGGGCAGTCCTTCCACAGCCGCTCCAGGGCGTAGAAGACCCGCTCCTCGCTGTGCTGGACGTGGACGACGACGTCCACGTAGTCGAGCAGGACCCAGCGGGCCTCGCGGTCGCCCTCGCGGCGTACCGGCTTGGCGCCGCGCTCCTTCAGCAGGCGCTCCTCGATCTCGTCGACGATCGACTTGACCTGGCGGTCGTTGGGCGCGGAGGCCAGCAGGAAGGCGTCCGTGATCGACAGCACGTCGCTGACGTCGTAGGCGATGATGTCGTGCGCGAGCTTGTCGGCGGCCGCCTGCGCGGCGGTGTTGATGAGCTGGACAGAACGGTCGGTGGCGGTCACTGCGTGGCTTTCCGTAGGTGGTCAGTTGCCTTCAAGGGTCTCACGGCCCGCCGACGGCCCCCACGGACCAGCGCACTCCGGCGCCGTGTGCGGGGACCCGCCGCGGCGCCGGGGTGCGGCTAGGACGAGGACGCGCGGGGCTCGTAGTCCTTGCCGAGGACCACGGCCACGGACGCGTTGCCGGGCACGGTGCCCTTGGCCACCGCGCTGGTGGGCAGGCCCAGGGTCTTGGCGACCTCGGTGGCGTTCTCCTTGCCGGCGTCGTCCTTGTACAGCACCTTCGAGGTGGCCCGGGTGTCCTCGGCGGTGCCGGCCTCCAGGAAGCTGAAGCCGCCGTTGAGGAGCACCACACGCGCGTCCTCGGTGTTCGCCCGGACGCCGGTGGCGTTCTCCACGGAGACGGTCACGGCGGCGCCCTGCTCGGGGCTCTTCGCGGTGCCGCCGAGGACGTCCTTGACGACGCCGGCGCCGGCCTTGGCGCTCAGCGTGCCGTCGGCCTCCACGGGCAGCAGGGCGGTCTGGTAGTCGCCGCCCTTGGCGAGGTCGGCGAGTTTGGCGAGGAAGGCGCCGAGGTCCTTCTCCGACAGCGACGGGTCGGGGATCTGCGCGAGGGTCTGCACGGTGAGCGTGGCGCCCTGCTCGTCGGAGGACAGCTTGCGCAGCACCCCCTGCATGACCTGCCCGAACCGCTGGAGCTGGGCGTTCTGCGCCTCCTCGGCGCCGCGGTAGGTGGCGTAGGCGACGGCCATCTTGCCGCTGAGGGTCTGGCCCTCGCCCTTGTGGACGAGGAGCGTGCCCTTCTTGGCGCCGGGGTCGGGGACGTCGGTGTCGGTGTCGACCTCGATGTTGCCGACGAGGTCGACGAGGTTCTGCAGGAACGGGGTGTCCAGGCGCCAGGTGCCCTGGATGTCGGTGCCGAGGGCGGTGTTCAGCGCGTCGCGGGTGCCGGAGGAGCCGTCCTCCTCGACGGACTTGGCCAGGGTGGTCGTGGTGCCGTCCTCGGTGGTGACCACCAGGGAGTTCGGCAGCAGCATCGTGGTGCCCTGCCGGGTGGTGGTGTTGTCGACGAGGAGAGCGGTGGCGGTGCCGCCCTTCGCGGTGTCGTGCAGATGTACGACGATCACGTCGCGCTGCTGGGGCCCGGCGGCCGCGGTGGTGCCCTGCTTGCCGTCGGAGGACGACAGACCGGGCAGCTTCCCGGCGTACCAGAGGTAGCCGGCCCCGCCGACGGCGACCAGGGCGAGGACGACGACGAGGGCGATGAGCCGGCTTCGGGCGCGTCGCTTGGCCTCCTCGCGGCGCTCGGTGCGGTTCTCGGTGAAGTTCAGCCAGTCGATGACGTCCTCGGAGTCACCGTCGGGCTCCTCGACGAAGGCGAACTGCCCGGTGTGGTACTCGCGTCCGTCCGGGCCCGTGTCCTGCCGTGGTTCCCGTTCGGAGTCCACGGGGCGGGACTGCTGCGGGATGTGGGCGGTCTGCTCGGCGACCCGCGGCTGCCGCCCGCCGGCCGACTGCCCGTACGGGGCGTACGGGGCGTACGGGGCGTACTGGTCGTACGGTGCAGGACCGCCGCCCTGCCCCGGCCGGTCCGCGGCGGGGCCCCCGCCGCCGTAGGGGTCGTAGCCCACGGGCGTCTGCGTCCCGGTGTCGTAGGGCGACGGCCCGGGCTGCTGCCGGCCGGTGTCGTAGGACGTCGGGGCCGGGGGCTGCCGACCGGTGTCCTGGGCGGGCACGTGCTGCTGCCGCCCGGTGTCGTGGGGGGCGGGTGGCTGCTGGCCGGTGGCGTACGGGTCGTAGCCGTAGCCCTGCTGCCCGTAGCCGTAGCCCTGCTGCTGGGCGTACGGGTCGTAGGGCTGCTGCTGGGGCTGCCCGGGCCAGACCTGCCGGTACACCGGCTGTCCGTACTCGTCGTAGCCGACGAGCTCGTAGGGGGCGTCTCCGTAGCCCGCGTCGTATCGGTCGTTCACCGGCACCCCTCTCGGCCCGCTCGCCTCACTCGCCGCGGTACAACTGGCGCTTGTCGATGTAGCGCACGACTCCGTCCGGCACCAGATACCAGACGGGTTCGCCCTTGGCGACTCTCGCACGGCAGTCCGTGGAGGAGATGGCGAGGGCGGGCACCTCGACGAGCGAGACACCGCCCTCGGGCAGTCCGGGGTCGGTCAGGTGGTGTCCCGGCCTGGTGACCCCGATGAAGTGCGCGAGGGAGAACAGTTCCTCGGAGTCCCGCCAGGTGAGGATCTGGCCCAGGGCGTCCGCACCGGTGATGAAGAACAGATCGGTGTCGGGGTTGAGCGCCCGCAGGTCCCGCAGGGTGTCCACGGTGTAGGTGGGGCCGCCGCGGTCGATGTCGATGCGGCTCACGGAGAACTGGGGGTTCTCCACCGTCGCGACGACCGTCATCAGGTAGCGGTCCTCGGCCGGGGAGACGTCGCGGTGGCTCTTCTGCCACGGCTGCCCGGTCGGGACGAAGACGACCTCGTCCAGGTGGAACTGCGCGGCGACCTCACTGGCCGCCACGAGGTGCCCGTGGTGGATCGGATCGAACGTCCCGCCCATGACGCCGAGGCGGCGTTTGCCCGTGTGCGACGGGCCGGTAGGCATGTCCTGCTCTCCCATGCGTGCAGACCCTACCGGCCCCGCCTGAAGCGCTCGGGCCGAGGATGCCCGGAGCGCCCCGGTATGACCACGGGGCGGTACCTCAGCGGTCGCGGTTGAAACGTGTGGTGACCCACAGCAGGAGCAGCAGGATGAGGAGGGCTCCGCCACCGGTGACGTAGGGGCTGAGGCTCTCGTGGTTGCCACCGTGCTCCTCGCCCTCGGCGGCGATGGTGACCAACTGGGCGGCGGCGCTGTGGAAGCTCATCTTCGGCAGGACCTATCCGGGTGTGGGCGGGATAAAGACGTCGGCCCATGGTAAGCGGCGGGTTCTACGGCGATCACGCCGACTCCGC
This sequence comes from Streptomyces sp. bgisy159, assembly GCF_965341775.1. Taxonomy (GTDB): domain Bacteria; phylum Actinomycetota; class Actinomycetes; order Streptomycetales; family Streptomycetaceae; genus Streptomyces. Next base: position 31,905 of record NZ_CBDQZH010000022.1, on the reverse strand, counting down.
CGTCGGGGAGCCGCCGGGAACCTTCGGGGGCGCTCAGTCGTCCTTCCGCCTGTAGCCTCGCAGCAGGAACCACGCGGCCAGCACGCAGCCCACGACCATCACGATCAGCACGACGCGGAGGAGATTCCCCGCGCCCTGCCGTTGGGCGGCGGCCGCGGCCTCGGTGAGCCACGCGGCTGCGGGGTCGGGCTCCATGACGCGGGACTCCTCACGTGTGGTGCCCGTCCACCGTAACTCCGCCTAGGCTGGGCCCTGCTTCGGGGGCGCAAAGGGTCGTACAAGGGTCCGCAAAGGGCCATTCTCACGCGCATGGGGGAAGACATGTCCGACGACGGTCACCAGCACACCGAGCAGGGGAAGGTGCCCAGCAGGCAGCGCAGGCGGTTCCCGGGGATCTCCTCCCGCGCCTACGAGCACCCGGCCGACCGGTCGGCGCTGGTGGCACTGCGCAAGCTCAGCGGCTTCGACACGGTGTTCAAGGCGCTCAGCGGGCTGCTGCCCGAGCGCAGCCTCAGGCTGCTGTTCCTGTCCGACTCCGTGCGGGTCTCGGACCAGCAGTTCGCCCACCTCAACGACATGCTGCGGGACGCCTGTTACATCCTGGATCTGGAGAAGGTCCCGCCGATGTACGTCACGCAGGATCCACGGCCCAACGCGATGTGCATCGGCCTGGACGAGCCGATCATCGTGGTCACCACCGGGCTCGTCGAGCTGCTCGACGAGGAGGAGATGCGGGCGGTCATCGGCCACGAGGTGGGGCACGCCCTGTCCGGGCACGCCGTCTACCGCACGATCCTGCTGTTCCTGACCAGCCTCGCGCTCCGGGTCGCGTGGATCCCGCTGGGCAACCTCGCGATCATGGCGATCGTGACGGCGCTGCGGGAGTGGTTCCGCAAGTCGGAGCTGTCGGCCGACCGTGCGGGACTGCTGGTGGGACAGGACCTGCGGGCCTCCATGCGCGGCCTGATGAAGATTGCCGGCGGCAACCACCTGCACGAGATGAACGTGGATGCGTTCCTGAAGCAGGCCGAGGAGTACGAGCAGGGCGGCGACCTGCGCGACTCGGTGCTGAAGATCCTGAACGTGCTGCCCCGCTCCCACCCGTTCACCACGGTGCGCGCGGCCGAACTGAAGAAGTGGTCCGAGTCCCGCGACTACCAGCGGATCATGGACGGGCACTACCCGCGCCGCGACGAGGACAAGGACACCTCGGTCTCGGACTCCTTCCGTGAGTCGGCCTCGCACTACGCCACCCACGTCAAGTCCTCCAAGGACCCGCTGATGAAGCTGGTCAGCGACCTCGCGGGCGGCGCGGGCGACCTGGGCGGCCGGGTGCGGCGCGGCTTCACCGGCTTCACCGGCTCGGCTCCGCCGAAGGACGGGCCGGGCGACGGCTCCCCGAAGGACGAGCGGCCGGGCGCCGACGACTGAGCGGCCGATGAGGCTGTCGGACTGGGCGTTGATCGCCTCGTCCGTCAGGCCCCCGCCCCGGGGGCGGGGCCGCTGGGGGCTTCGCCCCTACACCTTGGGCTGGGCGGTGTTCGCCAGCGTGCCGCACAGGGCCGTGGCGTTGCCGGTCGCGTAGGGGTCGGTGCCCGCCGGGCCGCCGACGGTGGCGGTCTGGCCGGACAGCAGCGGGTGCAGGTGGTCGGTGGTGTCCTCCGAGCAGGACAACGGGCCGGCCTGGACGTAGGAGACGATGAGCCGGGTCTGGTGGACCCGCAGGTTGTCGCGGTCGAAGCGGAACTGCAGGGTGCGCCGGACGGTGAACAGCGACGCGGGCGCCCCGGCCTCGGAGCCGGCCGGGCGCAGGGCGTAGACGAAGGTGTGGTCGGCGGTCACCTCAAGGGTGGCCGCGTCCGCCTCGGCGGCCTGCAGCGTGCCCTGGACGCGGATCTTGCGGTCGGCCAGCTCGACCTGGGCCGGGTCGAAGCGGACCAGCCAGCCGGTCGGAGCGTGCCGCCCGTCCGCCGCCGGGTGCTGGAAGCTCGTGTCGAACTGGTCCAGCTGGTCGGCGTCGAGCAGCATCCGTACCGGTCGCACCTGCTGCCCGGTCAGCACCTCCGGGTACAGCGACGAGTGCACGATGTAGTCCTTCGCCGTGGTCAGCGCCGTGACGACCTGGCTGTCGGAGAAGTGCGCGGTGCGCCGGGAGGGGGGCAGCGGAATGCCTTCGGCGCCGAGGCGGAACTGGGCGGCGGGGCTGCGGGCGAAGAGCCGCTCCGGGTCGGGGGCGCCGGGCACCTTGCCCTGCGGGGCGAGCGGGATCACCGTCATCCGCAGCGGCTCGGTGGTCTGCCGGGCGGCCAGGGGTGACTCGTAGGGGCTGCGCACGCCCATGTAGATGGCCGTGCCGAAGGCCAGGGCGATCAGCACGACGAGGATCAGCGCCTGCCGGGACAGCCCCCGATGCACCGGGGCCCGGCGGCGTACGGCGGGGGCGTGGTCGGCGATCCGCTCCTCGGCGGAGTACTCCTGGAGGCGGGCAGCGCGAACGAACGACTCGTCGAAGACGACGGATCGGTACTCGTCCTCGCCACCTCCGGGAGCGCCCTCGGGGGTCCCCTCCGGTGGGTCTCCAGGCCCGCCCATACCTTCAGAGTAGGTCCGCGCGAGCCCGGGTAAACGCGGAGCGACAGGACAACTTCTGACAGGTCCCCACCACGTTCGGGGCGGGTGGTCAGGGGGTCGGGGGCACCGCCGCCACGGGTGGCCTGGAAGAGTCGGCGGAGGTCGACGGCGTCACCGCTCCGCCCTGCTCCGGGCCGGTGGAGGCGGGCGGCGGGACCTGGTCGCGGCTGTCCGAGGAGGCGCCCCGGTACACCGCGGCGAAGGCCAGCGCGACCATGCCGACCCCCATCACGACGGCGAGCATCCAGGCGACCGGGCGGTGCCAGCGGACCGCCTGCCGGCCGTACGGTCCATAGCCGCGGCGGTCGTCGAAGAGGTCCGTGTCGTCGAGGTCGTCGTAGTCCGGATCATGGCCGAAACCGCCCGGACCGTCGGGGCCGTGGGCGTCGTCGTAGCGCTCGCCCCGGGCGTGCGCGCGCCGGGTCTCCGCCTCGGCCGCCTCCGCTCTGGACTGCGCGGCGGCCAGGAGGCGCTCGACGGCGGTCGGCTCGTGGATGACGGCCGCCGCCACGAAGGCCTCGTCGAAGACCACGGAGGCGAACTCTTCGTCCGACACTCCGCGGTCGTGGTCGTCGTCGGGCTCCCAGCCGTCACGGAACGGCGTGCCCCCCACGTCCTCCGGCACTCCTCCAGAGTAGACCTGGGGGGGCAAGTTGGGCAGACGGTACGGAAATTATCCGCCAGGCGAGACACCGTACCGGCCGCCCGCGGACGGCCGGGGTCAGCGCCGGACGTGCCCGTCACCCGTGACGATGTACTTGGTGCTGGTGAGCTCCGGCAGGCCCATGGGGCCGCGGGCGTGCAGCTTCTGGGTGGAGATGCCGATCTCCGCGCCGAAGCCGAACTGGCCGCCGTCGGTGAAGCGGGTGGAGGCGTTCACGGCGACCGTGGTGGAGTCGACCAGCTGGGTGAACCGGCGAGCGGCCTGCTGGGAGGTGGTGACGATGGCCTCGGTGTGGCCGGAGGTCCACAGCCGGATGTGCTCCACGGCCCGCTCCAGCGAGTCCACGACGGCGGCGGCGATGTCGTGGGAGAGGTACTCGGTCTCCCAGTCCTCGGCCGTAGCTTCCACGACGGTCGCCCGGGAGCCCTTGGCGTGGGCCAGCACCCGCTCGTCGGCGTGGACGGTGACCCCGGCGTCGGCGAGGGCGTCCAGGGCGCGGGGCAGGAACTCGGGCGCGATGTCCTGGTGGACGAGGAGCGTCTCGGCGGCGTTGCACACGCTGACCCGCTGCGCCTTGGAGTTGATCAGGATGTCGATCGCCATGTCGATGTCGGCGTGGGCGTCGACGTAGACGTGGCAGTTGCCGGTGCCGGTCTCGATCACCGGGACGGTGGACTCGCTGACGACCGTCTGGATGAGGGAGGCGCCGCCGCGCGGGATCAGAACGTCGACCAGGCCGCGGGCGCGCATCAGCTCGCGCACGCTGTCGCGGCTCTCGCCGGGCACCAGCTGGACGGCGTCGGCGGGCAGCCCGGCGCCGCCGACGGCGTCGCGGATCACGCGGACCAGGGCGGTGTTCGACGCGTAGGCGGAGGCGGAGCCGCGCAGCAGGACCGCGTTGCCGGACTTCAGGCAGAGGGCCGCGGCGTCCACGGTGACGTTCGGGCGGGCCTCGTAGATGATGCCGACGACACCCAGCGGGACGCGGACCTGGCGCAGGTCGATGCCGTTGGGCAGGGTGGAGCCGCGCACCACCTCGCCGACCGGGTCGGGCAGCGCGACGACGTCCCGTACGTCGGAGGCGATGGCGCGCACCCGCTCGGGGGTGAGGGTCAGCCGGTCGACGATCGCCTCGCTGGTGCCGGCCTCGCGGGCCTTGGCGATGTCCTGGGCGTTGGCCTCGACGATCTCGCTGGTACGGACCTCCAGCGCGTCCGCGATGGCGAGCAGCGCGTCGTCCTTCGCGGCGCGGGGCAGCGGCGCGAGATCGGCGGCGGCCGCCTTGGCGCGGTAGGCGGCCCGGGTGACCGGGGTCATGGAGTCGTACGGGGAGAGCGTGGTCATGGGGGAAGGGTAGTGCGCCGCGTGGTCCCGGATCACCGCTTGTCCCAAACCGCGAGACACCGGACCAAAACGGATGACGGGCCGCGCCCCTCCGGCACCGGCGGGGCAATACCACTAGAACGGATGGACGCCGACCGGGGTGGCCGGTGGCGGGCCGTAGCCCTCGGCGACGCGCTGGTGGTAGGTCTCGCGGTCGATGACCTCCAGGCCGACGATCTCCCAGCGCGGCAGTCCGGCGGTGTGACGGTGCTCGCCCCACAGGCGCAGGGCGACGGCGGCCGCGTCGTGCAGGTCGCGGGCCTCCTCCCAGTAGCGGATCTCCGCGTGGTCGGCGGCGTAGCGGCTGGTCAGCAGGAAGGGATGGTCATGGGCGAGCTGTTCCAGGGCCCGGCGCAGGTCCTTGAGGGGGACGTCCTCGCCGGAGACGCTGAGGGTGACGTGCCACAGCCGGGGCAGGTCCTTCGGCTCCTCGTACCGCTCGCCGGCGGTGACGCTGGTCAGGGTGCGCTCCTCGCCCGCCGTGCGGGCGGACGCGGACGCCTCGCCGGAGCGGCCCGTGCCGCCACGGGACGCCGCCACCCCAGGGCGCACTCGTCTCACGACGGCCTCCTTCACGCTTGTGCGGCGCTCGTACGGAACGTGTCTGTCGACACCAAGTTGGCAGGCGGAGGGCGTCCTTGGGGCGCTTTCACGGAACGTCCCCCACGGGTACGGATCGTTCGACCCGGCGGGGAGCGCCCGTTCGACGTTCCGGGGCGTGCCCGTTCGACGCCCCTGGAGTGCCCGTTCGGCCGGACCGAGACGGCTGTTCGACCTGGTCGGACTTGTGCGACCTGGCCGGTGTGCCGGCCGGCGGAGAACCGCCCGAGGGTCCCTAGGGGTGCAGGATCACCAGGTCGTCCCGGTGGACGACCTCCCGCTCGTACGCCGGTCCGAGTTCCCGCGCCAGCTCGCGGGTGGAGCGGCCGAGCAGTTGCGGGAGTTCCTTGGCGTCGAAGTTGACCAGCCCGCGGGCCACCGCGCGTCCCGCGCCGTCGCGCAGCTCGACCGGGTCGCCGGCGCTGAACTCGCCCTCGACGCCGGCGATACCGGCCGGCAGCAGTGAGGTGCGCCGCTCGACGACCGCGCGTACGGCCCCGTCGTCGAGGGTGAGGGCGCCCTGGGGGGTGGAGGCGTGCTGGAGCCAGAGCAGGCGGTCGGCGGAGCGCCTGCCGGTGGTGTGGAACCAGGTGCCGGTGTCACCGCCGGCCAGGGCGTCGGCCGCGTGGACGGCGCTGGTCAGCACCACCGGGACACCGGCGGCGGCGGCGATCCGGGCGGCCTCGACCTTGGTGACCATGCCGCCGGTGCCGACGCCGGCCTTGCCCGCGCTGCCGATCTCCACCTCGGCGAGGTCGGAGGGCCCGCGCACCTCGGCGATGCGCGAGGTGCCCGGCCTGCTGGGGTCGCCGTCGTAGACGCCGTCGACGTCGGAGAGCAGCACCAGCAGGTCGGCGTGGACGAGGTGGGCCACGAGGGCGGCGAGGCGGTCGTTGTCGCCGAAGCGGATCTCGTCGGTGGCGACGGTGTCGTTCTCGTTGACGATGGGGAAGGCGCCCATCGCGAGGAGCTTGTCCAGCGTGCGCGAGGCGTTGCGGTGGTGGGCGCGGCGGCTCATGTCGTCGCTGGTCAGCAGGATCTGGCCGACGCGGACGCCGTAGCGGGCGAAGGAGGCGGTGTAGCGGGCGACGAGCAGGCCCTGGCCGACGCTGGCGGCGGCCTGCTGGCGGGCCAGGTCCTTGGGGCGGCGGCGCAGGCCGAGCGGGGCGAGTCCGGCGGCGATGGCGCCCGAGGAGACCAGGACGATCTCCTTCTCGCCACCGCTGCGGGCCTTGGCGAGGACGTCGACCAGCGCGTCCACGCGGTCCGCGTCGAGACCACCGGCCGCGGTGGTCAGGGACGAGGAGCCCACTTTGACGACGATCCTGCGGGCCTGGGCGACCTGATGCCTTGCCGCTGACACGTGCTTTCCTCCACCCTCGCGCCCACGCCAGGTCGGACGTGGCTGTTGCAATCTACGCGAAGATGTACGGAGCGTGCCCGGGTGGTCCACTTCGCGGACCTGTGCGGGACGGCCTCGGCGGCCTGTCCGCACAGGACAGGCCGCCGAGGGTGGTGGGGGCGGGGGAGGCGGTAGGCCTAGAAGATCGAGAGGATCTTGTTGCCGACCTTCCCCGCGATGTTGACGAGGGCCGACGGGATGTCGGCGACTCGGGTGATGCCGGTCGACCCTGAGCCCACGCTCAGGCCGAACTCCGAGGCGGGGCCGAAGCCGCCCGTGAAGACGTTGACGGTGTCGCCTCTGGAGTTCTTCGTGTCGAAGGTGCCCCGCCAGCCGCCGTGCAGCGGCCCCCATTCGGCGTCGACGCCCGAGCCGAGACCACGCAGCTGGTCCAGTGAGTCCGCGTTGCTGAACAGGGCGTTGCCGGTCACCCCGGCTCCGAAGTCGAGGCCCTCCGTGAACTCGGCCGATCCGGTGACCGCCCACGCCGTCTTGCCGCGGGCCGACGTGGTCCGCACGAGGCAGACGCTGCCGTTGACGCCGATGATGGCCGACGCGCTGCCGTTCACGCACAGCCCGGTGGTGTTCAGGTAGCTGCGCATGTAGTCGGTGAAGCCGCTGACCTTCTCGATGAGGGCGCTGATCGTCGAGTCGTCCCCGGGGGGCGCCGAGGTGGTGGTCGTGCCGCCGGACTTCTTGCCCGTCGTTCCCTTCGTGGTCTTCGTGGTCTTCGTGGTCTTCTTCGTCTTCGGCTTGTCGGGGATTCCGTCGCCGTTCCTGTCGTTCCTGGGGCAGGCCGGCTCGCCGTAGATGCCGCACAGGAGCCTCAGACCCGACGGGTCGCTGTAGGCGATGGGGTTGTTGTCGCTGTAGCTGTACGCCGACAGGTTCTGCGGGTCGGTCGGTTCCGTCAGTTCGTCCGGGCTGAGGAAGCGGCCCAGCGACGCGTCGTACATGCGGGCGCCGAGCAGCGACAGGCCGGTGGAGTCGTCCTCCTGCTTGCCGATGTACCCCCGGTCGAGGCTCGCCGGCAGGTCGCCGCCGGCGTTGCGCTGCTTGCCGAACGGTGTGTAGCGGCGGCGGGTGACCAGGCCGCCCATGGTGATGACGAGGGAGGTGGACGCCTGGGTGTCGCTCAGCAGCCAGGTCAGCTTGCCGTCGGTGGTGCCGTCGGCCTCCCGGACGGCGACGGCGGTGCCCGCCGCCGAGTACAGGCGGGTGGCCCGGACGCTGCCGCCGGCCGCCTTGTGGAGTTCGTGGCCGTCGATGTAGAGCACGTTCTCCTGCGGCGAGGTGCGCAGCAGGACGTTGCCGTCGGTGCCGTACACGTAGCCGGACACCTCGTCGCCCGTGGCGGTGTGCCGGGTGATGCGGCCGACCCGGTTCAGCGCGGTCCACTCCAGGTCGGAGGTGACCCCGTCGACCGTGCGGGACGTCATCCGGCCCGCGTCGTCGTAGCCGAAGGTGTCGTTGCCCGCCCGGGTGACGCCGTGCGGGCGGGGCAGGCCCGCCGTGTAGGACGATCCGTCGGCGCTGTAGCCGGGGTAGGTGTAGTCCCTGGTCGTCGCGCCGGTGGCCGTGGTGTCGGTGACGGACTCGATGTTGCCGAGCTCGTCGTAGGTGTACGCCGTGTCGTACGGGTCGAGCCCGCCGGTCAGGTCGGCTGGGGCCGCGCCGGCGCAGCCGTCCGTCGCCTGGGTGGTCCACCCGCGGGTGACGCGGTTGAGTTCGTCGTACGCATAGCACTCGCTCTGGTGCGTCACGCCGTCGGTGACGCCGGTGAGCTGGCCGCCGAGGTCGCGGGTGAACGTGTCATCCTGGGCGACCTGGGTGGTGGTGCCGGTGGTCACGGTGGTGGTGATGTTGGTCAGCGCGCCGCTGCCGTCGGTGTCGTCGTAGGTGTAGGCGCGGTTCACCGTCGCGTCCGGGCCGCCGCTCGTGCCGTAGGCGCGGGCGTCGAGCCGGCCGAGGCCGTCGAAGCCGATGGCGGACTGGTAGGTGGCCAGCGGGGAGGACACCTTCGAGGGCAGGCCCTGGGCGGTGTAGGTGGTGGTCACGGTCTCCGCGGGCAGGCCGCCGACCGCCGGGTAGCTCACCGACGTCATGTGGTCGGCCAGGTCGTAGCCGTATCCGACGGTGTAGGTGCCGGCCAGGCCGGAGCCGTCGTCCGGGACGGTGTAGGCGCGGCCGGTGACGCGTCCGCGGTCGTCGTACCCGGTGACGGTCTGCGTGTAGGCCAGGCCGTTCGCGTACGACGTGGTCGCCGCCACCCGGCCGGCGCCGCCGGGCGCGCTGTCGTAGGTGGTGCGCTGCAGGGTCGTCGTGCCCTGACTCACCGTCGTGGGCCGCTGGAGCGCGTCGTACGCGTAGCTCAGCGTGGTGCCGGTGCCGTCGGTCACCGTGGCGGTCTTGCCGTTCTCGTCGTAGGTCGTCGAGGACGATCCGGTGTCCGGGTCGGTGGTGGCCGTGCGTTCGCCGAGCCAGTTGTAGGTGTAGCCGGTGGTGTTGCCCTTCGCGTCGGTGATCTGCCTCAGCTGTCCGCTGCGGGTGTAGTCGTACGACGTCGACTGCGTCCCGTCGGGGCCGTGTTCCACGACCCGGGTGGTCTGGCCGAAGACGTCGGTGAAGCTGTCCCTGCGCTCGCCGGTCGCCGGGACGGTGGTGGTGTAGTCGCCGAAGTAGTGGGTCCGGGTGTGGCGGCCGGGCTGGGGAACGCCGTTGACGAGTGTCTGGACCTCGGTCGTCCGGCCCGCCCAGTCGAGGATCGGGTCGTTGTAGGACGGCAGGTCGGCCACCGTGGGCAGCACCATCCCGGAGCCCGCCGCGCCCGTGTTGTGGAAGGCCGCGGAGGTGCCGGTGACGTTGCCGGAGGTGTCGTAGCGGGTGGAGACCACGGTGCGTCCGGTGCCGTCGGGGGCCGTCGACTGGGTCTCCCGGGTGCGGCCGAGGCCGTCGTAGTACTCGTAGGAGTCCGTGTAGGTGGTGCCGGACTGCAGGACGCTCGTGGTCACCCGCGGCGGTCCGCTGACCACGTCCGGCACGCCGTCGGTGTTGGTCGTCGTCGGAACGGTGTAGGTGAACTTCATCGACGGGTCGCCGCTCGGGTAGTTCCCGATCTCGGTCGGCTTGAAGATCTGGACGATGTGGCCCACCGAGTCGTGCACGAACCGGGTGGTGAGGCCGCTCGCGTTCTGCGTGCGGTACGGGGTGCCCCACAGGCGGGAGTTCCACGTGGTGGTGGACGTCGCCGTCAGCGGTCCGGTGCCGTCGGGGTCGGGGGTGGTGACCTTGACGCCGCCGACCGGCCAGGAGGTCGCCGGCGAGTACGTCGTCGTGGTCTTGGCGCGCTTGCCGTCGTAGGTCGCGGTGATGCGGCCGGCGGCGTCGTAGTCGGTCCAGGTGCTGCGGTAGGTGCCCGCGCCCGTGTAGCGGCGCTCCTCGGTGACGTTGCCGTCGACCAGGGCGGCGTCGTTGCCGGCGACCGAGGTGGAGCCGTCGTACAGCGTCACCGTGTAGGCGTCCTGGTTGGCGGAGCCGCGTGCGGCGCAGTCGGCCGCGTAGTGGCGGCGTTCGTCCTCCAGGACCATCCAGCGCTTGACGTCGGAGCCGGGGAAGTTCGCCGTGTTGTAGGCGCGGCCGTAGGTGGTGCAGCGGTTGTCGTCGTAGTTCTCCAGACCCCAGTCGTTGGTGCGCAGGGGCAGGCCGTAGGTGGTGCTGGTGGCGGAGGTGTCGTCGTACTCGTCCTTGACGGTGTGGACGCGCCAGCCCTGGGAGGTGCTCTGGTACGTGGAGGTCTTGCTGTCGCGCACGAAGCGGGCGTCGGGCAGGCCGTCGTACTGGGCGGTGTTGTGCACCCAGTACTCCTTGCGGACGCGTTCGTGGGAGGAGCCGTCGCCGTCGCGCCGGGACTGTTCCAGGGTCCGGCCGGCCAGCCAGGCGGAGTCGGTCCAGGAGTCGCCGAAGCCGTCCTGGACGGAGACGCTGCGGGTCAGGGAGGAGTCCGTCTTGGAGGTTCGGTCGCCGTCGAGTCCGCGGTAGAGCCAGTAGTAGGTGGAGCCGGCGTTGCTCTTGGTGCCGGTGAAGACCTCCACCTGCTGGTAGCCGCGCCAGTCGGACCAGGTCTCGTCGGCGTCGGGGGTGAGCGGGTCGTTGGTGAACCGCCAGCCGGCGCCGCCGTGGTACTCGTAGCGCGTGGTCATGACCGGGTCGCCGTCGTGGCTCGCGCCCTGCCCCACGCCGGGGTCGACGGAGACCTGGGTGACCAGGAACTTCTTGAACCAGCCGGTCTGTTCGGCGCCGCCTTCGGGGACCCACTTCTGCCAGTAGCAGTCCTGGGTGTTGGAGGACTGGCTCGGCAGGCTGCTGATGTCGCAGGCGTCGGGCGCGCCGTAGGTCACGCTGGTCACCGAGCCGAGGTCGCCGTAGACGGTGTTGACGCGGCGGAAGTTGAGCGTGCCGGAGCCGACCTGGTTGTCCAGCCATTCGCCGTTGAAGTTGATGACGGGCAGGCGCAGGTCGGGTCCGTCGCCGTAGCCCTTGCGCTGGACGTAGTCGAGCCAGAGCGTCTTGCCGACCGTGCCGTCGGGGTTGGGCAGGCCGTACTTCATCTGGTACTGCATCGCCGGTGCCCACGGGTCGGCGTCGGTGTCGCGGACGTACGTCTTGATGTCCCACAGCATGTCGGTGGTGAAGAACGTCGGGTAGTACGTCTTGCCGGCGCAGTAGTTGTCCGCCGAGGTCCCGTCGCACATGAGGTCGGTGGGGACGTCGGGGTAGGAGTCCGGGTTGGAGGAGATGCCGGGGCAGGCGGGCGGCTCGGTGCCGAGCGGGTCCTTGTAGCTCATCCGCTCCACGCAGCGGCCGACGTGCTTGAGCACGACCTCGGCAGGCAGCTGGGCGCCGGTGATCTGGGAGGCCCAGCCGTACTCGATGCGGGCGAGGTAGCTCGCGGCGTCGTACCGGCGGGCCTTGTCGGCGTTGATGACCGACCGGTAGTGGTTGGTCTGCTTGTCGTAGAAGTAGGCGTTCTCGACCTCGTTGGGGTCGACGACCCGGTCGAGGTTCCAGCGCCAGGCCTGCGTGCAGGGCTCCGGGAACTGGGCGTGGCAGGGCTCCCCGGCGTCGTTGCCGGCCACCGGGATGGTGAGGACGGAGTCGGTCGCGGCGCTGTCGCGCTCGCTGCGGCCCCAGCCGAAGTAGTAGCGCATGCCGTCCTGGGTGGAGATCACCCAGTACTCGTCGTCCGAGCCGTGGCCGCCCCAGAGGTGCTGCACCCGCCAGCCCGGGTCGTCCTGGAGGTGGTAGGAGCCGGTGCCGTTGTCGTCCTGGATCAGCTGGGAGGTCACTCCGTTGAGGCTGATGACGTACACGGCGCCGTCCGGTTCCATGCCGGTGTTGGGCGAGTCCCAGCACATGTCGCCGACGGTGGGGATGCCGTCCTGCGAGCAGTTGCGGTAGCGCCGCTCGACGTAGCCGACGTCGAGGTCCCAGCCCATGCCGGCCCAGGACGCCTGGTTGTTGGTCGCGGAGGTGCGGCCGTCGACGGACTGGGAGTTGTACGACAGCGACAGCTCCGGGGTCGTGCCGAAGGGCGCCTCGGGCACGGTGATCGGCAGGTCGTAGGTGAAGGCGCCGGAGCCGATGGAGACGTCCCAGGTCCCGGTGGGGCTGAGCTTGCCGGCCCGGTAGTCGCCCTCGTCGGACGACGATCCCGTGGTCAGCGTCGTCACGGTGGCCTCGGAGGTGGCCGCGAAGGCGGTGCTGCTGAGCAGCGGGGCCCCGCCGGACGTGACGGTGGGCGTCGGGTCGGCGTCCGCGTACACCGTGGCCGTCAGCTTGCCGGACTCCACGTCGTTGTCGACGGGGAGGTAGCGGCGGTGGTCGGGGGAGCAGCCCGGCTTGTCGGGCGTGGTGAGCGCGCAGGCGGGCATCTGCACCAGGCGCAGCCGGGACGCGAAGCCGCCGCCATAGGCGTGCTCGAAGCCCGAGTAGTCGATCGTGACGCGGACCGGGCCGGGGGCGGCCAGCCGGTCCTTGCGGGTCAGGCGCAGGCCCATGCCGATGCCGCCGACCGGCTTGATCTCGGAGCGGTCCAGCACCTCGACGTCCACCGTCTTCGGCGCCGGAGCCGACGGCGCGAGCCCGACGAGGCCCCCGGACAGCGCGGGGTCCCGGTCTCGGGCGCCGAACGCGGCCTGCGGCGGGGTTCCGGCGGTGGCGGCCTGCTGGGCGGTGGGGGCCTGTACCGACACCACCGATGCCCGGGCCGCCTTGGCGCCCAGGGCGACGCGGGCCCGCGCGGGCCGGGGCCAGGTGGTGGCCGCGGGCTTCGTCTGGGTGGGTTCCGCCTGCTGCGCGCGCACGACGTCGCCCTTGCGGGCCGGGACGTCGACGGTCCGCTCCGCCGGCCTGGCGGCCTCCACGACCGCGGCGAAGGCGGGCGCGGACATGAGCCCCGCCAGCAGTGCACCGGAGACCGACACGACGACGCCGCGTCTGACGGATCTCGCTCTGACCGATCTCGCCACGAACCCCACCCTTCGACAGAACGACAAAGCGGCCCGGAATCGGGCACGCCAAGCAGTGCTCATCACGACGGGGGCAGGTTCGAGCCATGCCGAGGCGAACGCACTCCGGGCGGACAGTAATGAGTTCGATCAAGGAAGCCAACGCCTGCAAATTCCGACTTGTCCCGACAACACAGCCAACCGGATGTAAAGATTCCGCAAGAATGGCTGAATGAAAATCAGCGGCGCAGCCGGTGCTGTCGCCGACAAATCCCAGGTGTTTTAATGACCCGCCGTCGCCGAACGCCGGCGTTTCCTTTCCGAGGGGGCTTCGAAACACCATGCTCAACCGCAGACAGCTTCTGAGGACGGCGGGCGCGATCGCCGGCGTGGCGGCCGTTCCGGCGATCGCCGTCGGCGTGGCGCGCGGGACGGAAAGCGCTCGGCGCGACTCACAGGACCACGTCACGCCGGGTTCCGTGACCGCGAGCAAGCGGTTCGACCTCACGGCGCCCTCCTCGATGCTCCTGCGGGAGGTGCCGCTGGCGGGCACACGCGTCCTGCAGTCCTTCGCGTTCGACAACGCCGCCGGACATGTTTTCACCGTGCAATTGGTGGACGGCGGACTCCGGTTGCCCGGCGAGACGCGGACCTATTCGGGCAGTGACCGCACCGCCAACGGAGATCTGTGCCTGACCCGCCTTGACCTCTCCGGACGGATTCTCGGCACCATGTATCTCCGCGGATTCGGACATGGCGTACAGATCGGTGTCGAATCCACCGCATCCGGCAGTTATCTGTGGACCGAGACGCATTCCGTCCGCACCCAGAACGCGGACGGCACCTATTCGGGGTGGGGCGACCGGCTGGCCCGCTTCAGGTTCCAGAACGGATCGGTGCTGACCGCGGACTCGCCCGCCGTCACGCAGTACCAGCTGGAGAGCGGCGTCGACCGCACCACCGTCGCCACCGACCCGGTGAACAACCGGCTCGCCGTGCGCTGCCGGACCGGTGGGGCGTTCCGGTACCGGCTCTACGACCTCGCCGACTTCAAGGCGGGCGGCCGGACCCCGCTCGCCGACGTGCCCCAGCCGGCGGACCTCATGCCCGACCACCCGGACACCTTCCAGGGCTTCGCGAGCCACGGCAGCCACCTCTACCTGCTGGCCGGCACGCAGTACGGCAAGGACGGCTCGGTCTCGCCGTACGGCAACACGTTCATCACGTGCGTGGACTGGAACACCGGCGCGGTCGTCGAGCAGAAGCTGACCAGGGCGGGCTACTCGCTGCCGTACCGCGAGCCGGAGGGCATGGCCATCCAGGTTCCCGACCCGGCCGACCCGCTCGCGGTACGGCTGTGCAGCGGCTTCGCCTCCGTCACGTCCGACACGGACTCACGGAAGAGGGCCAGCATCTACTACAAGGAGGCGCTCGTCTGACCGGCCTCCCGGCGCACCCGGCCGTGGTGCGCCGGGTCACCGGATCACCGGATCACCGGTGCCAGTGCCGCCAGCCCGCCCAGGCGGACTCGATCATGGCGTCCAGGTCGTAGCGGGCGGACCAGCCCAGCTCCTGGTGGATCCGGTCGGCGGCGGCGACCACCCGTGCGGGGTCGCCCGCCCGGCGCTCGACCACCGTCGGGGCCAGGTCCTCACGGCCGGTGACCTTCAGGATGCGGTCCACCATCTCCCGCACCGAACTGCCCTCGCCGCGCCCGATGTTGAGCGAGAGGGCGGTTCCGGCGGGAGCGTCCTCCAGCCGCCGGGCCGCCGCGAGGTGGGCGGAGGCGATGTCCTCGACATGGATGTAGTCGCGCACGCAGGTTCCGTCCGGCGTGGCGTAGTCGTCGCCGAAGATCCGCGGGGCCTCGTCGGCCTCCAGGCGCTCGAACACCATGGGGATGAGGTTGAAGACGCCCGTGTCGGCCAGCTCCGGGCTCGCGGCACCGGCGACGTTGAAGTACCGCAGGGAGGCGGCCCGCAGCCCGTGCGCCGCGGCGGCGGCCTTGATCAGCCACTCGCCGACCAGCTTGGTCTCGCCGTAGGGGCTCATCGGCAGGCAGGGCGTGTCCTCGGTGACGAGGTCGACGTCGGGCATGCCGTAGACGGCGGCGGAGGAGGAGAAGACGATGCGGTCGACGCCGTTCGCCGCCATGACCTCCAGCAGGGTCTGCAGACCGGTGACGTTCTCCCGGTAGTAGTGGAGCGGCTGCTCGACCGACTCCCCCACCTGCTTCTTGGCGGCGATGTGCACGACTCCGGTGACCGCGTGGTCGCGGACCGCCTGCCCGAGCCGCTCGGCGTCGAGCACGCTGCCGACGACCAGCGGCACACCCTCGGGCACCCGCTCGGCGGTACCCGTCGACAGGTCGTCGTAGACGACGACGCTCTGGCCGCCCTCGGCCAGAGCGCGCACCACATGGGCTCCGATGTATCCGGCCCCGCCGGTGACCAGCCAACTCATCCGCACGCCTCCTCGATCGACGGTCAACGGATGCAGACTTCCCGCTGCGCGCGCGAAAATCGAGTCGGGCATACCGGATGTATGCCACCAAAGCCATGTCAAAGACAGGGAAACCGTGAATGCGAGAGAGATCTCATGGCCCGCCGGGCGCTCCACCACCTCACCCACGGGAACAACACGTGAATCCTTTACCCTGAGGGCTGCGGTATCCCGGGCCGCCGACGGGCATCCCGGCCCGCCCATCCCTCGCGGTCAGCCCTCGGAACAGGTTGTAAGGATGCCCCGACTCTCACTCATCGTCCCTGCCTACAAGGTGCAGGGCTATCTCTCCGAGTGTCTCGACTCCGTCCTCGACCAGGACTACACGGACTTCGAGATCATCGCGGTCGACGACTGCTCACCGGACGGGTCAGGGGCCATCCTCGACGACTATGCCCGGCGGGACGCCCGGGTGAAGGTGATCCATCTCACGGAGAACGTGGGCCTGGGGTACGCCCGCAACGCCGGCCTGGAGAGGGCCCAGGGCGACTACGTCCTGTTCCTCGACAGCGACGACACCATGACCGAGGGCTCGCTGGCGGCGATCGCCGAGCGCCTCGACGCCACCGGGGACCCCGAGATCCTCGTCTACGACTACGCCCGCTCCTACTGGGACGGCCGCGTCGAGCGCAACTACCGCGCCGACCTGCTGCGCACCGACGGCCCGGACGTGGTCCGGCTGACCGACCGGCCCCAGCTGCTCGATCTGTTGCAGATCGTCTGGAACAAGGCGTACCGCCGCGACTTCGTCGACCGGGTCGGCCTCACCTTCCCCACCGGCTACTACGAGGACGCTCCCTGGACGTACTGCTCCCTGATCAGCGCCGAGAGCATCGCCCTGCTCGACCGCGTGGGCGTGCTCTACCGGCAGCGCAGGGAGGGCGGCAACATCCTCAGGACCACCAGCCGCAAGCACTTCGACATCTTCGACCAGTACGGCCGTGTGTTCGACTTCCTCGACGCGCACCCCGAGCTGGACGAATGGCGCGAGCCGCTGTTCCGCAAGATGATCGCCCACTACCTGACCGTGCTGGAGAAGCCCGGACGGCTGCCCGCCGACGCGCGCGCCGAGTTCTTCCACCGGGCCTCCGCCGACTACCGGGCCCGGGTGCCGCAGGGCTTCACCCGGCCGCCCGCCGGCAAGGGCAAGAAGTTCGCCCTGCTGGAGCGGGACGCGTACGCCGCCTGGGCGAGCGCGATGACCGCCGCGAGGTTCCGTCAGCGCGTCAAGAAGAAGGCCGGCGCGGCCGTCACCCTGTCCAAGCGCGGCGCGATGGGCGCCTTCTACCAGTCCCAGCTGCGCCTGCCGCTCGACGACGGCCTCGCGGTGTTCTCCGCCTACTGGAGCCGCAGCGTCTCCTGCAACCCGGCCGCCATCGACGCCCAACTGGCCCGGCTGGCCCCGCACATCCGCCGCGTGTGGGTGCTGCGTCCGGAGGCCGCCGCCCTGGCCCCCGCCGGCGTCGACTTCGTGACCGTCGGGTCGCGCGAGTACTGGGCCGCGCTGGCCCGCGCCAAGTACCTCGTGAACAACGTGAACTTCGCGGACGTCGTGGTCAAGCGCGAGGGGCAGATCCACCTCCAGACCCATCACGGCACCCCGCTGAAGACCATGGGCCTGGACCAGCGCAAGTACCCGGCGTCCACCGACATGGACTTCGCCAAGCTCCTCAGGCGCTGCGACCGCTGGGACTACAGCGTCAGCGCCAACCGGTTCTCCACCACCGTCTGGGAGCGGGTGTACCCCTGCTCGTACACCACCCTGGAGACCGGCTACCCGCGCAACGACGTGCTGGTCACCTCCACCGCCGACGACGTACGCCGGGCGCGGGAGAACCTCGGGCTGGCCGACGGCACGCGCGCGTTCCTGTACATGCCGACCCACCGCGAGTACCAGCCGAACTTCCGGCCGGGCCTCGACCTGGCCCGGATGGCGCAGGAACTCGGCCCGGACGTGACCCTGATGGTGCGCGGCCACTACTTCTACGGCGCGTCGTCCCAGCACCTCGCCGACCTGCGCCGCAGCGGCCGGATCATCGACGTCTCGGCGCACCACCCGGTCGAGGAGCTCTACCTCGCCGCCGACGCGCTCATCACGGACTACTCCTCGGCGATGTTCGACTACGCGGTGCTGGACCGCCCGATCATCATCCACGCCCCCGACTGGGACGTGTACTCCGCGGTCCGCGGCACCTACTTCGACCTGCTGCAGGAGTCCCCCGGAGCGGTCTCCACCTCCCAGGCGGAACTGGTCCGGCTGCTGGACACCGGGGCCTACGACACCGCGGAGACGACGGAGCGCCGCGCCGCCTTCCGCGGACGTTTCTGTGATTTCGACGACGGACACGCAGCCGAACGGGTCGTACGACGCGTCTTCCTCCACGAACGCGCCGAGGATCTGCCCCCCGTGGTGCCGTTGGCCGAGCGGACGCCCGCGCCGCCACCCGGCCGGGCCCTCGACGCGTCAGCCCAGCCGTCCACCACCGAGTCGAGCCAGAGGTAGCCGCCGCAGTGTCCCAGCCCCACGACGAAACGCCCGACATCAGTGTCGTCGTCATCGTCTACAACGACGCCGAACGCCTCCCCACCGCGGTGCGGTCGGTCCTCGACCAGACTCTGCGCAACGTAGAGGTGATCATCGCCGACGACCATTCCACCGACGGCTCCTTCGAGGTCGCGCAGCGACTGGCGGCCGGCTCCGACCGGGTCCGCGCCATCCAGCTGGAGGAGAACAGCGGTGGCTGCGGCGAGCCGCGCAACCAGGGCGTCGCCATCGCCCGCGGCCGGTACGTGATGTTCCTCGACAGCGACGACACGCTCGAGGCCAACGCCTGCCGCAACATGCTCGACGCGGCCGAGCGCACCGACGCGGACCTGGTCTCCGGCCTCTGCCTGCGCGTGCACACCGACAGCCGCACGGGCAAGACCGCCAAGTGGTACCAGTGGCTCTACCGGCAGACCCGCACCTTCGACTCCATCACGGAGATCCCCGACCTGCTGGTCTTCGACACCCTGTCGACGAACAAGTGCTACCGCCGGTCGTTCCTCCTCGACAACGGCCTCGTCTTCCCGCGCGGCATCCACTACGAGGACCTGCTCTTCTCCGCCCAGGCCTACCTCGCCGCGTCGAAGATCACGCTGATCCCGAACACGGTCTACCACTGGAACGTGGTCGAGAAGGCCCAGGAGAAGTCGATCAGCAACCGGCGCAACGAGATCCGCAACTTCGCCGACCGCGTCGAGATCCACCGCAGGATCGACCGCATCCTGGCCGAGCAGGGCCACGACGAGCTCAAGCTGCACAAGGACCGCAAGTTCCTGAAGCACGACCTCGTCCTGTACCTCCGCGACCTGCCCTTCCTCGACGACGACTACCGGCACCGCTTCGCGGAGATGGCCCGGGGATACGTCCAGGGCTTCCCCGAGGAGGCGTACGAGGGGCTGACCCCCGTTCACCGGTTGTGCGCCTACCTCCTGCTGCAGGAGGACTGGAAGCACCTCATGCCGGCCATCGACACGCTCATCAACAAGAACAAGGTCTCCAGCCCGCTGGTGGAGCGCGACGGCCGCGTCTTCTGGTGCCCCGAGCACCTCGACGACCCGCTGGGCCGCCGCATCCTCGACGTCACCGACCTCGGCTACCACGACGCCCCCGTCCAGCGGCTGAACCTGCGCAACGCCGTGACCCGGTACGAGGAGAACGCCGGGGGGCTGGCCCTCGCGGGCGCGGTGGTCAACCCGCTCGGAGTGATCCCCCCGTCCGCGCGGCTGACGGCGGAACTGGAGTTCCGCGCCCGGCGCAAGAGCCTGCAGGCGTTCCGGTTCCCCGTCCCGTCGGTCACCCACCAGGGCGAGTCCGTCGTGTGGCAGGCCACGGTGCCCCTGGCGAGCAAGCTGCGGCCCCTGGGCATCGTCGACGACGTGTGGGACGTACGCCTGCACCTCACCGTCGACGGGGAGCGCACCACGAGCCGGCTCACCGTCGGGCAGACCGACCTGGAGAACACGGGCGCGATCCGCATCCGGCCGCGGCTGGGCCGCGCCATAGCGGACCGCATCCAGCCGCACGCCTCGGCAGGCGGCCACCTGGCGTTCCGGCTGACCCAGCACAGCCCGCTCGCCCAGCGCACCTCGACGCTCCTGCAGCGCAACATGCAGAGCCCGCCCGCCCAGATGGCCAAGAAGGTCGCGCGCAAGGTCGTGTCGGTGCGCAAGGAGCTCAACTCCGGTGCGCGCAAGCTCGAGACCTACGAGCGCATGAGCCGCCTGCTGCCCGTCCGCAAGGGCACGGTCGTCTTCGAGAGCCACCTCGGCAAGCAGTACAGCGACAGCCCGCGCGCCGTCTACGAGGAGCTGCGGCGCCGGAACCTCCCCGTCCGGGCCATCTGGTCGTACGCCGGTGAGCGTCCCACCGGGTTCCCGAAGGACGCCGAGCTGGTGCGCCGCTGGTCCTGGGGCTACCTCCGGGCGCTGGCGCAGGCCGAGTTCTGGGTCGACAACCAGGGCTTCCCGCTGAAGCTGCGCAAGCGGCCGGAGACCACCTACATCCAGACCTGGCACGGCTCCGCCCTCAAGCGCATGGGCTTCGACGCGCCGCAGGGCCGGATCATGACCGAGCCGGAGCGCCGCGAGTACCAGAAGGCGATCGACCGCTTCGACCACTTCGTGGTGCGCGGTGAGCACGATGAACGGACCCTCGCCCGGGCCTTCCGGATCCCGGAGGAGAAGCTCCTGCGCACGGGCTATCCCCGCAACGACGCGCTGGTGCAGGCGCGCGAGTCCGGCTCGCTGCCCGCGGCCACCGAGGAACTGGCCGAGCGACTCGGACTGCGCCGCGACCTGCCGGTGGTGCTCTACGCGCCGACGTTCCGGGCCCAGGCGAACGGCGCGGTGCGCAAGTTCGAGTTCCCGTTCGACGTGGAGGAGTTCGCGGACCGCTTCGGCGACCGCTTCACCCTGCTGATCCGCACCCACTACCTCAACAGCGTGTCGCTTCCGCCGTCGGTCGCCGGACGCGTCGTCAACGTCAGCGCGGAGCCCGACATCACGCCGTTGCTGCTGCTGTCCGACGCGCTGATCACCGACTACTCCTCGGTCATGTTCGACTACTCGCTCCTCCAGCGGCCCATGCTGTTCTACACCTACGACTGGGACGACTACGTGGGAAGCAGCCGCGGCACCTACTTCGACCTGTCCGAGCAGGCGCCGGGACCGGTGGTCAGGACGACGGAGGACCTCTTCGAGGCGCTGTCCGACCTCGGCGCTCTCGCCTCCGGCTACGAAGGACGGCTCAAGGAGTTCATGACGCAGTACGGCGAGTACGACCGGGGCGACGCCGCCGCCCGGATCGTCGACCGCTTCTTCGGCACCCGGGGAGAAGCCCGATGACACAGCGCGACATCATCTTCGTGGCCAACGAGGTCAACGAACTCGGCGGTGTGGCCCGCTGGCAGACGTTCATGGCCCGGCTCTTCGCCGAGCGGGGACACCGCGTCACCATCGTGGGCATCGCCCCGACCGAGACGCCCCTGGATCTCGGCGAGAACCCGCCGTTCGAGACGGTGACCCTGTACGACGTGCGCCCGCCGGGCCGCTGGCAGGCCCGCACGCTGCCCGACCGCGCCAACCTGGCCGCCCGGCGCCGCGAGGCCGCGCGCGAGGCGGAGATGCGGCAGGCCGCGGAACGCCTGTCGGGGATCTTCCGCGCCGCACGTCCGGGCGCCATGATCATCGTGACCCAGGTGTGGGCCATGGAATGGGTCGCCGTCGCCGACACCGCCGGCCACCGCGTCATCGGCATGAGCCACGAGGCGTACGAGACGTCCCGCACCTCTTCGCGCTTCCACCGCGTCCAGCGGTACTACAAGGACGTCGACCGGCTGCTCGTGCTGACGCAGGAGGACGCCGACCTGTGGATGGTGCGCGGGCTGAACAACGTGGGGTTCATGCCGAACCCCATCCCGATGATGGCGGAGACCCCGTCCCCCCGCACCGAGAAGGTCGTGGTGAGCATCGGCCGCCTCGGCTACGAGAAGGGCGTCGACCTGCTCCTCGACACCTGGGCCGAGGTGGCGCCCGAACATCCCGGCTGGCGCCTGCGCATCTACGGTTCCGGGCCGGACGAGGGCAAGCTCAGGGAACAGTGCACCGAGCTGGGCCTCGACGACTCCGTGGAGTGGGCCGGCCAGACCTCCGACGTCATGGGGGCCCTGCACGGGGCGTCCCTCTTCGTGATGTCCTCGCGCGGTGAGGGCTTCCCGCTGGCGCTCCTGGAGGCGATGTCCTGCGCGCTGCCGTGCGTGGCCTTCGACTGTGCCCCCGGCGTCCGCGAGATCGTCCGGCACGAGGAGGACGGCTTCCTGGCCCGTCCCGGCAACACCTCCGAGCTGGCGCGCTCGCTGGGCCGGCTGATGGCCGACGGCGAACTGCGCGACGCCATGGGGGACAAGGCCCACAAGAACGTCCAGCGCTTCTCGGCCTCGGAGATCACGGACCGCTGGGAGGAGCTGTTCGCGTTCCTGGAGCGCTGAACACCCGACACGAACGGACGAGGACCGGCCCCCGCCACCGGGGACCGGTCCTCGTCCGTTACAGCAGTCCCGCGCCGCTTCCCGAAGGCCTGCGGCCGCCTCCCGGGCGGCGACGCGGAGTACGAGTCCCTAGAACGGCTCGAAGTCGTCGTAGTCCTGGTCCGCGTCGTCCCGCTCCGCCTGCCGGTCCCGGCGGCGCTGGGCCGCGGGGCGGGGTGCCTCGAAGCGGTGGTCCTCGCCGCGGCGCCCGAGCATCTCGGCGCCGGACATGACGGAGGGCTCCCAGTCGAAGACGACGGCGTTCTCCTCGGGACCGATGGCGACGCCGTCACCGGCCCGGGCACCCGCCTTCATCAACTCCTCCTCGACGCCGAGGCGGTTGAGGCGGTCGGCGAGGTATCCCACGGCCTCGTCGTTGTTGAAGTCGGTCTGCCGCACCCAGCGCTCGGGCTTCTCGCCCCGCACCCGGAACAGGCCGTCGTCCTCGCGGCTGACGGTGAAGCCCGCGTCGTCCACGGCCTTGGGCCGGATGACGATCCGGGTCGCCTCCTCCTTCGGCCGGGCGGCCCGCGCCCTGGCCACCAGGTCGGCCAGCGCGAACGACAGCTCCTTCAGCCCCTTGTGGGCGACCGCGGACACCTCGAAGACGCGGTAGCCGCGCGCCTCCAGGTCCGGCCGCACCATCTCGGCGAGGTCCAGGCCGTCGGGTACGTCGATCTTGTTGAGGACGACGACCCGCGGCCGGTTGTCGAGACCGCCGTACTGCGTGAGCTCCTCCTCGATGACGTCGAGGTCGGAGACGGGGTCACGGTCGGACTCCAGGGTCGCCGTGTCGAGGACGTGCACCAGGACGCTGCACCGCTCGACGTGGCGCAGGAACTCCAGGCCGAGGCCCTTGCCCTGGCTGGCGCCGGGGATGAGACCGGGCACGTCGGCGATGGTGTAGACGGTCGAACCCGCGGTCACCACGCCGAGGTTGGGCACCAGGGTGGTGAACGGGTAGTCGGCGATCTTCGGCTTGGCCGCGCTCAGCACGGAGATCAGCGAGGACTTGCCGGCGCTCGGGTAGCCCACCAGCGCCACGTCGGCGACGGTCTTCAGCTCCAGCACGATGTCGCGCAGGTCGCCGGGCTCGCCCAGCAGCGCGAAGCCGGGCGCCTTGCGGCGGGCGCTGGCGAGGGCCGCGTTGCCGAGGCCGCCCCGGCCGCCCTGGGCGGCGATGAAGGACGTGCCGTGCCCGACCAGGTCGGCGAGGACGTTGCCCGCCTTGTCCAGGACGACGGTGCCGTCCGGCACGGGCAGCACCAGGTCCTGGCCGTCCTTGCCGGAGCGGTTGCCGCCCTCGCCCGGCTTGCCGTTCGTGGCCTTGCGGTGCGGGGAGTGGTGGTAGTCGAGCAGCGTGGTCACGGACTGGTCGACGGTGAGGATCACATCGCCGCCGCGCCCGCCGTTGCCGCCGTCGGGCCCGCCGAGCGGCTTGAACTTCTCGCGGTGGACGGAGGCACAGCCGTGACCTCCGTTACCCGCGGCGATGTGCAGCTCGACGCGGTCCACGAAGGTGGTCATGGTTCGGTGCCTCCAGAAACGTACGGTGTGCCGTCGGACGTACGGGATGTCGTCGAACGCACGGGATGTCTTCGTAGTAACACGCGAAAGGCGGACCCGCCTTCCCGACCGGGAAGTGAGGTCCGCCTCGCGAAGCGTTCGGTCTGTGCCTGGTGTCAGGCGACCGGAACGATGTTCACGACCTTGCGGCCACGGTGGGTGCCGAACTGCACCGAACCGGCCTGCAGCGCGAACAGCGTGTCGTCGCCACCACGGCCGACACCGGCGCCCGGGTGGAAGTGGGTGCCGCGCTGACGAACCAGGATCTCACCCGCGTTGACGACCTGACCGCCGAAGCGCTTCACGCCGAGCCGCTGGGCGTTGGAGTCGCGACCGTTCCGGGTGGACGATGCGCCCTTCTTGTGTGCCATCTCTCCTCAGTCCTTACTTCGCAGCCGCGGGGATCGCGGTGACCTTGATCGCCGTGTACTGCTGGCGGTGGCCCTGACGACGGCGGTAGCCGGTCTTGTTCTTGTAGCGCAGAATGTCGATCTTCTGGCCCTTGTGGTGGTCCACGACCTCGGCCTGGACCTTGATGCCGGCCAGCACCCACGGGTCGCTGGTCACGGAGTCGCCGTCGACAACGAGCAGGGTCGAGAGCTCGACCGTGTCGCCAACCTTGGCGGTGGAAATCTTGTCAACCTCAACGATGTCGCCGACAGCAACCTTGTGCTGGCGACCACCGCTGCGCACGATGGCGTACACGCGGATCTCTCTTTCGCTCGGAAAACGGCACCCCCGAAGGCCAGCCGTCCACGACAGCGGGCGGCCTCTCCCGGCCACCGAAGGCCCGGGAGGAAGAGGTTTACGGGGATGTGGCGTGGTCATTCGACACGCCGACGGTCAAGGTTACGGGTCCGCTGCCGAAGGGGTCAAACCGGGGCGGGCCCCGCCGGTGTGCGGCCGGTCACGTCGGCCCCACGCGGCGCGAGCGCGCGGACGGGGCGCCGGCCCTGCCGGACCGGCGCCCCGCGCCGCTCAGCTCTCGTCGGCCGGGGCCGACGCCGACGACGTGCTCTGCTGGGCCGCCGCGGTCTTCTTCGTGACCGTCTTGGCGGCCTTCTTCGCCGTCGTCTTCTTGGCGGCCGTCTTCTTCGCCGCGGTCTTCTTGGCCGCCGTCTTCTTGGTGGCGGCCTTCTTCGCCGTGGCCTTCTTGGCGGCCTTGCGCGCCGTCTTCTTGGCCGCCGGAGCGACCTCCTCGGCGGACTCGGCGGACTCTGCGGACTCTGCGGACTCGGCCGTACCGGCGGCCTCCGGGGCCGCGGCCGACTCGGCCGGCTCCTCAGCCGCCGGGACGACCACGACGGCCGCCTCCTCGGACGCGGTCGGCGCGATGGTCTTGCGGACGGCGCGACGACGCGGGCGGGCGGGCGCGGCGCTCTCGGCGGCGACCGGCTCGGCCTCCCCCGCGGCAGCCCCGGCCGGGACCTCCACCTGCTCGGCGGACCCCTCGGCGGGCACCGCGGCCGGCTCACCGGCGGCCGGCTCGG
This sequence comes from Streptomyces sp. bgisy159, assembly GCF_965341775.1. Taxonomy (GTDB): domain Bacteria; phylum Actinomycetota; class Actinomycetes; order Streptomycetales; family Streptomycetaceae; genus Streptomyces. Next base: position 6,592 of record NZ_CBDQZH010000022.1, on the reverse strand, counting down.
CGACGGTCACCACGGCCGCCTCCGCACCCGCCGGCGAACCGGCCGGCGCGGACGCCTTGCGGGTGGCCCGACGACGCGTACGGCCCTTGGGCGCGGCCTCCTCGGCGGGCGCGGCCTCGACGACCGGGTCCTCCACGGCGGCCGGCTCGGCGTGCGCGGCGGCGGCCTCGGCGGGCTGCACCGGAAGCGCCGCCTCCGCCTCGGCGGTGACGTCCTGCGCGGTGGGCGCGGGGGCGGCCGGCTCGGCCACTGCCTCGGTCTCGCGCGGTGTCTCGGTCCCGCGCGGTGTCTCGGCCGGCGCCTCAGCCCGCTTCGACCTCGGCGCGCCCGCCGGTGCCGACGCGCGGCGGCTCGCCCGGCGCCGGGTACGGCCCCGGCCGGCCGCGGCCTCGGCCTCGGCGACGCTGCTGTACAGCTCCTCGTCCGGCGCGAAGTCCGGCGAGGGCAGCGCGACCGGCTCCGCCACCGCGGCGGTCTCGGCCTCGCGCTCGGCCTCCTCCTCCGCGGTCACGGCCGGCTCTGCGGACACGGCGCTCTCGGCGGTCTCCGGGACCTCCACGACGGCGTCGTGCTCGTGGACGTGCTCACCGCCGCGACCGCGCTTCTTGCGCTTGCCGCCGGTCGCCGACGGCTGGTCGAGGTGGACGATGACGCCGCGCCCGTTGCAGTGGACGCAGGTCTCGGAGAAGGACTCCAGCAGGCCCTGGCCGACCCGCTTGCGGGTCATCTGGACCAGGCCGAGCGAGGTCACCTCGGCGACCTGGTGCTTGGTGCGGTCGCGGCCCAGGCACTCCAGCAGCCGGCGCAGCACGAGGTCCCGGTTGGACTCCAGCACCATGTCGATGAAGTCGATCACGATGATGCCGCCGAGGTCGCGCAGCCGCAGCTGGCGCACGATCTCCTCCGCCGCCTCCAGGTTGTTCCTGGTGACCGTCTCCTCCAGGTTGCCGCCCTGGCCGGTGAACTTGCCGGTGTTGACGTCGATGACGACCATCGCCTCGGTCCGGTCGATCACCAGCGAACCGCCGCTGGGCAGCCAGACCTTGCGGTCCAGCGCCTTGGCGAGCTGCTCGTCGATCCGGTAGGTGGCGAAGGCGTCGACCTCGGAGGTCCACTTCGACAGCCGCCCGGCGAGGTCCGGGGCGACGTGCGACACATAGCCGTGGATGGTCCCCCAGGCCTCGTCACCGCTGACGATGACCTTGGAGAAGTCCTCGTTGAAGATGTCCCGCACGACCCGGACCGTCATGTCCGGCTCGCCGTACAGCAGGGACGGCGCGCTCGAGCCGCCGCCCTTCGCCTTCTTGCGGATCTCCTCCCACTGCGCCTGCAGCCGCTCGACGTCCCGGCGCAGCTCCTCCTCGCTCGCGCCCTCGGCGGCGGTACGCACGATGACGCCCGCGTCCTCGGGGACGATCTTCTTGAGGATGGTCTTCAGCCGTGCCCGCTCGGTGTCGGGCAGCTTGCGGCTGATGCCGGTCATCGACCCCTCGGGGACGTACACCAGGTAACGGCCCGGCAGGGAGACCTGGCTGGTCAGACGCGCGCCCTTGTGGCCGATCGGGTCCTTGGTGACCTGCACCAGGACCGACTGGCCGGACTTCAGGGCGGACTCGATGCGGCGCGGCCCGTTGGCCATGCCCAGCGCCTCGAAGTTGACCTCACCGGCGTACAGCACGGCGTTGCGGCCCTTGCCGATGTCGATGAAGGCGGCCTCCATCGACGGCAGCACGTTCTGCACCTTGCCCAGGTAGACGTTGCCGACGTACGACGTCGACTGCTCCTTGTTGACGTAGTGCTCGACGAGCACACCGTCCTCCAGCACGCCGATCTGCGTACGGTCGCCGTGCTGGCGGACGACCATGACCCGCTCGACGGCCTCGCGCCGGGCCAGGAACTCGGCCTCGGTGATGATGGGCACGCGGCGGCGGCCCTGCTCGCGGCCCTCCCGGCGGCGCTGCTTCTTCGCCTCCAGACGCGTGGAGCCCTTGATGGACTGCACCTCGTCGGACGGCTCGGCCGCCTTGCGGGGCTCGCGGACCTTGACGACGGTGCGCTCGGGGTCGTCGGCGGACGGCTCGGTGTCCACGGACGTGTCACCGGCCCGACGGCGGCGACGGCGACGACGGCGGGTGCCGGCGCTGGAGCCGGAGCCCTCGGCACCGCCCTCCTCGGCGTCCTCTTCCTCCTGCTCGGCGGTGTCCTCGGTGTCCTGCGCGGCCTGCTCGGTGGCGAGCTCCTCGGCCTCGGCGTCCCCGCCCTCGCCCTCGGCGGCCTCGCCCCGGCGGCGTCGGCGACCGCCCCGGCGGCGCCGGCGGCGCGAGCCGGTCTCCTCGCCGTCCTCGGTCTCCTCACCCTCGACGAGGTCCTCGGCGTCCTCGGCCGTCTCCTCCGCGGCGGGCTCGGCGGCGGCCTCGGTGGACTCCGCGTTCTCGGGCGTCTGGAAGGTGGGCGCCGTGGTCTCCTCGCCCGCGGTGGCACCGCGGCGGCGGCGCCGGCGCCGCGACCCGGTCGGCTCCTCGGCGGCCTCCTCGGCCTCGGCGGTCCCGCTCTCCGACTCCGCGGCGGCGGCCTCGGCGGCGGCCCGTTCCGGCGTCTGGAACCTGGGCTCGGCGAACACCGGCGGCTGGAACACGGCCACCGCGGGCCGCGCCGGGCGGCGCGGCGCCTCGGCTTCGGCACCCTCGGTGCTCTGCGTCGCGGCCGGCTCGGCGAACAGCCCACCGGCGGTCTTGCGCACGACCCGGCGACGGCCGCGCCGGGGAGCGGCCGCCTCGGCGGGCTCCTCCGCGGGCTCCTCCGCAGCGGTCTTCCCCTCCGGGGCCTTCTCCGCGGGGCGCTCCTCGCCGGTGGTGGCCTGGGCGGCCGTCCCGGCGGCGGGCAGCACCTCGCCGGTCAGCTCGGCGGCCGGGGTCTCGGCGGCCTCCGCGGCGACGGCCCGGCCCGTGGGGGTACCGGCTTCCGCGCCCTCGGCCGCCCCGGCGGGAGCGGTCGCCTTGCGGGTGGCGCGTCGGCGCGTACGGGTCCTGGGCGCGGCCTCCTCGGCGGCGGCGGTCTGCGCCTCGGCGGGCTCCGCGGCCTCGGCGGCCGCAGGAACCTCGGGAGCCTCGGTGGTGCCTGGGGCCTCGGTCTGCTGGGGGGCAGCGGCGGGCGCGGAGGCGCGGCGGGTGGCCCGACGGCGGGTACGGCCGGCGGGCGCGGCCTCGGCGGCGGGCGCGGCGGCCGTCTCGGCGGTGGCTCGGTCGGACGGTGTCTCGGTCACGGCGGCCTCCTCGGCCTGGCTGGGCGCGGAGGCCGCGGGCAGAACGCTCTCGGCGGCCTCGGCGGACGCCGGGGTGCCGGCGGGCGCGGAGGCGCGGCGCGTGGCCCGACGACGCGTACGACGCGGCGCGGCCTCCTCGGCCCCTCCGGCCTCCTCGGCCACGGGCTGCGCGGTCTCCTGGGGCTCCGGCATCTCGGCGGCGGGTTCGGCGGCGGCCGGTACGACGGTCTCCGCGGTCTCGGCGCTACCAGCGGACGCCGGGGTGCCGGCGGGCGCGGAGGCACGGCGCGTGGCCCGACGACGCGTACGACGCGGCGCGGCATCCTCGGCGTCCTGCGCCTCGGTGTCCTGCGCCTCGGTGTCCTGCGCCTCGGTGTCCTGCGCCTCGGTGTCCTGCGCCTCGGTGTCCTGCGCCTCGGTGTCCTCGGCCTCGGGCGTCTGCACCCCGGTCTGCTCCTCGGCGGTGTCCTCCTCGGCCGGTATGGCCGAAGCGGTGACGTCCTCGGTCATCTCGGAGGCGGCGACCGGCGGACCGGCGGGGCGGGAAGCGGCCCGGCGCCGACGACGCGGCGGCAGGGTGTCGCTGGGGGTGGTGGTTTCGGAACCCTGAGTGGGTTCGATCGGTTCGAGCATGCGGGCGTTTCTCCCGTCAGGCTCCCGGGCGCCGCGCCTGGTCCGGCGTCGATCATGAGGATCGTCCGCCGTTGACGTCCGCGGCTCGCGCGATGCGCGGTGCCGCCGTCCGGGGCGCGGGCGCCGCACGGGAGCTCTCTGTGTCCTGTCTCGCCGGTTCCGTACGCCGAATGCGCACGGCCTGGCGAAAGTCTTCTGGTCGGTGCGCTGCCCGACCCAGGTGGCTCCCGAGTACGAGGGCGGCGCTACGACGTCCGTCCCTTCGCGGGACCTTCCTTACGCCGGCGCCGTCGCGGCGGCGGCGGAAGCGGCCGTGGGTAGGGCCGTCGCAGCCTCGCGGTCGGGCGCGAGCGGGTCGGTCACCGTGCCGGTCTCTTCATCGAGCAGCCCCTGCGCCAGCCTGGTCACCGCTGCGGGGACCGGCGGCGCCAGGTCGGCCACGGCGCGGAGACCGGACAGGACGTCGTCGGGTCGTACGGCAGGCGTCACGTGCCGAACAACCAGCCGCAGTATCGCACAGGGCTGGTCGCTGGGCCTATCAGCCGGCGAACTGTGCGTTTCCGTTGTTTCTCGTGTTTCCAGCGTGACGACGGCGGCGCGTGCGTCGAAGGTGCGCACGCCGTTCTTGGTGCGGCGCTGCACCTCGACGGTGTCGGCCGTGTTGAAGGCGGTCACCGCGCGCTCGGCGTCGAGGGGGTCGACCCCGGCCAGTCGCAGCTCCCACACCGAGGCCGCCAGCCGGTCGGCGAGTCCGGAGGTCCGCGCCTCCACCGCCTCGACGACGTCGAGCCCGGCGGGCAGCGACTCGTCGAGAAGGACCCGCAGACCTTCCGGGTCCCGGGCCTCGGTGAGCGCGATCTCCAGATACTCCGCCTCACTGCCCGTGCCGGTGGGTGCGGCATTGGCGTACGACACCTTGGGGTGCGGCGTGAACCCCGCCGAGTACGCCATCGGCACCTCGGCGCGGCGCAGCGCACGCTCGAAGGCGCGCTGGAAGTCACGGTGGCTGGTGAACCGGAGGCGGCCGCGCTTGGTGTAGCGCAGTCGGATGCGCTGCACCGCGGGTGCGGGCGGCGGGCCTTCGGGCTGTCGCTTGCCCAGTGTCCTAGTCCTTCGTGAGAGCGGTGGTACTTCTACCAAGAGTACGTGCCCCGGAGGGCTGAGGTTCCCGCCCGCCCACCGCTTCCCTCTCCGGGGGCCTCCCGAACAGGGCCCGGCGTACGTCGGCGCGCACCTGCCGTACGGTCTCGCGGGCGGCGGCGACGGCCTGGCGGCCGGCCCTGCCGGCGGCGCGGGCGGCCTCGGCCGCAGGCCGCAGGACGGCGTCGCGCAGCAGGTGTCCCACGGGCGTGAGGACCGTGCGGTGGACCCAGCGCACCGGCTCGACGAAGACCAACCGGAAGAGCGTCCCGAGGAACCGTCCGACGGCGACCGAGATCCGTCCCGCCATCCGCCAGGCGTGCCCGAGGGCCTCCGCGACCTCCCTCGCGAGGAGGGCGAGAAGCCGCCCGAGGGGCACGAGGACCCATCGCCACAGCGCCGACGCGGGCAGCACGAGCAGTACCCGGCCGGACCAGTACAGCCCCAGGCCCACGCCGGCGAGCAACAGCCCCGCGAGCCGGCCGGCGGCGCGTCCGACGGGGGTGAGGATCCTGGCGTACAGCCACCGCGCGGGGGCGACGACGAGATGCCGCACGAGCCAGACCACGGGCACGACGACCACGTACCGCACCAGCCAGGCCACCGGCACGACAACCGCATACCGCACCAGCCAGGCCACGGCGGTGCAGGCCCCGAGTGCGACGGTCCTGAGGGCGGACGCGGTGCCCCGCAGCAGCCGCAGCGCGGCGTGCCCGAACGGGGTGAGCACGCGCGCGTACAGCCAGGCGAGTGCCGCGGCCGCTCGGCTCGCGAGCAGGGCGAGGGCGTGGCCGACCGGGGCGAGGACGGAGCGGTACAGGAGGACGACCGGCACCACCAGCAGCACCCGTCCCAGCCATGCGAGGGCCCGGCACAGGGGCAGTACGCCGTACCGCCAGAGGACGACGGCCGGCCGGACGAGCAGTACCCCGGCCAGCCACACGAGGGCCCGCCCCGCCGGCCGGAGCACCGTGCGCGTGACGAACCGCCCGGCGGCGGCGAGCGCGTCCCACGCCATCCGCACCGGCAGCACCAGCACCAGCACGGCGACGCGGACCGGCATACGGATCGCGACGACCAGACACCCCTCGGGCGGTTCCTGACGCGCGGGTGGCTTGCGCAGGTCAACAGGGTCCATGACGACGTAGACGCGTCCACGGCCCGCGTGGATGCGCGGTCTCCCACGAACGCGCGTGCAGAACGCGGGCGGTTGACGTGGGCGGTTGACGTAGCCGACGACGGCACCTTCCAGTCTCGACTTGGCTGATTCTGATCGGTTTCCGCGCAGGAAGTGAAGATCTCGGTCATTCAACTCCCCGTTCCACGAACGCCTTCGAGTAAGTTTTCAGGCGCAAGTGGGGGGGCTTGCGTGAACACCGAACGGTGCTCCTCCACGTTCGCCGTCAACTCGGAAATGTCGAGGAGTGAGGAACACCATGCAGCTGAAGAGACTGGTGGGTACCGCCGTGGCCGCGGCTGCCGCGGGCACCCTGGTCTGGTTCGGGACCACCGCCGGCGGCTCCACCGGGCAGGCCACCGCGGACGGGGCCGTCAAGG